>NZ_VUOB01000013.1:0-125000 GCF_008386585.1 Solihabitans fulvus
GCTAAGTAAGTGGCATTGCCCTGGGGGGCCGTGCCCTTGGCCAGCCTATCGGCGATCATCGGCAGACGGCGGCGAAGTCCGGTCGGCTGTGGACAACCAGGTGTGTTGTGGACAACCACGCTGTGGACAAACCAAGCTGCGGATAGCCAACCAGTGGGCAAACCAACCAGTGGGCAAACCAAGCTGTGCGCGACCAAGCTGGCTACCGGGTGCTCGGCAGCACCGTGGAGTCCTGGACGGCCGAGGCGAGGGCCCGCACCTCGTCCTGCGTGCCGCTGCCGGTGATCAACACCCGCACGCCGTCCAGGTCGGTCGCCCAGGCGCGTTCGTCGTGCTGGCCCGGGTAGCCCGTCCAGGTCCGGCCGGCGACCTGGAGGCTGCCGTCGGCCGGCACGGCCGCGTTGCGGTCCAGGCCGCCCTCGAACCGCACCAGCTCGTCCAGCGGTGCCGAGGACTGCGCCAGCCGCAGGTAGCGGCCGCCCGCGGTCAGCCAGCCGACCTGCACCGAGGACGCGCCCGACGGGGTGGCGGCCGTCTGCGCGCTGTTGACCCGCCAGCCGGCGGGCGCGTTCGGGTCGCGCACCGGGAAGCCGACGATGCCGGCCGCGTCGCGCAGCTCCGCGTGCTGGTCGACGGTCGGCACCGCCTTCGGGTCGACCTTGGGGCCACCCGGGCTGAACGCGCAGCCACGGCCGAGGCTGCCGAGCGCGATGAGCACGACGATCAGCGCGACGAGCGACAACACCATGTCGCGCGCCGTTTTGGCCATCCGGCTGCGCGTCGGCGTAGGCGAACTCGGCTGGGGGGACTCGTCTGACGGCGCCTGAACCACCCGTACATCGTCTCAAGTCGTCTGGATCGGTGCTGCTCACCCCCGGGTGGGCGGACCCGTCCCTGGCAGGGACGATCTGGGAGGATTCCAATACGGTCCAGTACCGATCGAGCCGGTCAGCAGTGATCTGCCGAACCGACCCAGGAGGCGGAATGAGCACGTCCAGCAGTAGTTCCGAGGCCCGTTCCACGGGCGCCGAGCGCCGTAGGGAAGCGCCCGACAGGAACCTGGCGCTCGAACTCGTCCGGGTCACCGAGGCGGCCGCGATGGCCGCCGGCCGCTGGGTCGGCCGGGGCGACAAGATCGGCGGCGACGGCGCGGCCGTCGACGCGATGCGCAAGCTCATCGGCACGGTCTCGATGCGCGGCGTCGTGGTGATCGGCGAGGGCGAGAAGGACGACGCGCCGATGCTCTACAACGGCGAGCAGGTCGGCAACGGCGACGGCCCCGACTGCGACGTCGCGGTCGACCCGATCGACGGCACGACGCTGATGGCCAAGGGCATGCCGAACGCGCTCGCGGTGCTCGCGGTCGCCGAGCGGGGCGCCATGTTCGACCCGTCCGCAGTGTTCTACATGGAGAAGCTGGCCGTCGGGCCGGAGGCCGCCGACGTCATCGACCTGACCGCGCCGATCGCGGAGAACATCCGCAGGGTGGCCAAGGCCAAGCACAGCGGGGTCTCCGACGTGACGGTCTGCATCCTGGACCGGCCAAGGCACGAGCAGTTGGTCGCGGACGTGCGGGAGGCTGGCGCGCGGATCCACTTCGTGTCCGACGGCGACGTCGCTGGCGCGATCTCGGCCGCTCGGCCCGGCACCGGCGTCGACCTGCTGGTCGGCATCGGCGGCACCCCGGAGGGGATCATCGCCGCCGCCGCGCTGAAGTGCATGGGCGGCGCGATCCAGGGCAGGCTGTGGCCCAAGGACGCCGACGAGCGGCAGAAGGCGCTCGACGCCGGCCACGACCTCGACCGGGTGCTGGACACCAACGACCTGGTCGGCGGCGACAACGTGTTCTTCTGCGCCACCGGCGTGACCGACGGCGACCTGGTGCGCGGCGTGCACTACCGGGCGGGCGGCTGCACGACCCAGTCGATCGTGATGCGGTCCAAGTCGGGCACCGTGCGGATGATCGACGGGTTCCACCGGCTGACCAAGCTGCGCGAGTACGCCTCGGTGGACTTCGACCGGTTCAGCGAGGACGAGAACGCGCTGCCCCCGCTGCCGTAGGGCAGGGCTGCTGCCGTAGGGCAGGGAAGCGGCACAGTCAACGCCGGGTGAACAAGATCGTTCACCCGGCGTTGACTGTGTAAAGACAAGTAAAATTCAACATAACTTACCTACCAACGTAGGTTCACGTCCCGAAGGTCGGCTGAATATCTTTCTTGGCACCCGGCCACCCTGCGCCGGGCAGGAAAGGACAGTGACCATGCGGGCACGTTCTCTGGTAATCGGAGTCTTTGCGGCGGCGACCGCGATTCTCGGCCTCGCGGCGCCGGCCTCGGCGGCGGGCGGCAACCATCCGCACATCGTCGGCGGCAGCGACGCCGACCAGACGTATTCATTCATGGTGTCCCTACAGAACGCCAGCGGCGACCATTTCTGTGGCGGTTCCCTGATCAAACCGGACTGGGTGGTGACCGCGGCGCACTGCGTGGTCAACGAGTCCGCAGGCAACGTGCAGGTGCGGATCGGCAGCACGGACCGCACCCAGGGCGGCGAGGTCGCCCAGGTGTCCGACCTGATCCCGAACCCCAACTACGACGGCCAGGGCGCCGGCAACGACATCGCGCTGGTGCACCTCGCCGCGCCGGTGCAGGCCGCGCCGATCTCGATCGCAGGCAGCGCGCAGGTCGGCACGCAGTCGCGGATCATCGGCTGGGGCCAGACCTGCTCGCAGCCCGGAGCCTGCGGCGCCCCGCAAACCCTTCAGCAGCTGGACGTCTCGGTGCTGGACGCCGGTCAGTGCACCGGCATCGACGGCTCAGTCGAGCTGTGCACCAGCAACCCCGGCGGCACCGCGGGCGCCTGCTACGGCGACTCGGGCGGCCCGCAGATCGTGCAGGCAGGCGGCGGCTGGCAGCTGATCGGCGACACCAGCCGCAGCGGCAACGGCGACTCCACCTGCGCCACCGGTCCGTCGATCTACACCAACGTCACCGCCTACGTGGACTGGATCACCCAGACCACCGGCGGCTGAGTCCGACCGGCGGCCGGCCCGCGCCCCGTGCCGAAGCCGCCGGGCCTGCTCCATCGGACCTTCTCGGCAGACGGAAAGATCCCCGCACCACGGATAATCCCTGCACAACGGAAACCCTGCACGGTCGACCAGCCCGGACCAGTCGTCGGGCGGGTCGGCGTGCGCATTCTCCGTGTCGATTTCGGCACAGCATTTCGGTTGTCCTCGGCCGCGCGGTGGAAAGCCGCCGAAAATCCGGTCCGGTGCGCTATCCGGCGTTGCTGGAATGGCCGGGGAACAGGTGCGCCTCGGGATTGAGCGCGACGGCGATGTTGTTCACCGCGGTGGCCGCCTCGCCGAAACCCGTGGCGATCAGCTTCACCTTGCCGGGATAGGCGGCGACATCCCCGGCCGCGTAGACGCGGTCCCGCGCGGTCCGCATGGTGGTGTCCACCCGCACGGCGCGGTGGTCCAGTTCGATGCCCCAGGTCTCGATCGGCCCGAGGTCGGTGGTGAACCCGAGGGCGGCCACCACGGTCTGCGCCGGCAGCACCTTGTGGTCGGCGCCGCCGACCACGACCTCGACCTCGCGCAGGCCTGTGTCGTCGCCGCGCAGGGCCGTCACCTCGGCGTCGGTGATGATCGGCACGCCAAGCTCCCGCACCTGGCTCACCGTCGCCGGGTGTGCCCGGAACTTCGCCCGCCGGTGCACCAGGCTGACGCTGGCCGCGATCGGGTGCAGCGCCAGCGCCCAGTCGAACGCCGAGTCGCCGCCGCCGACCACCACGACGTGCTGGTCGCGGTGCGCCTCGAGGACGGGCACGAAGTTCACGACGCCCCGGCCGAGCCAGCCGTCGCCAGCCGGCAGCGGGCGGGGCGTGAACTCGCCCATGCCGGCGGTGATCAGCACCGCGCCGGTCCGGACCACGCTGCCGTCCGCGAGGCCGACGTGCAGCCGGTCGTCCACAGTGGACAGTGTGCGAGCTTGGCGGCCCAACAGATAGGTGGGGTCCCACTGGCTGGTCTGCTCGACCAGCGCGTCGATGAGATCTCGGCCACGCACGGCGGGGAAGCCGGCCACGTCGAGGATCATCTTCTCCGGGTACATCGCGGTGACCTGTCCGCCGGCCTCCGGCAGGGCGTCGACCAGCGCGACCGACAGCTCGCGGAACCCGGCGTAGTAGGCCGCGAACAGGCCGGTCGGCCCGGCGCCCACGATGAGCAGGTCCACATCCAGAGCCTCTGCGCCCACGAGGATCCGCCTTTCTGCCAAGCGGTGGATGGCAGTGCAGGAACAACATCGACCTTAGGTGGTCAAGGCCACCGCGCACAGCGGATTCGAAGGGTCCAAACTCGGAGGTATGGCTGAACAGGAGTACCGCGTCGAGCACGACACCATGGGCGAGGTCAGGGTGCCGGTCGACGCGCTGTGGCGGGCGCAGACCCAGCGCGCGGTGGAGAACTTCCCGATCTCCGGGCGCGGCCTGGAGCGGGCGCAGATCAGGGCGCTCGGGCTGCTCAAGTCCGCGGCCGCGCGGGTGAACGAGCGCCTCGGCGTGCTCGAACCCGAGCTGGCACAGGCGATCGCGGCCGCAGCCGACGAGGTGGCGCGGGGCGACCACGACGCGCACTTCCCGATCGACGTGTTCCAGACCGGCTCCGGCACCTCGTCGAACATGAACGCCAACGAGGTCATCGCGACCCTGGCCAGCAGGCGGCTCGGCCGCGAGGTGCACCCCAACGACCACGTCAACGCGTCGCAGTCGTCCAACGACACCTTCCCCACCACCATTCACGTCGCCGCGACCGAGGCCGTCGTGACCGACGTCGTGCCGGCGCTGCGGCACCTGGCCGACGTCCTGGCCGCGCGGGCGCTGGAGTGGGCCGAGGTGGTGAAGTCGGGCCGCACGCACCTGATGGACGCCGTGCCGATCACGCTCGGCCAGGAGGCGGGCGCGTGGGCGGCGCAGGTGCGCTACGGCGTGGAGCGCCTCGAGGGCACGCTCGGCAGGCTAGGCGAGCTGCCCATCGGCGGCACCGCCGTCGGCAGCGGCCTGAACGCGCCGGAGGGTTTCGGCGCCGCGGTCGCCGCGGAGCTGGCCGGGCTGACCGGCCTGCCGCTGACCGAGGCCCGCGACCACTTCGAGGCGCAGGCCGCGCAGGACGGGGTCGTCGAGGCGTCCGGTCAGCTGAAGACGGTCGCGGTGAGCCTGTTCAAGCTCGCGAACGACCTGCGCTGGCTGGGTTCCGGCCCGAGGACCGGGCTCGGCGAACTGGCGCTGCCCGACCTCCAGCCCGGCTCGTCGATCATGCCGGGCAAGGTGAACCCGGTGATCCCCGAGGCGACGATGATGGTGGTGGCTCAGGTGATCGGCAACGACGCCGCGGTCACCTTCGCCGGCACGCAGGGAAACTTCCAGCTCAACGTGATGCTGCCGGTGATCGCCCGCAACGTGCTGGAGTCGGCGCGGCTGCTGGCGGCGGTGGCGCGTCTGTTGGCGGACAAGGTGATCGAGGGCATGCAACCGCAGGTGGTGCGGATGCGTGAGCTGGCGGAGTCCTCGCCGTCGATCGTCACGCCGCTGAACCGCTACCTCGGCTACGAGGAGGCCGCGTCGATCGCGAAGCAGTCCCTCAAGGAGCGCAGGACGATTCGCGAGGTGGTGCTGGAGCGCGGTCACGTCGACGCAGGCCGGATCACCCTCGACCAGCTGGACACGGCACTGGACGTCCTGCGCATGGCGCACGGCGGCCGCTGAGCCGGCCCAAGGGTTTCGGCGGTCGACCGCGTGCCCGGGTCGACCGCCGAACCCCGTCGGCTACGCGGCCTATGCGGCGCTCTCGTGCGCGAGCAGCCACTGCTTCGCGTCCAGCCCCCACCGGAAGCCGCCCAGCTTGCCGCCGAGCCGCAGCACCCGGTGGCACGGCACGAACAGCGCGGCCGCGTTCCGCGCGCACGCCGAGGCCGCCGCGCGGATCGCCGAGGGCCGCCCGGCCAGCGCGGCGTAGTCCGAGTAGGTGATCGGCCGCCCGGCCGGCACGGTCCGCAGCACCGTCCAGGCGGCCTCCATGAACTCCCCGGACCGCTGCCGCACCTCGATGCCGTCCACCGCACCGAGATCGCCCGCGTGGTACTCCCGCACCGCCGTGGTCACCGCGCCGAGCTCGGGACGCACCGACAGCACCGAGGGTCGCAGCTTCGGGGACACCTGCGGCAGCAGCTCGTCCGCCGTGTCCGTCCAGCCGCTGGCCAGCACCGCGCCGTCCTCGGCGACGATCGCGGTGAACGGGCCGATCGGAGTGTCCACAGTGGACATACTTGCCTTGCTCACGCTGTCCTCCTGATGTCGGTGGCGGCGGCCGCGCCGGCCCGCCACAGATGCATGCCTGCGTAGGAACGCCACGGCCGCCAGCCGCGCGCGTGCCGCGCGAGACCGTCGGGGGTGGCCGGCAGGCCAAGTGTCTCGGCGCCCTTGCGCAGCGCCAGGTCCGAGGTCAACAACACGTCAGGGGCGCCGAGCACCCGCAGCTGCACGTACCCGGCCGTCCATGGGCCGATACCGGCGAAGGACACCAGGTCGGCCCGCAACTCGTCGGGATCCCGGCCGACGTGCACGGCCAGGCTGCCGTCCGCGATGGCGGAACTCACCGCCAGCACGGTATCGATGCGCCGCTTCGGCCCGCGCAGCACCTCCGCGCCGCGCTCCGCGATCGCCGCCGCGGTCGGGAACAGCGTGGTGAGCTGCCCCTCCGGTGTCTCCAGCTGCTCGCCGAGCGCCATGGTCAGGTGGGCGAGCGCCGTGCGCGCCGCCGCGACCGAGATCTGCTGCCCGATCATCGCGCGCAGCACGATCTCCTGGCCGTCCACGCTGCCGGGCACCCGGATGCCGGGCACGGCCGCGACCGACGGCGCCAGCGCGGGATCCCTGCCGAGCACCTCGTCGACGGCGGCCGGGTCGGCGTCCAGGTCGAGCAGCCTGCGCAGCCTGGACACGGCGCTGCCGAGATCGCGCAGGTCGTGCAGGCGCAGGGTGGTGTCGACGTGCCCGTCGACCGGGGTCAGCAGCGCGGTGGCCGGGCCGTGCGGCAGCCGCAGCGTCCTGCCGTAGCTGCCGTCCGCCACGTGCTCGACACCGGGCACCGCCCGCGCGGCCAGGAACGCCAGCAGCCCGTCCGCGTCCAGAGGCGGCCGGTAGGGCAGCCGCAGCGAGATCCGGCCGGCCGTCGGCCCCGGCCCGTGACCGCGCCGGCTCGCCGTGCTGCGCAGCTCAGACGGGCTCGCCGCGAACACCGCGCGGATGGTGTCGTTGAACTGCCGGATGCTGGCGAAGCCCGCGGCGAACGCCACGTCGCCGAAGGCAAGGTCGGTGGTCTCGATCAGCAGCCTGGCCGCGTGCGCGCGGTGCGCCCTGGCCAGCGCCAACGGTCCAGCGCCGAGTTCGGTGGTGAGCACCCTGGTGAGGTGCCGCTCGGAGTAGCCGAGCCTGGTGGCCAGGCCGGGCACGCCGTCGCGTTCCACCACGCCGTCGGAGATCAGCCGCATGGCGCGCGCGGCCAGGTCGGCGCGCAGGTCCCACTCCGGCGAGCCGGGCACGGCGTCGGGCAGGCAGCGTCGGCAGGCCCGGTAACCGGCGGACTGCGCCGCGGCGGCGGTCGGGTAGAACTCGACGTTGCGCTGCTTGGGTGTCACGGCGGGGCAGGACGGCCGGCAGTAGATCTTGGTGGTCCGCACCGCCGTGATGAAGCAGCCGTCGAAGCGGGCGTCGCGGGCGCTGACGGCCCGGTAGGCACGTTCGGTATCGACAAACACAACACGATCGTGCCAGCACCGACGCGGCCAGGCTGGCGGAAATCAGACACGGCGGTTTTGTGGCGGGGCGGCGACCGCCGCCGTCAGTCCGCGGGGCCGGGCGACTGCCAGTGCCGAACCTCGTGGGCCCAGGCGGTGAGGCCGGCGACGAACCCGGCGCGGTCCCTCGGCGACAGGTCAGCCAGGACGCGGATCAGCGGCGCTGCGCGCACCGCGACGAAGCCCTCGACGACGCCGCGCTGCGACTCGGCCAGGGACACCAGCGTGCGCCTGCGGTTGGCCGGGTCCTCGCGCCGTTCCACCAGCCCGGCCCGGCTGAGGTCGCCGACCAGCTCGCTGGTCGTCGACAGCGACAACCCCATGCGCTCGGCCAGTTCACCGACGCTCAGCCCGGCGTCGACCACGAGTTGCGGCAGCACCGCGCCGTGCCGCGCGGTGAGCCGGTGGCTCTGGAAGATCCCGGTCAGCTCCTCGGGCATGTCGCTGTGCGCGCGCCGGAAGTAGGCCGCCAGCAGCGGCACGAAGCCGATCGCCTCCCTGACCTCGTCGGGCCGGGGAACTCGGGGCTCGGCGGGGGAGTCGTCGGGCGTCACGGCGTCAGTGTAATGTTTCGGATATCCGAAGTGTTTGGATAGCCGAACATTGGAGCGATCGTGATCCTGGTGACTGGGGCGACCGGCAACGTCGGTCGGAACGTGCTGGCACAACTGCTCGACGCGGGCGAGACGGTCCGCGTGACCAGCCGGAACCCGGCGGGGGCCGAGTTCCCGAGCGGCGTCGAGGTGGTGCGCGCCGACCTGACCGAGCCCGCGACGCTGCCCGCCGCGCTGAACGGCGTCGACCGCGCCTTCCTGTTTCCCACGCCCGGCCACGCTGGCGGCTTCCTCGACGCGGCGACCGCCGCCGGGCTCGAGCGCGTCGTGCTGCTGTCCGCGGCTGCGGTGTCCGACCAGGACGGCGGCGCCCTCGGCGACCGGCACGCCGCCGTCGAGCAGGCCGTGACCGCGTCGGGGCTGGCGTGGACCTTCCTGCGGCCGGGGCCGTTCATGGTCAACGACCTGCGCTGGGCCCCGGCGATCAGGGCGACCGGCGTGGTCCGCGCGCCCTACGGCAGGGCGGTCAGCGCGCCGATCGACGAGCGAGACATCGCCGCCGTCGCCGTCCACGCGCTGCTGGAGGACGGGCACGAGGGCAGGGCGTACGAGCTGACCGGCGGGGAGCCGTTGAGCACGCAGGAGCGGGTGCGGATCCTCGGCGACGTGCTCGGCCGCGAGCTGACCTTCCAGGAGCAGCCGACCGAGGAGGCCAGGCAGGAGCTGCTGGACTCGCACGTGCCCGTCGAGGTGGCGAACGCCGTGCTGGCGCTGTTCGCCGCGATGGTGGACGCGACGCCGGAGCTGTCGCCGTGGGTCCGCGAGGTGACCGGCCGCGCGCCGCTCGGCTACGCGGACTGGGCGGCCAACCGCGCGGCGGACTTCCGCTGACCACGGCGCGAGCGGGGACGCCCAGCGGGGACGCCGGGCGGGACGCGCTGTCAGGCCGGGCCGGTGCCGGACCATCGGCATTGGCCCGGCCGCGTCCCAGGCCCCGGCGCGCCCCGAATCGCGGTCGCCTCGGCCGGCGGTCCCGGCCGACGCCGTAGACTCGCCCGACGTGAGCCTCACCCTCGGTATCGTCGGGCTGCCCAACGTGGGCAAGTCGACCCTGTTCAACGCGCTGACCCGCAACGACGTGCTGGCCGCGAACTACCCGTTCGCGACCATCGAGCCCAACGTCGGCGTCGTGCCGCTGCCCGACGAGCGGCTGGCCAAGCTGGCCGAGGTGTTCAGCTCGGAGAAGCTGGTGCCGGCCGTCGTGTCCTTCGTGGACATCGCCGGCATCGTCAAGGGCGCGTCCGAGGGGGCGGGGCTCGGCAACAAGTTCCTCGCCAACATCCGCGAGGCCAACGCGATCTGCCAGGTCATCCGGGTGTTCGACGACCCGGACGTGGTGCACGTCGACGGCAGGGTTGACCCGTCGAGCGACATCGAGACGATCAACACCGAGCTGATTCTCGCCGACCTCCAGACGCTGGAGAAGGCGATCCCGCGCATCGAGCGCGAGGCCCGCACGCAGAAGGACCGCCGTCCGATGCTGGAGGCGGCGCAGCAGGCGAAGGCGCTGCTGGACGCCGGCAGGACGATGTTCCAGGCGAGGTCCGAAGTGGACGGCGAGCTGCTGCGCGAGCTGAACCTGCTGACCACCAAGCCGTTCCTGTACGTGTTCAACGCCGACGAGGCCGTGCTCACCGACGAGGCCAGGCTCAAGGAGCTGCGCGAGCTGGTCGCCCCGGCCGACGCGGTGTTCCTGGACGCCAAGGTCGAGGCCGAGCTGCTGGAGCTGGACGAGGAGTCCGCGCGCGAGCTGCTCGAGTCGATCGGCCAGCACGAGCCGGGCCTGTACTCGCTGGCCAGGGCGGGCTTCCACACCCTCGGTCTCCAGACCTATCTGACCGCGGGCCCCAAGGAGTCGCGGGCCTGGACCATCCCGCAGGGCGCGACCGCCCCGCAGGCCGCCGGCGTGATCCACACCGACTTCGAGCGCGGTTTCATCAAGGCGGAGGTCGTCTCGTTCGCCGACCTGACGGAGGCCGGTTCCATGGCGGCGGCCCGCTCGGCCGGCAAGGTCCGCATGGAGGGCAAGGACTACGTGATGGCCGACGGCGACGTCGTCGAGTTCAGGTTCAACGTCTAGAGCAGCGCGTCCAGGTCCAGCCGCAGCGGGAACGGCACGGTGAGTTCCAGCATGCCGCGAACGATGGCGACCGGCACGTAGGAGCTGGTCGGGACATCCAACTCGTACACGTGCACTACTGGCCGGTCGTTCTCGTCCTCGACCAGCCAGTAGTGTGCGATGCCCGCCTCGGCGTACTTGCGCAGCTTGACGGTCCGGTCGCGGTGCTCTGATTCCGGCGAGATCACTTCCACGGCGAGGAGAACGTCAGCCGGGTCGAACCACGTGCGGTTGTAGTCGACCGAGGCGGTCGTCACGATGATGTCCGGCTCTGGTCGATTTCGTTCGTCCAGCCGGATGGTCACTTCCCTGTCGACCTCGACGCCGTCGGGCCGCTGAGCGGCAAGCGCAGTGGTGAGGGCGGTGACGACGCGGGCATGCCAGATCCGCTGCGGCGACATCATGAAGACGAGGGCTCCATCGATCAGCTCGGTGTGACGCGGCGCTTCCGGGAGGTGGTCGAGATCCTCCGCGAACCACCCTTCCTCGTGAGGAGGGCGCATCCAGTCCGGCAGTGCGGTCATGGCTAAACGATAGCGATTCGGGCGAGTCAGAGCACGAGGTCGGAGGTCGGCCGGTGGCTGGCCCGGCCGCTGCCAGAGTGGCACGGTATTAGGTGTCACTAGGTGGAGGTGTCGTCGTGTCCATTACCGCGAGCGAGGCGCGCAGGGAACTGTTCTCGCTACTCAAGAAGGTCAACGACGACCGCGAGGCTGTCGAGATCGTCTCCAAGCACGGGAACGCCGTCCTCGTCCCCGCCGAGGACTACGCCGCTCTGCGTGAGGGCTCCTACCTGTTGCGATCGCCGGCGAACGCGCGCCGCCTGCTCAAGGCGTACGAGAACGCACTCAGGAGGCCTGCCGCGATCCGTTCACCGGGATCGGCAAGCCGGAGCCGCTGAGGTACCACCTGCCCGGCGGCTGAGGCGCGCTCAGTGGTTGTGGCGGGTGCGGGCGGTGTGCCAGAGCACCGCGCCGGCGATGCTGAGCATCACGATGGCCGCGAGGCCGCCGACCACGATGTCCCCGTTGGAGCTGTGCACCGCCTTGACCGTGCCGTCGGCGACCTGACCCGGCGTGGTCGTGGTCGGCGCGGTGGTGTCGGCCATCGCGGGCAGCGCGGCGGCGCCAAGCAGCAGCGCGACCATCGCGACCATGAGCCCGAGCGTGGCGGCCAGGGCGGCGATCCGGCCGGCGCGCGGCTGGTCGACAACGTTGACATCGGCGGCGTTGACGGTGTTGATCATGTTTTCCCCTTGTTCACTGACTCCCACCTCTGAAGACGCCGCGGCCACCGCTTCGTGCTGCGAAAGTCGGCTACTTCACAGTTCCGGCATGTCGGACAACCCGCTGGCCACCGCCTGTGCCGGGGCGCCACCGCCCGGACCGGTACCGTGACACGCGTGAATCTGCGTGCCGTCGAAGCTCGCGTGCTCGCCGTCGCGCCGTGGCTGCTTGCCCTGTCCGTGCTCGGCCACCTCGTGATGGTGACGTTCCAACAGAAGATGACCATGGTCGACCTGATGGTCTACCGGAACGCCTCGCCCGAGATCTTCACCGGCCAGCTCTACGACTGGCGGCTGCGGGAGTTCTCCGACCAGTTCGCCCTCCCGTTCACCTACCCGCCGTTCGCGGCGCTGGTGTTCGTGCCGCTCTCCGTCGTCTCCTGGACGGTCGCGCGCTGGTTCTGGCAGCTCGTCTCGCTCGCCTGCCTGTGGTGGCTGGTGCGCTGCGCGCTTCGGCTGATCGCCAAGAGCACCGGGAGCACCGCGGACGTCGGGGACGTCGGGGACGTCGACCCCGACCTGTGGCGGCGGCGCGCGATGCTGTGGACCGGGCTGTCCGTCTGGATCGAGCCGGTCCGCACCACGCTGAACTACGGCCAGATCAACCTGGTGCTCGCCGCCGTGCTGCTCGCCACGATGGCCAGCAGGCGCGCGAGCCTGGCCGGGCTCGGCGTCGGCGTGACCGCCGGCATCAAGCTCACCCCGGCCATCTCGGGCCTGTACTTCCTGGTCACCAGGAGGTTCGCGGCCGCGGCCTGGTCCGTCGCGGCGTTCCTGCTCACCGTCGGGCTCGGCTACCTGGTCACGCCGGGGCAGTCCAACCGGTTCTGGTTCCAGCTGCTCGGCGACGCGACCAGGGTCGGACCGGTCGGCTCCGCGATCAACCAGTCGCTGCGCGGCGCGCTGTCCAGGACGCTGGGCTACGACGTCGACAGCGGACTGCCGTGGCTGCTCGCGGTCGCCGTGTCCGCCGTGCTGCTCGGCTGGGCGCTGCGCGCGGCGCTGCGGGTCGGCGACACCCTCGCCGGCATCGTGGCGGTGCAGATCTTCGGCCTGCTGGTCTCGCCGATCTCCTGGAGCCACCACTGGGTGTGGATGGTCCCCGGCCTGATGTGGCTGCTGTACGGGCGGGCGCGCGGACACCGGCTGGTCGCCTGGACCGCCGGCCTCTGGGTGCTCGCCGTCGGCAGCTACCTGATCTCGTTCCTGCTCAAGGCGCAGCCGTCGATCTGGATCATCCCGCGCCCCTGGTACTTCTCGGCGCTGGGCTGGGTGTACCCGGCGTGCGGCCTGCTGACGCTGGTCGCCGTCGCGGTCGGCCTGCGGGCCAGGACGTCCTCGGACCAGCAGGCCGCCGCCACGGTGTCTAGCGCCTAGCTGAGGGCGCCTAGCTGAGGGCGTCGAGCACGCCGTCGATCTCCTCGGCCAGCGAGACGTCCGACGCGGTCACCCCGCCGATCGAGTGGGTGCTGCACCGGAACACCAGGGTGCGCCAGCGGATGTCGATGTCAGGGTGGTGGTTGTCGTTCTCGGCGATCTCCGCGACCCGGTTCACCACGCGGATCGCGTCGGGGAAGCTCGCCAGCTCGGCGCTGCGCACCAGCGCTGCGTCCACGCACCGCCACTCCGGGAGCGCGCCGAGGGCGTCGTTGATCTGGTCGTCGCTCAGCAGTTCGGCCATGCGTTCATCCTGGCCCGACGCGCCCGCGCACGCGAGGCGTAAGCTGCCCGTTTGCCACGGGAGTCCGGTGCGCCGGGCTGAGAGGAAGGCGGCACGAGACCTGCTTGCAGGGTCGAGCCATTAAACGCGAGCCTTCGACCGTCCATACCTGATCCGGGTCATGCCGGTGTAGGGAGGGCTCGGTGTCGGTTCGCGCTGTCAGCGTTTGTTCACGACACCGGGAGGACCCCTTGATTCGTCGCACCATGATCGCCGCGGCTGCCGCGTCGGCGCTCGCGCTGGTCGCCGGCTGCTCGTTGTCAGGCGGTTCCGGTAGTTCCAGCAGCTCGGGGAACTCGCCGCAGAGCACCGACCACTCGGTCACGCTGGTCACGCACGACTCCTTCGTGGTCAAGCAGGAGGTGATCGACGAGTTCCAGCGCAGCTCGGGCATCAAGGTCACCGTGCTCAAGAGCGGCGACGCGGGCGCGCTGACCAACAAGCTCGTGCTCACCAAGGGCAATCCGATCGGCGACGCCGCCTACGGCGTGGACTCCACCTTCGCCTCCCGCGCGCTCGGCGAGGGCGTCTTCCAGGAGTACCAGAGCCCCGAGGGCGACAAGGGCCCGCAGCGCTACGCCGCCGACGGCAGCCACAAGCTGTCCGCCGTCGACGTCGGCGACGTCTGCGTGAACGTCGACACCGGGTGGTTCGCCGCGAAGAACCTGCCGGAGCCGAAGACCTACCAGGACCTGGCCGACCCGAAGTACCGCGACCTGCTCGTGGTCGAGGACCCGGCGACCTCCTCGCCCGGCCTGGCCTTCCTGTTCGGCAGCATCGGCAAGCTCGGCGAGTCCGGTTGGACGGACTACTGGACGAAGCTGAAGGCCAACGGCGTCAAGGTGGTCAGCGGCTGGGAGGAGGCCTACAACCAGGACTTCTCCGGCTCGGCTGGCAAGGGCCCCCGGCCGATCGTGGTGTCCTACGCGTCCTCGCCCGCCGCCGAGATCGGCCAGGACGGCACGCCGCGCACCAAGGCGCTGCTGGACACCTGCTACCGCCAGGTCGAGTACGCGGGCGTGCTGTCGGGCGCGAAGCACGTCGACGACGCGAAGAAGGTCGTGGACTTCCTGCTGTCGGAGAAGTTCCAGGCGCAGGTCGCCGACCAGATGTACGTCTACCCGGCGCGCGAGGGTGTCGCGCTGCCGGAGGCGTGGACCAAGGCGGCCCCGCTGCCCAAGGACTCCGCCGCGCTGCCGGCCGACAAGATCCAGGCCAACCGCGAGCACTGGGTCCAGCAGTGGCGAACCCTGGTCCAGGGCTGAGCGCGCCGCCGGAGGCGAGGCTCCGTTGACGCGACGAGCCGCCGTCGGCCTTGGCCTCGCGGCCCTGCTGCCGCTGGGTTTTCTCGGGGTGTTCTTCGCCTGGCCGGTGCTGGCGATCTTTCGGCTCGGGCTGGCGAAGGGCGGCGTGCTCGACGCGCTTGGCCAGTCCGAGACCTGGCGGCTGGTCGGGTTCACGCTCGGCCAGGCCGCCGCCTCGACGGTGTTGGCGCTGCTGGCCGGCCTGCCGGTGGCGTTCCTGCTGGCCCGCTGCGCGTTGCGCGGGATCGGGCTGGCCAGGACGGTCGTGATGGTGCCGTTCGTGCTGCCGACGGTCGTGGTTGGACTGGCCTTCCGGGCGCTGTGGCCGGACGGCGGCGTGCTGTCGATCGTGCTGGCGAACGCGTTCTTCAACGTGGCGGTGGTGGCCCGCACGGTCGGCGGCCTGTGGTCGCACACCGACCGCAGGGCCGAGGACGCGGCGCGGGCGCTCGGCGCGTCGCGGTGGCGGGCCTTCACCTCGGTGGTGCTGCCGGCGATCGCCCCGGCGGTCGCGTCGGCCGCCGCCGTGGTGTTCCTGTTCTGCGCCACCAGTTTCGGCGTGGTGCTGGTGCTCGGCGGCGGCCGGTTCCGCACCCTGGAGACCGAGATCTACCTGCGCACCGTGGAGCTGTTCGACCTGTCCGGAGCGGCGGCGCTGTCGCTGCTTCAGTTCGTCGCCGTCGTCGCGGTGCTGCTGCTCGGCGCGGCGGCGCGCAGGCGTCGGGAGACCGCGCTTCGGTTGCGCCGCAAGGCCGAGACCGCGCGCCGGCCGACCGGCGGGGAGTGGGCCGTTGTCGCGGCGGCCTTCGCCGTGGTCGCCGCGCTGCTCGTGCCGGTCGTCGGGCTGGTGCTGCGCTCACTGTCCACATCGGACGGTTGGAGTCTGGCGGGCTACCGGGCGCTGTCGGGCACCGGGCAGAACGGCACGCTCGCGGTGTCCGGGCTCGACGCCGCGATGAACTCGCTGCGCACCGCCACCGACGCCACGCTGTTGGCACTGTTCGTCGGGGTGTTCGCCGCGGTCGTGTTGGTCGGCCTGCGGCGGGGGAGGACCGGGCACGGCCTCGGCACCGCGCTGGACACCGCGCTGATGCTGCCGCTCGGCGTGTCCGCGGTGACGGTCGGCTTCGGCTACCTGATCACCATGGACGCGCTGCCCGGCGACCTGCGCACGTCCCCGCTGCTGGTGCCGTTCGCGCAGGCGCTGGTGGTGACGCCGCTGGTGGTGCGCATGGTGCTGCCGGTGCTGCGCGCCATCGACGAGCGGCTGCGCCAGGCCGCGGCCACGCTCGGCGCGAGCCCGCTGCGGGTGTGGCGCGAGGTGGACCTGCCGCTGGCCGGCCGGTCTCTGCTGGCCGCGGCCGGTTTCGGTTACGTGATCGCGCTCGGCGAGTTCGGCGCGACCAGCTTCCTGGTCCGGCCGGACGCGCCGACGCTGCCGGTCGTGGTGGCGAGGCTGATGGCCCGCCCCGGCGGGCTGAACGGGCAGATGGCCTATGCCGCCTGCACTCTGTTGATGGTGGTCACGATCGTCGCGGTCGTGGTGATCGAGAAGCTGCGGGTGCCGACCCGCGCCGGTGCGGTCGGGGAGTTCTGATGTCCTTGCAGATCGACGAGCTGACCGTGCGATACGGCTCATTCACCGCTGTGTCCACAGTGGACCTGACGGTCACCGACGGCGAGGTCGTCGCGCTGCTCGGGCCGTCCGGCTGCGGCAAGTCCACACTGTTGCGCGCGGTCGCCGGCCTGGAACGGCCCAGCGGCGGCGCGGTGCGCTGGGACGGGGCCGACCTGTCGGGTGTGCCGGTGCACCGGCGCGGGTTCGGGCTGGTGTTCCAGGACGGCCAACTGTTCCCGCACCGAGACGTCGCCGGCAACATCGCCTTCGGGCTGCGGATGCGGGGGGTGGGCGCGGAGGAGCGGTTGCGCAGGGTGGCCGAACTCCTTGCTCTGGTCGGGCTTTCCGGCTACGGGCGGCGGCGGGTCACCGAGCTGTCGGGCGGCGAGCAGCAGCGGGTCGCGCTGGCCAGAGCGCTTGCGCCGCGCCCGAGGCTGCTGTTGTTGGACGAGCCGCTGTCCGCGCTGGACCGGGCGCTGCGCGAGCAGCTGTCGGTGGACCTGGCCAGGGTGCTGCGGGCGGCCGGGGCCACCGCGCTGATGGTCACGCACGACCACGACGAGGCGTTCACGCTGGCCGACCGGGTCGCCGTGATGCAGGCGGGCCGGATCCGGCAGGTCGGCCCGCCCGCGCGGGTGTGGGCGCGGCCCGCCGACGAGGAGGTGGCCAGGTTCCTCGGTTGCGGCACGGTGCTGCCGGCCGAGGTCCGCGCGGGGATGGCGCGGTCGGCGCTCGGCGCGGTCCGGCTGCGGGACGTGCCGGACGGTCCGGTCGAGCTGGGCCTGCGGTCGGCCGCGCTGCGGGTGGACCCGTCCGGCGGGCTGACCGGCGAGGTGCGCGAGCGCGTGCACCGCAGGGACCACGTCCGCCTGCTGGTCCGGCTGGCCGGAGCCGGGGCCGGGCCGGAGCAGGTGGAGGCGGTCGCCGCCGTGGCGGGCGCGCCGGGTCCTGGCGACGTCGTCCGGCTCGCCCTCGATCCCGAGGGCATCGCCGTCCTGACCGCAGCCCCCTGATCGTTCCTGAACGCCGTTCCTTGATCACTTAACGACGTTAAGGAGCCCCGCGTCAGGCGTCCTTCGTCGCCATGCGGGCGGTGGCCAGCGACAGGCCGACCACGATGTAGCAGACCGCCCGCCACGTGCCGGTGGTCAGGCTCGACATGTCCAGCGGGTCGCGCACCAGGTCGACGATCGAGCCCCAGCTGTCCGGCAGCAGGTACGGCTGCAGCCAGCCAAGGCTGCTGATGCTCTCCAGCACCGTGCACACGATCAGCCCGGCCAGCGTGGACGCCATCGCGATCAGCGGGTGCTCGGTGCAGGCCGAGATCGCGAGCGCGATCGCGCCGACGGCCCAGATCTGCACGGTCACCCAGAGCACGGCGAGCAGGACGCGGCCGAGGCTCGGCAGCACTGTCAGCGTCGTCCCGGACAGCGTCAGCATCGACGTCCCGCCGAGCAGCAGCGGCCCCGCGATCGCGCCGACCACGGCGATGATCGCGACCGCGATCAGCGTGACCGTGGCCACCCCGAACGCCTTCACGCCGAGCAGCCGCACCCGGCTGACCGGGGCCAACAGCAGCCCGCGCAGCGTCCCGTTGGCCGACTCGCCGGCCAGCGCGTCCGCCGCCGACATCGCGCCGACCAGCGGCAGCAACAGCGGCATCGACAGGAACAGCGTGAGCAGCGGCAGCAGCAGGCCGTTGCCCTTCAACAGCCCGAACAGCGCGTCCGGTCCGTTCCGGCCGGAACCGGTGGCGAGCGAGATGCCGATCCCGATCACCACCGGGGCCAGCCCGAGCAGGCCGAGCCCGATCAGCGTCCTCGGGCGGCGCAGCACCCACCGCAGCTCCGACCGCAGCAGCCGGGTCAGCGGCGCGCGCGGCGCGCGGCCCTCGGTCGGGGCCGACGCCTCGGCCAATGTCGCCGTCATGCTGGCTCCCCTGAATCGATGGCGGCTGGTGTCCGGTGGGTGGTCCGCGCCGATGTGACGGTGGCCGATATGGCCGATGTGACGGTCGCAGATATGTCAGCCGCAGATGTGTGAGCCGCGGATGTGTGAGCCGCACATGTGTAGGCCGCAGATGTGTCAGCCGCCGATGTGTGAGCTGCGGATGTGTCAGCTGCGGATGTGTCAGTCGCGGATGTGTGAGCCGCAGATGTGTAGGCCGCAGATGTGTAAGCCACAGATGTGTCAGTCGCCGGTGTGCCGGCCAATGTCGCCGTCATCTCGGCTCCTCCGCGTCGATGGCGGCCGGCTCCGACTCGGTCAGCCTGGCGAACAGCTCCTCGAGCCCGGCCCGGTGCCGGCGGGCCTCCTGCACCGCGACCCCCGCCTGCACCAGCGTCCGCAGCACCTCCGGCGCGGTCGTGCCGGTCAGCTCCACCCGCAGGCCATCGCCCTCGGCGCGGGCCGAGACCTTGGCCGCCCGCAGGGCGTTGAGCGCCGTCGAGATGTCCTCGGTGGACACCTGGAGCGCGGGACTGCCCGCCTGCAACAGCTCGGCCAGCTCGCCCTGCGCGACGACGGTGCCCTGGTGCAGCACGGCGACGTGCGTGCAGGTCGCCTCCACCTCGGCGAGCAGGTGCGAGGAGACCAGCACCGTGGCGCCTGCCGCGTGCAGGTCGGCGATCACCTGGCGGACCTCGCGGGTGCCGGACGGGTCGAGGCCGTTGGTCGGCTCGTCGAGCACGATCAGCCTGCGCGGCACCAACAACGCGGCGGCGAGGCCGAGTCGTTGTTTCATGCCGAGCGAGTAACCCCGGTAGTTACGGCCGGCCGCGGCGGCCAGCCCGACCCGTTCGAGCGCATCGTCCACAGCCTTGCGGATCGAGCCGGTGGCGAGCAGCGGTTCCGCCGCCCCCACCCGGCGCAGGTTCTCCCTGCCGGACAGGAACGGGTGGAAGCCGGGCCCCTCGACCAGCGCGCCGACGTGCGGCAGCGCGTGCCCCGCCCCGCCGGGCAGCGCGTGCCCGAGCAGCTCGACCTCGCCCGCCGTCGGCTGGGTCAGCCCGAGCAGCATCCGGATCGTGGTGGTCTTGCCCGAGCCGTTGGGGCCGAGCATGCCGAGCACCGCGCCCTCCGGCAGGTCGAGATCGACCCGGTCGACCGCGACCGTCCTGCCGTAGGTCTTGCGCAGCCCCCTGGTCCGCGCAGCGAGCACGCGGGCGGGGGTGGAGCCGGCGACCGCCGACTCCACCCCCGCCCGCTCGTTGGCCTCGACGGTCACTTGACCTGTCCAATGGCCTCGTACAGCACCTGCTCCGGCACCGCACCGACGGCGAACCGGCCGTCGTCGGTGAGCAGTCCGGTGCCCACCTTGGTGCTGATCTTGATGCCGCTGCCCCACGCGCCGCTGACCGGCATGCCGAACTGCTTGAGCAGCGCGGCCGGGTTCTGGCCGTTGTGCTTGGTCGACCCGTTGGGCGCCGTGGCGTTCCCGGACAGGAGGCCCGCCGGCACGCGGCCGACCAGCGTGGTGTCCCAGCCGTCGCCGACGACCTGCGGCGACACCTGGTCCTTCGCTTCCTCTGCGGTCTTGCGGTCCTTCGCGGTGAGGTTCTTGTCCTCGACCTTCGTGCCGGCAGGGGGCGTGAACGTGAACAGGCTCGCGTCCTGGCTCCCGACGGTCAGATCCGCGAACGCCACCTGCACGGCGGGCTCGTTGGTGCCGTTGGTCAGCACCTCGGCGCGCAGCGGGATCCGCAGCTCCGAGTCGACCGCGACGCGCACCTCACGCAGCAGCGTCCGCTCGTCCGGCTTCGGCGACAGCACCAGCTCGTAGGCGGGACGACCCGCCACCGTCGCCGTGCCGTCGACCGCGATGTTGCTGGTCTTGCGCAGCTCGGTGATCAGGTCGGCGGCCGCCGTCACCGGGTTCGCCGCGCGGTCGCCGTGCTGGTCGAGCGGCGTCTTGCCGGCGCCATCCTTGGCGGCGTCCTTGGTCGACTTGGTGGCCGTCTTCTTGGCCGAGTCGTAGGACCACACGGTCTTGCCGTCCTCGACGAAGACCTGCTCGGACTGCGCCGACGGCAGCGACAGCCGCGCCCTGCCCTGGCCGTCCGACCACACCCGCGCCTTGTTGACGCCGTCGGCGGTCAGCGGGATGCCGGGAAGCGCCGGCAGCCCAAGGTTGTTGGTCACCTCGACGGAGCCGGCGAACGCGGCCGGCTTCGCGGTGAGCACCGACTGCACCAGCGACTCGGCACTGACGCTCGGCAGCGTCGGAGCCGGGCCCGCGCCGGCCGGGTTGGCCACGATGCCGAGCCCGACGACCCCGGCGACCACACCCGCGGCCGTCACGGCCAGCGTCACCTTCCTGTTGTTCATCCGTTTGTCCCCTCCTCCTGTCGGCCGGCTCGATGCCGCCGACATCACAAAGCCTGCCCACCCCAAGCTGAGATGGCGCTGAGAAGCTGAGATCGCGCTGAGAGGGCGCGCGGATTCGAGGTGGTGGGCGGCATGCTGTGGGGCGTGAGGCCACGGGTGCTCGTTGTAGACGATGAGGTCGGAGTGCGCAGGGCGCTTGAGCGCGGCCTCGCCGCGGAGGGCATGGAGGTGGTCACCGCCGCCGACGGACCCAACGCGCTGCGCGTGGCGCTGACCGGCGCGTTCGATGTCGTGCTGTTGGACATCATGCTGCCGGGCCTGTCCGGATACCGCGTGCTGCAACGGATGCGCGCCGACGGCGTGCGCACCCCGGTGCTGATGCTCTCGGCCAAGGACGGCGAGGTCGACCAGGCCGACGGCCTCGACCTCGGCGCGGACGGCTACCTCGTCAAGCCGTTCTCCTTCGTCGTGCTGGTCGCGCAGGTCAGGGCGCTGCTGCGGCGGCACTCCACCGGCGGCGGCCGGCGGCGGCTGCGGCTCGGCGAGCTGGTCGTCGACCAGTCCGTGCGCGAGGTCAGCTGGGGCGGCGCGCCCGTGGCGCTGAGCCCCCGCGAGTACGCGGTGCTCGACGTCCTCGCCGGCCGGGCGGGGTCCGTGGTCACCAAGGACGAGCTGCTGCGCATCGTGTGGGGCGACGAGCAGGCGGCCACCCGCAACGCCGTCGAGGTCTACGTCGGCTACCTGCGGCGCAAGCTGGAGGCGGTCGGCGCAGGCGAGGTCGTGCGCACGGTCCGGGGGCACGGCTACATCGCGTCCACCCCCGAACTGGACGCCGCGCTCGGCGGGGCGACGCGGCTCGGCGGGGCACCGCGACGATGAGGCAATCACCGAGGGGCTGGTGGCTGCGCCGCACCCTCCGGTTCCGCATCACCGTCGTGGCGACCGGCGCGACGCTGCTGTGCCTGCTCGCGGTGACCGGTCTCAACGGCAGCATCATCGGCACGGTCATGATCGACGCGACGGACGACGTGCTCCAGCCCAACCTGGCCGCGGCCGTCGCCAGCGTCGAGGCGGGCCAGCCGCTGCCGCAGGAGCAGTTCGGCGGCCAGCTGCGGCTGCTGAACACGGCGGGCGAGCCGCTGGACGGCAGGCCGAGCCCGCCGCTGGAGCCGAGGGAGGTGCGCGCGCTGCTGGCCGGCGAGTCGGTGCTCAAGGACGTCGGCAACACCCGTTACCGCTGGCTCGGCCGGGTGGCGATCGCCCAGAACGGCACGCCGAGGCTGGTCGCCGCGGGAGCCGGGGTGGTCGGTTTCTACGGCTCGATCGACCGCGGCACCCGCTGGCTGGCGCTGGCCGCGATGCTGGTCGCGGCGCTGGTCGGCCTCGCGACCTGGCTGGCCGTGCGGTCCTCGCTGCGGCCGGTCGAGCGCATGCGCGTGGCGGCAGGTGCGCTGCCGACCGGCCAGCGGCTGCCGATTCCCGAGGCGCGCGACGAGCTGCGGGCGTTGGCCGAGGAACTCAACGCCCTGCTGATCCGCCGGGACGTGGCCACCGAGCGGCTCCGGCGGTTCACCGGGGACGCCGCGCACGAGCTGCGCAACCCGGTCGCCTCGGTGCGCGCGCAGGCGGAGGTGGCGGTCGCGCATCCCGACCCGGACTTCTCCCTCGAGGTGCTCGAGTCGGTGGTCGAGGAGTCGGAGCGGCTGTCCGACCTGGTCGACGCGTTGCTGAGGCTGGCGCGCGCCGACGCGGGCGAGCTGCCGAGGGCGGAGCCGGTCGACCTGGTGCTGATCGCCACGGCCGTGATCGAGCGGCAGGACGCGGCGAGCGTCCGGCTGGACGCGCCGCTGTCGGCGTGCCTGGTGCAGGCGACCCCGGCCGAGGTCGAGCTGGTGGTGACCAACCTGCTGCGCAACGCCGTCCGCTACGCCGAGGCGACCGTCCGGGTGTCGGTGCTGCCGGCGGGGCGCGAGGTGCGGCTGCTGGTCGACGACGACGGCCACGGCGTGCCCTCGGAGCACCGCGAGCGAGTGTTCGACCGGTTCTACCGGGTCGAGGACGACCGGGGCAGGTCGACCGGCGGCTCGGGCCTCGGGCTCGCGCTGGTGGCGCAGATGGTGCGGCGCCGGGGCGGCACCGTCCGGGCCGGGGAGTCCCCGGAGGGCGGGGCCCGGTTCGAGGTGCGCTGGCCGGCGTTCTGACGCGATCCTGGAAAGATCGGTGAGGTGTCCGTCTTTCGATCGACCGCGCTGGTCGACGCCCCGCCGAGAACCGTCGCCGCCGCACTGCTCGACGGCGGGCAGGTGGTCGCCTCGGCTGCCCGCGCCGGCGTGCGGCTCCGGCTCGCCGACAGCGTTGGCGGCGGGGCCAACGGCAGCGGTGACGCGAACAGCACCGTCCTCGCGCCAGGCGACGAGCTGTCGGCGTGTCGGCTGCGGCTGCGGGTGGTGCGGGCGGACGAGCGGCAGGTCGCGCTGCGGCTGGTCGGCGGTCCGCTGCGGTCGCTCGACGTGCACGCCGAGCTGGTGCCGACCGGAGCCGACACGTTGCTGGTGTTGTCGGCGGAGTGGGTTTCCCCGGCGGGGGCGCTCGGCAGGCTGGCGAACATCACGGTGGTGCGGCGGGCAATGCTGCGGCTGCTGACCGAACTGGTCGCCGGCGCGCGGCGGCGCGCGGAAGACCTGGCGCTCGGCCGGGTCGTGGTCGGCGCGGCGATCGTCCGCGCGGGACGGTTGTTGGCGCAGCAGCGCGGTTTTCCCGCCGTCCACGCGGGACGGTGGGAGCTGCCGGGCGGCCGGGTCGAGCCGGGGGAGTCGGAGCGGGACGCGGTCGTCCGGGAGTGCGTCGAGGAACTGGGCGTGCGGGTGCGGCCCGGCGAGCCGGTCGGCCCGGATCTGCCGCTGCGGGAGGCGCTGTTGCTGCGCGTGTACGCGGCCGAGCTGGTGGACGACGCCGAGCCATCGGCGCGCGAACACCGCGCGGTGCGGTGGATCGACGCGGGCGAACTGTCCGAATTGGACTGGTTGCCCGCCGACCGGGTGCTGCTGCCCGCGCTGCGCGAACTCCTCGGAGCAAACTCCGGTCGCACCTGAGGCCCGTCCACCGAGCCGCGACGGGTTTCGGTGTCGTGGACCCGACGCTGGCAGATCCACGACACCGAAACCACCAGCAGACCTTCAGCCGATGCCGGACAGCCGCAGCGCGGCGGCGAGCCGGTGCTGCGACGGTGTTCGATGTCGCGGACCCGACGCTGGCAGATCCACGACACCGAAACCGCCAGCCGACCTTCAGCCGATGCCGGACAGCCGCAACGCGGCGGCGAGCCGGTGCTGCGATCGTTCCCGCGCCCGAACCGCCCCGGCAGCCCTGATCCGGTCCAGCTCCGCCGGATCGTCGAGCAACGCCATGGTCGCCGCCCGGATCGGGCGCAGCTCCTCGACCACGGCCTCGGCGACCGCGTTCTTCAGCTCGGCGTAGGACCCGACCGAGTCGGCCAGCTCGGCCGGCGCCTTGCCGGTGCACGCGGCCAGGATCTCCAACAGGTTGGCCAGTCCCGGCTGCGTTTGCGGCGCGTACCTGAGCTGCCCGAGGTTGTCGGTCACCGCCCGTCGGACCTTGCGCTCGACCAGCTCCGGCGGGTCGAGCACGAAGACCACCCCGGCCGAGTCCTCTGCCGACTTCGCCATCTTGCGGCTCGGGTCGGACAGGTCCCGCACCCGCGCGGCCGATGGCGGCGTGACCGGGTTCGGCACCACGAACACCTCTCCGTAGGTGCCGTTGAACCGCCTGGCCAGCGCCCTGGCCAACTCGACGTGCTGGGCCTGGTCCTCGCCGACGGGCACCTCGTCGGCCCCCTGCAACAGGATGTCCGCGGCCATCAGCACCGGATAGGTGAGCAGCCCGAGTCGCACCGAAGACTGCCCCGCCGCCTTCTCCCTGAACTGGATCATCCTGGCGGCCTCGCCGTAGGTGCAGGTGCACTCCAGCACCCAGGTGAGCGCGCCGAGTTCGCGCACGAGATCGGACTGCACGAACACGCTGCGCGGTTCGACGCCGGCCGCGAGCAGCACGGCAAGCTGTTCTCTGGTCAGCGATCGGAGCCGTTGCGGGTTGTGCGGTGTGGTCATGCCGTGCAGGTCGCTGATGAAGTACACGTCCTGCTCGGTGCCCTGCGTGGCCCAGCGGCGTACGGCCCCGAGGTAGTTGCCCAACTGCACGTGGCCGGACGGGGTGATGGCGGACAGGCGGGTCATTGGAAGGTCCTTCCGGGCTGGTTCGCGACCACCCGAGGGAGCTGCCCCGCAGAAACACCACAGGCCGCCTCATCGGGCGGCCTGTGGTCGAGTCAGAGCACAGTCTCAGGGCCGCCGGTCGACGGCCCACCAGAACGTGTGAAGACTGCGCATAGCCAAGCAGCATACCGTGTTTCGGGGCCGGCACGGGGCTACCGTCGAACCATGTACATCGTGCTGATCACCTACACCAAGCCGCTCGACGAGATCGACTACGCGCTGCCTGACCACGTCGAGTGGCTCAAGCGCCAGTACGACGCGGGGTACTTCCTTGCCTCGGGTCGGCGGCAACCCAGGGTCGGCGGCGTGATCATCGCCAGGCCCATGGCCAGGGGGAAGCTGGATGCCCTGCTGGCGACCGACCCCTTCGCCGTCCAGCACCTCGCCGACTACGAGGTGATCGAGTTCCACGCGACGATGACGGCCGCGGAGCTGGCCAGGGTCAACGAGGCCTCGCCCGTGGTGTGAACGGACCGGATCGACGAACCAGTGCCCGCTTACCGATCACCCGGCCGCGGCTCACGTCCTCGGTAGGCGGGCCCCGAACCACCGGCAGGCGTTCGCACCGGTAGGCGTTCGCAACCGAAGGTCAGTGCGACTTCTTGCCCGCTTTGTGCTTCTTCGCGGCTTTCTTATCGGCCTTCTTGGCCGCCTTCCGAGCGGCCTTGTCCCTCGTCGCCTTCAGCGCGAGCACCGGGCACCGTGCGCAGCGCGGCTGGGACCGGCAGCACTTCTTCTTCACTTTGATCTTGCCCACTGCCTGGCTCCTGAGGGGTTGACTGCCCTGTCAGGATAGGTGAGGCTGGCCTCACAAACGGGTGAGGCTGACCTCACTGCGGCAACTGCGTGATAACGGTCGCCAAACCGGTACCCTTGGTAGGGCCACGAGCGGTGTTTCCGCCGGAGCCCCCTCTTCCTGTCTTCCAGTTCTAGGAGTCCCGCGTGCCCACGGCCACCGCGTCGGTCCAGGCATCATCCGCGCAGCTTCGGACCGACCTGCGCAACGTCGCGATCGTCGCGCACGTCGACCACGGCAAGACGACCCTGGTCGATGCCATGCTGCGGCAGTCCGGTGCGTTCGCCGCCCGGGCCGAGCTGGTCGACCGGGTGATGGACTCCGGCGAGCTCGAACGCGAGAAGGGCATCACCATTCTCGCCAAGAACACCGCCGTGCGTCGCCAGACGCCCGACGGTGTGGTCACCATCAACGTGGTCGACACCCCGGGCCACGCCGACTTCGGCGGCGAGGTGGAGCGCGCGCTGTCGATGGTGGACGGCGTGGTGCTGCTCGTCGACGCCAGCGAGGGCCCGCTGCCGCAGACCCGGTTCGTGCTGCGCAAGACCCTGGCCGCCGGCCTGCCGGTGATGCTCGTGGTGAACAAGGTCGACCGACCCGACGCCCGCATCGCCGAGGTCGTCGAGGAGGCCCACGACCTGCTGCTCGACCTGGCCACCGAGGTCGGCGCCGACGAGTCCGTGCTCGACCTCCCGGTCGTCTACGCCTCGGCCCGCGCCGGCAAGGCCAGCCTGAGCCAGCCCGACGACGGCGGCATGCCCGACAGCGAGAACCTCGACCCGCTGTTCGACACCATCCTCCGCCACGTGCCGCCGCCCACCGGCGACCCGAAGGCCCCGCTGCGCGCCCTGGTCACCAACCTGGACGCGTCCTCGTTCCTCGGCCGTATCGCGCTGTGCCGGATCCACGCCGGCCAGATGCGCAAGGGCCAGACCGTGGCCTGGTGCCGCGAGGACGGCTCCACCCAGCGCGTCCGCATCACCGAGCTGCTGATCACCGAGGCGCTCGAGCGGATCCCGGCCGAGGAGGCGCACGCTGGCGACCTGGTCGCCATCGCGGGCATCCCGGATATCACCATCGGCGACACGCTGGCCGACGCGGAGAACCCCGAGCCGCTGCCCAGGATCACCGTGGACGAGCCGGCGATCTCGATGACCATGGGTGTGAACACCTCGCCGCTGGCCGGTCGCGGCGGCGGCACCAAGCTGACCGCCCGCCTGCTCAAGTCCCGGCTGGACTCGGAGCTGATCGGTAACGTCAGCGTCCGCGTGCTGCCGACCGAGCGCCCGGACACCTGGGAGGTGCAGGGCCGAGGCGAGCTGGCCCTGGCCATCCTGGTCGAGCAGATGCGCCGCGAGGGCTTCGAGCTCACCGTCGGCAAGCCGCAGGTGGTCACCCGCACCATCGACGGCAAGCTGTGCGAGCCGTTCGAGCGGCTGACCGTGGACGCCCCCGAGGAGCACCTCGGCGGCCTCACCCAGCTGCTGGCCGCCCGCAAGGGCCGCATGGAGCACATGGACGGGCACGGCACCGGCCGCGTCAAGCTGGACTACGTCGTGCCGTCGCGCGGCCTGATCGGCTTCCGCACGGAGTTCCTCACCGAGACCAGGGGCACCGGCATCGCCAACGCGGTGTTCGACGGCTACTTCCCGTGGGCCGGCGAGATCCGCACCCGGCACACCGGCTCGCTGGTGTCCGACCGGGCGGGCGCGATCACCAGCTACGCGATGATCCAGCTGGCCGACCGAGGCACCTTCTTCGTCGAACCGACCGCCCAGGCGTACGAGGGCATGGTCGTCGGCGAGAACCCCAGGTCCGAGGACCTGGACGTGAACGTCTGCCGCGAGAAGAAGCTCACCAACATGCGCTCCTCCTCCGCCGACGTGACGGAGGTGCTGGCCCGTCCCCGCAAGCTGTCGCTTGAGGAGGCCCTGGAGTTCTGTGCCTCCGACGAGTGCGTCGAGGTGGCCCCCGAGGTCATCCGCGTGCGCAAGCTCGTGCTGGACAGCAACCTGCGCGGCCGCGAGCGCGCCAGGTCCAAGGTCCGCGACGCCAAGTAGGGCTCGCTGGCTGAGAGCTGCGTTACGTAACAAAGCCGGAACCCGGACCGGGGCCCGCACGTCCACTTACCTGGACGGGCGGGCCCCGTCCGTTTTGGGCCGTGCGCTCCTGCCGAGGGGCCGCGGATGCGCTTTCGACGCTGTCTGGCAATCTCGTGGTGACATCACGGTTGCCTGTCCCGCGCGCGGGCGGCATTGCCGGGGTGATCACGACGGGAGGTGGCCTGCGTGGGCTGGTCCGGGGGGACGGCTGCACGACCGGGACGAACGACGCGTGGGGGCAGGCACAGGCTGGCCCCGATCGCGGCGCTCCTGACCGCGCTGGCCGTCGCGGGCTGCTCCAACGCGCCGCCACCGCCGCTGGTGTCCTCGCCGGTGGCGCGGACCACGCCGACCAAGGCGTCCGAGCTCAACCAGATCGTCGTCGGCATGGACTCGGTGGTCGGCGGCTACAACCCGCACACCCTGGCTGATCAGTCCACCGTCACCACCGCGCTGTCCTCGCTGCTGCTGCCCTCGGTGTTCCGCATCGCCCCCGACGGCAACCCCCAGCTCGACACCACCCTGATGCTGTCCGCCCAGGTCACCAAGACCGAGCCGTACACGGTCAGCTACACGCTGCGCAGGGAGGCGGCGTGGTCGGACAGCGCGCCGATCGCCGCCGAGGACTTCGTCTACCTCTGGCAGCACATGCGCAGCGAACCCGGCGTGGTCGACCCGGCCGGCTACCGGCTCATCTCCAACATCGCCTCGCGGGACAGCGGCAAGACCGTCGAGGTGTCCTTCGCCAAGCCCTACCCGGGCTGGCGGTCGCTGTTCGGCGGCCTGATGCCGGCGCACCTGCTCAAGGACGCCCCCGGCGGCTGGCCCGCGGTGCTGGCGGACTCCTTCCCGGCGACCGGCGGCCCGTTCGCGGTCCGCACCCTCGACCGGGACCGGGGCGAGATCCAGCTGGAGCGCAACGACCGCTACTGGGACAAGCCCGTGCCACTCGATCGGGTGGTTCTGCGCAAGGCTGACCCGAGGCAGACGGCGGACGCGCTCGGCAACGGCGACAACCAGGCCGCGGTGGTGTGGGCCGACGCCATCGCCGTGAACCTGATCAACAGCGCGAAGGCGCCCTTGACCGTCAAGCCGGTGCCGAGGCCGGAGGTCGCCAGGCTGGTGTTGCGGCCGGTCAGCCCGAGGCTGACGGACCTGCGGGTCCGCTCGGCGATCGTCGCCGCGCTGGACCGCAACTCGCTGATCGCCGTCGGCACCGGCAACGGGCCGTCCGCGCAGCTGCGGGCCGACGCCCAGGTCGCGTTCCCGTCCAGGTCGGGCTACGCGGCGACGATCCCGCAGGGCGCGCCGCCCGCCGCCCAGGACCTCGCCGCCGTGGACCGGCTGATGACGGAGGCCGGATACGCCAGGCTGGACGGCCTGTGGGCCAAGGACGGCAAGGTGTTGACCCTCAACCTCGCCGTGCAGTCGGATCGGGTGCCCTACGCCAGCCTGGCGGCCCAGGTGCAGCACCAGCTCGCCGCGGTCGGCATCCAGGCGAAGCTGAACGCCGTCTCCGGCGACCAGCTCTACGGCCAGCAGCTGGCCAGGACCCAGGCGGACAACGGCGTCGACGGCGACGGGTCGGTCGACCTCGCCGTCGTCCCGTCCGTCGACGCTGGCGATCCCGCCGCGCTGCTGGCCACCGAGTTCGGCTGCCGGGCCGCGTTGCCGGACGCCTCGACGCAGGTGCCTGGCAACCTCTCCGGCTCCTGTGACCAGGCCCTTCAACCCACCATCGACGCCGCCCTGACCGGCGAGATGCTGCTGTCCGACGCGCTGGCGAAGGTCGAGCCGGTGCTGTGGCAGCAGGCCGTTTCGGTGCCGTTGTTCCAAATCGCCGACCTGCTCGCGGTGCGGCAGGATGTGTCCGGTGTGGACACTGGAGCACCCCTCGCCGGCGTGTTCAGCGGAGCCCCGAACTGGCGGCGTGCCAACCGCTGAGCCGTTGTCTGGGCTCGTTGGCGGGCGATGCTCGGTGTCCTCATCGTTGACAGTATTCTCGGCGTCCGGTGAACGAACGCTCCCGGCCGGTAACCAGGGTGTTGCAAGCTGCTACCAGCGTGTCACCCTTTGGTCACGATCGGCCTAGGACCAGTGACCCGCCTGGCAGGAGCTTCCTACCGTGCTGCCACGGTGTGTCGCTCGGGGCGCGTTTGGCACACCACGGTTTCGGGTGGACGAAGTCAAACCGACTGACGTCCACCGTGTGCTAGGAGGGCACGTGTCGATGAGGAGATCCAAAGCAGCCTCCGGGCTGGCGTTGTTGGCTGGCGCCGCGCTCTTGCTGAGCGCGTGTGGCAGCGGCGGGAGCGGCGGCAGCGGGTCAGGTGGTTCGTCGCAGAACCTGAACCCCGGACAGATCGGTGGTGCGGACCAGGTCTTCAAGCGGCCGACGGTGTCCGACATCGGTGACGTCGCTGTGGCCGTGGAGGAGAACTTCCACAACTACAACAACTACACCGGCGCCGCGAACAACGTGTCGAGCGTCTACATCCTGAACCAGGTTCTGCCGTCGCCGTTCGTGGTGAACGTCGTGGACGGCAAGCAGGTCATCATGCTCGACGGCGACCTGATGGACTCGGTGACCGTCAAGTCCAAGGACCCGATGGTCGTCGAGTGGAAGGTCCGCAAGGAGGCGGTCTGGTCCGACGGCCAGCCGATCGACGGCAAGGACTTCTACCTGCGGTGGTTCGCCGCCACCAGCAAGGTGAAGACCAGCACCAGCACCAGCACGGGTGACGCCGGCACGAGCTTCGACTCCGCGCCGACCGGCTACGACCAGGTCAGCAAGTTCGAGTTGGCCGACAACAACAAGACGATCACGACGACCTTCAGCAAGCCCTACGCTGACTACCGGTCGCTGTTCTCGATCATCGGCAACGACGCGATCCTGCCGGCGCATGTCCTCGAGGCCAAGACCGGCATCCCGGACATCACCAAGGTGACCGACGCCGACCAGCCCTCCGTGGACAAGGCCGCGAAGTTCTGGACCGATGGCTGGAAGGGCTTCAGCAAGGACGTCGACCTCTCCGGCGGCCCGTACATGATCGACTCCTCGGACCTGAAGGATCAGACGGTCCTGGTGCGCAACCCGAAGTACTTCGGTGCCAAGCCCGGTCCGGCCAAGCTGACCATCCGCACCAACTCCGACTCGCAGGCCGCGATTCAGCAGCTCCAGAACAAGGAGGTGCAGGTCGCCGCTCCGCAGGCGGAGTCAGCGGTGGTGCAGGCCGTCCGCAACGACGGTTCGCTCCAGGCCTACGTCGACGCCGGCTTGACCTACGAGCACATCGACCTGAACATGTCCCGCCCGCTGTTCAAGGACGCCGCGGTGCGTAAGGCCATCTTCCAGTGCGTGCCTCGCCAGAGCCTGATCGACAACCTGGTCAAGGACGTCAACCCGAACGCCAAGCCGCTGGGCAACTTCATGTTCATGCCCAACGAGCAGGGCTACCAGGACCACTACTCGGACGTGGGCAACGGTGACACCGCCGCGGCCAAGAAGACCCTCGAGGACGCCGGCTACAAGCAGGGCGGCGACGGCGTCTACGCGAAGGGCGACCAGAAGGTCTCCTTCAAGCTCGGCCACAAGGTCGTGCCGCGTCGTGCCGACACCGTTCGCCTCGTCCAGGCGAAGTGCAAGGAAGCCGGCATCGACATCCAGGACGACCAGTCCGCCGACTTCAACGACAAGCGCCTCCCGGCCAGCGAGTTCGACGCCGCGCTGTTCGCGTGGGTCGGCAACCCGGTCAAGTCGTCCTCGTACGGCAACTACGCCACCAAGTCCGCCGGTGGCACGTCGAACTACAACAACTACTCCAACCCCGAGGTGGACAAGGAGTACGCGGCGGCGAACGGCGAGCTGGACTTCCAGAAGCGCGTCGACATGCTGAACGACGTCGACAAGAAGATGCACGACGACTACCACAGCCTGCCGCTGTTCCAGCTGTCCGACTTTGCCGCGAACGTTCCCAACTTCGGGCCGGTCAGCTACATCGGTTACGCGGGTGGCGTCACCTGGAACGCCGAGACCTGGCAGAAGAAGTAACTTTCGTCAGGGTCAGCACAACAGCATGACTCGGCTGGGGGGCTGGTGCCACGAGCACCAGCCCCCTTGCTCGATGTCCGGCTCGCTAAGGTCAATCCCCGCTGGCGGGCGTTGAGGAGGCCTCCCCCGTGTTTCGTTATATTATTCGCCGCATCCTGATTTCCATCCCGATGCTGATCGTCGCTTCTTTCCTCTGCTTCGCGCTCACCTCGGTGATGGGTGACCCGCTGGGTGAGTGGAAGCTACAGAAGCCACGCACCCCGGCCGAGATCTCGGCCGCCTACGCCCGTACCGGCTACGACAAGCCGCTGATTCCCCGCTACGTGAACTGGGCCGAGCACTTCGTGCAGGGCGACTGGGGCGAGACCGTGACCCCCGGCAACGCCGGCGAGAAGGTCAAGCCCAAGGTCATCGACGCGTTCTGGACGACGAGCAAGCTGGTGATCGGCTCGGAGATCATCGCGCTCATCCTCGGCATGCTGATCGGTGTGATCGGCGCGGTCCGACAGTATTCGATATTCGACTACGGGGCGACCGGTTTTGCGTTCACGATGTTCTCGATGCCGTTGTTCTGTATCGCCCTCATCCTGAAGAACGGGGGCATCCAGCTCAACAACTGGCTGGAGAGCGTCACCGGGGACGCCTCGAACAGATGGATCGTGACCTCGGGGCCGCCTGTCGGCGGGTTCACCGGCGGTATAGGCCAACAGATATTCCAGTACACCGGCGCGTACATCCTGCCGACCATCTGCCTGGTGTCGGTCCAGTTCGCGCTCTACAGCCGCTTCCAGCGTGCCTCGATGCTGGACGTGCTGAACCAGGACTACGTGCGCACCGCGCAGGCGAAGGGCATCTCCCAGGCGCGGGTCGTCTTCAAGCACGCGTACCGCAACGCGCTGATCCCGATCGCCACCGTGGCCTCGCTGAACTTCGGCGCCCTCGTCGGCGGCGCGGTGATCACCGAGACGGTGTTCGGCTGGTCCGGCATGGGCAAGCTGCTCGTCGACTCCATCACCAAGCTCGAGCCGTACATGGTGCTCGGCCTGATGATGTCGACGGCCGTGTTCGTCGTTCTGTTCAACCTGATCGCGGACGTGCTGTACGCGTTCCTTGACCCGAGGATCCGCCTTGACTGACGTCATCTCGCCCGTCGCGCAGCCGCCGGCGAGTCCGGAGGCGAGCCAGTTCGACACCACCACGGCGCGCAAGCAGTGGCAGGTCATCCTGCGCCGCTTCTTCCGGCACAAGGCCGCCGTGTTCGGCATGATCGTGTTCGTCGCGTTGGTGCTGCTGGCCTTCATCGGCGGCTCGGTGTGGAAGTACAGCTACACCGACCTGAACCTCGGCCGGTACGTGACGCCGGGCGGCGACCACCCGTTCGGCACCGGTCACATCGGTGAGGACATGTTCGCGCAGGTGATGCGCGGCATGCAGTTCTCGCTCCAGATCGCCATGGTGGTCGCGGTGATCGCCACCGGGCTCGGCGTGGTGCTCGGCGCGCTCGCCGGGTACCTGCGGGGTTGGGTCGACGCGCTGATCAGCCGGTTCATCGACCTGATGCTCGTGCTGCCGGCGCTGGTCATCGCCGCCGCGATGACCAGGAGCACCTTCCTGCTGGAAGCCACCAAGACCGGCTCGCAGGGCAGCAACTGGTTGCTCGTCGCGCTCTACATCGGCTTCACCAGTTGGATGAGCGTGGCCAGGACGATCCGCGGCATGGTGCTGTCGCTGCGGGAGAAGGAGTTCGTCGAGGCCGCCCGCGCTCTGGGCGCGCCGACCAGGCGGATCGTGTTCAAGCACATCCTGCCCAACACCATCGACGTGATCATCGTGAACGCGACGCTGGCGATCGCGCAGGCCGTGCTGCTGGAAGCGGCGCTGTCGTTCATCGGCCTCGGCGTGCAGACGCCCGACACCTCGCTCGGCCTGCTGATCAGCCAGAACAAGAACGAGTTCACCATCCACCCGTGGCTGTTCTTCATCCCGTTCGTGTTCATCGTGTTGATCTCGCTGTCGGTGAACTTCATTGGTGATGGTCTTCGGGACGCCTTCGACCCGAGGCAGAAGAGGGTGAAGGCATGACGGAGCTGGATGTGATGGGCTCGCCGCAGTCTGGCGACCACACCTACACCGACGACAAGCTGCTCGTCGTCGACGACCTCTCGGTCGAGTTCCCCACCGACGACGGCGTGGTCCGCGCGGTCCGCAAGGTGTCCTTCTCGCTCGGCGCTCGCGAGGTGCTCGGCGTCGTCGGCGAGTCGGGCTCCGGCAAGTCGGTGTCGTCGATGGCGATCATGGGCCTGCTGCCCAAGACCGCGCGGATCGGCGGCTCGATCAAGTTCAAGGACCGCGAGCTGGTCGGCCTGAGCTACAAGCAGATGCAGTCGGTCCGCGGCAACGGCATCTCGATGATCTTCCAGGACCCGATGTCCTCGCTGAACCCGGTCTACACGGTGGGCTGGCAGCTCGCCGAGGCCTACCGGGCGCACCACGACGTCTCCAAGAAGGCGGCGTGGGCGAAGGCGGTCGAGGCGCTCGAACTGGTGGACATCCCGCAGCCGGACCGTCGTGCGGCGCAGTATCCGCACGAGTTCTCCGGCGGCATGCGGCAGCGGGTGATGATCGCGATGTCGATCATCAACGACCCCGAGGTGATCATCGCCGACGAGCCGACCACGGCCCTCGACGTGACCGTCCAGGCGCAGATCCTGGACACGCTGCTGAAGATCAGGGACGAGACGAACGCCGGCATCGTGATCATCACGCACGACCTCGGCGTCGTCGCCGGCATGGTCGACCGCGTGCAGGTCATGTACGGCGGCACGGTCGTCGAGCAGGGCCCCGTCGTCGAGGTCTTCGAGGCGCCGAGGATGCCCTACACCGTCGGGCTGCTCGGGTCGATCCCCAACCCGAGCCTGCTCGGCAAGCGGCTCACCCCGATCCAGGGCGCGCCGCCCTCGCTGATGAACCTCCCGCAGGGCTGCGCCTTCTCGCCGAGGTGCCCGCTGGTCGTCGACGAGTGCAAGGCGGTCGAACCCGAGCTGGTGGAGACCGACCGGCTCGGCCACTTCAGCCGCTGCCACCGCTCGGCGCACCTGGCCACCATCGAGAATCCGCAGAAGCTGTTCGCGCACGAGGAGATCGGCATCGTGGAGAACCCCGCCGCGTTGACCATCGCCAACCCGGACATGCCCGTCGCCGAGAAGACCGCCGACGTGGAAGCGCGGATGCAGGAAGAGGAGAAGCCGACCTCATGAGCACGTCGACGCACAGCGCGGCCACCGCGAAGAGCCGGGAGCCAGGGGAGCAGCCCCTGCTCCAGGTCACCGACCTGGTGAAGTCCTTCCCGGTGCGTGGCGGCGGGATCATCCCGCGCACCATCGGCCAGGTGCAGGCCGTCTCCGGGATCAGCCTGGACCTGTTCCAGGGGGAGACCCTCGGCCTGGTCGGCGAGTCCGGCTGCGGCAAGTCCACGACCGGACGCGCCATCCTCCAGCTGCACAAGCCGACCTCGGGCTCGGTGAAGTTCCAGGGCAAGGAGCTGACCGGGCTGCGCGGCAAGCAGCTGCGCGGGATCCGCAGGGACATGCAGATCGTGTTCCAGGACCCCTACGCCTCGCTGAACCCGAGGTGGCAGGTCAACGAGATCATCTCGGAGCCGTTCCGGATCCACGGCAGCGCCGCGTACAAGGGCTCCGCGAGCATCCAGCACCGGGTGAACGAGCTGATGGAGCTCGTCGGGCTCAACCCGGAGCACCGCAACCGGTACGCACACGAGTTCTCCGGCGGCCAGCGGCAGCGCATCGGCATCGCGCGGGCCCTCGCGCTCAACCCCAAGCTCGTCGTGCTCGACGAGCCGGTGTCGGCGCTGGACGTCTCGGTGCAGGCCGGTGTGGTGAACCTGCTCGAGGAGCTACAGGAACGGCTCGGGCTGGCCTACCTGTTCGTCGCGCACGACCTGTCCGTCGTCCGGCACATCTCGGACCGTGTCGCGGTGATGTACCTGGGCAAGATCGTGGAGATCGGCGAGCGCGAGGACATCTACAACCGGCCGATGCACCCCTACACCCAGGCGTTGCTGTCGGCCGTTCCGGTGCCGGACCCGAAGCAGGAGCGCAGCCGGCAGCGCGTCGTCCTCACCGGTGACGTGCCAAGCCCGGTCAACCCGCCGTCGGGCTGCCGGTTCCGGACGCGGTGCTGGAAGGCGCAGGACATCTGCGCCGCCGAGGAGCCCAAGCTCGAACAGCACGGCGACGGCACGTTCTCGGCGTGCCACTTCGCCGAGGAGCGTTCGGTCCTCTGATCACGCGGGGGCGGGCCCACGGCGCCGTGAACTACAGGCACCATGGGCCCGCCCCGGCCAGGGAACTACGCTGATCCGGTGACGCTCACCGCCCCGCCCAGGTTGCTCCTGGTGCACGCGCATCCCGACGACGAGAGCCTGTGGACGGGCGGCACGATCGCCCGTTACGCGGCGCAGGGCGTGCACGTCACGGTGGTCACCTGCACCCTCGGCGAAGAGGGCGAGATCATTCCCGACGGCCTGCGCGAACTGGCCGCCGACTCGGCCGACCAGCTCGGCGGCTACCGGGTCGCCGAACTGCGCTCCGCCTGCGCCGCGCTCGGCGTCACCGACCACCGGTTTCTCGGCGGCATCGGCCGCTGGCGCGACTCCGGCATGGCCGGTGTCCCGGCCAACCGGCACCAGCGGGCCTTCGTCGCAGGCGGGATCGAGCAGCAGGTCGCCGAGCTGACGGTGATCCTGCGGGAGGTCCGCCCGCAGGTCGTGGTGACCTACGACGCCTTCGGCGGCTACGGCCATCCCGACCACATCCGGGCCCACGACATCACCACGGCCGCCGCGGCCGACTGCGCCGACGTCGACCGCGTGTTCCACGCCGTGACCTCCAAGCGGGCCACCGAGGACGGCGCGGCCGCGCTCGCCGACCTGGCCGGCCTCCCGTTCCGGCTGCCGGAGCCCGGCGAGCTGCCGGTCGTGGAGGACGAGCAGATCACCACCGTGATCGACATCGTCGGGCACCTGTCGGCCAAGCTGCGCGCCCTGCGCGCGCACGCGACGCAGATCAGCGTGTGGCAGGACGACACCGGCGGCGCGAGCTACGCGCTGTCCAACGGGATCGCCCAGCCGGTCGTCGACGCCGAGTACTACGTGCTGGCCAGGGGGCCCGTCGAGGGCACCTCGGCCGACCTGTTCGGCGGGCTCGGCCTGCCGGGCGGTGAGCCGGCCCAGGACCGATGACCGTCGTCAGGGCGGTACGCGAGATCCGCCGGTACCCGGACTGGGCGCTGTTCGTGCTCCTCCTGGTCGACGCCGCGGCGCTCGCCACCATCGAGCTGTTCTTCCTGCCGCTGCGGCTGGACGGCACGTTGTTGCCGAAGATCGGCGACCTGCCCTTCCCGATCACCGCGCTGCTCGCCGCCGTCACCACGCCGTGGATGGTGGTCAGCGCGGCCAAGGCCGCGCCGAGGCTCGCGGTGGCCGGCGCGCCGTTGTTCGTCTGGCTGCTGACCCTCGGGGTGCTCGGCTTCGTCGGGCCGAGCGCGAACACCATGCTGCTCGCCGACTGGCGGACGCTGCTGCTGCTCGGCGGGGGCGCGCTGCCCGGCGCGATCGCGCTCGGCGGCGCCATCGGCAAGGCCACGCCCCCGACGCGTAAGGCCACTGCGCCTATTCGCCGTGAATAGCTCTCGGGGCACAGCCACGCCCCAGACGCGTCAGGCGCCCGCCGGCGACCAGTAGCGGTAGCGGTGGTGCTCGATGCAGCCGAGCGAGACGTAGAGCCGCATGGCGGCGTCGTTCGGGTCAGCCACCTGGAGCACGCACCGCGACGCGCCCAGCGCCAGCGCCCAGCCGGCGAGCGCCGCGAGCAGCGTCCTGGCCAGGCCCCGCCTGCGGTGGTCCGCGCGCACCGCCAGCCTGCTGATGTGCAGGAGGTCGCCGACGATCGCGCCGCGCACCACGCCGACCGTCTCGCCTCCCACCGCCATCGAGCCGAAGCCCACGGTGGTCCCGCCGGTCAGCACGTGCAGCGCGGCCGCGCTCGGCTCGCCGCCCTCGGCCAGCGCCAGCCAGCCCTCCGACGCCGTGCCGCGCACGATCGCGCCGCTCGGGTGGGTGCCGGTCGGGTCGATGCCGGTCAGATCGGCACCGGCCGGGTCCGCGTCGCGCAGTCCGGCGAGGCCGCCGGTCAGCACCGCGACACCGGGCTCGCCGGGGTCGTGCGCGCTCATCCGCCACCCCGCGTCGGCGATCTCCTTCTCTGTGACGGAGTCCAGGACCGCCATCGCCAGCGGGGCGATGCCGTGCCCATCGGCGAATCCGATGGCCAGCCGCAGCGCCTCGGGCACCGGGATCCCGGGGTCGCCCGTGGCCAGGGCGCTGTTCGCACGCCCGGTGAAGCCGCCAGCCGCGCGCAGTCGCCACTGGCCAAGGGGCTGGTCCACCAGGGCGGGCCACGCGTCGGCGCAGTGGTGTTCGAGAAGCACGGTCGGGTCCACGCCCCGCATGGTGCCCGGTGAGCCGTTCGGCCAGCTTGTGATTTACCGCACGACTCCGATATCACTGGGTCGGGGGAGGGATCCGCTCGGCGAGAGGGATACTGAAGAGCGTGCCGCGTACCCTCCCGCTTGCGCGGCCGGACCGGAACAGGAGCAGGAGAGCCCAGTGACCTATGTGATCGCCGAGCCCTGCGTCGACGTACTCGACAAGGCGTGCATCGAAGAGTGCCCCGTCGACTGCATCTACGAGGGCGACAGGATGCTCTACATCCACCCCGACGAGTGTGTCGACTGCGGTGCCTGTGAGCCGGTCTGTCCGGTCGAGGCCATCTACTACGAGGACGACGTCCCCGACCAGTGGAAGGACTACACCAAGGCCAACGTCGACTTCTTCAACGAGCTCGGTTCGCCGGGTGGTGCTTCCAAGGTCGGCAAGGTCAGCGCCGACCCGGAGCTGATCAAGAACCTCCCGCCCCAGGGCGAGTGACCTAACCGCAGCGAGGGCACGATTTTCGACCGCACAGCAGTACGCAGGGGGCCGGCGCTGCCGGACTTCCCCTGGGACTCGTTGGCCGACCAGGCCGCCAGGGCGCGTTCGCACCCCGACGGCCTGGTCGACCTGTCCGTCGGCACCCCGGTCGACCCGGTTCCCCAGCTCCTCCAGGACGCGCTGGGTTCCGTCGCCGACCAGCCCGGCTACCCGGCCACCCACGGCACCCCGCAGCTGCGCGCCGCGGTCGTCGAGGGGTTGCGGCGGCGGCACGGGATCGACGGGCTGGACGAGGCTGCGGTGCTGCCGACCATCGGCTCCAAGGAACTGGTCGCCTGGCTGCCCACCCTGCTCGGGGTCGGCAGGGGCGACATCGTCGCCATCCCCGAGCTGGCCTACCCGACCTACGAGGTCGGCGCGCGGCTGGCCGGGGCCGAGGTCGTGCGGCTCGCCGACGGGGAGGCCCCGCCTGCCGGCACCGCGCTGGTCTGGCTGAACTCGCCGTCCAACCCGACGGGCCGGGTGCTCGACGCCGAGGCCATGGCCGCCTCGGTCGAGGCGGCCCGTTCGGTCGGCGCGGTGGTCGCCTCGGACGAGTGCTACCTGGCACTCGGCTGGTCGGCCGATCCGGTGTCCGTGCTGCACTCGTCCATCCACAGTGGACGGATCGACGGCCTGCTCGCGGTGCACTCGCTGTCCAAGTCCTCCAGCCTCGCCGGTTATCGGGCCGGCTTCGTCACCGGCGATCCCGGGCTGGTCGCCGGCCTGCTTGAGGTGCGCAAGCACGCCGGGATGATCGTGCCCCGGCCAGTGCAGGCCGCGATCACCTCGGCGATGGCCGACGACGTGCACGTCGCCGAGCAGCGGGACCGCTACTTCGCGCGCCGAGCCGTGCTGCTGCCGGCGCTGCGGGCCGCGGGTTTCACCGTGCGGCACTCCGAGGCCGGGCTGTACCTGTGGGCGACCCGGTCCGAGGGCGCGTGGCAGACCATCGACTGGCTCGCCGAGCGCGGCATCCTGGCCGCGCCTGGCACGTTCTACGGCCCGGCGGGCGCGGAGTTCGTCCGGATCGCGCTGACCGCGTCGGACGAGCGGGTCGCGGCGGCGGCCGTACGTCTCACCAGCTAGCTGTCCGGATCGCGCCGACGTCTCACCGAGTCGCTGTCCTGCCCTTGCGGGCGAGTCGCGAGTTCAGCAGCGGGGTCGTGAGTTCGGACCTGCCCAGCACCAGCCGGGCCCGCCGATCCACCTCCGTCCACGCGGCAGGCCAGTCCGCCACGTACACCGAGCGGCGCGCGCAGGCCCGCTCGACCAGCCGGCCCGCCACGAACGCGGTCGCGTCGGCGCGCCTAGCCGAGTTGGAGGCAGAGACAGAGGCGGTCAACAGTCTCCGCACCTCGGCCTCGGCGACCACCGAGTCCTGGTGCGCGCCGAGCACCTCCTGGAGCGCGCGGGTCGCGGCGACCAGCTCCCGCGCGGCCTTTCCCCCGACCGGCGCCACCAGCTCGGCCGTGTAGCGCAGCCGCTTGCCCTTGATCCGGATCTCGTGCAGCGCCTCGTCCGACGGATGCTCGCCAGCCCGGTCGACGGCCCGCCGCAGCGCGCGCAACGGCCGGTCGAGGATGTGCAGCGGGGGAGCGTCCGGGGTGCCGAGCACACCGGCCTCGGCCGAGGCGACCGACCGCAACAGGCGGGTGTAGCGGGGACTGCGCAGGGCCAGCCGCAGCCGTTTCCTTGCCTGCTTTCGTTCGGTCCGCAGGGTCGCCAGCAGCGACTCGACCGCGGCCTGCTCCTTGGGCGGGAAACCGGCGGCCTCGGTCAGCAGGGCGTCGAGCAGGACGTCCGCGTCCCGCACCGGCCCGAGCGTCTGGCCGAGCCACCGCAGCTCGGCGCGCAGCCCGGCTGCCCAGTCCGCGGCCAGTTCGTCCGAGGCCACCGCGAGCACCGCCCGAAGCCGCCGAACGGCCACCCGCATCTGGTGCAGGTCCTCGGGATCGTCCCCGAACGCCGCGCCGTCCTCGTAGTGGCGGAGCGCCGCGAGGCGCTCCCGAACAGCCGCGCGGACCAGCTGCGGCACGGCCGTCGACTCGCCGGTTTCCATGGCACACCAGTCTAGGTGCCGTGAGGCAGATCACGCCCAGGGCAATTGGGCGGTACTTCCGGTATGTCCGCTGGACTTCAGCAGCTCAGGCCGCCGCGACGACGTCCCTGAACCGCTGGATCAGCTCAGCCGAGCTGAGGAAGTAGCGGCCATGGGTTTCGCGCAGTGTCTCTGTGGAGTCGGCGCTGAGGACAACGATTTCCATGTCGTCGTACTCGGACGTGCGCTCCAGCGCGAACCGACGGCGCATGGCTGTGTGAAGGTCGTCGTACGGCTCTTCCAGCAGGAGCCGACCGGCTTCCCGCTGATAGACGAGCACGACATGCACCATGTCAGTCATCGTAGCGACTCCAGCATCGTTTGGACGTCATTGAGTCTGCTCAGGACCTCGCTACGGGACTTCCCGGTGGCAGGTGTCCCTGTCGCGGTTTCAGCCTCGGCCCGTTCGATGGCGTCAATCTGACCAGCGAGCATGCGGAGCAGATGGACCAGGGGCTGGGCACTGGAGACCGCAGCCGAGTCGGCAGGCCATTCGCCATATCGAAGGCCCTGCCGAGCTTGTCGGACGTTTGCTCGAACTGTTCAGCCCAGCGGTGTTGCAGCTCTGTCCTGACCTGCACCTCGATCAGAATCCCGTCGCGCTGCACCTCCAGGTGCACGGCGCGGTATCCCTCACGCGGATCAATGCGGCGGTCGATCAGCTTGGGCGTATGTGCCTCGGTGGTGAACAGTTCTGCTGTCTGGCGGACCACCTCGTCCTGGTCGGTACGGGGGCCGTGCACGACAACGCGCAGGCCGGCGAGATCCCTGATCTGGGCGATGGAGTGGAGATGCGCGTGGCGGTCGAGCTTCTCCAGCGTGGTTTTCAGGGTCTTCACTCGCGGTGCCATCGGGCGCGCGTGAGGCAGGTCCGCGCACAGGGCTTCGACATCGTGATATGCCCTGGCCGGAACGTCGGCGTAGTAGAGCAGCACCTCGTCAAGCGCGCTCCGGTCGGCAGGCTGAGCAGTCCTGTCGCGGAGTCGTCGGGTCAGTTTCTTCAGTTGGTTGCCTGACAGCGGCAAGGTCATGTCTGCGACGCTATGGACCGTCACCGACAGGAATTGGCTCGGTGGCGGTCCACGCTCGATTCTTAGCTCGATGGTGCGAACTGTTGCAACGGCCGCCGTCGGGACGGCCGAACGGCGACGGCCTCAGGCGGCGGCCCTTCGCCGACCCGCGGTGGCGAGCAGTACCGCGACGGCGAGGAGCACCAGCGTCAGCAGCGCCTCGAAAACCTGGCCGTGCATGCCGAGCACGAACCGGGTCGCGCCTCGGAACTCCGGGTCGTAGGTGGCGGTGCCGGGAAACAGCATGGCGGGCAGCATGCTCGCCCACGGGATCGCCGAGATGCCGGCCGCCAGCAGCAGGTTCGTATGCGTGTCGCCCCGCCTCCTGGCGAGCAGCACGAGCGCGAGGGCGCCGATCAGCAGCGACATCACGATGTACTGCGCGTCGTGGAACTTGGCGTGCGGGGGCCAGTTGCCGTTGAACATGTGCTGGTCGGCCGTGTCGGGCAGGACCAGGTCGAAGACGAGTGCGCCGAGCCCGGTCTCGACGGCCATGACGGCGACCAGGATCCGGGCCGGGCTCCAGTGCCGGAACGATGCGTTCATGTCACGAGACTGTAGTCACTACATTTTTATGGTTGCTACATGACTGGTGTCACACCAATCGTGTAGTCGAGGGAGCCGCGACCTACGCTCTGCGCCATGGCAGAGACGACGACCGGCCGGCGGGATCGGAAGAAGCAGCAGACCCGGCAGGCCATCGGCGCGGCGGCCATGCGGCTGTTCCTGGCCAGGGGCTTCGACGCGGTCACCGTCGCCGATGTCGCCAGGGAGGCCGACGTGGCCGTCCAGACGGTGTTCAACCACTTCCCCACCAAGGAGGACCTGTTCCTCCAGGAACGCGCCGACTTCGTGGCGCTGCCCAGCACCGCCGTCCGCGACCGTCGGCCGGGCGAGTCGGTCGCGCAGGCCCTGGCCGACGGCTACCTGCGGCTGCTCGACGGCTACCAGGCCGTCGGCCTGCTCCCGCAGAGCGTCGAGTACCTCAGGGCGCTGGACGCCAGCCCCGCGCTGCGCGGGCGCGAACTCGAGCTGCGCCGGGAGCGCGAGGAGCTGCTCGCCGCGACGCTCGCCGAGCGCGAGCCGACGCCGGGAGACCCGCTGCGCCCGAGGCTGGTCGCCGCGCTCGCCTCCGCCGTCGACCGCGTGCTCGACCAGGAGGCCCGCCGCCTGCTGGTCGCGGGCGAACCGGCCGACTCGATCCGCGCGGCGATGACCCCGTTGGCGCGCAGGCTGTTTGGCGCGCTCGACGCCGCCGCAGCCCACTGGGACAGCGGCGCGTAGCCGGGGCAGCGTGAGACGAGAACGGGACCGTCGCCGAGCCTGGGCAGGCTCGGCGACGGTCCCGGGATCGTCGGCGGGGCGGTGGAACGTCAGTCGTTGGAGTGCAGCGCGGCGTTGAGTTCGATGCCGGTTCCCTTGCGGGACACCGCTTCCACGGCGCCCGTGGTGGAGTTGCGGCGCAGCAGGAAGCCCGAGGCCCCGGACAGCTCGCGCGCCTTGACCACGCGGCCGTCGGCGAGCGCGACCTTGGTGCCCGCCGTCACGTACAGGCCGGCCTCCACCACGCAGTCGTCGCCGAGCGAGATACCGACCCCGGCGTTCGCGCCGAGCAGGCAGCGCTCGCCGAGCGAGATGGTCTCCTTGCCGCCACCGGACAACGTGCCCATGATCGACGCGCCGCCGCCGACGTCGGATCCGTCGCCGACCACCACGCCTGCCGAGATCCGGCCCTCGACCATCGAGGCGCCCAGCGTGCCGGCGTTGAAGTTGACGAAGCCCTCGTGCATCACGGTCGTGCCGGCGGCCAGGTGCGCGCCGAGCCGCACCCGGTCGGCGTCGGCGATGCGGACCCCGGTCGGCAGCACGTAGTCGACCATCCTCGGGAACTTGTCCACGCCGTACACGGTCACCTGCCCGCGCGACCGCAGCCGCAGCCTGGTCGCCTCGAAGCCGTCCACCGCGCACGGGCCGTGGTTGGTCCACACCACGTTGGCGAGCAGGCCGAAGATGCCGTCGAGGCTCTGACCGTGCGGCCGGATCAGCCTGTGCGACAACAGGTGTAGCCGCAGCCACACGTCGTGGGTGTCGGCGGGCACGTCGGCCAGCTTGGCGATCCCGGTCCGCACCGCGACGACCTCGACGCCGCGCGCCGGATCGGGGCCGAGCAGCCCGGCCACGTCCGCACCGAGCGCGGCGACGGCGTCCTCGGTGGACAGCCGCTCGGTGCCATGGGCAGGCGGATCGCCGAGTTCGGGCGCCGGGAACCAGGTGTCCAGCACCGTGCCGTCGGGGGTCAGGGTGGCGAGGCCGACGGCGTGCGCGCCGGTGCTCGTGGGGTCGATGTCCACAACTGCGCTGCTCACGGCACCACGGTAGCCGGGCCGCCCGCCGCGGCGTCGCCGGAGTGCGGCTACTTGGTGGTGAGGCCGGTCTCGACGCGGGGTAGCGCGGTGCGCATGGCGTTCAGGGCCTGCGTGCAGGTCGGCACCGGCGCGTCGGACGCGTCGCACGAATTCTGCTGGTAGGCGTCCGCGCCGGCCTGGAGCGCCTGCACCGCGTCGAGGCCCGCGCTGTTGCCGGCCAGCTGGGCGCGCAGGTCACCGGTCGCGATGGCGACCTGGGCGACGTACCTCGCGCAGTCGTGCACCACCCGCTCGGCGGCGACCGTCTGGCACTGGTCGGCCTCCAGCGCCCTGACCTTCACCAGGAGCCGCTCGGCCTGCACCGGGTCGGCCGAGTGGGTAGGGGTGGTCTGCGGACCATCCGACCCGGACGAGCATCCCGCAACCAGCGTCAGGAACACAGCCACCGCGACAACACCCCGGCCAATCACACCGCGAGGCTAGCCCCCTCGCCGATGGGTACGGTGCGTGCGTGTCCGTTGAACTGAACCTCTCCGCCGATCCCGTCGAGCTGACCGTCGCGCTGGTGAACACCCCCAGCGTCTCCGGCGAGGAGGCGGAGCTGGCTGACGCGGTGCAGCGCGCGCTCGTCGAGCAGGCCCCGCACCTGGAGGTCGTCCGCTCCGGCAACACCGTGCTCGCCCGCACCAACCTCGGCCTGCCGGCCCGCGTGGTGCTCGCCGGGCACCTGGACACCGTGCCGCTGAACGACAATCTGCCGTTGCGGCGCACCGGTTCCGGCGAGGACGAGCTGCTGCACGGCTGTGGCACCGTCGACATGAAGGGCGGCGACGCGGTGTTCCTGCACCTCGCCGCGACGCTCACCGCGCCACGGCACGACCTGACCTTCGTGTTCTACGACTGCGAGGAGATCGAGGCGACGCGCAACGGCCTCGGCCGCATCGAACGGGACCTGCCGGACTGGCTGGCAGGCGACCTGGCGATCGTCGGCGAGCCGTCCAACGGCGTGGTCGAGGCCGGCTGCCAGGGCACCATGCGGATCGAGCTGCGCACCACGGGCGTGCGGGCGCACCCCGCGCGGGCCTGGATGGGCGTGAACGCGATCCACGCGGCGGGCGAGGCGTTGCGGCGGCTGGAGTCCTACGAGCCGCGCAGGGTGGAGATCGACGGCTGCCACTACCGGGAGGGCCTCCAGGCGGTGCGGATCGCGGGCGGCGTCGCGGGGAACGTGGTGCCGGACGAGTGCGTGGTCACCATCAACCACCGGTTCGCGCCGGACCGCTCGGTCGCCGACGCCGAGGCGCACCTGCGCGAGGTGTTCGACGGCTTCGACGTCACCGTGGTCGACTTCGCCGGGGGCGCGCTGCCAGGACTCGGCGCGCCGGCCGCGCGGGAGCTCGTGGCGGCGGCCGGCGGCGAGCCGGTGGCCAAGCTCGGCTGGACGGACGTGGCCAGGTTCGCCGCGCTCGGCGTACCGGCGGTGAACTACGGACCTGGCGACCCGCTGTTGGCGCACAAGCAGAACGAGTACGCGCCTGCCGCGCAGATCCGCCGCTGCGCGGACGTGTTGCGCCGCTTCCTGACGGGCTGAGTCGCCGGGTTTCCGGCAGCTCTACACTCCCCGGGGTGAGCCCCGAGAACGATCAGTCGGCGAGCAACCACATCGACGAGCACCCCAAGGAGAAGCAGCGCGGACCCGTGGTCCTGCGCCGGTCCCCTCGGGCCGACGAGACCACGACGACCGACCAGCGGCTGCTCGACTCGCGCGGGCCGTCCGACTGGGTGCACACCGACCCGTGGCGGGTGCTGCGGATCCAGGCCGAGTTCGTGGAGGGCTTCGGCGCGCTGGCGGAGGTGCCCAGTGCTGTGACGGTGTTCGGCTCGGCCCGCACCCAGCGCGACCATCCCGAGTACGAGACGGGCCGCGAGCTGGGGGCCGCGCTGGCCAGGGCGGGCTTCGCGGTGATCACCGGCGGCGGGCCCGGCGCGATGGAGGCGGTGAACCGGGGCTGCTCGGAGGCCGGCGGGCTGTCCATCGGCCTCGGCATCGAGCTGCCGTTCGAGCAGGGCCTGAACCCGTGGGTCGACCTCGGGGTGAACTTCCGCTACTTCTTCGCCCGCAAGACGATGTTCATCAAGTACGCGCAGGCGTTCATCTGCCTGCCTGGCGGCTTCGGCACGCTCGACGAGCTGTTCGAGGCGCTGACCTTGGTGCAGACGAAGAAGGTCACCAAGTTCCCGGTGGTGCTGTTCGGCACGGAGTACTGGGGCGGCCTCTACGAGTGGCTGCGGGCGTCGGTGTTCGGCGGCGGCAAGCTCAACGAGAAGGACATGGAGCTGCTGCACCTCACCGACGACATCGACGACGCGGTGCGGGTCGTCCAGGACGCCCACCGGGCCTGGGGCGACACGCACTGAAATGAGGCGCCGGGAGTTGTGCTCCCGGCGCCTCATTGCGTTCGTTCCGGCCGAGTGGAGGTGCCCTTCGGTCGGCACGGACAATGGTCAGCCTAGCAGGGCGCGAAAGGGCCAGTGCACGTTTCCGTTGCCGCCGCCACCGTTACCGGCGCCGACGTTGTTCCCGTTACCGCCGTTGCTGTTGGCGTTTCCACCGTTGTTGTTGTTACCGACGTTGTTGCCGTTTCCGCCCGTATTGCCGGAACCGTTGATGTTGCCGTTTCCGTCCTGGCGCTGGTTGTGGCTCAACACGTCGACGGACACGAGATGGGTGTCGAGCACGTCGCGGCTGGGCGCGCTCTGGGCGGTGGTGGCGAATGCGGGCGCACCGATCAGGGTGAGACCTGCGACTGCGGCGGCGACGGTGAATGCCTTCTTCAGCATCAGTTGTTCTCCTCGTCGATGGTCAATCGAGCTCGCCCTCGGCGGGACATCGCCTGCGGTGAATTGGTGTTTCTCCGCTGTCTGCTCCGGACAATCGCAAGGTACCAACGAAATCGTGGTTAAGGTAAATTACTAACGCGATCGGGTGGTCACTCCTTCGTGCTTGACGCGTAACTCACAGGTGGCTTTCCGTATTTGGATTTCCGCAAAAGCGCTGATCGGACACCTGGTCGTGGGTCGGGTAGTTGTGTCGGCGACGAAATCGCACCGTAATGATCACATCGCGTAGCGTGACCGGTGGCGAGGGTGGGTGCCCCGGGTGCCGTAGCGGCCTCACGCGCCCGTGTCGCCGACCCACACGCAGACGACCACCCGCCGATTCGTACGCTGGGGCGCCGCGACGGATCCGGGGGTGCTGGCCATGGTCAACAGAGAGTTCACCGTTTGTGTCTACTGCGGGTCCCTCGACACGGTTCCGCAGAGTTACCTCGACCTCGCCACGGCGGTCGGCGAGGGCATCGCCGCGCGCGGATGGTCGCTGGTCTGGGGCGGTGCGACCGCGTCGATGATGGGGGCGGTCGCCAGGGCCGCCCGCGCTGGCGGCGCGCGCACGATCGGGGTGATTCCGCAGGCCCTGGTCGACCGCGAGATCGCCGACCGGGACGCCGACGAGCTGATCGTGGTCAGCGGCATGCGGGACCGCAAGGCGCGGATGGACGAGCGCGCCGACGCCTTCCTCACGCTGCCCGGCGGCCTCGGCACGTGCGAGGAGCTGTTCGAGATGTGGACCTCGCGCTACCTCGACATGCACCGGCGCCCGGTCGTGCTGCTCGACGTCGACGACCACTACAAGGGGATACTGGCCTGGATCGACGAACTGCGGTCGCGCGGTTTCGTCTCCGATGTCGCGCTCGGCGCGCTGACCGTGGCCGCCGACGTCGACGCCGCCCTGGCCGCCTGCGCTGGATAACGCAGCCAAGAACAGCCGTTCGACCCTGTCGAGGGACTTCGTCGAGACAGTTCAATCGGTAGCCGATCACACACGCCCCGCGATCGGTTCGTCCGGTGTGTCCCGAAGGAGACGACATGACGTCACGTAGACGCGGCCACGTGCTGTTGGCCGCGGTCCTCGCGTTAGGCACGTGCCAGCTGGTCGCGGTGGCGCAGGCCGGCGCCGCTCCGGCGCCGCAGGCCGCCCAGCGACCAGCCAGGCACGTGTTCAGCACGGCCGCGGCCTCGTTCCGGGGCGCGGTGACCCCGGAGCAACGGGCCACCCGCCTCGAGGCCGCCGCGGCCGGCCTACCCCGGTTGACCCAGGTGTACAACGTCCCCGCGCTGTGGAACAACGGCATCACCGGCGCCGGCAGTACGGTGGCCGCCATCGACTCCTACGGCGACCCGGACATCAAGAAGGTCATCGACACCTACGACCAGGCGCACAACCTGCCGCCGGCCGACATCTCCATCCTCGCGCCCGCTGGCGCGGTGCCGGGCTGCACCGACCAGGGCGTCGACACGGCGACCTGCGAGAGCTGGCGCGGCGAGACCGACCTCGACGTGCTGATGATCCACATCATGGCCCCGGCCGCGCACATCATCATCGCGGCGACCCCGGTCGCGGAGACCGAGGGCTTCACCGGCCTGCCCGAGATGATGTACGCGATCGACTACCTGCGCGAGCACAAACTCGCCGACGTCATCTCGATGAGCCTCGGCGCGACCGAGGAGACGTTCCCGTCGTTCGGCTCGATCAAGGTCCTCGACCCCGCGCTGACCAGGGCCAACAACGCGGGCATCACCATCGTGACGTCCACCGGCGACCAGGGCGCCACCAGCCCGGTGCTGACCGGCGACGGCCTCTACCCCTACCGGGTGGTCCAGTGGCCCGCCTCCGACCCGAGGGTCACCGCGGTCGGCGGCACCGTGCTGCACCTTGACGCGAACTACCACCGGACCTCGCCCGACACCCTGTGGCCCGACTCCGGCGGCGGGCTCTCCAAGGCGTACGCGCGGCCCAGCTGGCAGAACGGCGTCGCGAAGATCACCGGCAGCTCGATGCGCTCCCTGCCCGACCTCACCATGGAGGGCATCAGCGGCACCTCCGAGTCGGCTCCGCTGTTCGCCGGCGTGCTCGCCCTCGCCGTGCAGCTGCACCACGGGCCGCTCGGCCAGATCAACCCCGCGCTCTACCGGATGGGCCCGCGCGGCACCGAGGCCGGCATCGTGGACGTGACCACCGGCGACAACTCCTACGGCGGGGTCACCGGCTACACCGCCAGCAAGGGCTTCGACGTGGTCAGCGGCTGGGGCACCATCGACGCGGCGCGCTTCGTGCCCGCCCTCGTCGACACCCTCCGCCACTGACGTGATGAAGGGCCTCTGCAAGACATCCAGTGTCTTGCAGAGGCCCTTCAGGTCACCGCTCTAGAAGCGCAGCCAGGACGGGTCGGCTGCCGGCGAGCTGAACGACACGGTCGAGCCGATGGTGCTGGTGCTGCGGTACCGGGCGTCCATGGTGTCCACCGCGAGGACGAGGTGGTGGCCGGCCGGCACGTTCCAGTAGATCGGCTCCAACGCGAGGTCGACCGCCTGTGCGACACCGGGTTTCGCGTCGCGGAGGCTGATCGGCTTGTGCGTGATCAGCGAGCCGAGGCCGATCGCGTCCACGTCGTAGAGGTAGCCGAACAGCGAGGTGTTCGCCGCGCTCGGGGTGACCGTGACGTGCAGCCGGGGCGCGCCGCTGACGGTGGTCGCGGTCGGGTAGTCGGGGCTCGACCAGACGCCGGCCGCGCCCCGGTCGATGAACGGCACCGACACGCCGGTCGGGACGTTCAGGAAACCCTGGAGCGTGCCGGCGACGAACGCGGTGCCGCTCTCGGCGATGGTCGGCCAGCCCGCGTTGATCCGGTAGTTCCAGTTGCCGGCCGGGGCCGCGCCGAGCGCGCCGGTCGGCGGGTCGACGAAGAACTGCGACACCGGCTTGCCCAGGTACCGCGTGCTCTGCTGCGCGGACACCGACGGCCAGTCCGGGAAGCCGCGCCAGTCGCCGCCGTTGGCGGGCTTGAGGCTGACCGGGCTCTCCCGGTCGATGCCGTTGTCGACGCCGCGCAGGTAGTGGTCGAACCACCGGCCGGCCGACGCCCAGATGTCGTTGGGCAGGCCGGCCGCGCCGAACAGCTCGGGGGTCGCGTGGTCGCCTGGCGAGAGCATCAGGCGCTTCGGGCCGGTCAGCTTCTGGTAGAAGTCGGTGAGCTGGCTCGGCGGGAAGAACGAGTCCTCCCAGGCGTTGCCGAGCATGATCGCCGGGTGGTTCGCGTTGATCGCGTCGATCCGGTTGGCCGCGGAGCGGGTGGCGGCCAGCGGCAGCGCGTGCGCGAAGTCGTTGGCCAGGTAGTCGTTCTGGATGGACTTCAGGTCGGCGCCGGGCCTGCCGGTCAGGTTGCCGAGCGCGAGCAGCAGCGCGGCGCCCTGCTCGTTGACGGTCGTGTTCGGGTACATCGAGGCGATGAGGTCGGTCCAGCCGCTGAGCGCGGCGACGGCCTTGACCCGCCGGTCGGCCGCCGAGGTGAGCAGGCTGATGCCGGCGCCGTAGGAGATGCCGCCCATGCCGATCTTGGCCGGGTCGGCCTTGGTGTTGGCCAGCGCCCAGTCGATGACCTTGCTGGCGTCGGCGATGTCGGGCGCGCCAGCCACCTCGATCTGGCCGCCGGAGTCCCAGAACCCCCGGCTGGTGTAGCTGACCACGACGTAGCCGGACTCGTAGGCGAGCTTGGCGGCGGCCCCGACGTACTCGATGTCCAGGACGCCCCAGCTCGACGGCATGACCAGCACGGGGAACGGGCCGTCGCCCCGGCCGGTCGGCTGGACGACGAACGCCCGGATCGGCGTGCCGCCGTCGCCGAGGATGGTCTGGTAGCTGACGGTGAAGCCGGGTGTCGCGGCCGTGGCGGCGGTCGGGCTGACCAGGGTCAGTCCGAGTATCGCCGCGAGCGCGGTGCCGAGCAGGGTCATCCAGCTGCGCACGGAGGTGCCTCCGAAACATGACGTGGGTCACAGGGGTTACCGGTGAGTAAACGAGTGCTACTCGGAAGTAGCAACGCGCTGTGACGCAGTTCACACGATGGTGACGCGAGTTTCACCACTCGGGGTGAGCGGCCGGCCGGCGTGGCACGATCGGATGTTGTGACCCCGCTCCGGTTCGGCAAGCGCGACGTGCCGCAGGACCGCGCCCTGGTGATGGCGATCGTCAACCGCACCAGGGACTCCTTCTACGACCGCGGCGCGACCTTCGCCGACGACGCGGCCATGGCCGCGGTGGACCGCGCGGTCGCGGGCGGCGCCGACATCGTCGACATCGGCGGCGTGCGGGCGGGCTCGCACGGCGAGGTCGTGGACGCCGAGGAGGAGGCGCGCCGGGTCGTGCCGTTCGTGGCCGCCGTCCGCGAACGCCACCCCGACCTCGTGATCAGCGTGGACACCTGGCGGCACGAGGTCGGCAGGCAGGTCTGTGCGGCCGGCGCCGACCTGCTCAACGACACCTGGGCCGGCGCGGACCCCCGGCTCGCCGAGGTGGCCGCCGAGTTCGGCGTCGGGATCGTCTGCTCGCACACCGGGGGCCTGCCGCCGAGGACCGACCCGCACCGCGTGCGCTACTCGGACGTCGTCGCCGAGGTCGTCGAGGAACTGGTCACGCGCGCCGAGCGGATGGTCGCGCTCGGCGTGCCGGCCGAGGGCGTGCTGATCGACCCGACCCACGACTTCGGCAAGAACACCTGGCACGGGCTCGAACTGTTGCGCAGGCTGGACGAACTCGTCGGCACCGGCTGGCCCGTGCTGATGGCGCTGTCCAACAAGGACTTCGTCGGCGAGACGCTCGGCGTCGAGCTGCACGACCGGGTCGACGGCACGCTCGCCGCGACCTCGGTCGCCGCCTGGACCGGCGCGCGGGTGTTCCGCGCGCACGAGGTGCGGCAGACCAGGAAGGTGCTGGAGATGGTCGCCAGCATCGCGGGCGCCCGGCCGCCGGCCCGCGTGCTGCGAGCGCTGGCCTGACCGTGCTCCCCGAGACCGAACGTTGGTTCGCCGACCACACCTGGCACGGTCCACAGTGGACTGTCGAGGAACTGGTGCGTGCCAAGGGCTCCCGCACGGTCAGCGTCGTGCTGCCCGCGCTGAACGAGGAGCGGACGGTGGCCGCCGTGGTCGCCGTGGTGCGCCCGCTGCTCGGCACGCTCGTCGACGAGCTCGTCGTCGTCGACTCCGGCTCGACCGACCGGACCGCCGCCGAGGCGGCCGGTGCCGGCGCGCGGGTGGTGCGCAGGACCGACGTGCTCACCGACCTGGAACCCGTGCCGGGTAAGGGAGAGGTGCTCTGGCGCTCGCTCGCCGCGACCACCGGGGACCTGCTGGTGTTCCTCGACTCCGACCTGGTCGACCCCGATCCCGGGTTCGTGCCGGCGCTGCTCGGGCCGCTGCTGTGCGGGCGGGGCACCCACCTGGTGAAGGGCTTCTACCGCAGGCCGTTGCGGCTGGAGAGCGCCGAGGTCGGCACGGGCGGCGGTCGGGTCACCGAGCTGGTCGCCAGGCCGCTGCTCGCCGCGCTGCGGCCCGAACTCGCCGGCATCGTGCAGCCGCTCGGCGGCGAGTACGCCGGCACCAGGGAGTTCCTCGAGTCGGTGCCGTTCGCGGCGGGCTACGGCGTGGAGATCGGCCTGCTGCTCGACGCGCACAGCCGGCACGGCCTCGCCGGCCTCGCGCAGGTGAACCTCGGCGTGCGCAAGCACCGCAACCGCTCGCTGCTGCAACTCGGCGTGATGGCCAGCCAGATCCTGGGCGCCGCGCTGGCGCGCTGCGGCGTGCCGAGACAGTCGGACAGCCTGACCCAGTTCAGCCAGGTGGCCGGCGAATGGCTGCCGGACACCGTCGAGGTCGCGGTGGCCGACCGCCCGCCGATGCGCGAGGTCCTCGGCCGCGCGTTGCCCTAGCCGCGCCCTGCCCTAGTCGCCTGCCGTTCTGGCCCGCCCGCTGTTGCCAGCATCCATACACTTGCGACGCATGAAGTCGGATGCGTTGCGCGGACATCTGGACGCGCTGCTGCTGGCCACGCTGGAGGGCGGGCAGCTGCACGGCTACGCGATCATCGACGCGCTCCAGGCACACAGCGGCGGCGTCCTCGACCTGCCGACGGGCACCGTCTACCCGGCACTGCGCCGGCTGGAACGGGCCGGGTGCGTGTGCAGCGAGTGGAGCACCGTGTCCGGCCGGGAGCGGCGCACCTACCGGCTGACCGGCGTCGGCCAGCGGGTGCTCGCGCAGGAACGGGTCGCGTGGCGCGAGTTCACCTCGGCCATCGAGGGCGTGCTGCACCCGAGCGCGTCGTGACGGTCATCGCGAAGCGACGGCGGCCTGCGAGGCACGGGCGACTTCTGCCACGATCGTTCCCGTGACCACCGCGCTGATCTACCTCGTCGTCATGATCCTCGTGGCGGCTGTGGTGTTCCTGTTGGCCTCGGTCGTCTTCGGGCGGGGCGAGGAGCTGGCCCCGCTGCCGCCGGGCGCCTCGCCGACCAGGCTGCCCTCGTCCGGGGTGACCTCGGACGACGTGCGCGGCCTCCGGTTCCAGCAGGTGCTCAGGGGCTACAAGATGACCGAGGTCGACTGGGTGCTCGAGCGGCTCGGCGGCGAACTGGACGAGCTGCGGGCGAGGGTGGCCGAGCTGGAGGACAGGCTCGATGACCCGGTCGAAGGCGGGTCCGACGGCGTGGTGACCTCGCCGAACGGCGCCCAGGAGGTGCCGGTCGCGCCGGAGCCCGATCGGGGCGGTCCGGCCTGACCCGACCGACCTTCGATGTGAGGTGCGCCACACAAGTGCCTCCGTTTGCCGCGTCGAGGTGTTCCAGACAGAGCAGCGTGGTGTCGATCGCCGCGCCGGTGCACGTTCACGAGAAACGCGAAGGGATACGCAGGTGGCTGACGGCGAGCTGGTCGGTGCGGACGGCCGGCCCCGCTGCGCGTGGGGCAACACGGCGGAGATCTACTGGGCCTACCACGACGAGGAGTGGGGCGTTCCGCTGCGCGGCGAGGTGGAGTTGTTCGAGCGGCTGTCGCTTGAGGCGTTCCAGTCGGGGCTGTCCTGGCTGACGATCCTGCGCAAGCGGGAGGGGTTCCGCCGCGCGTTCGCGGGGTTCGAGCCGGCCAGGGTCGCGGAGTTCGGGCAGGCGGACTTCGATCGGCTGATGGCCGACGTCGAGATCGTCCGCAACCGGGCCAAGATCGACGCGGTGCTGCGCAACGCCAAGGTGGTCGTCGAGCTGGACGAGCCGCTCGACGAGTTCCTGTGGTCCTTCGCGCCGGACAACTCCGGCAGGGTCCGCCCGGCCACCATGGCGGACGTGCCCGCGGTGACCCCGGAGTCCACCGCGATGGCCAAGGCCTTGAAGAAACGCGGATTCGCCTTCGTCGGGCCGACCACGTGCTACGCGCTCATGCAGGCCACCGGGATGGTCGACGACCACATCGCGTCCTGCTGGCGCGCCACGGCCTAAGAGCTCCTAACACGATGGCGTTCGACTGGGAGTCACTCCGTCGGACAGTCATTGTGTTAGGAGCTCTAAGGCTGACCGGTCGGCAGTGGGCGAGCGCTCGACACGCCCACCGCCGAACCGCCTCAGCGTCCGGTGAACTCCGGCTTGCGCTTGGCGACGAACGCCTCGACGGCCTCGCGGTGATCCGCGGTCACGCCCGCCTCGGCCTGCGTGCGGGCCTCCACGTCCAGCGCGCCGTCCAGCGGCTCGCCGGCAGCGGCCAGCATCGCCTCCTTGATCTTGGCGTAGGCCGTGGTCGGGCCTGCGGCCATCCGGCCGGCCAACTCCTGCGCGGTGGCCAGCACCTGCTCGTCGGGCACCACCACGTTCACCATGCCGATCCGCAGCGCCTCCTCGGCCCCGACCGGCTGGGCGAGCAGCATCATCTCCATCGCCCGCCCGTACCCGATCAACCTCGGCAGCGTCCAGGACGCGCCCGAGTCGGCCGTCAGCCCGACGTTCGCGAACGCCATCAGGAACTTGGCCGACTGGGCGGCGATCCGGATGTCGCTGGCGTACGCGAGCGACGCGCCCGCCCCCGCCGCCGTGCCGTTGACCGCGGCGATCACCGGCTTGGGCATCGTGGTGATCGCCCGCACCGTCGGGTTGTAGTGCTCGTCGACCGTCCTCAGCGGCGCGGGGTCGCCTGCCTGCAACAGCGCCACGTGCTCGCGCAGGTCCTGCCCGGCGCAGAACGCCTTGCCGGTCCCGGTCAGCACGACGGCCCGCACCGAGCTGTCCTCGGCCGCGTCCCGCAGCGCTGCGAGCAGGTCCTCCTTGAGCGCGACGGTCAGCGAGTTGTACGCGTCGGGACGGTTCAGCGTCAGCGTGCGGACGCCGTCGACGTCATCGATCAGCAACACGGCTTCGGACTCGTTCTCGGCGGACAAGGGATTCCCTCCGGTTCGTCGGTGCTGCTCACTCACTGCTGCCTACCCGATGTCGACCGCCCGATGCGGCGCATGAGATGCCGCTCACGCGGTCGACTCGGCGCGTCCGCCCCCGGTGAGGCAGGCGTCCACATACTCGTCGACGGCCGGCGCGAGGCGCGCCGTGTGCTCGTCGAAGAAGGCCGCGGCCGCGCGTCCCGGCCAGTCCTCAGGCAGCAGTTGGCGCGGCAGGCCGGGATCGCGGAACAGGAACTTCCGCCACGAGTGCAGCAGCCGCTGCGAGGCGCCGAACGCCTCGGCAGGCGCCGAACCGTCCACAGCGGACACCGCGGGCGCCCAGCTCGTCACGAACTCCGCGTAGTCGCCGCCGAGGGTCGCCAGGTCCCACGCCTTCGCCGCGAGCGCGGTGTCCGGGCCGTCGTGCTCGCCGTGGAACGTGCTCGCGGCCACCTCCTCGGCGGCCAGCAGGTCGGCCAGCTCCGGCGACGGCCTCGGCGCGACCCAGGTCACCGGGCCGAGCGAGCCGTAGCCGAGCAGTTGCAGCGAGGACGCCAGCCGCTCGCGCGAGTCGCGGCCGGGCAGCTCCTCGAGCACCACGACGTGCCAGCGGCCGTCCCAGGTGGACGGTCGGGTCCGGTAGATCCTGGCGGCGGCCTCGTCCAGCCGCCGCTCCGCGCGCGGGGTCAGCGCGTAGCCGGGGCCGTCCGGCAGGCGCACCGGCCGGAGCCAGCCCTGCCGGACCGTGCGGGACACCGCGGTGCGCACGGCGGGCGCGGCGAAGTCGAGTGGTTCGAGCAGCCGGACCAGGGCAGCGATCGTCGCGGCCCCACCTCGCGCACGGAGGTGCCCGCCGTAGACATCGAACAGCGCCGATCGAGCTCGCACGACGGTCGAGTCTGTCAGCACCGAGCCGAGTGGACCAGCGCGCGGGTCCTCCTTGACCCGGTCCGAGTGGATCAGGTGATCGGGTCACGACACGGTGACGGTGCGACGCGGTCGTGAAAGCCTTTGCCGGGCAGTGATCCTGGCTCTGATCAGCGGTGGAACAAGATCCAAATGGTGGTTCGGGAACGTCCGAAAGATCGGTTCGGTTTCGCGGCTGAGTCTGTATGGGGGAGAATGGCGTCGGAACCGGCGGCTCTGTGGGCGTGCCGGGCGGGGAAGATTTCTGACGGAGGGAGCACGCTCATGGCGGCCATGAAGCCCCGGACCGGCGACGGTCCCCTCGAGGTCACCAAGGAAGGGCGCGGCATTGTGATGCGCGTCCCGCTCGAGGGTGGTGGGCGCCTCGTCGTCGAGATGTCGGCGGAGGAGGCCAGCAACCTGGGCGATGCCCTGAAGGCTGCCGCCGGCTGAGCCTGCGCTGCGCGGGTCGACGTCCGTCAGCATGTCGAAGGCCCGGAACACCCGGCGAGGGACGGCCCCACGGGCTGCCCGAGCCACCCGCCCCGGTTTCCTGCGAAGCCGGGGCATCACTTCGTCGTTCGGCCCTTTCCCCGAGCGGCGATCACGTCAGCGCCCGCGTGGCGGTAGGAGGCCAGTCCAGTGCGCACCCCGGTGCCGACCGTACCCACCCCGACCATCGACGTGGAGGTGGTCGAGTCGGCGCGGCGTGGCGTGCCGAACGTTGTGTTGGCCACCCCGTCCAATGACGGCGGAGCGCCCGCGTTCGGCCCCGGCGGCGACCGGCTGTCCCAGGACTGGCTGCCCGTCGCCGGTGTGACCGGCAAGGCGGGCGAGGTCGCCGCGGTGCCCGGTGGGCGGACCTCCGACTGGGTGCTCGGCCTCGGTGACGGCGCGCCACGGGCCTGGCGGTCCGGCGGCGCGGCGCTCGTGCGAGCGGTCGACCAGCGCGCGAAGGCCGACCAGGCCGAGGGCCGCACCGTCCCGAAGGCGATCCAGCTGCTGCTGCCCGCCGATGCGGACGCGGAGCGCGTCGGTGCGCTGGTGCTCGGCGCCGCGCTCGGCGGCTACCGGTTCAAGGTGACCGGCGAGGAGCCCGCGCCGAGGGTTGGCACGCTGCGCCTGGTCGCGCCGGCCGGCGCCGACCTGGCCACGCTGACCGAGGCGGCGAAGCTCGCGCTGACGTCGGCCGCGGCCACCGCGCTGTCCCGCGACCTGGCGAACACGCCGTCCGACGTGAAGGATCCGGAGTGGCTGGCCGGCACGGCGGCCCGGCTCGCGGACCGGCTCGCCGGGCTCACCGCGACCGTGCGGGACGAGCGTTGGCTCGCGGAACAGGGCTTCGGCGGGGTGCTCGCCGTCGGCGGCGGTTCGGTGCGTCCCCCGCGCTTCCTCGAACTGAGCTGGAAGCCGCGCGGCGCGAGCGGCCAGCACCTGGTGTTCGTCGGCAAGGGCATCACCTTCGACACGGGCGGCATCTCGATCAAGCCCGCCGACGGCATGCACCTGATGCGCACCGACATGTCGGGCGGCGCGGCCGTGATCGCCGCGCTGCTGGCCGTCGCCGAGCGCAAGCTGCCGGTGCGGGTGACCGGGCTGGTGCCGTGCGCGGAGAACCACGTGTCCGGCACGGCCTACCGGCCTGGCGATGTGGTGCGGCACTACGGCGGGACGACCACCGAGGTCACCAACACCGACGCCGAGGGCAGGATGGTGCTCGCCGACGCGCTGGCGTACGCGGTGCGCAGGCTCAAGCCGAGCGTGCTGGTCGACGTCGCGACGCTGACCGGCGCGATGAAGGTGTCCCTCGGGCTGCGCACCGGCGGCCTGTTCGCGACCGAGGACGAGCTCGCCGAGCGGATCACCGCGGCGGGCGCGCGGGTCGGTGAGGCGTGGTGGCGGATGCCGCTGCTGGACGCCCACGCCGAGGACGTGCGCGGCGACCTGGCCGATGTCCGCCAGTGCCCGCCGGGCCCCGGCGGCATCACGGCCGCGCTGTTCCTGCGCGAGTTCACCGGCGACCTGCCGTGGGCGCACCTGGACATCGCGGGCCCGGCCCGGTCGGAGAAGGTCTACGACGAGGTTGTGCCGGGAGCCACCGGTTTCGCGGCGCGGACTCTGGTGGAGCTCGTCGCCTCGTACGCCTGAGCCGTCCACTTGTCGGCGACTCGGTTCGCCTACGACCTGGTTCGCCTACGACCTGGTTCGCCCGCGACCCGGTTTCTCCACAACCTGGTCGGTTGTCCACACGCCGCCGTGCTTCGGCCCCGTCGCCGGTGATCGCCGATAGACTGGCCAAGGGCACGGCCCCCGGTGGTGGGTGGGGTATGTCCTTGGGGCGTGGTGTTTCGCGGTTTGGCTGGGTTCGCGGCCTTGTGCGGCTGAGCCGGGTCTAGGTGCGAGTCGTGCGCGCGTAGTCGCGGAACGCGCGCACGGCCGGAGCCAGCGGGTGACCGGCCGCCCACACCAGGCCGATGGTGCGGGCGGCTCTTGGGGTGAGCGGCAGTTCGACCACGCCGGGCAGTGTCGAGGGCTCCGCCGCCGGGAGCATCGCGACGCCGAGCCCGGCGGCGACCAGCCCGCGCACGGTCTCCGTCTCCTGCCCCTCGAAGGTCATCCTCGGCGTGAACCCCGCCTTCGCGCACAGCTCGTCGGTGATCTGCCGCAGCCCGTAGCCCCGTTCGATACCGACGAACTCCTCCTCGGCCAGCTCGGCGATCCGCACCCGCCGCCGCCCGGCCAGCCGGTGCGCCGCCGGCACGACCAACAGCAGTTCCTGCTGCCGCAACGGAACGTGCCGCAGGCCTGGCTCGCCGACCGGCAGTGGCGCGACCAACGCCAGGTCGACACCGCCGGAATCCAGCTGCGCCAACACATCCCGGTTGGACGACTGCACCAGCCGGAACCGAACCGACGGGTGCAGCTCGCGGAATCCCCGCACCAACTCCGGCACCAGCGACCGGCCGAGCAGGTGCAGGAACCCCAGCACCACGTGCCCGTGCTCCGGGTCGCTCTCCTCCACCGCCCGCCGGCAGCCGGCCTCGAGCGGGCCAAGCGACCTGGCGGCCGCGTCGGCGAGCTGCTGCCCCGCCCTGGTCAGCCGCACGCCCCTGCCGGACCTGACGACCAGCGGCGTGCCGAGTTCGGCACCCAGCGCGGCCAGCCACCGGCTCACCGTCGGCTGCGGCATGCCGAGCAGCTCGGCGACCCTGGTGACGTGCTGCTCGGTGGCCAGCGCCCGCAGCATCGCGAGCTTCGGGGCGACGGCGGTGACCAGGCGCTGCGACCTTTCATCCAACATTGTATGAATGGTGCCACTTTCCCGTATTGGACGTATTGATCGGCCGCCCCTAGCTTCGGGTCCGTGGACTCGGACAGGGCACGGCTTCGGCGGATCACGTTGGCGGTCACGGCGGCCGGGCTGGCCGCGTTCGCGTTGCTGTACGCGCCGCAGGCCGTGCTTCCGCAGCTGGCCGCCGAGTTCGGGCTGCGACCGGGCGGCGCGTCGCTCGCGGTCAGCGCGGCCACCGGCGCGCTGGCGCTCACGGTGCTGCCGATCGCGGCCCTGTCCGAGGTGGTCGGCCGCCGGCCGGTGATGATCACTGCGGTGGTGGTCGCCGCCGTCCTCGGGCTGGCGCTGCCGTTCGCGCCGTCCTATCCGGTGCTGATCGCGCTGCGGGTGGCGCAGGGCGCCGCGGTGGCCGGGCTGCCCGCGGTGGCCATGGCCTATCTCGCCGAGGAGGTCGGCGTCGCCGGGATCGGCGCGGCGATCGGCGCGATGGTGGCCGGCAACAGCGTCGGCGGCATGTCCGGGCGGCTGCTGTCCGGCTTCTCGGTCGGGTGGCTCGGCTGGCGCGGCGCGGTCGCCGCCGTCGGCGTGTTCGGCGCGGCCTGTGCCGTGCTGCTCGTGATCTGTCTGCCGCGCCAGCGGAGCGGACGTCGGGCCGCCCGGCGGACGACCTCGGTGCTCGGCGGGCTGCGCGCCGCCGTCTCGGACCCGGTGCTGCTCGCCCAGTACGCGGTCGGCGCGCTGGCGATGGGCTCGTTCGTCGCGCTGTACAACGTGATCGGCTTCCGGCTGGCCGCTCCGCCGCTGTCGTTGTCGCCCTCGGTCGCGTCGCTGGTGTTCCTCGCCTACGCCGTCGGCGGGGTGTGCTCCGCGCTGGCCGGTCGCGTCGCCGACCGGCTCGGCCGGGTGCCGGTGCTGCTTGGTGCGCTCGCGGTGACCGTGGCAGGCGCGCTCGTCACGCTGCCCGACGCGGTGCCGGCGGTCGCGGTCGGCTTCGCGCTGTTCACCGGCGGCTTCTTCGCCGCGCACTCGGTGGCCAGCGGCTGGGTCGGGGCGCGGGCTCCCGCGCACGCGCGGGGTCAGGCGTCCGGGCTCTACCTCGGCGCCTACTACCTGGGCAGCAGCACGGGCGGCACGGCCGGCAGCGCCGCGTTCGAGGCCTGGGGCTGGGGCGGCCTCGTCGCGGTGTCGGGTGGCTGGCTGGCCGTCGCGGCCCTCGCGGTGCTCGGCGCGCGCACGGCTCAGAAGTCGAGCGGCACGTCGATCGGCTGCCCGGAGGGGGCGAGCGTGGTGTCGCCGATCGTCGGCAGCGTCACCTTGCCAGCGGTGAGCCCCAGCTTGACCGACCGCACGTCCACCGGCACCTCAACGACCACCGCGATCGGGAAGGTCCCGCCGTCGTAGCGGACTCCGACCTGCGGGGCCTGCGTGCCGTCCGGCAGCGTCACCGAGATCAGGCTCCTGGTCAGTTCGGCGCCCGGCGCGACGGGCAGGTCCTTGCCCCGCACGCTGAGCTGAATCTCCAGCAACGCCCTGTTCGGCGCCGAGGCCAGCGCCATGGTGTGGCCGTTGGGCGAGCGGACCGGTCGCTGCCGGCCGAACCGGAGCGCGGCGATGCCCAACTGCCCCTCGGTCGCGCCGGCCGCGGTGGTCGCGGTGATCTGCTGGGTCGCCTTCGGTGTGGTGGCCGTCGAACCCCTGCGCAGCAGCCCGGACGGCGGGGCCGGATCGTGGACGCCGGTCGCCAGCAGCATGCCCTGTTCGAGCGACTGCACGCCGAGCGTGTTGAGCATCAGCCTGTCCGCGGTGGTGCCGATGGGAACGGTGTAGACGACGACGATGTTTCCGTTGGCCGGCAGGCGATCCGCCGGCAGCCGCTGGCGTCGGCCTGGGATGTCGAGGGACAGCTCCGACAGCTGCGGCGCCCAGCCGTCCCAGGTGGGCTGCTGGAACGCGCCCTGGTCCCGGCCCGGCGTCTCGACGTGCAGCCGCAGCACCCGCAGGGCGAGGCCGTTCTCGGGGCGCAGCGTGCCGTCACCGGTCTGGAAGGACTCCGGGCTGCCCGTGCCGAGGACCTGCGCGGACACCAGGTCGTCGCGCAGCAGTTCGTCGGTCGCCGTCAGGCCGGTGTGGTCGATCTTGTCGTTGTCCGGCAGCACCGCGAGGAAGTCCGGTCCGGCCTTGCCGCTGCGCAGCTTGGCCGGCTCGTCGAGGTGGCCGTCGGTGCGCACGAGCGGCCCGACCGGCGTGCTGAAGTCGCCGCTGGCCGGCACCTGAGGGGGCTCCACCTCCAGGCGCACCGCGCCGCTGGTCTGCCCGATCTGCTTGAGCGGCACGGGAACCCAGTCCGCCGCGAGCGGGCTGCCCGGCACCTGGACCGGGCCGCACCACAGTCGACTGTCCACTTCGGACTCCGCGTCGACGCGGGCGAACCAGCAGCTCACCGGGTTGTCGCCGGTGCGCGCCACGAACCCGTAGTTCAGGGTGTAGCTGAAGTCCCGCTCGGCCTGCGTCTGTAGTGCCTGCGGGTCGACGATCTGTTTGCCGGACATGGTCAACGGCACGGCGGGGTCGCTGCGCGCCGGCGGGGTGGCGCAGCTCGCGACCAGCGCGAGCACCGGGAGCGCGGCCAGTAAGGCGACCGGCCTACGGTGTGACACGGTTGGCCCCCACGGAGTCGGCGACGAAGCAGTCCGCTCTGTAAGAGGCGTTGACCAGGGTCCCCGGTTGCCCGCTCGGGATGGTGACCCGGGTCACGTTTCGGAAAAGTGCTGGTAGAGTGGGAAAAACCGCTCAAACCGAGCGATACACGGCGACCGTCTGCTCGGCGACCGAGGCCCAGGAGAACTCCCGCTCGGCGCGCAGCCTGCCGGCCTCGCCCATCGCCTCAGCGCGGGCAGGGTCGGCGAGCAGCTCGTTCACCGCGTCGGCGAGCCCGGCCTCGTACGCCGGCAGGTCCCGCTCGTCCAGGTGCACCAGCAGACCGGTCTCGCCGTCCTCGACCACCTCGGGAATCCCGCCGACGTCGGAGGCGACCACGGCCGTGCCGCACGCCATCGCCTCGAGGTTCACGATGCCGAGCGGCTCGTACACCGAAGGGCAGACGAACACCGTCGCGCGGCTGAGCACCTGGCGCACCTCGGCAGGCTGGAGCATCCGCTGGACCCAGAACACCCCGGGCCGGGCCGCCGCGAGCGCCGACACCGCGGTCCTGGTCTCCTCGGCGATCTGCGGGGTGTCCGGCGCGCCAGCGCACAGCACGAGCTGGGCGTCGGGGTCGATCCGGTGCGCGGCCGCGATCAGGTGGCCGACGCCCTTCTGCCGGGTGATCCGGCCGACGAACGCCACGATCGGCCGGTCGGGGTCGATGCCGAGCCGCACCAGCGCGTCCGTCTCGGTCACCGGGTGGTAGGCGGCGGTGTCGATGCCGTTGCGGACCACGTGCACCCTGGCCGGGTCCAGCGCGGGGTAGCAGTCCAGCACGTCGGTCCGCATGCCCTCGCTCACCGCGATGATCGCGTCCGCGGCCTCGTACGCGGTGCGCTCCACCCACGAGGACACCCGGTAGCCGCCGCCGAGCTGCTCGGCCTTCCACGGCCTGCGCGGTTCGAGCGAGTGCGCGGTGAGCACGTGCGGCACGCCGTGCAGCAGCTTCGCCAGGTGCCCGGCCATGTTCGCGTACCAGGTGTGCGAGTGCACCAGGTCGACGCCGGCCACCGCGGCGGCCATCTCCAGGTCGACCGAGAGCGTGCGCAGGGCCGCGTTCGCGTGCTCGAGCCCCTGCGCCACGGCGTGCGAGTGCGCGTCGACGCGCGGCCCGCCGAAGCAGTGCACGTCCACCCCGACCAGCTCCCGCAGTCTCGGCACCAGGAAGCCGACGTGGACGCCCGCCCCGCCGTAGGTCTCCGGCGGATACTCGCGAGTCAGCAGCCCGATGCGCACAGCAGCCACGTTAGTGGCCTTCTGCGCCGAATCGCGTACTGCATGCGGCACTCGGGTGAACGCTCCGCCAACCGGAGGTGCGCCCGGCCCCTGTCGGTGGCCGAGGCTGACGTGCCCGGATAGGGTCACATCTCGTGAAGGGGCAGCCGAACGTCCTCGGGATCGTGCTTGCCGGCGGTGAAGGCAAGAGGCTGTGGCCACTGACGGCCGACCGGGCCAAGCCCGCGGTCCCGTTCGGTGGCAACTACCGGCTCGTCGACTTCGTGCTGTCCAACCTCGTCAACGCGGGCTTCGCGCGGCTGTGCGTGCTCACCCAGTACAAGTCCCACTCGCTGGACCGGCACATCTCCACGACCTGGCGGCTGTCCAGCGTGCTCGGGCAGTACATCACCCCGGTGCCGGCGCAGCAGCGGCTCGGCCCGCGCTGGTACACCGGCAGCGCCGACGCGATCTTCCAGTCGCTGAACCTGGTGCACGACGAGAAACCCGACCACATAGCGGTGTTCGGCGCCGACCACGTGTACCGGATGGACCCGGCGCAGATGGTCGCCCAGCACGTCGACAGCGGCGCGGGCGTGACCGTGGCCGGCATCCGGGTGCCGCGCGCGGAGGCCAAGGCGTTCGGCTGCATCGACTCCGACGACCAGGGCAGGATCACCCGCTTCCTGGAGAAGCCGGCCGACCCGCCGCACGTGCCCGGCGACCCCGAGGTCACCTTCGCGTCCATGGGCAACTACGTGTTCACCACCGAGGCGCTGCTCGAGGCGCTGCGCGCGGACGCGGCCAACCCGGACTCCGTGCACGACATGGGCGGCGACATCATTCCGATGCTGGTGGAGGAGAACCGCGCGAACGTCTACGACTTCGACGACAACGAGGTGCCGGGGGCGACCGAGCGGGACCGCGGCTACTGGCGCGACGTCGGGACCCTGGACGCCTACTACGAGGCGCACATGGACCTCGTGTCCGTGCACCCCGTCTTCAACCTCTACAACCAGGCGTGGCCGATCCGCACCGCGACGCCCCCGCTGCCGCCTGCCAAGTTCGTCGCGGGTGGCAGCGCGGAGGACTCGATGGTCGGCCCTGGCTCGATCATCACCGGGTCGGTGCGCAACTCGGTGGTCAGCTCCGACGTGGTGGTCGAGGCCGGCGCGGTCGTGCAGGGCTCGGTGCTGCTGCCCGGCGTGCGGGTCGGCCGCAACGCCGTGGTGCGGCGGGCGATCCTGGACAAGAACGTGGTCGTCGCCGAGGGCGCGCTGATCGGCGTCGACGCCGAACAGGACCGCGAGCGGCACACCGTCAGCGCGGGCGGCGTCGTGGTGCTCGGCAAGGGCGTCCGCGCGGAGTAGACCGGCCCTGCGCACGGAGTGGGCCGACCCTGCGCGTGGTGCGACGTAAGAAGACGTAAGAAAACGCAAGCGGCCGTCCGAACCTGTGCGGCGCGACGAAAGTAGACGGCGGAGTTCGAACCGACGAACGTTGTGGCCGCACCGAGCGCGACACCACGATGGCGCAGTGCGACTGGACAACCGTTCGAACCGGCGCGTGCTGCTCCGCGCCGGGTTGGCTCTCGCTGCCGCGCTCGCCGTGGCCGTGCCGGCGACCGCGGCCGCCAGCACCACCGCCCAGCCGATCCAGATCGCACTGCCGGCGCCGACCGGCGGCCACCAGGTCGGCACCGGCTCGCTGCACCTGGTCGACCAGACCCGCGCCGATCCCTGGCGCCAGGACCGCCGCCGCGAACTGATGGTCACCATCAGCTACCCGTCGCGCCACATGGACTCCGCCCCGCGCGCCGACTGGCTGACCCCGGGGATTGGCTCCGTCGTCCAGGCCCTCGCCGCAGCCGCCCCGCTGAACGTCCCCTCGGGAGCGGTGGACTGGACCGCGACGAAGCGTTGGGCGAGCCAGGACACCCCGGTCGATCGCCGGCACGGCCCGTGGCCCGTGGTGCTGTTCTCGCCGGGATTCGGCGTGCCGAGGGAGCTCGACACGCTGCTGACCGACGACCTGGCCAGCCGCGGCTACGTGGTGGTCTCGATGTCGCACACCTACGAGTCCAGCGGCGTCGAGTTCCCCGGCGGCCGCGTGGAGACCGCGCTGGTGGCCGACAACAAGCCGGAGACGATGAAGACCGCGATCGACGTCAGGGTCGCGGACGCGCGGTTCGTGCTCGACGAGCTGACCCGCCTCAACGCCGGCGCGAACCCCGACGCGGAACACCGGCAGCTGCCACCGGGCCTGCGCGGCGCGCTGGACCTGTCCAGGGTGGGCATGTTCGGCCACTCCTACGGTGGTTACACCTCCGGCGAGACCATGTACCAGGACGGCAGGATCGCCGCAGGCGTCAACCTCGACGGCTCCATGGCGTACGGCTTCGGCACGGACGGCAGCCCGTACCTGCCGGGCGAGGTGACCAAACACGGCCTCGACCGGCCGTTCATGCTGATGGGCTCGACCTACACGGACCCGACGACCGGGCAGAAGGTGCAGCACAGCCACCTGCCCGACGGCGGGGACCGGTCCTGGGCCGACTTCTGGGGCAACCAGCGAGGCTGGAAGCGGGACTTCACGCTGACGCAGGGCGCGCACCACAGCTACACCGACAACCAGGCCGTCCTGCCGCAGCTCGGCTCGCTGATCCCGCAGGCGGTGCGGGAGGTGTTCATCGGCACCGTCGATCCGGCCCGTTCCCTTGCCGCGCAACACGAGTACCTCGCGTCGTTCTTCGACCGCTTCCTGCGCGGCTGCGACAACCACCTGCTCGACGGCCCGTCCCCGAGCTACCCGGAGCTGACCTTCCAGGGTTGACCTTCTGGGGCAGACCCGGCGCCGCGCACACCCATCGCGTAGCCACGACTCGGGAGTCGCGTAGCCGCGCGACCTCAGGACAGCTTGGCCGCGACCAGCAGCCCGTCCCCGAGCGGCAGCAGCACCGGCACCAGCCGGTCGTCGTCCCGGACGCTGCGGGCGACCTCGCGCAGCGCCATCGTCTCGGGGTCCCGGATGCCGGGCTCGGCCACCCGGCCGCCCCACAGCATGTTGTCGAACGCGAGCACGCCGCCCGGCCGCAGCAGCCGGATGCCGTGTTCGAGGTACCTCGGGTACTCGGTCTTGATCGCATCGACGAACACCAGGTCGTAGCCCGCGTCGGTGAGCCTGGGCAGCACGTCCAGCGCCTGGCCCATGATCAGCCTGGTGCGGCCGACCGCGACGCCGGCCTCGGTGAACGCCTGCCGGGCGGCCCGCTGGTTCGCGGGCTCGACGTCGATCGAGGTGAGCACGCCATCCTGGGCCATCCCGCCGAGCAGGCACAGGCCGCTGACCCCGGCCCCCGTCCCGACCTCGACGACGGCCCTGGCCTGCAACGACGCGGCCAGGAACCGCAGCGCGGCACCGCCGCCGGACCCGATCGCCGTGCAGCCGAGGTCGGCGCTCCGCCGCCTCGCCCCCGTGAGCACCTCGTCCTCGGGGAGGTAGTGCTCGACGTAGTCCCGGACCACGTGGGCTCCGGTGCTGGACGGTTCGGGTGTCACAGCTGTGGAGATTAGCGCCGCAGCGGGTGATTCCGGGTGAACCCGCCCTGAAGGGCAGGCAAGCGGGAAACGGTGTGGCGCGCGCCTCAGCACCCGGCCCAATTTCTCAGGTTGCTCTCAGCCCACTCTGAGGGTCGCCATATGGGAGCAGGACACAGTTGCCCCAACGTCACGATTCGCGGTGTCGACAGTCTCAGGAGGGGGAACACCGGAGACCGGGCCCGCGTTGAAGCCGTAGACAGGGCGTTCCCGCCCGTTGGAGGTGCCTTACCGCCCGATGCGCACGCAGCCGACTTCGCCGGCGTCGACCGCCGAGCCCACCATGCCGACCGTCGCTCCCATCGAGACGGCCGACTGGACGCCGCCGTCCTGGGACGAGGTCGTACGCGAACACGCCGACCGGGTGTACCGGCTGGCCTACCGCCTCACCGGTAACCAGCACGACGCCGAGGACCTCACCCAGGAGACCTTCATCAGGGTCTTCCGCTCGCTTGCCTCCTACAAGCCGGGCACCTTCGAGGGCTGGCTGCACCGGATCACCACCAACCTCTTCCTCGACATGGCGCGCCGACGCACCCGGCTGCGCATGGAGGGGCTGCCCGAGGACACCGACCGGCTGGTCGGCGACGACCCGAGCCCGGAGCAGGTCTACTCGGACACCCACCTCGACCCCGACCTCCAGGCCGCGCTGGACGAGCTTCCGCCGGAGTTCCGCGCCGCAGTTGTCCTGTGTGACGTGGAAGGTCTCTCCTACGAGGAGATCGGTGCCACTCTCGACGTAAAACTGGGTACCGTGAGAAGCAGGATCCATCGGGGTCGCCAGGCCCTGAGGGCAGCCTTGGAACGCCGTCGAGAGCTTGCTCGGGAGGACTCTGCATGACCGATCCGCGTGGGTGGAGCCTTCCGGAGCAGCACCTCCTTCCGGACGTGGTGGTCGCCTTCGTCGACGGAGAGCTGTCGCGGGTGGCCCACGGCCGGGCGTCCGCGCATCTCGAACGGTGCCCGTTCTGCGCTGCTGAGGCCCAGTACCAGCAGCAGGCGCGGGCCGCCGTGCGCACGGCGGAGATGCCTTGCGCGCCGGCCAACCTGTTGGACAATCTGCGGGCCATCCCGCAGGAGGCCGAGCTGCCCGGCATGCCGGACGGCCTCGCGGTCACCGAGGACGGCCAGCTCGTCACGGTGCTGCGGCAGGAGGGCGGCGAGCGTCGGGGCAGGTTCGGCTCCGGCCGCGTGCTCGGCGACACGACACCGCTCGGTGACACCGCGCCGCTTGGCGACGGTCCCGCGGTGCTTGGCGGCCAGCGCCGGTTCGGCAGCCGCCGAACCAGGCACGGCGCCGGCGTCGTCGTGTCCGGGCTGATGCTGGGCGCGCTCGCGCTGGTCGCCCCGCACAGCGGCGGGTCGCTGACCGCCGACCAGGCGCCGACCCCGGATCGTTCGGCCGCCGTGCGCGGCGCGGACTCCGACGACCTTGGCAGGGCCAACCGCCGGCAGGACCAGCAGGTCGCCCGGCCAACATCCTCGGTACCGGTGGCCACCCCGGTCGACCTCGTGTCGAGCCCGGCCGCCGGCGGTCGCGCCTTCGCCGTCGCCGCGCGCTGAGCGCCACGCCAGCACGTACGGGGACTTCACCGTGTGGCAGGCAGGCTTAGGCTTCTCCAGGGAGTAGCCATCTTCAGCGACGGGGACCGATGAGCCAGCAGCCGAACCCGATCCAGGGCGAGCCGGGGGAGCCCGTGCCCGGCCAGCCCGTCAGGAGCCAGCAGGGCAACGGCCAGGTGCCCGTCGGCACGCCGGTGTCCGGGGTGGATGACGGAGCGGGCCGACGGTTGCAGCCGCGCCCCCTGGCCAGGCCGGCCGTCGACCCGACGCTGGCGGCGGCCTTCGCCCGTCCGCCTGGCGTCCCCGACGCGTTCGTGCCGAGGCAGCCGCCGCAGTCCGGCCCCAACGGTCTCAACGGCTCCAACGGGTCCGTGCGGTTGGCCCCGCCCCCGCCCGAGGCCCTGGCCACCGCCTTCGGCCGCCCCTACGGCGGCGACGACCTGCGGCTCCAGCGCCCGCCGGGCGAGCAGGACCCGACCATAGAACCCGACATCGAGCCGGTGTTCTGGTCGAGCGAGGCCGCTGGCGACCCGTGGCGCAACCCGGGAGCCGGGACCGTCATCGGCCCGCCCGCCGTCGGCGAGCACGCCGGGGACACCGAACAGGGCGAGGACGCGGCCGCCCGGCCGTCCGGGAAGCTGCTGAGCGTCCCCGAGCTGCTGTTCGGCCGCCGGGTGCGGCCAAGGGCGCTGGTCACGCTGTTCGTGGCCGCGCTGGTGATCGGCGCGGCAGGCGGCCTGGTCGGCTGGGGCATCGCGCGGGGCGGCAACCCGCTGACCGACTCCGGCGTGACGCTGGCGCAGGTCAACCCCGGCAAGGAGCGTCCGGCCGGCTCGGTCGCCGAGATCGCGAAGAAGGTCACGCCGAGCGTGGTGTCCATCGAGCTGAAGGGCAGCCAGCTCAGCGGCGTCGGCTCGGGCATCGTGATCGACGGCAAGGGCTACATCCTCACCAACGACCACGTGGTCGACGTGGCCGCGAAGGACACCAGCGTCAAGATGACGGTGCAGTTCACCGACGGCACCCGCGCCGAGGCGAAGACCGTCGGGCGCGACCCCAAGACGGACCTGGCCGTGGTCAAGGTCGAGGCGAACAACCTCACCGTGATCCAGTTCGGCAACTCCGACAACCTCCAGGCCGGCGACACGGTGATCGCGATCGGTTCCCCGCTCGGCTACGAGAACTCGGTGACCTCGGGCATCGTCAGCGCGCTGCACCGCCCGGTCACGGCGGGCGGCGACGGCGGCTCGCCAGCGGTCACCTACGACGCCATCCAGACCGACGCGGCCATCAACCACGGCAACTCCGGCGGCGCGCTGGTCGACTCGACCGGGGCGTTGGTGGGGATCAACTCGTCGATCATGTCCAGCTCGGCGGACGGCGGCAGCATCGGCCTCGGCTTCGCCATCCCGGTGAACGACGCCAAGCGCATCGCCGAGGTGCTGATCCACAGCGGCCAGGTCAAGCACCCGGACATGGGCGTGAACGCGAAGTCGGCGTCGGCGAACACGGCCGAGGGCGCGCAGGTCGTCAACGTGACCGAGGGCGGCGCCGCGGCGCTGGCGGGGATCAAGGAAGGCGACATCATCACCAAGGTCGGCGACCGGCAGATCCGCAAGGCCCCCGAGCTGACCGTGGCCCAGCGGCAGCACAACATCGGCGACACCGTGCCGGTGCAGCTGGCCCGCGACGGCCGCCAGCTGACCCTCCAGGTGACCCTCAAGTCCGACTGAGCGCTCCGAGCGCTCGGGTCCGAACCTCCCGCTCGGCCGAGTCTCCAGAAGACGACACCGGCCCGGCGCGTCCTGCGCCGGGCCGGTGTGCGTTGTGCCGGGGGAAGGTCAGCGGCCCGCGGGGCTCACCGACAGCAGGCGGCCGGCCAGGCCGCGGGAGCGCGTGGTCAGCTTGGCCGCGACCTGGTTGAGCACCTTCGACGCGGGGGCCTCCGGCTCGGCGAGCACCAGCGGGGTGCCGGCGTCGCCTGCCTCGCGCAGCCGCTGGTCGAGCGGCACCTGGCCGAGCAGCGGCACGTCCGAGCCGATCGCGCGGGTCAGCGAGTCGGCGACGGCCTGGCCGCCACCGGAGCCGAAGACCTCCATCCGCGAGCCGTCCGGCAGCTCCATCCAGGACATGTTCTCCACCACGCCGACGATCCGCTGCCTGGTTTGCAGCGCGATCGAGCCGGCGCGCTCGGCGACCTCGGCCGCGGCCTGCTGCGGCGTGGTGACCACCAGGATCTCGGCGTTGGGCACGAGCTGGGCGACGGAGATCGCCACGTCGCCGGTGCCCGGCGGCAGGTCGAGCAGCAGCACGTCGAGGTCGCCCCAGAACGTGTCGGCGAGGAACTGCTGCAACGCGCGGTGCAGCATCGGCCCGCGCCACACCACCGGGGTGTTGCCAGGGGTGAACATGCCGATCGAGATCAGCTTCACGCCGTGCGCCTGCGGCGGCATCATCATCTTCTCGACCTGGGTCGGTCGGGCGTCCGTGCCGAGCATGCGGGGGATCGAGTGGCCGTAGATGTCGGCGTCGACGACGCCGACCGACAGGCCGCGCTCGGCCATCGCGACGGCGAGGTTCACCGTCACGCTGGACTTGCCGACCCCGCCCTTGCCGGACGCGACGCAGTACACCCTGGTCAGCGAACCCGGCTCGGCAAAGGGAATGCGTGGTTCCTCGACGCCGCCGCGCAGCGACTTGCGCAGCTCGGTCCGCTGCTCGTCGCTCATCACGTCCAGCTCGACGCGCACCCCGCGCACGCCGGACACGGCCGCGACGGCCTCGGTGACGTCCTTGGTGATCCGGTCGCGCATCGGACAGCCCGCCACAGTCAGGTAGATCGCGACGTCCACCGTGCCGTCCTCGGCGATCGCGATGTCCTTCACCATGTTCAGCTCGGTGATGGGCTTGCGGATCTCCGGGTCCTGGACGCGCGACAGCGCCTCGCGGATCGCCTCGGTGGTGGGCTGTGTGCCTGTTGCGGTCACGGGATCGAGCACCGACCTTCGTGGACATGGAGCGACCGGCACGGCCTGGTGCTCCCGGCGCGATCGCTGTGGCGGAACGTCTCGAGACCCATGCTACGGCCGGTGCTCGGGGCGCTTTGCTACTGGCCGGTTCAAAAATCGATGGGGGCACTGCGCAGTCGGCCAAACGCAGTCCGTAACATTGTCCCTCGTGCCGGAAACGGGTAGAGCTCGGTTGCCCACCCGAACCGAGCTGGAAGTGTGGCGATCTTTTCTCCGCGCGCATGCTCGGATCACTCGGAGTCTGGAAACTGAGCTGATTGCGGAACAACGCTTGTCGCTCGCGGCCTACGACGTGCTGGTCCAGCTCGCCGAGACCGAGGAGCGTCGGATGCGGATGACGGAACTGGCGGATGCCGTCCTGTTGTCCAGATCGGGGGTGACCAGGCTGGTCGACCGCCTGGAACGGGCGGGGCTGGTCGGCAGGGAACGGGCCGATCGCGACGGACGGGGAGTCGTCGCGGTGTTGACCCAGCAGGGGATGGACCGGCTGCGAGCCGCAGCGGGCACCCACCTCAGCGGGGTGGCCAAGCACTTCGCCTCGACCTTCGACTCGGACGAACTGGACCTGTTCGGCCGGGCCTGCGAGCGGTTGATGCATGATGCACAGGTGCCGGAACAGAGCAGCGCGGACAGGTGAGCCCGGTCATCCGGGTGGTCGGCCTCGTGCATGTCGAGGACGGTCGCCTCCTGGTGGTGCGGGCGCGTCATCAGGGCGCGTTCTACCTGCCGGGCGGCAAGTTGGAGCCGGGGGAGACCGAGCAGGAGGCGCTGCACCGGGAGGTGCGCGAGGAGCTGCTGGTCGGGATCGTCGACGGTTCGGTGCGGCAGCTCGGTCGCTACCGCGCGCCCGCATACGGCGAGGGCCCGGACACCGTGGTCGACATGGCGTGCTACTTCGGGGTGTTGGACGGTTCGCCGGAGCCCGCCGCCGAGATCGCCGAGCTGACCATGGTCACCGAGGGCGAGTACGCGGCGCACCCCGAGACCGCCCCGGCCATCCGCCTGCTGCTGCGCGACCTGGCCGAGGCCGGCACGGTCCACGCCTGACTCGTCGGCCAAGGGCTGTGCCTGTCCATGCCGCCCGAGCTTGCGGGCCGCGTGGTGCCGCGTGCCGCCCGAGCCTGCTGCCTGTCGGGCCTGGACAACGGGGTTTCCGTCAGCGTGGTTCTGCTGCGCGCTCAGCGTGGTTCTGCGGGGTGCTCAGCGTGGTTCCGCTGGGCGCGAGGTCACGTCGTCCCAACGACGGTCCTCGCGGATGTTGTCGGCCGAGGGCGAGGGTGCGGATCCCTTGCGGCGCTTGATGTTCTGGTCCGCGCGCAGCCTGTCGAGCTCGCTGCGCAGGAAGTCCCTTGTGGCGACCTCGCCGACGGCCAGCCGGAGCGAAGCCAGCTCGCGGGCCAGGAACTCGGTGTCCGCCTTGGTCTGCGCGGCGCGCGTCCGGTCCTCTTCGAGCGAGACGCGGTCCCGGTCGTCCTGACGGTTCTGCGCCAACAGGATCAGCGGAGCCGCGTAGGCGGCCTGCGTGGAGAACGCCAGGTTGAGCAGGATGAACGGGTAGGGATCCCACTGGAGCGAGACGGCGAACAGGTTCAGCACGATCCACACGACGACCAGGAGCGTCTGCCAGAACAGGAACTTGCCGGTGCCGAGGAACCTGGCCAGCCGTTCGGAGAAGCGGCCGAACGCCTCGGGGTCGACGTCGAAGGTCAGCCGGCGTGGTGCGCGCGGCTGGTCCAACCGTCGACGCGGCAGCAGTTCAGGCATCTGCTGGGGTCCTTCCCATGGCAGCTTCGTCGGGATGAAGGCCGCTTTCCCGCCAGTTGTCCGGCAGCAGGTGGTCGAGCACGTCGTCGACGGTGACCGCGCCGAGCAGGTGGTCCTGGTCGTCGACGACCGGCGCGCAGACCAGGTTGTAGGCGGCGAAATACCGGGTGACCTCGCTGAGCGTCGCGTCCGGCGACAGCTTCGCCAGGTCGATGTCGAGCGCGCCGGCGACCAGGTCGGACGGGGGCTCGCGGAGCAGGCGCTGGATGTGCACGCAGCCCAGGTAGCGGCCGGTCGGGGTGGCGGACGGGGAGCGGCAGACGAACACCATGCTCGCCAGGGCGGGGGTGAGGTCGCCGTTGCGCACGCGGGCCAGCGCCTCGGCGATGGTGGCGTCCGGGGTGAGGACCACGGGCTCCGGGGTCATCAGACCGCCTGCGGTGTCGAAGGAGTACTCCAGCAGCCGGCGGACCGGCGCGGACTCCTCGGGCTCCATCAGTTCGAGCAGCCGGTCCTTGTCGATCTCGGGGAGCTCGGCGAGCAGGTCGGCCGCGTCGTCCGGGTCCATCGCCTCGAGGATGTCCGCGGCGCGTTCCTCGTCGAGGTGGGAGATCAGGTCCTTCTGGTCGTCCTCGGGGAGTTCCTCGATGACGTCGGCGAGACGCTCGTCGTCCAGGGCGTCGGCGACCTCGTAGCGGCGCTTGTTGGGCAGGTCGCGCAGGGCGGTGGCGACGTCGACCGCGCGCATCGACTCGAAGACCGCGAGGAGTTGTTGGGCGCCCTGGGGTTCGTCGGAGAGCTGGATCAGGCCGAGGCCGTCGATCTCCTCCCATGGCAGGACCTGGACGGGCCCCCGGCGCCCGAGCCGGCCGGTCCGCTCCCGCACGGCGACGCGGTACAGGCGCCAGTCGCGGGTCCTGGTCGGTTCCATCGCCGCGTCGACCACGACGGCGTTGGCGCCGGAGGCGAGCCGGACGCGGGCGTCCAGTACCTGCCCGACGACCAGGACCTCGTTGGGCCGCTGATGGAAGTGCCGAAGGTTGACCGACCCGGTGGCCAGCGTGACGGCGTTGGGTTCGATGGAGGTGACCCGCAGCATGGGGACGAAGATGCGTCGGCGGGTGGCCAGCTCGATGACCACGCCGAGGACTCTGGGAGCTTGGTGGTCGGCGCGGAGGCCCGCGACCACGTCTCGAAGTTTGCCGATAGACTCGCCGTCCGGCCCGAATACCGGAAGGCCGGCGAGTTGAGCTGCGAAAACCCGGTTCACGGCGGCCACGCGGCAAAGGCTAGTCGGCGGACGGCCATACCACCGAATGCGACCCTCCGGACATAAGGTCAATTTCGCCCGTAGCGGGCAGGTGGGGCGGGTTAGGGTTCGGCGGTGCGACTCGCTGACAGGACCCTCCGGTACGACGTGCTCGACGTGTTCACGGACCGAGCGTTCGAGGGAAATCCGCTCGCCGTGGTGCACGGAGCCGAGGACCTGGCGACAGCCGAGCTGCAAGCGATAGCCAGCGAGTTCAACCTCTCGGAGACGGCCTTTCCGATGTCCCCGACAGGCGGGGCGGAGGGCGCGGCGGACTATCGGCTGCGGATCTTCACGCCGATCGCCGAGCTGCCGTTCGCCGGCCTGCCCAGCATCGGCACGGCATGGCTGCTGGCCAGGGACGGCGTGGTGCCGTTCGGCGCGGTCGTGCAGCAGAGCGCGGGAGGTCTGCACTCGCTGCGGGTGGACGAGCGGAGCGCCGAGCTGACCGGCGGCGAGCCTGCGCTTGGCGAGGTGCTCGATGCCGGTGGCCTGGCGGAGGCGATCGGTTTGACGGAGTCGGACGTCGATCGCTCGGTGCAGCCGAGGGTTGCCGGCTGCGGCATCGACTTCGGCTTCCTCGCGGTCCAAGCCGAGGCGCTGACCCGGGCCGTGCCGGAGGCGTCCGAGATTCGCCGCCACCCGGTGGGGCGAGGGTTGGCCCCGGTTGCCTTCGACCGAGCCACGGGCGAGGCGCGCATGCGGATGTTCCGCGCGGCGGGCGGCGAGGACCCGGCGACCGGCGCGGCCGTGTTGGGGCTCGGCGTGTGGCTGGTCGATCAGGGGCTGTTGCCGGGCGACGGCGAGTCTCGTTGCCAGGTGCGGCAAGGAGTTGAGATGGGTCGACCATCCACATTGGACTGTGTGGTGTTGGCCGAGGATGGCCGGGCCGTGCGTGTTTCGGTGGGTGGGCAGGTTGTTCCGGTGGCCGAGGGGCGCATTCGGGTGCCTCGTGGAAATGTGAACTGAGGCCGCTGTCTCAGGCTTTCGCGGTGACTACGCGAACTCCAGGCGGTACACCGCATCCAGCACCGCGACACCGTTGAGGCGCGCGCCGCGCAGCGCCGTCGCGGTCTCCTCGTCCGGCTCCGTGAGTCGTGCCGTGACGGCAACGTCCAACAGGTGCGAGTGGGTCGTCGGCGAGCGCAGGGTCACCGTGCAGGACACGCCGTCGGTCAGGCCCGGCACGTCCTGGTCGGATCCGGCGGCCAGCCACAGCACGCCACCGCGCCACGCGGTCCACGCGAGTCTCGCCCGCTGCCCAGGCACCGCCACCCACACGGCCGCCGCCTTGCGCAACGCGGTGTCCATCGCCCGCAGGATCTCCACCGGTCCAGCCTGCCACGCGCCTCCGCGCCGACCTACCGGTGTGCTCGGTCAACCGACGAGCGCGAACAGCAGCGTCACGGCCGCGCACATCAGGAGCAGCAGGAGGCCGACGAGCGTCATCGTGACGTAGGTGTTGGGCGGGGACACGACTAGAAAGGTAGCTTTATCGCCGTTCGGGGTAAATGCCCAGCTTTGCTGATCGAACTACTCGTCAGCACTGATCCACTACATATAGTGTCCGATTTGGGTGAGGTCGGGCACATCATGTGGTTCAAAGTTGCATTGCGGGCACTCCGCGAGGTGCTCTGCTCGTCATGCCCATTCGCAACCACCGCGCCGGACGTCGGGGGACCCGGCTCTTTCGCCGCCGCCAGGACGACCTGTTGGAGCGCAGCTTCCGGGACTGTCCGCGGTGCCCTGAGCAGGTGCATGTCTTCGCCGACACGTGCCGCCACTGCGGCACGTCGGTCGACGTCAGCGGCTGACTAGCTGGTCATCGTTGGCGACGTCGGGACGTGCGTGCCGACGTCGTGGATGACGTTCACCGCGGTGGCGAAGAAGACCAGCCCGATGATCATGAACAGCACCCACAGCGCCGTGAACACCGCGCCGACGATGATCCCGGCGGTCGCCAGCCCGTCGCCGTCCTCGCCGGTCCGCTTGATCTGACTCTTGGCGATGAACCCGAACACGAGACCGAGCGGCGCGGCCAGGAACGCGAACACCAGCGCGAGGATCGCCATGGTGTTCGTGGCCCTCGGCGCCTGCGGATACCCGTACCCGGGCGGCGGCGCGTAGTAGCCGGCCTGCGGCTGCTGGTAGTAGCCACCCGAGGGCGGGATCTGCGGCGGCGGGGGCGCGGCGTACGCCGGCTGCTGTGGCGGCGCGGCCGGTTCGTAGGCCGGCGCGGGTTCGTAGGCCGCCGGCTCATAGGTCGGGGGCTCGTAGGCTGCCGGTTCGTACGCTGCGGCTGGTTCGTGCGGCGTTCCCGGGGACGGTTCCGGGGTGTGGTCCTGCGTCATGGCGCAAGCATGACCGCGCGACCCCCGCGCGTCAGTCCGATGTCCGAAAAGTGATCTCGTGTCGGGCCTGCGTCCGACCGCGTGAACGTGTGCACCTTCACACCGCGAACGGCCGTTAACCGGTGGATACTCGCCGGTAACCCACGTGCCGGCAGTGTCCTGCCCGGTATGACGCGACGAAAGGGAAGTGCGATGGCGCGCCTGGCCCAGACCGCCGGTCTCACCGACATTCAGCAGGAGATCCTCGCGACGGTACGGGACTTCGTCGACAAGGAGATCATCCCGCACGCCCAGGCGCTCGAGCACGGCGACACCTACCCGGCCGACATCGTCGACGGCATGAAGGAGATGGGGCTGTTCGGCCTCACCATCCCCGAGGAGTTCGGCGGTCTCGGCGAATCGCTGCTGACCTACGCGCTCGTGGTCGAGCAGATCGCGCGCGGCTGGATGAGCGTGTCCGGCGTGATCAACACGCACTTCATCGTGGCGCACATGCTCAAGCAGCACGGCACCGCCGAGCAGAAGCAGCACTACCTGCCGCGCATGGCCACCGGCGAGGTGCGCGGCTCCTTCTCCATGTCCGAACCGGAACTCGGCTCGGACGTCGCCGCGATCCGCACCAGGGCACGGCGTTCGACCGACGGCGACGAGTTCGTCATCGACGGCCAGAAGATGTGGCTGACCAACGGCGGCAGCTCCAACCTCACCGCCGTGCTCGTCCGCACCGACGAGGGCGCGGAGAAGCCGCACCAGAACCTGACCACGTTCCTGGTCGACAAGCCCGAGGGCTTCGGTGAGGTCGCCCCCGGCCTCACCATCCCCGGCAAGATCGACAAGATGGGCTACAAGGGCGTCGACACCACCGAAATGGTGTTCGACGGCTACCGGATCGCCGCAGGCCAGGTCCTCGGCGGCGAGACCGGCAAGGGCTTCCGGCACATGATGGACGGCGTCGAGGTCGGCAGGGTCAACGTCGCCGCGCGCGCCTGCGGCATCGCGATCCGCTCGTTCGAGCTGGCCATCGAGTACGCCCAGCAGCGCCGCGCCTTCGGCAAGCCCATCGCCGAGCACCAGGCCATCGCCTTCAAGCTCGCCGAGATGGCCACCAAGGTCGAGGCCGCGCACCTGATGATGGTCAACGCCGCCAGGCTCAAGGATTCCGGCGCCCGCAACGACGTCGAGGCCGGCATGGCCAAGCTGATCGCGTCCGAGTACTGCGCCGAGGTCACCCAGGAGGCCTTCCGGATCCACGGCGGCTACGGCTACTCGAAGGAGTACGAGATCGAGCGCCTGATGCGCGAGGCGCCGTTCCTGCTGATCGGCGAGGGCACCAGCGAGATCCAGAAGACGATCATCAGCCGGGGGCTGCTCAAGGAGTACAAGTCGCGGGGCTGACGGGGTGAGGGCGCACACCCCACCCGTGGGACGACCGCCGGCGGACCCGATCGGGTTGCGCCGGCGGGTTCGTTTTCGGGTGGCCTGGCCGCCGTTGGGGGCTTTGTGGCGTGCCGAACGGGCGAACCGTGGCCGATCCGTGAGCGTCCGGTTTCGCACGGTTCCCCAGGTGTTGGCAGGATGGGGGCCCCAGCCCGCGAAGAGGTGATAGCCGTGACGAGTTCCTTCTCCGGTGCCGGCAGGCCAGGGATGCCGCCCCGCCTTCCGACGCCTCCCACCGGGTGGCCGATCAGCTCCTACGGCACCTACGAGGAGGCCCAGCGCGCCGTCGACTACCTCGCGGACGGGGACTTCCCGGTCGAGGAGGTGACGATCGTCGGGGTCGACCTGATGCTGGTGGAGCGGGTGACCGGCCGGCTGTCCTGGGGCAGGGTCGTCGGCACCGGCGCGGCCTCCGGCGCCTGGTTCGGCCTGTTCGTCGGCGTCCTGCTGAGCCTGTTCAACTCGCAGAGCTCCGGCTACGGCCCCATCCTGGTCGGGCTGATCACCGGTGTCGTGTTCGGCGTCGTCTTCGCGGCCGTCGGCTACGGCTCGACGCGGGGCAAGCGCGACTTCCAGTCGGCCAGCCAACTCGTCGCTGGCCGCTACGACATCCTCTGCCAGCCCCGGTCCGCGGAGAAGGGGCGCGACCTGCTCGCGAAGCTCGCGATGCGGCCCGGCGAGCGCAAGGAGTGAACGCGAGGAGTAATCGTCCCGTCTCGCGCGGTTTCTGGTGACACTTTCACCGATTACCGGCCCCCCTGGTTGCGGCTGCTGATCACCGGGCCTAGGTTCGACGAACCTGACCGGCCGGTGTGTGCAGGCGCACACCAGTCGGCACGCACGACGAGGTGCTGGGCGCTGTGGTCGGTCGAGTGCAGGCACGGGCCGGGCCCGGCTCCTCCGTGAGGTTCGACGGAAGGAGGCAGGCCGATGAGGGGCGCCAACCAAGCGCGGCGCAGTCGTACCTCTCGCTACCGGTCCGTCGCCGCGCTCGCAGTGGCACTGGCGTTCACACCCGCGGTGGCGGCGTGCGGGTCCAGCGGCAACGGCGCGACGACGGTCAACGTGTACTACGCGCCCGAGGAACACTTCCAGCAGGTCGTCGACCAGTGCAACGCCAAGGCGGGCGGCCGCTACAACATCGTGCTCAACACGCTGCCGCGCGACGCGGACGGGCAGCGCGAGCAGATGGTCCGCCGGATGGCCGCTGGCGACACCGACATCGACATCCTGGGGCTCGACGTGACCTGGGTGGCCGAGTTCGCCGAGGCGGGCTGGATCACCGAGTGGACCGGTGACAACAAGACTGCGGCCGAGCGGGACACCATCGCGGGTCCGTTGCAGACGGCCAAGTGGAAGGACAAGCTCTACGCGGCCACCAAGAACACCAACGTCCAACTCCTGTGGTACCGCGACGATCTGACGCCGACGCCGCCGACCACCTGGGACGAGATGACGGCGGCGGCCAAGCAGCTCAAGGACCAGGGCAAGCCGAACCAGATCCTGATGACCGGGGCCCAGTACGAGGGCCTTGTGGTGCAGTACAACACGATCACGGCCTCGGCGGGCGGCAACATCCTGTCGCCGGACGGCACGAAGGCCGTGCTGGACGCTGGCGCGGTCAAGGGACTCCAGGTCCTGCACGACTTCGCGAACTCCGGCCTGGCCAGTCCCTCGCTGAGCAACTCCTTCGAGGGCCAGGTGCAGCTCGGGTTCCAGGCCGGCAACGCCGCGTTCGAGCTGAACTGGCCGTACGTCTACGCGGCGATGAACGACCCCAAGAAGGGCAATCCGGAGATTGCCAAGCACTTCAAGTGGACCAGGTACCCCGGGGTGAACCCCGGTGAGCCGAGCAAGGCCACCATCGGCGGCTACGACCTGGCGATCAGCTCCTACTCGACGCACAAGCCAGAGGCGTTCGACGCCGCGCTGTGTCTGCGCAGCCAGGAAAGCCAGAAGTACTCCGCGCTGTGCGACGGCGTTCCGCCCACCATCGACAGCATCTACCAGGACACCACCGACATCGCGCCGTGCGACCCGGCGAAGTCGCAGGACCGGCCGAACATGGCGGGCGCGTACCCGATGAAGGACACCATCCTGGACGCGCTGAAGACGGCGGCGGTGCGGCCGATCACCCCGGCGTACCAGAACGTGTCGACGGTGATGGCGACGATCCTCTCGCCGCCGGCGTCGATCGACCCGCAGGCGACGGCGGACCGGCTGCGCAAGGAGCTTCAGGACGCCATCGAGTCCAAGGGGGTGTTGCCGTGAGCATGCAGAGCGACATGTCCCAGTCGGTGATCGGCGCCGACGCGGTCAAGCGCAGCGGCGGCCGAGGCAAGGTCGTGCTGAGCGAGGGAAAGAAGGCGGAGCGCAAGCTCGGGCTGATGCTGATCGCGCCGGCGGCGATCGTGATGGTCGCGGTCACCGGCTGGCCGATCATCTACTCGGTCTGGCTGTCGCTCCAGCGGTTCGACCTGAGGTTCCCGGAGAAGCAGGCGTTCGTCGGCCTGGAGAACTACGGCACCGTGCTGAGCAACGGCTACTGGTGGACTGCGTTCGGCGTGACCTCGTTGATCACCGTCGTGTCCGTGGTGTTCGAACTGGTGCTCGGCATGGGCCTCGCGCTGATCATGCACCGGACGCTGGTTGGCCGCGGCCTGGTCCGCACGGTGGCGCTGATCCCGTACGGCATCGTCACGGTCGTCGCCGCGTTCAGTTGGCGCTACGCGTGGACCGACGGCACCGGCTACCTGGCCAGCCTGTTCGGCCAGGACCAGGCGCTGCTGACCCAGCGGGTGCCGGCGCTGGCGATCATCATCCTGGCCGAGGTCTGGAAGACCGTGCCGTTCATGGCACTGCTGCTGATGGCCGGGCTCGCCCTGGTGCCGGAGGACCTGCTCAAGGCCGCCGCGATGGACGGCGCGAACGGCTGGCAGCGCTTCACCAAGGTGATGATCCCGGTGATGAAGCCGGCGATCCTGGTCGCGCTGCTGTTCCGCACGCTGGACGCGTTCCGGATCTTCGACAACATCTTCATCCTCACCAGCGGCGCGCAGAACACGTCGTCGGTGTCCATGCAGACCTACAACAACCTCATCAAGGGGCTGAACCTCGGCATCGGCGCGACGATGGCGGTGCTGATCTTCATCACCGTCGCGATCATCGCGTTCGTCTTCGTCAAGCTGTTCGGCACGGCCGCACCGGGCAGCGATCAGGAGGGGAGGCGCTGATGGCCGGTCTCGGAGGCACCGAAACCCTGGGCCGCAAGTCGCGCTGGGCGATCCTCGACCTCGTCGTGGTCGTCTACGCCCTCGTCCCCGTGCTGTGGATCATGTCGTTGTCCTTCAAGACGACCAAGACCCTGACGGACGGGAACTTCATCCCGCGCGAGTGGACCCTGGACAACTACAAGGCGATCTTCCAGACCAGCGAGTTCGTGCGGGCCCTTGGCAACTCGATCGGCATCGCGATCATCTCGACGGTCATCGCGGTGGTGCTCGGCACGATGGCCGCGTACGCCGTGGCCAGGCTCGACTTCCCAGGTAAGAAGGCGCTGGTCGGGGTGTCGCTGCTGGTCGCGATGTTCCCGCAGGTTTCGCTGGTCTCGCCGCTGTTCGAGATCGAGCGGTCGGTTGGGCTGTTCAACACCTGGCCCGGCCTGATCCTGCCCTACATCACCTTCGCGCTGCCGCTGTCGATCTACACGCTGTCCGCGTTCTTCCGGGAGATCCCGTGGGAGCTGGAGAAGGCGGCGAAGATGGACGGGGCCACGCCGGCCCAGGCGTTCCGCAAGGTGATCGCGCCGCTGGCCGCGCCTGGCGTGTTCACCACCGCGATCCTGGTGTTCATCCTGTGCTGGAACGACTTCCTGTTCGCGATCTCGCTGACCTCGACGTCCGCGTCGAGGACGGTGCCGGCCGCGTTGTCGTTCTTCACCGGGGCCTCGCAGTTCGAGGACCCGACCGGGTCGATCTCCGCGGCCGCCGTGGTGATCACTGTCCCGATCATCGTGTTCGTGTTGCTCTTCCAGCGCCGCATCGTCGCGGGGCTGACCTCCGGTGCCGTCAAGGGGTAGGTGAGTTATGGCTGAGATCGTTCTGGACAAGGTGACCAAGCGGTACCCCGATGGCGCGTTGGCCGTGTCGGATGTGGACATCGAGATCGCCGACGGCGAGTTCATCATCCTGGTGGGCCCGTCGGGCTGTGGGAAGTCCACCACGCTCAACATGATCGCGGGGCTGGAGGACATCACCTCCGGCGAGCTGCGCATCGGCGGCAACCGTGTGAACGAGCGCGCGCCCAAGGACCGGGACATCGCGATGGTGTTCCAGTCCTACGCGCTGTACCCGCACATGACCGTGCGGGAGAACATGGCGTTTCCGTTGCGGCTGGCCAAGGTGGACAACGCGACGGTGGAGCGCAAGGTCAACGACGCCGCCGAGATCCTCGACCTGACCCAACATCTGGACCGCAGGCCGGCCAACCTCTCGGGTGGGCAGCGGCAGCGGGTCGCGATGGGACGCGCGATCGTCCGCAGCCCCAAGGCGTTCCTGATGGACGAGCCACTGTCCAACCTGGATGCCAAGCTGCGGGTGCAGATGCGGACGTCGGTGTCGCGGCTCCAGAAGCAGCTGGGCACCACGATGGTCTACGTGACGCACGACCAGGTCGAGGCGATGACGCTCGGCGACCGGGTGGTGGTGATGCGCGGCGGCGTCGTCCAGCAGATCGGCGCGCCGCAGTACCTCTACGACCACCCGTCGAACCTGTTCGTCGCCGGGTTCATCGGCTCGCCGTCGATGAACTTCCTGCCGGCGACGCTGGAGGACGGGACGCTGCGCAGCTCGCTCGCCGAGCTGCCGCTGACCGACCGGATCCGAAAGCTGCTCGAATCGGCGGACGCCCCGCGCGAGGTGATCATGGGCGTGCGGCCGGAGCACTTCGAGGACGCCGCCCTGCTCGACGACGCGAGCCGCGCGCGCGGCGCGACGTTCACCGGGCAGGTCGACGTGCTGGAGTCGATGGGATCGGACAAGTACGCCTATTTCACTCTCTCGGGTGAGCAGGCGACGTCGGCCGAGCTGGCCGAGCTGGCCGCCGACGTCGGGTCGGCGGACGTGCCGACCAGCGGCATCCAGCTGGTCACCAGGATCTCGGCGGCCTCACCGGCGAGGCTCGGCCAGTCGGCGGAGATCTGGTTCGACGCGGACAAAGTCCAACTGTTCGACCCGAGTAGCGGGCGGAACCTGACGTTCGCGGGAGAATAACAGTACATTCCGTGAGTGGTGTCTCCTTGTCGCCGAATGGCAGGGAGACACCACTTTCGTGTGTTTATCGCGCTCTACTAAGGGTGCGCGACTGATAGGCGTAGTGCATCACCTCGGGTGAACTGTCGAATCCATTCGGCGCACCCTGACGACGTCTCGTCGCTCCACCGCAGACGGTTCGCCTGGTTGTCTCCCACTCTGGTCGATGAGGAGGAGACCACAGGGAGGACGCCGGCGGCGAGAGTTGCGGCGGATGACACGGAGGGCGCGAGATGGGCATTCTGGATGGCAAGGTCGTCGTCATAACCGGCGCGGGCAGGGGACTCGGCGAGGCGTACGCCATGCATGCGGCGCAGGCTGGGGCCTCGGTGGTGGTCAACGACATCGACGCCGATCTCGCCGACCGGGTCGCTGAGCACATCCGTCATTTCGGTGGACGGGCGACATCGAGCGGACACACAGTCGCGGAACCGGAACAAGCCGAGGAAATCATTGCCCTCGCAATTAGCGAGTTCGGTCGGCTCGACGGCCTGGTCAACAACGCGGGCCTGAACTACGAGGCGCTGCCGTGGGAGGACGACCCCAAGCGGGTGCGCGAGGCCGTCGAGGTCAACGTGCTCGGCGTGATCTACACGGGCATGGCGGCCATGCGGGCGATGCGGTCGCAGGGGGAGGGCGGCTCGATCGTGAACATCTCCTCGGGGGCGTTCCTCGGCCAGCGCAAGCTCGGCGCGTACTCGGCGACCAAGGGCGCCGTCGCCTCGCTGAGCGCGTCCTGGGCGCTGGACCTGGAGTCCGAGGGCATCAGGGTGAACGCGGTGTGCCCGGTGGCGCACACCAGGATGGTGTGGTGGTCCGAGCGGGCCCTGCGGGCCGTGTCCGCCGACCGCACCCCCGCGAAGGTCGCGCCGCTGGTGCTGTTCCTGCTCAGTGAGGCCTCGCACGGCATCACCGGGCAGGTGATCCGCTGCAACGGCCCGCAGCTGCACCTCGTCGGCCAGCCCTACTTCAAGCAGCCGATCCTGGAACGGGAGACCTGGGACACCGCCAGCGTCGAGCGCGCCTTCACCGGCGTGCTCCAGGCGCACCTGGAACCGTTCGGCCTGGAGAAGCGCATGCCGCCGAGGCTGCGCGAGTTGATGGAACAGCCACCACAGACGGCCTGAGGGGGAGAGGGCTCCCAACACGAAGGCACGCACTTGGACGGCCTTGTGTGTTGGGGGCCCTGACGGCCGGGCGGCGCGCGGGAACCCTGCTGCGACTCTGGGGGGTCGGCAGGGTTCCCGCGCACGTTTCGTTACGGGTTTCGTTACGGCCGAACGGCATAACGCCCCTGATCGGCCGCAGATCTTTGTCGGTGCGCGGTGCGACCATCGGACCAGGGGTGATCCCGATGGTCACGCGCGAGGGCTCCATCAGGCCGAGGGTGACGGACTGGCGGCTCACCGTGGAGTCGAGGGCGGCCAGGGCGAGGACCGACCTCGGCGCGCTCGGGCCAGCCGACCCCGGCGACCCCGAGGGCGCGCAGTGGCGGCGCGCCGCGGCCGAGTCGCTCGACATCGTCGACGCGGTGCTGAACCGGTTCGACCGGTGGTGGCGGTCGGCCGCGTCCTGGTGGTCGGGCTGGCACATCGAACGCGCGTGGCGGGCCCTGCACGAGGCGGAGATCAGCATCATCGCGGCGGGCGGCGACCTGTCCGGGCGGCTGCCCGGCCTGCGCGCCAGGGTGGCCGCCTATCTCCCTGAGGACGACCTGCGGCGGCAGGCCCTCGAGGAGCTGAGCCCAGGGGAGTTCCCGCTGGCCACTGTGCGGGTCGTGGTGGTGGACGCGGTGCGCGCCGCGTTCGACAACTCCGACGGCGCGCACGCGGCGGCCCGCGCGCTGCGGAACAAGCTGGTCGTCGCGTCGATCGTGTTGCTGCTGTTCAATGTCGCGATCGGCGTCGTCGGCTCGCTGCGCGCCGGACTCGTGCCGCTGTGCGTGCACCCGCCGAGCATGCTCAGCACCTGCCCCGGCGGCCTTCGCCCGTCGCCCGGGGACGTCTGGCTGGTGCAGCTGCTCGGCGCGTTCGGCGCGATCATCGCGACCGTCATCTCGTTGCTGCGCAGGAGACCCAGCCTCGCGCCGTACGTGCTGATCGGCTACCAGGCGTTGATCAAGGCGCTGCTCGGGGCCGCGCTTTCGGTGGTCGGTGTGCTCGCGTTGGCGGCCGGGGTCACCGAGGGTCTGATCGGCATCTCCACGCAGCCCGCGCTGCAACTGTGGGCCGTGCTGCTCGGCTACTCGCAGCAGATCGGCACGCGGCTGCTGGACAACTACGCGGACCACGTGATGGAGCAGGCGCGCCCGATGCCGGAAACCGAGGCGCCGCGTTAGGGTGCTGGGCGTGATCGACAAGGTGGCCTGGATCCACGTGGTGGACGGCAGGATTCTCAGCACCCGCTCGCACGGCAAGGACGCCTACTACCTGCCTGGCGGGAAGCGCGAGCCGGGCGAGAGCGACGTCGAGACGCTGGTGCGCGAGGTGTCCGAGGAGCTGACGGTGGACATCGACCCGGCCAGCTCGGCGCTGTTCGGCGTCTTCGCGGCGCAGGCGCACGGGCGAGAGGCCGGCGTGCTGGTGCAGATGACCTGCTACACGGCCGAATACCGGGGTTCGCTCGCGCCGAGCAATGAGATCGCCGAGCTGGCGTGGCTGTCCTACGCGGACCGCGACCGGGTGTCGCCGGTGGATCAGATCATCTTCGACCACCTGCGGGACACCGGTCAGCTGGCCTGAGGATCTTACGAAGCCAAAGCCGTGACGTCGACGGTCAGTGGGGCGGGCGCCTGGACGACGAGAGTGTCAGTTGCTTCCGCGTCGAGTTCGTACCGCCCGTTGACGAGCCGGTACGTCGTGATGGTGATGATGTGCTGGAGATCGACGATCCAATAGTGCTCGATGCCGGCGTCCGCGTACTCGGCGAACTTCAGGATCCGATCAGTGCTCCGCGAGCCTGGTGAGATCACCTCGACAGCCAGACAGACAGCTTCGGCGTCGTAGCGAGCCGGGCTCGCCTTGGCTGCGATGGTGGGCACCACCACGAGATCCGGCGCGCGAACTGTGGCCGGCCACGGCCCGAACAACGTGACGTCGACCTCCAACAAGGCTCGAAGCTCGGTCGGCAGTTGCGAGTCCAGTTGGGACCAGAGCCTCAGCAGCGCCCACTGGTGATCCGATACCGGGCGAGGAGACACGTGCAGAATCCCTTCCACGACCTCGTAATGATGAGCCGTGTCTTCCGGAAGGGTGTCCCAGTCTGCAAGAGACAGCAGATGGTCTGGCCATGTCATGACGGTCATTCGCACCTCCTGCCTGTTCAGGCGAGCCTTCCGCCAGTGTCCCATGAGACGCACCTGAAGCGCACGGTCACTACAAGTTAGTAATCGTAGCGGAAAGTGTTCACCCTCAGGAAACCTGCGCGACCTCCGGCAGCGGGTCCGCGCGCCGCGCCAAGTCGAGCAGCGCGTGCAGGGGGCGCTCGGCGAGGCCGAGGCGGGGGTGCCACTGGGCGACGATGCTGACCGGCCGCAACGGCTCGGTGAGCCGGAGTTCGACCAGTTCGCCCTCCGTCAGCTCGCGCGCGACCGACAGGGCTGGCAGCAGCGAGACGCCGTGCCCGTGCCCGGTCAGCCGCAGCAACGCAGCCAGCGAGCCACGGACCGTCGCGACCTGCGCTCCCGCGAGCAGGTCGCGGCCGAACCGGTCCACCAGCATCGCCGCGGCGCAGTCCGGCTCGGGAACGAGGAAGTCGCACGCGAGGACCTGGTCCGGCGTCACGGACTCCCGCCCAGCAAGCGGATGGTTGGGCGCGGCCACCAGGACAGTGCGGTCGTGCCCGACGACCGCGTGCGGGCCGAGCGCGCGAATCCCGTTGTCGTACTGGAAGACCGCGTCCAGCTCGCCGGCCCCGAACAGCAGGTCCAGCCGCTCCCGGTTGGCGACCGTGAGCTCGACCTCGACGGCCGAACCCGGGCCGCCCGCGCCGTACTCCAGCGCGGCCAACACGTCCGGCATCCACACGTGCGCCAGCGACTCTTGCGCGCCGACGCGCAGCCTCGGCCGGTCGCCGAGCGCGGCCCGCCGCATCCGCTCGACCAACTCCAGCGCCTCCCGAGCGTGCGGCAACAGTCGTTGCCCCGCCTCGGTGAGCCTCGCGCCCGTCCCTGCGCGCACCAGCACGGTCACGCCGAGGTCCGCCTCCAGCCGCTTGAGCTGGGCGCTCACGCTCGACTGGGCATAGCCCAACCGCTGGGCGGCGGCGGAGATCCCGCCGTGGTCGGCGACGGCGACGAAGGCGCGCAGGTACCGGGTGTCCACCACCGCAGACTGCCACGGATTATCGGACTGTCCGATGGGGGCATCGGGCTTGCGTCGTCGCCGACCGAACGGTCGCGGGGCGAGGCTGCTCGCATGATCACCAACACAGCGACCCGCTCGCCGGCCGGGTCCCGGCTCGCCTTCGCCGGGATCGCGACCGGGAGCCTGCTGGTCCTGCTCGACACCTCCATCCTCAACGTCGCCGTGCCCGACCTCCAGCGCGACCTGCGGCCCGCCGCCGCGGCCCTGCCGTGGGTGGTGGACGCCTACACCGTGGTCTTCGCCGGGCTGCTGCTCGCCGGCGGCGTGTTCGCCGACCGGTTGGGCGCGCGCCGGGTCTACCGCGTCGCGCTCGCCGCCTTCGCCGCGCTGTCCGCGCTGTGCGCCGCCGCGCCCGACGCCGGCACGCTCATCGCCGGTCGCGCCCTGCTCGGCGTCGCGGGCGCCGGGCTGGTGCCCGCCTCGCTCGCCCTGCTCATCGCGCTCAATCCGGACCCGGTCCTGCGCACCCGCGCGATCGGCGCGTGGGCCGCGTTCGGCGGCCTCGGCGCGGCGATCGGGCCGGTGCTCGGCGGTGGCCTTGTCGAGCTCGGCGGCTGGCCGCTGGTGTTCCTGGTCAACCCGCCGATCGCGCTCGCCGCGCTGCTGCTGTCCCGGCGCCTGCCGGCCTCGGCCGGGAGGTCCACCCGCGCCCTTGACCGCCCCGGCCTGCTGCTGTCCACGGCCGCGCTCGGCGCGCTCACCTTCGGCCTGGTCGAGGCCGGCATCCGGGGCTGGACCTCGCCGTACGCGCTGGTCCCGATCGCCGTCGCCGCGACGGCCGTCGTCGTGTTGGTCGTGCTGGAACGCAGGGCCGCCGCTCCCGTGCTGCCGCCCGCGCTGCTTGCGCTGCCCCGCGTGCGGTCCGCGCTGGTGGCCGCCTCGGTGTCCTGCTTCGCGTTCTTCGGCGGCCTGTACCTGCTCGGCCTCTGGTTGCAGCACACCTACGCGCTGTCCCCGCTCGCCGCCGGCCTCGCCTCGATGCCGATGACGTTCCCGGTGTGCGTGATGCCGTTCTTCACCGGCCGCCTGGTGGCCAGGCACGGCGCGCGGCCGGTGCTGCTGACCGGCATGGCCGCGACGGTGCTCGGCGGCGCGCTCCTGGCCTGCTGCACCGGCCAGCACCCTCCGCTCGCCCTGATCGTCGCGGCCGAGTTGGCGCTCGCCGCCGCCGGCACGCTCGCCATCCCGGGGGCCGCCGCCGAGATGGCGGTGTCCGCGCCGCCCGAGCTGGCCGCCACCGGCCAGGGCGCGCTGAACGGCATCCGGCAGGCGGGTTCCGCGCTCGGCGTCGCGGTCCTCGGCACGCTTGGCGCCCTGTCGGCGGCCGGGCTGGTGCTCTCCGCCGTCGGGCTGGTCGCGGTCGTTCTCGTTGCTATGACTGGAAAACGGCCCGTCAGCGCCGGTCGCGCAGGGCGTTGAGCACGTCGTCGTCCCAGCGATGCGTGCGGATCAGCCGGTACCGCTCCCCGGCGACCCACAGGTACGCCTCGGTCTCCGTGCGCTTGCCGAGCAGGTCGGCCTGCCGGAGCATCCGCACCACCGGCACGTACTCCTCTGTGTACCAACGCCTTGCCACCGTGGCCCGGTCGATGAAGGCGCCGTCGTCCTGCATCAGCCGGAAGCCCCACGCCTCGACGTGCTCGCCGAGCTTGGCGTAGTCCCACGCGTCGCCGAGCAGCACCGCGGCGCGCGCCTCGCCGGGCAGCGGCACCCGCTCCAGGAACAGCCGCCGGTAGTCCTTCACGATCAGGTCGCCCCGGTACCGGATGCCGTGCGCGTCGAGCCTGGTGACGACCTCGGTGACGTACGCGTCGATCGTCTCAAGGCCGAGCGCGTGCGCCACGGACACCCTGTGGTGGCCGTCCTTGACGAAGTGCAGGTCGCCGACCCGGTACACGTCGATGGGCGGCACGCTCTCGCCCCTGCGCTGCGCCAGCGCGAGCCGCTGCCAGCGTTCCCGCACCCGCGCCGAGGTCGGCCGGAACCTGCGGTCGAAGTCCCTGGTGCGGTCGACGCTGCCGACGATCGAGTCGAGGCGGACCACCTGGAGCCCGAGTCGCCGCTCGCTCACCATGCCGAGCGACCCGACGACCTCGTCGAAGGGCAGCATGATGTTCACGTCGTCCGGCTCGCGGCGCAGCCACGCCGCCAGCCGGGACAGCACCTGGCCGCGGCGCGCCCGCAGGAAGTCGTTCTCCGCGTCGGCCTGCGGGAAGCCGGTGTCACGTGGCACTGCGGGCCTCCACACCGCCGGGGATGTCCAACACCTGGTACCCCACCACGTTCACCACGCGCGTGCCGGCCAGGACGCGGTCCGGCGTCGGCCGGCCGTGCGGGTGGATGTGGCCGTGCAAGAGCAGCGGCGGGCGCATCCGCCGCACCGCGTCGTGCAGGCAGGCGAACCCCCGGTGCGGCGGGTCCTGCTCGTCCCCGCAGTCCCTCGGCGGCGAGTGGGTCAGCAGCACGTCGACGCCCCGGCCGTCCCGCAGCGCCCGCCAGCGCGCGAGCCGGGCGACCCGCCGCGTCCGCCTGGCCTGCTGCCGTTCCGTCCACTGGTTGGGGCCCCGGTTGTAGCGGATCGAGCCGCCGAGGCCGGCGATCCGCAGCCCGGCGACGTCCAGCACCCGCCCGTCGGCGTTGACCCCGCCCGCCGGTCCCGGCCAGCGGGCCGGCAGCCCCGCCTTGGTCCACAGGCCGCGGACGTTGGTGTAGCCGGTGAGGTCGGGGTCGTGGTTGCCCGGCACGAACACGCACGGCCGGTCCAGCGCGCCCGCCAGGAACTCCAGGTAGTCGAACGGCAGGTCGCCGGCCGCGATCACCAGGTCCACCTCGCGTTGGCGGACCTGGTCGCTCCACAGCTGCTCAACGACCTCGTCGGCCACGGCGAGCACCCTCGGCATGCGCGCCAGCCTACGTCCGTAGCGGGCCGGTCGGCTCCTCGAAGGCCTGCGTTCGCCGCATTGACCTCGATCTTCCCGGTGCCACGCTGATCTACAGGGCCACACCCACGTCAACCCTGCAACCTGGGTGAGGAGTTGGTGCGTTGTGCGCACCGTTCGATCAGTCACTGTCCTCTGCGCCGCGCTGGCGCTCGCGTTCGCGAGCCAGGCCGGCGCGTCGAGTCAACCCGTCACGTCGAGTCAACCCGTCCGCACCGGTGTCGCGGACTTGCGCGCGCCGATCGGCGGCACTGTCCAGGACACCAGGTCCGGCGCCGACGCCCGACGGGCCGCCGGGCCCGCCGCGGCCGCGTTCCGCGACCTCCGGCAGCGCGGCGGCCCGCGCGACAGCGCAACCAGGCCGGCCGGCTCGCAGAAGAGCGTTGCCGCAGAACAGATTCACAACTTCTGGGGCATCCTGCCGCCGAACGAGGGCGCCGGCGACGGGATGTCCGCGACGCACGCGGTGTTCCCCGACCTGAAGATCAGCCAGGACGGCGACTTCCTGTACGCGCCGACCAGCAAGCCGGGCGCGGGCGGCTGCGTCGAGGTGGTCACGTCCTACTCCAGCTACTACGGGCCGCAGATCTGGGCCTGGGACTGGTGCGGCAGCGGGAACCTGGAGAAGCAGGTGAACGTCGACAGCACCTTCACCGCGACTTACACCACGACCGTCAACGGGCACCTGTCCTACAGCGTGCGAAACGTCCAGACGAACGCGGCCAGCAACGCCTGGACGGCCTATCTGTTCAACTACCGCACCAACACGTGGGACGCGTTCTTCTCGAGTTCCGGCCAGGACCAGAGCGCCAGCACCTATGGCTGGGACGTCTTCGAGATCTACTCGTCGGTGAACCCGAGCACCGGACAGGGCTACTACTGCACCGCGTCGGTCGGAAAGACCTTTGAGAGCAACGACATCAAGCTCCGCAAGAACGGCAGCTGGGTGCCGGCGAGCCCGGCGGACTCGCCGTTCGTGCCGGACCAGCCCAACGCGGCCGACTACCAGTGCCCCGCACTGAACTTCCAGGTCGCGAACGCCGACGATCACTGGCTCGTCAGCCACTGAATTCCCCAACCGGTCAATGGTTGTGCGGTGGGTCCGGATCCCATCCGGGCCCACCGGTCGGAACTTTGGGCATCCGGTTCGGTCCAATAGGGCAAAGCGCGGGTTGGTCCTGCTGGGAGGGGATACCGTTCTTTCGCAGAGATCCGGTCTCATGATCAGGGGGAAGTGACGTGGGTTCGTCCGACAGCACAGCCCATCATCACGGGGGGTTGTTCGGGGGCCTGTTCGACTTCGTGACGCAGGCGGCCAAGGAGTTCGCCGCCGGTGTCGCCGAGTCGCGGGGCCGTGAGCGGTCCGACGACCGCTATGTCCCCGGCGGCACGCACTGGGACGGTTACAGCCACTCGACGCTGTTCGAGATGGTGTGGAAGAACGCCGACCCCGCGCACGTCGAGTCCCTCGCGGAGACCTGGCGGCAGCAGGGCTCCCAGATCACGGAGAAGTCCTACGACCTCCAGCGATCCCTGGCGACCCTGATGCAGTACTGGTCGGGCAGCGCGGCCGACCAGGCCGCCAGCACGGTGCAGCGCAACGCGGGCTGGCTGTCCCAGCTCGGCGGCACGGCCACCAAGATGTCGATGCCGCTCGACCACGCGGCCGGCGCGCTGCGGTCCGCCCAGACGCAGATGCCGGCCCCGCCCGACGGCTTCAGCTGGAGCAGCCTGTTCGGCGGCGCGGCGGGTGGGTTCGCCGTCGGCGGCCCGATCGGCGCCGGCATCGGCGCGATGATCGGCGGCATCGGCAGCCTGTTCGGCGGCGCGAGCAAGCGCCGCAAGCTCAAGCGCAGGGCCGTGCAGACGATGGAGCGCTTCGAGAACGCCGGCCAGAGCGTGGACAGCAGCACCCCGCAGTTCGGCGGCCCGAGCAACGCGTCGGCCGGTGGCGCTGGCGGCCCCGGCTCCGGCCCGAGGGGCGGCGTCGGCACGCTGCCTGGCGGCGGCATCCACAACCAGCCCGGCTGGTCCGGTCCCGACCCGACCCACGACAGCGACTACACCGGTTCGAGGATGGCCACGGTGCCCAGCTTCGCCGGCGGCGGCGACGCGCGGTGGGGCGCCCTGACGGGCGGCTACGGCTCCGGCTTCGGCGACCCCCTCGGCAGCGACTTCGCCAGGCGCTTCGGCCTTGGCGGCGGCGGTGCCGGCGCGGGCGGGGCCGGCGGGTTCGGCGGCATGGCAGGCGCCCTGCCGATGGGCGGCATCCGGTCCGGGGTCGGCGGCCGGGGCGGCATGGGCGCGGGGATCGGCATGCGCGGCGCTGGCGCGGGCGGTCGGCTCGGCTCGGGGTCCGGCGCCGGTGGGCCGTGGGGCGCGGGCGGTCGACGCGGCGAGGACGAGGACGACCTCGAGCACAAGCGTCGCTTCCCGTTCGAGGATGACCCGTTCGAGGACGACCAGCTGGCCGCGCCGCCGGTCATCGGTGGGTAGGGGAGACCATGTACATCGACAACGGCAACACGAGCGTGCCAGCCGTGCCGGCCTCGCCGACCGGCCTGGCCGGCGGCTGGCAGGTCCAGCCGGAGCAGGTGCAGCAGTTCGCCGAGGCCGTCGCGCAGGTGCGGCTGGACTTCGAGTCGCTGCGCAAGGAGGCCCAGGACCTGCTGGACCCGGCCAACAGCCCCAAGCTCGGCACCAGCCCGGTCGGCAACGCGCTGTCGGACAAGTTCAACGAGCGGCTCGGCGGCACGCAGGGTCTGCTGGAGCAGCTCGGCACCGCGCTCGAACGGATGGACGAGTTCGTGGACAGCGCCCAGCGGAGCCTGGCCAGCTACCTCCACGAGGACAGCACCGCAGCGGGCTCGCTGCGCGCCCAGTGACCGCGCCTGCGGGGCAGCGGGAGGACCTGCACCCCTACGAGGTCGACCTGCTGCGCGAGTTCGCCGAGGTGGACGCGCCGTTCCCGCTGGAGCTGCCCTCCAGCGGGACGAGCGACGCCGAGCGGATGGTCGTGTTCAACGCGGCCAGGCAGACCCTGGCGGCGCGGGGGCTCGCCGACGAGCGCGGCCCGCTCGGGCTGGCCGAGGAGTTCGTGCACCTGCTGCGCGAGCGGACCGGCACGCTGGACCTGGTGGTGTTGCGGGAGAAGGCGTCGCTGAACGCGGTGGCCATGGTCGACCGCTCCCGCGCGCTGCTCGTGGTGCAGCGCACCGACGACCGGGAGGGCCTGGTCCGGCTGCGGCTGGTCGAGCTGGACGACCTGGTCGAGGCGTTGCTGCGGATGATCCCGCCGGCCGAGCCCGCCAACCTCACGCCGTTCACGCTGCCGCTGCGCGCGCTGCGGGCGGCGGAGGCGGCGAACGCGGAGCGGGCGCGGTCGGGGGCGGCTCCGCTGACGGATGCCGAGCTGACCGCGCTGCTCGCCCAGCAGGGCGTCGACGACCGGATGGTTCGTAGGATGACCGCCCAGCTCCAGCCGGTGATGCTCAGCGGGCAGCTGGGCGCGACCAAGGGGCAGGACGGCGAGGGCGACGACGTGCGGGTCGGCGACGAGCTGCGCTGGATCGACACCCCGAGGGGCCGGTACCGGCTCAGCGACGAGCAGGGCCCGGACGGCGCGAGCTGGGTGAGCGTCAACCCGCTGACGCTGGACTACACGCGGCAGGCGGCCAGGAAGCTGACGGTAGCGGTGCGCCGCTAGTCGGCGGGGCGGTAGCCGGCGGCGGGCGCGTCGGGTCGGCAAAAGTGGCAGCGTCGCTCCCCCGGGCGGCCTGACGGTGTCGTCCGGTCGATGGTTACCCGGCCACGGACCGAGTGAAACCTGGTTCCTGCCAGCGACTTCGCCGGGTTTTGGTATTACCGTGTTGGCCGTGCTCGCCGAGTTGTTCGTGGACGCTGCCAGAGGCTGCGACGGACGCAGCCCACTCACCCACGAGCTGTTGTCCTCCGCCGCGGCCGACCTGGACGCCGGCGGGGTCACGCGGGAGGTGATGGCCGACTGCGCCTGTGACCGCAAGGGCACGGCGCCTGGCCTGCGCTTCGCCGGGGCCGTGCACCGGCTCGTGCTGGAGGGCCGCGCGCCGTCGTTGGCGCGGCACTACCCGAGCATGGGTGGCCGTCCCGAGCTGGGCGCGCTGTGGTCGGACGCGGAGCCGGTGCTGCGGCAGCACTCGGCCGAGCTGCGCCAGCTCGTGCGGGGCAGCGTGCAGACCAACGAGCCGGGCCGCAACGCCCCGCTGTACGGCGGGTTGTTGGTGGCGGCGCGGCGCGCGGCCGAGGCGGCCGGCAGGCGGACGCCGTTCCCGGTGAGGCTGCTGGAGATCGGCGCGAGTGGCGGGCTGAACCTGCGCCCGCACCGGGTGGGCTACCGGCTGCCGGACGGCACGGTGCTCGGCGACGCGAGCAGCTCGTTCATCTTGGACACGGCCTGGCACGGCCGGCCGGATGTCGACCTGTCGGCAAAGCTCCGAATCGCCGGCCGGGCCGGTTGCGACGTACACCCTGTGGATGTGTCGACCGAGGACGGCCGGCTGCGCCTGTCGTCGTTCGTGTGGCCCGACCAGCTGGACCGGTGGCGGCGGCTGCACGACGCCATCGAGCTGGCCGTGGCCGACCCGGTGCCGGTGCAGCGCGCGGCGGGCCCGGAGTGGTTGGCGAAGCGGCTGGCCCAGCAGCACCGGGACGTGCTGACGGTGGTGTGGCATTCGGTGGTGTGGCAGTACGCGTCCCCGGCCGAGCGCGCCAACGGTCGTGCCGTGCTGGTCAACGCGGCGGCGCGAGCCACCCAGCAGGCCCCGCTGGCGCTGCTGGTGTTCGAGCCGCGTCGGACGACGGGCCACAGCGACCCGTTCGAGTTCCACCTGCTGTTGAAGCTCTGGCCGGCCGGGCTGTCGATCCATCTTGGCAGCGGGGCGGGACACGGCGTGCCGTTCACGTGGGAGTGCCGGCCCTGGGTCTGAGCCTGAGGCTGATCAGTCCTCGGCCCGGGTGAGCGCGGCCTCGTGCTTGGCCACGATGTTCGGCCACTGCGCCTTGAAGTGCTGGAAACCCCGCTGGCTGAAGGACAGCAGGAGTTCGGTGCCGCCGCTGAAGCGGAGTTCGACCTCGCCTTCGGCGGACGCGACGTAGTGCAGGTCGAAGTTCTCGGAGATGTTGGCCTGGGTCGTGATCTCGACCGGGCTGCTTCGGTACACGCGTGCCTCCATCGCTTACAGTGATTACTCGTTGCTGTCAGTGAGTTTCTAGCACTGGTCGCGCCGGTATTGGTTGTTAGTTCTTTATTCGCACCTGAATGAGTGAGGCGTGCATGGGAGAAGCGCGGCAGACCGTGGAGCGCCGCCAGCTCGGCCTGATGCTCCAGAAGCTGCGGATCCGCACGGACAAGTCCCAACAGGAGGCCGGTGCCGTCATCGGCCGAACCGCCGCTCGAATCAGCCAGGTGGAGACCGCCAAGGGCGCGCTCAGGACGGAAGACCTGTCGGCGCTGCTCGACTTCTACGAGGCGACCGACGAGGAGCGGGCGACCATTGCCGCGCTCGGCATCGAGGCCCGCCGCAGGCAGCCTCGGCGCATCTACTCCGACCAACTCCCGGACGCGTTTCGCCGCCTCGGCGACCTCCAGGCCGACGCCAGCTCGATCGGCTACTACGAGTTCGGGCGAATTCCCGGCCCGCTCCAGTCGCCCTACTACGTCCGCGCGCTGATCGGCATCGGCAGCGGGGTGTGGTGGGACCCGTCGACCGACGAGGCCGAGACCCGAATCGCGCTCCGCCTCGACCAGCAGCGCCGCGTTCTCGATGCGCGCACGCCCAAGCAGCTCAGCTTCGTCTTCACCGAGGACGCGTTGCGCCATGTGGTCGGCGACCGGGCCACCATGCGAGGGCAGGTGCTGCACCTCGTGCGGGTCATCGACCAACGGCCCGAGCTGACCGTGCGGATCCTGCCGGCCGACACCCGGGACAACCCGGCGCTCGGCGGCGGCATCGTCGTACTCGATTTCGTTGGTGCGCCTCGGATCTGCTTCACATCGGCGGTCTACGGGCCGTATACCTATTACGACCAGGAAGAGGACACCGTGCCTCTGACGCAGGCGTTCCAGCGGGTTCGTGAGTTGGCGCTCAACCCGGCCGACTCGCGGGCGCTACTGACGAGCTACTTGGAGAAATGACCATGGCGCGCGAGACGGGTTGGTTCAAGAGCAGCTACAGCGGGACGGCCGACAACGGGTGCGTGGAGGTGCGGATCCGCGAGGACATGGTGGCGTTGCGGGATTCCAAGAACCCCGCCGGCCCGAGCTTTGCCGTCCCACGTGCCTCGTGGGACGGCTTTCTCAACGGCCTCAAGGGTTTCACTGCTGCGAGATGAGGACCACCACGGTGGTCAGCCAGGCGAGGATGATCGCCAGGATCCAGAAGTGCGGGTTGGTCAGGATGCGGGTCACGACGGAACCTCACAGAACGAGCGGGGACGGGAACGTCAGAGCCACTGGTTCTTGCGAAATATTCGGTACAGCACAAGACAAATCCCGAGAATGACCCCGATCGCGAGCGGATACCCGTACTTCCAGTGCAGCTCCGGCATGTTCTCGAAGTTCATCCCGTAGATGCCGGCCACCATGGTCGGCACCGAGATGATCGCCGCCCACGCGGTGATCTTGCGCATGTCGGTGTTCTGCTGGAGCGTGATCTTCGCGAGCGTCGCGTCGACCAGCGTGGTGAGCAGCTCGTCGAAGCTGCCGACCCGCTCGGACACCGTCGTGAGGTGGTCGTCGACATCACGGAAGTACGAGCGCACCTCGGCCGGCACCAACGGGGTGTCGCCGTCGGCCAGCTTGCGCAGCGGCGTCGCCAGCGGCTGCACGGCCCGCCGCAGCTCCAGCACCTCGCGCTTGAGCAGGTAGATCTGTTCGGCGCTGACGGTGCTGCGCGGCGCGAACACCCGCGTCTCCGTCTCGTCGATGTCCTGCTCGATGTGCTCGGTCACGTCGAGGTAGTTGTCCACCACATGATCCGAGATCGCCCACAGCACGGCGGACGGCCCCATCCGCAGCCGCTCCTGGTCGCACTCCAGCTGCCGCCGCACCAGCGACAGCCCCGAGTGGTTCCCGTGCCGGACGGTCACCACGAAGTCCTGCCCCAGAAACACCATCAGCTCGCCGGTCTCGACGATCTCGTTCGCGGTGTCCGGCGACTCGTGCGCCACGTACCGCACGGTCTTGAGCACCATGAACAGCGTGTTGTCGTAGCGCTCCAGCTTGGGCCGCTGGTGCGCGTGCACCGCGTCCTCGACGGCCAGCTCGTGCAGCCCGAAGGTCTCCGCGACGCCCTCGATCTGCTCGGCGTCCGGCTCGTGCAGGCCGATCCACACGAACCCGGCCTCGCGCCTGCGAACCTCCTCGACGGCGGCGGTGTGCGTCCATCGACCCGGCAGCCGTTCGCCGTCCACGTACACCGCGCAGTCCACGACGTACGCGGACAGCGGCACGGGAATCGGCGCCGGCGTGGCACGGCGCGGCACTCGGCCGCGCAGTCCGCCGAGCGAGGGCAGGCTTGGCATGGGGACCTCCAGGCGTTCACGTCGTCGGTACGTGCGTACGACGCGCCGGAACGTGCTCCGCTCCGGCACCGGAGCGTCCCGACCGGAACCAGGGGTCTACCTGAAGAGGGTGACCCGTCCGGCGGGGACGCTGTTGGTACTCCGTGGCAGGGGATTGCCATCCATGCGGCGCCCTCACCTCCTCGGGTCGACGGCCACGAGCGGTGGATTCGCTCACAGACCAGTTGCCGAGGGTACTACCGACGGGTTCACACTGTCCCTCCGGCCAACGAGGGTTCGGGAAGGTTCCGGTCACACAGGAGGCGCTGGTGCAGTTCGGGCGGTACTTCGAGGAGTTCGAGGTCGGTGCGATCTACAAGCACTGGCCGGGCAAGACGGTCACCGAGTACGACGACCACCTGTTCTGCCTGCTCACCATGAACCACCACCCGCTGCACATGGACGCGCACTTCGCGGCGGAGACCACGGAGTTCGGCAAGAACGTCGTGGTCGGCAACTACGTGTACTCGCTGCTGCTTGGCATGTCCGTGCCGGACGTGTCCGGCAAGGCGATCGCGAACCTCGAGGTCGAGTCGCTCAGGCACATCAAGCCGACCTTCCACGGCGACACCATCTACGGCGAGACCGAGGTGCTGGACAAGACGCCGTCCAAGTCCAAGGACGACCGGGGCGTGGTCTACGTCGAGACCAGGGGCTACAAGCAGGACGGCACCGTGGTCTGCGTGTTCCGTCGCAAGGTGATGGTGCCCAAGGTGTCCTACGGCGAGGCGCGCGGCGGCGAGCAGCCCGGCCGCCCAGAGCCGAAGGCCTGACGATGGCCGACGCGGGTGTGACCGTCGAGGAGGTCAGGGCGCGGTTCCTGGCCTTCGCCGAGCGCGAGGCCGCCGGGTTCTCCCCGCTCTACGAGCACCTTGCCCTGCACATCGCCGAGGATCCCGAGGTCGCCGGCCTGCTGACCTCGGCGCAGCCGGGCTTCGCCATGCCGACGCTGCTGCTGGCGGTCGCGCACCGGCTGGTCCAGGCCGAGCCGGTGCACCCGCTTGCGGACTACTACCCGACGCTGAGCGGCAGCTTCGGCGTGGACGGCCGCACCTGGCCGTTGTTCCGGGAGTTCCTGCTGGAACGCGCGGACAAGGCCCGTGCGCTGGTCGCGGCGCGCACCACGCAGACCAACGAGGTGCGCCGCGCGGCGCTGCTGTACCCGGCGGTCGCGCTGGCCGCCAAGCAGGCGCGCGGCCCGGTCGCCCTGCTGGAGGTCGGGTGCAGCGCCGGTCTGCTGCTCGGCCTTGACCGCTACGGCTACCGCTACCAGACCGAGCAGGCGGGCCAGCTCGCGGCGGGACCGACCAAGACCGCGCTCGGCCTGCACTGCGCGCTGGAGCTGGCGCCGGGCGCCGAGCTGCCCGTGGTGCCGAAGAAGCTGACGGTCGCGGCCAGGATCGGCCTCGACCGCGCGCCGGTGGACGCCCAGGACGAGGACGAGCTGGCCTGGCTGGAGGCGTGCGTCTGGGCCGACCAGCCTGAGCGGGCGCGGCTGCTGCGGCTGGCCGCGACCGTCCAGCGCAAGGACCAGCCGAGGCTGGTCGCCGGGGACGCGGTGGACGACCTGGCCGGGGCCGCCGCGCTGGCCGAGGACGATCTGCCGCTCGTGGTGATCACCAGCCACGTGCTGTCCTACCTGTCGCGGGAGCGCAGGGCGGAGTTCCTGGTCGCCCTCGGCGAGCTGGCCGCGCGCCGGCCGCTGTGGTGGGTGAGCGTGGACGGCTACTCGGCGACGCTCGAGCCGCTGTTGCCGGGACGGGACGACCTGACGGAGGTCGCGGGCAGGCCGGCGTTCGGCGTGCTTGGGCTCACGCACTGGTCGAAGGGTGCGCCGGTGGCCCGCGCGCTGGCCAGGACGGGCCTGCACGGTCAGCGACTGGAGTGGCTGGCGGGCTGAGTGGTGTCGGTGGGGCTGTGGTGGCCGGCGGAGCGCGGCGATACGTCGCGAAAGGGCGCTTTGTCGGCCACCTGAATCAATTAAGAGTCTCGTTCAGACCAAGATCAACCCGTTCGGGGCGGCGGAGATCAGGAGCTGGGCAGGCAATTCCAGTCACTGAGCGCAGCCGCTAGGCCGTCCGTGAGCGCGCCGTCACGCTGAAGTGTGGCGAAGATCGCAGCGTCCACCCACGCGGCGTCTGCCGCGTCGTCGCCCGCGGTCAACTGACCGTGTATCACCTGGCAGCGGTAGTCGTAGATCTCGAAAAAGCCCGTCGGGGCCGGCCGGACGACCATCCCGGCGAGCGTGCCGACCGTGACGGAGAGTCCGGTCTCTTCGCGCAGTTCCCTTGTCACGGCGGCACTGTCGGTTTCGCCGGGCTCGACCCGCCCGCCAGGCACCGACCACAGGCCCTTACCTGGGGCGTTCGCCCTCCGCACGAGGAGCAGTCGCCCGGCGGGGTCGTGCACGATGCCGCCGACGCAGCGAATCACCGGCAGGTTGCTCGCGGTCACGATCACCAAGCGTAGTCACCCCGGTTCGGCGGTGCGGTGCACTGACCCATGTGCGGTACAAATCTCCCTTAGTACTGCGCGGTGCGGTACAACGTTTTCACTGGCGCCAGACGGGTGCGAGTAGCGGACGGGGTTGATCATCGTGAACCTGAAGAAGATCCTCACCTGGGCCGGGATCGCGTTGCTCCTGTTCTTTCTGATCACGCAGCCAACGCAGTCGGCTGGACTGGTGACCAACATCCTCAACACGCTCAAGGGAGCGGCCGAGGCGCTCATCACTTTCGTGCGACAGTTGTTCTAGCCGCCGACGAGAGGCCGTGAGCCATGTTCGCTCCGAGAGACCCTGACGAGTACCTGCTCGGCACGGAACGACGGGTCATTCGGGTGCGTCGCCACTGGGCCTGCCTGTTGTGGGACCTCTTCGAGGCCGCAGCACTGCTGGCCGGCGCCGTGATGATCTCCTACCTGCTGCCGGCAAGTGTGGGGATCATCCAGAACATCCTCTGGTACGCGGCCCTGTTCGTCCTGCTTCGCCTGGCCTACTTCGTCGTCGAGTGGTGGGTCGAGCGCCTGGTGGTGACCGACAAACGGTTCATGATCACCAGTGGTGTGTTCACCACGAAGGTGGCCATGATGCCGGTCACCAAGGTCACCGACCTCACCTACGAGCGGCACGTGGTCGGCCGCATGCTCGGCTACGGCACGCTCATCGTCGAGTCGGCCGGCCAGATCCAGGCGCTGAACCGCATCGACTACCTGCCCAACCCGGAAGAGGTCTACGACGCCATCTCCGAGTTGGTCTTCGGCGACAAGAAGGCGCAGGCAGAGCGGTTCTCGATGATCAAGGCGCAGCGCGCGGCCCGAGGCAAGAAGATGGTGCCGTAGTCGGTGCGACGGTGACCTGACCGACAGCCCTCGGTCGGGGATTCGTCGTAACGGGCCGGTTGATCCACACTGGTCCGGTGCTCATCGACCTGCACACGCATTCGACCGAGTCCGACGGCACCGACAAGCCGGCCGAACTCGTGGCGGCAGCCGCCGCCGCGGGTCTCGACGTGGTGGCGCTGACGGACCACGACACGGCCGCCGGCTGGGCCGAGGCCGCCGCCGCGCTGCCGACAGGCCTCCGACTGGTGCGCGGAGCCGAACTGTCCTGCGCCGCGCCGAGCGGCCGGGGCGGCACGGTGACCGTGCACCTGCTCGCCTACCTCTACGACCCGACCTCCTCGGTGCTGATCGACGAGCAGCTGCGGCTGCGCGCCGAACGCCGGGACCGGCTGCGGCTGATGGCCACGCAGATGGCCGAGGCGGGCTTCCCCGTCGACCCCGACGCGATCATGGACCGGCTGCCCCCCGACTCGCCCGGCGGCCGGCCGCACCTGGCCCAGGCGTTGGTCAGGGCCGGCGTGGTGGAGAGCGTCAACGAAGCGTTCGCGAAGTACCTCGGCACCGGCGGCCGATACCACCTGCCGCGCACCGACACCCCGGTGCGGCGGGCCGTCGAGATGATCCGCGACGCGGGCGGCGTGACCGTGCTGGCGCATCCGTTCGCGCGGTCGAGAGGGCCGGTCGTCACCGGTCAGGTGATCGCCGACCTCGCCGATCTCGGCCTTGCTGGGGTCGAGGCCGACCATCCCGACCACGACGAGGAGACCAGGGCCGAGCTGCGCGGCCTCGCCGGGGAGCTGGGGCTGGTCGTCACGGGCTCGAGCGACTACCACGGCACGAACAAGACCGTCCGGCTCGGACAGGAGACCACCGCGCCGGAGATGCTCGACGCGCTGGTCGACAAGGCGACCGGCGCCGAGGTGCTGACCGGCTGAGCCGTGCTCCGCCACCGCGCCGGTCGGGCCGTGGCGGGTGAGAATGACGCGCGGGCCGGCCGCCGGACGGCCCCGCCGGTTGGTCTGGTCGGCGCGAACGGCGCTGACGGCCTGGTCTGGGCGGTCGGCCTGGTCCGCGCGGTCGGGAGTCGGAAGAGGTGTCAGTGAACGAGTTCTTCGATGCGCGGCTGTTCACCTCGGCGACCATCACACTCGTGGTGATCATGGACCCGCCCGGCACCATCCCGGTGTTCCTGAGCCTCGTCGGCCGCAAGTCGCGCGAGGCGCGCACCAGGGCGGCCAGGCAGGGCGTGCTGGTGTCGCTCGGCGTGATCTCGCTGTTCGCCGTCGGCGGCGAGGCGATCCTGTCCTACCTCGGCATCGGCATCCCCGCGTTGCAGGGCGCCGGCGGGTTCCTGCTGCTGCTCATCGCGCTCGACCTGCTCACCGGCCGGGGCACCACCCAGCCGGAGGTGGTCGAGGACGTCAACGTGGCGCTGGTGCCGCTGGGCACCCCGCTGCTGGCCGGGCCGGGCGCGATCGCCGCGACCATCGTGTTCGTCCGGCAGGCCAACGGGCACGTCGGCTCGTACATCGCGCTGGCCGCCGCCATCGTCGCCGTGCACTTCCTGCTCTACGTCTGCCTGCGCTACTCGGGCGTGGTGATCAAGCTGATCAAGGAGAGCGGCATCACCCTGCTCGCGAAGATCGCCGGCCTGCTGCTCGCCGCGATCGCGGTCCAGCTCGTCGCCAACGCCGTCAGGGGTTTCATCAGCGCCGCCTGACGGATTGTCGGTGGCCCTGCGTAACGTGGAGGGTGTGCAGGGTCAACTCGGGTTCGACAGCATGCCGCAGAAACTCGTCAAGGTGACCCCCTCGAAGCTGGCGACCTGGGCCGACTGCCCGCGCCGGTACCGGATGGCCTACCTGGACCGACCGGCGCCGGCGAGGGGCGGCGCGTGGGCGCACAGCACGCTCGGCGCGGTGGTGCACAACGCCCTCCGCGCGCTGTTCGACCTGCCGGCCGAGCGGCGGACGCCGGACCGCGCCGCCGCGCTGGTGGTGAAGAACTGGAAGTCCGACGGCTTCCGCGACGGCGAACAGGCCGCCGCGCAGCGCGAGAAGGCGATCGGCTGGGTGACCGACTACGTCGCCGAGCTGGACACCTCGATCGACCCCGTCGGGGTGGAGCGCTGGGTGTCGACGCCGACCTCGCGGATCGTCGCCGAGGGTCGGGTGGACCGCATCGACCTGCGGGCGGGCGAGCTGGTCATCGTCGACTACAAGACCGGCCGGCACGCGCTGACCGTGGACGACGCGCGCGGCTCGCAGGCGCTCGCGCTCTACGCGCTGGCGGCGCGGCGGACGCTGCGGCGGCCGTGCAACAGGGTCGAGCTGCACCACCTGCCGACCCGTAGCGTGGCGGTGTGGGAACACACCAAGGAGTCCCTGGACCGGCACCTGGCGCGGGCCGAGGAGGCCGCCGACGAGCTGAACCTGGCCGCGGACACGCTGGCGGCCGGCGGCGACCCCGAGGTGCTGTTCCCGCCGAACCCCGGTCGGCAGTGCTCCTGGTGCGACTTCCGGCGGCACTGCGCGGAAGGCCAGGCCGCCGCTCCCGACCTCGACCCGTGGGCCGCTCTGACGCCGTGAGGAAGTTCTGATGGACGTGGACGTGTCGGACGCGGAGACGGCGCAGTTGCGGCGGCCCCGGCGGGGCCTCGGCGCGGTGTGGCGCGGCTTCGCCGGATCGCTGGCGGTCGGCCTGGTGCTGCTGGCGCTGGTGGTGATCGGCTTCCAGGTCTACGCGGGCAGCCACGGCGAGCCGGGGCCGGGCGCGTGGGTGGTCGCCGGGCACGTCGTGGCGGCCGTGGTCGCGGTGGTGGCGCAGCGGTTCGCGGATCGACGGGACGGTCCGGTCGGGGTGCTCGCCGGGCTCGGCGTGGTCGCGGTCAGCGCGGTCACGTTGTGGGTGTTCTGGTGGGCCTAGGGCCGGCCTCGGCGCGAGCTGAGATGCTTGGTGCCGAGGCGTTTGGTGCTGAGGTGCTTCACGCGGCGCGGTAGACGTCGTCGGTCAGCTGGTGAGCCACGCCCGCCAGGTCGGCAGCAGGGTGTTCAGCAGCGCCTCGGGGTTCTCGGTGTTGGGGGAGTGCTTCGCGTTCGGCAGCACGGCGAAGTCCGCGTCGAGGCGTTCGGCCATGTCGCGCTGGCTGGCTGGCGACCAGGCGTCGTCGGCCTCGCCGCACAGCACCAGGCACGGCACCCTCGTGGAGCGCAGCGTCCTGGACAGCTTGGTCACCAGGTCGGGCTCGTAGCGGAGGCCGTCGGCCATGCCGAGCAGGCCGGCCGGGACCGAGTGCAACACCCTGTCCCGCAGCAGTTTCTTCAGCTCCGGAGCCATTCCCGGCCACTTCGGGTTGATCGCGTCCCTCGCCTCGACCAGCCGCTGCGCGGCCGCCATGCCTCGTTCGCGCAGCGCGGCCTCGCCGAGGTCCAGCGCCGTCCTGCGGTCGCCGGTCGGCAGCTCGGCCGGACCGGTGTCGAGCAGGGTCAGGCCGGCCAGCGGCGCCCCGGCCAGGACTGTGGCCCTGGCCACCAGGCCGCCGTAGGAGTGGCCGAGCAGCAGCACCCTGCGGCCCTCGGCGGCCAGCTTCTCGATCAGCTCGGCCAGCGCCGCGCCGAGCGGGCCGGGACGGTACTCGGTCTCCGTGCCGGGTCCCGCCGACTCGTACTGGCCGGGCAGGTCGATGGCGACGACCTCGATGCCGGCGTCGCTGATCGGGTCGAGGAGCGGCGCGAAGTCCTCCTTCGACCCGGTGAAGCCCGGCACCAGGAGCGCGGTCGCGGCGAGCCGCGCGGCGTCCGCGTTGTCCGCGGCGGCCTCCCGCAACGCGGCGATCGGCCCGTAGCGCCCGGCCAGGTCGACGCGCTCGGCCCGGTGCGGGCTGAGCTGTGAGGGTTCCGGCGTGGATGCGGGTGTCGCGGTCACGCCCCCGAGTTTGCCGCACCCGACTCGTGCCGGTCTGCCCCCATGACCACGGTGTGACCAGAACAGCGCAGCAAGATCCACCCGGAAGGGTCAGTCGCCGACACCCGGCAGGGCGTGTGCCGATGGTCCGTTACGCCGGTTACCTCAGCGGAGCGCGACGAGGGTGTCGCCGCGCTGTTCGAACACCACCGGCCCGGCCTGGCCGAGGCGGACGACGCCCTGGTAGCCGGCCCGGTCGAGCTGGATGGTGCCGACGCGCGATCCGGTGATCTGGTCGAGCACGGCCATGCCGCCATGCACCGGCATCAGGAGGCGGCTCGCGAACAGCATCCCGGGGCCCTGCGCGTCCGTGACGGTCCACTGTGGAGTGAGGTCCGTCGCCGACAGCGCGATGGTGCGGGAACCGGTGTACCAGAGCACGTGGCTGTTGGTGGTCGCGGCCGTCACGGTCCAGCCAGCCGGGTCGCCCGCCAGGTCGGCGTCGGGCAGGTCGAGCGGGGTCTCGCTCTGCACGCTGCCGCTCTGGGCGTCCACCAGCACGAGCCTCGCCGGATTCGGCAGCGCGACGGCGACCCTCGTCGCGGTCACCGCCACGACCCGCGCGCCCTTGCCGCTGAGCACGGCCGTGCTGGTCACCTGCGGCTCGTCGGACTTGTCCGGCGCGCTCCGCAACACGCTCACCCTGTCCCCGAGCTCGCCGGGGCAGCGCTCGATCACGGCGATCTGACCGGTGCTGATCGCCTGCGACCCGTAGGTGCAGCCTGGCCTCGGCTGCTTGCCGGGATTCACCAGGCCGCGCAGGGTGCCGAACTCCTCGGTCTTGACCAGGTCGTCCCGCCGGTAGCTCTCGAAGTAGGTCGGGCCGGTGACGGTGACCTGGTTGCCGTCGGACAGCAGCCTGGTGCCCATCGCGGCGTCGCCGTTGCGCTGCGGGCCGCGCTTGCCGGAGTCCGCGTCGAGGGTGGTGACCTCGCTACAGTTGGTGGCCTTGTGGAAGAGGGCCAGCACCTTGCCCCACACGGTGCCGACCGTGCACAGCGGCAGGTTCCTGCTGTACTGCCAGCGCACCTGCCCGGACAGCGGGTCGCGGCCGAGCACCTCGCCGCCGTCGGCGCTGACGACGGTCGAGCCCGCGATGACGGGAATCGGGGTCGCCCCGCTCTTCGCGCGCCACACCTCGGCCAGCGAGGGCGGCATCTCGGTGGCGGGGGGCAGCGGCGCGACCGAGGCCGGGTCGGGCCGCGAGACGGTCGCCCGCGCGTCGCTCCGCTGCGCGATCACCAGGCCGACGACCAGCGCGACGATCGCGATCAGCGCGGCGGCCGTGTAGTCGGCAGCGGTCCGCCAGCGGCGCGGCTGGCGCTGCGGCGGGTGGACGTCGCCTGCCTCGGCCGGGACCGGCGGGGCGAGGACGTCCTCATGGCCTGGCCGTCCCTCGTCCTGGAGCCCCTGGTCCTGGAGCTGTTCCGAGTTCTCCGGCTGCTCCGGTCGTCCCACTGCCTCGCTCCTGCTCGCTCGCCGTCGGGATGCGGACCGCCCACTGACTGCGACTGCCCTGCCTCGCTCTGGGGGAGAGCATGGCAGGGCAGTCGCTAAGTCGCGGTCAGTCCGTCGAGGACGTGCCCTCGGCGGAGGCGCCGCTGTGCACGGACTGGTCGCCGTCGGAGCCGGCCACCTCGGCGCCGCTGCGCCGACGCCTGCGCCTGCGCGCGGGGCGCTCGCCGGTGGTCGACGCGGACTCCTCCGCCGGACCGGCCTCGGTGGTCGCCTCGGCGGACGGGGTGGCCTGGCCTGCCTCGGCCGCGCCGCCCCGACGCCTGCGCCGACGCCTCGGCCTGGTGCCGCCCTCCTCGTCGGACTCGGCGGCGGCCGCCGCGGCCTTGCTCGCGCCGGACTGCTCGCCGCCCTGCTGGGCGTTGCCCGGCCCGCTCTTGCGGGTGCGCTGACGGCGGGACTTGCTGCGCGCCCCGGCCATCTCCTCCTCGGGCTCGGCGCGCAGGCCGGCCCTGGTGCGCTTGCCAAGCGGCAGCCGACCGTCGGAGCCCTCGGGGATCTCCAGATCGGTGAACAGGCTCTCGGAGGTGGAGTAGGTCTCCAGCGGCTCCGGCATGCCGAGCCCGAGGGCGTCGTTGATGCCCTTCCAGCGCGCCATGTCGTCCCAGTCGACCAGCGTGATGGCGACACCCTCGCGGCCGGCGCGGCCGGTGCGGCCGATCCGGTGCACGTAGGTCTTCTCGTCCTCGGTGCACTGGTAGTTGATGACGTGCGTCACACCGGTCACGTCGATGCCGCGCGCGGCGACGTCGGTGGCGACCAGCACGTCGACCTTGCCGGCGCGGAACGCGCGCAGGGCCTGCTCGCGCGCGCCCTGGCCGAGGTCGCCGTGCACCGCCGCTGCGGCGAACCCGCGCTCGACCAGCTCGTCGGAGATCTTCTGCGCGGTCCGCTTGGTCCTGGTGAAGATCATCGTCAGGCCGCGGTCCTTGGCCTGGAGCGCGCGGGCGACTAGCTCGATCTTGTCCAGCGCGTGCGCGCGGTAGACGAACTGCTTGGTGCGCTCGTGGATCGCGCTGGCGTCGTTCTCCTCGGCCCTGATGTGCGTTGGCTGGTTGAGGAACGTGCGGGCCAGCGTGATGATCGGCCCCGGCATGGTGGCGGAGAACAACATCGTCTGCCGCTTGTCCGGCACCATCCGCAGGATGCGCTCGATGTCGGGCAGGAAGCCGAGGTCGAGCATCTCGTCGGCCTCGTCCAGCACCAGTCCGCTGACCTTGCCGAGCACCAGGTGGCGCTGCTCGGCGAGGTCGAGCAGGCGGCCGGGGGTGCCGACAACGACGTCGACGCCCTTGCGCAGGGCCTCGATCTGCGGCTCGTACGGGCGGCCGCCGTAGATGGCCAGCACCCGGATGCCGAGGTGCTTGCCGGCGTCGGCGATGTCGTGGGTGACCTGGAGGCACAGCTCGCGGGTCGGGACCACGATCAGCGACTGCGGCGTGCCGTCGCCAGGGGTGATGGTGCGGTGCAGCAGCGGGACGCCGAAGCCCAGCGTCTTGCCGGTGCCGGTGCGCGCCTGGCCGATCACGTCCTCGCCGGCCAGCGCCAGCGGCAGGGTGAGCTCCTGGATCGCGAAGGTCCGCTCGATGCCGGCCTCGGACAGGGCGCGCACGATCTGCTCGTTGACGCCCAGCTCGGCGAAGGTCGGCGACTCAGGGAGCACCGGCGCGTCCGCCATCAGGGGATGGGAGGTGTCCTCGGCGGGCAGCCCGGCCTCGCTGTGCTCCAGCGTGACCGGGTCGATGCCGGCGGGGACGTCGTTCTCGGTTGCGTGGCCCTCGGTCGGGGTCTCGCTCTTGCTGACGGTCAGGATGATCGCCTCTCTCGTACCAGCGCGCACGGCCCTGGATGGGCCACTCGACCGCGCAGCCGCGCCTGGCCGTGGTCGGCCGGGCGACGCGCGGGAGGGCCAGCGAGTTAGTGCGCGCACCCTCCACAGGGCGGTAGGACACCGCCGTCGTGAGACGCGGCGTTATCGCTGCCCGCGAGGCCAGTCGGCGGGTGCGCCGGAGGGCCGCGCAGCGGTAAACGCCGTGCGTCAACTGCCTAGTCTACCTGGCCAATGTCCGAACAGGAGCGTTCAAGCGCGCTGAGTCACCAACCGGGGGTGTCGCGGGGCACATCGGAGGGCTCGTGACGAGGTTTTCCGGACCCCGCCGAAGATCGTGCCGGCGACGTTCGTCGCGCCGGTGAGGTGGCCGACTAGGCTCGCCCGCATGAGCGAGGCGGACCAGCAGGCGGCGGTCGTCGGGGCACAGATCGAGGAGGGCGTCGTCGACCTGCTCGGGGCGCTGGCCTACGGGGAGTTGTCGGCATTCGACCGGTTGGCGGAGGACGCGCGCACCGCGGCGACGCTGTCCGGGCGCGCGGCGCTGGCCAGCATGGCTGCGGCCGAGATCGGGCATTTCGGGCTGCTGCGGCACTATCTCGCCGACCACGGCATCGCCATCGAGGACGCGATGGCCCCGTTCGTGCGGGGCTTCGACGCGTTCCACGAGTCGACCGCGCCGAGGTCCTGGCTGGAGTCGCTGGTCAAGGCGTACGTCGGCGACAGCCTGGCGGCGGACTTCTACCGCGAGATGGCCGAGTGGCTCGACCAGCCGACCAGACAGCTCGTGCTCGACGTGCTCGCCGACACCGGCCACTCGGCGTTCGCGGAGCGGGAGGTGCGCGCGGCCTGCGCGGCCGACCCGTCGCTGCGGGACCGGCTGACGCTGTGGGGTCGGCGGCTGCTCGGCGAGGCGCTCACCCAGGCCCAGTACGTGGTGGCCGAGCGGGACGGGCTGGCCGAGCTGATCGTGCGCGGCTCCGGCGACCTGGCCGGCATCGGCGCGCTGTTCCGGCGGTTGCAGCAGGCCCACGGCAAGCGCATGACGGCGCTGGGCCTGGGCTGATCCCGGATTTCGTGTTCTTGCACACCATCTGTTCGCCGACGGCGCAGCGTCGCGCGCCGATGTGCCGCTCGGCTCCACTAGGGTTTGTGGTGGGAACTGTCAACACCTGCTTGCACCGGAGGACAGTGTGGACGTAAAGATCGGCGTCGCGGAGAGCCCTCGGGAGCTCGTCGTTTCCAGTGACCTTGCTGCCGACGAGGTCGAGGCGCTGGTCTCGGAGGCGCTGAAGGACCCGCAGGGGCTGCTCGCGCTGGTGGACCAGAAGGGCACGCGCTACGTCGTGCCCGTCGCCAGGATCGCCTACGTGGAGATCGGCCCGGGGGACGCGCGTCGCGTCGGCTTCACCGTCGGGAACTAGTACTCAGCGCAGCGCCCCGGCCAGCGATCGCTGCTGGTCGGGGCGTTGGCGTGTCAGGTTGCGGGCTGATTGAGGGCGTCCAGCTGTTGTTGGACGCGGTCGGCGTCCGCGGTGCGGCGCTGGGCTCGGTACAGCTGTAGTGCCTCCTGCCACGCGGCGCGGGCCTCGTCGAGCTGGCCGAGGGCCGCGTGCGGGTGGCCGAGCGCGTCGAGGGTGTTGGCGACCTCGTAGGTGGCGCCAAGGTTCCTGCGCAGGGCGAGGGCCTGTTGGTAGTAGTCGACGGCTTGGGCGTGCTGCCCACTGCGTCGGGCCACAAAACCAAGGCTGTCCAGAGTCGACGCCTCACCGTCGCGGTTGTGGTGACGGCGATGCAGGATGACGGCTTCCTCCAGCGGAGCGCGGGCCTGGTCGTAACGACCCAGCTGGGCCACGAACCAGCCCACTCGGTTGAGCGCGTCGGCCTCCCAAGCCGCCGCACCGAGGGCGCGGTACAGATGCAGGGCATGCGTGGCGTGCTCCAGTGCCCGCTGGTGCTGCCCCTGATGTCCCAAGGCCAGTGCGAGTGCCTGGTGACAGTGAGCTTGGCTTGGCTGGTCCCCCGTGCTCTCAGCCAGGGCCAATGCCTGTTGGAGATGTTCCTGCGCCTCGATGTGGCGTCCCACGCGGGCATACGCCCAGCCGAGGAACCGATGGGCTGTGCTCCGGATGGCCGGGTCACCGAGCTGAATGGCGGCGGCCAGCCCGACCTGCCAGGCCGCGAGATCGTCATGGACGTGTCCCCGCCGCTGGTGGTACGCGCCCAGTGTCCAGGCGAACTGCCATGCCACGGCATACCAGCCCTGGATGAGAGCTGTCTGCTGGGCGGCCAGCAGGCAATGGTGTTCGACGTCGAACCACGCCAGCAACGCGACAGGACCCTCTGTCATAGGCGCAAGGTGGCAGCCGGGAACGGGCGGATCGAGCACGATCGGTGGGCGTTGGGGGTGTAGGAGCCGGTCGCCAGTGACAGCGCTGTGCAGGTAGAAGTCCAGCAGTCGGCGAAGGGCCTGCTGTCGGCTGGCATCGTGTTCCTCGGCCAGAACCGTCGTGTTGGCGTGGTGGCGCAACAGATCATGGAAACGGTATCGGTCGGGTGCCGGCTGGTTGAGCAAGTGGACATCCACCAAGCCTTCGAGGATGCTGCCGGCCTGGTCCACACCGATTCCGGCCAGGGATGCGGCCGAATGGGCGTCGAAGCTGGGGCCGGGGTGCAGGCCCAGTAGCCGGAACATGCGCTGCTGGTCGGGTGCGAGGTCCTGGTAGGACAGGGTGAACGCGGCGGCGACGCTGCGGTCTCCGGTGGCCAGTTCGGCGAGTTTGCCCCGGCCCGAGCTGAGGCGATCGGCCAGGTAGGTCACGGTCCAGGCGGGGCGGGTGTGCAGTCGCGCTGCGGCGATGCGGATGGCCAGCGGGAGGAATCCACACAGTTCCACGACCTCGGCGACGGCCTCGGGTTCGGTGGCGGCGCGGTCCGCTCCGGCGATGCGGCTGAACAGAGCGATCGCGTCCTGGGGCGGGAGCACGTCCAGCGAGAGGGTTCGCGCGGTGTCCAGGTCGGCAAGGCGGCGTCGGCTGGTGATCAGTGCCAGGCAGCTGGCGGCGCCGGGAAGCAGGGGACGGACCTGGGCGGCGCTGGCCGCATTGTCCAGTACTACCAACGCTTTTCGGTCGGCCAGCTCGGCTCGCCACAGGGCGGCGCGTTGGTCCAGTTCGTGCGGAAGCTGGTCGCTGGACACGCCAAGTGCGCGCAGCAGGACGCCCAGGGCGGTGAAAGGGTCGATGGCCTCGTGTTCGGTGGTGTGGCCGTGCAGGTCGATGAACAGCTGCGCGTCGGGGTACTGGTTGGTGAGTTGGTGGGCGGCGTGCACGGCGAGGGTGGTCTTGCCGACGCCTGCCATGCCGTCGATGGCTTCGATCACCACCGTCGAGCCGTCGCCGTCGTCGGGCAGTGCGGCCAGCAGCCGGGCCATCTCCGTGTCGCGGCCGGTGAAGTCGCCGATGTCGCCGGGCAGGTCGTTGCGGGCGGCCTGCTTCTCGACGGGTGGTCGGGTCTCGACGGATGGTCGGGATCCGGCCAGGTCGGGGTCGCCGCGCAGGATCCGTTGGTGCAGTTCGGTGATCTCGGACCCGGGTTCGATGCCGAGTTCGTCGGCCAGGTGGTCGTGGAGTTCGTGGAAGGTCCTGAGCGCCTCGGCCTGCCGACCTGCGCGGTACAACGCGCGCATCAGGTGACCGTGCAGGCGTTCGCGCACCGGGTGCTCGTCGGCCAGGTTCTGTAGTTCGGCGACCAGTTCGGCGTCCCGGCCGGCGGCGAGGTCGGCGTCGATCCGTTCCTCCAGCGCGGCGAGCCGTTCCTCCTCGAGGCGCGCGGCGTGCGCGCCGAAGTACGACCCTGACACGCCGATCAGGGCCCGGCCGCGCCAGAGTTCCAGCGCCGACGCGAACATCTCTGCCGCTGCCTGCGGCCGGCCCGCGTTTGCGGCGGCGCGCGCGTGCCCCACCTGCTCCCGGAACACCGCCAGGTCGAGTTCGCCTGGCTCGATCCGCAACCGGTAGCCCGCGGTGAAGGCGAGTCGCTGGTCGGCGCCCGGTTCGACGGCGGCGAGAGTCCTTCGCAGTCGGAAGACGTAGGTCTGCAACGCCTTGCCGGCGTTGACCGGCGGGTCGTCGCCCCAGAGGGCCTCGCTCAGTTGCTCGACCGGGACCACGCGATTGGCGTGCAGGAGCAGGGCTGTCAGCAGCGCGAGTTGCTTGGAACCGGGCAGTCTGGCCTGGCCTCCCGTGCCCCACGCCTCGACCGGCCCCGCGATGCGAAACTCCACGACATGGCTCCCGGGGCTGCTCGTGCGGCACCGGCTCGGCCTGCCTGTCTTGTCGCCTGCCGGCGAAGGCACCGTAGCGGAGCTTTGTCCTGGCCTGGCCCAGATTCGCCCGATTCGCTCGTTGGAAGCAGCGAGGCAGCGATGGGAGCGGGGCACCGTCGAGGTGATCGACGGTGCCCCGCAACGGAAACGGCTAGGCGCTCGCGACCGTGAACGGCGGCGTGCTGGTGCCGGCCACTCGGTAGCGCTGCCACGGGTCGGGGTCGGACAGCGTGCCGGTCGCCTCGCCCTGCGGGGTGCGCAGCAGGACGGAGCGGGTGCCGGCCTGGGCCAGCGCGGTGACCTCGTCCTTCGCGGTGATCCGGCCGTACCAGTGGTATCGGCCGTCGATGGGCTGGAAGTAGCCGCGCAGCAGGACGTCGACGGGGATGTCCCCGGTCTCCGTCACCAGGTTCGCCGGCCCCTCGTAGCCTTCCTCGGCGTCGTGTTCGGGTGCGTCGTGCTCATGCTCCGTCATTCGCTTCCCTCCCGGTGCTCCTGTGGTCGTCGGTGTCGTCGACCAGCCGTAGCCGCGGCCCGAGCGTGAGTGGCAGGTCAGGGTCGATCTCGATGCCGCCGGCCCGCAGCAGGCCGTCGATCGCGTGCCAGATGATCTTCGCCAGATAGTCGCGGAGGCTCTGCCGGCTCATGGACTGCCGTTCGAGCCACCAGTCCCCGGCGTTCTGCACCATGCCCACCACCGCGTGCGCCCACGGCTCAGCCCCCCCGGAGTCCAACTCGAAGGCTCGCAGATAGTCGCCGAGCAGTCGAGCAAGTGCGGCCGCGATGAGCTCTTTGTCCTCGGTGACCACATCCTGTTCGACCGGTCGGTCGGTGAACGACCGCCGAACGACGAACCGGTACAGGTCCGGCTGCTCCTCGATGGTGATCAGGTAGGCGTCGACCGCGCCGCTGATTCGCGCGAGCAGCGGTCCGTCGTCGGCGAGCGCCGGCCCCATCCGCTCCATCAGCATCTCGGTGCCGCGCTGGCCGACCGCGACGTAGAGGTCGGACTTGTCGGTGAAGTGCCGGTACAGCACGGGCTTGCTCACCCCGGCCTCGGCGGCGATCTCGTCCATGCCGACATCGGGACCATGCTTGCCGATCGCGCGGATCGTCGCCTCGACGAACTCGGCCCGCCGTGTCTCCCGATGCCCGCGCCAGCGCTCGCGGCGCGCGTCGGTTCCGTCCGACGACCCGTTGGGCCCCTTGACAGTCCGTCCCATGTGACGCACGCTACCAGAAGTAACCGTTACCTCTGGTAACACATAAATCGGTTGGAGGCGGAGATGACCAGGGCGGCGCACGTTGTTGACCGACAGGGCACCGACATCGACAAGACGGCCGCGCGGCTGCTGAACTCCGCCGCGAGGACCTCCTACGACCCCGATGTCGACGTCGACTGGAACGCCCCGCTGGTCGACGGGCTGTACTTCATCCCGCCGCACCGCGTCTCCCTCTACGGCACCGAGCTGTGGGACTCGCTCTCCGAGGACCAGCGCATCGAGCTGTCCCGGCACGAGCTGGCCAGCATCGCCAGCGCCGGCATCTGGCTGGAGATGATCCTGATGCAGTTCCTGGTCAGGTACTCCTACAAGCCCGACCCGACGCAGCGGAACGTCCACTACGCCCTGACCGAGGTCGCCGACGAGTGCCGGCACTCGGTCATGTTCGCGACCATGATCGAACGCATCGGCGCCCCGACCTACGGCCCGAACCGGCTGAACAAGGCGCTGGGCACCCTGCTGCGTTCGGCAGGCGGCGGGCCGTCGATGTTCGCGGCCACGCTCATCGGCGAGGAGATCCCCGACCGGCTCCAGCGCGAGTGCATGGCCGACGAACGGGTGCAGCCGTTGGTGCGGATGGTCAACCGGATCCACGTGGTTGAGGAGGCCAGGCACCTCTCGTTCGCCCGCGAGGAGCTGGCGCGGGAGCTGGACGGGATCTCGCGGGCCCGGCTGGAATTCCATCGCGTGATCACCGCCAAGGCCGCCCATGTGTTGGTTGGCAGCCTGATCAGCCCGCTGGTGTACCGGTCGATCGGCCTCGACCCGGTGGAGACGAAGAAGCTCGCGCTGCGCAACCCGCACCATCTGGAGACGCTGCGCTGGGCCGGCGAGAAGCTCGTCAAGCACCTGGACGGGGTCGGGATGATCGGCGGTCCCAGTCGGCAGTGGTGGCGGGCCGCTCGTCTGGTCTGAGCCGGACTGAGTCGGGCTGGGTTGGGTTGGTTTCGGGCTGGGCTGGGCTGAGCGAAAGGCGCAGGGAGATGACGCGTACGGCGCTGCCGAGGACGTCTCCGTGGGATCCGGCCAACGGCCATCGGTTTGTCACCTCCGACGGCACCGCGCTGCACGTCGTGGACTCCGGGCCGGCCGACGCCGAGCTCACCGTCGTGCTCCTGCACGGGTGGACCCTGGACCACACGTCGTGGGACCGGGTGGTCGAAGGGATTCCTGCCGGAGTCGGGGCGGCCGTTCGGGTGCTGCGGTTCGACCTGCGCGGGCACGGCGGGTCGGCGCCTGCGCCGCGCGGCACCGCGACGATCGGGCAGCTGGCCGACGACCTGGCCGAGCTGGTCGAGAGCCGCGTGCCGAGCGGGCGGCTGGTGCTCGTCGGTCACTCGATGGGCGGCATGACGATCATGGCGCTCGCCGAGCGGCACCCGGAGCTGGTGCTGCGGCGGGTGGCCGGGGTCGGACTGGTGGCCACGTCGTCGGGTGACCTGGCCAACCTCACGTTGGGACTGCCTCGATCCGTCGCCGCCGTGGTGCTGCGGGGCGAGCGGTTGGTCAACCGGCGGCTGGCGAAGCTGCGTCGGCCCATGCTGTTGCGCAGGACCGACGCGGTTCGGCCTGGGCTGCGGTGGTTGTTGTTCGGCCGGCGACCCGACCGGGCGGATGTGGTCGCGACGGCCGAGCAGGTCGGCCGGTGTCATCCGCCGAGCATGGTGGCGTTCCGCGACTCGCTGATCGAGCACGAACGGCGGCTGGCGCTTGCCGGCCTGCGCGACCGGCCGTGCGTGGTGTTCGCCGGCGGCGCCGATCGGTTGTGCCCGGTGCCGCACGCGCGGGTCATCGCCGGGGAGTTGCCGGACGCCGATCTGGTCGTTTATCCCGGTGCCGGGCACATGCTGCCGGTGGAGCGGTCCGTCGAGATCACCACGCGGCTCTCGGGGCTCGTGCGCGGCCTACTTCGAGTGCGGTGACTTCGTTGGTCTGAGGGGACGGCATGATGGCGGCGAAACCAACTCTGTTTGACCGGAATGCTGGCTCGGCGCGGGTTGACCACGCGGAGCGGGAGAAGACCGCGGAGCGGCTGCTGAACTCGTCGGCTCGCAATTCGTATGATCCCGAGTTGGAGATCGACTGGGCTGCGCCGCTGGTCGAGGGCAAGTACTTCATGGTGCCCGAGCGGTGCACGTTGTATGGGACGGCCCTGTGGGACTCGCTCTCGCAGGAGCAGCGGATCGAGCTGAGCAGGCACGAGATCGCCAGCATCGCGAGCGTCGGGTTGTGGTTCGAGATAATCCTGATCGAGTTGCTGGCCAGGCACACCTACAACCTGGATCCGACGCGGCGGTACGTGCAGTACGCGCTGACCGAGATCGGCGACGAGTGCCGGCACACGGTGATGTTCGCCAGGATGATCGAGCGGATCGGGTGCCCAGCGTACGGGCCGCAGCCGCTGGTGCACGCGCTCGGCAGGGTCTTCAAGGCGGTCGCGGCGGGGCCGTCGATGTTTGCCGGGATCCTGGTCGCGGAGGAGGTGACCGACACCCTTCAGCGCGAGGCCATGAACGACGAGCGGGTGCAGCCGTTGGTGCGGATGGTCAACCGGATTCATGTGCTGGAGGAGGCGCGGCACGTGCGCTACGCGCGTGAGGAGGTGCGGCGCCGCACTCCCGGGCTTGGCCGAATCGAGCTGGCCTATCACCGGGGAATGCTGGCCAGGACGGCCTTTATGGTGGTGCGGAGTCTCATTCATCCGGATGTTTATCGGGCTGTCGGGCTCGATCCGGAGGTCGCTCGGCGGGTGGCTCATGGGAATCCGCACCATCGCGAGACCGTGCGGTGGTCGGCGGCCAAACTGGTGGCTTTTCTCGATGGTCAGGGGTTGATCGGAGGGCAGAGCAAGCGGTTGTGGCATGCGGCTCGGTTGATTTAGGGCGAGCTCCCCTCCTGGAAATGGGACAGCCTGGAAATGGGGCCGCCCGGAAATGGGGCAGCCCCGATCCTTGTGGCGGATCAGGGCTGCCGGGTCGCGCGTTGGGTGGCGGGGTCAGGGGTGTTGCAGGGGGAAGCCGCCGCCGATGCCTCGCCAGGCCAGGTTGGAGATCAGGGCGACCGCGTCCTCCTTGGAGACGTTGCGGTCGTTCTCCAGCCACATCCTGGCCGTCACCTGGCTCATGCCGACCAGGCCGACGGCGAGCAGCCTGGCCCGGTCCTGGTCGAGGCCCGCGTCCGCGGTGATCGTCTCGGTGATCGCGTCCACGCTGTCGGAGGTGGCTCGCTGCACCGCCTCGCGCACGGCGGGCTCGCCGCGCAGGTCGGATTCGAACACCATCCGGAACGCCTGGCCCTCGCCGTCGACGAAGTCGAAGAACGCCGCGACGGCGTTGTGCACGCGCTGCTTGTTGTCCGTGGTGGAGTCCATGGCGTCGCGGACCCTGCCGACCAGTTCCTCGACGTGTGTCTCCAGCAACGCCATGTACAGCTCTAGCTTGCCGGGAAAGTGCTGGTAGAGCACGGGCTTGCTGACCCCGGCCCGCTCGGCGATCTCGTCCATCGCCGCGGCGTGGTAGCCGTTGGCGACGAACACGTCCTGCGCCGCCGCCAGCAACTGGGCGCGTCGGGCGGTGCGCGGCAGCCGCACGCCGCGGCCGGCTTGTGCGGTGCTCTGCTGCGCCGTCTCCGTCATGGTGCCTCCAGCCAGGTCTCACCAGGTCGGAAAGGGATCTCCGGCCCGACCAGGTGACACGACCTTACTCGCGGGTAGTCCCGTTTCGGGAACCGTTGATCCAGGTTTCTCGTCTGCTGGGCGGGTGTGGGGAGTCTCCCAGGCGCATCCTGTATCGGTGACCGTGCCCCGAGTGCCCTTCACGCAGGTGCCCTTGTCCACCGTGCCGCTGCCGCCGCTGGACACGTCCATCCCGCCGTGGCCTGGGCGGGAGGTGGAGGTCGGCGGCCACCGACTGCACCTGCGGGAGACGCCGGGACCAGGGCCGGACGCGCCCACCGCCGTCTACGTGCACGGGCTTGGCGGGTCCGCCACGAACTGGACGGACCTGGCCGCTCAGCTCGCCAACACCGTCAACGGGGTCGCGGTCGACCTGCCAGGGTTCGGGCGGTCCGAGCCGCTTCCGGACTACGACTTCACGCTCGACTCGCACGCCGAGGTGGTGATCGCGCTGGTGACGGCGCTCGGCGTCGGGCCGGTGCACCTGTTCGGCAACTCGCTTGGCGGCGCCGTCGCGATGAAGGTCGCGGCCAGCCGGCCCGACCTGGTGCGCACCGTGACGCTGGTCTCTCCCGCGGTCCCCGACCTGCGACCCAGCCTGAACCGGATGTCCGACCCCCGGGTGCCGCTGGCGATGTTGCCGATCGTGGGCGCGTCGGTGCGCAGGCAGCTCGCGGCGATGGGGCCCAGGGAACGCGCCGAGCAGATGCTGCGGCTGTGCTTCGCCGAACCCACTCGCGTGCCGGAGCACCGGATCGAGGAGGCGGCGCGGGAGTACAGCGAGCGCGGCACCCAGCCCTGGGCCGGGCCGGCGCTGGGGCGGAGCACTCTTGGGCTGGTCCGAGCCTGGTTGGTGCCCCGGTCGCGGTCGCTGTGGACCATCGCGCCGCAGATCACCATGCCGGCGCTGGTCGTGTGGGGCACCCAGGATCGGCTGGTCAGCGTGCGGAAGGCGCCCCGAACGGCCCAGTTGCTGCCGAGGGGACGCCTGTTGGTGCTGGCCCGCACCGGGCACTGCGCGCAGATCGAGCGGCCGGTGTCGGTCGCCAGGGCAGTGTTGGGCATGTGGGAGGCCGTGGGGGGTCACGCGTGGTGACACGCACGGTGGTTACGCTGGCACCAGCAGTGGTCACACACCGCCATCAGGGCGATGTGGCTACCCTGTTCCCGTGAGCCGGACGACCCAAGGAGACCGTGACGCTGTGGTCAGGCGCTCCTCTCCGTCCGGCGCCGCCGGAGCAGGCCCGTCCGCGCGCAAACCCGGCGAGGAGCGGTACCGCCGCGGCGCGCGCCGCACGGCCGCCGAGCCGTTGGCGGCGTCCTGGGACCCGGATGGCTCCGGGGAGGAACCGGTCGAGGAATCGTCGCCTCGGCAGGACCGGCGGGGCGGGTTGCCAGGGTTGCTCGCCGCCTACGGTTGGCGGATCTACGCGATCCCCGTGCTGCTCGTGCTGACCGCGCTCGTCGTGCTCAATCCCGGTAAGCAGGGTGACGGCGGCACCGCGCCCGCGCAGGGCGGCGGGGCGCCAGGGGCGTCGAGCGGGGCTCCGGTCGGCAGCGAGAAGCCGGCCGCGCCGGTCGACCTGAAGGTGCCGACCGCGGATCTGCCCGACGGTGGCAAGTTCACCCAGACCGGCGCCGGCACGTGGAAGACGGTGCCCGGCACGACCGACAAGGCCGGCAAGGGGAAGCTCTACACCTACACGATCGAGATCGAGGACGGCATCGACGCCGGCGACTACGGCGGCGACGCGGCCGCGTTCGCCAAGGGAGTCGACTCGACGCTCGCCGACCCGAGGAGCTGGACCGGCACCGGCGACGTGGCCATGCAGCGGGTCGATCCGGCGCAGACGCCGAACCCCAGCTTCCGGATCAGCCTCACCACGCCGGACACCGACCACTCGCTGTGCGGCTACCAGATCAAGTTCGAGGCGTCCTGCTACGACCCGGGCACGAAGCGGGTCATCATCAACGTGGCCAGGTGGGTGCGCGGGGCGAAGGCCTTCCCGTCGACGGATCTGTCGATCTACCGGACGTACGCGATCAACCACGAGGTCGGCCACGCCCTCAACCACCAGCACGTCGGCTGCCCGGCCAACGGCGCCCCAGCCCCGGTGATGATGCAGCAGACCTTCGGGGTCTCCAACGACTACGTGGCCAAGCTCAACGAGGTCGACGCCAGCAACAAGTTCGCGGTCGAGGCCGACGGCAAGGTCTGCACGCCCAACGCCTACCCGAACCCGGACGGCAAGCCGGCAGGCTGAGCCGTTCGCGGGGTGCGACACCGGGGTGGGCCGCCGCCGGTGGCGGAGATGCCTCGGACTGGCGAGCTGTTCACGGAGTGAGACGGCTTTCCATCGAGGAAGACACCAAGGCACTCTGGCGTTGTCCGAGTAGAAAGAATGTCTGAGGTTTGTCCGGCTTCGAGGAGGAGCAGATGCCGCTTCCGCCGCTCGTGGAACCCGCCGCGGAGCTGACCAAGGAAGAGGTCGCGCGATACAGCCGCCACCTGATCATCCCGGACGTCGGGGTGCCCGGCCAGAAGCGCCTGAAGAACGCCAAGGTGCTGGTGGTCGGCGCGGGTGGCCTCGGTAGCCCCGCGCTGCTCTACCTGGCTGCCGCCGGTGTCGGCACGCTGGGCATCGTCGAGTTCGACGTGGTCGACGAGTCCAACCTGCACCGCCAGGTCATCCACGGCCAGTCCGACATCGACCGGCCCAAGGCCGAGTCGGCCCGCGACTCCATCGCGGAGATCAACCCGTTCGTCAAGGTCAACCTGCACCAGGTGGCGCTGACCTCGGACAACGCGCTGGACATCTTCGCGGGCTACGACCTGATCCTGGACGGCACGGACAACTTCGCCACCAGGTACCTGGTCAACGACGCCGCCGTGCTGCTTGGCAAGCCGTACGTGTGGGGCTCGATCTTCCGGTTCGAGGGCCAGGCCAGCGTGTTCTGGGCCGAACCGCCCGCCGAGAGCGGCCGTGAGGGCGTCCAGTACCGCGACCTCTACCCCGAGCCCCCGCCGCCGGGCATGGTGCCGTCCTGCGCCGAGGGCGGCGTGCTCGGCGTCCTGTGCGCGTCCATCGGCTCGATCATGGTGAACGAGGCCATCAAGCTCATCACCGGCATCGGCGAGACGCTGCTCGGCAGGCTGATGGTCTACGACGCGCTGGAGATGAGCTACCGCACCATCAAGATCCGCAAGGACCCCAACGGCGAGCCGATCACCAAGCTGATCGACTACGAGGCGTTCTGCGGTGTGGTGTCCGACGACGCGCAGCAGGCGGCGGCCGGCAACACCATCACCCCGCTCGAACTCAAGCAGCGACAGGACAGCGGCGAGGACTTCCTGCTCGTCGACGTCCGCGAGCCGCACGAGTTCGAGATCGTCCGGATTCCCGGCTCGGTGCTGATTCCCAAGGACCGCATCCTGTCCGGCGAGGCGCTGGCCGAACTGCCGCAGGACAAGCCGCTCGTGCTGCACTGCAAGTCCGGTGCGCGGTCGGCCGAGGCGCTCGCCGCTCTGCACAAGGCGGGCTTCCGCGACGCCGTGCACGTGGGCGGCGGGGTGCTCGCCTGGGCCCGCGAGGTCGACCCGAGCCTGCCGACCTACTGAGTCGGGAAGGACGTCTTCGGGGCCGTGTTTCCCGAAGGCGTCCTTTCCTGGCACGGCGCTCCACCACGGGGCACGTCCGGCGCGGTAGCGTCCGGAGTCGTGACCGCAACTCCCGAGCCACCCCCGTCGCATGTGCGTGCGGCCTTCGGAGCCCGGGACGCCGAACCGGAGCTGATCGACGGCGGCCCGGCCTGGCGCTGCGGCGAGGCCGCCATCCGGCCGGCGGCCCATCCCGCCGAGGCCGCCTGGGTGGCCAAGACCCTCGACTCGCTGGACGTGCCCAACCTGCGCCTCGGCCGCCCGTTGCGGTCGACCGACGGCCGGTGGGTCGTCGGCGGTTGGGCCGCGACCAGGTACCTGTCCGGCCGCGCCGAGCCACGGCACGACGAGGTCGTGTCCGTGGCCGTACGGCTGCACCAGGCGACCGCAGGCCTGCCCCGCCCGCGCTTCCTGGACAGCCGCACCGACGTGTTCGCCGTCGCCGACCGCTGCGCCTGGGGCGAGGACGAGGTGCCGCTGAACGCGGAGAAGGGCGGCAGGCTGTTCGACGTGCTCACCGGGTCGCGGCGGACGCTGGGGCTGTCCCCGCAGGTGGTGCACGGTGACCTGTTCGGCAACGTGCTGTTCGCCGGGTCCGCGCCGCCGGCGTTGATCGACTTCACGGCCTACTGGCGGCCGGCCGAGTGGGCCGCCGCCGTCATCGTGGTGGACGCGCTCGCCTGGGGCGGCGCCGATCCCGGCATCCTGCGGCGGTGGGCGCACCTGGACGAGTGGCCGCAGGCGTTGCTGCGCGCACTGCTGTTCCGGCTCGCGGTGCACGCGCTGCACCCGCGCTCGACCACCGACTCGTTGCGCGGCCTGGAGAAGGCCACCCACCAGATCACCGAGCTGCTGTAGGGCAAATCTGCTCACCGTGTGACGTGCTCGGCCGCGCAGGCATGTTCGTGTGCCGGAAACGCCTCGTCATGCGGCGGTAACAGCGGCTGCCTAGCGTCCCTCGCGATCGAGGGAGGTGGCCGGAGTTGACGGATGTCGCGACACACTGTCCGTACTGCGCGTTGCAGTGCGGAATGTCGGTTTCCCGTGAGTCCGTTGTCGCGCCTCGGGATTTCCCGACGAATCAGGGTGGGTTGTGTCAGAAGGGGTGGACGTCGGCTGAGGTGTTGTCCTCGCCGGGTCGGTTGACGACGCCGTTGTTGCGGGAGCGGCGGGACGAGCCGTTGCGGCCGGTGTCGTGGGATGTGGCGTTGGATTTCGTGGCTGGGCGGTTGGCGGGGTTGCGTGTCGAGCACGGGCCGGATTCGGTGGCGGTGTTCGGTGGTGGTGGGTTGACCAATGAGAAGGCGTATGTGTTGGGGAAGTTCGCGCGGGTGGCGTTGGGGACCGCGCAGATCGACTACAACGGTCGGTTTTGTATGTCGTCGGCGGCGGCTGCGGGGTTGCGGGCGTTCGGGCTTGATCGGGGTATGCCGTTTCCGGTGACCGATCTTGCTGGTGCGGATGCGGTGTTGTTGGTGGGGGCGAATGTGGCGGAGACGATGCCGCCGTTCGTGCAGCATCTGCGGGGTGCGGCGGGGCGTGGTGGGTTGGTGGTGGTGGATCCTCGGCGGACGGCGACGGCGGAGTTGGCGTCGCTGCATCTGCGACCGGCTCCTGGTACGGATCTGGCGTTGGCGTTGGGGTTGTTGCATGTGGCGGTGGCCGACGGGTTCGTCGATCGCGACTACCTGGGGGCGCGGACGGTGGGGTTCGCGGAGGTGTGGCGGGTGGCGGCGGGGTGGTGGCCCGAGCGGGTGGAGCGGGTGACGGGTGTGTCGGTGGCGGATCAGCGGGCGGCGGTGCGGGTGTTGGCGGAGGCGTCCTCGGCGTTCGTGTTGACGGGTCGGGGTACCGAGCAGCACGCGTCGGGCACGGACATGGTGTCGGGGTGGATCAATCTGGCGTTGGCGTTGGGCCTGCCGGGTCGACGCGGGTCGGGGTATGGGTGTGTGACCGGGCAGGGCAATGGTCAGGGTGGTCGGGAGCACGGGCAGAAGGCTGATCAGTTGCCGGGGTATCGGAAGATCACCGATCCGGTGGCGCGGGCGCATGT
>NZ_VUOB01000013.1:125034-125442 GCF_008386585.1 Solihabitans fulvus
GGATCGGTTGGCGGCGTTGGATTTGTTGGTGTGTGCGGATGTGGTGTTGTCGGAGACGGCGCGGGTGGCGGATGTGGTGTTTCCGGTGACGCAGTGGGCTGAGGAGTCCGGGACGATGACGAATCTGGAGGGTCGGGTTCTGTTGCGGCAGCGCGCGGTGACCCCGCCTCCTGGGGTGCGCAGTGATCTGGACGTGTTGCAAGGACTGGCGGTTCGACTCGGACAGCCCGCCGAGCGGTTCCCGGTCGAGCCGGAATCAGTGTTCGAGGAGTTGCGGGCGGCGTCGGCTGGTGGTCCTGCGGACTATTCCGGGATCACGTATGGGCGGTTGCGTGCGGGTGAGGCGTTGCATTGGCCGGTGACTTCGGAACGGCATCCTGGTACGCCTCGGGTGTTTGTGGATGGGTT
>NZ_VUOB01000130.1 GCF_008386585.1 Solihabitans fulvus
TGAGGCGGCCCCCGCGAACGCGCGCCACGCCACGGACCGGCGGCCGTACTGCTCGGCCTGCTCGGGGGATCGGTCGGCGGCGTGGCGAGCGCTCTGGGCCCAGCGGTCCGCGCGGAACGCGGCGACCCGCCGGGCACGGTCGTCACCGAGCTGGGCCGCCAGGTCGGCGGCCTGCTCGGCGACGGCCTCCTCGGGGGAGGGAAGGGCCTGGGTAGCCACAACCTCACTGTCGACCGTGTGCCCGACCCGACTGATCCCACGGTGAGATTCCCACCGTGGGATAGTGCGGTGTCCCGTCGAGGAGGCTGCCGATGTCGGGCCCGTTGGCCGAGCCGTTCTGCCTGCCCCGGCACGTCTGGGCCGACCCTCAGGTCCAGATCGCGCTCGGCGGCCGCGACGTCGCCGCCCTGCTGCGCGTGGCCCAGCGCCACGGCGCGAGCCAGGCTCGGCTGGCTGCGGCGACCGGCCTGTCCCAGGGCCGGCTCAGCGAGATCGCCAACGGCCGGCGGGCCGTGATCGCGTTGGAGGTGTTCGAGCGGATCGCGGCGGGCTTGGCCCTGCCCGACTCCGCCCGGATGCGGCTGGGCCTGGCGCCGGTGGATCCCGCCGGCCTGGACCACCTCGCCGCCGCCGCCCGCGCCGAGATCATCGCGGTGTGGCCCAACCAGAGCGCGGCCGCCGGTGCCATCCGCGCCCACGCCGCGACCGCGTCCAGGATCGATGTGCTCGCTGTTCGGGGCCTGGGCCTGCTAGGAATGTCGGGGTCGCTGCTGCGCAGCACCGTCACCGCCAAGCCCGTCCAGCTGCGTGTCCTGCTGCTGGACCCCGATTCGTCGGCAGCCTCCCACCGCGCTGCCGAGATCGGCGAGGCCGACGAGTCGTTCCGCTCCGGCATCGACCTGTCCGTGGTGAAGCTGCGCGAGCTGGCCGCGACCGGTGTCCAGGTGCAGGCGTGGCTGTACTCGGCGACACCGATCTGGAGGAGCATCGCCTTGGACGACATGCTGTTCGTGTCCACGTTCACCGGGACGCGGGAGGGGCACCGCAGCGCCATGTACCAGATCGCCCCCAGCCCGCACGGCACGCTGCACCACGGCATCCGCCGCGTGTGGGACGAGCTGCTGTCCCAGGCCACGCGCGTGATCTGACCAGCACCAGCGGGAGGCGGTCGCCATGCTGATCGAGGCCGAACTCAAGGCCCGCGTCCACCACGTCAACCGGGTGCTCGGCCTGCTGCGCGGCCGCGCCAGTGCCGAGGAGACCGCGACCTACCACGACGTCTATTACGACACCCCCGCCGGCGGACTGGAACGCGACGGCCGCGAGCTGCGCGTGCGCGTCGTGGAGACCGCCGCCGGCGCGCGCTGCCTGCTGACCTACAAGCAGCCGGCTGTGGATGCGGCGTCCGGCTCGAAACCCGAGCACGAGATCACGACGGTGGACGCCGGCGCGGCCGCGACGCTGGAGGTGATCCTGCGCGCCCTGGGCGTCGCGCCCGTCTTGGCCTTCACCAAGCAGTGCCGCAACTTCCGGATCACCAGTGGTGGTCGGGAGATGCTGGCGACGGTGGCCACCGTGCCGGAGATCGCCGGGACGTGGCTAGAAGTCGAAACCCTCGCCGAGCCCGACGAGCTGACCGAAGCATTGGACGCGGTACGGGCCGCGCTGGCCGAGCTGGACATCGCCGAGGCCGACCTCACCGGCGCGCTGTACACCGACGCTGTTCGCGCCACCCGGAACAATGCCTGATCAGTCCGTGCCGTACTCGGGCACCGATGTCGCGGTGACCTGCACCGGTCGCCCGGCGAGCTGGGCACCGGCGTGCAGCAGCGGCTCGCGGACGCCGTCGAGGGCGGCGACCAGATGGCGGAGCACGTCGGCGTCGCTGGCGTCCAGGCGGTCGACGTGGCCTCGGCCGATACGTGCCAGGACGCGCCGCACCTGCGCGAGGTGATGCCCGGCCGCGGTCAGCAGCTCGGCGGCCTCGACGTCGGTGGGGAACTCCTCGGGTGCTGAGTCCAGCAGTCCGCCGGCCACGCTCGTCGACCCGATCCAGTGCACGGCCAGTTCGCGCCAGGGCATGAGGTCCGGGAGGCTGGGCCGGGGCACGTACTTCACCATGCACGCAACCTACGGTGCGCACGTCAGCGGTGCTGCGCGGTGAGCTGACGCCCGTGTCAGGCGATCTCGGCCAAGGCGCGCCGGTCGCCGGTGAGCGCGTAGCGGCGGCACGCCAGCACGGTGTCCAGATCCTCGCCGATGTCCTCGGCGAACACGAACAGGACGTCGGCGGCGCGCTGGTCGGACCAGTGGCCGGGCGTGATCTCCAGCGCGAACTGTCCCAACTGCCACCAGGCGCGCCATAGCTGCGCGGCTGCTTCCCGGCCGGCGGTCACCACCGGGTCCACCAGTCCCGGCGCCGCCGGGGCAGGCGGTGTCGGCGGTGCGGGCGGCGGGCGCCGGACGTGGTCGACGGCCTCCCGCACGATGCCGCGCACCGTCTCGGCCGGCACCGACCCGCCAGCGGCGGCGGTCGCCGCGGTCACTCGTGCGGTGACGTGCTCGGCGACCTGGTCGACGCGGCTGG
>NZ_VUOB01000131.1 GCF_008386585.1 Solihabitans fulvus
GTTTGGAGAGAAATCTTCGAGCTCCAACGGGCCATTGTCGTATATGCGTCAATGGGCGCCGAACCAAACCACCCCTACTGACGCTGCGGACCTGATTCCCCCGAGCCTAGGCTGATGCCATGGCTCTCCGTTCCGTCCTGCTGTTCCTGTTGGCCGCGCTGACCGAGATCGGTGGAGCGTGGCTGATCTGGCAGGGCGTGCGCGAACACCGCGGCATGCTGTGGATGGGAGCTGGCGTCATCGCCCTGGGGATCTACGGCTTCGTAGCCACCCTGCAACCGGACGCACACTTCGGGCGCATCCTCGCGGCCTACGGAGGAGTTTTCGTCGCCGGCTCACTCCTCTGGGGCGTTGTCGTGGACGGCTATCGCCCGGACCGCTGGGACATCCTCGGCGCGATCGTCTGCCTCCTCGGCGTAGGCATCATCATCCTCGGCCCCAACCGCCCCACGTCATTGGCCGACCCCGCCCCGACAATCGTCACGGAACACCAGGCGCCCCGAACCTCCAACACCGAATGACCGGGGTACGCGAACTCCCCAAACCAAGGTCGCGTACAGTGTGTTGGCCAGCCCCCGTAGCCCAATCGGCAGAGGCAGCGGACTCAAAATCCGTCCAGTGTGCGTTCGAGTCGCACCGGGGGCACGCTTCTTCACCCACCTGACCTGCGACTTCTTCGCAGCGTCATCTCCAGTCGCTTCCTTGTTGATCTCTGGTGTGCCCGAGGTGTGCCCGGGAGTTCTGGAGGAAGATCGCGGGACCACCTTCGCGGCGCTCTCGGCGGCGTCCGCCGCCAGCTGCGGCGGCACGCTGGTGTAGGTGTCTGCAGTGAAGGCATAGGTGGCGTGGCCCAGCATCTCCTGCACCACTTTCATGTCGACGCCGGCCACCAACGCCAATGTCGCAGCCCCGTGCCGGAGGTCGTGCAGTCGAATCGGCGGCAGGCCGGCCTGGGCGACCAGGTCCTGGAAGTGGTTGGACACGTGGTTCGGGTTCAGCGGGGCGCCGAGCTCACCGGTGAAAATGAGGCCCGAATCCTGCCAGATCTCCCCGAGTTCGAGCTGCCGTTCCCGCTGCCGCTCGCGATGGGCGTCGAGAACCTCGCAGGTGTTCTCGTCCAGTGCGAGGAGCCGCGCGCCGGCGTCGGACTTCGGTGTGTCGAGGAAGATCTCGGTGCCGAGCTTGACGACCTGCCACGCAACTCGGAGGGTCCGAGCCTTGCGGTTCAGGTCGCTCCAATGCGCGCCGCATGCCTCACCTCGGCGCGGGCCGCGGTAGGCGATGAGGTGGTAGAGGGGATACAGCGGATCGTCCTCAATGTGGTCGAGGAACTCTCCGGTCTGCTCCGGAGTCCAGACCATCACCGCGGAGGGTGTCTCGCCCGTCGTTCGCCACCGTTCCACCCGCTCCTCGGTCCACACCAGCGCCTTTGGGGGCTTCCCGGAGGGGAGCTCCACGTACATGGCAGGGTTGTAGGTGATTTTCGCCGGTGGCCGGCATGCCGCGTTGAGTGCGGCTCGGAGCGTGGCTCTGATGCGTTGTTTGGTCGCCGGTCCGGTGATGCGTTCGCCTTTGACCAGTGTGCGCAGCTCTCTGTTGCCGGAGTGTCGGCATTTCTGAATGAAGTCGTTTCGCTCGTCGATCGCGTCGAACATCTCCTGCACGTGGCCGACATTGAGACGGTCCAAGCGTATCCCGCCCAGGCTCGGCTCGAGATAGAGGCGGATATGTGACGCGTAGCCGCGCCAGGTGCTCTTCTTGATCTTTCGCTTGGTGGCCAGCCATTGGGTGAGCCATGTGCCGGTGGTGAGTCGATCCGTGTACGGGTCGCCGGTCTGGAGTTGTCTTCGAATACTTTCCTGGGTTGGGAGCTTTTCCCCGCGCTTCGTGACGTCCTGGAGCACGGCGGCGACCTGTCGGAGGGCATCGGCGTCGTCCTGGTCAGGGATGGCGAGCAGGCTGTGCACCTGGTTCAGCTCGTCCTGGGCGTCATCTTGTGAGCCAAAGCTGCCGCGGCGGAGCATCTGCCGCTTGCCGTGTTCGTCGCCAGGCAGTTCGAGGCGGTAGTGCCACGCGCCATGGTTGGGATGCCAAGCGCCATCACTTCGCCGTAGTTTCGGGCAGGAAGCGCCCAGTTTCTTCCCTGAGGCAGGGTCCTGGCACCCGCATCGCTTGTATGTGGATCCTTTATTCATTGTCTAGCTTCCTTGTCTCCAGTTGCGTTAGGTTGTATTCTACGGTCAGTTCAAGTGCTCGTTAGAGTGAAAAGTGACGTGGCGGTGCCGATAGATGAATACTGAAAGGGCCTTTAACGGGTTGAGTGATGCCGTGTGGCACCGTGGCGTATCGAAATATTCCGCGTGTGACGGTCAATCGATAGCCCAGTCGGTAGTGCACTCTTCTACGCTGCCAACTGAGATCAGATCGGTGTAGCGGTGAGCCAACATCCCCGCTCGCGTGGGGCCCGAGCTGGCAGCCCCAGAGATCGACGACTGGGCCCAGGAACATCCCCGCTCGCGCGGGGCCGAGGACTCGAAGCGCCGCTGGATCTCCGACACCGTAGGAACATCCCCGCTCGCGCGGGGCCGGGCCGGTGCTGGTGGTGCTGGCCGACGTGCTGGAGGGAACATTCCCGCTCGCGCGGGGCCGAGATCCACTTGACGTTGGCGAGGATGTCGGTGATCGGAACATCCCACGCTCGCGCGGGGGCCGAGGCGACGACCTGGGTCGAGCCGTCCACGCCGGCCGGAACATCCCCGCTCGCGCGGGGCCGAGAGCCGCCGCTGCCACAGGTAGACCTCGGAGAACGGAACATCCCCGCTCGCGCGGGGCCGAGGCTTCGCGACCTGCGTTGTTAGTATCAGAAACGGTGTTTCTCATTCACTGTGTGCGATGGGCCTTGTTGTTGGTACGGCACTGTGACGAGCTTAGCGATCTGCGAAGTCGAGCTGAGAGCACGAGTCCGTCGTAGTCCACGGGATACCAGCGGTCCGGCTCTGCGGTGCGGACTGTCCAGCCTGCTCGTTGTTGGCGGGCTCGACCATGACCGCCTGTCATCATGCACTCGCTCCGATAGCAACTCCCAAATGCGTTCCCGGACACGGCGGTTCGGCGTACCCACGAACACGTCGGCGGAGACCTCGACCATCCAGCGGTCAGGTGCCCGCGTAGTCCTTCAGCGACGGCGATGAGCAGGATGACCGTCACCAGTCCACCTTCTGCGGCAGGGCGTCTGCGAACTCCGGGCCGATCACGACAACGTGCTCCCCGTCGGAGCTGTCGGGGTCCAGTGACCAGTTGACGGCACCGGGCAAAGAATCCCGGTCCACGTCCCACAGCTCGTAAGGGTCGAGGTCGAAGGCGAGCAGGACGGTCAACTCGGCCTTGCAGAGGTCCGCGACGTCCATAACGAACGAAGTCGCCGAGCCGGTGTGCACGAACCCCAGGCCGGGACTGGCCCCACCTCGACGATCGCCGCATGGCAGACGTCATACAACGCGGAGTTTGCCGCCGACAGGTCCGGTTGACATCATCTCCCGTGGCGAGGGCGTCTCCGGCCTTGTACTCCCGGCGCTTCCGGACCACTCCACTGCGTTCGGAGTGCTGCGGGTAATCCTTCTTCACGCGGGTGCTTTCGCGCCCGCGTAGCTGCCGCACGTTCAGCGCCGAGACGTCTTGGCAGGGAAACCGCATCGCGTACATCCGGCGCGCGACGTTGAGGCGTTCAGCGCTGCGCGTGACAGGCCAGGCTTGGCGCAACAGCAGGTGGACGCCTCAACCGGCCCCAGTCCACTGGCCTGCGCCAGGGGCTTCCTGTTGTCAGACTCAGCATACGGGTCTCTACTCGGTCAGCTGTTGTGTGGTGGGGCGACGGTCAGCAGACCGCAACCGTAGGCCCTGGCGCGCCCGATGCCCGTGACGACGGCGTCGGTGAAGGCCTGCGCGTCCGTGATGATCAGATGCCCGTCGAAGCGCACCGCGCCGATGGTGATCGGTTTGGTGCCGCCTTTGTCGCCAGTCATGTTGGGGACGGGAGAGGGTGCGACGTCGGGTTTGCCGTCGCGCCCGGTGGGGATGACGAAGCCGTGGCGTTCGCCCTTGCCGATGAGCCAGTTGATCTGGCTTTCGGCGCTGCGGTGGGCGACGCGCCTGCTAGCGCCGCGGAGTTCGGGCGGGCGGATGTCCTGGGTTGCGTTGGCGAGTATGCGGAACAGGAGCTTGCGACCGGGCGCAATGGCGTCCAGAACCGGTTGCAGGGGGCGGACTTCGGCGGGCGTGGCGAGGTAGCCGGGAGGAAGGCGGGTCCAGTCCGGGATGGTGTGGCTCTGGGTGTACTGGATGTAGCCGCTGTGGGTGGGGTCCAGGCGCCACAGGACACCGTGGGCTTGCCGCGCGGGAATGCCGGCGTCGACGGCGGGGTAGGCGGACATGACGGTGCGGTGCATGTCGTGGATGTTGGCGAAGTCGCGACGGAACTCGCGGGACCTGACGTTGACGTTGAGTTTGGTCAAGAACACGAGGGTTCTCCTGCGGTGATCATGTCGTGTGTCAGTGGCGTGATGCCGTTGAGGACTGTGCGGGTGCTGAACCTGCGGTTGCCTTCGCTGAAGCTGACGGGATGGTCGGAGCGGACTTCGGCACCGGGAGTGCCTGGAGAGCAGTCGATGATGGTGCGCAACGGGGCCCGGTCCTGTTTGAGCCGTTCGGTAGCGCGGACGTCCCTGTCGGTTTCCAGCCATGGGTGGGTCGTGATGACGTCAGCGGCGGCTTGGTCGGTAAGACCCGTGCAGGTGCGTAGGGGCCGGGCGGGGACGAAGGCCCGGCGCCCGAAGAACAGCGGCCACTGTGGTTGGTCGATCTTCTGCTCGAGGCGGTGAAGTAGCTGCGGGTCACCCTCCAGGACGACCAGGAACAGGGCATCGGCTAGGTAGTAGCGTTCGCTGACCACGGTGCGGTGCCCAGCCCCCATGGTGGTGGGGACGTTCTGGACCGTGTGGAAATCGCGTTCGAGGATGCCCTCCCGGTCCACGCGCACCGCCAGGCGCATCGCGGCAAGCTCGGCGACGGTCTCGTCGTTGTCACGAGGGACACCGAGCGCGGCGGCGAGAAGCCCGGTGACTCCGGACTTGGTGGGCTCGGTTGTGGTGTCTCGGATGATCCCCCGCGAGCGGGTTCCCCAGGACTGCAGCGGACTGTCGAAGCACAGAGCCAGCGAGGTCGGCACGGTGGTCACGCCTTGACAGCGGTGAGCAAGCGGCCGGTGAACTGGTCCAAACCGGAGACAGTGTCTGAGGCGGTGAGATGAGGCAGGTCGCCGCTGACCGAAGCACCGGCTACTGCGCGGAGCTGGCTGTCGCCATAGAAGTCGCGCAGTTGACCGAAATGGCGGGTGAGACGTTCACTGGAAGCCGCCATGAGGTCGGTGTCGGTGACCGGCTTCAAGAACGCGTTGGCCAGGTTCCACGCGCCGGCCTCGCGGACAACACCCAGCAGCGTGTCGGGCATGGTGCGGGCGGCCATGGAGTTCTGCTTGCCGCTGGGCACGGCGTGGATGAACGAGTGCAGCCACGCGTGGGTGGCGCGGTCGGCCAGGTCCGTGTCTCCGCCCAGGTTGTGGACGAGCTGGGCGAGGTCGAGGTTGGCGTAACGGTAGTAGCAGGCGGAGTTGAAGTCGACAGTGCCGATCATGTCCGCGCCGGACTCCGCGTCGGGCTTGAGGTCGTCGACTGCGGTGTAGAAGTCGAACTCGTTGATCACGGCGTGGGTGGAGATCGCGTGGGCGACCTGGGAGGCGGCGTTGACGTTGAAGTCCTTGTTGTCGGCGATCATTCGTCCGAACAAGGCGACGTCGGCGGCTCGCTCGGCGTTGAGAATCCGCTTGGCCTCCTCGATCGTGGCCTTGTCTGGCTTGATCTTGACCTGTTTGGCGGGCTTGGCCGGTGTGGTGCCTCCCTTCGCGGTGTCCTTGCCGGCGGCCTTCGCGGCCGCTTCCTTGGCTGCCTTCTCGGCGGCTGCTTTCGCGGTGGCCTTGGCCTCGAGGGCGTCCCAGTTGTTCTGGCAGTACACGGTGAGACGGTCGATGGCTTCGCGGCCGACGAACAACAGGTACTGGGTCAGACCCTTGGACGGGTCGACGCCGAATCCGAGCGTTTCCAGGGCGACCACAACGACACCTGGCGCGGTGTCTCTGTCTCGGCCGGCTCGTGCGAGTGCGGTGGCGGTGTTCTCGACCAGTCGTTTGGTTCGCACGCCGGTCTCGGACTTGTCCAGGCCGTGTTCGTTGAACAGCAGGCGGGCCGACCGCTTGAGGGATTGGCTGGAGATCCGGCCGCGGGTATGGCCGCCGAAGGTCGCCGTCTTGGGCTGGCCGACGTCGTCGCGGTTGAGGTTGCTGACCGGGAAGGACTGAAGCAGGTGCAGTTCGAGGATCACAAAGTTCTCCCTGGGATAGGTCACACGTCGACGGGGGACTGCTCGGCGGGTTCGTCAGTTCGGGCGGCCTGAGATGTGGGTGGGCGGTGGAACTCGCGGGCCCAGCGCAGCCGCACCCGGTGCGCCTCGTCCTCGCGGTAGCGGTCGCCAAGCAGCACGACCAGGTCCTGCAAAAGTTGGTCGAAGTCCACGGAGATCTCGTTGGCCGCCAGGAGCCGGAGGGTCTGGCGCAGGTGGTGAGCCAGCGCGTCGCGGTCGCGTCCGAGGAGCTGCGTGAAGCGCCTGGTCGCTGCCGAGCCGCGGGTGGCCTCCAGCTCTCCCATCGAGCCGCCCAGCGAACTGCGGCGTGTTGGCCCGCGTCGAGACTGAGGGTGCAGCGCGAACAGTCCTCCCACCAGTAGCCACACCTCCTGCTCGCTCTGCGGTGGATCGTGAGGGAAGACGTACTCGTAGGCCTCGGCCTCCTGCCGTGGTCCGGAGAACATCCGCCGCAGCCGGGCCAACGCCTGCCGCGACTCGCTCGCCCGTTTCGTGTTGCCTGAGCCGAGTCCGTTGTGGAGGCCGTAGAGATAGCTGACGAATCTGCGGCGCCGGTCGCCGAGAGCGTCTGTCATTCCTGTTGGTCCTCTCTCGTGATGTAATTGCGCACCTCGCGGTGGAAGGTGCTCACCAGCCGGTCCAGGCGACGCAGGAAGTCTCCGTGATGCTTGCCGAGCATCAGCAAGTTTCGCTCCACCGCTGGTACCCCTTCGGCCCACCGGTCCGCTGCCTGCTGCGCCGTGCGTTCGATCTCCTTGGCCCAAATGGCCACCGCGTCCGTCTCGGGGATCGCCTCAGCGCGTGCCCGCCCCAACTCCCGCAGAAAAGTCGCGAAGGTTCGGTCCAGTGGCGGCCAGTAGGCGAGGTCGAGGCCGGACGTCGGTTCGGCGCGCTGATCCTTGAGATAGTCGCGTTCCATGTTGCGCAGGGCGGCTCCGGCGTCGTCGGCCAACGCGATGGCGGTGCCGATCAGCGCGCCGAGCGACTGGTCCTCGGCGCGCAGCAGCGAGACCGGAGCCGGGACCTGTTCCTCCAGGTAGGCCTCGACGACTGCCGCGTTCTTGTCCAGCTGCTGTCCGAACACGCGCAGCGTGTACACCGCGTCGCGGGGAATGATCTGATGCGCCGCCAACGTCGCGATCTGTTCCAGAGCCCGCGGTCGCAGCCGTGATCGGCCCTCCTGCCAGACATCGGTCAGCAGCAATTCGACGCTGTGCCGCCAGACCCCGCGCAGCGGGCTCAACCGCACGGGCAGCATCGGCGCGTCCGCCTTCGGCTTGCCGTTTGCGGCCACCGGCTGACGGAAGGCCGCCATCTTCTCCTCGTCGACCGGCTTTCCCTTGAACCGCACCCCCGGCGTGAGTGTCACGCCGTCCACCACCGGGTTGCCGTCGACAACGCCACGCGACAACAGGATTCTCCTGGAGGGCCAGGTCAACACGTCGGTCCAGCCTCGCCCCACTCGGCTGTCCGGCTGTGGCATCGGTGCGATCGGCTCCTCCCACGCCGGCCGGTCCTCCGCGTACGTCATGAACGGCTCCGCGTACTTCGGCGCATAGATCAGTGCGTTGAGTAGGAGGGTCTCTTTCAGCGTGGCGCCTTCCACGAGCACGACGCCCAGCAGATTGCAGGGTGCTCGTTCGGACGATTTGTCTTTCTCGTAGGGGGTTTTCATGCCACCTGGGTCGAACGCGTGCGCGGTGACGAGCCATCGCGCGGACTCGGCCTGGCTGAGGACGATCTTGTCGGTCGCCGTGGTGTGGTCAAACAGCGTCACGTTGTTGCCCACGGCTCGATGCGGCACGAGTTTCGCCGCTGTCGACGGCGCCAGGCCCTTCAACGCGGGGCACTGCAGGAACGGCTGCACGGGATCGAACAAGTCGAAGCGGTCGCGTTTGTCGGCGACATAGTTGTCCACCGGCGCGCGGGGCAGTTGCGGTGCTGACCACAACGTGGCCCACGCTTGCTCGCTGGATGGTCCGTAGCTGCGATGTAGGAACGCCAGTACCAGTCGGTGTAGGGCTGCGGTCATCGGTGGAGTGTCGCCGACTATTCGTCTGATCCTGTGTGCGTCGTGCAGCAACCCGATCAGTCCGACCTCGCACCGTTCCCCCCGCAGGTCGATCACGGGGATCCATGGTTGTGTCAACAGGTCGAACGCCGGTGTCGGTTCGGCGGTCACCATTCATCACGGACGTGCACGCCCGACTTCCGGTCGTGGACAAGGACATGATCACCGATGCGGCACTGGCCATCGAGGAACACCAACGCCCTGTGCTCCCGCAACCACGGGCTGCTGATGAACGCTGCCGGAGCGGGCGTGCCGTGCAGAGTGGACACGACATCGTGCGGCACGCCGTCCGGTGCCGACAGCACCGTGCTAGATGCCACAAGCTCATCCAACGTCACCGCGTCGACCGTGTCCGAGGACAGGTCCACCGATGCTGTTCCTTGCGTTGGCATCACGAGGTCTGTTTCAGGAATCGCGTGGAGCACAACAACATCCACGCCTGACTCGGTGAGATCGTAGTCGTCATCGATCATCGTTTTCGACGTCCGCTCCGAGTCCACGTTGGACTCTTTGGCTGTGTTGACAGTTGCTGCAACCCGACCGAGCCGCTCGGTCCCGCTGGCATCGGCAGGTACACGGTCCGCGCCTGACTCTGACGTCGGCGCACGAGCTCGCGATGGGTGACCTGGGCCTTGTGCCACGCTTTCTCCCAGCCTGGCGGACAGTTGACCGCGTCGTCGGGTCCGTACACCTGGTCGATCAGCGTCGGAACCTCATCGGGACAGCAGATCTCCTGCCTGTTCTGTAGCACCGCCCATGTCCGCATCAGCACGTAGGGGGAGTAGACGGTGTGCAACCCGCGGGGGAAGGCCGGCCCGTCCGAACCGTGGACTACTCCAGTGATCCCCAACACCAGGTTGCCCCGTCCCTCGCGGGTATGCCGATGCACGCGGCCGACGCGCTGGATCAACAGGTCGATCGGTGCAAGGTCACTGAGCATGACGTCGAAGTCCAGATCCAGGCTCTGCTCCAACACCTGGGTGCCGACGACGATCGAGTGGGGGCGGTTGCCCTTAGGGCCGAACGACTTCGCCAGCCAAGCTTCTCGCTCGTACCGATCGGCGTTGGTCATCTGCCCGTGCAGAAGCCGCACTGCGATGCCCCGCCCGGTCAGGTCCTTGTCCAGCGATCGGAACGTCTCCTCCGCGCGACGGACCATATTGTGGACGACTGCGGCGCACCCGCCCTCGCCCACCCGGTCCAGCAGCCATCCCACGACCTGGTCGGGCGGAACGGGGCCAACCATCTGCACTCGACGATCCCTGTTGAGTGGCGAGGTCTTGGCACCCAGCACCACGGGTGCGTCTCGGCCGACGACCGTGACCCGCGGGTAATGGTCAGATCCGGTCACCTGCTCTGCCGGGGTGTCGTCCGGAAGGCGGCCCAGCAGTCCGGCCTGCCACGCAGCGGTCAGTTCGCGTCGGCGACGCGTCGGCAGGGTCGCGGACAGCAGCACCACTGACACGCCCAACCGCCCCAGCCACATCAGGAGCCGATCCAGCAGAGCTGACAGGTGGATGTCGTAAGAGTGGATCTCGTCGAAGACGACGACCTTGTTCGACAACGCCGCCAGCCGCACGAACATGTGGCCGGACCGGATCGCCGCCCGTGCGGCCTGGTCCACGGTGCCTACTCCGAGGTTGGTCAGCAGGCTCTTCTTCCTGGTGAACCACTCACGGGCGGCGACGTCGCAGTCCTCGGGATCGTCCTGGCCGATGTCGGATGGTTCGGTGGTTCGTTGTGCCAGGAATTCTCTTGCACCGGAGTGGATCAATCGCACCGTAGTGCGGTCTTGTAGCGTCGTCAGTAGCTTCTCGACCTCGCCCAGCACTTGGTTGCTGGTCGCTTTGGTCGGCATTCCCACGTACACCCCGGCGAGCTTGAGGCGGCGTACCAGAGTGGCCGAGACCTGCAACGCGGCCTTCGTCTTGCCTTCGCCGGTCGGAGCCTCCACCACCACCAGCGTCGGCGACTCGAGTCCCGCCGTGAGCTCCTCCACCACCACCTGCACGTGATATGCCTCCTCCACGTCCGGGTACAGCGCGGAGAAGCTCGTGTCCGCCGGGGGCACCCAGCGCTCCAACCCTGCCTTCTCGATCGCCTGACCGACGCGCAACCGAGCGCTTTGTACGTAGGTGGGCAGATCGAGTGGCTCCTGCGGCGTGTTGTAGTTCGTCCTGTCCGAGGCGATCCAGTCGCTGACCGAGGTCAAAGCGGCCAACCCGATCGCGGCTCCGATGTCGAACCGCACGTCCGCCCAGGGTAGAGACCGGGGGTCGGGAAGACCCAGCGCGGTTGCCAGATCGATGACCATGGCCTCCCTCCATGCCGCCCATCTGGATCCCCCATGGTTGTTCTTCTCGTTCCGAGCCTGATCAATCTGGCCGAAGCTGGGGAAATACCCGTGGTGTCCACCCAATGCCACAGCGATCTCGCCGGCGACAGCCACGTCCGCACCCCAGGACTCCAGCATGGTCATGACGTGCAGGGCGGTGATCAGGCCGTGAGGCGTGTCCAGGCGGCGGATTCCCCGCTGTCGTTCCACGAAACGCACGTCGTCAGTAGCGGTCGGTCCGAACCTCGCGGCGGCCAGATCCGACCGCAGCCCCTGGAAGCCGGGGGAGTATTTGCCGAGGTCGTGGATGCCGCATAACAACGCGATCCACCCATCAGCGTCCCCCAGTGGGAGGAAGGCGGTCCGCAACTCTGCGAGGCAACGCGGACCCAGTAGCAGTGAAGCCAACGTTCTGGCCACCACCGCTGTGTCGACCTGATGGCAAACCAGGGGATGCGGTGGCTTGTCGCTCGAGGATTTTCCCCAAGCCGCTCCTACAGGAGGAATTCCTTCGGTCACTTCTACCTTCCGTGATCACCGGCTGCGGCGAGGTTGGCACGAGACCAGATATGTAAGCAGAGGGGCTGAGTGGAGATTTCATCGACCCCTCGTGGACGCTCAAGCTGAAGCGGATTTGGCTATATGTCCAGGTTCTGTAGATGCTGTTCTCTGGATTATTTTTAATTATCTACAGTGTAGTAGGGCTAGTTAGTGCGAGATTGCAATATTGCAGGTCTCTGAAGCTGGTGGCTGGTCTCTATTTCTCTGGTTCATGAAGAGGGTAGTCCGGAGGAGTTTGGAGTCTGGCATGCGGAAGTAGCGTCGAGAGGTGATTCTCAGTGGCCAGACTGGAGTTGTGGGTTGGCCGTGCAGAGCGACGACTGTGGCATAGCCGTCCGGGTGGAAACACTCTCGCTCGCGCGGGGTCGAGTCCTGCACCGCATAGGCGGCCGGCGGCACCACCGCAACATCCCCGCTCGCGCAGGGCCGAGCAGTCGCTGGTCGGCTGGCCGGCGAACCTCGACGGAACATCCCCGCGCGAGCGGGGAAGACGACGACCCGGCCGGGGATCCGCTGTATGAGCTGGGAATACCCCCCGCTCGAGCAGGCAAGACCTCGGCTGGCTCTCGGTCCCCGGGGCGCGCCTGGGAACATTCCTGCTCGCGTGGGGAAGACACGCGGCGGCGACGATGGTGATCTCGCCAGCCGGAACACCTCCGCCTGCGCGGAGAGGACCACACGCACGTGGCTCGCGGATCATGGTGTCTCGGAACACCTCCACGTGCGTGGAGATCAGAGGCCGATCGCCTCGATCTCGTCGCACACCTGCGAACCACCTCCACGTGCGCGGAGATCAGTTCCAGTAGATCCTCGGCATGAAGAGATGGGTCGAACCACCTCCACGTGCGTGGTGATCAGTCCCACAGGGTCGTGTCGGCGACGATGCCGCGCGAACCACCTCCACGTGCGTGGAGATCAGCTGGACCCGCGACGCGGTCCCGTCGTACTGCTCGAACCACCTCCGCCTGCGCGGAGAGGGCGGCACCTGTACCCTGGCACGGCGGCCGACCGGCGGAACACCTCCGCTCGCGCGGGGAAGACCGCAGTACCAGGTCCTGCGGCGGCCACCGCGTGGGAACACCCCCGCTCGCGCGGGGCAGAGCCAGCGGTTGCGATGCGTGCGATGTGGGCGCGCGGAACACCCCCGCTCGCGCGGGGCCGAGGATTTGTGATCTGCCTTAACGCTATTCGAAACGGTGTTTCTCATTCACTGTAGTCTGAGTGTGACGTGTGGCGTGTGATGCGATCCGATCCGATGGTGTGCCTCATCGTGCGCCACCGGTTGGAAGAGGTGCTGTTCAGGGTCGCGTGGCTGTCGCCTGCGACGGGAGGCCTCAACAGTCAGGCGTTGCGTCGCTTCCCTTGTGATGGTCAATATCCAGTGCCCTGATGATGGCTGGTGTGGTGGTCGAGCGCGTCGGCGTCCTCGTAGTCGTCCGGTGTGTCGGTGTGGTGCCGTTGCCGGGGGGCAGTGCGACGGTCGAGCCGTTCGTGGTTGTTGACCTGTTCGTAGAGCTGGTGGATGCGGAGTTCGGTGGTCGCGCTGTCGGGAGTGTTTCTGGCAGTCGTGATGTGTTCCCACATGGTGGTGATCTGTCGCCAGGCAGGGGCTTGGGGTGTGGTATCGGCAGGTTCGGGCCCGAGTGGTTGGTCGGGTGAGGTGGTCGTGATGTGGAAGGTTTCGCGGTAGGCGGCGGCCAGTCCGATGAGTCGGTCCCAGCGTGCCGCTGAGTGGTGGTCGGTTGGTCGGGTGTCGAGGGTGGCCGCCCATGGGGGCTGGGTGTGGACGACGTGCTCAACGAGTTCGGTTGTGCGTGTGGCGATGGTGGTGTTCGTCGCCGTGAGGTAATGGTCGAGGTCGGTAGTGGGGTCGAGGGCTGCGAGGTTGTGGCGGGCCATCCACGGCAGCGCGAGGTTCTCGCTGAGGCGCTCGTCGTGTTGGGCGGCGAGGACTGCGGAGGCTGCCGCGCGGTGTGCGGGCACGGGACCATTGGTCGGCTGAGTCGCAACGTCGAGGGCGGCGTGGTTGATGGCGGTGTCGGCGTCGACCGCGTCGAGGCTGCCTGCCGCGCCGTGTTGACAGACTGTTGCCCATCGGTCGTCGTGGACGTCGAGCCCGGGGTTGTGCTTGGTGACGATGGCCCGCCAACGCTGTGCCTCCTCCGTGGTGGGATTGGCGATGCGGGCCGGTGGGCGGTACGCAGCGGTGTGGCGTTGGACGCGGTGGATGAGGACGGCGGCGGGATCCTGGGCGTCGAGGAAGTCGTGTACGGCCACGAGCATGGGGATGAGGCGTTCGGCTTGCCAGCCGATGCTGTCGATAGTGCGCATGGTCTGCAGCAACGCAGGTAGTGCGTCGGCGTCGAGCGCAGCGGGGAGGTGTTGGGAGAGCAGGTTCTTGTATCGCTGGGTGGAGGCGAGGTCGGCGGCGTGGTTGTAGCGGGGCACGAGAGTGGCCAGAGACTCTTCTTCGTGGAGGGCGGCGCGGAGTTGTTCGGTGGCGGAGGCTTCGGTGCCGGGTCGGTTGAGGATGCCGGTGAGTACTCCTCGGGCGGTGACTTCGTCTGGGGTTTCCTGGTGGGAGTCGGCGACGTGGTGAGTGGTGACCACGTACATCCGGTTCTCGCCTTGGGCTCGGGTGATGGTGGGGTAGAACTGTTCGCGGGTCATCCCGGGTGGGATGACGGTGTGGGCGCGGTGGGCGACGGTCATGCCCTGGACGCGATGGATGGTGGCGGCGTAGGCGAGTTCGACATGCGTGCGGACGTACCTGGCGGGCAGGGTGGCGCGGGCGCCGTGGGTGCGGTGTTGGACACGGAGTTCGCCGTCGCGGCTGACTGTGAGGACGTCCCAGGTGTCGCCGTTCTTGACGAAGTCCTTGCCGCGCAGGACGGTGAGGGTGCGGTCGTTGTGGCGGGTGACGATCCAGTCGTGTCGGCCGGCGCGGGTGCCGTCGTGCAGGGCGACGTCGCGGTGGGTGTCGATGTCGCCTCGGGCGGCGCGTTGCGCGCGGGCTTGCAGGTTCAACGCGACGACGTCGTCGAGCGCGGGCGCGATGAGCAGCGACTGGAGTCCGGCGTCGAGGTCGGCCCGCCACGCTTGTTGGGCGGCGTCACGCATCGTTTCGATGGACCCTCCCTCGACCCATCCCTTGCGTAGGTAGTACTTGAGCCCGTGCGGGTGGCCTTCGCGGATCTGGAGGGATGCGGTGGCTTGGTCGGAGTCGGTGAACCGGACGACCTCGTGCAGTCGTAGCGCGCCGACATCCTGCGCGATGAGACGGATCGCGCCGCCGGCTTCGACGGCGGCCAGCTGCTGGTCGTCGCCGACCAGGCGGACGTCGGCGCCTTGGTCGAGGACGTGGTGGATGACGGTGTGCAGGGTGTGGGTGCCCGACATCGCGGCCTCGTCGATGATGACGACGTCACCTTGTCGGAACCCGAAGGACCGTTGAGCGGTGCCGTGGAACAGCGCGGTGGGGACTTGGTGCAGGGTGTGGGGTCGGGCGCCGATCGCGGCGGCGAGTTCTTGGGCGGCGCGGGCGGAGGGCGCGAACGCGAACACGCGTCCGCCCTGGGCGCGCCAGGCGTCGGCGAACACCCGCATCGCCGTGGTCTTGCCGGTGCCGGCGGGTGCGAGGGCGAGCTGGACGCGGCGGCCAGAAGCGGCGAACTCGGCGACCAGACGCTGCTGGGCGGGGTTGAGGTGGACGCCGCGCCGGGCGCTGGCATCCAGGGCCACCGCGACGGTGGCCAGGTCGACCCGGTGTCCTCCGGTGCGTTGGGCCGCGGCGACGAGGGCGGCTTCTTCGCGCAGGGTGGTGTGGGTGGTGTAGCGGGTGGCGTTGTGTTGGGTGAACACCGACTCGCCGTCGCGGCGACGCAGCGCGGCCGGCTCGGCGACCAGCGTTGGAGCTTGCAGGGTGACGGTGTCCTCGGCGTCGAGGATCGCTTGGACCACCGAGGTCACGGCGGCGGCGTGGGTATCGGGGGCGAGGGGGAGGTGGGCGGTTTGGCGGTGGGCTTCGGCTTCCAGGTTCCACCGGGTGAACGTGGCGCGGTGGTCGCTGACGACGTGCCGGGTGCGTTCCGCCAATTCGGCGACATTCACCTCGGCGGCGTCAGCGACACGGCCGGCGAGGACGTCGTGACCGAGTTGTTCGCGGGCGGTGGCGCCGATGGTCTCGTCGGCGAAGGCTCGCCACCGGGCGCGGTGTTGGGCCAGCGTGCGGGGCGCGGTCTTGGCTGTACGGGTGCCGTACTGGGCCCGGCGACCGAGTTCGAGGAGTTCGCGGGGGTTGGGTTCGTGGCCGTGCCGATTCCGGAACGCGACGATGCCGGCGGCGCGGGCGGCGTCGACCTGTGCGGAGCGTCGGGAGAACGCGACGATCAGCTCGGTGGGCACGCCGGCCAGCTCCCACACCGGGCGGGTGATGTCGATGCCGTTGGTGGGGCGTTGGATCCAGGTGGCGCCGGCGTCGCGGAGGTGGTCGCGGAGTCGGGAGTTGTAGTACTCGCTGATGGTGACGGTGGCAGCGAGGATGCTGCGGCCGTCCAGGCTGGTCCACTCTCCGGCGTCGTTCTGCACTTTGGTGCTGATGGGGACGTGGGTGTGCAGGTGGGGGTCGCCGGTGCGGGAGTCCCAGTGTTCGAACTGGGCGGCGGTGATGCCGCGGACGTCGACCTGGGCGATCCCTGCGGAGCCTTTGCGGGTGAACGCGGCGTTGGTTTCGAGGTAGCGCAGCGCGTCGGTCACGGACTCGCGGTGGGCGGTGGCGATGGTGTCTGCGGTGGCGCGGTCGGCTAACGCCCAGGCGACCGACACGCTCTTGGGTGGCGCGAACACGGCCTCGTAGCCGGCGACGGCGGAGCGCAGCTCGCGCTTCTGCTCGGCCAGCCACCGCGCCAGCTCGGCGGCGTCGGCGGGCGCCTGTCCTTGGTGCGCGTCGGTGAAGGCGGTCTCGGTGACGGTGCGTCGGATCGTCGCGCGGACATCGTCAGGCAGGGGCGCGTTGTCGGGGCGACCGGTCGCACGGTTGTGGTCCTTGTACGCCTGTGCGACGCGCCTACGGAGCGTGTCTTCGCCGCCGTACTGGGGGAAGCGGTAGCCGAGTTTGGTGGCGGTCAACGCTTTCTCGGGACTGGTGCCGGCCGCGAGCAGGTCCGCCTCGATGCTGTCGGCCAGTGGGTGTCGGCCTTCGCCGAACAGTGCCATCATCTGTGCGGCGGTGACTTCTCCTGTCACGCCAAGCTGTTCCGCGCCGGTGCCGAACCACTGGCCGGGTGGGTAGCCGTGGGCGAGGTAGTAGTCGGCGAGGGATTCGCCGGGTTCGAGCGGGTGGTCGTGGCAGGCGACGGTGCCGGTCAGGTACTCGTACCCGCCTGGTGTGAGTTTCCGCAGCGCCATCACGAAAGTCACGGTGGGCCGGTTCGCACTCACAGTGCAAGAGGTGCTGCGTAGTGGGACCGGTGTGGGTGACAGGCCGGTGTGGACGGTGCAGGCAGGGGTAGCGGTGCGGGTCGGGTGTGGGGTGCGGTGTGGAGTCTCGAGCTGGAAGTGGATGCATGGTTGGGTGTTGGCGGCGTATGGTGGTGGTGAGGGTGAAGGTGGCTGCCATGAACCGGGAGTGGTGATGGTGGCTCACAAGGAGAACAGCGCGCGGCGGCCGCGGAAGTCCACGGCGGTGTCGCAGCGGTTGGAGCGTATGCGCCGGCGGAAGCTGGCCCAGGATTCCTCGGCCCGTGAACGTGATCAACGGTTGGACGCGGCGTTGGCCGTGTTCGCCGAAGCCGAGGAAGTCATCGCGGTTCTGCGTCAGCAGCTCGCGGACAAACTCTCCACACTGGACAGTCAGATTCGACGTGCACGCCTCGCGACCGAGGTGAGTGTCGGGGCGGTGCGGGCGCGTCAGGCTGGGGCGTTGCGGGCGATGCGTGGCGATGGGCGTTCGGTCGGTCAGATCGCCGAGTTGGTGGAACTGCCGGCCACGGTCGTTGGCCGGATCATGCGCCTCCGCACGGGTACTTCACCGGCGGCGGGTAGGGACGGACAGGATGTTCGTGCCGTACGCCCGGTGGTGGAGGTAGTTGGCGAGGCCGCCGAGCAGGATGAGGGCGCCGACGGTGGTGGAATCCGCGTTGGCACCGCCGATGACCGCCAAGGGCATCGTCGCGGCACCGCCTATGAGGATCCAGCGCCAAGCGAGATTCGTGCGGGTGACCAACTTACCCAACGCGGCCAGGACGATGCCGAGCATCGCGAGGGCGAGGGTGGTGCTGGGCCAGTGGTCGGGTAGGTGTCCGGTCAGGATCTCGCCTGCGCCGACGAACGTGACGGTCCAGTAGACGCCGACGCCGCAGGCGACAATGGGGGCACGAAGACGGGAACCTCGTGTGCGCATGGTGACCTCCATGGGTGTTCCGGTGTGGCGTGCACGATCGGGTCCTTCACACGCGGGTGCCGGGCCGGGCGAGGCCCGACCCGGCACCCGCTGGCTGTTAGGAGCCAACGGCTTCGAGGGTGGACTGGTCGGTGGCCTTCTGCTTGGGCGGGTTCTTGGTGACCGCGGCCCTCTCTGTCAGTCTTGGGTGAG
>NZ_VUOB01000132.1 GCF_008386585.1 Solihabitans fulvus
GGGACTATCCCGCGAACGGTGTTTCTGGCCCGACACGCCGGGCGTAAGCTCGGCGGGATTGGGCACGGTGCGTGATGACACTGGACGTTATGAGTCCACACGCGACAGACAAGGGCAAGACCTCGAAGCCGAGGTCGGCGCAGGAGGAGCTGGCGGCCACGATGGTCGCCCAGGCCCAGGAGCAGGGCTTGGCGTTGACCGGCCCTGACGGCCTGCTCAAGCAGTTGACGAAGACGGTGTTGGAAGCCGCGTTGAACGCGGAGATGACCGAGCACGTGGGCCACGACAAGCACCGGGCCGAGCCGGAACGGACATCGACGAACGTGCGGAACGGCACGCGCGCCAAGACGGTGGTCTCCGACGCGGTGGGCGAGGTCGAGATCGCGGTGCCGCGGGACCGGAACGGTTCTTTCGAGCCGGTCGTGGTGCGCAAGCGGCAGCGTCGGCTGGGCAGTGTGGACGAGATCGTGTTGTCGTTGTATGCCAAGGGTTTGACGACCGGTGAGATCTCGGCGCATTTCGTCGAGATCTACGGGGCGTCGGTGTCCAAGGAGACCGTCTCGCGGATCACCGATCAGGTCCTGGGTGAGATGGGCGAATGGCAGTCGCGTCCGTTGGACGCGGTGTACGCGGCGGTGTTCATCGACGCTGTGCACGTGAAGATCCGGGACGGGCAGGTCGCCAACCGGCCGGTCTACGCGGCGATCGGTGTCACTCTGGAGGGGCGTCGGGATGTGCTCGGGCTGTGGATCGGGCAGGGTGGCGAGGGCGCGAAGTTCTGGATGCAGGTGTTGGTGGATATGAAGAATCGCGGTCTGAGCGACGTGTTCTTCGTGGTGTGCGACGGGCTCAAGGGTCTGCCGGAGGTGGTGGGCAATGTGTGGCCTGCGGCGATCGTGCAGACCTGCGTGATCCATCTGCTGCGCAACACGTTCCGGCTGGCGTCCAAGCGTGATTGGGAGGCGTTGAAGAGGGATGTGAAGCCGATCTACACGGCGCCCAACGTGGGTGCTGCCGCTGTTGCGTTGGACGAGTTGGAGGAGCGGTGGGGTGACCGGTATGGGGCGGTGATTCGGTTGTGGCGCAATGCGTGGGAGGAGTTCATCCCGTTCCTGGACTATGATGTGGAGATCCGGCGGGTGTTGTGTTCGACGAACGCGATCGAGTCGTTGAACGCGCGGTATCGTCGGGCGGTGCGGGCGCGGGGGCACTTCCCGACTGAGCAGGCCGCGCTGAAGTGTCTGTATCTGGTGACTCGGAGTCTGGACCCGACGGGTACGGGGCAGGCTCGGTGGGCGGTGCGGTGGAAGCCCGTGTTGAACGCTTTCTCGATCACGTTCAGTGACCGTTGGCCGGCCGCTGAGGACTACTGACAACAGAGGTCGGAAACACCGTTCGTGTTACGGACCC
>NZ_VUOB01000133.1 GCF_008386585.1 Solihabitans fulvus
AGTCGTTGAGATCACGTCAGTGCACGAGGCCGCATCGGTTGCTGAGGCGAGGGCGCGTGCCCTGGCCACTGGACCATGCGATCTCGCGATCCTCGACCTCGGGCTACCCGACGGAACCGGTATTGACCTGGTCACGGAACTTCGTGCCCAGGGCTGGCCGCGAATCGTGGTGCTCGCGTCCTCCGACGACCCCTATGCGGTCCGGTCGGCCTTCCAGGCAGGCGCCCAGGCGTACCTGCTGAAGTCCGCCTCGCCCATGGTGGTCACCGACGGAGTGCGTCGAGTCCTCGACGGCGGGGTCTATGCCGACCCGAGCGTGGCTCCGGTGCTCGCAGCGGGCACCAGGGTCCCGGGAACCGACAACACGCCGCGGGAGCTTTCCGCGCGTGAGGTCGAAGTGCTCCAGCTGGTCGCCGATGGCCAGTCCAACAAGGAGATCGGCGAGGCGCTCAGTCTGTCCGCACTGACGGTGAAGAGCCATCTTTCGCGGATCGGGCGCAAGCTGGGCACCGGGGATCGAGCACAGATGGTCGCGTTGGCGATGCGAGCCGGCGTGATCCGCTGAATGGGCCGAACACACCCGCGAGTGCTGCGTTCGTCGTAGGGTCTTCCGCCGTGGAAGCTCCCTGCGCCGAACCAGCCGAACCGACCGGGCCAGACCCGGTGCCACTGACGGAACCAGCCGATGGCGTTCCGCCAGTGGTGGCCGACCCGTCGGCGCTGCGGCAAGCCGCCGCCGCGCTCGCCGGAGCGGCCGGTCCGGTGGCGGTGGACACCGAGCGAGCCTCGGGCTACCGCTACTCGCAACGTGCCTACCTGGTGCAACTGCGCCGGGAAGGCGCCGGAACCGTGTTGGTCGACCCGGTCGCCCTTGGCGGCTGGCTCGACCCGCTGGTCGAGGCGCTGGCTGGTACCGAGTGGGTGTTGCACGCAGCGTCGCAAGACCTGCCGTGCCTCGCCGAGCTCGGGCTCCGACCAAGCACGCTGTTCGACACCGAGCTGGCCGGCAGGCTGGCCGGGTTCGAGCGGGTGGCCCTCGGCACCCTTGTCGAGCGGTTGCTCGGCTACCGGCTGGAGAAGGGGCACGGCGCGGCCGACTGGTCGCGCCGCCCCCTTCCCGCAGACTGGCTGAACTACGCCGCCCTCGACGTCGAGCTGCTGGTGGAGCTGCGCGACGTGCTGGAGGCGGAGCTCACCCGGCAGGGCAAGCTGGAGTGGGCGCTCGAGGAGTTCGAGGCGGTGCGTCTCGCGCCGCCGCCGAGACCGAGACACGAGCCGTGGCGGCGCACGTCCGGCATCCACCGGATCCGCAACCCTCGGCAGCTGGCCGCGGTGCGGTCGCTCTGGGAGACCAGGGATGCGGTGGCCCAGGAGCGCGACATCGCGCCGGGACGGGTGCTGCCGGACAGCGCGATGATCGAGGCCGCCACGCGCGGCCCGCAGACCGAGGGCGACCTGCTCGCGCTGCCGGTCTTCCGGGGCAGGGCGCAGCGTCGGATGGTGTCGGTCTGGCTGGACGCCCTGAAGCGGGCGGCCGAGCTGACCAAGAGCGAGCTCCCGGACGTGGGCCAGGCGCACGACGGCCCGCCGCCGGTGAACCGCTGGGGCGACAAGGACCCCGACGCCGCCGCCAGGCTCGCCAAGGCGCGCACGGCGCTGGCCGAGCTGTCCGAGCAGCACGCGGTGCCGGTGGAGAACCTGCTGCTGCCCGACCTGGTCCGGCGGACCTGCTGGCAGCCGCCGGAGGACGTCAGCCGTGAGGGCGTCGCCGCCGCGCTGCGCGAGGGCGGGGCCCGCAACTGGCAGATCGAGCTGACCGTCGAGGCCCTGAGCAAGGCCCTCGCCTAGCCCGACGACCACTCGACCGGTCGAAGTCCGGGGCCTGCCTCGGGTCGGATCGGCGGCGATCTCACACCACCTCGCCGCCCGTTCCCGTCCCCGGGTGGGCCCCGTTCGCGTTCTGGGCAGCCCCCGCCCTTCCCTGGGGCAATGCCACTTACT
>NZ_VUOB01000134.1 GCF_008386585.1 Solihabitans fulvus
GGCGCCGCTCCGGTGCTACTCACCGGCGACAACCACGCCCCCGCAGCGCATCGCGCCGAGCAAGTCGGCATCCGCGATGTGCGCGCCGGGTTGCTGCCCGAGGACAAGGTCATCGCGGTGCGCGGGCTGACTGCGTTGACACTGGGTGGCGGCGGGCAGCGGGTGACGGTGGTCGGTGACGGCATCAACGACGCTCCCGCCCTGGCCGCCGCGCACGCCGGGATCGCGATGGGTGGCGCGGGTTCCGACCTCACCCTGCAGGCCGCCGACGCGATCGTGGTCCGCGACGACCTGACCACGATTCCCGCTGTCATCGCCCTGTCTCGGCGTGCGCGCCGGGTCGTGACGGCCAACCTGATCATCGCCGCCACCTTCATCACCGGCCTCGTGATCTGGGACCTCGTCGGGCACCTTCCGCTGCCGCTGGGCGTGGCCGGGCACGAAGGCTCCACCGTCATCGTCGGACTCAACGGCCTGCGCCTGCTACGCCGCGCCGCCTGGC
>NZ_VUOB01000135.1 GCF_008386585.1 Solihabitans fulvus
TAGCCCGGATCTTTCGCGCGGGTGACGGCCTCGTTTGAGACTGGGACGGGTGGCTGTTGCGGGTCCTCCTTCCGTGGTCAAGCGGCCCGTCGTCGGCCGGGTGTCGCTGGGTTCCACGGCCCAGTGGTGGTGCTGGTTCGCTCGTAGGGACGGATTCTGGCTGGTTAGGCGAGTCGTGGTAGGTCGTGTAGGCGTTGGTGGGCGGTCACGGCCAGATCGGCCCAGGGCGCGTGGGCGGCCAGCCGGAGGTGGACCTGTCGGGCGTGGCGGGCGATGCGTCCGGCGATGGAGAACAGGCGCAGCCGCAGGCGTTTGGGCTCCCATCGCCGGGCTTGGTGGCCGGTCAGGGCGAGCATCTGGGTCCATGCGGTCAGCTCGACCGCGAGGGCGACGATCGCGATCCAGATCCGGTTGTGGGCGAAGCCGTGCAGGGGCAGGTTGGTCAGTCCGGTGGCCTTGCAGTTGCGGATGCGGTCCTCGGCTCGTGCCCGGCGGCGGTGGCGTAGTTCCAGATCGGCGAGTTGGCCGCGGGGTGTGTTGGTGGCGAACGCGGTCAGCCGCAGCCCGTCGGCGTCGGTGAACCGCAGTTGCGCGCCGGGATGCGGGCGTTCCTTGCGGACCAGAACCCGCATTCCCGTGGGCCATCCGGACAGGTCGAGCACGCCGGTGGCCTCCGCGACCCAGGCGCCCTCGCGCGGGGTGGCTTCGTCGTCGTAGGCGGGGGTCCACGCTCGTGCGGGGATCCGGGCGAGGCGTTCGACCGTGTCGTCGGGCAGGGTGAACCCGAGCGAGTAGCTCAGTTTCCGGGCTGTCAGCCAGTTCAGGAAGTCGTGGGTGGCTCCGGCGGCGTCGGTGCGGATCAACACTTTTCGGCCGACGCGTCCGCCTTTGGCGGTGAAGGGCAACTGCCGCAACGCGTTCCGTGTCACGGTGATGTGGTCGGCTGCGGTGTTCGAGCCGGCGTTGCCCGGCCGCAGCAGCATCGCCAGTGGTTCGCCGGTGCCCTTGGTGCCGTGGTCGACGAACGAGCACAACGGGTGGAATCCGAAGCCACGTTTGAATGTCGGCGCCGCGTTCTGCTTGTCTGAGTGCGCGGTGACCAGGGTGGCGTCCAGATCGATGATCAACGGGTTGTCGGGGCTGATGGCGTGGTCGGGGGCGTGCGTTCCGGCCAACGTCCACGCGGTTGCCCGTGCGGCGGCGCGGGCGGAGTCGATGGCCGCGAGTGCCGTGTCCGCGTCGGCGGCCAGGGTGGTGATCAGTCGCGAGACCGTGGGGTCGGAGGCGACCAGGCCGAACACAGCCGGTTCGGCGCGCAGCGTGGCGATGTCGGCCAGGCAGTCTCCGCCCAGGGCCAACGCGATCGCCAGATCGCACAGGATCTTGCCGGGATCGTGGATCGCGTTCGGTTGCCGCCAGCGGGCCAGTGCTGCCGACAGCACCTGGTCCGTGCCGGTCTTGATCGCTGTGTCGACCAGCAGTGTCGCGCCCGCGTGCGACACGATCCCCGTTCCGGTGGTGTCGACCTTCAAGCACGGGTAGGTCCCGGTAGTCTTGTTCACCAGAAAGGTGCTCCTGAACTGGTTCGGACATGACCCTCGACAAGTCATATCCTTGCAGTTCAGGGCACCTTTCTCCTGTATCGACACCCATCACACCGAATTAGCGCGAAAGCAGCGGG
>NZ_VUOB01000136.1:0-340 GCF_008386585.1 Solihabitans fulvus
CCGCCCAACAGGAACCGGTTGCTGGTCAGTCCGATCGCACGCAGCGGTGACCACTCGGTGCGGGCGGCGAACGCGCTGCCGATCTGGCAGGCGACGATGCCAAGGAAGGTCGCGGTCGTGGCCTGGAGGTAGGCGTGGTGCAGGGGCGCGTTCTCTCCGACCGGGTCGCCGGGGTGCCAGCCCGCGCTCCACAACACCGCGAAGAACGCCGCCAGCACCAGGGCGGCCGATACCGTGCCCATCAAACCCCACGCCCGCAACAGCAGTCGCCCGGTGATCACTCCCTGGCTGCGCGGTCTCGGCGGCTTGGCCATCAGACCCGGCTCGGCGGGCTCGCGGC
>NZ_VUOB01000136.1:431-1437 GCF_008386585.1 Solihabitans fulvus
CCCGGCGGTGATCGTGGCGAAGTTGTCGTCGGTGAGCACCACGGTCGCGGCTTCCTGTGCGACGTCGGTGCCGCCAACGCCCATGGCCACGCCGATGTCCGCGCGGTGCAGGGCGGGTGCGTCGTTGACGCCGTCGCCCGTCATCGCGACCGTGTGTCCGTTGTGCCGCAACGCCTCGGCGATGCGCAGCTTCGCCTCGGGCGCGGCCCTGGAGAACACGATCTCCTGCGGCCCGGCCAGCAGCTCGTCCAGTGCCCGGTCGGGCATCGCGTCCAGCTCGTCGCCGTCGACCACCAGGTCGGCACCGATGCCGACCTGGCGGGCGATCTCGGCCGCGGTGCGGCCATTGTCGCCGGTCACCACGTGAACCCGGATTCCCGCCTTGTGGCAGTCCGCCACGGCCGCCGCCACCTCGGGGCGCGGCGGGTCGAGCAGGCCAATCAGACCCAGCCGATGAGCAACAACGTGTCAACTGACTGCCCGGTTCACGCCAAGGGTCGTTGGACCAGCGCGAACGATTCGCCGGCAGACACTCCAACTAGGACTCCCAGAGTGCGGCTGCGAGGAGGTGCAACGAGCCTGGACACCAGCGAGTCGCTCACGCAGGAAGCGCCGTCATGTCCCATCCGCGCAGCCTGTTCGCCGCCGCCCCACAACCGAGCCCCTTCCACGCAGATCATGTGACGTCGACGGGGAGGCCTCCGCCTGGCCGGCGCCCACTTCCGCGATCACCGCGAGAACCGCCAGCCACACCGTGAAGATCGCCCGTGATCTGGATCGGCCGGGAGGCGGGCAGATCGTCGCGGGTGGCCTTCTCCTCACGCAGTTCGTAGGAGGACATCCGGTAGAACATCCCTACGGACCCACCACCTGCGGGACTACGTGAGCACAGCGCCGGGAATTGCGTGAGCGCTGACAAGCCCCACGCTACGAGGTCGGATTGATGCTGATCACCGGCCAGGCATACCAACGACCCGCACACCACTAAGGGGTTGCAGATAATTAA
>NZ_VUOB01000137.1 GCF_008386585.1 Solihabitans fulvus
CCAACTCACTTGACGAGACCCAGTGGTCTGCTGGTTGGGCGGCGAGGTCACGCTGGTGACCACCGCCGACCACACCGTGGTGGCCTCCGGGGCCGGCGGGCTCGCGAGCGCGGCACCCGCCTGGCCCGGCACGAACACCACCGCAACGTGCGTGCCCGGCGACACCTCCGGTGGGAACTGGCCCGCCTTCAACGACAAGGCCGCCAGTGCCTGTCCCGCTGCGGGAACACCGGTTCCGCTGAGAGCGTCGAGAGTGAGCAGGGCTCCAGCGGGCAGGGTCTGCGACATCGTCTTCCCCACGGCGCTCGCCGCCTGACTCACGTCCACCACAGACACGCCAGGGTCGGCGGCGACGGTGACCTGCTTGAGGTCCTGCGCGGTCAACACTTGCCCGACCGCCACCGGTCGCGCCAACGCCAGCACCGACTGCCTGTTCCCGGAGTTCAGCGACACCACCAGGAAAGCGGCGGCACAGGCCAGCACGAGCAAGGCACCCAGCAGCAGGTGCGGGACGCTGCGTCGGCGTTTGGTTCCGCGCAGCCGCGAGGCGAGCGTCGTTCCGCCCGTGGTCCAGGAGCCGTTGGTCGACGGCGCGGACCGATTAGTGTCCGGCCGGGTCGTGAAGTTGATGGTCACGCGAATACCTCCAGGCATGGGGGTAGTGCGCCGCGTCGCCGAGGTCCTTCAGCGAGCGGAAGAGCGGGTTGCTGTTGGTGTTGTTGTGAACGGAGGCCGCGCCTGGTGAGGGTCAGCCGCCGCCGTTGTTCAAGGCTTGGGACTCCGCGACGCGGAAGACCGTGTTGCCGGCCGTGGTCATGTCCGGGAACACCCCGCCCTGCCCCGCGCCGGACCAGGCGACCGTCCAATGCACCGTCGCGGTGACCGGGAACGCTTGCCCTGCTTGGCTTGCCGAGGAGGTGCGGTAGGTGTGGCCACAGTCCGGCGACGGCGCCTTCGGGTCCGTGCCAGGACGGAACGGGGTGCCCGCGCTGATGCACGACACCGTGCTGCCATCACCCATCGACCACGACACCGACGCCGGGGTGGCCACGGCCGTCACCGAAACCCCGGGTACTGCGGCGGTTGCGGAGATCGGCCCCCAGCCGCTCGACAACCACATCCACGTCGGGAGGTTCACCAACTGGGTGCCAGACGGGTTCGCCGCGATCGTCGGCGTCGGCAGCCGCAACTGCTTACGCGCCATCACCGCGAGCTCCGCGGGCGAAGGCAACTGCGCCGCGCCGGGTTGCTGGCCATCGGGAATCCACACCGGTGGCCGATACAGCGCGTCGACCGCCCCCGGCCCGGTGCACTTCCATACGTACCAAGCACCCTGCTGTCCTGCCTGTGGCCCTTCCACCGGCAGCGCCAGCACGGGTGCGATGGTCCGACCGAACGCCGCAGGTTGCACGGCGGCGGCACCCGAGCTCGACGGCGGGGTGTAGGCGGCCGTGACCACCCCGCCGGAGGGAGGCTGATAGTCGCTCCTGACATAGGAGCAGCTCGCCAGGTTCGAGTTCTGGCCGATGATCGTGTCGCCGGGATTGCTGTTGCCACTTCCGGGGTTGCCCGCGCCCGGACGGTCTGGCTTGTTGCCGGTGTCAGGTTTCCCGGGCTTGATGGTGTCGCCGCCTTTGCCCGCGCCGAGGTCGCAGACGGGGGCAGGCATCTGGTCGCACGTGGTGCTGCCGTAGCCGCCGTCAGCGAACGCCGGTGCTACACCGCACACGCCGCCGATGACCACCAGTCCTGTCACGATTGAGATGCTTCGTAGTTTCAGCATGTTCCCGCCTCGTGGACGCCGTACCCCGAGACCTTCCATGATCCGTCCGCCTGCTTCCGGACAACGGCGTTGATAAGGTGCCGGCCGCCCGGAGTGTCGTTGGCGAGTTGTCCGTTGGCGGTCTTGTATTTCAGCCAGCGCGAATCGTCGGAGCAGTCCGTGATCACGATCTTGTTCGGGTTGTCGGGAAAATCGACAGAGGACACCGCAGGCTCGTAAGTGGGTTCGCCCTTGGTTACCAGGCCGTTGTAGTGATCGGCATACAAGGACCGCGACATGTTCGTCAGTGCGATCCCTGTCGCGTGCTGACCCCGCCGCGGCGTCTGCCAGTCCGATGTGGTCCCGGCGGCAACGAAGTCCTGCCACATTCCTCGGTACGCCGCGAGCGCGTCCTGCTTGGCCCTGTCCCCGATGGACAGCGGGGGAGTCGGGAAGCCACGGTCGACGACGCCTGTGCGGCCAGTGGAGCCGTACTGGACGACGGGCTGCTCGCAGTACCGGAGCCGCAGGCCACGACCATCGCCGCGACACCTACTGCGAACACCGTCACTGCCCAGCGTTCGCCGGGCACTCCGACCTTGCCAGCCACCACAACCCACCCTCGAAACGGCAGAGAGATCACCTGAACATGAAGTGACCTCACTACGTCTACACCACTGACCCCGACTGACTTCAAAGTCTGTAAGCACCGACTTTGAAGTCGGAATGGCTCATCTACGACGGTTTCATCCTTTCGGGCTACAGACGTCACTGTCTGAGGTCGTCCTGGGGTAACACTGAGGACGCGACCGACGGATTCTTGGGGGCGATGTGATGTCAGCTCGACTACCGAACGTCGCCCAAGCCGGTGCGGGCTGATGTCCGCCGTGTTCATCGCCTCGTGGACGGCTGCTTACCTCGGCACCGACTGGAGTGCGTGCGGCCAAGCTGGCGGCCCCGCCGCTGACCGGGTTCGCGTTCGGCATGCTGGCCTGGCGCTTCGGTCACCAGCTCGACCTGCTGCCCTACAGCGTGCTCGCCGCGCTCGGTGTCGCGCTCGGCCTGGTTGACCTCATCGAGCGACGACTGCCCAGCGTGCTCATCTACTCCGGGACCATCCTCGTCGTGCCTTGCTGGCGACCTCGGCGATCTTGAACTCCCGCGGACCGGACTTCCTGCGCGCATTCGCCGGCATGGCGATCCTCGCCGCGTTCTACCTGGTACTCGCGTTGGTTCCCGGCGGTGGGGTGGGGGCCGGCGATGTGAAGTTGGGCGGCCTGCTCGGCCTGTCGCTCGGCTGGCTGAGTTGGTCAGCGCTCGTCGCGGCCACCGTCCTTGGTTGGTTCATAGCCGCCCTGGTGTGGCTGCCGCTTCAGGCGACCCGACGAAGACCTCGCGGTTCGCTGGTGCCGATGGGGCCGTTCCTGCTGTTCGGAGCCTTGCTCACGATCGCTGTGGTCCCGGCGTGACGTCGCTGCAATCACCGGCGATCGACAGCTACTCGGCGTCGAGCCACGCGATAGGGCGCGCTGTGTACGGGAAAGGCGCGCGCATCCGCGAGCCCGTTGACGCGATGCTGCACGAAGACCTCGACGCACCACCGGAGAACCGCCACACCATCCGCAGGATCTGTCAGCGACTGCTCGACGAGCACGACGTCCACGCCTCCTACTCCACCGTTCGCAGCTATGTCCTCCACTGACGTCAGGAGATGGGCCTGCCGCCGACGGTCACCAGGGCACCGCGCCGTCCACGCCAGCCGCCGACCGGCAAGCCCGGCCACAGCCAACCGCCCGCCAACCGGCTCCCCGACGGGGTCCGCGCAGCCATCAGGCAGTTCGCGTTCAGCCTGGCCAACGTAACCATCGACCCCGACCTCCTCCACGGGGATCGACTACCGCGCACGACTCGCCGAGTCCGGAATCGCCCTGGAGACTGCTTTCGCGATCTTCACCAACACTGTGGACCTCGATTGGCGCGGCAGCCCAGCCAGCCAGGCGCAGCCCAACACCGCGCCGCGCAATGGATCCGCCTCCATCGCGACCACGGTTACCACCCTCAGCCACCATTCGAGAGCTGGGAGACCGAACGCATCTGACCGGCGAAAACACGATGCTGGATGGCTTCGGATCATGGACAATCAGCATGTGTCCTACTTCGACATCCAGGGATACCAACCTCAGTCGCTCAATGGCCTGCGAGCGAGTGGCACCGCACATGGCCAACGGCTCCACGCCTTGACTGGCCGTCGCCTGCGCCGCGCCTGGCTGCTCTGGGACCTCGACGCCGACGAATGGTTTGCCGATGGCCCAGTCCTGCTGGACTTCGACGGCGAGCAAGTCGAGATCAACCACGCGAAGTTCAACGACCTGTCCATCACCTGGAACACCCCTGACCCCACGGGGCAGCCCACCTGGGCCTACGGTGACTGGGGCCATCCCGACGACCACGTCTTCCACCTCGGTTGGCGGCATGACGCTCGGCCGGAGCTGACCGCTCTGCAAGGGCAGCCACTCCAGGCGGTCGAACTGCTCGAATACGCCGGTGGTGACATGGCCGACGGCATGATCGCGGTCAGCTTCGCGTTCGCCGAGGCGCGGATGACAGTGTCCAACGGCCTTGACGAGAACGCTCTGGAGTTCGGCGCTCCCGATCTCCGCTACCACCGGCACTCGCTCTCCGCTGACGGTGTCGGGCCGGCATAGCTGAGACAGATCAGCCCAGAACCTCGTCCCAGGCCTCATTGGCTGAGAACGATCACCGAAGCCTGTCTCAGTCAACCGGGCCCTCGCAGGTCAAACCGTGGCCCAACGCCGCCTCCAATGCGACAGGACAAATGTTCCCGTTGCCAGCCAAAGAATCGACGCCGCCAAGAAGATCGTCGGGAGAAAGTGGGGCATCGCCACCGACACGCTCGGCCTGCTCCTCGCCGTCGTCGTCACCGCCGCGAGCCTCTCACGGGCGTGGTTGCGCCGACAGGCCAACCTCCACGTCGCATACCCCAGCTCCAGTGCAACTCGTCAGCTCGCGGTACTCACGCGCCCCTTGACTCGCGAAGATGGACAATGCCTCGGCGAGGGCGACGGCGGCGCGCGGGCGATCCCCAAGTGCGGTGTGCACCGATGCCAGGTCGCGGAGTCCGCGTGCCCGGAACAGGAGCGCGTCCAGCGGCTCCCACACGGCAAGCGCCCGTTGGAGGAACACCTCGGCCTCTGCCGGCCGGCCTTCGGCTAGATGAAGCTCCGCGATCGTGCGCAGGACGATCCCCTGGCCGAGCGGGTCGTGGTGCGCCTCGCACACCGACAACGCCTCCTCCAGCGGGGCCGATTCCCCTCTACCAAGCCGGATCTGGGCCTTCACCAGGGACTGGACGGTGTAGGCGGCCATGAGCTCATCGCCGATCTCGCGCAGAATATCCAAGGCCTGACGGCTGAACTCCACGGCCGCCTCGTGCTCGCCCTTAGCACGGTGGACCAGGCCGATCCCTCGTAGGGTCAGTGCCTCGCCTCGCCGGCTGCCCAGTCGCCGATAGCACACAAGCGTTTGGTCGAAGGCCGTGAGCGCGGCGGCATAGTCGCCCAGTTCGAGGTCGACGGAGCCGCTAAGGCGGCCGGTGTAGCCGAGGCCGGCGTCCTCCTCCAGGGCCGCGAACATGGCGCCGGCGCGCGCAAGGTGGTCTCGTGACTCGCGCAACTGTCCCTGCTCCCGGCAGGTGGCTCCGATCGAGGCCAGTGCGACGGCCTGCCCGTATTCGTCACCGCTTTCGTCGAACACGGTGAGTGCCCTGTCCAGCAGTTCGCGCGCCAACGGATAGCGGTCGGCCTCGTAATGGAGTTGGCCAAGCCCAGTCAACAAGGTGGCCTCACCGACTCGATGCCCGGTACGCCGCGTGGCGGTCAGGGCGGCCTCGTGGGTGCGGTGCCACTCATCGAACCGGTTGCCGGTGAGGTAGGTCGACGCACCAAGTGCCGCCGCGAGTTCGTAGGCGACGTCGGTGAGATCACGACCAGCGGCGCGTTCGACGGCGGTGGACATGGGCGACCCTTCGGCCTCGAACCATCCCGAAGGATCGGCGCGGGCCTGCTCGGCCACCCAGCCCTCGACTGCGCGGGCGGTGCCATACTCGCGGCACGGATCGGGATGCCCGGACGGCTCGTGCGCGGCGACCTGGGTGACCAGCCACAGCCACCCGCCCAGCGCTCGCTGGATGGCGGCTCGCTGGACCGGCTCAGTGTCGGTGGCCTCGGCTTGTTCGGTGGCGTAGACCCCGACGAGGTCGTGCAGGCGGTAGCGGAGTTCGCCGAGCCGGTCCACTCCGGCGATCTCGACCATATGCGCCTCGACGAGGCGCTCGAGCAGGTCCTCAGCCTCCACGGCCGGCAGGTCCATGAGGGCTGCCACCACCCAGGAGGCGAAGTCGGGCACGCCCAGCACTCCGAGCAGGCGGAACGCGGCGCGGGACGGTTGGTCCAGCGCCGCATAGCTGAGCTTCAGACAGGCCCGAACTTCGAGGTCTCCTGCGGACAGTTCGTCGAGGCGGCGTCGCTCATCGGCGAGCCTGCGCGCAAGGGCGGTCAGCGGCCACTGGCGCCGCACGCCCAGTCGTGCTCCGGCGATGCGCACGGCCAGTGGGAGCCGGCCGCACAGCCGCACGATGTCCCGCGCGGCGACAGGGTCCTCGGCGATTCGGTCTGGTCCGATCATCCGGTCCAGCAACTCGATGGCGGCGTCCTCCTCGAGCATGCCCAAGGCGACGACGGTGGCTCCGGACAGTCCGGCCAGGCGGCGACGAGAGGTGATCACGACACCGCAGCCAGGTCCGCCGGGCAGCAGGGTGCGCACCTGGCGTTCGTCGCTGGCGTCGTCCAGCACGACGAGGATTCGCTTGCCGGCCACCAGGCTGCGAAACAGGTCGAGTCGCTCGGCGACGCCAGGCGGAACGGCACCGGCCTCGACGCCCAGGGAACGCAGGAACCTGCCGAGGACATCGTGCGGGGTGATCGGAAGACCGGAACCGCCGCGAAGTTGGGCATGCAGTTGGCCGTCGGGATAGGACCCGATGAGGCGGTGAGCCGCCTGGATCGCCAAGGTCGACTTGCCGGCGCCCCCGGGACCGGCGATGACCCACAGGCCCGGTTCGGCCAGGCCCGCGACCAGTGTGGCGAGCGCCGTGCTGTGACCGACGAAATCAGCGAGCGCCGGGGGCAACTGGGCCGGAACAAGGTGCAGCGGCGCCAGATGGGGTTCGACAGTGGTGACCGGAGCCGGCGCGAGCACGGGGTGGCGGCCCAAGCCCCGGTCGTCCGCTGCCAACTCGCCCCGGTCGCGGCGGGCGTCGCGTAGTTGCGTGACCAGCCCGGTAGAGGGCTGGCCCGGCTTGCGGGTCAGACGGGTGCCAGCGACACGAATTGCCTGCGGAAGGTGGTCATACAGCGACACGACCTCGGCGACCGCCTCCGGCTCGACGGCCACCCGGTCACCCCTCACGATGTGAGTGGACATGGCCACGGCTTGCTCAGTAGGCAGCATGTCCAGCGTCAGCGAGACGGTGACGTCCAGCGCTGGCATGGGATGGCGTGTGGTGACCAGCACCAGGCAGCCCGGCGCGTCGGGGAGCAGCTGGCCCACCTGGGTGGCATCGCGGGCGTTGTCCAACACCACGAGGACCCTGCGTCCGGCGAGTTGGTTCCGCCACAGGTCGGCGCGCCGCCTTGGTGCGGCGGGGATCCTCTGCGGGGGTACTCCGAGCCTGCGCAGCAGGATGTCCAACATCACGGCTGGGGCAATCGGCTCGCGTCCTGGGGTGAACCCGTGCAGGTCCACGAACAGTTGAGCGTCGGGAAACCGCGCCGCCAGGGCGTGGGCCGCGTGCACGGCCAACGCGGACTTGCCTACGCCGGCCATTCCGTCGATCACCGAGACCGCCACCGTGGTGGCCGCAGCCGCCGCCAGCCCCGTGAGCTGGGCAAGCTGCTCCTCGCGGCCGACGAAATCCGGCAGATCCTCAGGCAGTGACTGACGGCCAACCCTGGAATCGACGTTGTCGGGTTCGGTGTCCCCGCGAGCCGCTGCCAGCAGCGCGTCCCGTTTGGTCGTGGACAGACCGAGCGCGTCGACGAGCTGCCTGATGGTGGCCGCCCTCGGCGTGTGGCGGCCGGTCTCCAGACCGGTGATCGTGCGGACCGACACTCCGGACCGCTCGGCTAGCTCCTCCTGCGTTGCTCCAGCCCCATGTCTGAATGAGCGCAGCATCTCCCCGAACCGGTCCGCCATGCACAACCCCCACGCAACACAGCCACCCATCCCCCAGCGCGGAGGCTAGCAAGTTGCCGAGGAGTTGCCGGGTAGTTGCGTGGTGATGGGCGACAGATCACGTCACGCTGATCAATGTCAGCTTGCCGGGCGACCGCTCGACGAGAGCAAAGCCTTGCTGTGGCGTCGCGAGCCACGCGGGAGACAGGTCGACCGCGCCCCGGGATCTGCCATGACAGCTGAACGGGTCCGTGCGGCTGTCACGGCATCGCCGGGAAACGCCGGACAGCCCGTTCGACTGATGGCAGGCGGCACCGTTCCCATTCCATCGCCCCACCGAAAGGTTCACCTGATGAAACGCGGGTCATCCCTGATACGTCGTGGCGCCGACCGAGCGCGCGCATTGCTTGTCGCCCTGGGCATCGCCTTGGGCCTCTTGGCGGCCCCGCTAGCGGCCCACGCAGCGACCCCCGGCGGTATCGCAGCCATCGCACAAGCACAAGTCGGCAAACCAGGATCTGACTTCTGGCCGCAGCCGGAGGATTGGTGCGCCGACTTCGCCGGATGGGTCTGGCGTCAGGCCGGGGTAGTCGGCGCGGGGGAGATCCACAGCGCCGTGTCGGACTTCCAGGACTACGGCACCCGTCACGGCACCGGCTCCTCGACCCCGCACGTCGGGGATGCGGTGGTCCACAAGGCACCTGGCCACTCACACGTGCAGATCGTGGTCGGCGTATCCGCTGACCGTTCCCAGATCCAGACCGTTGGGGGCAACGAGTACGGCAGCATCTGGGACAGCCGGGGAGTCCACTTCCAGGACTGGCACGACACCTGGGCGGACGGGACGACGGAGTTCGTCAGCCCGGTGGGAGTAAGCCAGAGCGTCGGGGTGCCGGTCACCTCAGGGGTGCCGACGTTGTCGTTGT
>NZ_VUOB01000138.1 GCF_008386585.1 Solihabitans fulvus
GATCGCGACCATCGCACCGCCGAGCGGCAGCGCCTGCATGAGACGGCCACGCGCGGCCACAATCATGCAGGCATCCGCGAGCGACCACACACCCGCGACGTGAGCCGCCGTCAGCTCGCCGATGGAATGACCGGCCACACAGTCCGGGCGGACACCCCACGCTTGGAGAGTGCGCCAGAGCGCCACTCCGACGGCGAACAACGCCGGCTGGGCATAAGCCGTCTGAGCCAGCAGGCCCTCCTCGGGTGACCCCGGCTCCGCCGCCATCACCTCGGCCAACGACCTGTCCAGGAGGCCGTCGAACTGCGCACACACCTCGCCGAACGCGTCCCTGAAAACGGGAAACGCCGCGCACAGCGCCAAACCCATGCCGACGCGCTGCGAACCCTGACCGGAGAACAACGCGCCGATGCGAGGGGGTGCCAGCGAGTGGCCCCGGCGGACGTTCGGATGGTCCTCGCCTCGGGCCACGGCCGTCAGGCTTTCGAGGAGTGTGGCGCGGTCCCCGCCGGTGATCACGGCGCGGTCGTCCAGGAGGGCGCGGGTGGTCACCAGCGAGCGGGCGATGTCCGTGCTGTCGAGGTCCGGTCGAGTGCTCAGGAACTCGGTGAGGCGGGCCGCCTGGGCGCGCAGGCCGGCCGCGCCCCGACCCGACAGCACCCAGGGCACGACGAGGAGGCCGGGTCCGTCGGCGGCCGGCCCGTCGGGCGGTTCCGGAGGTTGTTGTTCCAGGACGACGTGCGCCAGTGTGCCGCCGACGCCGAAGGAGGACACTCCGGCCCGCCTTGGGTGGTTCGTGTCGGGCCACTGGCGGGCCTCGGTGAGCAGCCGCACGTCACCCGAGGACCAGTCCACGAACGGCGAGGGCTCCGCGCAGTGCAACGTCTTCGGCAGCACGCCGTGCCGCATCGCCTGCACGGTCTTGATCACGCCGCCGACGCCGGCTGCGGCGTGCGCGTGGCCGATGTTGGACTTCAACGTGCCCAGCCACAGCGGTTCCCGGTCGGCGCGGTGCTGGCCGTAGGTCGCCAGCAGCGCCTGGGCCTCGACCGGGTCGCCCAGCACGGTGGCGGTGCCGTGCGCCTCCACTGCGTCCACTTCGGACGGTGTCAGGCCGGCGTTCGCCAGTGCCTGCCGGATGACGCGTTGCTGGGAGAGGCCGTTGGGTGCGGTCAGACCGTTGGACGCGCCGTCGCTGCCCATGGCGTTGCCGCGCACGACGGCGAGCACGCGGTGACCGTTGCGTCGGGCGTCCGAGAGGCGTTCCAGCAGCAGAACGCCGACGCCCTCCGACCAGTTCGTGCCGTCCGCCTTCGCCGAGAACGAGCGGCACCGGCCGTCGGAGGACAGGCCGCGCTGCCGGCTGAACTCGATGAAGCCGACGGGTGTGGCGAGCACGCCGACGCCGCCGGTGACGGCGAACTCGCACTCCCGGTTGCGCAGCGACTGGCACGCCAGGTGCAGTGCGACCAGCGAGGACGAGGATGCGGTGTCGACCGAGACGACCGGGCCCTCGAAACCGAAGACGTAGGACACCCGGCCCGAGATGACCGCGATCGAGTTGCCGGTGAGGATGTAGCCCTCCACCTCGGCCGGACCGTGTTCGAAGTGCGAGGCGTAGTCGTTGAACATCGCGCCGACAAACACGCCGGTCTGGCTGCCGCGCAACGACAACGGGTCGATCCGCGCGTTCTCGACGGTCTCCCAGGTCGTCTCCAGCAGCAGCCGCTGCTGCGGGTCCATCGCCAACGCCTCGCGCGGGCTGATCTTGAAGAACCGCGCGTCGAAGTCCGCCACGTCGTGCAGGAAGCCGGCGACCCGCACGTAGGAGGTGCCGGGGTGGTCGGGGTCGGGGTGGTAGAGCGCGTCGAGGTCCCAGCCGCGGTCGGTCGGGAAGTCCGAGACGGCGTCGATCTCCTGCTCCACCAGGCTCCACAGGTCATCTGGCGACCGGACGCCGCCGGGATACCGGCAGCCCATGCCGATGATCGCGATCGGCTCCGAGGACGCCTCGGCCAGTTCCCGGTTGCGTTCCCTGAGCAGTTCGACTTCCTTGAGGGACGCGCGTAGCGCTTCGACCAACTTCTCCGTGGGCACCGTCATCGCGACGTCCTCACTGCGTGGGTGGCTGGTGGGTGTCGTGGTCGAGGGCCATGCTGATCAGGTCGGCCACGTCGGCCTGATCGATGGACCGGACCCGGTCGAGGATCGTGGGGGCCGGCCTGTCCTCGCCCTGCTCGGCCAGCCGCAGCAGGACGTCGGTGAGGCGGGCCTCGCGCAGGCGGGCCGGCGGGATGGTGGCGAGGAGCCGCCGGAGTTCGGTGTCGCTCAGGTCGGTCTCGGCGCCGGCCGTCGAGCGCGGTTCGCCCTCCGGCGCAGCGTCCCCGGACAGTTCGGTGCGCAGGTGGTCGGCGAGCGCGGCGGGCGTCGGATAGTCGAAGGCGAGCGCGGGTGGCAGCCGCAGGCCCGTCGCCGTGTTCAGGCGGTTGCGGAGTTCGACCGCGGCGAGCGAGTCGAAGCCGAGGTCCTTGAGGGATCGTTGCGGCTCGATCGTGTCGGCCGCCGCGTGTCCGAGCACGGTCGCCACGTGGCCGCGCACCAGTTCCAACAGGACGTGGCCGCGCTCGGTGTCGGGCAGGCCGGCTAGCCGGTGCCGCAGGGTCGCCGCGCCGGACGTGGTGACGCCGCGGTCGGAGCGTCGGCCGGTCGGTGCGCGGACGAGATCGTTGAGGACGCTGGGGATCTGGCCGGCGGCGGCCTCGGCGCGGAGCCGGACCTGGTCGAGCCGCAGGGGGACGAGGACTGGCTCGCCGACCGTGAGGGCCGTGTCAAACAGGGCCAGCCCCTCGGCCGGGGAGAGGCCGACCGCTCCGCCGCGCGTCGGGCGGTCCGTGCCGGTGGCCGCGGCCAGGCCGAGCCCGTCGCGATCGCCCCAGGGGCCCCAGGCCAGGGAGACCGCTGGCAGACCGAACGAGGACCGGTAGGTCGCCAGGGCGTCCAGGAAGACGTTGGCCGCCGCGTAGCCGCCCTGGCCGCCGCCGCCCAGCGTGCCCGACGCCGACGAGAACAGGGCGAAGAACGCGAGGTCCAGGTCGCGGGTCAGCTCGTGCAGAAGCCAACCGCCGGACACCTTCGGCCGGAACACCCTGCCGACCTGGTTCGAGGAGAGTCCGGACACCAGGCCGTCGTCCAGCACACCGGCCGCGTGCACCACCCCGACAAGCGGGTGCCGTTTCTTGGCCACCGCAAGCACCTTCTCGACGGCGGCGCGGTCCGCGATGTCGCACGCGGCGACCGTCACCTCGGCCCCGAGAGCCGTCAGCTCGCCGACCAGGCCACTCGTGTCGACGCCGGCGCGCCCCAGCAGGGTGAGGTGGCGAACGCCGTGCGCGGCGACGAGATGCCGCGCGACCAGCCCGCCGAGCGCGCCGAGGCCGCCGGACACGAGCACGGTCCCGTCGCGGTCGAGCGGGACCGGCACGGTGAGCACGACCTTGCCGATGTTGCGGGCCTGTTGCAGGTGCCGGAACGCCTCAGGGGCGCGGCGGATGTCCCAGGTGGTGATCGGCGGGAGATCGAGGACGCCGCGGTCGAACAGGTCCATGACCTCGGCGAGCAGGCGCCCGATGCGCTCGGGACCCGCCTCCATCAGGTCGTACGCCTGGTAGCGGACCGTTGGGTGGTCGCGTTGGACGTCCGCGCGCTCGCGGAGGTCGGTCTTGCCCATCTCCAGGAACCGGCCGCCGCGCGGCAGCAGCGACAGCGACGCGTCGACGAACTCCCCGGCGAGGGAGTTCAGCACGACGTCGACGCCTCTCCCGTTGGTGGCGGCCAGGAACTGGTCGCGGAAGTCGAGGGTGCGGGAGGACGCGATGTGGTCGTCGGCAAGGCCCTGCGCGCGCAGCACGTGCCACTTGCCCCGGCTGGCGGTGCCGTACGGTTCCGCACCGAGGTGTTTGAGCAGTTGCCCCGCGGCCATGCCGACGCCGCCGGCCGCCGCGTGCACCAGGACCGACTCGCCGGGGCGGACATCGGCCAGGTCGACCAGCCCGTAGTACGCGGTGAGGAACGTCGTCGGCACGGAGGCCGCCTGCGCGAACGTCCAAGCGGCCGGAAACCTCGACAGCACACGGTGATCGGCGACGGCGACCGGGCCGAACGCCCCGGTGAACAGGCCGGCGACGCGGTCGCCGACGGCGAGGCCGGTCACCTCGGGGCCGACCTCCATGACGATTCCGGCCCCCTCGCTGCCGAGGGAGGCCGCGCCCGGGTACATGTCCAGGGCGATCAACACGTCCCGGAAGTTCAGCCCGGCGGCGCGGACCGCGACGCGGACCTGGCCGGGTTGCAGCGGCGCAAGGGCTTCCTGGGCCGGCACGAGCCGGAGGTTGTCGAGGGTGCCCCTGGCCGTGACGTCCAGGCGCCACGCGGTCGCGTCGTCGGGCGCAGCCAGCAGTCCTGGCGGGACGCCCCTGGCCAGGCGCGGCAGGTGCGTTCGGCCCGCGCGCACGGCCAGCTGCGGCTCGCCAGAGGCCAGCGCGGCGTGCACCGCCCGGTACGACTCGGGCAGGCCGTCGACGTCGAACAGCACCACGGTGTTCGGGTGCTCGGTCTGGGCCGACCGCGCGAGGCCCCAGACCGGCGCGGTGGCCAGGTCGGGTGGGCCATCGCCGGGCTGGACGACGACGGCGCGGCGGGTCACCAGCACCAGGCGCGAGGCCTCGAGTCGTTGGTCGGCAAGCCATTCCTGGATCAGCGCCAGCGCCGCGTGCGTGGCTTTCTCGGCCGCGTCGGGGATCGCGCCGGGTGTTGCGTTGTCATGGTCCAGCGGGGCCAGGACGACGGCTGGGGCCGGGTGCCCCGCCGCGATCGCGGCTCGGAGGGCGGCAAGGTCCGGGTAGCCAGTCGCGGGGACGCCGAGCGCCGCAGTCCAGGCGGGATCGTCGACGCCGAGAAAGGCCACCGCGCCAACGGGTTCCGGATCGGTGGCAGGGAGCGGCGACCAGGTCTGGCGGAACATCGAGTCGTTGTCGGCGCCGGCCGTCGGCCGCAGCTGCGCCGCCGAGACCGGGCGACGGACCAGCGCCTCGACGGTCAGGATCGGCATGCCGGACTCGTCGGTGGCCGTCACGGACACGGTGTCGGGCGCCGGTCGGGTGAGGTGCGCCCTGAGGGTGCTGGCGCCGGTCGCGTATCGGGTCACGCCGGTCCAGGAGAACGGCAGGGCGGTGCCGTCGGTCTCGTCGGCGGTCGCGGCAAGGCTGTGCAGGGCCGCGTCCAGGAGCGCGGGGTGCAGGTCGTGGTCGGCGGCGTTCTCGGCGCAGTCGTCCGGGAGCCGGACCTCCGCGAACAGGTCGTCGCCGCGCCGCCACACCGCCGTCAGTCCTTGGAAGGCCGGTCCGTAGGAATAGCCCCGGTCGGCCAGTCGGTCGTACCAGTCGGCGAGCCCTGTCGGTGTCGCACCGGTTGGCGGCCAAGGAGTTGCGACGGGCGGTTCGGCCTCGGTGTTCTGGGACAGCACGCCGCTGGCGTGCCGGGTCCATGGCACGTCGGTGCGGCCGGCGGGAGTGTCGTGGCGCGAGTGGATGCGGAAGGCCCGGCTGGCGCTGTCATCCGGGCCGTCGACGGACAGTTGGAGTTGGACGCCGCCGTCGGCGGGGAGGATCAGCGGGGCCTCCTGGATGAGCTCGTCGATTCGGTCGCAGCCGACGTGCGCGCCGGCCCGGAGGGCGAGATCGACGAAGGCCGTGCCGGGTAGGAGAACCGTGCCCAGCATGGCGTGGTCGGCCAGCCAGGGTTGCGCGGTCAGGGAAAGCCGGCCGGTGAGCAGGACGCCGTCGCCGTGGGCCAGCGGGACGGCAGCGCTCAGGAACGGGTGACGAGGGTCGGTCGCGCCGGCCGGGGCGTCCGTTTCGGTCGGGCTGTGTCCGGCGTCGAGCCAGTAGCGCTGACGTTGGAAGGCGTAGGTGGGGAGGTCCGTGTGCCGTGCCTGGCCGGCGAAGTAGGCGCGCCAGTCGACGGGAACGCCGGCGGTGTGGGCTTGGGCCAGGGCGTCGAGGAGGGATTCCGGTTCCTCACGGCCTTCGCGGAGGGTCGGGATGAAGTCGATCGTGTCGGCGGCGACGCCTCGACCGAGGGCGCTGAGAACTCCTCCCGGGCCCAACTCCAGGACCACGCCGACGCCGGTGACGGTGAGCGCGTTGATGCCGTCGGCGAAGCGGACC
>NZ_VUOB01000014.1 GCF_008386585.1 Solihabitans fulvus
GCTGGTGGTCCTGCGGACTCTTCCGGGATCACGTATGGGCGGTTGCGTGCGGGTGAGGCGTGGCATTGGCCGGTGACTGCGGAACGGCACCCTGGTACGCCCCGGGTGTTTGTGGATGGGTTTGCGCATTCGGATGGGTTGGCGCGGTTGGTCGCGGTGGATCACCGGGGCCCGGTCGAGTCTGCGGACGCAGAGTTTCCGTTGTATGCCACGACGGGTCGGGTATTGGCGCACTACCAGTCGGGTGCGCAGACGCGATTGGTGAGCGAGTTGGTGGCGGCGGCTCCGGAGGCGTATGTGGAGATTCATCCGGACACTGCGGTGCGGGCCAGTCTGGTCGATGGTGGGTTGGCGTGGGTGGTGTCGCGGCGTGGGCGGGTGCGGGTGCGGGTGCGGTGTGTTGGTTCGATGCGGCTGGATGTGGTGTTCGTGCCGTTTCACTTTCCTGGTGAGGGTCGGGCGAATCTGTTGACCAATCCGGCGTTGGATCCGACGAGTCGGATGCCGGAGTTCAAGGTGTGCGCGGTGCGGGTCGAGCCAGATCAGTCGGGTCAGCCGAGCGCGGGGAGGACGTCGTGACACCGAGGCGGGTGGTGGTCGTCGGGTATGGCATGGCGGGCGCGCGGCTGGCCGACGAGGTTCGCCGCCGCGACCCTGATGGTGCGCGGGTGGCGTTGACGGTGGTGGGTGCGGAGCCGCACGCCGCGTACAACCGGGTGCTGCTGTCCAGCGTGCTGTCCGGGTCGATGGAGGTCGACTCGGTGCGGCTGCACGATTCCGGCTGGGCCGACCGGGTCGGTGTCGATCTGCGGCTCGGGGTCTCGGTCGCGGGTGTCGACCCGGCGCGGCGGTGTGTCGCGCTGTCCGATGAGTCCACTGTGGACTATGACGTGCTCGTGCTGGCCACCGGCTCCACGGCGTGGATTCCGCCGACCGAGGGGCTGACGGATCCGGACGGGACGCTCGCGCCCGGGGTGGCGGCCTTTCGCACCCTGGACGACTGCGAGCGGATCATCGACGCCGCACGGCCCGGCGCGCCGGTCGCGGTGCTGGGCGGAGGCCTGCTGGGGTTGGAGGCGGCCAGGGGATTGGCCGGGCGCGGTTGCCTGGTGACCGTGGTGCATCCGATGGGGCACCTGATGGAACGGCAGCTCGACCGGACCGCGGGTCGGGTGTTGGCCACGGCGCTCGGCACGCACGGCATCGAGTTCCGGCTCGGCGTGCTGGCCACCAAGTACCTTGCCGGTGACGGACTTGCCCTTGACGACGGCAGCCACGTGCCGGCCGACCTGGTCGTGGTGTCGGCCGGGGTTCGCGCCGACACCGGGTTGGCGGCGGCGGCCGGGCTCGCCGTCGATCGGGGGATTCTCGTCGACGATTCCTTACGCACCAGCGATCCTCGGGTGCACGCGATCGGCGACTGCGCCCAGCACACCGGCACGGTCGCCGGCCTCGTCCAGCCCGCCTGGGAGCAGGCCGCCGTGCTCGCCGACCTGCTCACCGGCACGAATCCCGCCGCGAGGTATCGGGGGACGTCGGTCATCACCCGGCTCAAGGCGCGGGACATCGACCTGGCCGCGCTCGGCGACGTGCACGTGGACGTCGATTCGGTCGACGCCGAGGTGTTGTGCTTCCAGGACCCCGCGCGCGGGCACTACGCCAAGCTCGTGCTGCGCGAGGACCGGGTGGCCGGCGCGATCCTGCTCGGCGCGCCCGACGCGGCGGCGACCATCGCCCAACTCTACGACCGGGGCCTCGAAGTGCCGACCGATCGGTTGGCGCTGCTGCTCGGGCGGGCGTTGCCGCCGGGTGTCTCGGCGGCGGCCAGCCCGGCCGACCTGCCGGCCGGTGCGGTGGTGTGCCGCTGCAACACGGTCACCAAGGGGCAGCTGGTCGCCGCGTGGCGGGGCGGCGCGCAGACGGTGGCGGGGCTCGCGTCGGCGACCAGGGCCACCACGGGCTGCGGCGGCTGCCGGGACGCGGTGTGCGGGCTGGCGGACTGGCTCGCGGCGACGTCCTGACCTCACCGGCGTCCGTTCCGTGGTGTGCGGCGGAGTTCGCGCCGGTGTCACGGCGGGCCACACCGGGGTAATGGGCCGTTCGTAGCGTCACCGCAACCCGACTGGAGGAGGCCGCGCCATGACGACCACCGAGACGGACACCGCAGGTCCCGCACGCCGAGGGCGGCGCTGGATCGAACACTGGGAGCCGGAGAATCCCGAGTTCTGGGCGCGCACCGGGCGCAGGGTGGCGCGGCGCAACCTGGTCTTCTCGATTCTGGCCGAGCACATCGGGTTCTCGATCTGGAGCCTGTGGTCGGTGATGGTGTTGTTCATGGGCCCCAAATACGGCCTGTCACCCGCCGACAAGTTCCTGCTGGTGTCGACCCCGACGCTGTTCGGCGCGCTCGCCCGCCTGCCCTACACCCTCGCGGTGACCAGGTTCGGCGGCCGCAACTGGACCATCATCAGCGCCGCACTCCTGCTGGTGCCCACCGGGTTGGCCGCGCTGGTCATGCATCCCGGCACCTCGCTGAGCACGTTCCTCGTGGTCGCGGCGGTGGCCGGCGTCGGCGGCGGGAACTTCGCGTCCTCCATGACCAACATCAACTCCTTCTACCCCGAACACCGCAAGGGCTGGGCGCTGGGCCTCAACGCGGGCGGCGGCAACCTCGGTGTGGCCGTCGTGCAACTGGCCGGACTGCTGGTGCTCGGCACGGCCGGCGCGACCGAACCCCGCGTGGTCCTGTGGATCTACCTGCCGCTGATCGTGCTGGCCACGCTCGGCGCCGCGCTGTTCATGGACAACCTCGCGGTGGCACGCGGGGACACCGGGGCCATGCGCGAGGTGGTCAGGGACCGGCAGACCTGGGTGATGTCGTTGCTGTACCTAGGCACGTTCGGGTCGTTCATCGGCTTCGGCTTCGCGTTCGGGCTGGTGCTCCAGAACCAGTTCGGCCGCACCCCCTTGCAGGCCGCCGCCCTCACGTTCCTCGGGCCACTGCTGGGTTCGCTGAGCCGACCGCTGGGCGGCAGGCTCTCCGACCGGATCGGCGGCGCCAAGGTCACCTTCGCCACCTTCGCGCTGATGGCCCTCGGCACGATCGCGGTCATCATCGCGTCCACCATGAAGTCCCTGCCGGTGTTCGTCGCGGCCTTCATCGCGCTGTTCGTGTTCTCCGGCATAGGCAACGGCTCCACGTACAAGATGATCCCGGCGATCTTCCGCGCCAAGGCGCTCGCCGCCATTGCGGGCGGTGCGGCCGAGGACACCGCGTTCGCCACGGCCCGGCGGCTGTCTGGTGCCCTGATCGGTATCGCTGGGGCCGTCGGCGCGCTCGGCGGGCTGTTCATCAACCTCGCGTTCCGCGCCTCCTTCGCCAACGCGCACAGCGGCGTCCCCGCGTTCGCCGGCTTCCTCGCCTTCTACGCCGTCTGCTTCGTCGTCACCTGGGCCGTCTACCTGCGGACGTCGGTGGCGCCGGTGCCGCAACCGGTGACAGTCGGAGTCTGAGCGCTCTGAGAGGCCGCGCACGGCTCGTTGACCAGCGCGGAGAGTGTTCCGTAACAGGCGCGCAACGTTGAAGACCCTGGCACGACACGGATCCCGGTGAGCATTGGCCTCGGCGGGTCGGGAGGAGCTGGCATGACGCGAACGTTGGTTGTCGCGGGCCACGGGATGGTCGGTCACCGCGTGGTGCAGGCGCTGCGCGAGCGCGACCGCACCGGGTCCTGGCGGATCGTGGTGCTCGCGGAGGAGTCGAGGCCCGCCTACGACCGCGTCGCGCTGTCCTCCTATGTGGACGGTTGGCGCGCCGACGACCTGACGTTGCCCGGCGCGGAGTTCGCCGACGACGAGCTGGTCGAGCTGCGGCTCGGCGACCCGGTGCGGCGCGTGGACCGGGCGGCTCGGACGGTGGTCACCTCGGCCGGGGTCGAGCACCGCTACGACGCGCTGGTGCTGGCCACCGGCTCGCGCCCGTTCGTGCCGCCGGTGCCCGGCCACGACCTGCCGGGTTGTCACGTCTACCGGACGATCGAGGACCTGGACGGGATTCGCGCCGACACCGGCTCCTCGGCGGTTGGCGTGGTGGTCGGCGGCGGGCTGCTCGGGTTGGAGGCGGCCAACGCGCTGCGGCTGCTCGGGGTGGACACGCACGTCGTCGAGCTCGCGCCGAGGCTGATGCCGTTGCAGGTCGACGAGGGCGGCGGCGCGCTGCTGCGCCGCCAGGTCGAACGGCTCGGGCTGACAGTCCACTGTGGAGTGTCGACCAAGGAGGTCGTGGCCGGTCCCGACGGCAGGGTCGGCGCGGTGCGGCTCGCCGACGGGTCGACGCTGGACGCGGACCTGGTGGTGTTCTCGGCGGGCATTCGGCCGCGCGACGATCTGGCCGCCGCCGCGGGTCTCGCGATCGGCGAGCGCGGCGGCGTGGTCGTGGACGATGGCTGCCGCACCGCCGACCCGCATGTGTACGCGGTCGGCGAGTGCGCGTGCCTGGACGGCAGGGTGTACGGCCTGGTCGGGCCCGGCTACGCGATGGCCGAGGTGGTCGCGGACCGGTTGCTCGGTGGCGCGGCGACCTTCCCCGGCGCGGACCTGTCCACCAAGCTGAAGCTGCTCGGCGTCGACGTGGCGAGCTTCGGCGACGCGCACGCCGTCACCGATCGTGCGCTCGAGGTCGTGCACAACGACCCGATCTCCGGGTCCTACAAGAAACTCGTGGTGTCCGACGACGCGCGCACGCTGCTCGGCGGCGTGCTGGTCGGCGACGCGAGCGGGTACGCGCTGCTGCGGCCGCTGGTCGGCCGCCCGCTGCCGGCCGATCCTGGCGCGCTGGTCGCGCCGAGCGGCGGCGCGGGTGTCGGTGTCGGTGTCGGCGCGCTGCCCGACGACGCGCAGGTCTGCTCGTGCCACGCGGTGACCAAGGCGACGATCGCGGACGCGATTACCGGCGGCGGCTGCGCGGACGTGGCCGCGATCAAGGGCTGCACGAAGGCCGGCACCGGTTGCGGCTCCTGCGTTCCCATGCTCAGACAGCTGTTGGCCGACTGCGGTGTCGAACAGTCCAGCGCGCTGTGCGAGCACTTCGACCACTCCCGCGCCGAGCTGTTCGAGATCGCGCGGTCAACCGGCATCCGCACCTTCAGCCAGCTCATCGAGCGGCACGGCAGGGGCCGCGGGTGCGACATCTGCAAGCCGACCGTGGCGTCAGTGCTGGCCTCGCTCGGCGGCGGGCACGTGCTGGACGGCGAGCAGGCCGCGTTGCAGGACACCAACGACCACTTCCTGGCCAACATCCAGCGCAACGGCACCTACTCGGTCGTGCCGAGGATTCCCGGCGGCGAGATCACGGCGGAGAAGCTGATCGTGATCGGCGAGGTGGCCAAGGACTTCGGGCTGTACACGAAGATCACCGGGGCGCAGCGGATCGATCTGCTCGGCGCGACCGTCGACCAGCTCCCGAAGATCTGGCGCAGGCTGGTGGACGCCGGCTTCGAGTCGGGGCACGCCTACGGGAAGGCGCTGCGCACGGTGAAGTCCTGCGTCGGCACCACCTGGTGCCGCTACGGCGTGCAGGACTCGGTGAGCCTCGCCATCGAGCTGGAGCTGCGCTACCGGGGCCTGCGCGCGCCGCACAAGCTGAAGTCCGCGGTGTCCGGCTGCGCACGGGAGTGCGCGGAGGCGCGCGGCAAGGACTTCGGCATCATCGCCACGGAGCAGGGTTGGAACCTCTACGTCGGCGGCAACGGCGGCTTCACGCCGAGGCACGCCGAGCTGTTGGTGTCCGATGTGGACGCTGCCGAACTGATCCGGTTGATCGACCGGTTCCTGATGTTCTACGTGCGCACCGCGGACCGGTTGCAGCGCACGGCCACCTGGATCGAGGCGATGGACGGCGGCCTCGACCACCTGCGCGCGGTGATCGTGGACGACAGCCTCGGCATCTGCGCGGAACTGGAGAGCGCCATGGCGCGGCATGTCGCCGGCTACGCCGACGAGTGGCGCGGGGTGCTCGACGATCCCGACAAGCTCGCCAGATTCAGCTCGTTCGTCAACGCGCCCGGAACGCCGGACGCCACGATCTCCTTCCGCGAGGAGCGCGGCCAACGCGTGCCGGTGTCGCTCGGAATTCCGGAGGTGGTGCGGCAGTGACCGCGATACAGGAACGAGTGTGGACCCCGGTGTGTCGGCACGCCGACCTGCTGCCGGAGCGCGGGGCGGCCGCGCTGCTGCCGCTCGGCGTGCAGGTGGCGCTGTTCCGCACCCACGACGGCCAGGTGCACGCGCTTGCCAACGTCGATCCGTTCAGCGGTGCGGCGGTGCTCTCCAGGGGCATCGTCGGCGATCGGGCCGGCCGGCAGGTCGTGGTGTCCCCGATCTACAAGCAGGCGTTCGACCTGCGTTCCGGGGAGTGCCTCGACGATCCGGCCGTGTCGGTCGAGGTCTATCCGGCGAGGGTGGTCGACGATGTGGTGCAAGTGTGCTCACCATGAGTTCCAGTGAGTCCACTGTGGACGTTCAGCCGTTGGCCGGCTACACGATCGGCGTGACGGCGGCCCGCAGGGCGGAGGAGTTCGGCGCGCTGCTGGCCCGCAAGGGCGCGTCGGTGCTGCACGCGCCGGCCATCCGGATCGTGCCGCTGGCCGACGACACGGAGTTGTTGGCCGCCACCAGAAGGCTGCTCGCGGAGCCCGTCGACTACGTGGTGGCCACCACCGGCATCGGCTTCCGGGGCTGGGTGGAGGCCGCCGAGGGCTGGGGTCTCGGCACGCGGCTGCTGCGGGCGCTCGGCGCGGCCAGGGTGCTGGCGCGCGGCCCGAAGGCCAAGGGCGCGGTGCGCGCGGCCGGACTGGACGAGACGTGGTCGCCGGCCTCGGAGAGCAACGCCGAACTGCTCGACCATCTGCTCAGGTCCGGCGTGCGCGGCCGGCGGGTGGCGGTGCAGCTGCACGGGGAACCGTTGCCGGACTTCGTGGACGCGCTGCTGGCGGCCGGCGCGGACGTCGTCCAGGTGCCGGTGTACCGGTGGACCGTGCCGGACGATCCCGCGCCGCTTGACCGAATGCTGGACGCCGTGCTGGCGCGGCAGGTGGACGCGCTGGCCTTCACCAGCGCGCCGGCCGCCGCCAGCGTGCTCGCCGCTGCGCAGGCCAGCGGCCGGCTGACCGGGCTGGTCGACGCGCTGCGCTCGGACGTGCTGGTCGCCTGCGTCGGGTCGATCTGCGCGGGGCCGCTGGTCGCCAGGGGAGTGCCCGTGGTGCAGCCGGCGCGGGCCAGGATCGGCGCGCTGGCAAGGGAACTGGCGACCGGGCTGCCTGGGCGGGCCGTGCGCCTGCGGATCGGCGCGCGGGACGTGGAGCTGCGCGGCCAGGCGGTCGTGGTGGACGGCGAGCTGCGGCCGGTGCCGCCCGCCCCCATGGCGGTGCTGCGGGAGCTTGCGGCGGCGCGCGGCCGGGTGGTGTCCCGGCGGGAGCTGTTGGTCGCGCTGCAACGGCATTCCGGCCGGGACCGGTGCGGGGACGAGCACGCCGTCGAGACGGCCGTCGGCCGGCTGCGGGCGGCGTTGGGTGAGTCGCGGCTGGTGCACACGGTGGTGAAGCGGGGCTACCGCCTGGCGTTGGCGCCGGCGGGGGCGTCCGCGTGACGGTGCTGCCTGGCCGCGGGATCGACGCTCTTGGGCACGCCGAGGTGACGCTCGTCCTGGTCGCGCACGGCACTCGCGATCCGGCGGGCGCGGCCGCGGTCGACGAGATCGCGGCGGCGGTCCGGTCGCGGCTTGGCGGGGTGCCGGTCGCGGTCGCCTACGCCGATGTGCGGCGGCCCGATCTCGCGGACGTCCTGGGCGAGACGCCGGGACCCGTCGTCCTCGTTCCCGCGTTTCTGGCCGCCGGGTACCACGTCCGGGTCGACCTGCCGGCGCAGCTTGCCGCGTGCGGACGGCCGGAGGTGCTGGTGGCGCGGCCGCTCGGCCCGGATCCCGCGGTGGTCGACGCGGTGTACGCGCGGCTCGCGGCGGCCGGCTGGCGGCGCGGGGACGCGGTGGTGCTGGCGGCGGCTGGGTCCTCGGACGCTCGCGCGCTGGCTGGGACGCGGCGGGCCGCCGCGCTGCTGGCGGCCAGGGTGGGCGGGCCGGTGGCCGTCGGGTACGTGGCGACCGCGTCGCCGACGGTGGCCGAGGCGGTCGCGGCGAGCGGCGGACGGGCGGCGGTGGCGTCCTGGCTGCTCGCGCCGGGCCTGTTCCACCGCTCGCTGGACGACGTCGGGGCCGCGGTCGTGGCGGACCCGATCGGCGCGCACCCGGCGCTCGTGGACGCCGTGCTCCGCCGGTATCGGGCGGCGCTTGGCGCAGCGCGGCACGCGGCCTGAGCCCGGGACACCCGTCGGCCTGCTTCGGGCGCAAGGATCGACGGAATAATTTAACGGTCAACTACCTTGACTGGAGTGAACGGCCGCCACCGGGGAGGCCGGCTCCAGCAAGGAGGCAGTGATGCCCGCAGTGACCGCAGACACGCTGACCCTGTCGAGGCTGCCGGAGCTCCCCGAGGCCACCACCGCGTGGCGTCCCGTGCGCAAGGTGGTGACCGCGCGGAAGTTCCTCGAGGGCGAGGGATTCCAGGTGCGCCGCCCGTTCCCCGGCATCGACCTCGCCCTGGCCGACCCGTTCCTGCTGCTCGACCACCTCGGCGCGGTCGAGTACGGGCCCGGCGAGGCCAAGGGCGCGCCGTGGCACCCGCACCGCGGCTTCGAGACCGTCACCTACCTCATCGACGGCGCGATGGAGCACACCGATTCCATCGGCGGTGGCGGCGTCATCACCGACGGCGCGACCCAGTGGATGACGGCGGGCTCCGGCATCCTGCACAACGAGGTGCCGCCGCAGGAGCTCGTCGCCAAGGGCGGCCTGTTCCACGGCGTGCAGCTCTGGGTGAACCTGCCGAGGTCGCAGAAGATGACCACCCCGCGCTACCAGGACATCGGGGCGCGCGACGTGACCCTGCTGTCCAGCGCGGACGGCGGCGCGCTCGTCCGGGTCATCGCGGGCGAACTGGCCGGACACCGGGGACCCGGCGTCACCTGGACGCCGATCACCTACCTGCACGCCACGGTCAGCCCGGGCGCGCGGCTGACGCTGCCGTGGGCCGCCGACTTCACCGCGATGGTCTACGTGCTCTCCGGGCGCGGAACCGTCGGGCCGGAGGGTCGGCCACTGGAGGAGGGCCAGCTCGCGGTCCTCGACCACGGCGCGGCGCTGACGCTGCGCGCGGCGGAGAGCCAGCCGACCGCGTCGGCGCACGGCTGGGAGGTGTTGGTGCTCGGCGGGTTGCCGATCAGGGAACCGTTGTCCCGCTACGGCCCCTTCGTGATGAACAGCCGCCACGAGATCATCCAGGCGGTGGAGGACTACGAGGCCGGCAGGCTCGGCACGATCCCCGCCGAGCGGCTGCCGCACCACAGCGCGGCGGACGAGCGGCTTACGTGACGGCCGGCCGCGCACTACGACAGAACACGCCCCACGACAGAACACGCGAGGAGGAAGACCCGATGACCGACGTGATGGAGCTGCTGCGGCTCGGCCGCGACCACCGGGAGTCCGGTGACCCGAGCACGGCCGCGCGGTACCTCGCCGAGGCGGCCAAGGCCGAGCCGACCGACCGCGGCGTGCTCACCGAGCTTGCGCTGGCGCACTTCCAGTCGGCGGCGCTCGGTCCGGCCGAGCGCGTGCTGCGCACGCTGGTGGACCTCGACCCGTCCGACGGCTACGTCCGGCTGCTGCTCGGCCGCACCCTGGCCAGGCAGAGCCGGCACGCGGACGCGTTGCCGCAGTTGAAGATGGCCGCCGCGATCACCGGCGATCCCGACGTCGCCGCCGAGGTGACCAGGACGCTCGCCCGCATGTGACCCGCGGGTGCTGGGGTGGGACGCCTGTCGACAGGTGTCCCACCCGTCAGTCGAACAGGCCGGGCTGGGTGTCCTTTGAGGTGTCGGGGACCACCGCGGCCCACCGGTGCTCGCGCAGGTTGACCTTGCCGTCCATGGCGAGGACGCCCTCCGCGCGCAGGCGTTGCAGTTGCTCGTCCGCCAGGTGCGGGGCCGGTGTGCCGTTGGCCCGCAACACCCGGTGCCAGGGCAGGTCGGCCCCGTCCTCGGCGAGGATGCGGCCGACCAGCCTCGGCGAGGGTGCCCGCGCGAGGTCGGCGATGTCGCCGTACGTGGCGACCTTGCCCTCCGGGATCGCGCAGATGATCTCGCGGACCTTCTCGAACAGTTCTTCGTCCACAACGCAAGGGTGACAGCAACCCCCGACCCTCGTCCGCTCGACCGAGCACAACGCCTACTTCGACCGGTTTGCGTGGTGCGGTCGGGCAGATCTGGTGGTCAGCCGGTGAACTTCGCGATCACCTTGCTGAAGTCCCACGGCTTCTGCGAGATGCCGCTGCACGAGTCGCCGCCAGCGCCAGCGCACGGCCGGTCCCGGTTGGCTGACCAGAAGGTGAAGCGCGCGATGTGGTGCTGCTGCGCGTATCCGAGGATCGTGTTGAAGTTCGCCAACGTGACGACCTCGCCCGCGTTGTCGGTCTTGCCGTTCATCGACGAGATGCCGATCTTCGCGTAGGCCGCCGCGTCGGACAGCCCGAACGCCGCCTTGACGCGGTTCTTCAGGCCGTCGGCCGCGCTGACCGTCAGGCTCGCCATGTTGCCGCCGCTGCCGAAGTCGAACGGCATGATCGACCACACGTCGACGCCGGCGCCGAGCGCAGCGCCCCGGCTGATCAGCCGCTGGCCCCAGGAGTCCGGGCCGGTGGTGTCGGTGCCGAAGGTGACCACCGTCCTGATCCCGGCGTTGTGCTGCTTGACGATCTTCAGCGCGCCGAGCACGCGGTCCTGCACGGCGTTGCTGTGGAACTCGGTGTCCTCGATGTCGATGTCGATCGCCTTGAGGCCGTAGGCGTCGATGACCTTCTGGTACGCCCCGGCCAGCGCGCTCGCGGTGCCGCAGTGCTCGCCGAGCTTCGCGCCGGACCAGCCGCCGAAGGAGATGATCACGTCGCCGCCCGCCGACCGGATCTTCTTGATCGCGGCCTCGTCGCCGCCGCCCTTGAGCGCGCGGCTGCCGTCCCACTTCGCGTTGCAGCCGCCGTCGGACAGCATGAAGGCCATCGTGAACGCCTTCACGCCGCTGGCCGACATGACCGACGCGGGGTCCGGCGGGTTGCCCCAGCCGAGGTACAGGTAGGGCGAGGCGGTCACCGGGCCGGCCCCCGTGACCGAGGGCGCGGCCTGGGCGAGGCCGCCGGTGACGCCGGCGGCGAGCGCGCCGGCGCTGAGCAGGATAAGAGCAGTCCGCCGCAGTCGTTTCATGGCTTCTCCAGGCAGGGGCTGGTGAGCGCGTCGGCCGAGGCGGCGGATCCGGCGTCGGTGCCCAGGTTTTCTCGGGCGGACCCAAGGTGGCCTAGACCACATGTCACTGTCAAGAAGGTAGACGGAACGAGACCGCCGTCCGGCGCGAAACGGACAAGGTCGAGGCGCCCCGGGCCCTGGGGCGCCTCGACCTTGTCACCGCCGGAATCGTCCCCGGCCTGGGCACGCGTACATCCCGAGGCGGGCCCTGCCCCCACCGCGGTGCGCTGTGCCAGGTACGAGCTTGCTGGTCGGGAGCGGCGGCGACAATCACACGCGAGTGTGATGCCCAGGGTTTGCCATTGAGCGCGCAAACGTCTCGCGCACGGCGGGGCGCTGTGACCCCGGCCGGGGCGGCGTGATTGCATCGCGGTATGGCACCCACGTCGGCCCCGCTGCTGGTGCGTCGGTCGGCGGAAACCCGGCCAAGGACGCGCTGGGAGCCCGCCGCACGCCGGGTCCTCGACGGCGCTGGCGGATTCCTGCGGGTGCTCGGCGGGCCGGGCACCGGCAAGACCACGCTGCTGGCCGAGGTCGCCGCCGAGCGGGTGCTGCGCGGCGGCGTCGACCCCGAAAACCTGCTCGTGCTCACCGCCAGCCGACGCGCGGCCGTCGCGCTGCGTGCCCAGATCACCCGACTGCTCACCACGGCCGTGGAAACCGAGCAGGGCGGACTGCGGACCGTGCGCGAGCCGCTGGTGCGCACGGTGCACTCCTACGCCTTCGCGGTGCTGCGCGCCCAGTCCGTGCTGCACGACGAGCCGCCGCCGAGGCTGCTCGCCGGCCCCGAGCAGGACGTGATGGTGCGCGACCTGCTGGAGGGCGACATCGAGCTCGGCGCCGGCAACTGGCCGGAGCGGCTGCGGCCCGCGCTCGGCCTGCCCGGCTTCGCCGCCGAGCTGCGCGACCTGCTGCTGCGCGCCTTCGAACGCGGCCTCGGCCCCGAGGACCTGGTGCGGCTCGGCGAGGAGCACGGCCGCGACGAGTGGATCGCCGCAGGCCGGTTCGGCCGCCAGTACGAGGAGGTCACGCTGCTCGCCGGCAGCGAGGCCGCCGAGTCCTTCGCGCCCGCCCTTGACGCGGCCGAGCTGGTGTCGACCGCCCTGCTGGCCTTCGACACCGACGACGACCTGCTGGCCACCGAGCGCGCGCGGGTCCGCCACCTGCTGGTCGACGACGCCCAACACCTGGACCCCCAGCAGTTCGCCCTGGTGCGCAGGCTGGGCGGCGCGGCGAGCGAGTTCCTCCTGGCCGGCGACCCGGACCAGGCCGTGTTCTCCTTCCGTGGTGCGGATCCCCGGCTGCTCGCGCAGGCCGACGACGACGGCGACAACACCGTCGTGCTGACCGAGGGCCACCGGATGGCCCCCGAGGTGTGGGCGGCGGTGCGCAGGCTCGCCGCCCGGCTGCCCGGCTCGTCGCCCGCCAGGACGCAGCTCGCCGGGCCACCCGCAGGAGGGCCGGCCGCCGCGCCGTCCGGCAACGGCCACGGCGCCTCGTCGGCCGGCGACAACGGCAATGGCGACGGCACGGCGCCCGAGCAGCGGGGCAGCGTGCAGGTGCGGCTGCTCGCCTCGGCCGCGCAGGAGGCGAGCTGGGTCGCCGACCAGCTCCGCAGGGCGCATCTGATCGACGGCGTGCCCTGGGCGGACATGGCCGTGCTGGTGCGGTCCACGGTGCAGTCGCTGCCGGTGCTCCAGCGGGCGCTGCTCGCGGCTGGCGTCCCTGTCGCGATCCACGCGGACGAGCTGCCGCTGGCCAAACAGCCCGCCGTGCGGCCGTTTCTCGCGCTGCTGCGCGCGGCGGCCGTGCCGGGCTCGCTCGACGAGGACACCGCCGCGATGCTGCTGGCCTCCCCGCTCGGCGGGGCGGATCCGTTGGCACTGCGGCGACTTCGGCGCGGGCTGCGCAGGCTCGAACTGGCCGGCGGCGGCGATCGCGGCAGCGGCGAGCTGCTGGTGGAGGTCGTGGAGTCGGCCGACCGGCTGGCCGCGCTCGAAGACCTGGAGGCCGCGCCGGCACGCCGGATCGCCGGACTGCTTGGCGCCGCGCGGAAGGCCGTCGCCGACGGCCTGAGCGTCGAACAGGCACTGTGGGAGCTGTGGGAGTCCAGCCGGCTCGAGGCGCGGTGGGCGGCGCAGGCGAGCCGGGGCGGCACCTCGGGCGCGCAGGCCGACCGGGACCTGGACGCCGTCGTCGGCCTGTTCGAGGCGGCGGCCAAGTACACCGACCGGCTGCCGGGGTCGAGCGTCGCGGGGTTCGCCGACTACCTTGCCGCGCAACAGATCGTCGGCGACTCGCTGGCCCCGGCCGCGCCGACCGGCGAGGCGGTCGCGGTGCTCACCGCGCACGCGGCGGCCGGGCGGGAGTGGACGCTGGTCGCGGTGCCGAGCGTGCAGGAGGGCAGCTGGCCCGATCTCCGGCTGCGCGGGTCGATCCTCGGCGTTGAGCGGATGGTCGACGTGCTCGCCGGGCTCGACCCGGCCAGCACGGTGTCGGCGACCGCGCCGCTGCTGGCCGAGGAGCGGCGGCTGCTGCTGGTGGCCGCGAGCCGGGCGCGGCGGACGCTGCTGGTCAGCGCGGTGCGCGGGGACGACGAGCAGCCGTCCCGGTTCCTCGACGAGCTGGACGACGCGACCTCGGACCCGGAGGCGCCGCCGAGGCCGACGTTCACGCCGGAGCGCGGCCTGGTGCTCGCGGAGCTGGTCGGCGAGCTGCGCAGGGTGGCCTGCGACGAGGACGAGGGGCCGGAGCGGCGGCAGCGGGCCGCGACGCAGTTGGCGCGGCTCGCGGCGGCCGGCGTGCCCGGCGCGCACCCGAGCGTCTGGTACGGCCTGCCGATGCCGTCGGGCAACAGTCCACTATGGACTGAGGAGCAGCGGGTCAGCGTGTCGCCGTCGACCATCGAGGTGCTGTCCAAGTGCCCGCTGCGGTGGCTGGTCGAGCGGCACGGCGGCCAGGACCCCGCCGAACTCGCCTCGATCACCGGCACGCTGGTGCACGCGCTGGCGCAGGCGGCCGCGAGCGGGGCCGACGACGCGGAGCTGCGGGCCAAGCTGGACGAGGCGTGGGCCGCGGTGGACGCGGGCGCGCCGTGGTTCTCCCGGCGGGAACGGCAACGCGTCGAACGGATGCTGGACGCGTTCATCGCCTGGTACGCGCGGAGTCGCGAACAGCTGACCCAGATCGACGTCGAGCGCGAGCTGTCCGTCGAGGTGGCCAAGACCGAGGGCGGCCCGTGGCTGCGCGTGCGCGGCCGGGTCGACCGGCTGGAGGTGGACGCCGAGGGGCGGCCGGTCGTGGTCGACATCAAGACCGGCAGGAACCCGGTCACCAAGGACGAGGCGACCGCGCACCCGCAGCTCGCCGTGTACCAGCTGGCGACGCTGCTCGGCGCGTTCGTGGACCTCGGGCTCGGCACCGAGCCGGGCGGGGCGCGGCTGCTGTACGTGTCCAAGGAGGACAAGAAGACCGGCGCGGCCGAGCGGGTGCAGGCCCCGCTCGATCAGGAGACGGCGCGCACCTGGCTCGGGGTCGTGCAGGACGCGGCGTCGGCGTGCGTCGGCCCGGAGTACACCGCGCAGGAGAACTCGGACTGCTCGCGCTGCCCGGCCCGCACGAGCTGCCCGATCCACCCGTCCGGCCGGCAGCTCGGTCAGTAACTGTCTGACGTCGATCGACTAATAACTGACCCAGATCAGTTTCCAACTGACTCACATCGGTTAGTGTCTGATCATGTCGCTCCTGGTGTCGACGCTGACCGACGTGGACCGGCGGGTCGTCGACCTCGTCCTCGCCGAACAGCACCGACTCCGCCCGAGGGTCGGCGTGCCGGGTCGCTGGGCCGGCCTGATGCGCCTGCTCAAGCGGCTCGCCGTGGCGCGGGCCGTGCACGGCTCGGTCGCCATCGAGGGGCGGTCGGCCAGCGTCGACGACGCCTTCGCCGCGCTGGACGACGAGGAACCGCTGGACGCGACCGGCGACGACTGGCAGGCGCTGCGCGGCCACCGCGACGCGCTGACCTACGTGCTCCAGCTGTCCCAGGAACCCGACGCCAAGCTCAGCGCCGACCTGGTCAAGCCGCTGCACTTCCTGCTCGGCCGGCACGACCTCGCCGAGCGGCCCGGACTGTGGCGGTCCGACCGCGCGTCCGCCGACGACGCCTACGACCATCTCGGCCCTGGTGCCGACGACGTGCCGGCGCTGGTGCGGGACGTGGCGCGGCAGACCCAGGACCCAGAGGTCCCCGTCCTGGTGCGCGCGGCCATGGCGCACCTGAACCTGGTGGCGATCCACCCGTTCCGGTCGGGCAACGGCCCGCTGGCCCGCTGCGTGCACACGCTGCTGCTCGCGTCCGGCGACCGGGCCGTGGCGCCGGAGTTCGCCGCGATCGACGAGCACCTGGGCAGGAACGCCGAGGACTACCGGCGGGTGCTTGGCGAAGTGACCGGCAACGGCTGGCCGCCGGAGCGTGACGCGCGGCACTGGGTGCGGTTCTGCCTCACCGCGCACTACCGGCAGGCCAGGCGGCTGGCCCGGCGCGCGGAGCTGGTGTCGCACCTGTGGATCGACGCGGAGGAGCGGGTCGCGTCCGCAGGCCTGCCGGAGCGTTGCGTGCAGCCGCTGACCTACGCCCTCACCGGCGGCTGGCTGCGCAACGCCACGTACCGTCAGCTCGTGCCCGACCTCAGCAAGAACCTGGCCAGCCGGGACCTCAACGACCTGGTCAAGGCCGAGCTGCTGGAGCCGGTCGGCGAGAAGCGCGGCAGGCGGTACCAGCCCTCGGCGGCGTTGAGCGCCGTCGCCGCAGGTCACCGCGCCGAAGCGGCTCGGCTGTTCGACGTGGACGCGGACCCGTACCGGGTGCTTGGGGCGTAACACCATCGTGGATAGACGGATACTAACCGACTTTGCATCGGTTAGTATCCGCCTATGCCCCTCTTTGAGCCTCCCGCGCTCGACGGCGATGATCTGGCCGTGCTGGAGCTCATCCAGGACCAGCGCAACCGCCTCCGACCGTTGGTCGCGGCGCCCAGAAGGTGGAGCGGCATGCTCCGCAGGGTCGCGCTGGCCAGAGCGGTTCGCGGCTCCAACACGATCGAGGGCTTCACCGTCAGCGTCGATGACGCCTTCGCGGTCCTGGATGACCAGGAGCCGATGGAAGCCGACGAGTTGGCCTGGCACGCGGTTCGCGGCTATCGCGACGCCATGACCTACGTCCTGCAACTCGCGCACGAGGACAGCCTCGACCTCTGCGTGCACACGGTGAAGGCGCTGCACTTCATGATGCAGCAGTACGACCTCACCAAGTGGCCGGGACGGTGGCGTCCGGATCAGGTCTTCGTCTACGACTCGGACAACAGGGTGACGGTCTACCTCGGTCCGGAGGCGGACGAGGTGCCTGACCTTGTGCACGAGTTGGTCGACGACATCAATTCGTCACAGGCGGACATTCCTGCGCTGGTACGAGCGGCGTTGGCGCATCTGAATCTGGTGATGATCCACCCGTTCAAGGATGGCAACGGCCGGATGGCCCGGTGCCTACAGACGTTGCTGTTGACCTGCGACGGCACACTCGCACCCGAATTCTCCTCGATCGAGGAGTACCTCGGCTACAACGAGCAGGACTACTACCGCGTGCTCGCCGAGGTCGGCGGCGGCCGTTGGGCACCGGACAGGGGCACCGAGCTGTGGGTCCGATTCTGTCTCACCGCGCACTACCGGCAGGCGCTTCGAGTCGAGCGCCGCGCGGAGCTGGCCAGCAGGCTGTGGATCCGTGCCGAAGACGAGATGACGCGCGCCGCGTTGCCCGAGCGATGTGTTCAACCGTTCACCTTCTGCCTGACTGGCCGTGTCCTGCGTAACGCCACCTACCGACAGCTCACTCAGGGGCTCAGCCAGAACGCGGCGGGACGCGACCTCAATGACCTGGTGAAGGCAGGGCTGCTGGAGCCTCGAGGCGAGAAGCGCTGGCGACACTACGTTCCGACGGCGGCGATGCGCTCCGTCGCGGACGACATCGGCGCCGAGGTCGGTCAGCTGTTCACTCCGGACGGCGACCCCTACCGCAGGATCGCCGGGTAGTGATGGCTGAACTCGTCAGCCCGGAACGGGTCGCCGAGGCGCTCGGGCTGCATCCGCCGACGCCCGAACAAGCCGCCGTGATCGCCGCGCCGGCGCAGCCCGCGCTGGTCGTGGCCGGGGCGGGGGCCGGGAAGACCGAGACCATGGCGGCCAGGGTGGTGTGGCTGGTCTGCAACGGGCTGGTCACCCCCGACCGCGTGCTCGGGCTCACCTTCACCCGCAAGGCCGCGCGGCAGTTGGCCGACCGGGTCCGCGCGCGGCTGCGCAGGCTGGCCGGGTCGGGGCTGCTGGACGAGGTGGATCCCGGCGGCGAGCGCCGCGCGGCCGTGATGACCACCGAGCCGACCGTGCTCACCTACCACGCCTACGCCGGACGGCTGGTCGGCGAGCACGGGCTGCGACTCCCGGTCGAGCCCGGCGTCCGGCTGCTCACCGAGACCGCGTCCTGGCAGCTCGCGCACCGCGTCGTCTCGACCTGGACCGAGGACCTGGACACGGACAAGGTCCCCGCGACGGTCACCGGCTACCTGCTCGCGCTCGCGGGCGAACTCGGTGAACACCTGGTCGAGCCCGCCAGGTTGCGCGCGCACGCCGACTGGATCACCCGGCTGATCGAGTCCGCCCCGCGCGCCAAGGGGCAACGCGACGGCCTGCCCGTCAAGCTCCAGGAAATCGTTGTCGCGCAACGACTCCGCATCGCCCTGCTGCCGCTGCTCGACGCCTACGCGCAGCGCAAGCGGCGCGAGGGCGCGATGGACTTCGCCGACCAGATGTCGCTGGCCGCGCGGCTCGCGAGCGAGCATCCCGAAGTGGCGCAAGGGGAACGCGAGCGATACGGCGCGGTGCTGCTGGACGAGTACCAGGACACCGGGCACGCCCAGCGGGTGCTGCTGCGCTCGCTGTTCGGCCAGGGCGCCGGCACGCGGATCCCGGTCACCTCCGTCGGCGACCCGGCCCAGGCGATCTACGGCTGGCGCGGCGCCAGCGCGGCCAACCTGCCCCGGTTCACCACCGACTTTCCCCGCCAGGACGCGGAAACCGGCCAACTGCGGCCAGCCGTCCGCTACGGCCTGCTGACCAGCTTCCGCAACCCGCCCGAGGTGCTGACGCTGGCCAACGCGATCTCCGGGCCGCTGCGCGACGCCGGCCTTGAGGTCGACGAGCTGCGGGCGCGGGACGGGGCGGGGCCCGGCGACGTCCGCTGCGCGCTGCTGCCCGACGTGCGCGCCGAACTGGACTGGCTGGCCGACTCGCTGGCCGGCCGGTGGGCGGCCACGCTGGCGGCCACCGGCGCGCCGCCGACCGCCGCCGTGCTGGTCCGCCGCAGGGCCGACATGGCCGGCATCGCCGCCGCGCTGCGCGAGCGCGGCCTGCCCGTCGAGGTCGTCGGGCTCGGCGGTCTGCTGGACGAGCCGGAGATCCGCGACCTGGTCAGCGCCCTGCGAGTGCTGGTCGACCCTCTGGCCGGGACCGCGGCAGCCCGCCTGCTGACCGGGTCCCGCTGGCGGCTGGCCGCCGCCGACCTCGCCGCGCTGTGGCGGCGCTCTGGCGAACTGGCCGGCGGGCGGCCGAGCCGACAGTCCACAGTGGACGACCCGCTCGCGGTGCTGGCGGACGCGCTGCCCGGCGAGCACGCCGAACAGGCCGGGCTCGCCGACGCCCTGGACGACCCCGGCGACCCGAAGGCGTACTCGCAGCTGGGTTTCCGGCGGATCCGGCGGCTCGGCGGCGAACTCGCCTCGCTGCGCCGCAGGCTCGACCAGCCCCTGCCGGAACTCGTCGCCGACGTGGAACGCACGCTGCTGCTGGACATCGAGGCGATGGCCCGACCTGGCGGCGTCGGCCGCGCGCACCTGGACGCGTTCGCCGACGTGGTCGCCGACTTCGCCGCCGCCAGCCCGTCGGCCACGCTGCCATCGCTGCTGGACTACGTCGCCACCGCGGAGCGGGCCGAGGACGGCCTGGAACCCGGCGAGGTCGAGGTCGCCGAGGACCGCGTGCAGGTGCTGACCGTGCACGCGGCCAAGGGACTGGAATGGCAGGTGGTCGCCGTGCCGCACCTGTCAAGGGAGGTGTTTCCCGGGCGCCGCAAGGCATCCAGCTGGCTGCGCTCGGTGTCCGAGCTGCCCGCCGAGTTGCGCGGCGACAGCGCGGACCTGCCGAAACTGCGGCTGTCCGGCGAGGAGAACCGCAAGGAGGTCGACGAGGCGCTGACCCTGCACGGCGAGGAGTTCGAGGAGCGCAGGCTGGTCGAGGAGCGGCGGCTGCTCTACGTCGCGGTCACCAGGTCCGAGCACGCGCTGCTGATGTCCGGGCACTGGTGGGGCGAGACGGGGGAGAGGCCGCGCGGCCCTTCGCCGTTCCTGGTCGAGGTGCGGGGGGCACTGCTCGCGGGCGAACATCGGGACGGCGCGACGGTGGCTGGGGCGGCGGACGGTGTTGTGCCGCGGGCCGACGGTTCGCTGGCCGAGATGGCGGAAGATGTTGTGCCGCAGGCGGATGAGCCGCGTATGGACGAGGCCAGGGGTGCTGAGTCTGCGGGTGCTGCGGGTGTTGAGTCTGCGGGCGTTGAGAGTGCAGACGCCGTGCCGCGGATTGGGTTGGCGGCGCGGGAGGACGGCCCGAGGGTCGGCGTGGTCGAGCTGTGGGCGGATCCGCCCGCCGAAGACGAGGCCAACCCGCTGGCCGCCGCCACGCGGACGGTCCAGTGGCCCGCCGACCCGCTCGGCTCGCGGCGCGCTGCCGTGACCGAGGGCGCCGAGCTGGTCATGGCCGCGCTGACCGTGCTGGGCGAGCAGCCCGGCGAGCAGGGCGAGCTGGCGCTGTTCGAGGACGAGGAGCCGCTGCCGGAGGAGCCCGTGTCCGATGAAGAGGCCGACCCGGAGGGCTGGGCCCGCGACGTCGAGGTGCTGCTGGCCGAGCGCGCGGCCTCGGCCGACCGCCGGGAGCGCATCGTGCTGCCCGAGCACCTGTCGGTGAGTCAGCTGGTCGAGCTGGCCGCCGACCCCGAGGCGCTGGCAAGGCGGCTGCGCAGACCGCTGCCGTTCCCGCCGAACCCGTTGGCGCGCAGGGGAACCGCGTTCCACGCCTGGCTGGAGAAGCGGTTCGGTGCCGGCCGGCTGCTCGACCTCGACGAGCTGCCCGGCGCGGCCGACGACGGGGCCGCGCCCGACGCCGACCTCAGCCGGTTGCAGGAGGCGTTCCTGGCCAGCGCCTGGGCCGACCGTGCCCCGCACGACGTCGAGGTGGCGTTCGAGACCGAGGTGGACGGCATCGCGGTGCGCGGGCGGATGGACGCCGTGTTCGCCGATCCGGACGGCGGCTGGACGATCGTGGACTGGAAGACCGGCGCGGTGCCGGAGGACGCCACCCTGCCGGCGCTGTCCGTGCAGCTCGCGGCCTACCGGTTGGCCTGGTCCGCGCTGTCAGGCAGCCCGATCGAGCGGGTGCGGGCCGCGTTCCACTACGTCCGGCAGGATCGCACGCTGCGGCCGACGGACCTGCTCGACGCGGACGGGCTGCGCGCGCTGCTGCGCTCCGTGCCCGGCGGGTGACCTCCGGTTGTGGGGTGGCCGGGTAGGGGCCAGGATCGCCGAGTGCCCGCACTTGAGTCGTGGAACCTGAGCAGCCCGCCCGACACGCCGACCGCCGTCGCCGCCGACCTCGTGGAGCTGCGCGAGCCGCTGGTGCGCGTGGCCAGAGCCGAGGACGGCTCGTGGTCGTTCGACGGTCCCGGCGCCGCGCGGGACCTTACCGAGTCGCTGACCCTCGGCGAGGTCGTGCACGCCTGGCCGCACGTGGCCGTGCTCGACGAGATCGAGCCGGGCCAGATGGCCGTGTGGGACTGGATCGACAACGGCTGGCAGATCGGGCCGAGCGAGGAGGGCGACGTGCTCGCCGAGGTCTCCGTCGACCTCGACCCGAGCGTGTTTCCCGACGGGCTGGTCGCCGAGGAGCCCGCCGTGGTGGAGCGGGCCGTGGTCACCGGCGAGGTGCTGCTCACCGATGTGCAGCGCGACGACGAGGGCTTCTCGTTCGTCGGCCCGAGCCAGGACGAGCTGGCCCCGGACGCCTTCGTGCTGATCAGGCTGGCCGACGCGGTCCGGCGCTGGCCGCACGCGTTCGGCGTGGTGCAGGCGCTGGAGCCGGGCGAGGGCATGGAGTGGGACCCCGAGCAGCTCCAGTGGGAGGCCTACCGGCTCAGCTACTCGGGCGACCCGGAGATCTGAGCGTCCCTGGCGACGGGCGCGCGCACGGGGTCGTTGTCGGTGCTGACCTGGAGCGCGCGCTCGTAGAGCACCTCGAGCAGCCAGCGGCCGAACAGCGAGGGGCCGAACTCGGTCGACCGGTCCTCCGGCGTCACCAGGAGGTCGGCGTCGCCGGTGGCCGTGTCGACGGCGACCACGCCGATGCCGTAGTAGTCCAGCTCGATCAGCGGCCAGGTCCCGGCGTCCTGCGGGCCGGGCAGCACGACCGCGCACGGCGCGAGCGTCATCAGGGTGCCGCAGGCCTGGAGCGCGCGGTCCGCGGTGGACTCGCCGACGAGGACGCCGACCAGGTCGACGGCCGCGACGGGCAGGTGGTCGTGGTGGGTCTGCTCGAACCAGGAGCGGAACCAGGACGGATCCGACTGTGGGGGCCAGCCGTTGCCGGCCCGCCAGTCGTGCACCTCGCCGCGCAGCCGCACGACAGCGGACACCTGGTGACCGAGCACGGCGACGTCGGGAACGACGATGCCGTGCCACCCAAGTGCCGAAGTGGCAGGCTGGAGGAGCGAATGCACTCCGGCATCCTAGGACTGTTGCCGATTCAACGGCAGGGGGCTCCGCGCCGCAAAGTGTTGCCCCCGGAGCACTGTGTGACGGTGACTCGCTAACGAACAGTGCAAATGCACTGGTCAGCTGGTCACGGCGGGGCAGAGTAAATCGTTATGACAGAAGTGGACAGGGTGATGACGCCCACGTCCCGTTACGCCGTTTTGCGCACTCGAAGCGCCCAGGTGATCAGCGGCCACTGGAGCGGCAGCCTGCCGTAGGTGATCAACCGGTGCTTCAGCGGCTTGTTCCTGCTGTCCAGGGCCATCTTCACGTTGGCGGGGAAGATCGCGGCGAACAGCCAGGCCGCGAGCAGCCCGCCGAGCCTGCGGGTGCGCGGGACCGCGATGGCGGCGGCGCAGCCAAGCTCGGCCAGCCCGGACGCGTAGGTCCAGGCGCGCGGCCTGCCGGGCAGCGCGCGCGGGATGACCCGGTCGTACGCCTTGGGGATGGCGAAGTGCAGCACGCCGCCGGCGCCAAGCAGCAGGGCCAGCCCTGCGGCCGAGCGAGATCGGGAACGATTGGGTTCCATAAGGAGACGATGGCAGGTTCCTCGGTCGCTGGCGAGCGTTTGCGTCGACGTTCGCGCCGAAAGTCGGGGCCAATTCGGGCCTGCGGCGCACTACGGTTGGGCCGCGTGACCGAGGACCGCACCAGTGACGCCGCGCCCGCCGATCCACCACCGCTCGGCGGCCACCATCCCGAACGGGACGCGGTGGCGGCCCGCGCCGACGGATTCGTCGCCGAGCTGCGCGACTGGCTGCGGATTCCGTCGATCAGCGCGGATCCCGCCCACCACGGCGACGTCGGCCGCTCGGCCGACTGGCTCGCCGAGGCGCTGCGCCGCGACGGCTGGCCCACCGTCGAGGTCTGGGCCGACGGCCCCGCGCTGCCCGCCGTGTACGCGTGCTGGCCCGCCGCCGACCCCGCCGCGCCGACCGTGCTCGTCTACGGCCACCACGACGTGCAGCCCGCCGACCCGCTCGACGCCTGGCACCACCCGCCGTTCGAGCCGACCGTGCTCGGCGACGAGCTGCACGGCCGGGGCGCGAGCGACGACAAGGGTCAGGTGGCCATGCACCTGCTCGGCGTCCGCGCGCACCTGGCCGCCACCGGGGCCGGCGCGCCGGCCGTCACCATCAAGCTCCTGGTCGAGGGCGAGGAGGAGACCGGCTCGCCGAACCTCAAGTCCCTGCTCGCCGACCACACCGACGAGCTGGACTGCGAGCTGATCGTCTTCACCGACACCCCGCTGTTCCACCGCGACGCGCCGACCGTGTGCACCGGGCAGCGCGGGGTGATCGCCGCCGAGGTCGTGTTCAGCGGCGGCGAGATCGACGTGCACTCCGGCAGGGTGGGCGGCGGTGTCCCCAACCCGGCGACGGCGCTGGCCCGCCTGGTCGCCGCCCTGCACGACGAGCACGGCCGCGTGCGCCTGCCCGGCTTCTACGCCGACGTCCGGCCGCCGACCGACGCCGAGCGGGCCAGCTACGCCGCGCTGCCCTTCGACGAGGCCGCGTGGCTGGCCGACACGGCAGGCGGCGCTCGGGCGACGGTCGGCGAGGCCGGCTGGACCACCCTGGAACGCGTCTGGGTGCGGCCGACCGCCGAGGTGAACGGGCTGCACGCCGGCTACACCGGCCCCGGCGTCAAGACCATCGTGCCGGCGGACGCCACCGCCAAGCTGTCCTTCCGGCTCGTGCCGGACCAGCGCCCCGAGCTGATCGGCGCGGCGCTGCGCGAGTTCGTCGCCGAGCACACCCCGCACGGCATCCTGGCCGAGGTGCGGCTGCGCGGCGACGGGGTGCCGCCGTACGCGGTCGACGTCGAGCACCCGGCGAACCGGGCCGTCCAGGAGGCCCTTGCGGACGCCTTCGACCAGCCGATCAGGTTCAGCCGCACCGGAGGGTCCGGGCCGGCCGCGCTGCTGCACGCCGCGCTCGGCGTGCCGATCGTCTACTTCGGCGCGACCTTGCCCGATGATCGAATCCACGCGCCGAACGAGCGCGTCGTGCTGCCGGTGCTGCTGCGTGGCGCCGAGGCCGCCGCGGGGCTGTGGCGGCGGCTCGCGAGCCGAACCGAACGGGGACAGTGACAGCGACGTGGCGACCTTGAACTGGCGGCCGAACCAGGCCGAGCGGTCCGATCACGACCTCGTCGGCGTCGTCAGGATGCCCGAGATCCGCAGCAGCCCGGTCCGGTCGATCCTGCGCAGGGTGGCGATCGCCGCGCTGCTGCTGGTCGCCGCCGTCCTCGCCGTCTACCTGGACCGCGCCGGCTACCGGGACAACAACGGCGACGGCATGTCCCTGCTGGACTGCGTCTACTACGCCACCGTGTCGCTGTCCACGACCGGCTACGGCGACATCGTGCCGGTCACCGCGTCGGCGCGGCTGGTGAACGTCCTGGTGATCACCCCGCTGCGGGTGTTGTTCCTCATCGTGCTGGTCGGCACCACCCTCGAGGTGCTCACCGAGCGGTCCCGGCAGGCGTTTCGGATCCAGAAGTGGAGGACCAGGGTGCGCGACCACGTGGTTGTCGTCGGCTACGGGACCAAGGGCAGGTCGGCGGTGAACACCATGCTTGCCGACGGCACCGCCCCGGAACGGATCGTGGTGGTCGACCCCGAGCAGGACATGCTGGACGCCGCGTCCGCCATCGGCCTGGTGACCGTGCACGGCTCCGGCACCCGCAACGACGTGCTGCGGGTGGCCGGCGTGCCGAGGGCCAAGGCCGTCGTGGTCGCGGCGAACCGGGACGACACGGCCGTGCTGGTCACGCTCACCGCGCGGGAGCTCGCGCCGGACGCGCACATCGTGGCGTCCGTGCGGGAGGCGGAGAACGTACACCTGCTGCGCCAGTCCGGCGCGGACTCCGTGGTGGTCTCCAGCGAGACGGCGGGCCGGCTGCTCGGCATGGCCACCACCGCGCCGTCCGTGGTCGACATGGTCGAGGACCTGCTGACCCCGGAGGCCGGCCTGGCGATCGCCGAGCGAGACGTGGAGCCGACCGAGGTCGGCGGGTCGCCACGGCACCTGTCGGACATCGTGCTCGGCGTGGTCCGCGACGGCACGCTCTACCGGATGGACGCCGCCGAGGCCGACGCGATCGAGGCGGGCGACCGGCTGCTCTACGTCCGCAAGGCGAGCCCGGTCGCGGAGGGCTGACCTCGGGCGTCAGCCGCGTCCGCAGCGCCGGCACGCCGGGCGGGTGCGGCGGGCGTAGGCCAGGGCGGCGACGGCCATGCCGACGCCCCAGAGCAGGTAGCCGGGCACCGCGAACCAGAAGAACACCTCGGGCAGGTCGAGGCCGCCGGACGGCGGGAACGGGTTCTCGCCGCGCAGCCGCATGCCGATCATCTCCACCAGCATCAGCCCGAAATAGACCACCAGGCCCCCGGAGACCGCGACCGCAGGGCCGAGCACGAGCAGGCGCGGCACCCGGCGTCCGGCGAGCCCCAGCACCCAGCGCGGCCAGACCCTGCCCCAGCCGTGCACCAGGGCCAGCGGCAGGAGCGTGCCGCCGAGCACGAAGCCGACCTCGAACAGCATCGCGGACGTGCCGCGCGCCATGGGGCTGTTGCCGAAGCCGACGCACAGCTGGGCGACGATCCGCACCAGGCAGCCCGCGATCCCGAGATAGGCCGCCAGGAACGCCCAGCCAGGCGTGTGCGCCAGCCGCGTCCAGGCCCCGGTGCGGCCGCACCGGCCGCAGGCCGCGCGGGACCGCCGCAGGGACGACCGCGCGGCCAGCCCGAGCAGCACGCCAGAGCCGACGCACGCGGCCCTGCTCAGCGCGCCGAGCGGGAAGAACGAGAGGCCCAGGCCGGGCAGGATGCCGCCGACCACGTCGAGCAGCAGCAGCGCGCCCGACACGACCAGCGCGGCGCTGAGCACCGCCGCCGCGCCGAGCAGCAGCCGCCGACCGACCCCGGTCGGCCGCGCCGTCAGCAACGCGAGCGCCGTCAGCGCGGCGGCCACACACAGGCCGACGGCTCCCCAGCCGGTGACGGCGACGAGGTCGGTGCCGATCGGCGACAGCCGCGCCGGCTGGTGTCCGAGCTGCCAGTAGCACCGCAGCGCCGCGTACGCGGCGACCAGGACCAGCGCCGCGAGCGCCAGGCGGTTCGTCGGCGCAGGCGTGTCGCGGGACGCCTCTGGACGCGCCGTCCTGAGCTGCTTCGTCGTCATGTCGAGCACCATCGCCGAGCCGGGCGGGGCCGGGCCTCCCCGGCAGGGCAGAGACGTGTCCCTCTTGCGGGGGAGATCCGGCTCAGCCTGCGGGGTAGGGCGGTGGCGACACCGTCGAGAACGGCACCGTCGGCTGGTCGACCACCGGTAGCACCAGCTGGAACACGGCGCCAGGTTCGTCCTCCGGCGGGGCGACGCAGCGCAGCTCGCCGCCGTGCGCCCGGACGAACCCGCGCGCGATCGCCAGGCCGAGCCCGGAACCCCCGGAGTTCTGGCCGCGCGAGACGTCCAGCCGCACCAGCCGGTCGAAGATCCGGTCCCGGTCGGCCGCCGGCACGCCAGGCCCGTTGTCGGCGACCACCAGCTCGGCCTGGTGCGCCGGGGTCAGCCCCGACCGCAGCCGCACCCGCCCGGACGACCCGGCGGCCTGCCGTGCGTTGTTCACCAGGTTCGCCAGCACCTGCGCCAGCCGCTGCGGATCGCCGAGCACCAGCACCGGCACGGACGCCTCGTCCACGTCGATGTCGAAGTCCGCAGCCAGCAGCCTGGTACGCTCGACCTCGGCCCTGGCCAGCGCCAGCAGGTCGACGGGCTCGCGGTTGACGTCGATGCCCGCGTCGATCCTGGCCAGCGCCAGCAGGTCGTCCACCAGCCGCCCGGCCCGCCGCGCCTCCCGCACCAGCAGCAGGTGCATGCGCTCCCGCTCCTCGGGGTCGACCTCGGGGCCGGCCTGCACGGTCGCCTCGGCGATGGCCTGCACCCCGGCGATCGGGGTGCGCAGCTCGTGCGCGGCGTCGGCGACGAACCGCCTGGTGCGTTCCTCGGACATCTTGGACGCCGCCTCGGCCTGCCGCGCCTGCGTCTCCGCGCCCTCCAACGCGTCCAACATGTCGTCGAACGCGGCCGCGGTGCGGCCGAGCTCCGTGTCGGTGCGCGCCGGGCTGAGCCGGTTGCCCCGGTGCCCGCTCGCGATCGACCTCGCCAGCCTGGTCATCGCGTCGAGCGGGGACAGCGCGTAGCGCACCACGCCGACCAGCACGACCGCCGTCAGCGCCAGCGCGGCGAACCCGACGAGGACCAGCAGCCTGCGCAGCCGGATCTGCGCTGCGGCGAGCACCCTGGTGTCCGCCGACAGCGTGACCGTCGCGCCGTTGAGGAGCTTGTTGTTCGGCGTGGTCAGCTTGACCTGCCGCTCGCTGAGCCCGTCGACCTTCTCCGGCACCGCGCCGAACACGGCGCCTGCCTTGGTCACCACCTGCGCCTGGATGCCCCGGCTGTTCAGGTCCTTGATGTAGTTCTCCGGGGTGACGTTGACGTTCCTCGCGAGCTGCTGGGCGATCGCCACCCGGTCCGCCAGGATCGCGTTCTGGTCCTTGCGGCTCTCTGCGGTGAACAGCGCGTCCACCACAATCAGCACCGCGATCAGCACGACGCACAGCACGCCGATCGCGGCCAGCGTCACCCTGCGGCGCAGCGACACCGTGCGCAGCCTGGCCACGACCGAGCCACCGTTGGTCACGACTCGCCCGCGCGCAACACGTACCCGAGGCCCCGCACGGTGTGCAGCAGCCTCGGCCCGTGTTCCTCCAGCTTCCTGCGCAGCGCGCTGACGTGCACCTCGACCAGGTTGGGGTCGTAGTCCTCGTAGCCCCACACCGCGGTCAGGATCTGGGTCTTGCCGACCACGCGGCCGCGTTGCGCGGCGAGGTACCGCAGCAGCCGCAGCTCGGTCGCCGTCAGGTCGATCTGCGCCTGCCCGCGCACCACCACGCCGGAGTCGGCGTCCACCACGAGGTCGCCGATCTGCACGGTCGACGGGGTGCGTCCCAGCCTGCGCAGCACGGCGGTCACCCTGGCCACCAGCTCGGCGAGCACGAACGGCTTCACCAGGTAGTCGTCGGCCCCGCCGTCGAGGCCGCGCAGCCGGTCGGAGACGCCGTCGCGGGCCGTGAGCATCAACACACCGGCCCCGCTGGAGCGGCGCACGACCTCCAGCAGCGCGAAGCCGTCGCGGCCGGGCAGCATCACGTCGAGCACCACCAGGTCCGGCCGGAACCTCGCGATGTCCGCCTCGAGCTCGCGGCCGTCCGGCCGCAGCAACACCTGGTAGCCGGCGTCGCGGAGGGCGGCGTGCACTGCGGCGCCGATTGCCTCGGCGTCTTCGATCACCAGGACCCTGGCAGCGGTCGACACGCCTCCATTCTGCGGCCAGCGCGGTCGGGATCGTCGACCACGCGCCGTAGCCTTAAGGCATCGCTCAGCAGATCGGGGCGGATACCGGCGGGACAGGGCTTGACGACGTCTGCGACTATCCATCTCGTGGCGGTTCAGCGTGGCCCCGAGCGGTGGTTGCTGATCCTGCTGGTCGTCGGACTGGCGGGAATCGGCGCTGCGGCCGCCGCATGGTGGCCGTCATCGGGCGCGTCGACGACCGACGGCGGCCAGCCGGTCAGCGCCACGGTGGTGACCCCGGCCCCGTGCGAGGGCGCGAACGCCTACGACACCGTCGAGCTCAAGCTCGGCAACGACGTCAGGCAGGCGCGGCTCAACGGCTGCGGACACCGCAAGGGCGAGGTCGTCGACGTGCTGCTGCCGTCGAACACCGACGGGCAGTTCCAGGTGGAGACGGCCGACAGCCGCCCGACCGCGGTCAACCTGCACCGGCGGCTGAGCGCGCTGCTGCTGTGCCTGAGCGCGCTCGCCGGGGCGAGCTACGCCGTCGCGGTAGGCCGCCGCCGCGACCTGGCCGCGCGTGCCGCGACACCGACCGGGGATGACACCGCGCCGAAACCGACCGAGGCCGTCGCGGCAGCGGAACCGGCGGCGGTCGCGCCGGCGCCGTTCGAGTTCGCGCCCGCCCCGCCGATCAACGCCGCGCCGATCGATGCCGCCGAGGCGGAGGCGGCCGAAAAGGCCTCGGTCGAGGAGGTCTCGGCCGAGTTGGCCGGGCTGAGCGGATCCCAGACCGGCCAGGGGACCGACGGCTTCCCGCGTCCCCAGTGAGCGGTCAGGCGACAGCGACCCCAGTCAGCGGTCAGACGCGGATCCCCGACCGGCCGTGAACCGGTGGCTTCCCGCGTCCCCAGTGAGCGGTCAGAGGACAGCGACCCCAGTCAGCGGTCAGACGCGGATCCCCGACCGGCCGTGAACCGGCGGCTTCCCGCGACCCCAGTGAGCGGTCAGAGGACCTCGTCGGGGGCCGCGGCGAACGTGTTGCAGGAGTCGGTGCTGCCCGTCCGGTAGCCGTTGTCCGCCCAGCGGCCCTGGCTGGTCGCGCTGCCGTGCGTGTTGTCGCCGACGGGCTCCTCGGCCGCGTTGTTGAAGTCCTCCTCGGCGGCCTCGGCAAGGGACGCGTCGATCGAGGCGCTACCGCTCGCCGCGTGCAGGAACATGCCGGCGAAGCAGTCGGCCTGGAGTTCCACGCGGCGGGACATCTCAAGGCCGGGCGCGCTCCGCAGGCCCGCCTTGACCATCACGGCGTCGGCGGCGCCGAGCAGGCCGGACAGCCGCTGCACGTGGTGCCCGTACTCGTGGCTCAGCGTCGCGAGGTGGCTGGCGGGCTCGTCGCCGCCGTTGGCGAGCAGCTGGTCGATCGGCAGGTAGATCGTGTGGTTGAGCCCGCAGTAGTAGGCGACCGCGTCCTGCGGATTCGGCGCCGCGCCGCACGGGCTCGCCTTCAGCTCGGCGGAGATGTCCACCGCGGGCGGTTCGAACGGCAGGGCCGCGGCCAGCAGCACGGGCTCCCACACCTGGTCGAGGCAGCGCACCGTGGCCAGGTAGTAGGCGGTCAGCGCGACCGTGTCCTGGCCGAACGCGGGCAGCTCGCAGTCCACGGTCGGCACGGCGGCCGGCTGCTGCAGCAGCGGGTGGTCGGCGAGGGCGCTGGCGACCCCGCCCCTCGGCGCGATGTCGGCCGACACGGCCGCGTCGTCGCTCCCCGAGGGCGTGCCAGGCTCGCCGACCAGCCACACGTTGACCAGGATCGCGAGCAGCAACGCCACCGCCAGCCCGGCCCGCCGGGCGGCGGACGCGGGACGGTCCGACACGGTCCTACGCGACGTGCGCAGAGTCGGCCAGCCAGGTGTTGCACTGCTGCGTGCTGTTGGTCCGGTAGCCCTGGTGCACCCAGGCGTTGTTCAGGTCCGGCGTGCCGTGGTCGCGCCTCGGGTACTGCGGCCAGTCGCCGCGCTGGCTCTCGTCGTCGATGGCCTGCTGCGCGATGGTGCCGTTCACCGAGCCCTTGTTCTGCACGGCCGCGATGAACATCGCCGCGAAGCAGCTCGCCTGGAGCTCCCTGCGGCGGCTCACCTCAAGGCCGCCGTTGGTGTCCCAGCCGCCCGCGTTGTAGGCCGCCTGGCCCGAGGCGGACAGGATCCCGCTGAGCTGCTGGAGGTGGTGTCCGAACTCGTGCGCGAGCACGCCGAGGTACTTGCCGCCCGCGTTGCCGAGCTGCTCGTTGTCCGAGTAGTAGGGCGCGGTCATGTAGATCACGCCCTCGCAGTACATCGCGGTCTCCCTGGTGGCGCTGCGGGTGCCGCAGGGGGTGGAGACGTCCTCGGTGATCGTCTGGAGCTTCACCGGTGTGTAGGGCAGGTTCACCGACGCGAGCACCGGGGCCCACGCGTTCTCCAGGCACGGCAGGGCGGCGCGGTAGTAGGTGTCCTGGCCGGCGGCCGAGTTGTTGAACGGCGGGAGGGTGCAGGTCGCCTGCATGGCCGCGAGGTTGGTGTTGAACGGGTTGTCGCCAAGTGCGATCACGGCCTTGGGGCCCGACTGGGTGGACGGCGGGGTGGCCGTGTCGCTGGTGCGGTTACCGGTGCTGCGCCCGCCCGTGGTCGACCGGCCCGTGGTGCGGTTGGCTGCCGTGGTGGTGTTGTCGGTGGTGTCGGTGGTGTCGGTGTCCGAGGTGGAGGAGTAGGTCGGGTAGTTGTTGTTGTACCCGGAGTCGGCCACCCGGTGCGACCGGTTGTTGCTGGCCACCGCGCCGACCACGCCGAGGCCGACCACGACGACGGCGAGCAGCACGACGGCGACGATCGGACCATTCGAGCGCTTCCGCGCCGGCATGGGCGGGTAGGGGCTGTACTGCGGCTGACCCCACGGGGACGCGCTCGCGCCGGGCTGCTGGAGGCCGGGCAGTGGCGCTCCAGGGCCGGGCGCGCCGGGAGCGGGCCAGCCGGGCGGCGCGTCGAGCGGCCGCATCGGCGGCATGGGTCCGGTGCCAGGCTGGCCGGCGAGCGGCCTCGGCGGCGGCGCGACGGGCAGCGGCGGCGGGCCGCCTCGGAATGGTGGTTGACCCGGCGGCTGGTTCGGCGGCGGGCCCTGCGGGCGCTGGCCGTACGGCGGTCCCTGCGGCGGACCCTGGGGTGGGCCCTGCGGCGGTCCTTGCCGAGGTCCCTGCGGGCCTTGCGGCGGTCCCTGCTGTGGTCCCTGCTGCGGCCAGCCGGGGCGCTGGCCCGGCGGCATGCCGCCGGGCGGCGGCTGGTTGGACCCGAATGGCGCGCGTTCCGGCGGTGGGCCGACCGGGCGAGGCGGCGGCCACCCACCTGGCGGTGGCGGTTGCGTCATCTGTCGGATCCCCCAAAAGATCGCCTTAGCTCATTCGGCTCAAAAGCATAAGCGTGCTCCGCTATTCTCCGCTGCCGTGTTGAAAAACTGGGGGGCACGCACCGCCGCGACCATCGTGCTGGCCGGCGTGGCGCTTGGCTTCGGTGGTGGCTCGGCCGGCGCGGCCGTTGGCGACGGCCCGCAGGCGCCGCCGTTGCCGGTGCCGTCCGGCTCGGTGCCGACGATCACCGGCACGTCGGGGCTGCCCGACTCGCTGAACAGCGAGATCCGGCTCAAGGTGGAACGCGACGGCAAGCTCACCGTCACCGAGCTGATCTCCGTCCCGCAGGGCAAGACGGTGCACCGCGCGATGCCGCTGCGGCTCCCCGTCGGCACGAGCGTCGACCGCGTGTTCACCGTCAGCAACGCGTCGGTGCAGGGCAGCGGCACCGCGTCGGCGACCTCGGACGAATTCGATGTTTCCCTCAATTCGGGCGCATCGACGATCACCTACACAGTTGACGGCACGGTCGCGGACATGGGCGACCGGCAGGAGGTGCGCTGGCAGGTCGCTGGCGGCTGGGACACCCGGTTCGACACCGTCACCGTCTCGCTGATCGCGCCGAGCCAGCCCAAGTCCGTCACCTGCCTGTCCGGTCCGCCGGGATCCGTGCACGGGTGCAGCTTCGCCAGCGTGTCCGAGGCGCAGGCCGCCAGGGCCAGCGTGATCACGCTGCGGGTCGGCGAGCGCATCGACTTCTCCGTCGGCCTGCCGCTGGGCAGCGTGCCGGTCAACGCCAAGCTCGCCGACGTGTCCGACCTGGCCAGCGCCTTCGCGCTGACCCCGGCCACCGGCGCCGCGCTCGGCCTCGTCGTGCTGCTGCTGATCGTCGGCCTCGTGCTGCTCGGGCGGGCGCGGGCCAGGGACGGCCGCGCGCTCACCGCCGAGGTCGGCCCCGTCAACGTGCTGGTGCGCACCGCCGACGACCACGTCGCCTTCGCGTCCCCGGACGGCGTGCTGCCCGGCCAGGTCGGCACGCTGGTCGACGAGCACGTCGACGTCGTCGACGTCACCGCGACCGTCATCGACCTCGCGGTGCGCAACTACCTGTGGATCGAGGAGATCGGCGGCGCTGGCGGCGTGCTGGACTGGCGCATCGTGCGGCGCAACCCGGTCGACCAGGCCCTCGCCGGCTACGAGCGGGCTGTCTACCAGGCGCTGCTGCCCGGTGAGACGCAGGCCGTGCTGCTGTCCGAGCTGCGCACCACCCAGGTCGACCTGGCGCAGGCGCGCGAGGAGCTCTACACCGACGTCGTCGCCAAGGGCTGGTTCGGGCGCCGCCCCGACGCGCGCCGCACCCCGCTGTGGTGGGCGGGCGCGGTGCTCGCCGGGCTCGGCGTCGCCGCGACCGTGGCGCTAGCGCTGACTATCGGGGGCGCGCTGTTCGGGCTGGCCGCCGCGGTGCTCGGCGTCGCGCTGCTGCTCGGCGCCCGCTGGATGCCGGCCCGCACCAAGCGCGGCAGCGCCCTGCTGGCACAGGTCAAGGGCGTGCGCGACTACCTCTATCGGGCGATGCCGACCGACCTGCCCGAGGCGGACCGGGAGCTGGTGTTCTCCCGCTCGCTGCCCTACGCGGTGGTGCTCGGCGCGACCGACCGGTGGCTGGCCACCTTCGCCGAGGTGGACGCCGACGCCGACGGCGCGCCGGGGCTGTACTGGTTCGGCGAGGCACAGCACTCCGCCGACCTGCGCAGGTTCGCCGTGCACTTCCCCGCGTTGCTCAGCGCGCTCGACGGCGTCCTCGCGCAGGCGGGCCACCTGCGTTCGCTTCGGGCGTAGCAACTGTCGGCCACGCCCCATCCCTGCGAGGTGGAACGGCGCACGTCGTAGGCTGCCAACATGGCCGCACCCGAACTGCACAGGTTCACGCTAAGCAACGGCCTCCGTGTGGTGCTCGCCCCCGACTCCAGCGCGCCTGTTGTCGGCGTGAGCGTGCACTACGACGTGGGGTTCCGCTCCGAACCGGAGGGCCGGACCGGCTTCGCGCACCTGTTCGAGCATCTGATGTTCCAGGGCAGCGAGAGCCTGGAGAAGCTCGCCCACTTCCGGCACGTGCAGTCCTCCGGCGGCACGTTCAACGGCTCGACGCACCCGGACTACACCGACTACTACGAGGTGCTGCCGTCGGCGGCCCTTGAGCGGGCGCTGTTCCTGGAAGCCGACCGGATGCGGGCCCCGAAGATCACCGAGGAGAACCTCCGCAACCAGATCGACGTGGTGAAGGAGGAGATCAGGCTCAACGTGCTGAACCGGCCGTACGGCGGGTTCCCGTGGATCGTGCTCCCTCCGGTGCTGTTCCAGACCTTCCCCAACGCGCACAACGGTTACGGCGACTTCACCGACCTTGAGCAGGCCACCGTGGAGGACTGCGCCGCGTTCTTCGACACCTACTACGCGCCGGGCAACGCGGTGCTCACCGTCGCTGGCGACTTCGAGGTGGACACCGCGCGGGAGCTCGTCGAGCGGCACTTCGGCGACGTGCCGGCTAGGCCGGTGCCGACCCGCCCGTCCTTCGCCGAGCCGCCGCCGCAGGGCCAGCTGCGCGCGGAGCACGCCGACCCGCACGCCCCGCTGCCCGCCATCGCGATCGGCTACCGCGTGCCCGACCCGATGTCCGACCTGGACGGCTACCTCGCCTACCTGGTGCTCGCCGGCGTGCTGACCGACGGCGACGGCTCGCGGCTCCAGCAGCGGCTGGTGCACCGGGACGCGCTGGTCACCGACGTCAACGCCGGGTGCGGGCTGTTCGGTCCGCTGGAGGCGCGCGATCCCGACACCTTCACCATCACCGCGGTGCACTCGCCCGAGGTGACCTCCGACCAGCTGCTCGCCGTGATCGACGAGGAGCTGCAACGGCTCGCCGAGCAGCCGCCGACCCAGGAGGAGCTGGCCAGGGTCACCGTCCGGTGGGTCGCCGGGCTGCACAAGGAGCACGACAGGGTGACGAGCCGGACGCTCGGCCTCGGCTCGGCCGAGTTGCTGTTCGGTCGCGCCGAACTGATCTACGAACTGCCGGAACGGATCGCCGCGGTGACCGCGAACGACGTGGCCGCCGCCGCCAAGGCGCTGCGGCCCGACTCGCGCGCCGTGCTGACCGTGCTGCCGGCCGGAGGTGCCGAATGAGCCTGTCGACCCACCGCACCGCCGAGGAGATCGGCCGCACCGCGCTCGGCCCGAGGCAGCTGCCGCCGCTCGGCGTGCAGCGTCCGGCGGCCGAACTGTCCACTGTGGACACCGTATTGCCCAACGGGCTTAGGGTGATCGCCGTGCGGCGGTCCTCGGTGCCCGTCGTGGAACTGCGGGTGCGGGTGCCGTTCGCCGCCACGAAGTCGGTGTCGGAGGACCCGCTGCACGCGGCGCGGGCCGAGGTGCTGGCCAACACGCTGCTCACCGGCACGCAGCGACGCAGCCGGGTGCAGATGGACACCGACATCGCGCTGGTCGGCGGCGACCTCGACGCCGCGGTCGACCCCGAGCGGCTGAGCATCGGCGGCAACGCCCTCGCGTCCGGTCTCGACACGCTGTTGGACGTGCTCGCGGACGCCCTCACCGGGGCCGTGTACGCGGAGGACGAGGTCGCCCGCGAGCGCGAGCGGCTGGCGGAGCGCATCGCGATGGCGCGCTCGCAGCCGTCGGTGATCGCGCGGGAGGCGTTGCAGCGGCACCGTTACGGCGACCACCCGTTCGCCAAGGAGATGCCGGAGGCCGACGAGGTCGCGCAGGTGACGGCCGAGGAGGTGCGCGCGCTGCACCGGGGTGCGGTGCTGCCGCGCGGTTCGGTGCTGGTGTTGGTCGGCGACGTCGACCCGGACACGGCCGTCGCCAAGGTGGCCGCGGCGTTGGCGGGGTGGGTCGGCGAGGGCAGTGCCGCCGAGCTGCCCGCGTTGCCGCCGTTGGCCGGCGGCGATCTGCTGCTGGTGCACCGGCCCGGCGCCGTGCAGTCGCAGATTCGCCTGTCCGCGCAGTCGATTCCGCGCACGGACGCCAGGTATCCCGCGCTCCAGCTGGCGAACATGATCTTCGGCGGATTCTTCTCCTCGCGTCTGGTGGAGAACATCCGCGAGGACAAGGGATACACCTACAGCGCGCGGTCCTATCCCGAGTTCACCGCGACCGGCGCGACGCTGCTGATCGACGCCGACACCGCCAGCGAGGTTACCGCGGCCGCGCTGTTGGAGACCAGGTACGAGCTCGGTCGCCTCGCGCTGGTTCCGCCGAGCGAGGCGGAGGTGGACACCGCCCGTCGATACGCCATCGGGTCGCTGCTCACCGCGACGTCCTCGCAGGGCGGGCTGGCGTCGTTCCTGCTGAGCCTCGCCGGTGTCGGCCTCGGGTCGGACTGGCTGCGGGCGCACCCAGAGCGGCTGGCCGCGGTCACGGTGGAGCAGGTCGCGCAGGCCGCGTTGGAGTTCTTCGCGCCGTCGGCGTACACCGGCATCGTGGTCGGTGACGCCGAGCGGCTCGCGCCGCAGCTGCGTGCGCTCGGGGGAGTGACACTGCCTTGACGGAGCACCACGCCGTGACGGACCGCGTGCTCGGCTCGGACGAGCTCGTGGCGACGTCCACGGAGGCGGACTTCCAGATGCTGGATCTGCCCGCGTTATCAAGGTCCACTGTGGACAGACGGGAACCGTTGCGGGACGACGAGGAGCGCGTCCGGGAGCTGTGGCCAAGCGCTCGGGTGATCGTGGTCGACGCGGCGGGGCGCACGCCGCTCGGGCCCGACGGCGTCTCGCTGGTCTACCGGTCGGCGCCGACTGTCGGCGAAGCGCCGCCGGCGGACGCGTTGCTGTTGGGCGAGCAGGACGGCGTGGCGTACTGGGCCGTGCTGGCCTCGCCCGACCAGGTTTCCGAGGACTGGCGGGACCTGCGGGCGATCGGCGCGTTGCTCGACGCGACGGATGCCGGGCTGTTGACCACGGCCGTCTCGTTGTTCAACTGGCACCGGCACGCCGGGTTCTGCGCGGTGTGCGGGTCCCGCACGGAGTCGGCCAGGTCGGGCTGGGTGCGGCAGTGCACCGGCTGCGGGCGGGAGGAGTATCCCCGCACGGACGCGGCCGTGATCTGCCTCGTGCACGACGGCGAGGGCGCCAACGGGGAGCATGTCCTGTTGGCCAGGCAGCCCGTGTGGCCGCCGGAGCGGTACTCGGTGCTGGCCGGGTTCGTCGAGGCGGGCGAGTCGCTGGAGGCGTGCGTCGAGCGGGAGGTCGCCGAGGAGGTCGGGGTCGCCGTGCACGCCGTGCGGTATCTCGGCAGCCAGCCATGGCCGTTCCCCCGGTCGATCATGGTCGGGTTCGCGGCCATCGCGGACCGGTCCGCGCCATTGCACGCGGCCGACGGCGAGATCGAGGACGCGCGGTGGGTGCACCGGTCCCAGGTGCGTGCCGCGTTGGACGCGGACGGCCGGATTCCCGGGCTGTGGCTGCCGATGCACACGTCCATCGCGTATCAGATGCTGGCCGGTTGGGCCGCCGCAGGCTGACGGCGACTGCGGAAGCACACCGACGATCCGGCACCGGTGGTGCCGGGTCGTCGGTGTTTGCGGTGCGACTCAGGCGATGCGGCTGGGGTCGTCGACGGTGGGGAAGGTGCCGTCGGCGTGGGCGCGGCGGACGTCGTTGACGTAGTTGCGGGAGAACATCGCGGAGAGCATGGCGATGCCGCCCCGGTGCACGCGGATCTCGCCGTGCCGGACCTCGCCGGTGATGTGGATGCGGCGGCCGTCGACGGCGGCCTGACCGGTCCAGTCCTTGACCCGGCCGCGGCCGATGATCGTGAGGTCCCAGTGGTCGATGACCGCGCCTTCTGGCACCAGGAGCTTGAGCATGCCGTGGTCGAGGTCGACGCGGACCTCGATGTCGCCGTCCGGGATCTGCGGGGAGCGGAGGTCCAGGACGGCGTGTCCCCGACGGGCCTTGACCTCGAAGGCGTTGGCGTCGGTCCAGTTGCCGAGCTTCTTGGTGACGCCGTAGTGGGCCTGGACGCGGACGGCCTCGGTGACGGTGTGCGTGGTGTTCATCGCGGTGTTCCTTTCGGGAATCGGGCAACTACCTCGCGTGCTAAGTGACTCGCTTGGTGAATCTCTTAGCTGCTGAGAGATTAGTTGGCCGTGCTCGTTCCCGTCAAGTGCCTGGGTCTGCGGGGGTGGGTGAGCCGGAACGACGCGGTCGCGAACCGGGTCAGAGCGTTCCGCTGATCGGAGGGTGGAGGGGCGGCAGGTCCAGCTGCGGGATCTCCTCGGCGCGGCTCCTGGTCAGCACCACGGCGAGCTCCGCACGCAGCCGAGCAGCCGCGCCGGCACCGGCCGGCAGCTGGATCTCGACGTCCTGCTCGACGCCCAGCTGCTCGGCCGCGTCCCGCGTGAGCGCCAACCGCAGCACGTCCCCGTCCACCGCGCAGGCGCGCACCCCGCCGTACACGCTGGCGCCGTGTTCGTTGCTCACGCTGTAGGTGTCCATGCCGAGCCTGCGGTCCTGCTCGGTGAACTCGCCGCGCGTGGCCTGGATGACAATGCCCCACCCGTCACCATCCGCCGTCTCGGCGAACGCGACGAACGCGAGGGCGTCATCCGGCGAGCTGGCCGCCACGGCTCGCGCGCACCTGGCCGGGCCGTTCGGGTCGGCCGCTTCTCGGTCGCCCATCACTGCGTCTCCCACTTCTTCGGTTCGCCCGTCGTCTGGTCCACCCAGGTGTACCGCACCTTGCCGCCACTCGCTGTCGCCTTGTCCTGCATGGCTTTCGAGCAGTTGGGGCACGGCGGATAGATGCCGTCGACGCGCAGTGTCTGTCCTGGGCCGAGGTTCGCGTACTCCGGTGCGCGCATGATGCGGTGCTCGGTGTGTGAGGCGTTCATGCCGTTGGGGAAGGGCATCGCCTTCTCGGCCGCGGTCTGGGCTCCGCTCTGCCAGTAGCCGTCATTGCTGATCTTGTTGCCCTGCTGGTCGTAGAGCGCGCTGTTCGCGTAGTGGGTCGGCGTGGGTGGCCGGTCCATCTGCTGCTGGTCGTGGTGCTTGGTGGAGAAGTAGTCCCCGAGCTGGCCCTTGGGGGCACCTGGCACGCGGTTCGGGGCATCGGGCGAGGGCAGGCTCGCCGGTGGCGTCGAGTGGAAGTACGGGTCCTTCCCGGACTGCGGGGCGGGGGCGACGGAACCCAGTGGTGGCTTCGTGGTGCTCGGCACGGTGGCGACCTGCTGTGAGGTGGGCCCGACGTGGTTGGCGACGCTCGACGTCAGGGTGGTCGCGTTCTGAACGTGCGGTTGCAGCCCCGTCATCGAGGAGTTCAGGGCCAAGGCCGTCTGACTCACCGGCACGGGTTGGGACGGCCCGCCATGGCCGAACCCGGAGTGCTGCTGCGAGGGCCCACCCTGGCCGAACGGCGAGTTGGACGGCCCGCCCTGGCCGAACGGCGGGTGCTGCGGGGCGGGCTGGCCCGCGGGCGGGTGCTGCGGCGGGGCGGCCGGTCCCATCGGCTGGTGCTGCGGCGGCGGACCGGGCGGCCGAGTCCGCAGGTTGTACGGCGCGAACCTGGTGCCCTGACTGTGTTGACCCTTGGGTGGCATGCGCGGTTCCAGTCCGTCGTCGGCAAGGATCCTCGTCGCGGACGACGAGGCGGTTGCGGAGACGGTCCAGTGTCCGCCCTTGGGCAGGGCGCCGGACGGCGGAAGTGTGGCCTCGCGCAAGAGACCTGGCCGGTCCCGGCCGACGAGCCTGGCGACCGAAACTGGGCGGACGCGTCGTGGGGCCACGCGCCGGGCAGGGTGCCGGCGCGTGGCCCCACAACGGTTGTGCGGCTACCTGGTCGTGTAGGGAGAGGCGGCGTGCTGGGCCGCGTAGAGGAGGGCGGGCTGCATCTTCGGCCAGAACAGGCTGTCCTGGCAGGAGTAGGACGGCAGGAAGCCGTCGCAGCCCTGGCCGGTGTTGTCGCCGACCTCGATGGTGAAGCTCGCGACGCCGAGCTTGTCGTAGGTCCAGTCGTCGGTGCCGCCGGAGGCGTTGTAGAGGATCTCGCCGGCCTGGCCGTACTGGTAGCCGGTGATGCCGCCCATGTCGCGGGCCATCGCGCGCAGTGCGGTGTCGTTGCCGGTGTGCACGGCGTAGTTGTAGTTCCACGGGAACAGCACCATGCTGGCGTCGCTGTGCATGGTGATCATGACGCCCTTGGTGGTCACCGGGGCGGGCGCGGAGTTGCCGGTGCCGCGCGTCGCCGGGTAGAGATGGCGGAACAGGGCCTCGAGCGAGCTGTTCTCCACCTCGGAGTCGGCCTTCGGGCCGTCGTAGACCTCGCTGCACGCGTCGTGCGAGATGCCGGTGGTGTCCCAGTGCGTGCCAGCGTTGCGGTTCAGGTCGACGCCGGTCTGGCCGCTGAAGTCGCAGTTGCTGCCGTGGGTGTAGTCGGCGTTCTTGCGTTGCAGGTTCGGCGAGTCGCCGCCCTGCTGCACGATGTCGACGCCGTCCGGGTTTGCGACCGGCACGACCCACATCTCGGTGGTGTCGAGCAGGTTGGTGACGGCGCTGTCGCTGCCGTAGCCGTTGACCAGGTAGTCGATCCAGCGCCACGACACGTCGCCGGTGGTGATCTCGCGCGCGTGGATCTGGCTCATCAGGAAGAACCTGGGCTTGGCCGAGTTCGGGCTCTGCGCGCAGTCACCCGACTGCTTCTTGGTGATGCAGATGGCCCGCAGGTCGTAGCCGGCCTGGCCCTGGGACTGTAGCCACGACTGGCCATAGGTGACGTTGGTGGCCAGGTCGGGGTGCTGCGACGCGACCTGGTCCAGGTGCGCGTACTGCGCGTTCACGGTGTGGTAGCCGCCGTAGTAGGTCTCGGTCACGTCGGCAGGGCGCCGCTTGGTGTTGTCGGACCTCGGAGCGGGCGGGGTCCACGCCGGCGCGGGCAGCACCTTCTCGACGGTCGGGCTGAAACCCTTCTGCCGCAGGCGATCCCCGGCCGCGCTGGGGCCGAGCACGAACAGGTCCGCGCCCTGGCGCTGTTCGAGCACGTCGAAGCCGGCGGCGAACAGTTGCTGCGCCGCGCCCGACGCGTTCGGCACGCGGTACACGTAGTTGGCCGACGCGGACCTGGCGGCCGGCTGCGCCGTTGGGGTGGACTGGGCACCCGTCTGTTGCAGCAGGAGAAGCGCGCTGGCGGCGACGGCCGCGAGGACCGTCGTGAACGCGCCCCTTCGGCGTTTCGTGGGCATGGGATTCCTTCCGACAAAGCAGCAGGGTGAGACCGGAAACTAGTCGCGCGATAACCGGTCCATAACCCTCCGTACGTCGGTAGTTGCCCTCAGGCACATAAGCCTTGTGCATAGGGTCGGATTTTGCTGGTACATATGGGTGTTGTGGGTGGTGTGTCTGACTTGTTTCGCTGGGGCGGGTGACGGCGGACCCCGGTGCGGTGGGACGGCCACTGGCGGCGGACAGCGCGCTGCCGGCCACCGGGCTGGTGCCCGGTGGCCGGCAGTGTGTGGTGGTTCGGTGGGTGTGGTGGCTCAGTGCGCGGACGCGGCCAGGATGATGTCGCGTAGCTGGGCCGCGGTGACCGCCGAGGTGCCGAGCGACGCCTGCGCCCAGTGGTTCTGGTCGAGCTGGCGCACCAGGATGCGCCCGTCCGGGGTGTGCCGAACGCCGTCCGCGTCCGGCGCGCTGAGCGGGGCCCGCTGGCCCTGGCCGGAGGTGGTGACCTCGTTCGGGGCCGTGCCTGACCGGAAGTTCAGGGTCGCGCACATCGTCTTGTCGGCGAACTCGTCCGGGCCGATCATCACCGTGGTCATGCCAGCGTTGCCGCGACCCCAGTAGGACACGGCGAGGCCCGCCGGCAGGCTGGCCACCGCGCCCGCCTCTGGCGGGTCCGACGGCGTCAGGGTGATGGAGTCCGCGACGGACCTGGCCAGCTCTGCCGAGGACGAGGTCACCGTGATCCACGTGCCCGGCGCGGGTTGCCAGACCAGCTGTACGGTCACCGGTCCGCCTGACGCCGGCGTCAGCTGGCGGAGCTCTGCCTGGCTGCCGCGCACGGTCGTCGGCTGCGCGTTCCCCTGATGGCCGCCCTGCCGGGGAGCTGTCGGCGTGAGCAGCGCGTTGACCTGGCTGGTGCCGTTGCGGAGGTCCACCATCGAAGCCGAGGGGGTCACGCTCCAGTTGTCCCACCGGAAGCCGGCCGGGGCGGTGAAGGTGAACGGCAGCGTGGCGCTGACGCTCGGCTTTGTCGGCAGCTGTTGGCCCGGCGAGGCCTGCCGCGCGGTCGACGACTGCTGGGTCGGCGCGGTCGCGGGCTGGACCTGGTGAGCCGACTGGGTCGGGCCCTGCCGGTCCAGGACCATCACGCCGGCGGCGATCGCGGCGGTGGCGATGGCGACCGTGCCGGCCACCGCGGTCGCCCTGCGTCGGGACCGCGCCCTTCGGATGCCGATGGTTGTGTTGGCCAGCACCACTTCCGGGTCCGGCGCGCGTGACGCGCGCTCGGTCAGGGCGGCACGCAGCAAGTCGTGGTCGGTCATGATGAAGCCTCCGCTCGTTCGGCCTTCGCCCGGATCCGGAGCGCGGAGAGCCCGCGTGAGACATGGCTGCGCACGGTCGCCTGCCCGCAGCCGAGGACCTGCGCGATCTCGGCGTCGTCCCGATCCTCGAAGTACCGCAACACGATCGCCGCCTGCTGGCGTCGGCTCAGCCCGCTGAGCAGCTCGGCGAGGTGGCCGGCGTCGGCGATGCGCGCCGCCGGGTCGGCGGCGACCGGGTGCGCGGCCTCGATCAGGTCATGGCTCGACCGCACCGACCGCTGGTACCAGCGCCGCAGCCAGGACAGGTGCCCGTTGACCACCATCTTGCGGAGGTACAGGTCGGGCCGGTCCAGGCGGGACACCTTGGGCCAGCGGGGATAGGCGCGGATCAGTGCGTCCTGCACCAGATCCTGGGCAAGCTCGGTGTCCCCGGTCAGCGCGGCGGCGAACCGAACCAACCCGGCGAGTTGCTCACGGCAGAACTCCTCGTACTCCACTTCCTACAAACACCCGCAGCCTGGTGTGTTGTGGCACGGTTGGCGGTTTTCTTTTCGCGCCTGGCTCGGGGAGCGGTCAGGGATCCACTCGGTCGAGGGCGGCGCCGTCCCAGGTCGTCTGGGTGCAGGCGACGCCTCGGCCGTTCTTGGGGCGCAGGACGTCGAAGATGTGCATCCTCGGGATCTTGTCCGACACGCCCCAGCCGCTCGGCCAGGTGATCACCCAGTCCATGTCCAGGTCGACGAGGAGGCCGAGCATGCGGGCGATGGTGGGGTCGTCCAGGCGCTCGAACGCCTCGTCAAGCAGAACCAGGCGGAGCGGGTTGAAGGACTCGGAAGCGCTGCTGACCGCGTCGTAGAAGGAGGCCGCCGCGGCGAACAGGGTCACGTAGGAGACCAGCCGGGTCTCGCCGGAGGACAGCTGGCGCAGCCGGCGCACCCTGGGGTTGCCGTCCGGGCCGGTGTCGCCGACGCGGACGGTGAACGAGTGCCAGGTGCGGTAGTCCAGCGCCCTGGACAGGATTTCGGCGTAGCCGCTGGAGTGCGTGTCCCGCTCGGCCTCGATGCGTTCGGTGAAGACGCGGCGCAGCGTCGCGTCCTGTTCCGGGGTCCGGCTGGCGTAGGGCATCCGGACGAGGGCGAGTGCCTGTCGGGTTTCCTCGTCGAGCGCCGCCGACGGCTTCCACTCCAGCTCGACGTGCACGCCCTGGCTGGACTGCGCGCTGTTGAGGACCTCGTTCATGCGGGTGCACAGGTCCTCGGCGACCGCGATCTGGCCGCGCAGCCACTCGGCGAGGTCGCGGATCAGGTAGTCGGCGAAGATTCGTTGGTACTGCTCGTCAAGGAAGCCGCGCTGCTCGCCGAGCTTGGCGGCGACCTGCTGCGCCGCGACCGCGACCGGCCGCGCGCCCTCCTCGCCGGTGACCGTGACGGTGAGCAGGCCGAGGTGTTGTTCCGCCGCGATGTCGTGGCTGCCGGCCAACGAGGTCTGGAGCGCCTGGAGCTTGGTGATCACCGTGCCCTCGCCAGCGCCGCGACGGTCGCCCGCCTCGGCGATCGCGGCCCGCACGCCGTCCACGTCGTCGGTGGGGAGCTCGGTGTCGGGGAGTGCGGCGGCCAACACGCCCGGCGCGGCCGCGGTCGCCCGAAACACCTCGGCGGCGCGGTCGGCGTCGGTGGTGGCGGTCGCGAGCTGTTCCTGGGTGGTGCCGAGCAGCGCGTCCAGCTTCGCGGCCTGCTCGCGGAGTTCGGCCACCTTTTCGCGCAGGCCCTTGAGGTCGGCGCGCATTCGACGCCGAGTGTCCTCCTGCTGGTGCAGTTGCGCGGCGATCTCCTTGGCCTCACCGCCGACGGCCTCGGACAGCTCGGCCAGGGTGCTCGCCTGCGTGCCGTACTCGACGCAGCGGTCGTCCGCCTCGCGCTCGGCGGCCTGCCGGTCGGCCACGGCCGCGTGGTAGCGGTGCATGGTGTCGACGAGGTCGTCCACCGTGCCGAGGCACTGCCGGGACAGGGCGTCGCCGAGCCGGTCGGCGCTGCGCTGCGCCTCGGCCGAGGACTGCTGGGCCTGGCGGAGCGGCTCGGTCTCCACGGGCAGGCCCGCCTCGCCCGCCTGGCGGACCAGGTCGGCGCGGGCCGCTTCCCAGCGCTGCTGCGCGGTTTCCTGCTCGGCGAGGAGCTCCCGCGCTCGTTGCTCGGCGCGGTCGGCAGACTCCTTGGCGGCCTGTGCCCTGCTGTGCTTGGCGATCAGCTCGCCGTCGCCGGGGAAGGACTCAAGGTGCCGTTCCCACTCGGCCACCCGGTCGCGGCTGACCGACAGCTCTTCCTCGGCGCGGCTCAGGTCGCCGCGCAGATCGGAGAGTTCCTCCTCCAGGGCGGCGATGCGGCGGGATCGAGCCGCCTCGCGCGCGCCTGCGCCGATGAACTCGGCCGCCGGCTTGGACCACGACCCGGTGAGCGGGCCGGCGCGCCAACGTCCGTTGGGGGAGAGGGACAGTGCACTGTCCACTGTGGAGTCTGGCGAGCTGTCGAGCTTGGTTGAATCGTCGGTCAGGGCGATGCCGGCGAGGAGCGCGGCCACCGTGTCCGTGGACACCGGGCTGCCCGGTTCCGGCGCGGGGACCAGCGCCGCGGCAAGGGATCGGCCCGCCACGGGAGGCCGGGGGGTCGCGAAGACGTCGGGGAGGTCGGCGGCCGTGACGTCGCCGGTAGCGGTCACCCAGGCGTCCAGCAGGCCGCTGGCCTGGAGCGCCGCCTCAAGGCCCGCCCGGTCCGCCTCGGCCAGGCCGTCGGCGAAGTCGACCAGGCGGTAGAAGGGGGAACCGGTGGCGGCGTTTCTGGTGGCCTCGGCGTGCCGGGCGCGCTCGGGGGTGCGTTCCTGGCCGGAGCGGAGCGCCGCGAGTTCCTTGTCGTGCGCGTTGATCCGGTCGCGCAGGTCCGCGCGGCGAGTGGTGCTGCGGTGGGCGGCGTCGCGGGCGGCCTGGACCAGCGGGGCGCTCCACTGGCGGGCGGAGTTGGTGAGCGCGCGGGCCGTCGCCGGGTCCGCGCCGAGGTCCGTCGCCGTTGGCAGGACGAGGGAATCGTGCGGTTGGGTGGCGGCGAGCGGGCCGGCCTCGCGCCAGGCGTCGACCTGGCCGAGCCAGGACCTGGCCGTCCCGGCGAACTCCTGGTCGGCCTGGTCGCGCACGCCAGCAGCGTCGGTCGCGGCCAGCCGCGCCTCGCGCACCGACCGACCGAGGTTGTCCACGTGCTGGTGCTGGTGGTCCAGATCGCTGGCCTGCTGGTGCAGCGCCAGGGTCAGCGCGCCGCGCTGCCGCGCCGTCGAGGCGAGTTCCGTGGTCGCGTCGCGGGCCGCGCGCAGGGTCGCGGCGAGGTCGTCGGTGTGCACGGACGGCGGCACGCGGCGTTCGATGGGCAGCGGCTCCGCCTCGGGATCGGGCTTCGCCCTGACCCGCTCGCTGACCACGTCCGCGGTGCCGGCCGGTGCCGTTGGCACGGCGGGACAACGGGTCTCGTCCAGGCCGGCCGCGCGGAGCTGGCCGCGGAGCGGCTCGGCCAACTCCTCGGTGGCGGACAGGTCGTCGGCGAGCCTGCGCAGCAGCCGGAGCACGCCGTCGACCGCGCCGTCCTCCTGCGCCCGCTGCTTGCTGGCCACCTCCAGTGCCGCCTCGGCGGCCGCGCGCTTGGCCGCGACCAGCTTCTCGTGGCCCTGGAGGTCCTGAAGGTCCCGGTAGGCAGGGGCGTCCTTGAGCGCGGCGATCAGCTCCTCGGCGCGCTGCTCGCCGATCTCCAGCTCCGCCTGGGTTTGCTCGGCCTCGGTCCGGCCGGTCCGGCTCTGCTCCAGCTGCGCGGCGAGTTTTCCGCTGTCCCTGCGGAACTTCCGCACCGCGTCCTCGGCGGAGCGCAGCCGTTCCTCTGCGGCGCGCAGGCCGCCGAAGGCGTAGTCCGAGTAGGTGCGCAGGAACGTCCGCAGCGCGGTGTCGGCCGAGGACAGCCTGGTGATGTTCTCCCTGATCGACTCCAGGTCGTCGAAGGAGGTGGCCAGCTGCTCCACCATGACGGCGTCCAGCGGCGGCAGCGCGTCGGAGAGGATCTGTTCCAGTTGGCCCTCAAGGACTTTCAGGCCGACGTCCGGGTTGCGCAGCGTCCGCTGGAGGTGCAGCAGGTCGCCGTAGCGGGCAGCTGGCACGCCGTACACCGTCTCGGCGATCGTGGCGCGGAACGCGGCGTCCTCGAACATGCAGTCCGCGCCGATGGCCTCGCGCAGGTGCGCTGGCCCGAGCGGCACCCGGTCCGCGCCGATCAGCGCGACGTCGACGCCGACCCTGGCCGGGGTCACGAACCGCCACGAGTCGGTGATCTGCTGCGAGGTCTTGGACGCCTTCACCCCGAGACCGCAGGTGAGGTACTCCGTTTCGCCGCTGTCGGCGACGCGGCGCAACTCCACCCACGCGTAGCCGATCCGGTTCGGGCCGCCGTCGTAGTCGTCCAGCATCAGCCGCCGGATGCTGACCGTGTCGAAACCCTTGGAGCCCAGCTGCCGCAGGTCGCCGTCGAGGCACAACGGCAGCAGCAGCTCCAGCGTGCGCGACTTCCCGGAACCGTTGGTGCCCTGGAAGATCGCCCGACCGCCGGAGAAGTCGAAGGTCTGCTCGGCGTACTGCCAGATGTTGACGATGCCGCCTCGATGCAGCCGCCACCTGTCCCGCGTCGGCCCACTCTCCACGGCACTGGTCGATCCGGTAGTCACGCGTCACCTTCCTCGTCGTCGAACAGGGACCAACTCGGCGGCGCCTGCGGGGCCGGGGGCGCCTCGCGCTCCGGATCGCCGTCGGGCTCCGGCACCCAGCGGTGCGCGGCCGGGCTCAACAGCCAACCGCCGGGGTCGGCCGGGTCCGGCACCGCGAGGCCCATCCGCTCCAACAGGCCGGTCACGTCCTCGACCAGCCGGTCGACGTCCTCGGTGACCTGCCGGGACCACGCCGCCGGGTAGTCCTCGACCAGCTGGCCGCAGACCTCGCGGATCCGGGCCAACGGCACCGGCCGCCTGCCGTCCGCCGTGTCCTGTGCCTCGGCGTCCTCGCCGCAGTCTGCCAGCAGCGTCGGCAGCGCCAACAGGGCGATCCGCGCCGCGGTGCTGGTGCCGGGGAAGTAGAGATCGGTCAGGTAGTCCTCGGGGTCGCTGGCGAGCACGCCCTCCAGCCGGCTCTCCGTGTACAGCCCGAAGCACTGCTCCAACAGCGCCGACTCGCGCCTCTGGTTGCGGCGCAACCACTCCGCCTGGTCGGCCGGCAGGTCCGCGTAGTGCACCACCGGGCCCTCGACCAGCCGCCGCCGCACCGCGTGCTCGACCCCGCGCGGCCCTGGCCGGGCCGCGAGCGCCACCAGCCGCGCCGGGTCCGCCGCCTCGGCGACCGGGCCGGCCAGCAGTTGGCCGAGCAGGTCCGTGTCGATGGTGATCAGCGCCTCCGCCTGCACCTCCTGGCCCGCGGTGCCGACCGTGCCCTCCGTCTCGGTGAGCACGCCGAGCCCGACCAGGTGCCGCAGCGCCGCCGTCAGCGCCCGCCGGTCCGCGGTGTCGTCCACCACGTCGATGCCGGCCTCGGCCGCCGCGGCCCTGACATCGGCCACCAGCCTGGACAACAGCACCTGGCGGCCGGCCCCGGTCAGCACCGCCATGGTCAACGCCAGGTAGGCGTACCCGCGCGGGGACAGGCCGGCGACGCCGCGCGTGCTGTCCGCGCCGGGCCCCGCCTTGTACAGGCGCGCGAACCGGCGCTCCACCACCAACCGGTAGCCGAGCAGCCCGGCGAACAGGTCCTGGAGCGCGAACCGGTGCCGGTACACCAGCGGCAGCAGCTCGCCGTCCTGGCCGTCGGCGCGCAACAGCGGCCTGCGCAGCAGCGTGCGCGCGCAGCGCACCACGTTCGCCGCGTCGATGTCGGACAGCTCGTCGAGGACCTTCATGCCGGCGAGCCCTCCAGACGGTCGTGGCGTGGTGCTGATGTTGGTGCGGGGTGGTGTCGTGTCGGCGAGCCCTGCTGACCGCGGTGGTTAAGCGTGTGCGCCCGTCGGGTCGTGCTGCGCCGGTTGTCGTGGGCCGTCATGACGGGGCGTCCTGCCCCTCGTGGTCCAGGGCCAGCGTCGAGTCGTGCAGCGTCAGCGTGCCGCCGCTGGTGGTGATCCTGGTCGCGCTGCCGGCCGCGTGGCGCACCGTCACCCGCAGGCCGCGCACCGGGTCGGCGGCCGAGCCCGTGTCGTCGGCCCGCTCCCGCTGCGCCATCGCCATGGTCAGCAGCTCGCACAGCACGCCGAGCGCGTCCTGCGACAGCGTGGTCTCGGCCAGGCTCGACGCCGCCCCGCTCAGCTCGTTGATCGCCGCGGCTCGCCGCTCGTCCACCTCGCGCGCCTCGGCCAGCAGCGACTGCTCGGTCATCGGGTCGTCCATGATCCGCGAGGTGCGGCCCCGCGCGCCCCGGTCGCCCCGGCTGCGGACGCTCACCGTGACGTCCCGCATCGGCCCGTCCCGCCACGGCGTGCGCTCGTCGTCGCCGTCGTGCTCCGGCGCGGGCAGCAGGTGCCGCGCCGAGTAGAGCCCGAATGTCGCCGCGTACAGCTCGTGCGCGTCGGCCTGCGCGCTCGCGTCGAACCAGGCGGCCAGCTTCAGCAGCTCGGCGCGCCTGCCGGGCAGCAGCCCGCCGCCCGAGGTGGCCCGCTTTACGCTCGCCAGCAGCGACCCGATGGCCCTGGCCGTCGCCTCGCGCAGCGCCGTCACCTGGCTTGGCCGGCCGGGCCGGTCCACGAACCAGTCGGTCAGCTCCTGCCAGTCCGCCGCCGAGCGGCCCCTGGCCCGCTCCACCTCGCCGCCGAGCCGGTCGGTCGGATCGAGCAGCCGCAGCAGCTCGACGCGGGCCCTGGCGAGCCCGGCCAGCGCGTCGGCGATGGCCGGCGTGTGCCGCAGCACGTCCTCGACCACCCGCTGGATGTACTCGACCAGCAGGTTGCGGAACCCGGAGATCTCGTCCGGCGCGAGGTGGTTGCGGGTCACCACCTGGCCGAGGTACGCGTAGAAGTCGCGCACGGTCGCGGCCAGCTCGGCGTGTTGCAGGAACAGCGTGGTGACCTGCTCGGCCAGCGCCTCGCCTGCCCGGCGCGCCCCGGTCGAACTTGGCCCGTGCCGCTCCGCGAGCAGCGCCTCGGACAGCGACGAGCCGAGCTGCCGCAGCCCCCGCTCCACGGCCGGCAGCAGCTCCCTGGACACCTCGCGGGCGCCCTCCGGCACCCGCAGCAGCTCGTCCACGTCCCGCTGCACCCGCACCGCGAGCTTGCTCACCTGGTAGCGGACGCTGCCGTGCTGGAACTCGGCGATGCTCGCGGCCACCACCTCGCGGCGGCCCTGCACGAGGTTGCCCCACTCGACGAGCTGCCGCAGCCGCGCGATCACGTTCTCGATGCGCGACTCGCCCTGCTCGACCCGGCCCTCCCGCTCGGCCCCGGCCAGCGCGCCGGCGACCTCGCCAGCGGACAGGTCGGCGAGCAGCGTCGAGGTGAACAGCCGCATGACGGCCAGGTAGGTGCGGTGGTGGTCGCGGGCGTCCAGGTAGGCGTAGAGCTTCAGTCGGCGCTGCTGCGCCTCCACCACGTCGCCGTCGTCGCCGACCCCCTGACGGGGACCGGACACGGCCGCGTCAGCTGACCCCTGGCTGTCCCGCACCGACTCCACGGTCGGCCACCCTAACTGGCCACCGACCGGGTAACCGCCGTCACGCTGCCGTTTCACCGGTCAGGGGGTGGCGCGGCGCTCGAGATACCGCGCCAGCTCGGCCCTCACACCATTGGGGGACACCCGGGACGGTAACCTGCGGGCCTTGGTGCCCGCCGTCGGTGTGGCCGACGAGCCGCCCGGATCATGGGCCGGCGAGGACTGTGTGGGGGAGGCCCTGGTGGGCGCGGGACGCGCGGTCGGTCTGTTGCTCGGTATGGCGGCCGACGCGGTGTACGGGGATCCGAGGCGGCGTCATCCCGTCGCGGCCTTCGGCCGGGTGGCCGGGGTGGCCGAACGCGTGCTGCATCGCGACCACAAGGCGCCCGGCGTCGCCTACACGGCGCTGCTGGTCGGCGGCACGGTGCTGGCCGGCGTCGGCGTCGAGCGGCTCGGCCGGAACAGCCAGGTCGTGCAGGCCGCCACCACTGCCGTGGCCACCTGGGCGGTGCTCGGCGGCGCGTCGCTGGCCAAGGAGGGTACCGCCATGGGCCGGGCGCTCGACGAGGGCGACCTGATCGCGGCGCGGGCCAGGCTGTCGCACCTGTGCGGGCGCGAGCCGAGCAGACTCGACACCACCGGGCTGGCCAGGGCGACCGTGGAGTCCGTCGCGGAGAACACCTCGGACGCCGTGGTCGCGCCGCTGTTGTGGGGCGCGGTCGCCGGCGTGCCGGGGCTGCTGGCCTATCGGGCCGTCAACACCCTGGACGCGATGGTCGGCCACCGCAACGCCCGCTACCGCAGGTTCGGCTGGGCGTCCGCCCGGCTCGACGACCTCGCCAACCTCGTGCCGGCGCGGGTCGCGGCCCTGCTCACGACCCTCGGCGCGCCCGTGGTCGGCGGCTCGGCGTCGGAGGCGTGGCAGACCTGGCGTCGGGACGCCTCGGCGCACCCGAGCCCCAACGCGGGACAGGTGGAGGCGGCGTTCGCGGGAGCGCTCGAGATCCGCCTCGGCGGGCGGACCGTGTATCCGCACGGGGCCGAGGAGCGGCCGGTGCTCGGCGACGGCCGCAGCCCGGACGCGGGGCACGTGACCAGGGCCGTCGAGCTGTCGCGGGTGGTTGGTGCCGGGGCCGGGGTGTTGGCCGCGGTGATCGCGCTCTTCCTTGGGCGCCGCGGCAAGTAACGCGGGCCGCCGCACCGAGAACCGGGCTTGTGCACCCGGAACCGTGGTCCGGCGGGGTCAGACCCGGTGCGACTCTTCTTCGTCCTCGGCGAGCATCTCGGCCACCGACTTGCGCTTCGGCCGCTCCTCGGTGAGCGCGCCCCCTGGACGAGCCTCCCGGACCGTGAAATACAGCCAGCCGAGCAGCGCCATCGCCCCGAAGGCGATCCACTGCAACGCGTAGGAGAAGAACGGCCCCGAGTCCAGCTGCGGCTCGGGCAGCTCGTTGGTGACGCCGGGCTGGCTGGCGTTGAGCTGGAAGTACCCCGGCCGGATGTCCAGGCTCGCGGCCTTGCCCACGATGTCCGCGTTGATCCCGTAGACCTGTCGGTGCCCGGCCTCGGTGAACGCGGGCCGGGTCTCCTGCTCGTCCCGCCGCACCCTGGCCGTCACGGTGACCTCGCCGGCCGGGGCCGCGCCGTACGGCTCGACCTTGTTGTCCTTGAGCCGCACGTAACCCCGGTCGACCAGCACGGTGTCGCCGCTGGTCAGCGTGAACGGCGTGAGCACCTCGTAGGCCGCCTCGCCCTGCACCGTCCGCAGCCGCGCCAGCGCCTCGGCGTCCTGCCGGTAGCTGCCGGTGAGCGAGACCTGCCGCCACTCGGCGCCGCTGTTCGGCTCGTCGCGGCTGGGCAGCAGCTGCTCGATCGGCACCGGCGCGGTGGTCCGGGAGTTCAGCACGGCGCTGTTCTGCGCCTTGCGTTCGTCGTTGCGGCTGAACTGCCACGGCGCGAGCAGCGTGAAGCAGGCGCCCGCGAACACGAACACCGCCAGCGTCAACGCCAGCCAGCCGGGCCGAACCAGGAACCGAAACCGCACCGGTCCACGGTAGGCGCTCGTCGCGGGGCCGCCGACAACGGGCCACGGCCGCGAGGGCTGGGTCACAGTTCCCGGTTCGGTGCGGCGAGACCCTCGTTACAGGTGCTCCCGCACCCAGTCCAGCATTCCCGGCGTGGCCGCCTCGACCATCGCCAGCACCTCGCGGAAGTCCTCGATGCCGTCGTAGTAGGGGTCCGGCACGTCCAGGTCGTCGCCGGCCGCCGGGTCGAACGACCGGAGCAGCCGCACCCGCGCCGGGTCGTTCACCATGCGCAGCAGCGCCCGCTCGTGCCCCCGGTCCATGGCCACCAGCAGGTCGGCGGCCAGGTGCCGCTGGCCGACCTTGGCCGCCGCGTGCCCGGTCGGGTAGCCGTGGTCCGCGAGCACCTTTGCCGCCCGCTCGTCGGCGGGCTCGCCGACGTGCCAGCCGCCCGTGCCGGCGCTGGTCACGGTCACCAGGTCGGCCAGCCCGGCCCGGCGCAGGTGCTCGCCGAACACCAGGGCGGCCATCGGCGAGCGACAGATGTTGCCGGTACAGACGAAGGTCACGTGCACCGGGCCACCCTACGGTCGGATCCACCTCGCCAGGAGCTCTAAACTTCTGCCCGATGACCAGCCAGGACACCGAGCGCGCGCTGCTGCGCCACCACGGGGACGTCGACGCAGCGCCGGGTCTCGTGGACTTCGCGGTGAACGTCCGCATGGACCGACCGCCGCGTTGGCTGCGCGACCGGCTGGCCGCCGCGCTCGACCGGCTCGGCCGCTACCCGTCCTCCGCCGAGGACGCCGCCGCGCGCGCCGCCGTCGCCGCCCGGCACGGCCGGGGGCCCGACGAGGTGCTCGTGCTCAACGGCGCGGCCGAGGGCTTCGCGCTGTTGCCCGCGCTGCGGCCCACGCTGGCCGCCGTCGTGCATCCCTCCTTCACCGAGCCCGAGGTCGCGCTGGCCGACGCCGGGGTGCCGGTCTGCCGCGTGCCGCTCGCCGAGGACGACGGTTACCTGCTGCACCCCGAGCTGGTGCCCGACGAGGCCGATCTGGTGGTGGTCGGCAACCCGACCAACCCGACGTCCGTGCTGCACCCGGCCGGCGCGCTGCGGCGGCTGGCCAGGCCGGGCCGGGTGCTGGTGGTCGACGAGGCGTTCATCGACGCGGTGCCCGGCGAGTGCGAGTCGCTGGCCGGCGCGGCGGACGTGCCTGGCCTGCTGGTGCTGCGCAGCCTCACCAAGACCTGGGCGCTGCCCGGGTTGCGCGCCGGCTACGCGCTCGGCGATCCCGCGCTGCTCGCCGGGCTCGGCCGGCACCGTCCACAGTGGCCGGTCGGCAGCCTCGTGCTGGAAGCCGTGACGGCCTGTTCCGAGCCGGCCGCCGTGGCCGAGTCGGCGCGGCTGGCCGAGCGCGCCGACGCCGAGCGCGCCGACGCGCTGCTGGCGCTCGCCGGCGTGCCCGGCCTGCTGGTGCTGGCCGAGCCGCGCGCGCCCTTCCTGCTGCTGCGCGTCCCCGACGGCGAGCGCCTGCGCGCCGCGCTGCGCGGCAGGGGCATCGCGGTCCGCAGGGCCGACACGTTCCCCGGGCTCGGCCCCGACCACCTCAGGGTCGCCGCGCGCGCGCCGGGACAGTTCGGGCTGCTCGTCGACGCCCTTCGGCAGGAACTCGCACTGGAGGTTGGCGTATGACCCCGACGCTCGGCGATGTGCTCGCGGTGCTCGCGCAGGCGTATCCGCCGCCGCTGGCCGAGTCCTGGGACGCGGTCGGCCTGGTCTGCGGCGATCCGACCGAGCCGGTCAGCCGCGTGCTCGTCTGCGTCGACCCCGTCGAGTCCACTGTGGACGAAGCGCTCGAGGTCGGCGCGCAGCTGCTGCTCGCGCACCATCCGCTGCTGCTGCGCGGCGTGCACGGCGTGCCGGCCGACGACCCCAAGGGCGGCCTGGTGCACCGGCTGGTGCGGGCGGGCGCCGCGTTGGTCTGCGCGCACACCAACGCGGACTCGGCCAGTCCCGGGGTCTCCGACGCGCTGGCCGCCGCGCTCGGCCTCGCCGTGACCGGGCCGCTGGTGCCCAACGTCACCGACGCGACGATCGGCGCTGGCCGGATCGGCACGCTGCCGGCGGCCGAGCCGCTGTCCGCGTTCGTGCGGCGGGTCGCCGACGCGCTGCCCGAGACCGCGTGGGGCGTCCGCGGCGCCGGCGACCCCGACCGCCCGGTCCGGACCGTCGCGGTCTGCGGCGGCGCCGGCGACAGCTACCTGGCCGCGGCGCGGGCCGCCGGGGTCGACGCCTACGTGACGGCGGACCTCCGGCACCACCCGGCCGGCGAGCATCTCGCCACGGGCCGGGACGCGCCTGCCCTGGTCGACGTCGCGCACTGGGCGAGCGAGTGGCCGTGGTGCGCCCAGGCAGCGGGGATTCTGCGGGCCGCATTCAACGGTACGGTCGACATTCTCGTCTCCACCCGACGCACCGATCCGTGGACGCTCGGGGAGACGAGCGGAAAGAGGAGGACCACAGCGTGAAAGCCGATCCCGCCGTGCAGCGCAGGCTGCTCGACCTTGCCGAGGTCGACGCCGAGCTGTCGCGTGTCGCCCATCGCCGCCGCACGCTGCCCGAGATCGCCGAGATCGCCGAGGCGGAGAAGGACCTGCGGGCCAGGCAGGACGCCCTGGTTCGGGTCGAGACGACGCTCGGCGACCTCAGCAGGGACGTCAAGCGCCAGGAGACCGAGATCGACCAGGTGCGGGCGCGCGAGGACCGCGACCGCGCGCTGCTGGCGTCCGGCTCGGTCGGCGCCAAGCAGCTCACCGAGCTGGAGCACGAGCTTGGCACCCTGCAACGCCGGCAGGGCGCGCTCGAGGACGACCTGCTGGAGCTGATGGAGCGCCGCGAGGCCATCGAGGCCGACGTGCAGCACGCGCGCGCCGGGCTGGACAAGGCCCAGCAGGCCATGGGCGACGCGCAGCACCGCCGCGACGAGGCGCTCGCCGACTTGGAGTCCGTGGACACCAGGCGCTCCGCCGACCGCGCGCTGATGCAGAAGCAGTTCCCCGAGAACCTGTTGGCCCTCTACGAGCGGGTCCGCGCGCACAAGGGCATCGGCGCGGCCCTGCTGCGGTCTCGCCGCTGCGGCGCGTGCCGGATCGAGCAGGACCGCAGCGTGCTCAGCCGGCTGCGCGAGGCCGCCGCCGACGAGGTCGTCCAGTGCGACGAGTGCGGCGCGATCATGGTGCGCACCCCGGAGTCCGGCCTGTGACCCGACGGGTCGCGATCGAGGCCGACGGCGGCTCGCGGGGCAACCCGGGGCCCGCCGGCTACGGCGCGGTTGTGCTCGACCCGGTGTCCGGCGACGTGCTCGCGGAGCGCTTCGGCGGGATCGGCATCGCCACCAACAACGTGGCGGAGTACCAGGGCCTCATCGCCGGCCTGCGCGCGGCGCGCGAGCTCGGCGCGGACGAGGTCGACGTGCGGATGGACTCCAAGCTCGTGGTCGAGCAGATGTCCGGGCGCTGGCAGGTCAAGCATCCCGCGATGCGACCGCTGGCCGCCGAGGCGCGGGAGGTCGCCGAGGACTTCGACCGCGTCACCTACGAGTGGATTCCCCGGGAGCGCAACAAGCGCGCCGACCGGCTGGCCAACCAGGCGATGGACGAGCAGGCCGGCATCCGTCCCGCCGACGCGGCCCCCGCGCGCGAGGAGCCGTCGCCGAGCTACCAGACCGCCCCGCCCGCCGTCTGGTCCGGCGCGGGCGGCACGCCGACCCGCCTGCTGCTGCTCCGCCACGGGCAGACCGAGTTCTCCGTGCAGCGCCGCTACTCCGGGCGCGGCGACCTGCCGCTGACCGAGATCGGCGCGGCACAGGCCGAGGCCGCCGCGCTTCGACTGTCCACAATGGACAAGCCGATCGCCGTGGTGTGCTCGCCGCTGGCCAGGGCGCGACAGACCGCCGAGGCCGTCGCGCGGGCCACCGGCGCCGAGCTGTCCGTGCACGACGGGCTCATCGAGACCGACTTCGGCGAGTGGGAGGGGCTCACCTTCGCCGAGGCTGTCGAGCGCGACCCCGAGACGCACCGCAGGTGGCTGTCGGACACATCGGTGCCGCCGCCCGGCGGCGAGAGCTTCGACGCGGTGCACCGCAGGGTGCGGCGCACCCGCGACGAGCTGATCGCCAAGCACGGCGGCGCGACCCTGGTCGTGGTCAGCCACGTCACGCCGATCAAGTCGCTGCTGCGGATGGCGCTGGACGTCGGTCCCTCGCTGCTGTTCCGGCTGCACCTCGACCTCGCGTCGCTGTCGATCGCGGAGTTCTACCCCGACGGCCACGCCTCGGTGCGGCTGGTCAACGACACCTCGTACCTGGCCTGACCCGCGTCCTCCCCGGCCCGCGCCGCGAGCGCAAAGGGAAAGGCGCGTCGGGCGAGAACGACGGAAAGGCAAGTCAGGCGAGCACGACGGGCAGGGCGCGGAAGCCGTTCATGATGGCGCTTGGCTGCCTGCGCAGCTCCCCCTCGGCCACCGCGAGGCTGGTCAGCGGGAACCGCTCGGTCAGCAGGCCGAGTGCCACCTCGGCCTCGAGCCGGGCCAGCGGCGCGCCGAGGCAGTAGTGGATGCCGTGGCCGAAGGCGAGGTGCCCGCCCTGCGGCCGGTGCAGGTCGACCTCGTCGGGGCGCTCGAACCGGTCCGCGTCCCGGTTCGCCGAGCCGAGCGCCACCAGCACGAGGTCGTTCGCGGGGATCACGGTGCTGCCGATGTCGACCGGTTCGCTGGTGAACCTCGGCGTGCTGGTGCGCACCGGGCTGTCGAAGCGCAGCAGCTCCTCGATCGCCCCCGGCAGCAGGGCAGGGTCGTCGTGCAGCCGCCGCCATCGGTGCGGGTCGCGCAGCAGCGCGTGCGCGCCGTTGCCGATCAGGTTCACCGTCGTCTCATGGCCGGCGACCAGCAGCAGGAACGCCGTGCCGAGCAGTTCCTCGCCGGACAGCCGGTCGCCGTCGGAGTTGGCCAGCGTCAGCGCCGAGAGCAGGTCGTCGCCGGGATCGGCCCGCTTGCGGCCGATGAGGTCGACGAAGTACCCGGCCATCGCGCCGGACGAGGCCATCGTGCGCTCAGGGGAGCCGGCGACCAGATCGGTCGACCAGGCGCGGAACTGCTCGCGGTTCGCCACCGGGACGCCGAGCAGCTCGCAGATCACCGTGATCGGCAGCGGGAACGCCAGCCCGTCGATCAGGTCGACCGGCTCGCCGGTCGGCAGCGCGTCGACCAGTTCGGTGGTGATCGCCGCGACCCTCGGCCGGAGCTCGGCGACCCTGCGGGCGGTGAAGTCCCTGGCCAGCAGCCGCCGCAGCCTGCTGTGGTCGGGCGGGTCGCTGTTGAGCATGTGCGGGTTGAACAACCCGGACAGCTCGGTCGGTCGGCCAGCCTCGGCCAGCTTTGCGGTCAGCGCCGCGCGCAGCCCGACGGCGTCCTTGCGGAGCCTGGGGTCCGCCAGCGCGGCGCGGGCGTCGGCGTACCGGGAGACCACCCACACCGGCATGCCGTTGGGTTCCACCGCGCGGTGCACCGGGCCCCGCTCGCGCAGCCGCGCGTCGACGGTCGCCGCCCGGTCCCAGTAGTCGTCGCTGAACAACTCGATCTCGGACTCACCCTCGGCTGACGGCACGGCCCCAGTGTTCCCGGCGTCCGACCGGCTGCCAACGTCGCTTTCGGGCGGTTCTGGCTGCCCGGACGGCCGGGTCTGGGACCGCGCGGCGGCGGTGCGGCGGCCGGGTGCGCAGGTCCGGGACCGCGCCGGTTAGGCTGATCGGGCGGATGAGTCGGCAGGGCGACCGCGTCGGCGGGTGCTACCCGCCGCCGAGGAAAGTCCGGACTCCACAGGGCAGGGTGGTTGTTAACGGCAACCCGGGGCGACCCGCGGGACAGTGCCACAGAAAACAGACCGCCCGGGGCGCGCGAGCGCGCCGGGTAAGGGTGAAACGGTGGTGTAAGAGACCACCAGCACCCCGGGTGACCGGGGTGGCTAGGTAAACCCCACCCGGAGCAAGGCCAAGAGGGCGGCGAGACCTGGTCGCGCCGCCTGCGCAGGCGTTCGAGGGCTGCCCGCCCGATGCCTGCGGGTAGGCTGCTTGAGCCTGCCGGCGACGGCAGGCCTAGATGGATGGTCGCCCACCGCGGCGCAGCGCGCCGCGGAGACAGGATCCGGCTTACATGCCGGCTCATCCGCCCCAACGCCGTTCCCGATCCAGGGAATGGCTCTGCATTATTGCAGGTTTTGTGTCGCGCTAAATTCCGCGTCTAGTCGACGGTGATTGCCGACACGCGTTTCCCGAGTTCGAGGCAACCCCCGTCAAGTCCCGCACGTCTATAGTTGTGGGAGGGGGAGCGCAAAGAGCAAGATCACGTCTTTCGGCGAACGCCATGGGGGTCATGGCGGAACGGCACGGCCGTCGCCAATGTCGCGCTGCGTCGCGATATGGCGCGATATGCCGCGCGTTCATGGGGGAATTGAATGAGGGGGAATCTCATGACTACTGTTTTCCGCGCAAGCGCGTCGGCGGCGGACAGCCTGCTGGGTCTCGGCCCGCTGGCTGACCTGCCCGGCACCTGGGTCGGCACCGGCTTCAATCTCATCTCGAGGCCGGACGCGCACAACAACAACCCGTTCTTTCTCCAGCTCAGCAAGACGCAGGAGACGCTGACGTTCACCGAGATCGGCGCGCCGATACCCAATCGGGGCTCCGGGCAGGACGACATCTTCTTCTCCGGGGTTCACTACGTCCAGCAGATCAGCGACGTGGTCACGAAAGGCGCGCTGCACCTCGAACCGGGAATGTGGCTGAATCTGCCGGCGACGACCGACCCGGTCGCCGACGCGAGCGTCGCCCGACTCGCGACGATTCCGCACGGCGACGCGCTGCTCGCCCAGGGAACCTCGTTCACCGTGCCGGGCGGGCCGCAGATCGACGCGGTCAGCTCGACGCCGATCAACTCGACCGGGCCCGACGCCGGCAAACCCGTCACCAACGAGCAGTACCTCGCGCCGTTCACCACGACGGAGCTGCCGCCCGACATCCCGGACGGCTCGATCGCCAACCCCAACCTGGTGCTGACCGAGGCGATCGCGGACCAGAAGATCGTGGAGACCACGGTGCTGGCGATCGACACCGCCACGGCGATCGGCGGCACCGCCGGCGGCATCCAGAACATCCCGTTCGTCGTGCAGAACGCCAACGCGACGAGCATGAAGGCGATCTTCTGGATCGAGCAGGTCCAGCGGGAGGACGGCGACGGGGTCTTCCTCCAGTTGCAGTACACCCAGACGGTGATCCTGGACTTCCTCGGCATCGCCTGGCCGCACATCGCGGTTGGCACGCTGGTCAAACAGTGAGGGTCCGGCGGTGAGACCGGTGCCCCGTCGCGCGCCACGCGCGGCGGGGCACGCCGCTTTAGAGCTCCTAACACAATGGCGTTCGATCAGGGAGCGGCGGCCAGGTGGGCGAGATGTCTCGCAGGGGTCGTGACCGGAGGAGGGAGGCATGACGGAGTCATGGTGACTGACGACAACGCCGCAGATCGTCTGCCTGGGCGTCGCGAGCCGAACAGTCATTGTGTTAGGAGCTCTTAGCGGGCCGCCTGCGACGGCCGCCCCGGCGGCATCCGGTAGACCGGCCGGAACGGCTTGCCCCCGTTGAACTCCCGCTCCAGCTCGGTCACCCGGTCCGCGACCGCGGGATTCACGATGTCGGCGAGGCTGCGGACCCCGGCGGACGGCTCGTACGCGGCCAGATAGGTCGCCGCGGCGCGCGCCCGCTCCAGGATGTCCTGGCTGAAGTTCACCGTGCGCTGGACCCTCCGCCCGGCCAGCGGCGTCGGCCCGGTAGCCTCCTCGCGACCCGGCTCGGCGACATCGTTGACGTCGGCGCCGGGTGCGGGTTCGGGTGCGAATCCGGGCGGCTGGGCCATCTGCGAACCTCCTCGCGCTGGTGCCGGTCCGCTCGGTCGGCCCGGTTGGCGTAGTCGTAACTAACCAGACTGGGGTAGTTGGCCCGATCGTTGACTCCGGGCCGCAGTCCTGTCGGATCCTCCGATCCGGCCGAACAGGTCACAGCAGGGGGTCATCGTTCAGGGGTGTGACATCCCTGCGCACTGACGGTGACCAGGGGGTTCGCAGCCGGGTGAACTATCTCAGCAACCGGGAGAAAGCTGTGTCGCCTGTTCACCACCGGCACCCTCCCAACGATGATGTGTGGGTCAGATTAGACGTAATCACGGTCGAGGGGAACGTCGATGGATCAACGCACCGAGCATTGACTACTACACGTCGTGACAGCGGCATGTTCTACTCGATAGCGCCGAACCGGGTCGACCCCCCAGCCTCCCGGCCCGAAACGCTCCTCGCCCTCGGGAGTACGAGATGATCGCCACGTCCCTTGTAACAGTCGCGCAGCAGCAACAGCCTGCCCTCGGTACAGGGGGAGTTCGGCAGTGGATCCTGGACAACCTGGTTCCGCTGCTGTTGCTGACCGTCGCCCTCCTGCTGCTGTGGCTCGGCGGCGGCAAGGGCGACAACGCCGGCGTCATGCGCCGCCTCGGCGGCATCGTCATCGCGCTCGCGATCATCGGGTTGGCCGTGACCACCAACGCCGGATCGAACATCGGCCGGTGGCTCACCAGCCTGTTCAGCGGGTGATCGCGCGTGCGGGTACGCACTGACGACGAGGTCTACCGGGTCGACGCCGTCTGGCTCGGCCCGCCGAAGGCGACCTTCCCCTGGCGCGCCCGCTATGTGGCGTGGGGCGTCGGCATCGCCGTGTTCCTGTTGGTGCTGACCGTGGAACGGCAGATGGGCTTCGGCTTCAGCTTCTTCACCACGGCCTGGGCCTTCATCATCACGATCCTGCTCACCAGGTTCATCTGCACGCGGATCAGCCACGAGCGGCCCCTCGGCGCCGTCGTGGCCATGTGGGTGCGCGAACTCAACGCCCCCCGGGAGCGCAACGCTGGCGCAGGCGGGGCGGCCAGCGCGGCTCGGATCCGGGTCAACCAGGAACGGCCCCGGCGGCCAGCGCGGCGCGGCCGGCGGAGCACGGCGACGGCGCGGGCGACGGCCCCGGCCGAGGCTCGCGTCCACGGCACCCGGACCCAGCACCAGCACCGGCGGACAGTCAGTAGCGCGCGCACGAAGGGAGTTCGCGGTGTTCGGACGCAGGCGAGACGGTGACCGACGCTCGGCCCAGCACGTGGCGCAGCACGCCGCGGCGGCCGAACCCGCGGACAAGAAGGTGTACAGCCGTCGCGGCCGCCGCCTGCCGGGAGAGCAGGCCGTCCCCAGCTACACCCCGCTGATCTCCGCCCGCAGCATCGACGGCCACCTGCTGCGCACCGGCCAGGACGTCTACGCCTGGTACCGGCTCGCGCCGCAGCGCTGGTCGTTCCGGTCGGACTCGCAGCGGCAGGACCTCATCGCCGCCATCGCCGGCCAGTACGCCGAACTCCAGGGCCGCTGGATGCACCTGCGGGTCACCGCCCGCCCCTACCCGATCCGGATGTGGGCCGAGGCGCACGTGCACAACGCGCCCGGCCGGCTGCCGGACACCCCGGGCACGCTGTCCTTCGACGACTACATGGTCGGCGAGCAGCAGCAGCTGATGGGCCGCTCGATGGCCGAGAAGGAGGTCTACCTCGGCGTCCAGGTGCAGACCCGCAACGTGATGGACCGCGCCGTCGAACGGGTCGCGCCGCTGCTGCGCAGGGTGTTCCCCGACGCCGTCGACGCCGAGCTGGTCGCGCTGGACAGCGAGGTCGAGCACCTTGACCAGGTGATCGGCTCCGCGGGCTTGGAGGGCCGCCCGGCCACGGCCGAGGAGATGTCCTGGCTGATGCACCGGTCGTGCTCGCTCGGACTGCCCGCGCCGCGCAACCTGCCCGCCGTGCCCGGCGCCGCCTGGGAACCCGAGGACCTGGCCAGCTTCACCGACGCCGCCGACTTCCACCAGGAGCCGTACGCGCCGACCGTCACCGTGCGCGGCCGCACCGGCTCCAACGCCGGCATCAAGCGGCACGTCGCCGTCCTCACCGTCGGCCTGATGCACGGCCTCCAGATCCCCGAGGTCGACGACCCCTGGGTGCAGCGCGCCGACCGGCTGCCGGCCGCCGTCGAGTGGTCCGCGCGGATCTACGTGCGCCGCCCCGAGGAGGTCTCCGGCGAGCTGCAACGCCAGATGAACAAGGTCCGCTCGCAGGTCAGGCACTACACCGACGAACACGAGCTGGAACCGCCGCAGTCGCTGGCCAGGCAGGCGGGGCGGGTGCTGGAGATCGACGACGAGATGACCTCCGGCTTCACCGCCCTCGGCACCCGCGTGCGGTCCTGGTGGCGGCTGGCGGTGTCCGGCCCGTCCGAGCGGGAGACGCTGCGGCTGGCCCAGCAGCTGCTCGACCTGTACAAGCCGAAGGTCGCCATCGAGCACCCCGAGGCGCAGTACTCGATGGCCAGGGAGTTCATCCCTGGCGAGCCGCTGGCCTCGGCCGCCTACCTGCGGCGCGGCTCGGTGCTGTGGGCCGCCTCCGCCGTGCCGACCGCCACCGCCGAGGTCGGCGACCGGCGCGGCATCCTGCTCGGCGAGACGTGCACCGCGACCCGTCGCCCGGTGGCCTGGGATCCGTGGATGGCGCAGGAGCTGCGCGACGGCTCCGGCCTGACCGCCATGGTCGCCGGACTCGGCGCCGGCAAGTCCTTCCTCGGCGGCGGCATCGTCTACAAGACGCTGCGGGCCGGCGCGCACTGGACCCTGCTCGACCCGTCCGGGCCGCTGGCCGCCCTGTGCGACCTGCCCGAGCTGCGGCCTTACGCGCGGCCGATCAACCTGCTCAACGCGCAGCCCGGCATCCTCAACCCGTACCGGGTGGTCGCCGAGCCGAGCCTCGAACACTTCATGGACGAGGAGGACCCCGAGCGGGCCTGGCGGCGGGAGAAGGCGCTCACCGCGGCCACCCGGCGGCGGCTGGTCCTCGACGCGCTCAGCGGCCTGCTGCCCTACGAGGTGGCCAGGCTGCCGCAGACCAGGATCGTGCTGCTGCGCGCCGTCCGCACCGTCGGCGGCCGGCCGGACGCCCACCCCGGCCAGGTCTTCGACGCCCTGCGCAGGGACGCAAGCGAGCACCACGAGCACGCCGTCGTCGTCGCCGACTTCCTCGACGAGATGCGGGAACGCATGTCGCTGCTGATCCCGGAACGCGACGCCGACCCGTACTCCGAACAGCGCGACGACCGGCTCACCGTGCTCACCATGGCCGGCCTGACGCTGCCGAAGGACGGCACCGGCCGCGAGCACTGGACCGACGCCGAGGCGCTCGGCGTCGAGATGCTCAACCTCGCGGCCTGGCTCACCCAGCGGTCGATCTACGAGCGGCCGAAGGACCTCCGCAAGGGCGTCTGGATCGACGAGGCGTTCTTCCTGTCCGAGGTGCCGACCGGCCGCGTCCTGATGAACCGGTTCGCCCGAGACTCCAGGAAGTGGAACGTCCGGGTGCTGCTGTCCAGCCAGATCCCGGCCGACTTCCTCAAGATCCAGGGCTTCGTCACCCTGCTCGACTCGGTGTTCGTCGGCAGGCTCGACGACGACCAGGCGCAGTCGGACGCGTTGCGGCTGCTGAAGGTTCCGGTCGGCGCGGGCTACGAGCAGGTGATCGCGAGCCTCGGCAGGCGGCCGGGCGGCGTGCGCACCGCGGTGGAACGCGACCGCGCGCCGAGGCAGTTCATCTTCGGCGACGGCGCTGGCGGCGTCGAGCGGATCAGGATCGACTTCAGCGGGCCGCACCTGGAACACCTGCGGTCGGCCATGGACACCACGCCGGACGCCATGCGCGAGAGCGCCAGCCAGCCCATCGCCGCGCTGCCGGCGCCGCAGGAGCCGGAGGGCGGCTACCCGGAGGACTACGACCACGAGGAGTTCGACGACGAGCTGGCCGCCGACCTCGAGGTCGGCCTCGCCGAGGAACTGGTCGGCGCCAGGGGCGTGAACAACGGCACGGATCCCGGCACGGGGCAGGCGGCGCGCGAAGGAGGGAACCGCCAGCCCGGTCGGGAAGGCCCGGCATGAACCTCACCGTCCTGGTGGTGATCGCCGCCGTGCTGCTCGCAGCGCGGCGGCGGCGCAAGCGCCTAGGCCGCCCGGCGAACCGCAAGCTGCGCACCGTGTTCGCCGTCGCCTTCCTGCTCGGCCTCCAGGCGTTCATGGGCGTGCCGGCGCAGGCCGCGGCCTGCGGCGAGGCGCCGAACCCCGAGCGGCCGGGCTCCGGCATGGTCGGCGCCCTCGACCCGCCCATCGGCAACGGCCTGCCGGGCAGCCCGTACCTGGACTACGGGTACGCCGGCATGGTGTGGCACGTCTACGACGACAACTGCGTGCTGTCCAAGAGCGTCACCGACCCCAACGCGGTGATCGACAGCTGGGCCGGCAACGAGCTGTTCAACCTTGGCAAGAACATCGTCGGCGCGACCAACGCGCTGCACTACACCGTGATGGGCCGCGGCCTGCTCGTCCCGCTGGACGACGCGGTCAAGTCCGGCGTGCAGAAGGTGTACGACAACGTCTACCTGCGCTGGTTCGGCCTGGTGGCGCTGGTCCTCGCGGTGCTGATCTTCCGACATATCTGGACCGGCGACCTCGCGTCGATCAGCCGGCGCGGCATGTGGGTGCTGGCCGCCATGTGGCTGGCCAGCGCGACTCTCGCGCTACCCCAGTTCTACAGCCTGCTGGACAGCACGCTGGTCAACAAGACCTCGGACATCCAGGCCGGGTTCCTCGACTCGTCGGCCGACCAGGACAAGACCCAGGTGCTGCCGACCATGTTGCACGACAATGTGGTCTACCAGAGCTGGCTGCGCGGTGAGTTTGGCACGCCGGATGCCCAGCAGGCCAAGGACTTCGGCAAGCCACTGCTGAACGCGCAGGCGTGGACCACAGCCGAACTGGCCCAGCACAAGGACGGCGACCAGGCGGCGCTTGACGCGAAAAAGGCGCAGTACAAGGACATCTCGACGAAACTCGGGCCGACCAGCGGCTACTTCAAGGGCACCGACGGCAGCCGCACCGGCGCCGGTTTCCTCGCCCTGCTCCAGGCGCTGGCGTTCTCGTTGTTCCAGCTGTTCGCGAAGGCGGCCGTGCTGCTCGCGCAGCTGCTGCTGCGCATCCTGACGCTGGCCGGTCCGTTGATCGGCCTCGTCGCGCTGCTGCACCAGGACCTGCTGCGCAAGGTCGGCCGCGCCGCCGCGGTCACCGTGTTCAACGTGCTGATCCTCGCGGTGCTGGCCGGCACGCACGCCCTGCTGTTGCAGGCGATCTTCGGCGCGAGCGGGCTGTCGCTGCTGACCAGGACGCTGCTCGGGCTGATGCTCACCCTGGTCTTCTTCATCATCGGCCGGCCGGGCAAGCGGATGTGGCAGATGGTGGAGATGTCGGTGGGCAGCGCGAGTTCCGCGCTGCCGTCCGGGCAGGGCATGTTCTCCCGACTGCGCGGCAAGAAGCCGCAGGCCGCGATCACCCCGCAGGACGAGTTCTGGGAGCACCTGCGGGACACCGACGTCGACAACGAGCCGGACTCGCCGCGGCGCGGCGGCACCCGCCGGCGCACCCGGCCCGAGGCGGCCAACCCGGTCGCGGCCACCGCGCAGCGCCTCGACCGGGGCGTGCCGGACGGCTCGCTGGCGGCCGTCGCCGGGTACAACGCAGGCCACGCGGCGCTGCCCGCCGGCAGCCCTGGCGGCTACCAGGGGAACTCGGCAGCGTTGCCGTCGGCGGGGTCGAGCAGGCTGGTGGACACGCCGCCCGTGGTCGACCGCAGCTGGGACCGCACCGACGAGGGCGTGCTGGTGCCGTCCAAGGTCGTCGACGGGACCTCCCGGCCGGGCGACAATCCGATGGTGCCGGGACCGCGCAGGGCGGAGACGGAGGTCGTCGCCGGGCGCCAGGTGCACGTGATCTACCGACCGTCGCGCGGGTTCGAGGTCAGGGACAACGGCAGCTCACCGCTGAGCTACGACTGAGAGGGGGACGCAGATGCCGATCCGGACCAATCGAGGGCGGGTCGCGGTGTACCGACGCCTGTGGGGTTGGCCGCTGCGCTCGCCCAGGCACCTGGTGATCACGCTCGTCGGCTTCGCCGCGGTGGCCATGCTGATCGGCGTGGTCGTCCCCAAGGTGCTCGGCACCGGGGCCGTCGCGTCGAGCACGACCCAGACCACGAGCCGCCCGCCCGGCGGCCTTGCCGGCAACTCCGGCGGCAACCAGGTCGGCGTGCTGCCGAGCGATCCGGCCGCCGCGAGCACCGTGCCGACCAGGCAGAGCAGCCAGGCCGCCTCGCCGAGTTCCGCGGCGCCGTCCCCGGACATGCTGTTCGCGGCGACGTCGTGGGCGCGGGCGTTCGTGAAGCACCCGGCCGGCATCACCAACGCGCAGTGGCTCGAACAGCTCAAGCCCTACACCACCGACGAGTTCCTGCCGGTGATGAACACCATCGAACCGTCGAACGTGCCGGCGTCGCAGGTCACCGGGCCGGCGACGACGGTCGAGTCGCACCAGGACTCCGCGGTGGTGACGGTGCCGACCAACGACGGCACGCTGAAACTGGTGCTGGTGAAGGGTTCGCAGGGCTGGCGCGTCGGCAACTACACGAAGGCGAACTGAGATGCTGCGCGGCGCGATTCTGCTCGGGGTGATCGTCACCGCGCTGGTGACCGTGGTGATCACCAGCGGCACCGCGGTGAACACCGTCGTCGGCGGCACCCAGCAGCAGGAGAACTCGCAGTTCGCGAACGTGAGCTGCAACGCGGCGCTCGGCCCGTGGCAGGGCGGCGACCAGCGCAGCGGCAGCGACGACGCGGCGCGGCTGACCGACGAGCAGCGCGGCACGGCGGCGCTGATCATCTCCATCGGCAAGCAGCGCAACCTGCCGCCGCTCGCGTGGCAGGTCGCGATCCAGGCCGGCATGACCGAGTCGGGCCTGCGCAGCCTCAACTACGGCGACCTCGACTCGGTCGGCATCTTCCAGATGCGCCCGTCGATGAACTGGGGCACGGTCGCGCAGATCCTCGATCCCTCCTATGCCATCAACAAGTTCTTCGACGTCCTCCAGAACGTGCCGGACTGGCAGCACAAGCGGCCGGGCGATTCATCGCAGGCCGTGGAGCGCTCCGCCTTTCCCGACCGGTACCACCAGTGGGAGTCGATGGGCGCGTACCTGATCGCCAACCTCGGCAAGGTGACGGACCCGACCGGGTGCGGCCAGGGCACCGGGGCGGCGCTGCCGGCGTCGGCCGCCGCGGCGACGGCGATCAAGTTCGCGCAGGGGCAGCTCGGCAAGCCGTACCTGTGGGGCGGCACCGGGCCGGACGCCTACGACTGCTCCGGGCTGATGGTGAAGGCTTACGCGGCGGCCGGGGTGATCATCCCCAGGGTCGCCAACGACCAGTACATGCGCGGCACCGCCTACCTGCCGGTGCGCCAGGCCCAGGCCGGCGACCTGCTGTTCTGGGCGACGGATCCCACCGATCCGGTGACGATCCACCACGTGGCCATGTACCTGGGCAACGATCAGTACCTACAGGCCCCGCAGGACAACGACGTCGTGAAGATCAGCAAGATCGACTGGACCAACCACGAGCTGGTTGCCCAGGCCGTTCGGCCTGGGGTGTAGCGCAGGAGGCGGAGAACATGTTCACCCCTGATCCCATCCCGCGCCCTGCCGGGCCGCCCGCGTCGAGCACGCCGCTGCGGGACTACCTGAACCACGCGCGGCTCGGCGTCGACCAGGGTTACGCGGTGCTGCCGCGGTCGCTGGTCGAGGGCATGCCGCTGCCGTGGCAGCAGCAGCTGACGCACCTGCTAGCCGAGTTCCACCAGGTGTACGCGCACCTGAACTGGCCGGTGTACCGGGTGGTGCCGTCACGGCACGAGCGCTTGGTCGACCTGGACGAGGACCAGTTGGCCGAGGTCGGCTGCCTGGTGGAGATCGACACCGACGGGGAGCTGGTCTACCGGGAGCGCAACGGGCAGCGCATCGAGAACCCCGAGGACAAGACCGTGCTGGTGTCCTGCCTCGACCCGATCCCCAAGGAACACGAGAACGCCAACCAGAGCACCCCGCCGAGGGGGTTCCCGGTGCAGAACCTCGGCGACGGCTACTCGCCGGCCCCGGCGCCGCGCTGGTGACGGTGTCCTGACCGGCCAAGGGTGTCCGTTGTCGAGGTGACATGCGCGGCGGCGCATGCCAGGCTCGGGGCATGGTGGATCCCGATGGCTGGTACTACTGCCAGAAGCACCAGACGGCCGAGCGCGGCGCGGGTTGCCGGGCCATCGACCGGATGGGCCCGTATCCGGACGAGGCGACCGCGCTGCGCGCCCTGGACATCGCGCGGGAACGCACCAGGGCCGCCGACGCGGCGGACCGCCAGTGGAACGACGACGACTGACCGGACAGGGTGCGCCGGGCGAATGACCAACCCGGTATCACACGCTGGTTGAATGACGATTCTCGCCTCAGCCCGTAGGGTGCTGACGTGGCGTCGATGGTTATCCGCACCGGCCCCGCCGAACTCGACTTCGGCGGCATCCGTTCCGAATTCCGGCTGCCGCAGGAGTTTCCGGCCGCGGCGTTGGTCGAGGCCGAACAGGCCGTGGCGATCGAGCGCGCCACGGACGGTCGGGAGGACGCGACCGCGTTGCCGCTGGTGACGGTGGATCCGCCCGGCGCGAAGGACCTCGACCAGGCCGTGCTGTTGCAGCGGCGCGCCGGCGGCGGTTTCCGGGTGCACTACGCGATCGCCGACCTCGGCCCGTTCGTGCGGCCGGGCGGGGCGCTGGACACCGAGGTGCGGCGGCGCGGCCAGACGCTGTACCTGCCAGACGGCAACGTGCCGCTGCACCCGACCGTGCTGTCCGAGGGCGTGGCCAGCCTGCTGCCGCTCCAGGTGCGGCCCTCGGTGTTGTGGACCATCGACTGCGACGGGGACGGCCAACCCAAGCGGGTGCACGTGCGCAGGGCGATCGTGCGCTCCACCGCCCAGTTCGACTACGAGACCGTGCAGGCCGCCATCGCTGCGGGGAACCCGCATCCCTCGCTGGAGCCGCTCGCCGACTTCGGCCGGTTGCGCCGCGAGCTGGCGGTCCGCAGGGGCGCGGTGGAACTCCAGCTGCCCGAGCAGGAGATCGTGCCCAACGGCGGCGGCCAGTGGAAGCTCGCACTGCGCCCGAGGCTGCCGGTCGACGCGTGGAACGCCGAGATCTCGCTGCTCACCGGCATGTGCGCCGCGCGCCTGATGCTCGACGCGGGCGTCGGCGTGCTGCGTACCCTGCCGGACGCCGACGACGCGGCGGTCGACGGGCTGCGGCGGACCGCGCACGCGCTCGGCATCGCCTGGTCGGCGGACAGCAGCGTGGCCGAGCTGCTCGCCGGCCTCGACCCGACCAGGTCGGAGTCGCTCGCGCTCTACGTCGACGCCACTCGGCTGCTGCGCGGGGCCGGCTACACGGCGTTCGCCGACGCCCCGCCTGGGGTGGCCACGCACGCGGGGCTCGGCGCGCCGTACGCGCACGTCACCGCGCCGCTGCGGCGGCTGGTCGACCGGTTCGCCGCCGAGGTGTGCCTGGCGACCTCGGCGGAGCAGCCGGTGCCCGACTGGGTGCGGGCCGCGTTACCGCAGCTTCCCGGCCTGATGGGCAGCTCGGACGCGCTGGCGAGCAAGGTGGAGCGCGCGTGCCTCGACCAGGTCGAGGCGTGGGTGCTGGCGGACCGGGTCGGGCAGGAGTTCGACGCCGTCGTGCTGCGGGCCGACGCGAGCGGCGCCGACGTGTTCGTGGTGGCCCCGCCGGTGATGGCCCGCTGCGCCGGGGCCGGCCTGCCCGAGGGCGAGCGGATCAGGGTGCGGCTGGTCGAGGCCGACGAGGCCCGCCGCAAGGTGTCGTTCACCCGGGCGTGAGGTGTGATCAAGCCCCCCATGGGGCGCGCGGGCGGCGCGGTTGGGGCGACGATAGGCGACACGGGCGGCAATCTGGTGTGCGCGCGTGGCCGGATCTGAAAGGGACCAAGTGACTGACATTCGCGAACTCACCGTCGGGGTGCTCGGCGGCACCGGCGCGCAGGGCAAGGGCCTCGCGCTGCGCTGGGCGAAGGCCGGCGTGAAGGTCGTGATCGGCTCGCGCAGCGCCGAGCGGGCCGAGGCCGCCGCCGAGGAGCTGCGGGAGCTGGCCGGCGTCGGGCACGTCAGCGGCGCCGACAATCGCGACTGCGCGGCGCAGTCCGACATCGTGCTGATCGCGGTGCCGTGGGACGGCCACGACGCCCTGGTCGCGTCGCTGCGCGAGCCGCTGGCCGGCAAGATCGTGGTGAACTGCGTGAACCCGCTCGGCTTCGACAAGCAGGGGCCGTTCGTGCTGGACGTGCCGGAGGGCAGCGCGGCGCAGCAGGCCGCGTCGCTGCTGCCGGAGTCCCGCGTCACGGCCGCGTTCCACCACGTCTCCGCCGTCCTGCTCGCCGACCTCGCGGTGTCCGAAGTGGACCTCGACGTGCTGGTGCTCGGCGACGACCGCGAGGCGACCGACCTGGTTCGCGAGCTGGCCGAGCTGATTCCCGGCGTGCGCGGTGTCTTCGGCGGCCGGCTGCGCAACGCGCATCAGGTCGAGGCGTTGACCGCCAACCTGATCGCCGTCAACCGGCGGTACAAGACGCACGCCGGGATCCGCATCACCGGCGTGTGAACGGGAATCGGACGGCCGGGGCGGACGACCTCGGCGAGCCGCTGGTGCTTCGCTCGGCCGGGACGCCGAGCCGGGTCGTGTCGCTGGTGCCCTCGCTGACCGAGGCGATCGAGGCGACGGTGCCCGGCCTGCTGGTCGGCGCGACGGACTACTGCACCCACCCGGCCGGTCTCGACGTCACCAGGATCGGCGGCTCGAAGTTCCCGAGGGTCGCCGACGTGCTCGCGTTGGCGCCGGATCTCGTGGTGGCCAACGTCGAGGAGAACCGCGCGGAGGACGTGGCTTCGTTGCGCGCCAACGGGATCCCGGTCTGGGTGACGGCCGCGCCGGACTCGGTGCTCGCGGCGCTCGGCTCGGTGCGGCGGCTGCTCGGCACCGCGCTCGGCGCGCCGGAGCCGCCGTGGCTGTTCGAGGCGGTCGGCGCGTGGCTGCTGACCGAACCGGTGCGCGCCACCGCGATCGTGCCGGTGTGGCGGCGTCCCTGGGTGGTGCTCGGCCGGGACACCTTCGCCGGGGATGTGCTCCGCCGCCTCGGCGTGGCCAACGCCTTCGCCGGCCATCCCGACCGCTATCCCCGGCCGCCGCTCGCGGAGCTGACCGCGTTGCTGGGCAACGGAAAGGCGGATCTGGTGGTGCTCCCGGACGAGCCGTACGCGTTCAGCGCGGCGGACGGCCCCGACGCGTTTCCCGGCGCCGCCTGCGTCCCGGTCTCCGGCCGCCTGCTCACCTGGTACGGCCCGTCGCTGGTGGAGGCGCGCGACACCCTGGCTGCCGCCCTCCGGAGCTGACCGGCGGACCCCAACCAGCTAGTCGACCTTGCCGGCGAACCGGTCGGTCGTCGTGATCAGCGCGTCCAGGATGCCCGGCTCGTCGTAGGAGTGGCCGGCGGCGGGCACCATGATCAGCTCGGAGCCCGGCCAAGCCTTGTGCAGCGCCCACGCCGTGGTTGGCGGCGTCGCCGCGTCGTACCGTCCCTGCACGATCACCCCGGGGATCCCGACCAACCGGTGCGCGTCGCGCAGCAACTGATCCGGTTCGAGCCACCCCTCGTTCACGAAGTAGTGGTTCTCGATCCTGGCGAAGGCCAGCGCGAACGACGGCTCCGCGAACGCCGCGACGAGTTCGGGGTCCTCGACGAGCTTCACGGTGGCCGCCTCCCAGGTGCTCCACGCCACCGCAGCCGGCCCGTGCACGGCGGGGTCGGGGTCGCCCAGCCGCCGGTGGTACGCGCCGATCAGGTCGTCCTGCTCGTCCTCGGGAATCGGCGCGAGGAACCGGTCCCACCACTCGGGGAACAGGAAGCCTGCGCCGCCGTTGTAGTACCAGCGCAGTTCCCGTTGGCGCAGCGTGAAGATGCCGCGCAGCACCAGTTCGGTCACCCGCTCGGCGTGGGTCTCCGCGTAGGCCAGCGCCAGGGTGCTGCCCCAGGAGCCGCCGAACACCTGCCACCGCTCGACGCCGAGGTGTTCGCGCAGCTTCTCCAGGTCGGCGACGAGGTGCCAGGTGGTGTTGGCGCCGAGGTCGGCCTCCGGCGAACTGGCGTGCGGCGTGCTGCGGCCGCACCCGCGCTGGTCGAACACGACGATCCGGTAGGCCGCCGGGTCGAACTGCCTGCGGTGGCTCGGTGAACTGCCGCCGCCGGGACCGCCGTGCAGGAAGACGACCGGCCTGCCGTCGGGGTTGCCGGAGGTCTCCCAGTAGACGAGGTTGCCGTCGCCGACGTCGAGCATGCCCTGCTCGTACGGCTCGATCTCGGGATATAGGACGCGCACCCGCACCACTCTGCCCGAACCCCGACCCCGGTTCTACAGTCAACAGCATGGTGCGTGCGCAGTTCGGCCAGGAAACCTCGACGCGGGGCGAGTTCGTCCGGCAGGCCAACCGGTTCACCGACCGGATCACCTCGGACGGGTCGTCGGACTGGCCGGTGGAGGCCGGCCGGTATCGCCTGGTCGTGTCCAAGGCGTGTCCGTGGGCGCACCGGGCGATCATCGTGCGCAGGCTGCTCGGCCTCGAGGACGCGATCTCGCTCGCCGTGGTCGACCCGATCCGCGACGAGCGCGGCTGGCGGTTCACCCTGGACGAGGGAGACCGCGATCCGGTGCTGGGCATCGGGTTCCTGTCCGAGGCGTACCTCGCGACCGACTCGACCTTCGCCGGCCGGGTCACCGTGCCGGCCGTCGTCGACGTGCCGACCGGGCGCGTCGTTAGCAACGACTATCCGCAGATCACGCTCGACCTGTCCACGCAGTGGCGGGACCTGCACCGGCCCGGCGCGCCCGACCTCTACCCCGAACAGCTGCGCGGCGAGATCGACGCCGTCATCGAGCCGATCTTCCGCAACGTCAACAACGGCGTGTACCGCTGCGGGTTCGCGGCGGGCCAGGAGGCCTACGACGAGGCGTTCGACGCGCTGTTCGGGGAGCTGGACCGGCTGTCCGAGCGGCTGGCCGGGCAGCGCTACCTCCTCGGCGACCGGCTCACCGAGGCCGACGTGCGGCTGTTCACCACGCTGGTCCGCTTCGACGCCGTCTACCACGGGCACTTCAAGTGCAACCGGCACAAGCTGACCGAGCTGCCCGTGCTGTGGGCGTACGCCCGCGACCTGTTCCAGACGCCAGGCTTCGGCGACACGGTCGACTTCGACCAGATCAAGCGGCACTACTACGCGACGCACGAGCAGCTCAACCCGAGCCGCATCGTGCCGCTCGGCCCGGACCTTGGCACCTGGCACACGCCGCACGGCCGCGACACCCTCTGAGCCGACCGGGCGTGCGACGCCGGGGCGAACCCCGGCGTCGCACGCCCGTTCGGACAAGGCCTAGTGGAACGAGTGCTCCGGGCCGGGGAACTGCCGGTTGCGGACCTCGTCGGCGAACGCGGTCGCGGCTCCGCCGAGCACTCCGGCCAGGTCCGCGTAGCGCTTGACGAACTTCGGCGCCCTACCGCGCCGCAGCCCGGCCATGTCCTGCCACACCAGCACCTGAGCGTCGCAGTCCGGGCCGGCCCCGATGCCGATGGTCGGGATCCGCAGCTCGTGCGTGACCTGCTTGGCGACCTCGGCGGTCACCATCTCCAGCACCACGGCGAACGCCCCGGCCTCCTGCACGGCGGCCGCGTCGGCGCGCACCGCGTCCGCGGCCGCGTCGCGGCCCTGGACCCGGTACCCACCCAGCTGGTGTTCACTCTGCGGAGTGAATCCGATGTGCGCCATCACGGGGATGCCCGCGGCCACGATCGCCTCGATGTGCGGCGCGAACCGCCTGCCGCCCTCGAGCTTGACGGCGTGCGCCAGCCCCTCCTTCATGAACCGGACTGCGGTGGTCACGGCCTGCTCGACGGACACCTGGTAGGAGCCGAACGGCAGGTCGGCGACGACCAGCGAGTGCCGGGCCGCCCTGGTCACCGAACGCACCAGCGGCAGCAGCTCGTCGACGGTGACCGGCAGGGAGGTCTCGTGGCCGTAGACGTTGTTCGCGGCGGAGTCGCCGACCAGCAGGACCGGGATGCCGGCCTCGTCGAACAGCTCGGCGGTGTACATGTCGTAGGCGGTGAGCATGGGCCATGGCTCACCGCGGTCCTTCAGGTCCTGAAGGTGGTGGATGCGCACCCGCTTGCGCGGGGCGGTCGGTGTGGCCTGCGCGGCTGCCCCCGAACCGTAGGGCGCCGATACCTCAGCGGCAGACGTCATCGTCCTACCGTCCTCCCTCGAGGCCCGCGTCCTTGCGGGTCCCCGGGCTGTCCGGATGGTTACCCGCTGAGGGTGACACCGGATCCGGCGAAGCGGCAGGCCGGTGGGAGCATTTTCACACCGCAGGATCCGCCCGGTTCACCCCGTGGGTGGCACCCGGCGTCCTGACATGCAGGTCAGCGCCCGACGGGCAATCATGGTCCGCACCCCGCGCAGCCTCGTCGACACAGTGCCACTCGGCCTGGCCGTGCTGACCGGGGCGACCTGGAGCGCGCATGGACGGTGGCGAACCGCAGCCGGTCGCCCGCTGGCGGCAGCGCGCGGCGGGCGTGGTCGCCACCGTCGTCCAGCTCGGCGCCCTCGCCTGCGTGCTGAGCCTGCTGATCGAGGGCGCGTTCCCCGGCCTCACCGACGACCTCAGCTACGCGTTCGGCCTGGTCGGCCTGCCGGTTCAGGCGAACCTGCTCAACGCGCTGGTGCTCGCCGTGCTCGGCACCGCGCTGCGCCGCCGCAAGCGCGCTGCCCTGTGGACGCTGCTGCTCCTCCAGTTCCTGAACCTGCTGTTCCTGGGGTTCATCGAGCTGTTCGTGCTGTTCGTGCCGGACCTGCTGGAGAGCGAGCTGGACGTGTCCTCGCCCGGCGACCTCCAGCAGGCGCTGCTGGTGGACATCGGCCTCACCGTGCTCTGCGTCGTCGTGCTGCTGGTGCTGCGGCAGGCGTTCCCGGCGAAGCTGGTCAGGGGCGCCCTGCTGCGCGCGCTCGGCGTGCTGGTCGGCGGCGTGATCGCGGTGTCGCTGATCGGCTGGGGCCTGGCCGAGGTGTTTCCAGGCACGCTGGTGCGGACCGGCGACCGGCTGGCCTGGGCGGCTAACCAGACCACCCTCGAACAGTTCCCGCTGCCCCGGTTCGGGGTCGGCTCGGGACCCGGCTGGCTCAGCTTCCTGCTCGGCCTGCTCGGCGCGCTCGTCCTCGGCTACGCGATGGTGGTGTTCTTCCGCAGCGAGCGGAGCAGGCGGCTACTCGGCGCCGACGAGGAGCTGCGGGTCCGCGAGCTGCTCGCCGAGCACAGCGAACCCGACTCGCTCGGCTACTTCGCGACCAGGCGGGACAAGAGCGTCGTGTTCGCGCCGTCCGGGCGGGCCGCGCTGACCTACCGGGTGTTCGGCGGCGCGAGCCTGGCCAGCGGCGACCCGATCGGCGACGAACAGGAGTGGCCCAGCGCCGTCGCGGCCTGGCTGGCCGAGGCGCACCGGTACGGCTGGCTGGCCGGGGTGCTCGGCGCGAGCGAACGCGGCGCCCGCGCCTACACCGGCGCAGGGCTGAAGGCCTTGGAGATCGGCGACGAGGCCGTGCTCGACGTGCGGGAGTTCAACCTGGCTGGCCCGGACCGCCGGTCGGTCCGGCAGGCGGTGAGCCGCGTCGAGCGCGCCGGCTACCGCACCACGATCCGCCGACACGCCGAGATCCCCGCCGAGGAGATGGCCAGGATCCTCGATCTGGCCCAGCACTGGCGCGGCACGGAGACCGAGCGCGGCTTCTCCATGGCGCTCGGCCGGCTCGGCGATCCCAGCGACGGCCGCTGCGTGATGGTCGAGGCGTACGACGCGCAGGGCAGGTTGCGCGGGCTGCTGTCGTTCGTGCCGTGGGGCAGGCGCGGCCTGTCGCTCGACCTGATGCGCCGCGACCGCGACGCCGGCAACGGCCTCAACGAGTACCTGGTCGCCGAGCTGGTCGCGGCCAGCGGGCGGCTCGGCGTGCAGCGGATCTCGCTGAACTTCGCCATGTTCCGCGCGGTGTTCGAGGAGGGCGAGAAGATCGGCGCCGGCCCGGTGCTGCGGGCCTGGCGCGGCGCGCTGCGGTTGGCGTCCCGGTTCTTCCAGCTCGAGTCGCTCTACCGGTCCAACGCCAAGTACGGGCCGGACTGGGTGCCCCGGTTCCTCTGCTATCAGCGGGCCCGCAACCTGCCGAGGGTCAGCCTGGTCGCCGGCGTCGCGGAGGGCTTCGTGCCGAGCACCCGCTCGCTGGTCAAGCGCGGGCCGAGGCGCGTGCTCGACGACACGACCCTGGACGAGGACTTCGTCGGCCGGGTCCGCGACCTCGAGGAGCGCGCCGCGCACGTGCCGACGCGGCAGGCGCGCAGGCCCGAGCAGGTCAGGGTGCGGATCGCCAAGCTCGACCGGCTGCGCGCCGATGGCGTTGACCCGTACCCGGTCGGTTTCGACCGGGACAGCCTGCTGGCCGACGTGCGCGACCGGTTCGCCGGCCTGGCCGCTGGCGCGCACACCGGGCAGCGGGTCTCGGTCACCGGCCGCGTGGTCGCGAGTCGAGAGCTGGGCGGGCTGAGTTTCGTGCGGCTGCGGGACTTCAGCGGCGAGTTGCAGGTGATGCTGTCCGCCGAGCGGCTCGGCGCGGCCGGCCTGGCCGGCTGGAAGTCGGGTGTCGACCTCGGCGACCACGTCGGCGTGTCCGGCGAGGTGGTCGCGTCGCGGCGCGGCGAGCTGTCCGTGCTCGCGGACCGCTGGACGGTGACGGCGAAGTGCCTACATCCGTTGCCGGACAAGCGAAAGGGCCTGTCCGACCCGGAGACGCGGGTGCGCCAGCGCTACCTGGACCTTGTGGTGAATCCGGAGTCGGCGCGGATGCTGCGGACGCGCAGCGATCTGGTGCGGTCGGTGCGCGAGTTCCTGCACGGCAGGCGCTACCTCGAGGTCGAGACGCCGATGCTCCAGGCGGTGCACGGCGGGGCCAACGCGCGGCCGTTCGTCACCCACATCAACGCCTACGACATGCGGATGTACCTGCGGATCGCGCCGGAGCTGTACCTCAAACGGCTGTGCGTCGCCGGCGTCGACCGGGTCTTCGAACTCAACCGCAACTTCCGCAACGAGGGCGCGGACGCCACGCACAACCCCGAGTTCACCATGCTGGAGGCCTACCAGGCCTACGCCGACTACACGACGATGCTGCACCTGATGCGGGAGTTGGTGCAGCGCGCGGCGGTCTCGGTGCACGGCGCACAGCTCGCCCGCAGGCCCGCGCCGGACGGCACGATCGTCGAGCACGACATCTCCGGGCAGTGGCCGGTGGTCACCGTGCACGACGCCGTGTCGAGCGCGCTGGGGGAGAAAGTCGGGCCGGACACCCCGGACGGCGCCCTGCGCGGGCTGCTGACCTCGGCCGGGATCGCCGTGCACGAGGAGTGGGGCCACGGCGACCTGCTGCTCGCCGCCTACGACGACCTCGTGGAGGCGCGGACGGTCGGGCCGACGTTCTACACCGACTTCCCGACCGACGTGTCGCCGCTGACCAGGCAGCACCGGGTCGACCCGAGGCTGGCGGAACGCTGGGACCTGGTGGCGTTCGGCGCCGAGATCGGCACCGCGTACTCGGAGCTGACCGACCCGATCGAGCAGCGCCGCAGGCTGGAGGCGCAGTCGCTGAAGGCCGCCAGCGGCGACGTCGAGGCCATGGAGCTGGACGAGGATTTCCTGCGGGCGCTCGAACACGGCATGCCGCCGACCGGCGGCCTCGGCATGGGCGTCGACCGGCTGCTGATGATGCTCACCGGCGCGTCCATCCGCCAGTCCGTGCTGTTCCCGTTCGTGCGCCCGCTTAACTGATCCTTATCGGCCACCGAGGATGGTGTCTCCCGACCGACGAAACGGGAGGATTGTCCATGAGGCTCAAGGGATTGCTGGCCGGCCTGATCGCGACCGCCGCGCTCGTGCTTGCCGGTGTGGCCGGCCCGGCCGAGGCGACCGGGTCAGCGTCGCCGCACATCATCGGCGGCGGCGAGGCCGACCGGGCCTACCCGTTCGTCGCTGAGCTCCAGTTCCGCAAGTTCGTGGACTACCCCTTCGGCCACCACTGCGGCGGCACGCTCATCGCGCCGAGGTGGGTGGTCACCGCGGCGCACTGCGTCGGCGACGGGGACGACTGGAAGCCGGACCTCGACCAGTTCCAGGTCCGCGTCGGCTCCAACGACCGCACCTCGGGCGGCACGCTGACGTCCATCACGAAGATCGTGTCGAACCCGAGGTGGACCGGGCCGACGAAGTACCTCCACGGCGACATCGCCCTCGTGCGGCTCGCCGCCCCGATGCCGTACCGGCCCGCGCTGGTCGCGCCCACGGTCCCGACGGGCGCGCAGCTGAGGCTGCTCGGCTGGGGCATGACCTGCGACGCGCCCGAGTGCGCCGGGCGGTTCCCCACCGCGCTGCACCAACTGGACACGGAGACAACCGCCGCGAGCACCTGCGCGACGGGCAGCATCGACGGCGTCAGCGAGCTGTGCCTGAGCCGCCCGGACGGTGCCGGCGACTGCGCAGGCGACTCCGGCGGCCCCGCGCTGCTGCCCGTCGGCGACCGCTACCTGCTGGCCGGCGTCGACAGCCGGGGCACCGTCAGGGGCTGCGGCGGCGCGCCGACCATCTATACCGACGCGAGCGCCTACCTGGCCTGGATCCTCCAGACCATCGCCGCCGACTGACCTACGTCGCGGGTGACTAGTGGGCGACGGGGTGCCGCTCCCGCCAGGCGCTGGTGATCGGCAGCCTGCGGTCCCGGCCGAACGCCTTGAACGTGATCTTCGTGCCCGGCGGGTACTGCCGACGCTTGTACTCCGCCCTGTCGACCATCCGCAGCACCCGGTCGACCAGCTCGGCGTCGAAGCCCGCGGCGATCAGGTCCGCGTAACCCCGGTCGCCCTCGACGTAGTCGTCCAGGACGGCGTCGAGCACCTCGTAGTCCGGCAGCGAGTCGCTGTCCAGCTGGTCGGGCCGCAGCTCGGCCGACGGCGGCTTGGTGATCGAGTTCTCCGGGATCGGCGGCACCTCGCCGCGCTTCTCGGCCTCGGCGTTGCGCCACTTCGCCAGCTCCCACACCAGCGTCTTGGGCACGTCCTTGATCGGCGCGAACCCGCCGACCGCGTCGCCGTAGATGGTCGAGTAGCCCACCGCGAGCTCGGTCTTGTTGCCGGTCGCCAGCACCAGGTGCCCGTGCTGGTTGGACAGCGCCATCAGCGTCACGCCCCGGCACCGTGCCTGCACGTTCTCCTCGGCGAGGCCGGTCAGCCCGAGCTGGTCGACGAACACCCGCACCATGTCCCCGATCGGCTGCACCTGGAAGTGCGCGCCGATCCGCGAGGCCAGGTCGGCCGCGTCGGACCTGGAGTGCTCCGACGAGTACGCCGAGGGCATCGACACGCCGTACACCGCGTCGCCGCCGAGCGCGTCCGCCGCGATCGCCGCGACCACCGCGGAGTCGATTCCGCCGGAGAACCCGAACACCACCGACTCGAACCCGTTCTTGCGCACGTAGTCGCGTAGGCCGACGACCAGCGCGGACCACACCTCGGCCTGGTCGGGCAGCGGCTCGGCGGCCGGGGGAGTCGGCAGCGCCTGGTAGGGCTCAAGCGGCGACTCCGTCAGCGTCCGCCTGGTCACGGTGAACTCGCCGACCAGGCCCGCGGTCCGCGCCGCCCCGCCAGGCAGGTCGAGGTCGAGGACCGTGAGGTGCTCCACGAACTGAGGCGCCCTGGTCAGCAGCGCGCCGTCCTGGCCGATCACCATCGAGTCACCGTCGAAGACCAGCTCGTCCTGCCCGCCGATCTGGTTCACATACGCCAGCGGCGCGCCGGCCTCGGCGGCCCTGCGGGCCAGCAGCGGCAGCCGCACGTCGTCCTTGTTGCGCTCGTACGGGGAGGCGTTGGGCGACACGATCAGGTCGACGCCGGCCGCGCCGAGCGCCGAGATCGGGCCGCCGTCCTGCCAGATGTCCTCGCAGATCACCATGCCGACCTCGAGCCCGTGCACCCGCAGCACGTCCAGCGACGCGCCGGGCCGGAAGTAGCGCTGCTCGTCGAACACGCCGTAGTTGGGCAGGTGGTGCTTGTACTGCCGCGCCACCACCGTCCCCCGGTACAGCACGGCGGCGGCGTTGCGCGCGCCGACCTCGTCCCGGTCCAGGTAGCCGACGTAGACCGGGAGGTCCCCGCAGCCCGCGTCGGCCAGCCGACCCGCCAGCGACTCCACCGCGTGCCGCGCGGCCTCCGCGAAGGACTCCCGCAGCGCGAGGTCCTCGACCGGGTAGCCGGTGAGCACCATCTCGGGGAACACCGCGAGGTGCGCGCCGGCCTCGACGGCCTTGCGGGTCCATTCGACGACCAGGTCGGCGTTGCCGTCCAGATCGCCGACACAGGGATTGACCTGGGCGAGGGCGAGGCGCAGCTGAGGCATGCGCACATCATCGTCCATCCAGTCCAATCGCGGGCACTCCTGTGTGCGACGAGTCAGGGCAATCACGGGCCGCCGGACGTGGCATGGCTGACCGGTCTCGTACACCCGGGATGGCACGGCGGGCACTCCTGTGGGCGACGAGTCAGGGCAATTGCGGGACACCGCACGTGGCATGGCTGACCGGTCTCGTACACCCGGGATGGCACGATCGTGTCGTGGTCGACCCCCGCCGCCCGGTCACCGGGCTCCTCCTGTTCGCCGGCGCCGCGCTCCTGGTGGCCGCCTCCGCCTGCACCTCGACGGTGCCGGGGAGTGCCGCTCCCGGCGTCCGAGTCGAGCAACGGGGGCCGGCCGGCGCGGTCCCCGCCGGGCTGGAGCAGTTCTACGGCCAGCCGCTGAGCTGGGGCGACTGCAAGCCGTACGCGACCACCGGCGACAGCAGGACGGCGTTCGGCAGGTCCGGCATCGAGTGCGCGAACCTCACGGTGCCGCTGGACTACACCAAGCCGACCGGCCGGTCGATCAAGCTGGGCCTGCTCCGCGGCAAGGCGACCGACCAGGGCCAGCGGGTCGGCTCGCTGGTGATCAACCCCGGCGGTCCCGGCGGCTCCGGCATGACCGCGGCGGCCGGGCTGATCAGCCAGACCAGGGGCAGCGAGCTGGGCAGGCGCTTCGACCTGGTCGGCTTCGACCCGCGCGGCGTCGGCGCGAGCGAGCCGCAGCTGCGGTGCCTGTCCAACGCGGAACGGGACGCGCAGCGGCTGGAGGACGACACCGACACCTCGCCGGCCGGCATCGCCAAGGTGGAGAAGGAGAACAAGGACTACGCCGACAAGTGCGCCTCGGCTGTCGGCGCCGACGTGCTGGCCAACGTCGGCACCCGCGAGGTCGCCAAGGACATGGACGTGCTGCGGTCCGCGCTGGGCGACGCGAAGCTCAGCTACCTCGGCTACTCCTACGGCACCAGGATCGGCACCGAGTACGCCGAGGCGTTCCCCGGCAGCGTGCGCGCGCTGGTGCTCGACGGCGCGGTCGACCCGACGCAGAGCGCGATGGACGAGGTCGTGTCGCAGGCCGCCGGCTTCCAGAAGGCGTTCGACGTGTTCTCGGCGTGGTGCGCGCAGCGCAAGGACTGCGCGCTCGGCTCGTACCCGGCCAAGGCGACCGCCGCGTTCCGGGACCTGGTGCTGCCGCTGATCAACCGGCCCGTCACGGTCGGGGACCGCAAGCTGTCCTACTCCGACGCGACGACGGCTGCGATCCAAGCGCTGTACTCCGACCAGCTGTGGGAACCCCTGAACACGGGCCTGAACGAGCTGCGCAACGGCAAGGGCGGCACGCTGATGGCGCTGGCGGACAACTACTTCGACCGGGACAACAAGGGCCAGTACTCGACGATCACCGACGTGTTCAACGCCGTGCACTGCCTCGACGACCAGCGGGTCACGGACAAGAACGCGCTGCTGGAGACGCAGCGCCGGTACCAGCAGGCCGCGCCGTTCCTCGACGACGGCCAGCCGCCGGGCGCGGCGCTGGACTCCTGCGCGTTCTGGCCGGTGCCGCCGACCGAGGCCCCGCACACGCCCAACGCCGACGGGGTGCCGCCGGTGCTGGTGGTCTCCACCACCAACGACCCGGCGACGCCCTACCAGGCCGGCGTGAACCTGGCCAACGCCCTGCGCGGCGGGCTGCTCACCTTCGAGGGCACCCAGCACACCGCGTTCCTGCAAGGCAACAAGTGCGTCGACGACGCGGGCACCAAGTACCTGGTGAGCCTCCAGCTACCGCCCGCCGGCACCCGCTGCAAGTGAGGTCGAGCGGTCGGGCAGCAGCAGCGCGATCGCGGCGCCGACCACACAGATCACGGCGGTGGCCAGGAAGATCTCGTGGTACTCGGTGAGCAGGGCCTGGTCCAGCGCGTGCCGGTAGTCGGTGAGCCGCTGCCGGAACTCCTGTTCGGACACCCCGAACGGCAGCGGCGTGTCCAGCGTGGCGGTCAGCGACCGGAACCGGTGCAGGCCCCACGCGGACAACGCGGCGACGCCGAGCAGCATCCCCGTCATCCGCGCCACCACCACCGACGCGGAGGCGACTCCGTGCGACGCGGCCGGCACCACCCGCAGGACCGCGGCCGACACCGGCGCGATGACCAGGCCGAGGCCGATCCCGGCGAGCACGAGATCCGTGTCCAGCCTGGGCAGTGACACGGGACCGAGCAGGTGCCGCGAGGTCAGCAGGTCCACCGGCCACCGCGAGATCAGCAGGTAACCGCCCGCCGCCAACAGCAGGCCCACCGCGGCGACCGACCGGTCGCCGAACCGCGCCGCGAGCACCCCGCCGAGCAGCGCCCCGACCGGCAGCGCGACCAGGAACCTGGTCAGCAGCAGGGCCGCGCCTGCGGAGTCCTTGCCGAGCAGGGACTGCGCGAACAGCTCGACGTCGACCAGCGTCACCATCAGCGCGGCCCCGGCGGCCAGGCTCGCGCCGAGGGTGGCCAGGAACGGCCGCATCCGCACGCCGGCCGGGTCGATCAGCCGCACCGAGGACCGCCGCTCCCACAGCGCGAAGCCGACCAGCAACAGCACCGCCCCGGCCAGCGCGGGCAGGCCCCAGGCCGGCAGCACCGCGTGCTCGGGATCGGGGTTGTAGACCGCCACCACCAGCACGGCCAGCGCCGCGGCCAGCAGCGCTCCGCCGACCACGTCGACCCGCGTGCCCGCCGTTCGTGCGGTCGCCCTGCCGCCCGGCACGGTCAGCTGCACGACCACCATGGCCAGCAACGCGAGCGGCACGTTCACCCAGAACACGCCGCGCCAGCCCTGCCCGTCGAACCAACTCGCGCACAGCGCGGCCAGCCACACCCCGTACAGCGGCCCGAGAACGCTGCCGAGTTCCTGTGCCGCGCCGACGATCCCCAACACCGCGGAGCGGCGGCGCTCCGCCCACAGGTCGCCGACCAGCGCCATCGTCACCGGCAGCAGCGCGCCGCCCGCGACGCCCTGCACCACCCGGCCGGTGACCAGCAGCGGGAGGTCGCCAGCGAGGGCGGTGACGGCCGACCCGATCGCGAACCCGGCCAGGCAGCCGTGCAGCACGATCCGGCGGCCGAACCGGTCGGACAGCTGCCCGAGCAGCGGCATCGCGGCGACGTAGCCGAGCAGGTACCCGGTGACGACCGGCGTGGCCCGTTCGAGGTGGTTCACCGGCACGTCGAGGTCCCGCACCATGTCCAGCAGGATGCCGACGACGACGTAGGCGTCCAGGGCCGCGAGCAGCACGGCCAGCCCGCCGGAGCCGATGGCCAGCGACCGCCTGCCCCTAGTGCGGTGTCCAGAAGCGTTCGCCGGGTCCTTCCGAGCCCAGATCGCGCCTCGCGGCGTTGCCGCCGCGTCCCCATCCAACACCGGGATGGGGACGCGGCGGCGCCTTGCGGGGCACAATCTGGGTCCCGGAAGGCCACCGACAACGTTCCCGGACACCG
>NZ_VUOB01000139.1 GCF_008386585.1 Solihabitans fulvus
CCAGTTCAGGTGACCACACACAGACCACGGTGGTGTCGGTGCAGGTGAGCCAGGCCGCCGCACGCCAGGTCGCCGCCGTGCCCACGGGCCAACTGTCGATCGTGATGCTCTCAGGGGGTGGTCAGTGATGCTGGTGGCCGTCGTCTCGGTGAAGGGCTCGCCAGGGGTGACGACGTTCTCGGTCGCGTTGGCCGCGCGTTGGCCGGCCCCGGCGCGGGTGTTGTTGGTCGAGGCCGAACCCTCTGGCGGGGATGTCGCGACGCGGTTCTCGCTCGCGTCGACGCCGGGACTGGTGAGCTTGGCTGCTGCCGCGCGGCGCAGCGGTGATCCAGCGACCGTGTGGCAGCACGGGCAAACCTTGCCCGGCGGGTTGCCAGTGGTGACCGCGCCGCCGGACGCCGACCGCGCGCAGGCCGCGCTCGCCGCGCTGGCAGACCCCAGTACCGGGACAGGAATCCTGGAGGCTGCCGCGCACGCGCCAGACACGGTGGCGATCGTGGACTGCGACCGGATCGACACCGGGTCCGTGGCGATGCCGATCGTGCGCTCAGCCGACGGGATGATCTTGCTGACTCGCGCTCACGCCGATGACCTCGCGCATCTGGCGCGCCGACTGCCGGCGATGGGCCGATGGACCTCGCGACCGGTGATGCTGCTGGTCGGCGAGGGCTATTCCCCGGTCGAGGTCGCCCGCGAACTCGGTGTGCAGCCCCTGGGCCGGATTCCGGATGATCCGCGCGGCGCGGCCGTGTTGTGCGGGCGACCCAGCGTGGCCCGGCCCAGACGCAGCGGGCCCGCCCGTTCGGCGTTGGGGCAGGTCGCGCACAAGGTCGCGACAGTGCTCATCGCCGAACAGGCGCCGCCACCGGCATTGCGGCACCAGGAGCCGGTCCAGAGCCAACCGATGCCGGTCCTGCGAGCGGTGCCCGGAGTGTTCGCCGACCTGGTCTCGACCAACGGTCTTCGGCTCGCACCGGTGCCCCCACAGCCGACCCCCGAGAACACCTCGCGCGGAGGGCAGGCGTCATGACTCACCCGACCAACGGCTACCCGCCACCGGTACCCCTGCGCCCCCATCAACAGGGGCAAGCGCCACGCGACTGGCAACAGGCCACCGCATCCGATCACCCCGGCTGGATAGGACGAGTCCAGCCGGCGAACCAGGCCGACGTCGCGCAGGTGCCGCAGGCGGGCGCGAGCGGCGCGGAACTGGTGCCGGAATCGGAGGCCGTGGGCAGAGCCGGACAGTAAGCACACCGATTCGGACGGCGGTCCGTTGGCGGGTCTGGCCCGTTCAGGTAGCACACGGTTTGGCGAGAGGCCGCTGGTCATCGAGGCTTGTGTGCCGTTGGTGATGGAGCGCAGATGGAAGGTGACCGACCAACGAGAGCGCGAAGTCTGAATCCGTAGCACCGCGGGGGGCGTCTCCTGCGGTGATGCGCCGTGTAGTCGCTGGTGATGGTCAGTCCACGACTGCAAGTCCAAGACGAGCGACTACTGGGTGGTCGAGCAGAGCATCGCGCTGCTGCACTGGTTCCGGCGGCTGCGGGTCCGCTGGGAGATTCGCGACGACATCCACGATGCCTTCCTGCAAGTGCGGCATCATCTGCTTCCGTCGACTGGTCAACCTCGAACTTCGTCAGGAGTTGTTGGGCGAACGACCGCGGCCCTCGGGGCCACTACAGTCCCGAGGGCCGCAGTCTCATTCAAACGCTAGCGGAATGGCGCTCCCCGTGCAGGTGATCAGCCGTTGTATGGCAGCGTCTGGACGTCTGACGCCTTCACGTAGACGACGCGGTGGTTGTAGGAGATTTGGAAGTACGTGGTGTCGCCCGTTACCAACGTGTGGTTGCCGGGCACAGTGGCCGGGTCGAAACGCGCGTAGTAGTTCTCCGCCCGGAAGACCCCGGTTGCCAGGTAGGTTTGACCTGCGGGCATGGTCCACGGGATGGCCGCAACCGTCCACACCGGATCGAACGGGATGGTGGAGGGGTACTCGGACTGCTCGGGGAAAGCGCGTCCATACAGCGGGATCGACGCACTGCCAGGCACGGGACTCAGCAGCAGACCATGGCTGTGCACGGCCACCGACCAGTTGGGGTTGAACAACCATGCCTTCTGGCCGCCGTACCAGATCGCCGTCCAGTCGCCTTGCTGGCAGGCCAACGCATAAGAACGCCCTGCGACCGCCTTGTCGCTCCAGTCGTCGATCCGGGTGGTGCCGGCCGTGCCGTCGGGGTGCACCACGGGGTCGGTGATCAGTGGAGCGTCCGCACTCGGCGCGGTGTGCAGATAGACGAAGTTCGCGCCATGGGCTGGCAGGGCGGCGCAGTTCTGGCCCGCGCTGTCACAGGTGGTCATCAGCGGCTGGTTGCCGCTGTACTGAGGATCGATCGTGACGACCTGGCTCGCAGCGGATGCGGTGGCCTTGATCGGTGCGCCGAGCAGGTCCATGTAGTGCGCCCAGTCCCAGTAGGGGCCCGGATCCCAGTGTGCGGCGCCGAAGTTGGCGGTGCGTTCCCGCGACACGTCCTCGTGGCCGAGGATGTGCCGACGGTCGAGGGGGATGTTGTACTTCGCGGCCAGGTAGCGCACCAGCTTCGCGGACGCCTGGTACATCTGCTCGGTGTACCACGTGCCACCCTGCGCGGCGATGCCCTCGTGCTCGATGCCGATCGAGTGCTCGTTGGTCGTCCAGTTGCCCGCGTGCCACGCAATGTCCTTGGTGGGCACCATCTGGGTGACCTGGCCGTCGGAGGACCGGATCACGTAGTGGCTGCTCGCACCGTAGGCAGGGCTCTGGAACGCCGCGATGGCCTGATCGTAAGGGGATGCCGTACTGGCCGCCGCGCTCTCAGTGTCGTGGATGACAATCGAGGTGATCTTGTTGCCGTCCGAAGGCCGCTCGGCGGGGTCGTAGTTCCCGTAGTTGTTCGGATCGCTGTGGTCGGTGCTGGACCAGTCATAGGCCGCCGGCACGAAGCGACAGTCCAGGCCCGCCGGGCACTCCGGCGACGGCACCCCGGCCACCGGCGTCCGCGTGGTCTTCGCGGTGTTCGGGGTGAGTGTGGGATCGGCCGGCAGCCACACTGGCTGGCCGTCGCTGGTGGTGTAGGTCGCCCCGGCGCGCAGCGTGGTGAACACATCGTCCGCGAACGCCTCGCCGCCAGCTACGGTCGGCGCGCCGGAATACGCCGCCAGCACCTGGTACCAGTCGCTGGTGCTGCGCGGCAGGACACCGGACACCCGCGCTTGCTTGGCAAGCAACGCCGCCGCACCGCGAATGTTCTGCGTCGGATCGTTCTTCACCAGTTCAACGGATTCACCCAGTGCGCTCGCGGCCTCCTCAAGGGTGTGCCTGGTCGAGACAGCGTCACGGCGCGACGTTGTGCCTGGTACGCCATCACCGCGTCCATCGCGGGCTTCGGACATGGTGCCGTCCGAACTGACCAGGTCCATCGGCCCATATCCGCCATCGACGCTGCGCTGGCCGCTGTGGACCTCCCACCGAGTCAGGTTGTAGGACACCGCGAGCAGGACATTTCGCGGCACTCCGAACTCCCGTGCCGCATCGGTGAACTGCTGCTGACGTTGGCCAGAGCCGGCAGGCTCGGCCCCTGCCTCGGCCGGGACGACCAGTGCGGATACAGCGACTGTCGACATCGCGACAAGCAGCGCCGACCGGAGCCATCTTGTCCGCCGCACGTTGGCTGAAACTCTCATTTCCCACCCTCTCGCATCTGACTGTCAACGGACACGAACAGCTCCAGCTGGACGGACTTCCGACCGCCGGGTGGGCGGACAACAGAACTCCAGGCTGACGGACATCAGTTCTCCGGATGACCGGTCAGGTCAACGAGACCACCCCCTTGCCGGCCAGCGCCTCAGCCAGCCGGTGAGAGTCGCCCTTGGCGGTGATCAGATGAGCGTGACGCAACGGCCGATCGACCGTCGCGGTGGCCAACGTCTTGGGCATGATCGAATCGAACCCTTCCGGGCTGGCACTTGTCCACTCGTTTGGGTTGTCGCTGCGGCCTGGGCATATCACGGTCAGGGACCTGTCGTTGGTCCTCGCGGTGGCAGCCGCGTTTGTAGGCGCTGCCTTGAGTCGTCAGGCGCGAGGAAGGTGTGCCGGTGGCCGACGGGCTGCGAGTGATCCAGGGCGGTGCCGCCCTGGTGGGACCGGTCCCCGATCTAGCAATATGCCTCGCCGCGAGCGAGTCGAGCTGATTGACGAACAAGATTGTTCGTGGATAGAGTCCCAGTCATGGAGCTGGCCGGAAGGCGCGTTCTGGTGACCGGCGCTGCCAGCGGGATCGGCCGGGCGACGGCGCTGCTGGCAGCGCGGGTCGGGGCCGAGGTGTTGCTGACCGACCTCGACGCGGACGGGTTGGCCCGGACCGCCGCACTGGTCGAGGCCGCCGGTGGCGTGGTGGGTTGCCAGCGGACAGCCGACGTGTCCGATCTGGCCGACGTACAGCAGCTGGCCGCAGAGATCCACGGCCGCGGCGGCAGCGTGGACGTGGTCATGAACATCGCCGGGGCATCGGTGTGGGGAACGGTGGACCGGCTCTCACACCAGCACTGGAAGCGGATGGTCGACGTCAACCTCATGGGGCCGATCCACGTGATCGAGACGTTCCTGCCGCCGATGATCACGGCCGGGCGGCGCGGCCATCTGGTGAACGTGGCCTCCGCGGCCGGCCTGCTCGGCCTGCCCTGGCACGCCGCCTACAGCGCCAGCAAGTTCGGGCTGCGCGGCGTGTCCGAGGTACTGCGCTTCGACCTTCGCCAGCACGGAATCGGCGTGAGCCTGGTGTGCCCAGGAGGTGTGCGCACCGGACTGATCGACACGATGGAGATCGCCGGTGTGGACCAGAACGGCCGGGCGTTCCGACGGATGCAGGCACTGTTCCGGCGGCACGCGGTCACCCCCGAGGCCGCAGCCGAGGCGATCATCGCCGGCGTCAGCCGCAACCGCTACCTGATCTACACCTCGGCCGATGTCCGGATCGCGCACCTGCTACAGCGGCTGTGCCCACCCGCCTACGTCGCGATCATGCGCACCCTCAACGCCGTGCTGCGCCGCGCGCTTACGGTGGCGTCATGACCGGCCCGCGAATCGCGCCCGGCGGCCTGACCGACACGGGTCTGTTCGCCTGGGCCTTCGCCCGGATCAGCGGACTGATCACCAGGACCGAGCCGCCGAAGCTGTTCCTGACCATGAGCCGCCAGCGCACACTCTTCCGTGGCTGGCTGCGTTTCGCCGGCC
>NZ_VUOB01000140.1 GCF_008386585.1 Solihabitans fulvus
TGTGTGTGGTCACCTGAACTGGCCCCGGTTGGGTCGTGGTTCTTCACCAATATTGGCCCCGTCTGGGTGGTGACCTCGCTGTTCGGTGGGGCAGCGTGTCGTCGCGAATAGTGGCCCCACCCGGGTTGTGATCTTCACGTCGGTGTCGTCGTCGGCGTGGAGGTCGGGAATGGTGCGGTCGAAGGTGGAACTGTTCGAGCAGATCAGACGGGACAGGCGGATCGAGGGACTGTCCATTCGGGAGCTGGCCGAGCGACATCGGGTGCATCGGCGCACGGTGCGCCAAGCGTTGGCCAGCGCGCTGCCGCCACCACGGAAGGCGTATCCGCGCCGGCCGCGACCGGCGATCGACCCCTACAGCGAGGTGATCGACTCGTGGTTGCTGGCCGACCGGGATGTGCCACGCAAGCAACGGCATACCGCGCGGCGGGTGTGGCAGCGACTGGTCGCCGAGCACGGCGCGGCGCTGGCGGAGGTGACCGTGTCGCGTTACGTCACCGCCCGTCGGGTCGAGCTGGGTCTTCACCGGGTGGAGGTGGCGGTGCCCCAAGCCCATCTGCCCGGCGCTGAGGCCGAGGTCGATTTCGGGGAGTTCCGTGCCACCATCGCCGGAGTGCTGACCACACTGTGGCTGTTCGTGATGCGGCTTTCCCACTCTGGCAAGGCTTTTCACGTCGCGTTCGCCACCCAGGCCCAGGAGGCGTTCCTGGAAGGACACGTGGCCGCGTTCACCTACTTCGGTGCGGTCCCAGCGCGGATCCGTTACGACAACCTCAAACCCGCCGTGGTTCGCGTGCTGCGCGGGCGGGACCGGACCGAGTCCGAGCGGTTCATCGCCCTACGCAGCCACTACGGCTACGAATCGTTCTTCTGCCTGCCCGGTATCGGTGGGGCGCACGAGAAGGGCGGTGTCGAGGGCGAGATCGGACGGTTCCGCCGGCGCCATCTCGTGCCGGTGCCCACCGTCGCGTCGCTGACCGAGCTGAACCGGCTGATCGCCGCCGCGGACCTGCTCGACGACACCCGGGTGATCACCGGCCGGCCGGTCACCATCGCCGCGGCGTTCACCGGTGAACTGCCGCACCTGATGGCGTTGCCGGCCGAGCCCTTCGACTCGGCCCGACTGCTGACCGCACGGGTGGACAACCGGGCGCGGGTGTCGGTGCGGCAGTGCTACTACTCCGTCCCGGCCCGCTACGCCGGCCGCCGCCTGCCGGTGCGCTTGTCCGCGACCACGGTCGAGGTGCTCGATGGTGGCCGGGTCGTGGCCCGCCACGAGCGGGCCGTCAGCAAGTACGCGGAAGTCCTGACACTGGATCACTACCTGGAAGTGCTCGCGATCAAACCCGGGGCGTTGCCCGGGGCGACCGCGTTGGCGCAGGCCACCGCCAGTGGCGCGTTCACCCTGACGCACCAACGTTATTGGGACGCCGCCCGCCGCACGCAGGGCGACACGGCGGGCACCCGGATGCTGATCGAGGTCCTGCTGGCGCACCGCACCCTGCCCGCTTCGGCGCTGCGGACCGCGATGGACGCCGCGATCGGCACCGGGCTGCTGGACCCGCAGGTCGTGCTCATCGACGCTCGCCGCGACGCGAGTGGGCACGTCGCGCCGGTCATCCCGATCGGCGCGTTGGCCCGATACGACCGGCCAGCCCCTTCTCTGGCCGGCTACGACGACTTGCTCACCGGGAGTGGAACATGAGCGCACGAACCGATACCGCCGCGCAGGCCGCCATCGGCGCCGCGGCACGCGAGCTACACCTGCCCACCGTCCGCACCGAAGCCGACCGGCTCGCGGAGATCGCGGTGCGGGAACGGCAAACTCACCTGGTGTTCCTCGCTGAGGTGCTCGCCACCGAGGTCGACGAACGCAGCGAACGGCGCCGGCAACGACGCATCACCGAAGCGCGCTTCCCACGCCTGAAACGGTTGAGCGAGTTCAACCTCGACGTGGTGCCCACCATCGCGCCCACCCAACTGGCCGCGCTGGCCTCCGGCACCTACCTCGACGCCGGCGAACCGGTGGTGCTGCTGGGTGATTCCGGCACCGGCAAGACACATCTACTCATCGGGCTGGGCCTGGCCGCCTGCGAGCAAGGCCGCCGGGTTCGTTACGTCACCTGCGCCCACCTGGTCAACGAACTCGTCGAAGCCGCTGATGAACGCGCACTGTCGCGCGTGGTGGGTCGCTACGCCCGGCTGGATCTGTTGCTGCTCGACGAGCTGGGCTATGTCCAGATCGATCCCCGCGGCGCCGAGTTGCTGTTCCAGATCATCACCGAACGCGAGGAACGGGCCTCGATCGGCATCGGCACAAATTTGCCGTTCAGCGAGTGGGGATCGGTGTTCGGTGATCCACGCCTGGTCGCGGCGATCGTGGATCGGGTCACCTTCAACGCGCACATCCTGGAGACCGGTACCCAGTCCTACCGGCTACGCACCAGCAAAACTACCAGTCGCAGCAAGAAAACCGGCTGACCCGGAAGGACACGATCATGCCCAACACGCGACCACAGTCGGACCCGGCCTCTTGCTGGAGCCAAAATCCGTGACGACAGGTGGGGCCAACTCACTTGACGAGACCCA
>NZ_VUOB01000141.1 GCF_008386585.1 Solihabitans fulvus
CCCTGCAGCAGCGATTCGTCGACGGCATCGCCGCGATCACCGGGGCCACCACCGCCCAGCAGCACTTCGCGTGCGAGGCGCTGGTCGCGACCCTGGTCCACCTGGTCACCGCCCGATTCATCACCGACGACGTGGCCACTCTCGCCTCGCTGGCCGAGCCGATCGCGACCCTGGCAGGACAACTGCTCACCCCACCTGATCACAAGACATAGACCGGAGGGGACGACGATAGCGGTGTTCGACTTCAACGGCATATCCCTTGCCTACGACCACGCCGGAACCGGCACCCGCGGGGCGGGCCGGCCGGCCTCCAGCGCGGTCCATCCGTGGGCGTCGGTCGATTTCAACACGTTGATTGTGTCATTGCCGTGGCGGACTTTTCATTGACACAAGGGCAGCAGCACTACTCGGGTTCGTGCTGGTTGGCGACGGGGCGCTGGCAGCACCTTGAGGACGGCGACGTCACCTCAGTGTTGACCACAGAGGCACTCGCGAGCCACGCTGGAGGTGTGGCCGAATATTACAACAGCCCCTACGACTACCACGGCTTCGACAAACTGGAAGGCAGGCCCTACAACTACGACCAGTTTGCCGACTTATGTGGCGAGCAGCCGACCGGGCAGCTCACCGGTGTGTGGGAGTCGCGCACCAGCCCACTGGTGGCCCGTTGGGGCATCCCGCCCGTGCAGTACGTCGCGGTCATCGACACCAACCGGTGCGTTTTTATCCGCAGCCTGCCAGGGCCGTCGAAGAAGCTGCTGTCGATGAGACTGAGCTACACCAACTCCGATAGGTATTTCCTCACCGGGATCCTGACGATTCACAGCGCGCACACCCGTTGCTGGGATTGGGAAGTTGATTTCATGGAGCGGATTCACCTCCTGTTCAGTCTCGAGCGCCAATCGTTGGATGGCACGTTGGACAACCAGATCCAACTGCGGACCTCCGGAGATCGCAGAATCCCGGAACAAGACTGGCCACTGAAGCGGCGCTCAAGGTCCTTGGACCGCGCGACGCTGGACCAGTTTCTCGACGGCCCGGAATAGGACTGCGCGACGGGCGGGCTGCGGCATCTGCCACTCGTCGCCGGATGCGATGCCTCGCTGAAGGGCGCCCACGTGCTCACGACAGGTACTGCCCCTGGTCGACGACGAACCGAGCATCAACCCCGTTCATCGCGCACCATCGTGGATGCCGGGGGTGGAACGACCACGGCGAGCAGCATGCCTGTGGTCAGCGGCGGCCCAGCGCGGAGCGCTTCACCCAGCCGACCACGCCGGTGACGACGAAGAGCACGAGGCCGAGGAACAGCAGCCACGCCAGGCCCTTGACTACGACGCCGACGACGACAAAGACCAGCCAGACCACCAGGAGCAACGCGAGCAGGCCGAGCATGGTGCACCTCCGAGCCGAACGAATCTGACGATCAAGTGGTGCCCAGGACTCCGGCCGGCCAAACCAGCAGCGAAAGGACCTCACGGCTCGTGCGGGCCGCTGAAGGCGTGCTCCCGTGCCGTGCCGTCGACCGTCGGCCCGAACATCCGCGCATCGCTGGGGACCTCGGTCCCGTCGTCGGCGACGGCAGGACGGCGGACGCTCTGACTCGCCTGCTCGACGCGCATCCTCGGCAATGCGGACGGGTGCTGCTCCCTCGTCCACACGAGCAACTTCTCCCTTACCAGGCAACGAAGATCCCACAGCCGGGGCGCGTCGGCGGCGCTCACCAACGCGCGCAGCCGCACCATGCCGCCGACGATGTCGGTGGCCTGGAGGACGCAGACCCTGTTGTCCCACAGGACATTGCCCTCCAGCACGCGCCGGAGCTCCTGGCGCAGCTGCTCCACCGGCACCGACCAGTCCAGATCCAGTTCGACCGCGCCGAGCAGCGCCGACTCCTTGCGCGTCCAGTTCTGGAAGGGGTGGGACATGAAGTAGGACGTCGGCAGCACCAGCCTTCGGTCGTCCCACAGGTGCACCACGATGTAGGTGAGGGTGATGTCCTCGATCCGCCCCCACTCCTTCTCCACGATCACAACGTCGTCGAGTCGGATCGCGTCGCTGAACGCGATCTGCATGCCGGCGAACACGTTCCCCAGCAACGACTGCGCGGCAAGGGCGGCGATCGCGCCGATCACCCCCGCAGACGCGAGCACGCTGGCCCCGGCGGCTCGGGCAGACGGGAAGGTCATCAGCATCGCGCCGAGGGCGATGATCGCGACCACGGCGACGGTGATCCGCCGAAGCAGCGTGACCTGGGTGTGCACCCGTCTGGCGTGCCGGTTGTCCTGCACGTCGGTGCGGACGCGGGTGAGGGCGGCGTCCTCGATCACCATGAGCAGCGTGGCGACCAGCCAGGCGCCCGCGGCGATCAGGGCGAGGCCGAGCATCCGGATGATCGGGTCGCGCCACGCGTGGCTGCCCGAGCCGAACAGGACTGTGAGATGCACGACAACGATACCGACCAACCACTTCGTCGGCCGGTGCGCGCGGTCCGCGAGTTCGGCGAGGAAGGTCGACCGCCGACCCAGCCTGCGCACGATCCGGTGCACCAGCGCGACGACGAGCAGCGCGCCGACCAGCGAACCAGTGCCGATCAGCGCCATCAGGGCGCCGTCGAGCCATGAAGCGACCACAACCGCCTCCGTTTCCTGCCGAGGTGTAGTCACCTTGCTCTACCCAGTCAGGTCGGATCGGACACCCGGTTGCGCGTCCTAGGAGCTCCGAGCGAAGTGGACTTCGGCGGTGTCGACCGGGCCGGCGGTTCGACCGGGAGCCCGGTGATACCGCCAGTACAGGTTCGGTGGATGGCCCAGTCATTCCGGCCAGTCGGAGTTCCTGATCACGTCCACGAAGTCACCGCGCGTGAAGCCGGGCACGAAGTGCGCCAGCACGTCGGCCTTGACGTTGCCGAACGTGGTCTCGGGCCGGTTCCTGATCCCCTCGGTGAAGGCGGCGAGGATCTGCTTCCTGAAGTCCGGGCGAGGGTGGGCGGCCACCACCGAGGAGCGCTCGGCGTCGGAGACCGCGTGGTAGCCGATACCCAGGACGTCCAGTTCGACGCCGAGGGTGACCAGGGCGATCTCCGGGGCCATGCGCAGCGGGATCTCGGGGGTGGTGTGCAGCGCGATACCGGTCCAGACCAGGTCGGCCGGCCCTCCGGTGATGCCGTGGGCGTTCAGGAAGCGGCGGGCCTCGTCGGCGCCGTCGAGTTCGAAACGCTGGTCGGCACGCTGGTAGCGCGGGGTCAGGCCCAGGTCGTGGAACATCGCGCCCACGTAGAGCAGTTCGGGGTCGGCGTCGAGTCCCTGTTCGCGACCACGAAGCGTGCCCCACAGGAAGACCCGCCGGGAGTGGTGGAACAGCAGTGGCGAGGCGGCGTCCCGAACGAGTTCGGTCGCCTCCCGTGCCAGGGCGCTGTCGGGGATCGTGACCCCGGCGATCGTCTCGGCCATGATTCCTCCATCGGTCGTACGCGTGTCTCGTGGTGTGCTCCACGCTCTCTCGGTGACGTAGGCTGGGGCCATGTCCCTGAGGCCACGAATCCCACAGATCTGGACATGACGCGGTCATGACCCATCGAGTCGGCTTCGTGGTCTTCGACGGCGTGACCATGCTCGACGTCAGTGGCCCGGCGGAAGTGCTCGACCAGGCCGGACGCCACGTGACGCCCTACGAGACGGTGCTGATCTCGCCGCGCGGCGGCCAAATCACCACGTCCAACGGACTGGCGCTGACCGGCGCAGTCACCACGGCCGAGGCCGGAGCGCTCGACACCGTCATGGTCGCCGGCGGTGATCGGCTGGCACTGCAGCCGGTGGAGCGGGAACTGCTGGACACCGTCGGCGTCGTCGCCGCCGGGGCGCGCCGGGTCGCCTCCGTCTGCACTGGAGCGTTTGTCCTAGCCGCTCTCGGCCTGCTGGACGGCCGCCGGGCGACGACCCACTGGCGGCACGCCGAAAGCCTCGTGCGTCGCTACCCCGAAGTGCGCGTCGAACCGGACGCCATCCACATCCGCGACGGGCGGTTCGCGACCTCCGCGGGCATCAGCGCGGGCATCGACCTGACGCTCGCGCTGGTCGAGGAGGACCACGGCGCGGACGTCGCGCGGGCGGTGGCCCGCGAACTGGTGGTGTACATGCAGCGCCCCGGCGGGCAGTCGCAGTTCTCGGTCGCGCTCGCGACTCCGCCGGCCCGCAGCGGCCTGCTGCGCACGCTGATCGCCGCTGTCCTCGCCGACCCGGCTGCCGACCACAGCCTGTCGGCCATGGCCGCGCGCGCCGCCGTCAGCCCCCGGCACCTGACCCGGCTCTTCCGCGCGGAACTCGACACCACGCCGGCGCAGTGGCTCGAAGAGGTCCGCCTCAGCCGGGCCCAGCAGATGCTGCTCGCCGGGCACGGCGTCACCGTGGCTGCCCGCGACAGTGGCCTGGGCAGCGACGAGACTCTGCGTCGGGTCTTCGCGCGCCGGCTGGGCACGACGCCGAGCGAGTACCGGGCGCGGTTCGGGACAACCGGTTCGCGCTAGGGGTGTCCCGTGGATCTTGTCCGCGCGAGCCGGGCCGAGGCGGCCCCTGGCGGTGCCGCCGGACCACCCGAATACAACCCGGTATGAGGCCGGCCCGGCGGCACCGCCAGGAACCACCTCGATCCCGACTCCCATCGAACAAGATCCGCAGGACACCCCCTAGTAGACCGTCGCGTCTAA
>NZ_VUOB01000142.1 GCF_008386585.1 Solihabitans fulvus
CTAGAAGTGTCCTGAAGATCTTGTTTCTGGCCCTGCTCGCGGGGCGGGACTTGGTGCCAGGTTCGAGTACATGCAGGGACACCCACCAACCCGCCCCGTAGGACCAGACGTGTGGCAGACCTGCCGCGAGCTGATCCCAGCCGGCAGCGTGTTCGCGTTCCTGGCCCAGCACCGCGACACCCTGCTGCCCGCATCTCTGTTCGCCGACATGTACCCCAGCCCCAACGGACGCCCCAGCTACCCACCCCAGACCCTGGCCGCGGCGATCCTGCTGGAAACCCTGCACGGCCTATCGGACTTCGACACCGTCCAGGAACTGCGCTGCGACCTGCGCTGGAAAGCCGCCTGCGGGCTGGGCCTGCACGACCCCGCGTTCGACCCCTCCCTGCTCACCTACTTCCGGCACCGCCTGGCCCGCTCCACCCACCCCGACCGGATCTTCGACACCATCCGCGCCGTGGTCGCCCAAACCCAGGCACTGACCGGCAAACAACGCCGCGCGTTGGACTCCACCGTGCTCGATGACGCGGTGGCCACCCAAGACACCGTCACCCAACTGATCGCCGCGATCCGCCGCGTCATCCGCGAGGTCCCCGACGCCGCGCGGGTCGCCGCCTCCCACTGCACCGGCCACGACTACACCGACCCCGGCAAGCCCCGCATCGCCTGGAACGACCACGCCGCCCGCCAAGCCCTGGTCGACGCCCTGGTCGGGGACGCCCTGCGGCTGCTGGGACACCTGCCCGACCAGCAACTCGGGCCCCGGGCGGCCGACGCGGTCGGCATCCTCGCGCTGGTCGCCGGCCAGGACGTCGAACCCGCCCAGGACTCCGACGGCACCGACGGACGCTGGCAGATCGCCCACCGCACCGCCCCCGACCGCGTGATCTCCACAGTGGACCCCCAGTCCCGGCACGTCCACAAAACCCGCGCCCACCACCAGGACGGCTACAAAGCCCACCTCGCGGTCGAGCCGGACACGGGCATCATCACCGCGGCCACACTGCGGCCCGGCGCCGGACCCGATCACCACGAAGCCGTCGTGGCCGGCGAGTTGCTGGCCGGCGAGCACACCCCGGTCACAGTGTTGGCCGATACCGCCTACAGCGCCGGCGACCTGCGCCACGCCCTGGCCCAGAC
>NZ_VUOB01000143.1 GCF_008386585.1 Solihabitans fulvus
CCCCCCCCCGGCCCCCCCCCCCCGGGCCTTCCCGCCGGGGAACCCCCCACCGGGGAAGCCCCCGCCGGGACGGCCGGGCGTGCCCCACCGGGGCGTGCCGGGCCCGCCCGGCACCGGGTAGCCCCCACCGGGGTCGCCGCCACGGGGCCCGCCGGCCATACCGCCGCCCCCGCCGCCGGCACCCGAGGTGCCCGTGCCGGGGCCGCCACCGTGGTAGATACCTTCGTAGCCGCCACCGCCACCGCCACCACCGGGACCGCCGGGCAGGCCGCCGCC
>NZ_VUOB01000144.1 GCF_008386585.1 Solihabitans fulvus
GGGGGCACCCCCCGGAGTGTGCCCCATTTTCTGGAATAAAACAAATATGCCCCGCAGGACCCCACCCCATCAGGTCTCCGGCGTTCCGGCCGTGCGTATCAGGCGGATAGGTCAGCCGTGCAGGTCAGGCGTGCGGGGTCAGCCCAGGACCCGCACCTCCAGGACCGGCGAGGCCGCGATCTGGTCCTCGGTGAACCGTTCGGTCACCCACTGACCGGCCGAGAACAGCTTCGTCTGGTCGGCGTAGTGCGGTGAGTTCGGGTTGGCCGACTGCGAGTAGGTCAGCACCGAGGACGCCTGCGGCGGGCCGTCGGCTGTGAAGGCCACCTGCTGGATGGAGCTGGACCCGAAGGTGACGTCCTGCGTGCC
>NZ_VUOB01000145.1 GCF_008386585.1 Solihabitans fulvus
GCGTTGTTTGAGGCGCAGGTGGGGCGGACTCCGGATGTGGTGGCGTTGGTGTCGGCTGGTGTGGAGTTGAGCTACGCGGAGGTGGATGCGCGGGCGAATGGGTTGGCGCGTGAGCTGGTTGCGCGTGGTGTTGGTCCTGAGGCTGTGGTGGCGTTGGTGTTGCCTCGGTCGGTGGAGATCGTGGTGGCGGAGTTGGCGGTGGCGAAGGCGGGCGG
>NZ_VUOB01000146.1 GCF_008386585.1 Solihabitans fulvus
TGACCGAGAACAAGTCGGCGCTATCCCTGGCCTTCAGGCCGGGGATAGCCGATCCGTGCTGGCCTGGCCGCCGCGTGGCCGGGATTGTCGGTGGGGCTGGATACGGTGGTCGGTGTGCTGGCCCGCTTCCGCTACCGGATCGAACCCACCGAGGTTCAACGGTCGATGCTGGCGCGCACGTTCGGGTGTGCCCGTGTGGTGTTCAACGATGCGATCCGGTGTCGCGACGACGCGTACCGGGCGGGGGAGTCGCTGTCGCCGGCCGAGGTGCAGCGGCGGGTGATCACCCAGGCCAAGGCCCGCGACGAGCGAGTGTGGCTGTCCGAGGTCGCCAGTGTGGCGTTGGTGCAGTCGGTGCGGGACGCGCACCGGGCGTTCTCGAACTTCTTCGACTCGGTCAAGGGCCGAAGGCGGGGTCGGAAGGTCGGGCGTCCGCGTTTCAAGTCCCGCAAAGACAACCGGCAGTCGTTCCGGCTCACCCGCAACGGGTTCAGCCTGCGTCCGGACGGGCGGCTGTATCTGGCGAAGGTGGGGGAGGTGCGGGTCCGCTGGTCCCGCGACCTGCCGAGCGAACACAGCTCTGTCACGGTCATCCGGGAACCCGACGGCCACTACTACGCCTCGTTCGTGGTCGAGGTCGAACCCACCCCGCTCCCGCCGGTCGAGCGGGAAGCCGGGATCGACCTGGGGATCGCCAGGTTGGCGACGGTCGCCGACACCACCGGTGGGCGGGTGGAGGTGGCCAACCCGAGACACCTGGCCGGCAGACTGCGCAAGCTCGCCCGCTTGGAGCGGGAGAAGGCACGTCGCGCCAAGGGCGGCGCGAATC
>NZ_VUOB01000147.1 GCF_008386585.1 Solihabitans fulvus
AGCGCCGACTTGTTCTCGGTCATCGCGGCCAACCGTAGCCCGTTGTGCACGGCAACCGGCGATCGCGTGAAGCGGGTGGCGGCCGGGCCCCGAGGCAACTAGCCGACGATCATGTGGATGCCGTAGCCGACGATCGCCGCGCACGCGGCGAAGCAGAGCACGGCGGCGGTCAGGCCGGTCGCGCCGGACGCGCCGCGTTCCCTGGCCGTGAGGCGCTGCGACACGCCCCGGAGGCCGACCGCGAACAGGACCATCACGGCCAGCACGGCGCCGAGCGCGACGAGGAACACCTCGCCGAGGCCAGTCCAGTTGATGTGCACGACTCTCCCGGTCAGGCGGCGGCTTGGGCCGTAGGCAGCGGTTCGGTCTTCAGCGCGACGTCCTCACTGACCGCCTCGATCGCGACCGGCCTGCGCCGCGACGCGACGTAGATGCCGGCGGCGACCGCGACGCCGACGACGGCGACGACCACGACACCCACCGCGCCTGCGGACGCCGTCCTGCCGGCCAGCGCGCCGACCACGGCGGCAGCCGGCAACGTCACCACCCAGGCCAGCGCCATCCGCCCGGCCACGCTCCACCGAATCGCGGTGAGCCTGCGCCCGAGGCCGGAGCCGAGGATGCCGCCGGAGCTGACGTGCGTGGTAGACAACGCGAACCCGAGGTGCGAGGACGCCAGGATCACCGTGGCCGCGCTGGTCTGCGCGGCGAAGCCCTGCGGCGACTCGATGGTGGTCAGGCCCTTGCCGAGGGTGTGGGTGATCCGGCCGCCGCCGAAGTAGGTGCCGAGCGCGATGGCCGTGCCGGCGCTGATGATCACCCAGGTCGGCGGGGCCGCGCCGGCGTGCAGCATGCCGGAGGAGATCAGGGTCAGGGTGATGACGCCCATCGTCTTCTGCGCGTCGTTGGTGCCGTGGGCGAGCGAGACGAGACCGGCGGAGACGACCTGTCCGATCCGGAAGCCCTTGGTGACGACGCGGCGGTCGGCGGACCTGGTCAGCCGGTAGGTCAGGGCGGTGGCGAGCATCGCGATCAGGCCGGCGACCAGCGGTGAGGCCACCGCCGGGACGAGCACCTTCTCGACGATCTTGCCGAAGTGCACCGCGCCGGTGCCGGACGCGATCCAGGCGGCGCCGATCAGCCCGCCGAACAGGGCGTGCGAGGAACTGGACGGCAACCCGAGGTACCAGGTGACCAGGTTCCACACGATCGCGCCGATCAGGCCGCCGAACACGATGGCCGGGCTGATTCTCGTCTCGTCGACGATGCCCCCGGAGATCGTCTTGGCGACCTCGACGGAGAGGAACGCGCCGACCAGGTTCAACACCGCGGCCAACGCCACCGCGACCCGGGGACGGAGCGCGCCGGTGGCGATCGACGTGGCCATCGCGTTCGCCGTGTCGTGGAAGCCGTTGGTGAAGTCGAAAGCGAGGGCCGTCACGATGACGACGATGACGAGTAGAGAGGGATCCACCCTGATTCCTCCGGCAGGACTGGGCACGTCGCAGCGAACGCTACCCGTCCAGAGTGGAATGGCACGCGCCCAGACGAGTACGAACCGTACACATCACACAGGTGAACTCCGCGACTACACCAGGGGAAGATCCCGGCCAAGGTGCCGGCCCGGGGTGAGTTCGCCCGCCGTGAGCTGCACGAAGCGCTCCGCAAACGGCTGCCAGGTCTCCGCGAGGTCCTGGTGCGCGGCGGCGAGAGCGTCCAACTCGAACTGTCCCGGCCGTGCGCGCTCGGCGATCTCCGGCTCGCGCGCCACCCAGTCGAGCACCATCTCGGGGGTCGTCTCGATGTGGAACTGGAGCCCGTAGGCGGTCGAACCGACGCGGAACGCCTGGTGGTCATACTTCGGCGAGGCGGCGAGCAGCTCCGCGGTCGGCGGCAGCACGTGGATCTCGTCGGCGTGGAACTGGAGCACGTCCGGCGTGAACGGCAGGTCGTTGAACAGCGGGTCGTAGGCGGTGACATCGCGCTTGGCGACCAGCAGCACGCCGGCCTCGGGGCCGCGAGCGCCGCGCCGAACCTGACCGCCGGTCGCCGAGGCGAGCAGCTGCGCGCCGAGGCAGATCGCGAGCACCGGAACGCCTCTGCTCACGGCCCTGCCGAGCAGCGCGCGCACGGCGGCGAGGTAGGGGAACTCGGCGTCGTCGTAGGCGCCCATCTCACCGCCGAGGCAGACGACGCCCTGGTAGCCGTCGAGGAACTCGGCGAAGTCCTCGTCCTGGGGGCCGGGCAGGCGATGCTCGGCGGGGCGAACCACCTCGAGTTCCGCGCCTGCGGCGACCAGCCAGTCGGCCAGGTTGCCCGGCGGGTTCCATTCCGATGGCTGCACGACCAGGAGCCGAGAGGACGTCACCCGGTCAGGTTAGGGCACGGCCGTGGCGGACCTCACGCCAGTCAGGTCGTCCCCTGTTCATATCGTGCGCGGTTCACGTCGTGCTCGGGTCACGCGGTCCGTCGTCCTCGGGTCACTCGGCCTTCTCACGCGGTCCTCGGGTCACGCGGTCCTCGGGTGGGCCGGCAGGAAAGCCAGTTCGGCCGCGTCCAGCACCGGGCGGTAGCCGATCTGTTGGTAGATGGAGTTGGAGACCGGGTTGGCCAGGTCCGTGTTCAACACCACCGCGTCCGCGCCAGCGTCGATGGCCCACTGCGACGCCGCGGCGGTGACTGCCGACCCGTAACCCCGGCCACGGCGCTCCGGTGGCGTGTAGACGGGACCGATGCGGGACATCGCCATCGTCGGCCGCCTCGCCACCGCCCAGGCCACGACCTCGTCGTGGTGCTCCCAGAGCAGGTTGCCGGCGCCGGACTCCAGCGAACCGAGAATCGCCTCCTCGGCCGATTGGCTGCTGTGCCGACCGTCGAGCGCTTCGTCGGTGAAGGCCTCGTGCCAGGCCGCCAGCTGGGGAACGTCGGCTCGGGTGGCGACTCGCGCAGCGCCGGGTGTGTCCGGGACCTCCAGCTCGCCAAGCCGGTAGACCCGCATCGCCATGGTCCTGCGCTGCCTCATCCCGGTGAGCGCCATCCAGGCCGCGGCGAACGCCTCCGCCTGCGGCACCGGACCGTTCACGCCGGGCAGTGTGGGGTCGATCTCAGCCAGCACGCCGGCCACCAGCTCTGCGGCGGCGAGGGGAAGCCCGGTCGCGATCAGGGACCAGGGCGGCGTGCGCAGCACGGCACCGCACAGCTCGTGGTTGTCGTGCACCGTCACCAGGACGGGCGGCGCGTCGCCGTCGGTGGCCGGTGCCGTCAGCAGCCGGTCCACGATGGTCAACACGACGGTGTGCCGGACGGGGTCGGCCGCGTAGAGCGGCCGCGCCAGCGTCCAGAACGTCTCGAGGTTGGTGTGCACCCGTACTTCCACACCGGCCACGATAACGACAATAGCCCGTTGGGGCTCGAAGATTTCTCTCCAAAC
>NZ_VUOB01000148.1 GCF_008386585.1 Solihabitans fulvus
CGGCCTCCGTGTGTTCGCCGGGGTTGGCAGGCGGTGTCGGCGTGGCCGCCGGAGTCCGGTCGAACCGGGGAGCCGGTGCCGGCTGCACCTTGCCGGCCACCTCCACGAACGTCGCGCGCGCCGCGTTGTGCGGGTGCTCGACGGCCTCGCCCGGGTCGAGCACGGGCGCGAGGCACGCGTCGGTGCCGGCGGCGAGCGCCGCCC
>NZ_VUOB01000015.1 GCF_008386585.1 Solihabitans fulvus
TTAGAAGCGACGGTCTACTAGTCGCGCGGTCGGATACCTGTGCCTCGGTGTTTTCCGTGCGCCAGCCGCGCCTTCTCCTCCGCGGTGCCGAAGCTCGCGATGGCGCGGTCCTGAATGAACCCGAGCGGGTCGGGCGCGTGCAACCGCAGCAGGATCCGGTTCACGTCGTCGGGCAGCCGCCGCGCGGTCGCCTTGCTCACCAGGATCATCGTCAGGAACGCGACCGGCACGGTCACCAGCGCAGGCTGCTGCATCAGCGGCGGCGACCACTTCCCGGTGTAGGTGCTGATCACGTTCATCAGGATCGCGCCGATCACCAGCCCGCCGCCGACGACCATCCCGTACACGCCGCCGACCCAGGTCAGCCCCCGCCACCAGATGCCGAGCACCAGCAACGGGCAGAACGTCGACGCGGCCAACGCGAAGGACATCCCGACGGTCAGCGAGGCGTCGCTGCGGGCCAACACCAGGGCGAGGCCGATCGCGCCGATCCCGGCGAGCGCGGTCGCCCAGCGGAAGTCGCTCACCTTGCCGCGCAACACATCCGTCGACAGCACCCCGGCCACGCTCACCAGCAGCCCCGAGGAGGTGGACAGGAACGCGGCGAACGCGCCGGCCGCCACCACCGCCCCGAGCACCTGGCCAGCCAGGTTCGGCATCATCGCGCCGGGCAGCATCAGCACCGCGGCGTCGCTCTTGCCGGTGACCAGCAGCTGCGGCAGGAACGCCCGCGACAGCACGCCGAGCACCGTCGGGAACACGTAGAACAGCCCGAGCAGGTACAGCACGTGCAGCGCCGTCCGCCTGGCCGCGCGGCCGTCCGGGTTGGTGTAGAAGCGCACCAGCACGTGCGGGAGGCCCATCGTGCCGAGGAACGTCGCGAAGATCAGCGAGTAGGTCTGGAACAGGCCGGCGACGCCCTTGGACCCGCCGTGCACCCAGCCGTCGTTGGTCGGCGGCGAGCCGAGCACCACCGGCGCGGTGCTGCCGGCGTGGAAGCGCAGCTCGGTGCCGGCCGAGACCTGGTAGACGCCCGGCGCCCAGTACACCTCGCCGTCCGCGGCATGCCCGTTCCACTGCCCGGTGACGCCGAGTTCGAGCGGCGCGGTCACCTGGAGCCGGACCGAGTCGGGCAGCGTCACGCTGGTCGCCGAGGCGAAGCCGGGCGCCCGGCCGGGGCTCAGCGGCTGCGCCCGGTCGTGCGGGTTGGCGAGGAACACCACGAACAGCACGAAGGTCGGCGCGGCGATGGCGAACAGCTTGATCCAGTACTGGAACGCCTGCACCAGCGTGATCGCGCGCATGCCGCCGCCGAGCACGTTCACCGCGACGATCCCGGTCACCACGACCCCGCCGACCCAGGACGGCGTCGAGGTGATCGTGGACAGCGTCAGCCCGGCGCTCTGCAACTGCGGGATCAGGTACAGCACCCCGATGCACACCACGAAGAACGTGCAGAACCGGCGGAGCCTGGTCGAGCCGAGCCTGGCCTCGGCGAAATCGGGCAGCGTGTACGCGCCGGACCGCCGCAGCGGGGCCGCCACGAACAGCATCAGCGCCAGATAGCCCGCCGTGAAGCCGATCGGGTACCACAGCGCGTCGACGCCGTCCTTGAGCACGAGCCCGGCCACGCTGAGAAAGGACGCCGCAGACAGGTACTCGCCGGAGATCGCCGCCGCGTTGCGGTTGGCCGGCACCGCGCGCCTGGCCACCAGGAAGTCCGGGGTGGTGTTCGCCCTGCGGGAGCCGACGTAGCCGAGCAGGAAGGTGAACACGGCGACGAACACGACACCGGTGAGGCCCCACAGGTTCTTGTCCACGACGCGCGTCCCGATCGACTCTGTCTGGTGCGGTCAGCGATCGACCATGTTGACGAAGTCTCTCTCATGACGTTCCGCGAGCCACCGGTACCAGTAGCCGAGTCCGTACAGCAGCGGAAACGGCACGACGCCGAGCAACAGCCAGGGCAGCCGCACGCCGACCACCACGACGTCGGCCAGCGCCGGCATCAGGTAGAAGGCGATCGGCAGGCCGCCGATCACCAGGACGAACAGCGCCGAGAGCAGGAACGCCGTCCGCAGCTGGATCATCACCAGGTCGCGCACCAGTTTCTCGCCGACGCTGGTCTGCTCCTCGAGTTCGATGATGGTGCGCAGCACCCGACCCCGGCCGCGCGAGTCGGCCAGCACCACGCGCCTGCGGCGCGGCTTGTGCCCCGACACGGACAGCCAGGCGTCCTGTTGCGCCGGCTTGTCCGGTGGTTCCTCGCCGGAGTCGTGCCGGCTCATCAGCCCTGGCCCCAGCCGTTCCTCGGCGGCCGCACGATGCGGTCCTTGAGTTCCCTGGTGTGCCGCCTGCTGACCGGCAGCTCCTTGGCCGCGTCGCCGGAGCCGATCACCACCGCGTAGCCGCCTGCGGTCATCCGCAGCTCGCTGACCAGCGGCAGCGACACGAGGTAGGACCGGTGGATGCGGACGAAGCCCGCGTTGGCCCAGCGTTCCTCCAGCTGCGCCAACGGAATCCGGACCAGGTGGCTGCCGCCGTCCGCGGTGTGCAGGCGCGCGTAGTCGCCCTGGGCCTCGACGTAACGCACCGACGCCCTGGGCACCAGCTTGATCGTGCCGCCCAGTTCGACGGGGATGACCTCGTCGTCCTGCTGTTCCGGCGCGGCCTCCTCGGCGGGGACCCGGCCGAGCCGGTCGACGACCCTGCCGACGGCCTTCTCGATGCGGCCTGGCGCGAACGGTTTCGTGACGAAGTCGAGCGCGCCGAGGTCGAAGGCGTTGATCGCCTCCTGGTGCTCGACGCCGGTGACGAACACCAGGACCGGTGGCGCCCGGAAGGCGTTGAGCACCTTGGCCAGGTCCATGCCGCTGAGGCCGGGCATGTTGATGTCGGCGAACACGGCGTCGACCGGCGGGTACCCGAGGCTCTGGCGCTGCATGACCTCTGGGTCGTAGTCGCCGCGCAGCACACGCAGCGCCTCGGCCGCGTCGAAGGCCGTCAGCACGCGTCTGACTTGCGGGCTCTGCTCGAGCTGGAAGGTGATCTCGCTCAAGCCGGGAGCCTCGTCGTCTACCGCCAAGACGAGGAGGCCGGGGGAATTGTCCTGGGTGCTCACTGTGAGGCGCATCTTGCCGAGCGATCGGGGTTTCTGTCTACGTCGGGGGACCCGCCTGTCCGGGTGATGCCATGGAGCCCTGTGCTACCCACAGTTGATCGATTCCAGACCTACAGGCCGAATCGGGACCAACTCGCCCGATTCTCCAGCGCGTCCAGGGTGGCGACGACGGCGTCCGCCGGCGTCCCGGAGCCACCCAATCGTGTCGCGGCCCCGGCCAGCCCCAGGCGTGCGAGCAGGGGTCGCCTCGGCTCGGCCACCGAGATCTCCGCGCCGGGGAAACGCTGAGTGACCACGCCGCGCAGGGTGCCGAGGCCGTCGACGAGGCCGCGGTCCCGCGCCCGCGCCCCGGTCCAGACCTCGCCGGAGAACAGCTCCTCGTCCGTGCCGTTGAGCCGGTCCCCGCGCCGCTCCCGCACCCAGCTCACGAACTGCTCGTGCAGCTCGCCGTGCAGGTCGCGCAGCCACTCCACGTCCTCCGGCTTCTCCGGGCGGAACGGGTCGAGCCGGACCTTGTGCTCGCCAGCGGTGTACACGCGCCGCTCGACGCCGAACCGCTCGATCAGGCCGGTCAGGCCGAAACCCGAGGTGACCACCCCGATCGAGCCGACCATCGAGGTGGCGTGCGCGTAGATCTCGTCGGCGGCGCAGGCCAGCCAGTACCCGCCGGACGCGGCGAGGTCCTCGCAGAACGCGAGCACCGGGACCTTCTTCTTGGCGGCCAGCTCCCTGATCCGCTCGGCGATGAGCGCGGACTGGGTCGGCGCGCCGCCGGGCGAGTTGATCATCAGCGCGACGGCGACCAGCCGCTCGTGACCGAACGCCCTGGTCAGCGCCGACTCGACGGCGTGCAGGCTGATCGTGTTCCTGGCCATCGGGGAGGGCGATGGGGTGATCACGCCCTGGAGCCGAACGGCGGCGACCACGGGGGTGCGGTCGACTCGGTCGCCGATCATGGGCAGCCGCGCGGCGATCCTGTCCGTCACGTTCATGGCGTCGACACTACGGGCGCGCGCCACCCCGTGTGCGACCCGTGCTCGACGATGATCAGCCGGAGATCATTGCGCTGCCGCGCGCCACCCCGTGTGCGACCTGTGTTCGACGATGATCGGCCGGAGATCGTTGTCGTTGCGCTGCCGCGCGCCACCGCGTGTGCGACCTGTGCGGCCGATCGGACGCGTACGGTTGGGCGGTGACGTTCAACCCGCTGCGCTGGCTGGAGCGCTATGTGGAGTGGTGGGACGAACGCGGCAGGCAGAACTCCGACGGCCCGAGCCCGATGCACATCTACTGGATGTGGATCAGCTGGGCGATCTGTGTCGTCATGATGATCACCGTGCTCGCGGTCGCCACCCGCTGACACTCGCCGTGCCCCGCGCGCCGCTCAGCCGCTGATCACCGGCTGTTCCGCGGTGTTGGGCACGTCGGCTGAGGGCTGCACCAGCGACAGCGACGGCCGCACTCCCCTGCTGAACTTCGGCACCTTGATGATCACCTTCATGCCTGCATCCGGCGCGGTCTCCACGACCAGCGCGTACTCCTCGCCGAACACCGACCGCATCCGGTCGTTGATGTTGCCGATGCCGACGTGCGCGCCGGTGGTGTGCGCGTCCTTGAGGTCGTCGAACAGCCGGTCGGGGTCCATGCCGACGCCGGTGTCCTCGACGCTGATCAGCGCCTCGGCGCCGTGGTCCTCGGCGGTGATGGTGAGGATGCCGCCGCCGGGCTTCTTCGCCAGCCCGTGCCGGACCGCGTTCTCCACCAGCGGTTGCAGCACCAGGAACGGCAGCACGACCTGGAGCACCTCAGGCGCGACCTTCAGCCGCACGCTCAGCCGCTGGCCGTAGCGGGCCTGCTCGATGGTGAGGTAGCGGTCGATGTTGGTCAGCTCGTCGGACAGCGTGGTGAAGAAGCCGTCGGTGCGGAACGAGTACCTGGTGAACTCGGCGAAGTCCAGCAGCAGCTCGCGGGCGTGCTCCTGGTCGGTGCGGATCAGCGAGGAGATCGTGTTCAGCGCGTTGTAGATGAAATGCGGGGAGATCTGCGCCCGCAGCGCCTTCACCTCGGCCTGGGCGAGCTGCTGGCGGGAGCGTTGCAGCACGGCCAGCTCCAGCTGCGTCGAGACGAACCGCGCGCTCTCCTCGGCCATCCGGATCTGCCGCTTGTTGGGCACGCCGCTCACCACGATGATCGTGCCGGCGACGTCGCCCTCCACCACCAGCGGCACGATCATCGCGCTGTGCATCGGGCAGGGACCCGGAAATTCACACCCGATCGAGCGATGCTCGACGAGCTCTTTGCAGCAGTTGGTGATGGCCCGTTCGATCGACTGGCGCAGGAACTCGTAGTGGTCGTTGGCCCCGCCGTCCCACGACAGCAGCGTCCCGTCGTGGTCGGTGATGCCGACCGCGACACAGCGCAGCATCTCGCGCAGGTGCGGTGTCGCCCGGTTCGCGGCTTCCTCGGTCAGCCCTTCACGCAGGTCAGAGGACGCCTTCGACATGCGGTGCAGCATGTCCATGACGGCGTCCTCGACCGTGGTGCTCACGCGTCGCGCTCGGCACAGCATCACGAACAGTCCGAGTACGGCAAGCGTGGCGATCACGCCGAGGGCGGCGCGTTCGGTCAGCAGCTCGGCCACGTGTGCATAGTCCGCTGATCGGGGCGGAAACGGCAAGGGGCGGAACGACGCACCGCTCCTTTGGTCCAGAGCGTCCGTGCCCATGGCCCACGGTGTCGCGGGCGCGTCGGCCAACGGTGTCGCGAGCGCGACAGTAGACATCCGATGAATTCGCGGGCAGGGTGGTCGGCGTGCAGATGGTGGAGCGCAAGACCGGCCCGAGGATCGCGCTGTTCGCGACCTGCCTGACCGACACCTTCTATCCCGCGACGGGGCGCGCGGTGGTCCGGTTGCTGGAACGACTCGGCTGCTCGGTCGACTTCCCGCTCGGGCAGACGTGCTGCGGGCAGATGCACTACAACACCGGCTACGCCGACGCCGCCAGGCCGCTCGCCCGCGACTACGCCAGGCTGTTCGCCGGCTACGACGCCGTGGTGCTGCCGTCGGGCTCGTGCGCCGGCATGGTCCGCGACGCGCACCCAGGGCTCGGCGCCGACCCCGGCCCAGCTGGCCGCAGCTACGAGCTGTCCGAGCTGCTCGTCGACGTGCTCGGGGTGACCGACGTCGGGGCGTACTTCCCGCACCGCGTCACCTATCACCCGACCTGTCACTCGCTGCGGATGCTCGGTGTCGGCGACAAACCGCTCCGGCTGCTGCGCGAGGTGCGTGGCCTCGACCTGGTCGAGCTGCCGGGCGAGGAGACCTGCTGCGGGTTCGGCGGCACCTTCGCGGTGAAGAACGCCGAGACGTCCACCGCGATGCTCGCCGACAAGATGCGCGGCGTGCTCGACACCGGCGCCGAGGTCCTCACCGCGGGCGACAACTCCTGCCTCATGCACATCGGCGGCGGCCTGTCCCGGCTGCGCGCCGGGGTGCGGCCGGTGCACCTCGCGGAGATCCTGGCCAGCACGAAGGAGGAGCCGTGGGCGCCAGAAACCCGGTGACGTGGCTCGGCAGCCCCGCCTTCCCCGACGCGGCGCGGGCGGCGCTGGCCGACACCCAGCAGCGCAGCAACCTCCGGCACGCCACCGGCATCATCCGCGCCAAGCGGGCGGACGCGGTCGCCGAACTCGACGACTGGGAACGGCTGCGGCTGGCCGGCGAGGCGAGCAAGGACGAGGTGCTGGCCAACCTGGACACCTACCTCGAACGGCTGGAGGCGTCGGTGACCGCGCGCGGCGGCGTGGTGCACTGGGCGCGCGACGCCGAGGAGGCCAACGCGATCGTGCTCGGCCTGGTCCGCGCGACCGGCGCGGACGAGGTGGTCAAGGTGAAGTCCATGGCCACCGCCGAGATCGGGCTGAACGAGGCGCTCGCGGCCGGCGGCGTCACCGCCGTGGAGACCGACCTCGCCGAGCTGATCGTGCAGCTCGGTGACGACCGGCCATCGCACATCCTGGTGCCGGCCATCCACCGCAACCGCGCGGAGATCAGGGACATCTTCCGCAGGAAGATGCCGGACGTGCCCGACGACCTCACCGACGAGCCGCGCGAGCTGGCCGAGGCCGCGCGCCGGCACCTGCGCCGCAAGTTCCTGTCCACCAGGGTCGCCATCTCCGGCGCCAACTTCGCCGTCGCCGACACCGGGTCGATCGTGGTGCTGGAGTCCGAGGGCAACGGCCGGATGTGCCTGACCCTGCCGGACACGCTGATCACCGTCATGGGCATCGAGAAGATCGTGCCGACCTGGTCGGATCTCGAGGTGTTCCTCCAGCTGCTGCCCCGCTCGTCCACCGCGGAGCGGATGAACCCCTACACCTCGGTGTGGACGGGTGTCACGCCCGGCGACGGCCCGCAGGAGTTCCACCTGGTGCTGCTGGACAACGGCCGCACCGCGACGCTGGCCGACACGGTCGGCCGGCAGGCGCTGCGCTGCATCCGCTGCTCTGCCTGCCTGAACGTGTGCCCGGTGTACGAGCGCACCGGAGGGAAGGCGTACGGCTCGGTCTACCCTGGCCCCATCGGCGCGATCCTGACGCCCCAGCTGGTCGCCGACCCGCACGACAAGCAGGCCGCCTCGCTGCCGTACGCGTCCTCGCTGTGCGGGGCCTGCTACGAGGTCTGCCCCGTCCGGATCAACATCCCTGAGGTGCTGGTGCACCTGCGGGCGGAAGCCGTGCGCGCCAAGGGAAAGCACACTCCGGAGGCGATCGCGATGGCGGCGGCGGCCTGGGTGTTCGCCGACCCGAAACGGTACGAGCGGGCGCAGCGGGCCGGGTCGCTGGCGCGGCTGCTGGCGCGCGGCGGCCGGATCAGTGCGCTGCCGTGGCCAGGGTCGAAGTGGACCGCGACGCGGGACGTGCCCGCGCCGCCCAAGGAGTCGTTTCGCGCGTGGTGGAGGCGTACCCGTGGCTGATTCCCGGGCCGAGATCCTCGGCCGCGTCCGTGCGGCGCTGGCCGACCGTCCGGTGGCGCGGCCGGTGCCGCGCGACTACGACCGGACCCGCGACGTCGGCGACGTCCTCGCGTTGCTGGCCGAGCGGGTCGCCGACTACCGCGCGGTGGTGCGGCGGGCCACCTCGGCCGAGCTGCCCGCCGCGATCGAGGCCGCGCTCGTGTCGCGGGGCGCGCGCACGATGGCCGTCCCCGTCGACGTGCCGGGGTCGTGGCTGATCGACGGCGTCGCCTGGCGGCCCGACGAGCCAGCGCTGACCACCGAGGAGCTGGACGGCGTCGACGGCGTGCTCACCGGCTGCGCGGTGGCGATCGCCGAGACGGGCACGCTGGTGCTGGACGCCGGGGTCGCGCAGGGCCGCAGGGTGCTGACGCTGTTGCCGGACTACCACCTGTGCGTGGTGCGCGCCGACCAGGTGACCGGCACCGTGCCGGAGGCGCTGGCCAGGCTGGATCCGGTGCGGCCGCTGACCTTCGTCAGCGGGCCGTCGGCCACCAGCGACATCGAGCTGGACCGGGTGGAGGGCGTGCACGGCCCCCGCACCCTCGAGGTGATCATCGTCGAGTGACGGGCCGAACGGATCAAACTCGGCACCCACACCGCCGAGTTACCCACAGGAACACGACTCGACGGCCCAGACCGAAGATCATCGATAGACTGGCCAAGGGCTCGGCCCCCGGTGGTGGGTGGGGTTTGTCCGCAAGTAGGCGGTGTCGCAGCGGAGGCGCGGATTCACTTCAGCAGGCGGGACAGGCGGCGGTCGGCGAGCGGTTTGCCGCCGGTCTGACAGGTCGGGCAGTACTGGAACGCCTTGTCGGCAAAGGACACCTCGCGGACGGTGTCCCCGCACACCGGGCACGGCAGGCCGGTGCGGGCGTGCACCCGCAGACCGGACCGCTTCTCGCCCTTGAGCCGCGCGGCGGCCTGGCCGACCGACCGCGCGACGGCGTCGGTCAGCACCGAGCGCAGCGCCTCGAACAGGCGGTCGAGCGCGTCCTCGGCCAGCTTCCCCGCCGTCGCGTACGGCGACAGCCGCGCGGTGTGCATGATCTCGTCCGAGTACGCGTTGCCGACGCCGGCGATCAGCGACTGGTCGGTGAGCGCCGTCTTCAGCCGCTCGGTGCGACCGGCGAACAGCGCGGCCAGCTCCTCGCGGTCGACCGCAAGCGCGTCGGGGCCGAGCCGCGCGATGCTCGGCACCTCCCCCGGGTCGGCGACGATCCACGCCGCCAGGCCCTTCTTGGTGCCGGCCTCGGTCAGGTCGAAGCCCGGTCCGCTGCCGGGCGGCCCGAGGTGCACGCGCAGCGCGAGCGGGCCGCGCCCCGGCTTGGGCGGTGCCGCCGAGAGCGTGTCGGACCAGCGCAGCCAGCCCGCCCTGGCCAGGTGCACGACCAGGTGCAGGCCGTCGCAGTCGAGGTCGAGGTGCTTGCCGTGCCGGCCAGCCCCGGTCACCGCGCGGCCGTGCAGCGCCGTCCACGGCGGGTCGAAGGTCTTGAGCACGCTCATGGACGCGAGGTCCAGCCGGTGCACGGTGCGGCCGACCGCGTGCTCGCGCAGGTGGTGGGCCAACGCCTCGACTTCGGGCAGTTCGGGCACCCGCCAAGTGTCACCCGGAATCGGCCGTCAGTCGACCGGTTGCAGGGGCCCCTCGACGTCGGGGAGCGAGTAGACCTCGATGTTCCTGGCCACCTTGGCGGCCTCCTGGCGCACCGCGAGCACGCCCCTGACCTGGCCGACCCACCGCTCCGGCGGGTGCTCGTCGATGCCGCCGGGGCTCTCCGCCACCAGCGTCCACGGCCGCCGCAGCGTCCAGCGGGTCGGGAAGAACAGGAACAGCAGGATGAGCGCGAGGACCAGCCAGCTCGGCACGATCACGTCCGACGGGGTCCACCAGACCAGCACCATCGCCAACACCACGACCATGCCGAGCAGGACGACGCCGGGACCGTAGCCGCCGCTCACGTCGTGCTCGAAGTCGTCGGCGCCGGACGGGTTGCGCCATTCCACCCGGCCGCGCACCGTCCACATCCGGCCATCCGCACCGCGCACCAGCCGCGTCATCACCGTCTCCTCGAGATTCGGGCGTCCGTTACCGAATACGTCAGATGCGATAGCTGAGCGTGCCTCACGGTACCTCGGGGCGGCTGGGCCCCGAGGGTGAACCCGCAGCGCACCCGACCCCCGTTCGGGTCCGAGGACGGCGGCGGGGAGTCACCGGAATTGTGCCGGCAGGCGATCTTGTCCGCACCTTCGACCCCGGCCGTCACGCAGCGCGAGCACGCCCGTTCGCGGGCGCCTTAGGTGGTGCGGCCCGGCTTGCCCGGCGACGGCGGGGCCGGCGGGATCGACTTCGCGGGCGCGGTGGTGGTCGGGGTCGTCGACCCCGGCGTCGTGGTCGACGTGATCGTCGGGGCCAGAACCTTGACCGGCGCGTCCGTCGGGCTGGTCGACGTCGTGGTCGTCGGCCTGCCGAGCACCGTGACCGGGCCCGACGTCGGCACGGTGGAGGTCAACGACAGGTCGCGCTGGACGGTCGTGTCGGGCGGCGCGAGCGCCGTGCCGCCCTGCGGGTCGGTCTGCGGCGTCGCGACGGACCCCTCGGCGGGCGAGCCCGCCTGAACCGGGGCGCTGTTGTCGCCCTGCTGAGCGGGCTGGCGGGGCAGGTGCGCCGGCACCGCGCGGACCGGCTGGTTCGCCGGGCCCGGCGAGTCGGCCGAGCTGCCGGCGACGACCGTGCCCCGGCTGCTGCTCGACGCGGTCGCCGCGCGGCCGCTGGTGTCGGTGCTGGCCTGCGGCGTGCACAGCGCGAGCACCTGGCCTCGGTCGTTCTGGTCGGGGCGCACCACGGCGAGGCCGGGTCCGCCCGTGGTCAGCGGGCCGACGGACAGGCCGATGACGCCGACGGCGGCCACCGAGGCCGCCGCGAGCAGCAGCTTCACCCGGCCGGCCAGCAGCACACTCTTGCCGACGACGGCGGGCGCGGACAGGCTCGTGACCCCGCCGGCGGCGGACGCGCCGGTGACGGCGGCGACGGGCGGGATCGCGGCGGCGAGCTGGTGGCCGATCAGCGCGGCGGCGGCCGGCAGCGCCAGCAGCCCGGCGTAGGAGCGCAGGCCGGTACACACGTCGGTGAGGTCGGCGTGCAGGGCGCGGCAGGATCCGCACCCGGCCAGGTGCTTGCGGATGCGGCTCAGCTCGCTGCCGGTGACCTGGCCTGCCGTGTACGCGCCGAGCTTGGGGCGCACCGAGCGGCAGTGCCGCGCGGTCTCCGCGTCGGAGAGGTGCGCCTGGAGGTAGGCGGCGCGCAGGCCCTCCCTGGCGCGGCGAGCCAGCGCGGACATCGCGTTCGCGGTCAGGCCGAAGTGCGAGGCCACCGTCGCCGGCCGCTCCCCCTCGACCTCGACGCGCCACAGCACGGTGCGCCAGCGCTCCGGCAGGCTGCGGAACGCGCGGCCGATCAGGTACTGCTCGGCGTGCGGGCCGGCGTTGTCGGCGTAGGGCTCGACGCGGCGGCTGAGCTCCTCGTCCTCGACGGGGACGTCGCGGCGCCGCTCGCTCCACTCCCAGACGACCCTGCGGGCCACCGTGAGCAGGTAGGTGCGGACGTGCTCGGTCGGGCCGGAGCCCCTGCGGATCGCCTGGAGGACGCGGAAGAACGCCTCGGCGGTCAGGTCGTCGGCCTCGACGGGGTCGCTGACCAGTCGCAGGGCGAACCGGCGCACCGCGTCGGCATGTCGGGAGAACAACTCGCCGAAGGCCGCGTCGTCGCCCGCGCGGACGCGGGCGAGCAGCTCGCGGTCCGGGTCGAGGTCTCCACGATCGGGAACTGGCGAGGGCGCATCGTTGACCATCTGGCCCAGCACCTCCTACCCGCCGCCTGCCTGGCGACCAAGATGCCACACGGGCCCGGCTACGCCCTGCCATCATTGGGGGCCAATACGGAAGACCAGACGACCGGTGTGGGCCGTTTGGGTGAACACTTACGGATGAGTAGCGTAATTCTAGTTCGTCACGCAGGATGACAAGTCGGTCACGGCCGCGCGTCGGCTCGCCGCCCGCCGGCCACGCCAACCCGACCTGCCACTAGCCTTCGAACGCGTGGGCGACTGGCGCGGCAGGGCACTGACACAGTTCCCCGAACTGCGCGGCGTCATCGAGCAGGAGTCGTGGTCGTGCCACGTGTTCCTGTCGGAGCTGTGGCTGCTGGCGCTCGAGGCGCACCGCGAGGACCAGCCCGAGACGTTACGCCGCGTGTACGGCTTCGCCCGATGGTGCTTCGACCAGCCGGGGCAGTTTCTCCCCAACGCCGCGCTGATCAGCTTCTACGACCACGTGTTCGACGACTGGGACCTCCGGCGCGAGGTGGTCGGCTGGCTGCCGCCCGAGGTCGTCGCGCGGGCGCGGGCGCTGTGGGAGTGGCGCCTGCCCTCGGAGCGGTTCGCCGAGGTGGACAGGCTGTTAACGGCGGGGGACCCCCCTGGTGAGAACTGCTCCGAACATCCGCTATAGTTGTCCACGCACCACGACGGGCCAGCCCGTTCGCGGGGCAGGCGGATGTAGCGCAGTTGGTAGCGCATCACCTTGCCAAGGTGAGGGTCGCGAGTTCGAGTCTCGTCATCCGCTCACGTACCGAGAAGGCGACACCTGATGGTGTCGCCTTCTCGGCATTTCCGGGCCGAACGGCCTCGGACTCCGTCCGTCACCGGGCCCGCTCGGCTCGCCCGCGCGAGCGGTAGTAGTGCGCAGGGGTGACCAGCAGGGCCGCAATGGCGCAGCTGACCGTCGTGACGGCCACGTAGGTCCAGGCTAGCCCGGTCGGGCGTTCGCCGGGGAGGGGGGCGTACGCCATGTCCTCCGCGACGTAGAGGGCGACGGTGCCGAGGATCACGGCGACCGGCAGGGCGATGACCAGCCATTCCTGCGCGTGGGCGCGCAGCAGCGTCAGGGCAACGAACGTGACCACCACCATGCTGACGAGGATGATCAGCAGCGCTACGGGGGCCCAGAAGAACATCGCGTCGTAGGGGGTGACGCAGCCGGGCACGTCGTGGGGCACCTGGTGGGACACGTTGTCTGGCGCGCTGGGCGAGGAGTCCCCCTTGTGGCTGCCGGGGCAGTTCATCGCCCACGTCCAGACGGTGACCGTCAGCCAGCTCACGGCGGCGCCGACGAGCGCGGACACCGCGACGTCGTGCACGATCATGCGGGCCAAGCCGTGCGTTTCGACCATGACCGCGATCGTGGCGGATCCGGCAGGCGCGCGGCGCGAAGTCCGGACAGCGCAACGAGGACTTGACCCTGCCGATGCCGGACGGAGATCAGGTCCCGGCCGGCGCGTCGAGCCAGAGCAGCCGCCGCGCGACCCTGCGATCGTGGTGCGGCCGGTCGACGCGGCCGGCGAGCCGATGTCCCCAGGACCGGACGTCCCGTTCGGTCGCGCGGTCGGCGATCCGCTCCGTGTAGGGGCCGATGACCAGGCGGCCACCCGGCGCGACGACCTCGCGGAGCAGCCTGCCGACCAGGTCGGGGCGGCGGTGCGCCGGCACGTACTCGAGGCCGACGCGCACCGCGTCGAAGCGGAAGGGCGGCGGCCAGGACAGCGCGTTGCCGAGCCAGATCCGGTCGGCCCACCTCGGCAGCCGCCGCCGGGCCAGGTCGACGAACTCGGGCACGATGTCCAGCCCGTACGGCTCGATCCGCAAACCCCTTGCCCCGGCCCAGTTCGGCACGCACTCCAGCAGGTAACCGTTGGCGCAGCCGCAGTCCAGGAACGTGCCGTCGCGGTCGAGCGCGTCGACGACGAACCGGCGGCCGGCGATCCAGTCGGCCTCGTCGCCGCCCTTGCCGGACTGCGCCCATGGTGTCGTTGCAGCAAGATAGTTGGGCCGCAACAGGTTCGCCATCGCCTCGTGCCAGCCCGCCTCGTCGATCGCGCCGGACCGCAGCGCGGCGTCGATCGCGGCGATCTCCCGCCATCCGCCGTCGACGAGCGCGTCCACCGGCCGCTCGGCCATCCCGCTCCCTCCGGTGGGGTCGGTCGACTGTCCCACCCACGGGCTCAGCGTGTCGCGCGAGATCGGCGGCGCGCAAGATCGGACATGCGATGCGGAAACGGTTGCCGCGCGGTGATTCCGGTCCCCGGCGTGGCCGTTCTGCTTGACCCGTAAGGAGGAACCCGATAGAGAATCCGGGTGCGCGTCCACATGAACGGGCAGGGTCGGCTGGCGCTTGGGGCAATTGTCGGTGCCGTCGTAGCAGCCTTGTTCTGTATCGGCATCGGCGCCGACAACTCGCCGGACCAGGCGCTGCCGATCGACCGCGAGGTGCTCGACACGACGTCCGTCGTGTCCACGGTCCCGGCTGCGCCGACGCAGACGACCACGGGCTCGGTGACCGCGACCAGCTCCTCGGCCACGTCGTCGGTGTCGTCCACCTCGTCGAGCACGAAACCCCGTCCATCGTCCACGACGACGACCGCGGCCACCACGACGACCGGCGACACCGCGCCGCCGCAGACCACGACGACCACGACCACGCCGACCCGGCCGAGCACCAGGCCTACCAGGCCGACCACCACCACGACCACCACGACGACCCCGCCGTGCCCCTGGTTCTGGTGCTGATCCCGTCCGGGCCGGTCAGGCGCGAGTGTTGCGCCGCCGGCTCCGGGATCGCGTGCCGGCAGCCCACCGGCCGACCAGCGGGTGCAGCGGGCACGATCACCCTTCGCTCATGGCACCATCACGTGTCCCCGCTACCACTGTCGGGGTAACTCGATGGGGGCGGAGCATGACGCGGCGTGGCACGGGGTCGATCGGCACGGTCGCCGTGGTCCTGCTGCTCGTCGGGCTCGCCGCAGGCGGGTGGGCGCTGTGGGGCGACGGCAGTGATGCCCCTCACACGCAGTCGGTCGTCTACGCCGACCCGCGTCTGCCCTCCTCGGCTCAGTCGAGGGAGACGCTGGTCACTCCCGACGGCGACGTCGTCCTCGACTCGACGGGCTCGCTCGGCGTCATCGCGAAGGCCCGAGTGCTCAGCGACGCCGACCTCGAGGTGCTGATGCCGTCGGTCGCCACCATCTCGATGCGGGTGGCCAGGTCCGGCGAGCTGACCAGGGGCACCTGGCTGTTCAGTCCGCCGCCCGGCGACGATGTGGCCGAGCTGACCAGGTCCATCGACGACCTCTACCGCAGGTCCGGCTACCAGCCGGTGCCCGGGCAGCACGCGGCCGTGTCGGCGCTCGTCCTGCGGTCGTCTGACGGCCAGCCACGGCAGACGACGTACCGGGCGCACTACTCGACCGCGGGCGGCACGGTGCGCGTCGAGGCGTTCGGTCCTGACGACACGGCGGTCGCCGAGGCCTTCAAGGTGCTGCTCGACCGGCAGCTCAAGGCCGCCCCCGCACTCGGCTAGTCATCAACTTTTCCCCACTCCTTCGAGTGACATATCCTCCGCCGACCCATCACTTTCTGTCGCGTTCTGCCCAACAGCCGACGGCGGCTGCGCAGGGTGCGACGAGGACTCGACCGAATCGGATCGGAGTCACACCACGGAAGGCAGCGGATGACGGTCGAACGCACGCCACTGGCCGACTTCCGCACACCAGCCGCCCGGGGCCGCCTGTACGGCCTCGACGTGCTGCGGGTGGTCGCGTCGGTGGTCGTCGTGTACACGCACCTCGCCGCATGGTTCCACGCCGGCAACTACCGGTGGAGGGTCGGCAGCGCGGTCACCGAGGCCGTCGTCGACCCGCTGCACCTCAACGCCAACCTCGGCTTCGTCGGGGTCAGCACCTTCCTGCTGCTGTCCGGCCTCGTGGTGACCTCGGTCGCGTTCCGGGAGTCCCCCGGCGAGTTCTTCGTCCGCAGGATCGTCCGCATCGTGCCGGCCCTGTGGGGCGCGCTCGCGGTGGCGTTCGTGCTGGTCAAGATCGATGCCGTGCCGACGATGGCCACGCAGGACACGGCAACGGCAGGACAGCTGCTGAGCAACCTGTGGCTGGGCAACTACGGACTGCCCGACCAGAACCCACTGCTGCCGGTGACGTGGACGCTCACCGTGCAGATCGCCTTCTACGCCTTCACCGCGCTGTCCATCCCGCTGCTGCGCAGGCGGCCGTGGCTGCCGGCCGCCATCGCGGCCACCGGCATCTCGCTGACGGTGTCCGCCGTGCACCTGTTCGACACGCCGTTTCCCCTGCTGGTGCGCACGATCGTCAGCTTCCTGCCCGTCGTGTTCCTCGGACAGGTCATTTCGCTGGCTCGCGAGCGGCGGATCCGGCCGGCGACCGCCGTCGCCCTCGGGATCGTGCACTTCTTGCTGTTCGTTCGCGCAGATCTCACCACCTCGGCGGTGTTCGACGGCGACGGCTACCAGCGCACGCTGTTGATCACCGTCCTCGTGGTGCTGCTCGGCATGGCGGCTGGCGGGCGGCTGGCCAGGTCCGGCCTGGTTCAGGCGCTGTCCAGGCGGACCTACGCGGTGTACCTGGTGCACATGCCCGCCTGCTACGCGGTGCTCACGCTGCTCACCCCGCGAATCGGGGTGACCTGGAGCACGCTGGCCGCGCTCGCCGCGACGGTCGCCGCGACCGAGGTCCTGCACCGGTTCGTCGAGGAACCCGCCAACCGGTTGTTCCGGCGATGGCTACGGCGCCGACCGCCTGGTATCGGTAAGGACAAGGTCGTCGCGTCAGTTCCGAGACACGCCGACAATGTGGTGACATATGGTCTGTCGTCGCCGGCGTCTGATATCCGGCCACACACACGAAGCTGATGACCTGATCGGCTTCCAGTGCCTCGTCACGTTAGGTCACTGGGCAGTCTCAGGACCGACGGAGGATCGAGGATTGCCGAATGGCTGGGGAGCGCGGTGAGTTGAGGCCTGCCCTGGCATCGGCGACCACCCTCGCCCGCGCGACCGGCAGCTGCCTGATCGTCTACAGCTATCTGTGGGGGCTCTGGCCCGACCGACACGCCACGCGCTTCCCGCCGGTCGACCTCGTCAGGGAGTGGGTGAACCGCCCGCTCGGCATCGGCGAGGACTTCGGCATGCTCGGCGTGATGCTGCTGCTGCTCGCCAGCGGCTTCTCCGCCGTGTCGGGGACGGCGGCGCCGCGCGAGGTCCTTGGCCGCCTGGTGCGGATCTATCTGCCCCTGCTGGTGGTCGCGCCGGTGGCGGCCGGGCTGTTCCGGCTCGGCGCCGACATCCTGATCAACCCGCCGGACGGGCATCCCGGCTCGCTGGCCGCGGTGCGTGAACTCAGCCTGGTCAGCCAGGCGGTGCCGGGTTCGGTGCCGCTGGTCACGCTCGGCTGGGTGATCGGGCTCGAACTGCTCGCGGGGCTGACCGGCGCCGCGATCATCCGGCTGCCCGCCGCCGCTCTCGCCGTGCCGGCGACGCAGCTGCTCGCGGTCGCCGGAGTGTTGCTGCTCGGCGGCCCGCCGCCGCAGCTCGCGCTGGCACTCACCCTGTTCCCGATGGCCGTGCTCGGGCAACTGCTCGGCTGTCGAAGCCGGCAGTGGCTGCCCGGCTGGGCGGTCGCGGCGTTCGGGATCGTGGTCTGGGTGCTGCTCGCCGGGTCCGACCGCACGCATCCGCAGCTGCACAACTGGTGGTACCCGCTGGCCGCCTGCTACGCGACCCTGTTCTTCCTGCTGACCCTCCGGGTGGCCGGCCCGCTCTCGGCGCACCCGGTCACCTCGTGGCTGGCCAGCCGGAGCCGGTGGCTGCTGGTACTGGTCGGCGTGGTCGGCTGGACCACCCTCGGGCTCGCGCGGCACGCGCTGCCGTTCGCGCCAGCCGCCGCCGTCGCGACGCTCGTCACCCTGCTCGCCGCCGAGGTCGGTCATCGCGGCGCCACGCTACTGACCGAGCGGCTGCCGGCACCGAGATCTTCTGTCGATTCATCGGGAATCCCATCGACAGATGGATCCCTCGATGAATCGAACAGCGCGCACGACCCGTCACGGAATCAACCGTCCGCGCTGCGGACTGATCGCTGAGAAGGGCGGCCGCAATGGCCTGGCAGGACGAGCTCAAGGCTCTGGACGATTCGCTGGCCTCGGGGAGCATCTCCGGCGACCAGTACCGAGTGCTGCGCGACGACGTCCTCGCGAGGGCGTCAGGGGGCGCCCCGGCCGCGCCGCCGCCCGCAGGCGGCGCACCCGCGCGCTGGGAGTCGTCGAACCCTGCCAACGCCACGCCCAACACCGGCTCGGACGCCGACCGGACGCAGGTCGTCAGCAGACAGTCCGAGGCGGAGCAGACCATGGTCGTGTCGGGCGTCCCGACCTTCCCACCGCGCCCGAACCAGCCGCCGCAGCAGCAGCCGCCGCAGCAGTTCTCCCAGTACCAGCAACAACAGCCGTACCAGCAGCAGCAACAACAGCCGCAGCAGCAGGGCGGTGCGCCAACCACCCCGCCGTGGGGTGACCCGGCGGCCTTCCAGCAGGGCATGTCGCAGTGGCAGTCGCAGGCCAAGCAGGGGCCCGAGGTGTTCGCGGCAGGCGGCGGCAAGAAGTCCGGCAAGTGGGTCGGCGTGCTCGTCGCCGTCATCGTCCTCGCGCTGATCGGCGGCGGGGTGTGGTGGTTCGGCTTCCGCCAGAGCGGCACGACCACCGCGCAGTCGTCGAACTCGTCCTCGCAGAGTCCCAGCAGTGGCAACAACACTCAGGGCTTCAGCGCCGACTCGCTGCCGACCCCGCAGGGCGACGCGAGCCCGGACAACGGTCAGCATCCCATCGACGAGGCCAAGCGCCTCAAACTGATCACGGCGAACGACGGCAAGGCCACCGACCAGTTCGGTGTGCAGACCATGGTCTACAAGCTCGCCAGCAAGAACGGCCTCGGGCTGGCCGCGTCCGCCTTCGTCACCAAGGACAAGGACACCGCGAAGCAGCTCGCCGCCCAGTTGGTCACCAACCAGAAGCAGGCCTCGATGGTCGACGGCGACCGGGGCGACGCTCCTGCCTCGGTGTCGGTGATGAAGATCGTGCAGCCCAACCAGGTGCTGTACCGGGCCACCTACACCTCCGGCGCGGCCACCATCCGCGTCGCGGCGTCCGGCGCGGGCACCGAGCAGGACGTGGCCAAGCAGTTCCAGCAGTATCTGGCGAAGGTTCTCCAGACCGCGCCGGTCGGCTGACCGAAACCGCGGCCGTGCACAGGTAGCGATCGCCGGCCTCTGCACGATTGTCACAGGAAGCGGGCCGGAGTCCTCGGTCCGCCACAACGACCTTGTTTCGGCCGGACGATGCCGTGTGCCGGCGATCAGGTGCTTCAGCGACAATGACACCCGCTGGAGCGATACGGGAGGGGCCGGATGTCCTGGCAGGAAGAGCTGCAACAGCTCGACAGCGCGCTCGCTGAGGGGCGCATCTCAGCCGACGACTACCGACGTCGTCGGGACGAGGTGTTGGCGCAGGCGAGCGCGGCGCAACCGGCCGCACCGGCGCAGCCGCCGTCAGGGCCGTTCCCGCCGCCGTTCCGCTGGGCGCCGCCGACCCCGGACTCGACCCAGGTGATGCCGACGATCAAGGATTCGCCCGGCTCGGCCGAGGCGGACCGCACCCAGGTCGTGCCGAACGCCGGCCCCGCCGCGCGCCCGGCAGGGGGGCAGGAGGCCGACCGCACGCAGGTGGTGTCCTCGTCGGCCGGCCAGGCCGCGCACGCGGGCGGCCAGCAGGAGGCTGACCGCACGCAGGTCGTGTCCAGCCCCGGGCAGCAGCAGCAGCAGCAGTACCCGGCGCAGGCATATGGCCAGCCGAGCCAGCCCGGCTGGCAACAGCAGCAGCAGGACGTCGCCCCGCCGTGGGCCGGCACCGACATGCCGGCGCTGGACACCTCGTGGGGCATGCGGCAGGGGCCGGAGGTGTTCGACGACAAGCCTGGCGGCAACAAGGCCGGCAAGGTCATCGGCATCGTGCTCGCCATCGTGGTGCTCGCCGGCCTGGGCTTCGGCGGCTACATGTTGTGGGGAAAGGGATCCGGCGGCGGCGACGTGGCCGCGTCCACCACGACCACGACCACGACGAAGACCACGCCGCCGAAGCCCAAGGTGCCGCCCGGCCCGTTCGTCGAGGTCCCCGGCGGCACCTCGCAGTTCAACGCGGTTTCCATCGCCAACGCGCTCCAGGCCAAGGTGCCGACCCTGGAGGAGGCGACGCTGCTCCAGAACAACGGCGTCACCGAGGTGCGGTTCGTGCTCAGCCAGGACACCGACCTCAACCAGGGGATCTGGGGGTTCGTGCCGAGCACTGGGACGGACCCGGCCGCCGTGCTGAACGCCATCGACCAGCTCTACAACTCCGCCAAGTACCAGCTGCTCCCCGGCGGCCCACCCAACGTGCTGGTCAGGTACCTGCCCGCGTCCGACCACAACAAGACGCCGACCTACCGCGCGCACTACGTGACCGGCGGGATGGTGATCCGCGTCGAGGCGTACGGGACCGACGACGCGACGGCCAAGGCGGCGTTCGACGCGCTGTTGAAGCGCGAGACGGACAAGTTCGCGCCCGGCGCGCGCTGAGCCGACCCGGCCGCCGGGTGGCCCCGCCTCGCGGGGACCACCCGGTGCCGGCCGCGTTTCCGTGTGCCGACAACGCTTCCAGGCGCTAACGCTGGGGCGCGACTCCGCACGCGGCCAGGATCTCGTCGACCTCGCCGTCGAAGGCGCGGTGTGAGAACCAGGTCCCTGCAATGGTCAGCAGCTCCTGCTGGACGTCGGTCCACAGCGCGTCGTCGGACAGCAGCGCGCCGACCCGCTCGACGAACTCGACCGGGGACTGCGCCACCAGGTGCTTGGCGAGGGCGCCCAGGCGCAACCCCTCCGCGCCGACCGGCGTCGTGACGAACGGCAGGCCCGCCGCCATGGAGTCGAGGAACTTCAGCTTCACGCCGGCGCCGAACCGCATCGGCACGACCTGCACCCGGTACTTCGCGAGCCACCAACCGGGATTGGGCACCCGGCCGACGATCTCGATCCGATCGGAGGCCAGGGCCCTGACCGCCTTGGTCGGGTCCGCGCCGACAATGCTCAGCCGCAGATCGGGATGGGCGGCGACCAGGTCTGGCAGCACCCCGTCGGCCAGCTCAAGCACGGCCAGCTCGTTGGGGCTGCCGGCGCCGCCCATGAACCCGCCGAAGAACGCGAGCCCCGCCCTGCCCTCGACGCCGGGCACGAGCGCGGGCACCTCGACGGGGTAGCCGGCGACGAGGATCTCCGAGTCCGGCGCGATCCTCCTCGCCCACTCGGCCTCCTCCTCGGTGACGCACACGCCGACGTGCGACCAGCGGAACGCGTCCTCCTCGACCTTCCGCTGCCGGACGGCCTCGCGCTCAAGTTCCGCGCGCCGCCTCGGGTTCGTCTCCTCGGCGGCGAACTGCTCGCAGCGGCGGTGGAACAGCGACTCGGAGTCGTAGACCAGGACGGCCTGCGGCTGGTTCTGCTCGACGGCCTCGGCGATCCACTGCCAGTTGTGCGGCCGCATCACGATCACCACGTCGTACAGGCCGGCGCGTTCGCGCAGCACCTGGAACGGATTGTCGTGCCGCCACACCACTTCGACGCCCTTGGCGAGCAGGGCAGGCGCGTACTCGGTGGCGCGCTGCCAGTCCCTGGCCAGGAAGGTGACGCGGCGGTTCGGCGCGATCAGCGACTCCAACAGGCGCTGGGTGCGCGGGTCGCCGCTGCCCCGGTCGGCGTTGGGCACCCGGTCGTCCACCACCAGGATCCGCTCGTCGACCAGCACGTCCCGCGCCGCGTAGAACCGGTGCGGCAGCTTGTCGCGCGCCGGCAGCGCAGGCCGGCCGGCCAGGCCGGCACCCCAGCGGCGGAGGAACGTGCTGTGGTTGAGCTCCATCAGCTCGCGGGCGGTGTCCGAGCCGGAGGACCCGTGCCGTTGGTGCATGACCTCGCTGCGCGGATCCACCCGCACGGCGAAACCGGCCGCACGCAGCGCGAACGCCAGGTCGACGTCCTCGAAGTAGGCGGTGTCGTACTCCGTGGCGAAACCGGCGACCTGGTTGAAGGTCCGCCGCCGCACCAGCAGGCACGCCGCCGACGCGTAGTCGACGTCGTGCGCGAACAGCGTGTCGTCGGCGCCGAGCGGCGCGCCGTCGCCCCAGGCGCGGCACCAGCCGTCCGCGCCGACGACCGAACCGAACTCCTGGACCTCGCCGTCCTCGCCGCGCAGCACCGGCGCGACCGCGGCGACCCGCTCCTCGCGATCGAGGGTGTCGACGAGCGGTTCGAGCCAGTACGGCCCGACCTCGACGTCGGCGTTGAGGAAGCACAGGTAGGGCGCGCGGGCGTCCAGCGCGCCGAAGTTGGACCCCGCGCCGAAGCCGACGTTGCGGCCGAGCACGTGTCCCCGGCCGCCGCGCAGGTGGTCGCCGACCCAGCGGTCGGTGCCGTCCTCGGAGCCGCTGTCCACCACGATGACCTCGTGCGGCACGCGGGTGTGCTCGGCGACCAGGCGCAGGCACCGGTTGAGCATGGTGCGGCCCCCGTAGGAGACCAGCACGATCGAGACCTTCGGCGCGACGGGCTGCCGAGGAGCCTGGCCGCTCACGAGTCCGACCGCCTGATCTTGCCGTAGGCGGAGCGCAGCGGCTCGCTCCAGCGCACCAGCTTGGTGTCCTGCAACGCCTGGTACTCGCCCGCGTCGTGCCGGAGCCTGGCCAGCTCGACGACCATCTTGTCGTGCGCGGCCCGCAGCTGGTCGCGCTCGACCCTGAGCTGTTCGCGTTCCGCGCGCAGCTGGTCCTGTTCGGCGCGCAGCTCCTCGTTCCGGTCGACGAGCACGAGGCGCTCGACCGCCTGGCGCTGGCGGGTCCGCTGGTAGGCCTGGCGCAGCAGGCGGCTCTGCCTGGTGAGTTCCGCGATCCGCGCGGCGGGGTCCCCGCCGCGCTCCTGCCACGAGCGGAACGCGATCTCGGCGACCCGGTCGAAGTGCTCGTCGATCTGCCGTTGCAGCTCGGGCAGGCCGGCCCGGTCGGGCGGCCGGCTGAACGCGACCCTGATGGCGTTGCTGACCGTGTCGCCGTCGACGCCGCGCTGGTCCGGCGCGCCGAGAGTCTCAGCGAGCGCGCGGAGCTTGCTCTGGTCGAACAGGTCGAGGATCACCCAGGGCTTGCCGTAGACGTAGGCGGCGATGGTGGCGTGGAAGCTCATCGCGATGACGCCGCAGGAGCCCCACAGCGCGGCCAGGATGTCCTCGGGCGGCAGGCCGCCGGGCAGCCGGTACACCGTGCGGCCGGACAGTTGCTTCTGGAGGGCGTCGGCGAACAGGTCGTCGCCGTGGCACGGCCCGGTCTCCAGCAGCACGATGTCGGCCTGGACGGTCCCGTCCTGCGCCCACTCCAGGATCCTGGCCAGTTCGCCCGCCTGCGGCACGGCGGACCGGTTGGCCTGGACGATCAGCGCGGGGCGGTCGCTGGGGTACCACTCCATGAACTTCAGGTAGCGCAGCCGTTCCTCGAGCAGCTCGGGCGCGACGAGCCGGTCGAGCAGGAAGCCGAGGTCGGGCACGATCGCGACGTCACGTTCCACGCCGCACGCGCGCAGCCGCTCGAGCGACAGCGGGTCGCGGACGGCGACGTACTCGCGTCGGGTCACCGCGTCGTTGATCATGCCGGCCTGTTCCGGGCTCGGCACGAACGGGATGCCGACGGCGTTCCAGACGACCGGGTGGGTCTGCTCGAAGTCGGCGCCGAGACCGTCCACGAAGAACCGGCTCGGCGCGCGGCTCGCGAGTTGCTCCGGGGTGGCCTCGTAGGCGGACGCGAGCAGCTCGTCCTTGAAGTGGATGATCTCGCCGCCGCCGATCAGGGTGAGGTCGGCTGCCTCGGACAGCTCCTCGGCCCGCAGCGGGCTCCAGTCGCCGAGGGACTCGGCCACGTAGCCGCCGTCCATGCGGCACGGGTGTTCGGATCCGTAGGGCGAGAACGGGCGCACCCGCCATCCGTCCAGGCGACTGAGGATCTCCTGTTCGGTCACCCTGGGAAACAGGTGGTCCCCGAAATTGTCGAGATCGAACGTCCCCCACACCGCGATCGTGCCGACCGGGCGCCCGCTGTCCTGACTGCGACTCACAGGTGGTGACTGTAGCCGGGCGCTCGGCCCGCGAACGCCGATATGCGGTCGTCGGGCCCCGCTCCGCCGCCGGGGCGATCAGGGTCCTCGGCCGGGGTCGCCGGCGGGGTCTCCTGCCGGGCCCCCTCGGCAGGGTCCGCCGTGCCCGGACGGTCCAACGTCATGCCCGGACGGTCCAGCAGGCGGCCCGTCCCGCGCCGGATCCGGCGCGGATATGGCGCGAATCACAGTGGCAACCGCGCGTCGGTTTCACACGTCTTTCTATGGCAGCGAGTCACCCGGGTGGCCCACGCCGCCCGCAGGAGGAAACGATGTGGTTGCAGGTGTCGCTGGTCGCTTTGGGCGGTGTCGCCTTTGTGGCCAGACTGACGAGGTTGCTCCGATCCGCCCCGCGAAAGGCACCCGGCGACAGCGGTCACTGAAACTCCGGGTTAACGCACCATGTCTCACCCGAGTGGCCTAGTACTAATGGCGGATTGTGCACCCAGAGTAAGATCTTGACCGATCGAGGGAACCTCATAAAGGCAGGTGAACCGTGGATCTCGCACTGAGCAAGGTCATCGAGCTGCGTGAGAGCGGGTTCCAGTTCCTCCACCTGCGGGATGAGGACGGACAGCTCGACCGAATCATGGGCTTTCGGCACCGCAGGGGCTTCATCGACTCGATCCTGTTCTGGTCCGAGACAGAGGCGCGCGCCGGACGGCTGCCCGCGGTCCGCGACTCGTCGAGGCCCGCCCAGGCCGTGTGGCTCTACGAGGGCCCGCTGGTCGAGGCCGTCGACCGACTGCTCGACCTGCCGGAGCCCGGCACGCGGCACGCTCCCAGCCTGATGAAGCGCACCGCGTCGGACCTCTCGGTCGTCACCACCCTGCCGTTCAGCCTGAAGCTGCCGCCCGGCGCGATCGCCTGACGAGCTCCCCCGGCCCGGCCGCCGTTTCGTCTCGCTTCGGCGGGATTCCCTACTCCGGCATGTTTCCGGTGTCCTTGCCGACCGTGAACGGCGAGCGAACTCCCTCGTAACCGAGGTGCATGGTCATCCCGCCCGCGGCGTGCCCAAGATCGTGGCAGTGGTCCATCCAGATTCCCGGGTTGTCCGCTCGGAAGGCGACCTCGGCGGTCTCGCCGGGACGCACCAACACCGTGTCCAGCCACAGCGGGCTGCCGGTGACCGCGACCCCGTCCTTGCTCAGCAGCAACACCCGATGGCCGTGCAGGTGCATCGGATGGTCGGCCAGCGTGCGGTTGCGGAAGGTCACCCTGACGAGATCACCCTCGCGGACGGTCAGCATCGGGACATCCGGGAACACCTGGCCGTTCATCGCGAACACGAACCCGAACGCGCCGCCGTGGAACCCGAGGCCCTGGTCGAGGTCCACCAGGTAGGTCCGGTCGAACCGGCTGGCCGCGCCGAAGGGCGTGCCGGTCGGCGTGCCGTAGCGGGTCAGGTCGAGCGCCCGGCCGCCGGTGGCCGCCGGGATCGTGGCGTGGCCGTCCGGGCTCAGCACGTAGCCGAGGTCGGGCGCACCGTCCACGGACACCCGCACCGGGTGGTCGGGCATGGTCAACGCGATGTCCGCCCGGCCGCCGCCGCCAACGGCGACGGTCTCGTCGCGCAGCTCGCCGGGGTCGTGCAGGTCCGTGCCGTCCAGCGCAGCCAACCGCCACGGGCCGCCGGCCACCGCGAGCGTCCTGGTCGCCGAGTCCGCGTTGACGAACCGCAGCCGGACCCGGCTGCCCGGCGCGACGGCGCGCGTCCGGACGCCGTCGTCCGCGCCGAAGGCCGGTCGGCTGCCCCGGTCGGTCGACCAGTCGTGGTAGACCAGCGCCTCGTCGACGTCGGCCGGGTTCGCCTGGTCCGCCGGATCGACCACGAACAGGCCGAACAGCCCGTGCGTGACCTGCTCGTTGGCCAGCTCGTGCGAGTGGTACCAGTAGGTGCCGACCTGGTTGGCCTTGAACCGGTAGGTGAACTGGCCGCCCGGCTTGACCGCGTCCTGCGTCACCCCGGCGACGCCGTCCTCGGCGTTGGGCACGTCGACGCCGTGCCAGTGGATGGTGACCGACGGCGTGCTGAGGTGGTTGACCAGCGTCACCTCGACGACGTCGCCCTGCCGCACCCGGATCGGCGTGCCGGGCAGCGTGCCGCCGAAGGTCCAGGCGTCCACGGTGGCCCCTGAGGCGAGCGGCAGCCGCGCCTGGCTCGCGGTGATGGTGAACCGGCGCACCGGTCCGTCCAGTGTCCCGCCGGCGAGGTCGGTGACCTGCCGGACCGGCCCGACGGTCGGCATGGCGTGGCCGCCATGACCTGCGGAGTCGGTCATGGACATGGCCGCCGGCATGGCCGAGCCGGTCACGCCGACCGCGCCGCAGCCCGCGGCGGCCAGCGCCAGCACGAGCGGGGCCGCCAGCCGCGCCAGGGGGCGGGGCCAGCGCAGCGTGCTCGGCCGGCCGGTCAGCGCCCGCTCCCGCTGCGCGACGTCGACCACCACCACGAGGCCGACGAGCGCGAACACCCCGAGCACGGTGGCCATGGCCGAGTTGGTCGGCACCGTCAGCGCCAACACGGCGGACGCCCCGCCCGCGACCGCGAGCAGCCGAGCCGGCAGCACGAACCGCGCGGCGGCGAGCCTGGCGCGCCGCTGCGCGGTCACCGGGGCCGCGGCGTCGAACGGCGCGCCGCCCGTGCGGACCAGGCCGCGCAGGACCGGCGCGGTGCGCAGCAGCGTCAACACCAGGGGCGCGCCGATGACCAGGAGGTCGAGCAGCGGACGGGCGGCGAACTCGACGCCGTTGCGGAGCAGCAGGACGGCGACCACCAGCTTGGCGAGCACGAGCGGCAGCGCGGCGAGCAGCGAGCGGTAGGCCACCTTCGCGGTGCGGACGACGCGCCGGATGTCCGGCCGTCCCGGCAGTCGGCGCACCGCGCCGGCGAGGAGCAGGAGCGGTAAGAGCAGGAGCACCGAGCTGAGCAGCTCGACGGTGAGGGCGATCAAGTACATGCCGGAAATGCTCGGCGGAAGTCGATCTAGCGTCGTCCGTCGCAGGGAGACACTCTGCGGTACGCGGCTGGGAGGTGCCGACTGCGTCCCTCGACGTAGCCGGCAGATGGGAACAGGCTCGTGGGAGTAGCCAGTGGGTTGGAGCAGGCTCGTGGGAGTAGCCAGTGGGAGTAGTCAGCCGAGGGGCCGGGTCGCCACCGACACCCGAGGGCTCAGCGCGGGCGCGGCGAGACCAGCCCCGACTCGTAGGCCAGCACCACGAGCTGCGCGCGGTCGCGCGCGCCGAGCTTGGTCATCACCCGGCTGACGTGCGTGCGCGAGGTGGCCGGGCTGATCGTCAGGTGCTCGGCGATCTCCTCGTTGGACAGGCCGCCCGCCACCAGCGCCAACACCTCGCGCTCGCGGTCGGTCAGCTCGCGCAGCGTGCCGGGGTCCGGGCGGCGGTGCTCCGGCCGCGCGGCGAACTCGGCGATCAGCCTGCGCGTGACGGTCGGCGCGAGCAGGGCCTCGCCCTCCGCGATCACCCGCAGCGCGCGCAGCAGCTCGACCGGCTCGGTGTCCTTGAGCAGGAAGCCGCTCGCGCCAGCCCGCAACGCCTCGAACACGTACTCGTCGACGTCGAAGGTGGTCAGCACGAGCACCTTGACCTCGGCGAGCGCCGGGTCGGCGGTGATCTGCCTCGTCGCGGCGAGACCGTCCATGCCCGGCATGCGGATGTCCATCACGACGACGTCCGGCAGCTGCTCGCGCGCCCGCAACACGGCCTGCGCGCCGTCGCCGGCCTCGCCGCAGACCTCGAAGCCGTCCTCGGTGTCCAGCAACAGCCGGAAGCCCGCCCGCACCAGCGCCTGGTCGTCCGCCAGCACGACCCTGATCGGCCGCGAGTCGATCACTCGGCATCCCCTCCGACCGGCAGCATCGCACGAACCTCGAACCCGCCGTCCGGCGCGGGGCCCGCGGTCAGCGAACCGCGCAGCGCCTCGGCCCGCTCCCGCATGCCGCGCAGGCCGCTGCCGGCCCCGACCGACGGCGAAGCCGCGCCGGAACCGTTGTCGCGCACGGTGATCTCCAGGCTGTCCTCGGCCCGGCGGAACCGCACCGTGATCAGGCTCGCGTCCGGCGCGTAGCGCAGCGCGTTGGTCAGCGACTCCTGGAGGATCCGGTAGGTGGCCACGTCGACCGGCGCCGGCAGCTCGCCGTGCTCGCCGGACACCTGGACCGGGATACCGGCCGCGGCCAGCGGCGCGAACAGCTCGTCCATCCTGCGCACGGTCGGCGCGGGCGCGTTGCCCTCGCCGGTGCGCAGCACGCCGAGCGTGGCGCGCAGGTCGACCAGCGCCGCCCTGCTGGCCTCCTTGATCGCGATCAGCGCCTCGACCGCCTTGTCCGGCCTGCGGTCGGCGACGTGCACCGCGACCCCGGCCTGCACGTTGATCATGGCGAGGCTGTGCGCGACGACGTCGTGCACCTCGCGGGCGATGCGCAGCCGCTCCTCCTCGGCCAGCCGCCGCGCCTGCTCCTCGGCCTTCTCCCGGCGCGCCGCCGCCCAGCCCTGCCGGCTCCTGGCCGCGACGCCGCTGGCGACCACGGCGGCCAGCAGGGCGGCCATCCCGAGCAGCCTGGCGTCCAGGTACCACCACTCGCTGTCGCCGGACACCACCTCGTCGGCGATCCCGGCCAGCACGACGCACCCCGCCGCGACGCCGGCCACCAGCGGCCCGCGCTGCCTGGCCAGCGTGAACAGCGCGACGACCGCGAGGACGGCGGCGGGACCGCCGAGACCGGACAGCCAGTAGTAGGTCCCGGCCGCCGAGGCGCTGAGGACGAACACGGTGAGCGGGAACCGCCGCCGCCACAGCAGCGGCAGCGCGGCGCCGACCATCCACAGGTAGGCCCAGCCGGGCAGCGGATGGCCGGCCTGGGCGGCGTGGTAGATGGTGACGGTGCCGAGCACGAACGCGGTCAGGCCGAGCACCGGCACCCAGTCGGAGCGCCACAGCCTGCACAGGCTGGCGGGCAGCGGGAACGGCACGTGCTGACGCTACGGCAGGACGCCGCCTCTCCGCGTACGTCGAGCGGCGCGTTCCCGGCGTACGGCGGTGGCGGTAGGCGGCGGTGTCGGTAAGCGGCGGCAGGCGGCTGTTCCTTTTGCGATCTTCGCCCGCCTGTCGGACGCTGGGCGGCATGGACGCTGCTGAGCTGACCAACCCGGCGGTGCGCTCGGTCGTCACGGCCATGGAGCGCCAGGACCGGGACGCGTTCTACGCCGCCTTCGACGAGGACGCGAAACTCACCGACGACGGCAACGCCCAGCCGTTCCGGACCTGGGCCGAGCGGGAGGTCTTCAGCAGCCACGGCCGCCTCGCGGTGGAGCGGGAGGCCGAGGACGGCCTGTACCTGACCGGCGAGTACCGGTCGGACCTGTGGAACATGCCGACCTTCTGGCGGTTCATGGTGGAGGACGGCAAGGTCGCGCGGCTCGACGTCGGGGCCATGTAGCCCGCGCTACTGCCGGGTAGTCACCCTATGCGGCGAAAAAGTCCACGCGGTCGACTGAGCGACGTTGCGTGGACGGCGGCGACCGCGACATCGTCCGCGCCATGAATATCCGGAAGATCGCCGCTGGGGCGGCCATCACCGCCGCCGGCGCCGTCACCATGCTCGGTCTGGCCGGCAACGCCAACGCAGCCGTCGACGGGGGCGCGAACCTCGGCGGCCCGAACCTGGGCGGCCTGTCCGACGGCCTGACCAACGGTGGCGGTGTCAGCGCGCTGAACGACCACCAGGGCGACATCAACCTCAAGGCCATCGCCAAGAACCTCGACGTGCCCGCGGCCGGCGTCGCGCTGCCGATCAACTCGCCGCGCCTGCCCTGAGAGCTCCTAACCCCATCCCCCGCACCACCGGCTGGCCCCGACCCGCTCCCCCTGGGTCGGGGCCGTTTCATGCGCTCAGGGCCCGAGACAAGGGCTCTATGTCCGAATCACCCGTTGTGGTGGTAGTTACGCGTGGGACTGATGTTTCGCGCTGCGCGGCCTTCGGCCGCTCCCTAGGTTCGCCCAGGTAGGCCCCGGGAAGGGACGAAGTTCCACCCGGAAACCCCACGAACCGAGGTCCAGTCATGAACTTCAGGAAGACCCTTGTAGCAGCGGCAGTCGTCGTCGGCATGGTCAGCCTCACCGGATCCTCCCTCGCCGACACCGGCGCCCCGCTGAGCGGTCCCGCCGGCGCCACCGGAACTGCCGCCAACCCAACCGACACCGCGACGGGCGGCACCGGGGCCAAGGTCCCCGACGCCGGTCCCGTCGCCGCACCAGCCGCACCGGCCGCCCCAGCGGCACCGGCAGTGCCGAAACCGGACGGCGCGACGGCCGCGACCCCGGCTCCGCCGGCGGCCATCGACCCGAAGGACGCCGGCCCACTGGAAAGCCTGACCGGGCCGGTCACCCAGCTGTTGGACCAGGTCTCCGGCCTCACCGACCAGCTGAGCGCGGCGGCCGGCCCGCTCGCCCCGGCTCTGACGGCGCTGAAGCCGTTGCTTGAGACGGTGAAGAAACTGCTCTCCGGCCTGCTCGGGGGCCTCAAGCTCCCCGGCTCGCGGGTCCGCTGACCGATCGCCGCGCGCGGGGCGGGATCCGCTCCGCGCGCGGTGTTCAGCGGCCGACGGCGTAGCCCTGCGCCCCGCGCGGGTTCGCGCCGGCCCGCAACAGGCCGGACCTGGGGTCGCGGGCCACGGCGGACAGCCTGCCGAGCGACCACGGCCCCGCGTCGACGATCCGGTGCCCGCGCTCGGCCAGCTCGGCGAGCGTGTCGACGCCGAGCCGCGACTCCACCGCCAGCTCGCCCGGCTGCCAGGAGCGCGGGTAGAACGAGCTGGGGATCGCGTTGGAATGCCAGGCCGGCGCGTCGATCGCGGCCTGGAGATCGAGCCCGCCGACGGTGTGCGCGAGCCAGAAACACAGCTGCCACTGGTCCTGCTGGTCGCCGCCAGGCGTGCCGAAGGCCATGGTCGGCTCGCCGCCGCGCAGCGCGAGCGACGGCGTGAGGGTGATCCTCGGCCGCTTGCCCGGCGCGAGCGAGTTCGGCAGGTCCCGGTCCAGCCAGAACATCTGCGCCCGGCTGCCCAGGCAGAACCCGAGCGACGGGATCGTCGGCGAGGACTGGAGCCAGCCGCCCGACGGCGTCGCGGACACCAGGTTGCCCCAGCGGTCCACCACGTCGATGTGCACGGTGTCGCCCCTGGTCGTGCCGGCGCGGCCCACGGTCGGCTCGCCGATGGCCCCGAGCGAGGCGACCGCAACGTCGTCGGTCGCGCCGCGCCCCTGCGCGATGTGCGCCGGCAGGCGGACGTCCCTGCCGTCCGGGGAGCCCGGCCGGAGCACCATGGACGCCTGGTCGCCGACCAGGCCCCGCCGCAGCGCCGCGTACTCCCGCGACAGCAGCGCGTCCAGCGGCACGTCGTCGGTGTCGCCGTACCAGGCCTCCCGGTCGGCGAAGGCGAGCTTCGCGCACTCGGTGGCCAGGTGCACGGTCTCGGCCGTCGGCACACCATCCACATAGGACAGTCGGTCCGCGAAACCCTCCAGCAGCAACAGCTGCTGGGCCAGCACGGGTCCCTGGGTCCACGCGCCGCACTTGGCCAGCGTCCACTCGCCGAGGTCGACGGTGACGGCGTCCTCGTAGGTCGCCGACCAGCCGGCCATGTCCTCGCCGGTCAGCACGCCGGCGTGCGCGCGGCCGGAGTCGTCCAGGTAGGCGGTGCGGCAGAACTCGTCCACCTGCGCGGCCACGAACCCCTGGGACCAGGCCCGCCTGCCGGCCTCCAGCTGCGCCTCGCGGTCGCCGCCCGCGGCCTCGGCGGCGGCAAGCAGCCACTCCCAGGTGTCCGCGAGCCTCGGGTTGGTGAACCGCGTGCCAGGCACGGGCGGCCGGTTGTCCGGCAGCCACAGCTGCGCCGAGGTCGGCCAGTGGTCCCTGAACAGGTCGGCGACGGCGGCCACGGTCGCGGACACGCGTTCCAGCAGCGGGAAGCCATCGCGGGCGTAGCCGATCGCGTAGCCGAGCACGTCCCGCAACGACTTGGTGCCGTGATCGCGCAGCAGGGTCAGCCAGCCGTCCCACGCGCCCGGCACGGTGGTGGCGAGCAGACCGCTGCCCGGCACCAGGTCGAGCCCGAGGTCCCGGTAGTGCTCGATGGTCGCGGCGGCCGGCGCGACGCCCTGCCCGCACAGCACCTTCGGCGCCTGGCCCTTGGCGGAGAACACCACCGGCACCTCGCCGCCTGGCCCGTTGAGGTGCGGTTCGACGACCTGGAGCACGAATCCCGCCGCGACGGCGGCGTCGAAGGCGTTCCCGCCGTCCTCGAGCACCGCCATGCCGGCCGAGGAGGCCAGCCAGTGCGTCGAGGCGACCATGCCGACCGTGCCTGCCAACTCAGGGCGGGTAGTGAACACGTCAACAACTTACGCGGAAGTCCGGCCTTTCGTTACCCCCGCTAAGTACGGTCTTGACTACGGCCTGCGGCCGATTCCCCGGTGCCGCAGGCCCGCCCTGCGCAGCGCGTCCGGGTCGAGGTGGTTGCGCGTGTCCAGCACGGTGTCGCCGTCCATCAGCTCGGCGATCAGCGGCCAGTCCAGCATCCGGAACAGCGGCCACTCGGTGAGCAGCACCACCGCAGCAGCGCCCTTCGCCGCCTGGTAGGCGTCGTCGACGAGGCGAAGACCCGGCAGCTGCCCGGCGATCTCCGGGTCGTAGCCGGTCAGCTCGGCGCCCTCGGCCGCGAGCAGCTTCGCCACGGCCAGCGCGGGCGAGTCGCGCAGGTCGTTGGTGCCGGCCTTGAACGCGAGCCCAAGCAGGCCGATCCGCGCGCCGGCCAGCGAGCCGCCGACGGCCTCGCGGACCTTGGCCACCACCCGGTGCTGCTGCCGCGAGTTCGCCTCGATGGTCGCGCCGAGCAGGTCGAACTCCAGGCCGGCCGCCTGCGCGATCTGCAACAGCGCGTGCGTGTCCTTCGGCAGGCACGAGCCGCCCCAGCCGGGACCGGGGCTCAGGAACGACTGGCCGATCCTGCGGTCGTAGCCCATCCCCTCGCAGACCGCGGTGACGTCCGCGCCGAGCAGCTCGCACAGCTCGGCCATGGCGTTGACGTAGGACAGCTTCATCGCCAGGAAGCAGTTGGCCGCGTACTTGACCAGCTCGGCGCTGGCCGCGTCCATCAGCACCGTCGGCGCGCCCAGCTTCGCGAACAGCGCTGCGACCCGCTCGGCCGCGGCAGGGTCGTCCGAGCCGACCACGATCCGGTCGGGGCGCAGCAGGTCGCGCACCGCGCTGCCCTCGCGCAGGAACTCCGGGTTGCTCACCACGGCGACATCGGCCCGGTCGAGCAGCTCGGCGACCGCGACCGACGTGCCGACCGGCACGGTCGACTTGCACACCACGACGCAGCCGGGCGGCAGCACCGCGCGGACCTCCTCGGCCACCGACCGGACCGCAGTCAGGTCGGCCGCGCCGCCAGCGCCCATCGGCGTCGGCAGGCAGAGGAACACCACCTCGGCGTCGGCCACCGCGTTGCCGGCGCCGACCACGAACTCCAGCCGGCCAGCGGCCAGCCCCTCGGCCACCAGCTCGGCGAGGTCCGGCTCCAGGATGTCGACCTGGGCCTCCCGCAACCTGGCCACCTTGGCGGCGTCCACATCGGCGCACACCACCCGGTGCCCGAGCGAGGCGAGACACGCCCCCGTGGTCAACCCCACATAGCCGGTGCCGACAACCGCGATTCGCCGGACGAACATCGCAACCACCTCCGACCTCGGAGGACGACGGTCGCAGCCCCAGTTTGCCGAGGCGCTAACGGAAGTGGACCTTCGCGAATACACCGCGCGACGGCACGGACGTGACGGGACACGGCGAGCGGTCGTAGGGTCACCCCCCGTGGAACAGCGTCGCCTTGGTGAGTCGGGTCTCGTCGTCAGCGCGGTCGGCCTCGGCTGCAACAACCTCGGCCGGCCGGGCACGGTGACGGAATCGCTGTCCGGCGCCCGCGCCGTGGTCGGCGCGGCACTGGACAGCGGGGTGACGTTCTTCGACGTCGCCGACGTCTACGGCGCGCCGCGCGGACGCAGCGAGGAGCTGCTCGGCCAGGCGCTGTCCGGGCGGCGCGACCACGCCGTCATCGGCACGAAGTTCGGCCTGGACATGCAGGGCGCCAACGGCGCGGACTTCGGCGCGCGCGGATCCCGCCGGTACGTGCGGCGGGCGGTGGAGTCCTCGCTGCGGCGGCTTGGCACCGACTGGATCGACCTCTACCAGCTGCACCGGCCCGACCAGGCCACGCCGCTCGAGGAGACGCTGTCCGCGCTCGACGACCTCGTGCACGAGGGCAAGATCCGCTACGTGGGGCACTGCAACCTGGCCGGCTGGCAGATCGCCGACGCCGCGTGGACGGCGGGGTCGAGCTCGCTGACCGCGCCGGTCGCCGCGCAGAACCACTACTCGCTGCTGGAGCGGGAGGCCGAGCGCGAGGTGATCCCGGCCTGCGAGCGGTTCGGGCTCGGCGTGCTGCCGTACTTCCCGCTGGCCAACGGGCTGCTCACCGGCAAGTACCAGCGGGACGCGGACGCGCCGCCCGGCAGCCGGCTGGCCAGCCGGTCGCGGCTGCTCGGCGAGGCGCCGTGGGAGCGGATCGAGAAGCTGCGGGCGTGGGCGGGCGAACGCGGCATCAGCATGGTGCAGCTGGCCATCGGCTGGCTGGTCGCGCAGCCGTCGGTGGCCTCGGTGATGGCCGGCGCGACCACGCCAGAGCAGGTGCGGGCCAACTCGGCGGCGAGCGCGTGGCGCCCCAGCGCGGAGGAGCTGGAGCAGCTCGACGCGATCTGCCCGCCGGGCAAGCGCTGACCGACGGCGGTGGGGAGATCGTTCTCAGGTCGTAGCCGAGGGTGATCCGGGTAGTCCCCCGGGTGCATGCCGGAACAGCCCTGCCGGACGACGCGAACCGAGCCGGTCCTGGCGCACTGTGATGGCATGGATCTGATCGGGATCGTGTTGCTGTTCGCGGTGCTGTCCCTGCTGGCCGCGCTGCCGCTGGTGGTGCTGCTGCACGGGGCCGACTGGCGCTCCGACCGAAGGGGCTCGTCGGGTTAGCCCCGACACAGGGCCGGCAGCGGCCCATGAACGACCGTTAACCTCTGCGCCAGCACGGTGTGCGACGAAGCACCACAGTGCCGGCGAGGAGGAGAAGCATGCAGATCACGGGTACCGCAGCGATCGTCACGGGTGGGGCCTCCGGGCTCGGTGGCGCGACCGCTCAGGCGCTGGCCGGCGCGGGGGCGACGGTGTTCGCGCTCGACCTGCCCGGCGCGATCGAGAAGGCCGACGCCGTCGACGGCGTCAACTACCTGGCCGCCGACGTCACCTCGGCCGAACAGGTCGAGGCCGCCGTGGCGACCGCCGCAGGATCCGGCGCCCCGCTGCGGATCGTGGTGAACTGCGCCGGCGTCGGCACCCCCGGCCGGGTCCTGGGCAAGAAGGGCCCGCACGACCTCGACGTGTTCCGTCGGGTCATCGAGATCAACCTCATCGGCACGTTCAACGTCATCCGGCTGGCCGCCGCCGCGATCGCCGCGACCGAGCCGCTGGCCGCAGGCGAGCGCGGCGTGATCGTCAACACCGCCTCCGTCGCCGCGTTCGACGGCCAGGTCGGCCAGGCCGCGTACGCCGCGTCCAAGGGCGGCGTCGTCGGCATGACCCTGCCGATCGCCCGCGACCTGTCCACCAGCGGCATCCGGGTCATGACGATCGCGCCGGGGATCATCGACACCCCGATGATGGCCGGGGTGAGCGAGGAGTTCCGCGCCGCGCTCGGCGACGGCGTGCCGTTCCCGAAGCGGCTGGGCAAGCCCGAGGAGTACGCGCAGCTCGCGGTCGCGATCGTCGAGCACGACTACCTCAACGGCGAGGTCATCCGGATGGACGGCGCGCTGCGGATGGCGCCCCGCTAGCCGTTTCCGCGAAGCCAACGGTTTCCGCGAACTCTCCTGCGCCGAACTCCCCTGCGCCGCCTACAGATCCCCGGCGTAGGGGAGTTCGCGCACCTGCGGCGATGACATCCAGCTCCGCAGCGTCCACGTCGCGCGCACGTCGTCCTCGTTGTACTCCAGCAGCCGCCGCCGCTGCCCAGGGTCCGGCTCGCCGCCGTCCATGCCGACCGCGTCCCGGTACCAGCGCATGGAGTTCTCGCCGCTGGCCTCCGGGTCGCGCCAGTGGAAGCCGGCGACCGGCGCGATCGTCTTGAGCCCCTTGCCGTGCGCGCACAGGAACTGCTCGCGGACGCTGCCGAACAGGTCGATCCACGCGTCCGAGCCGATGAACTCCCGCACCTGCGCCTGCGTCGGGATGCCCGGACTGCCGGCGAAGCGCTCGGCCGAGCCGAGCAGCCAGCGGTTCTCCGCGAGCTCGTTGTAGCAGTAGGCGCGGAAGGTCAGCCCGCGCGCCAGCGCCCGCAGCCGAACACCGGTGAACCAGCCCCAGAACTCCGCGAAGGACCGCGCCTCGTCGGCGCACGGCAGCGGATCCCAGGTGACGAACGCCCGATACCCCTGCGGTTCACCGATGTCCTTACCGGACAACCAACATCCCCACAGGTAGGCGCCGGAGTCGCCGAAGCTCTCCATGTCGACGTCGATCTCGACGTCCGCCCTCGGCACGCTCACGTCGGGCACCCTGCGCACCACGGCGAGGTCCCGCAGCCACGCCCTGGCCAGCACCACCCCGTCCGCGAAGGTCATGCCGACCAGCGGGGTCGGCGACTCCGCCGCCGGGTCCAGCGCGGCAAGTTCGTCCACAGTGGACACACCGACCCTGCGCAGCGCCACCGCGTCCTCGCCGCGCAGCACCAGGCTCACGTCGCGGGTGGCGCGCAGCTCGGCCTCGCAGGTCGGCCACCACGGGCAGCTGCGGCACTCGACGATCCGCGACGGCCGCGCCAGCGGCTGCGCCCCGGTCGCCGCGGCGGTGGCCACCGCGATCCGGTCGGCGAAGCGCGAGTCGTACTCCGACAGCGCGGTCCGGCCGCCTGGCCAGGTCGGCGCGTCGAGGTCGTGCCACACCACCACGTCCGCGTCCATGCCGACCACGCCGCCGGTCGCCCTGCCAGGCACCGCGTAGCCCGCCGCCTGGAGCATCCGCTGCGCGTGGGCCAGCCTGAGCTGGTCGCGCGGCTGCGGGCGGATCCTGCGCAGCGGGTCGACCCGGCTGCCCCTTGGCAGCGGATCGGTCAGCGGCGACGTCCGCGCGCCCGCGCCCCGGTCACTGACCTTGTGCCGCACCACGAGGATCGGCACGTAGCCGTCGTCGGCGCGCACCAGCAGGTCGATCGAGCCCCGGCGGCCGCCGGAGGGGTCGCGCGGCAGCTGCGCGCCCCACACGAACCGGGCGCCCGCCCGCAACGCGGCGAGCGTCGCGCGCTCCCGGTCGCCCGAGGACACGTCGGGGCCGAAGGGGATCTCCGTCCAGTCCGAGCCGACCAGCCGCGCGATCTGCTCGGCGACGCCCCTGCGGTGCGCGGCGGCGTCCGCGATGCGCTGCTCGGTGGCGGGATCGGCGGCGGCCTTGGGCACGTCCCGCATGGCCGGATCGTGTTCGAGGTGCACCCGCCGCCGGCAACGAGTGACCACACCGGCATCGAGGAGCACTGTGGACGTCACCCCGCCAGGGTATGTCCAGGCGCACCCGGCGGTGCCGGCAACCTCGCCGGCACGGGCCGGACGGCCGTGCCGGCGTGCCCACGGGGACCGTCACCTCTAGGGTTTTGGCATGGCGCGCGCGAAACGAACCGGACCCCGCCTCACCCCGGGCAAGGCGAAGAACCTGCTCGGCGTCGCCAAGGTGATCGGTCCCGTCGTCATCCCGGTGGTCCTGCCGATCGCCGTGCGCGCGGCCGGCATCGCGCGGGAGACCTTCGACCGGTACCGGGCACGGCAGCTCGGCGTCGAGGTCGACCAGCTGCCGGCGTTCACCGGCAGGGGCGCCAGGCTGCACGCCAGGATCGCCGGGCTGTCCGCCGCCGTCGAGGACCTGCGCGCCAGGAACGGGTCGTCGGAGGTGACCGCGTTCGCCGACGCGAGCGCGACCAGGCTGTCCCAGCTCACCGCCGCCGTGCGCGCGGCGGAACGGATGCCGTCGCCGCGCCGCCGCGCCGCGAACCGGGCCGTCGCCGCCGACCTCGACCGCCTCGAGGCAGAGGTGCTGCACCGACTCGGCGTCGACTGAGAGTTCCCGACCCCACTGGACAGGCCTAGGACGGCTTGGTGACGAACCCCTCGGCGACCAGCCAGTCGCGGGCGACGTCGGCCGGGTCCATGCCGTCGACGTCGACCTTGGCGTTGAGGTGCAGCATCACGTCGTTGCTGAGCTTCTTGGCGATCGGCTCGAAGAGCCGCCCGAGCTGCGGGTAGCGGTCGGCCAGTTCCTTGCGCACGGTCAGCGCGGCGTTGTACTGCGGGAAGAACTTCCTGTCGTCCTTGAGGAGCTGGAGGTTCAGCGCCAGGATCCGGCCGTCGGTGGTGAACACCTCGCCGAAGTTGCAGGCGTGCCCGTCCGAGGTGGCCTGGTACACCGCGCCGGTGCCGAGGATCTTCACCTGGTCGCTCGGCACGGTGAACCCGTACGCCTTCTGCATGCCGGGGAACCCGTCGTTGCGGCTGGCGAACTCCGTTTCCAGGCAGTAGGTGCCGGCGCTCGGGTCGCGGCGCACGAGGTCGGCCATCTCCGACAGCGTGTGCACGCCGAGCCGGTCCGCGTTGGCCTTGCTCAGCGCGAACGCGTAGGTGTTGTTCAACGGGGACAGGTCGAGCCAGCTGATCCCGGCGGCCGCGTCGGCGTCGCGCACCGCGTCGAACTGCTTCTGCCCGTCCGGGATCGGGTTGTTGTTGCCCTGGTAGCTGATCCACGCCGTGCCGGTGTACTCCCAGTACAGGTCGATCTGGCCCGCCTTGAGCGCCTGCCTGGCGCTGTTGGAGCCCTGGATGTTGGTGAGGTCCTTGACCTCGGCCCCGGCCGCCTCCAGCGCGAGTTCCGCGATGTAGCCGAGCACGATGTTCTCGGTGAAGTCCTTGGAGCCGACGGTGAGCCGCAGGCCGCGCAGCCCGTCGACCGGCGTGATCGAGCCGGGGCCGACGTCGAGCGGGACGGCCGAGCCCGAACTCAGCCCGCAGGCCGACAACAGCGCCCCGACCAGCGCGAGTGCGGCGATCCGTGCCGCGCGGTGCTGGCGCCTCATCGCAGTCCCCTCGGTCCGAGCAGCGCCTCGGCCAGGCCGCCGAGCCAGTCGATCAGCAGCGCGAGCGAGGCCGTCAGCACCGCGCCGACCACCAGGATCGTTGGCCGGTTGAGCTTGTAGCCGGTGTCGATGAGCACGCCGAGGCCGCCGCCGCTGATCAGGAAGACCAACGTCGCGGTGCCGACCGCGAGCACCAGGGCGGTGCGCAGGCCGGCGAGGATGTACGGGACGGCCAGCGGGAACTCGATGCGGCGCAGCACCGCCGTCGCGGACATGCCGATGCCCCTGCCGGCCTCGATCAGGGTGGGCTCCACCTGGCTGATGCCGACCATTGTGTTGCGCAGCACGGGAAGCAGCGCGTAGAGCGCGGTCGGCAGCACCGCGATCCAGAAGCCGATGTGGCCGGTGAACAGGAAGAACAGCACGAGCAGGCCGACCGACGGCGCGGCCTGGCCGATGTTCGCGACGGCCAGCACGATCGGCGCGGCCGGCCTGGCCCACCGCCTGGTCAGCAGCACGCCGAGCGGCACGGCGACCAGCACGACGATGACGGCGACGGTGATCGTGAGCTTCACGTGCTGCCAGGTCAGGTCCAGGATGGTGCTGGCGTTGAGATTGCGCTTCTCGATGTCGTCGAGGTCGCGGGAGAACGCCCACACCAGCACGCCGGCCAGCACCACGAGCACCACGATCGGCTGGGCCAGCAGCCGCAGCCGCTCCGCGCGCCGCGACCCGGAGTCGGCGCTGAACGTCGCGGTCACTGGTCGACTTCCGCAGGCGCTGGATGCTCAGCCGGTTCGTCATGCTCGACTGGTTCGTCGTGCTCGGCGTGTTCCTCGCGGAGCTGGCGGATCGCCGTCATCACCGTGTCGATGTCGACCACCCCGGCGTACTCGCCCCTGGCCTTGGTGACCACGGCGAGGCCGTCGTCGTCGGTGAGGATCGCCTCGAGCGCGTCCTGGAGGGTCGACTGCGTGGTGACGGTGTCCTCGACCGGCCGGCCGGCCGCCTGGAGCGAGCCGGCCGAGGCGAGATCTCGCGGGCCGACCCAGCGCGCCGGCCGCCGTCTGCGATCCAGCACCAGGCCGATCGCGCCGCGCCTGGTGCCCAGCTTCGCCCGCAGCGCCGAGGGGTCGTCGTCGACCGACGCGGTCGGCACGTCGCCGAGCTCCACGTCGCGGACCCGCCGCAGCGTCAGCTGCTTGAGCGAGGCGCCCGCCCCGACGAAGCCGGCGACGGTGTCGTCGGCCGGGTTGGCCAGCACGGCCTCCGGGGTGTCGTACTGGAGGATCCTTGACTCGCTGCCGAGCACCGCGATCCGGTCGCCGAGCTTGACCGCCTCGTCGAAGTCGTGCGTGACGAAGACGATCGTCTTGTGCAGCTCCGCCTGGAGGCGCATCAGCTCGTCCTGGAGGTTTCCCCTGGTGATCGGGTCGACCGCGCCGAACGGCTCGTCCATCAGCAGCACGGGAGGGTCGGCAGCGAGCGCCCGCGCCACGCCGATCCGCTGCTGCTGGCCGCCGGAGAGCTGGCGGGGGAACCGGCCCCGGAACTCGTCGACGTCGAGTCCGACCAGGTCGAGCATCTCGTCGACCCGGTCGTCGATTCGCTTACGGTCCCAGCCGAGCAGGCCGGGCACGATGCCGATGTTCTGCCCGACGGTCATGTGCGGGAACAGGCCGGCCTGCTGGATCGCGTAGCCGACCTGCCGGCGCAGCTGGTCGGCGTTGATGGACAGCGCGTCCCGGCCACCGATGGTGATCCGGCCGGAGGTCGGCTCGATCAGCCGGTTGATCATCTTCATGGTGGTCGTCTTGCCGCATCCCGACGGCCCGACGAACACCACGATCTCGCCAGCGGGAATCGTCATGGTGAAGCGGTCGACCGCAGGCTTGCGTTGGCCGGGGTAGCGCTTGGTGACGTCGGTCAGCTGGATCTCGACGCCGCTGACCTGTGCCTGTTCAGCCACGGATGCCCCTTGAGGTGGTGAGTCGACCGAGCAGGACGTAGCAGCCGTCGAGGACGAGCGCGAGCACCACGACGCCGACGGTGCCGGCCAGCGCCATGTTCACGGCGTTGGCGCTGCCGACCCTGGACAGGCCGCTGAAGATGACGTTGCCGAGGCCGGGTCCCTTGGCGTAGGCGGCGATCGCGGCGATGCCCATCAGCATCTGGGTGCTGACCCGCATGCCGACCAGGATCGCCGGCCAGGCCAGCCGCAGTTCGACCCGCGACAGCACGCCGAACCGGCTCATGCCGATGCCCCGCGCGGCGTCGACCACCGAGGGCGAGACGCCGGACAGCCCGACGATGGTGTTGCGCACGATGGGCAGCAGCGCGTAGAGCACCAGGGCGGTGACGGTCGGCCGGACGCCGAGCCCGAGCACCGGGATCAGCAGGCCGAGCAGGGCGAACGACGGGATGGTCAGGATCGCGCTGGTCAGCGCGGTGGCCAGCGCCGAGCCGAGCGGGCTGCGGTAGACCGCCACGCCGAGCAGGACGCCGAGCGCGGTCGCCACGATCGTGCACTGCACCACGGCGCTGACGTGCATCCAGGAGTCCAGCAGCAGCTGCTGCCATCTGGATCCGACGTAGTCCCACAGGCTCACGGTCGCCGGCCTCCCTTCGGGGTCGGTTCGGCGACCGGAGCGAGACAGCTCTGTGCCTGCCTGAGCTGTCCCCCGACCGCCAACGGCGTGATCACCGTTGCCCATTCGGAGCAACGAGGCAAGCTGCCCCGCGCGGCGATTCGTCCAGTTCGGCGGTGCTGACCTGCGGAAACGTAGTTCGTAAAGTTTTATCCAAACAACAGGTCTATACCAGAGGCTGCCATGTGACGCAGCTCGGGGTCCGCCGTTTCACGCCGAAGAGTGACTTCCCATTACCCTCGGTCCGTGACGAAACGGCCAGGGCCCCCGCGCGTGCTGCGCGCGGGACTGCTCGCCGTCAGTTCCGCGACGCTCGCCGTCGCCGCGCACGGCGCGGCAGGCGGCGCGCTGCCGGACACCGGGCTGGCCGCGATCGTCACCGTGCTGATCGCCGCCGCCGGCACCGCGCTCGCGGACCGCAGGCGCGGCGGCCCGGCGATCCTCGCCGCGCTCGGGGTGTCGCAGCTCGGCCAGCACCTGCTGCTGGCCGGGCTCGGGCACCGGCACGATCTCGCGGCCGCGGGCGCCGGGGTGGACGGCAGGCTGATGACGGGTGCGCACGTCGCCGCCGTGCTGGCGACCGCGCTGCTGCTCACGCGGGCCGAGACCGCGCTGTTCGCCGTCGTCTCGGCCGTGTCGCTGCTGCTGCCGCGCCGCCTGTCCCCCGCGCCGATCGGGGTGCCGCTGCGGGTGTCCGTCGCGCCGCCCGCGCGGGTCGACACCCTGGCCGAGGTGCTGCTGCGGCGGGTGTGTTCGAGGCGGGGTCCTCCGGTCCTTGGTTGACCGTCGAGTGCCCGTACACACCCTTTGACCAGGAGAAACAACTAAATGTCGACAAATCGATTTGGCGCGCGCACGCTCGTCCGGGGCGGCGCCGTGCTCGCCGTCGCGGGCATCGCGGCCCTGCTCGCCGCCGGCACCGCATCCGCGCACGTCACCGCCCAGCCCGGCGAGGCGACCAAGGGCGGCTACGCGAAGATCACCCTCCGGGTGCCCAACGAGCGGCCCAACAACGGCACCGTCAAGCTCCAGGTGAACCTGCCAGCCGACCACCCGCTCGCCTCCGTCAGCACCAAGCCGGTGCCCGGCTGGAAGGCCGAGATCACCAAGGGCAAGCTCGACAAGCCGGTGAAGGTGCACAACACCGACGTCACCGAGGCCGTCCGCAGCGTCACCTGGACCGCGGACGCCGGCGTCCGCATCGAACCGGGCCAGTTCAACGAGTTCGACATGTCGGTTGGCCCGCTGCCCGACGACACCGACAGGCTGGTGCTGCCGACCACGCAGACCTACGACAACGGCGAGGTCGTCGTGTGGGACGCGCCGCCGGTCGCCGATGGCGCTGCGGAGCCGGCGCACCCCGCGCCGACCGTGAAGCTGGTGGACAAGGCGGCAGGCGGCGACAGCCACTCGCACGACGCGGCCGCGCCCGCCGGTGACTCGCACGACGCCTCGACCGGCACCGACAAGACCGCGCGGTGGCTCGGCGGCGCCGGGCTCGCCGTCGGCGCGCTCGGACTCGGCTTCGGCGCCGGCGCGGTGCTGCGCTCCCGCCGCACCGGTGCCGCGGCGCCGGCCGCCGACCGGGAGCCGTCGGCATGAGGCGGCTGTCCGCCCTGCTCGGCGCCGGCCTGCTGACCGGGCTCGCGCTGCTCGGCCTCGCCACCCCGGCGCTCGCACACAACGTGCTGGTCAGCAGCGATCCCAAGGAGGGCTCGTCGCTGTCGGCCGGCCCGAGCCAGGTCACGCTGACCTTCGACCAACCGGTGCAGGCCGGCTTCAACACGATCACGGTGATCGGCCCGGACAACACGCACTGGGAAGCCGGTGACGTCTCGGTCGCCGGCAACGTGGTGACCGCGCCGGTCCGGCCGCTCGGCCCGGCCGCCGACTACTCGGTCGGCTACCGGATCCTGTCGGCCGACGGGCACCCGGTGTACGGCTCGGTGAAGTTCAAGCTCACCACCGCCGGCACCGGCACCCCGGCCCCGCCGTCGGAGGCGAAGTCGACGACGCAGGCAGGCGGCACCGCCAACTCGGCTGGCACCGACGGCGGCATGCCGGTGTGGCCGTGGATCGTCGGCGCGGTCGTGCTGCTCAGCGCGGGCCTGGTGTTCGCGCTGAAGGGCGGCAAGCAGGGGGACAGCCAGCGATGAACCCGAGTCGGACCGCCATCCCGACCAGGACCTACCTGGTCGGCGGCATCGCGCTCGGCGGAGTGGCCGGCGTGCTGCTCGGCCTCGCGCTGTCCACGGTCGCCCCGGTCGTCGGGGTCGTGGAGCCGGGGACGGCGGTCCGGCTCGGCATCCCGCTGGTGCGCGTGCTGCTCGACCTGACCGCGGTGGCCGTGGTCGGGCTGAGCCTGCTGCCCAAGCTGCTCGGCTTCGACCGGCCGAAACAGACCGAGCCGGTGCTGCTGGTCGCGCGGCCGGCCGCCGTGGTCGCCGCCGGGGTCTGGGCGATGAGCGCGCTGGTGGCCATCGTGCTCCAGGCCGCCGAGGTGCGGCCGGGCGAGACGGTCACCATGGGCGCGGTGCTCGACTACGTGCGGCAGGTCAGCGGCGGCCAGGGCCTGCTGGTCAGCGCGGTGTTCGCGCTGCTGTCGGCGGGGCTGGGGGTGCTCGCGGTGCGGCACGGCGAGTCGGTGCCCGCCGAGCTGCGGATCGTGGTCGCCATGTTCGGGCTGCTCCCGCTGCCGGTCACCGGGCACGCCTCGAACTGGAAGTACCACGACCTCACGATGGTCTCGATGGAGCTGCACGTGCTCAGCGCGACCGCGTGGACCGGCGGGCTGGCCGCGCTGATCGTGCTGGTGTCGCACCGCAGGGGCCTACTCGCGGCCGCGCTGCCGAAGTTCTCCAGGGTGGCCACGGTCTGCCTCGCGGTGGTCGCCGTGACCGGCCTGCTCAACGGGCTGATCGAGCTCGCGCTCAACCCCGTCGTGCACCTGCCTGGCTCGCTGCTGAGCACCGGCTACGGCACGATCGTCGTCGCCAAGACGGTGTGTGTGGCGGTATTGGCGCTGCTGGGCGCGGCGATCCGCTGGCGGCTGCTGCCCGGCATCGCGCGGCACCGGCCGACCGCGATCGTCGGCTGGGCGGCGGCCGAGACGGCCGTGATGGGCGTGGCCTTCGGGCTCGCCGTGGTGCTCTCTCGGGCCCCGGTCTCCTGAGCCCCGGTTTCGCGAGCCCCGGTTTCCTGGGCCCGGTTTCCTGAGCCCACCTGCAAAGACACTCCCACCGCCCAGGCAGGGTTTCGGCAAAGTCGGCTCGTGCTGGTCAGGCCGTGATCCCGAATAGCTGAGCGGTCGTGGCCAGTCCCCGGCCGTGTGTCGTAGCCCTTGGGCGATGGTGGTGTGTCTGGCCAGTGGCAGGGCCGAGATCGCGAGGTTGCGCAGCGAGGCCATCACCCAGGGGTGCGTGGCCGGTGCGGTCCCGGGAGGCGTCTTCGCCGTGGGTGGCGTCCCGAACCCAGTGCGGGCGGTTCTCGATGTGCCAATGGGCGCGCAGGTAGTCGGCGATCCCAGCGGGATCGGCCTGCTCGGCGGGCAGGCTGGTGACGACGTAGCTGGTCCGGGTCGTTGTCGTGGTGTCGGGTGCGGTGGCGGGTGGTCCGGGCGGCCTGGCAGGTGGCGGGGAACCCCGGATCGGCCGAGACGGGCAGTACCGCCAGGACGGGGTGTTCGGTGCGGCCGTGCCCGGCGTCAGTGCTGGTGTGGCTGGGAGTGTCGGCATGTCAGGCGGGCGGCCAGGCGGTGTTGGTTGGCCTTGACGGTGAATACGTGGTGCCCGCCGTGGGCGGTGCGGTGGTGGGCGTGGGCGCGGGTGGTGTGCAGGGCGTGGGCGATCACCACCGTCCCGGCCAGGGGGCAGCGGGTCGGGCAAGGGGCTGTAGCCAGGCCATGTCGCTGGTGCCGATCGGCACGAGTCGTGAGGCCACCACGGTCGCGGTGTGGCGGGGTGATCGCGGCCAGCGGGTGGACGCCGGCGCCGCCGGTGCGGGGCACGGTGCCACGCGGGGTCTTGCCGTCCCACCGCGATCGCGACCGGCCCATCGGATGGGAGGTCGACGTGGCGGGGTCGGCGAGTTCGGGGTGGTGTGCCTGGTGGCGCGGCGGATCCAGGCACTGAGCACCGCGTCGAGGCGGTCGCCGTCCACCCGTTGCGGCACCCGGCGCGTCGTGGACTCGGTGGCGGGTGGCGCTGGCCGGTGCCCCGGGTCGCGGCGCACGTCGAGTTCGGCCAGCACGGATTGGGCAAGGGTCGGCGGCCGATTCAGCGATCGCAGCCAGCGACCCCGGCCGCGACTGCCGAGGCGGCCAGGACCGGCACGCTGCCGATGCAGTGGCCGATCCCGATGGAGTGCCTGATCCCGCGACGGCGTCGTGGGTCGGGTACTACGGCTGGTTAACGCCGCGGGTCAGCGATACCGCTGGGGTCCAGTGGGGGCAGTGTGGTCACCACGGTCGGGATGGGGGCCGGTGACACGGCGGGCACGACATCCTTGGCTGATCATGGGCTTCGACAACCACATGACCAACACAGGGGCCGTGCCTGCTCCGCACCAGGCCCACCTGTAAAGACACCCCCACCCACCTCGGGGGCGGCCCCTGGCCAGTCTAGTTGGCGGGCTTGGGGGCGGGGGTTGAGTGGGGCTTGGGTGTGGATGGGTTGGGCTGTTGTGGATAACTCACTGGATAGCTCGGGGCGCCGGGGTCTAGCGCCGCGTCGAGGTCTAGCGCTCCTGGCCGAGGACGCCGGTCGGGTCCTGGCGGAGCCTGGTGAGCTTGTCCATGGTGGCCTGGCCGCGTCGATCCAGCTCGCGGCCGTCGATCCAGCCTGCCGCGTAGTAGCGGTAGTTCTGGGCCAGCTCGACGAGTTCGGCCAGATAGTCCGCCGACCTGCGGCGACGCTCCTCGGAGAAGCCGACCAGCAGCGGAAGCTGGGTATCCACCACCTCGTCGAGCAGCTGGGCGGAACGCAACGCGCGTCGCGCGCGCCACCGACGAAGGCCCAGCCGCGCCCCGAAATCGCTCACCGTGACAGCCCACCTCGCCGTCTGCCAGACGCCCCCCGACCGGGGCTCACCGACGGCGCCCTGCACGATTGCAGATTTTCGGGCCGTCGATGCTGCATTCGTTCCGAGGAGCGAGAGTGTTACGGGGTCGCGGGCACGAATCTCGCGCGCGACGCCTCGACACCATCCCATCGGGTGACTGCGACGCGCGACTCATGGGCGGGCCGGCGGCGGCCGGCGCGGACCGTCACGCGGCCGAGATGAACTTCGCCAGACGGTCGGACAGCTCGCGGGCGTCCGGGTTGTTCCTGCGCTTGTCGGCTTCCTTCTTCAGCGGCTTCATCCGGTCCCTGGTGCGCACGGACTTGAGGCTCTCGGACAGGTCGACGGCGTGGCTGCCGACCTTGGCAGCGTGGTCGAGGTCGCCCTCGAGCATGTGGTTGATGGACAGCGCGGTGAGGTTGAACGACCGGTTGCGGGCCATGTCCTCGCCCCAGCTGTTGATCGCCTTGGTCAGCGCCGGCACCGCGAACCGCGTGTACTTCGGGTCGACGGTCTGCGCCAGCTCGGTGTGCACGGTGCCGACGATCGCCGAGAGGTCGACCTCGTCGAAGAACTTCGCCCACGCGGGCGCCTCGGCGACGTTGGCCCTGGAGAACTCGTCCCGCGCCCTGCCAAGCAGCTTGAGCGCCTGGTCGTCGGTGCCCATCTTCGCGTAGGCCCAGGCCTCGTTCGCGCACAGGATGCCGACCGCGAGCTCCGAACCGGAGTCCTGCGCGGCCAACTGGCCGAGCTGGAACACCTTCAGCGCGTCGTCCGGCGCGTCCTGGTGCAGGTAGACGCGGCCCATCCGGTACAGGATGTTGGCGACGAGGCCGTCGTTCTTGCCCTGCTTGGCCAGTTCGAGCGCCCGGCCGAAGTGGTTGCGGGCCGAGTCGACCAACCCGGTGTCGAACGACGTCCAGCCTGCCAGGTTGTGCAGGTCGGCGAGCGCGACGTAGAGACGGTCCCTGACGACGTCCGTCGCGCTGGCGCCGAGCATCTGCTGGCCCCAGGAGAGCTGGGCCACCACGGCGTCGCGGCAGGAGCCGCCGCCGTACTGGTAGTCGAGGGCGCGGAGAGCCCGAGTCGCGGCCTCCACCTGCCGGACGTCCGTCATGCCGATCCGTCCAGGAGCCGGAGTCTGGGTGGGATGGGTGACCCACGACCCGGAGTCCGCACCGAGCACAGCGGCGCCCACCGTCACGGCTGCCGCGTGCGCGAGGAACTTCCGACGCTTCACCGACTCTTCCTCCTCAGCTTTGGAGTCGTCCACTGACGCGGCGACCCGTACTGCTGTGGCCTCGTCGTAGGCGAGACCCATGTATCCACGTGGGACACCCAGGCCGTGGGCGATCCTCGTCAGCACGTCGTAGGCCATGACCTGACGACCCTTGAGGATCTCCGAGACCTCGGACTGTGACTGCCCCGTCAGCGCCGCTATCTGGCGCTGGGACACGCCCTGTCGGCGAAGCAGGCGGTACACCGAGCTGATGTCCCTGCTCGCCAGCGCGTCCCGCATCTCCTGCTGGTCCCAGACTTCGGGCGTAACAGGCGAGCTTTGGGAACCGATGGTGTTCAATTGCGCCCCCTCACAGTCCGTATGGGCGTCAACCGCAGAGTAAGGGCACTCCGCACGCCCGAGAAGCCTTCTTCGGCGAGGCTGATCGGCCCTGCCGAAGTCCTATGACCGCTTATCGTGGAACTGCCACCGATCAGCGCTATGACGCCCCAATCCACTCCGAATCATCGCAATCTAGGTTCTCGTAAGCGAGTGACCACGGAGAGGAACCACCATCGTGGACCTGATCGAGCGGGCGGTGACCACCAGTTCGGGTGGGACTGTCGATGCCGCGACGTCCTCTCCGACCGCTGTGTCATCAGCCCTGCCGGGCCAGTCGGACTCCGACTTCGCCTGGCACGGGTCTACCGGGCAGCGCCGCTGGTGGCGGATTCGCTGTAGTGACGTGGTTGACCGGGACCGCTGCCTCACCGTGCTCGTCGATCGGGACACGGTCGTGGTGGTCGGCCCACCTGGGGAAACCGCGGTCCTGTCCGCCGGCCAGCTCGGCGAGCTCAGGACCGCACTACGTGAAGCCGCCGAGCAGGCGGAAAGGTGACGGTGACGTTTCGGTGGACGAGATCCTCGGACAAGTTCTTCGCAACGCGGTGTGGGAACGGCTCGACCTGCTCTCCGAGCTGGCCAGCCGGGCTGACGCACCGTCCCTGCTGTCCGTCGCACGCTCGGAGCTGCCTCGGCTGACCGAGGGCTGGCGGGCGCTGCTGGCCGCGCACGAGCCGGACGAGCGGGGCAACTGCCCCGAGTGCTCCAGCAGGTGGCGGCAGCAGAAGTCCCCGTGCTCGGTCTGGCGCGCGGCCTACGAACACCTGGTGGCCGGCGGGCTCGCGCCCCGTCCACCTCGGCACCTGAGGTCGGCGCCGCCGACCCCGGAGCCGATCCGCAGTCGCCGCGCCGTCGCCGGCGCGCACTGAGACGGGCGGACCCCGACCTCTCGTTCCCCCGACACGGACGAGGTCGAGCTAACGCCTACTGACCGGCGGGCCGAGGTGCCCGAACCCCCGACCGCGACACCTCGGGCCGTCGGTCAGGCCACACAACCGCTCCACCACAGACTTCCGCGGGCCGGTGCTGCGCACCCTCCCTCCCCGACCGGTATCGGTCCGCGGATTCCAACCCGGCGTCGGCGCCTGTACCCCCGAGCGGGCGTCGACGCCGTTCCACGTTCCGTGAGACGCGGCGGGAACCGGACCTGGACCGCTAGCCGGCGTTCGGGCCGAAGCGCCCCGAGCCGGTTCGCCAGGTGAGCCACTCCGTGAGGCGGGGCGCGAATCGCGCGCTGAGCTCGAAGGCCCGCAGCTGCCAGGGGAACATGACCTCGCGCCGCTCCCGGGCGACGGCGTCGACGATGCGCGCGGCGACCTGTTCCGGTGTCGAGGTGGGGATCAGCGCGGCGATCTTCGGGATGCGCTGCTCGGCACCGGGGTTGTTGACGAAGTACTCGCTGCTCACCTTGCCTGGCACGACCTCGCTGACGCCGACGCCGCTGCCCCGCAGGTCCAGCCGGAGCGCGGTGGTGAGCCCGCGCAGCCCGCCGCGCGCGCCCGCGTAGCCGGTGGCGCCTGGCCAGCAGAGCCGGGAAACCGGCGAGTTGACGGTGACCAGCCAGCCGCTGCCCCTGCGTCGCATGTCGGGCACGAACTCCCTGGTCAGCAGCAGGGCGGCGAGGTAGGGCACCGCGGTCATCGCGAGCAGTTCCTCGACGGGGGTCTCCTCAAGGAACAGGAACCGCCCGACCCCGGCGTTGTTGACCAGCACGTCGGGCACGCCGACCTGCTCGCGGACGCGCTCGGCCAGCGGGCCGATCTGGTCGCCGTCCGCGAGGTCGGCGGGGAACGCGGTAGCCCTGCCACCGATCGCGGCGATCCGTTCGGCGCGCGCGGACAGCGCTTCGGCGTCCCGCGCCACCAGCAGCACGTGCGCGCCGCGCGCGGCGAACGCCTCGGCGGTCGCCGCGCCGATCCCCTTGGACGCCCCGGTGATCAGCACCAACTTGTCGGCCAGCTGCAAGGTCGGGCAACTCCTCGTGTCGTGAACGGGTGGAACCGGACGGGTGGAACCGGGCGGTCAGGACACCGAGCGGTCAGGACACCGAGCGGACCTTGGTGACCAGGGCCCCCGCGGCGAGGGTGGCCAGCGCCGACACGGCGAACAGGCCACGGTAGCCGCCGAGGTAGGCGAGCACGCCCGTGGTCAGCAGCGGGGCGATGACCTGCGGCAGCGAGTTGGCGATGTTGACGACCCCGAGGTCCTTGGCCCGGTCGGCCGCGGCCGGCAGCACCTGGGTGAGCAGGGCGAGGGCCACCGCCCAGTAAGCGCCGAAGCCGACGCCGAGCAGCGGCGCGGCCACCAGCGCGGCCGGCCAGGTCGGCCAGACCACCAGGAGCACGGCGGCGAGCGCCATCACGGCGGAGGACAGCAGCACGTAGGGCTTGCGGCGGCCGGACCGGTCGGACAGCCAGCCGACGCCGAGCGCGCCGACCGTCAGCGCGGCGCCGTAGAGCGCCATCATGATCAGCAGGCCGGTGTCCGGGTCGGGGTAGTGCACCGCGTCCTTGAGGAAGAACAGCAGGTAGAGCGTGCCGAACGCGTTGCCGAGGTTGATCATGAAGTGGCAGCCCCACGCCCAGGCGAAGTCGGGGTGCTCGCGCGGGGAGATCCACAGGTTGGCCACCACCTCCCTGACCCGCCTGCCAGGCCGGAACGCCGCGCCCCTGGCCCGGGAGCGAACCCGGCGAGGCAGCGGCGCGTCCCTGGTGAACAGGACGAACGCGAGCGCGACGAGCACCACCAGCACGGCGCAGGCCGCGTAGCCGCCGGGCAGGCTGGTGACGACGACCGTCACCACCAGCGCGCCGAGCACGGTCCCGAGCATCTGGCTGATGCCGATGAACCCGCCGACCTTGGCCCGCTGGCTGACCGGCACCCGGTCGGGGACCGCCGAGGTGAGGCTCGCCAGCATGCCGTTCAGTCCGGCCTGCACCAAGCACCAGCCGATCGTCATCACGGTGATGTTCGGGGCCTGGGAGAGCAGCAGCAGGCCGACCGCGCCGAGCAGTGCGCCGGCTACGGTCCACGGGTGCCGGCGACCGAACCGGGAGGTGGTCCGGTCCGAGAGCAGTCCGATGGTCGGGTTGGCGATCACCGAGACGGCCGCGCCGATGCCGGTGACCAGGCCGAACACGGCCTCCTTGTGCCCAGCGGCGAGCAGCTCGGCCTGCTTGGGCAGCAGCACCTGGATGGGCGCGTAGATACCGAGCCACAGCCCGAGGTTGGCCAGGAACAGCAGCGTGGTCCAGGTCCCTCTGACCGGGACGACCGGTTCGGCCAGCGCCTCGGGCAGGGTGGCGGCCTGGCCGGTCTCTGCCGCGCTACTCACCGCGCACCAGCCCTCGGTACCAGTGGAAGGAGTCCCGCCGCGTGCGTTCCTGCGTCTCGAAGTCGACCTGCACCAGGCCGAAGCGCTGCGAGTACCCCGAGTCCCACTCGAAGTTGTCCAGCAGCGACCAGACGAAGTAGCCGCGCACGTCCACCCCGGCGGCCATCGCCTCGCGCGCCGCCGCGACGTGCCCGGCCAGGTAGTCGATCCGCGCCTGGTCGTGCACGCCGTCGGGATAGCTGCACCCGCTCTCGGTGAGGTGGATGGGCGGCAGCGCCGTCCCGTAGCGGTCGCGCAGCGTCACCAGCATCTCCCGGAGGCCGTCGGGCACCACGGGCCAGCCGAACCCGGTCCTCGGGTACTCCTCGATGTCGACCAGGTCGAACGGCAGCGGGTTGCCCGGCGACGGCGCGCGCAGCCTGGTGGGGTTGTAGTAGTTGACGCCGTAGAAGTCGAGCGGCGCGGCGATCGTGGCCAGGTCCTCGGCGGAGGCCGGGGGCAGCCGGTCGGCCAGCTCGTCGGGGTAGCGGCCGAGCAGCTGCGGGTCGGCGTAGATCCAGTTGTGCAGCGCGCTGTAGGCCGCGGCGGCGGCGACGTCCTCGGCGGAGTCGGTGGCCGGCCAGGCCGGGGTGTGGTTGTTGGCGGTGCCGACGGCCTTGGCGCCCTGGGCGCGCAGCGCCTGGACGGCCAGCCCGTGTGCGAGGTTGAGGTGGTGCGCGGTGGGCAGCGCGTCGAACAGCAGCGACTGGCCGGGGGCGTGCTGGCCGATGGCGTAGCCGAGCAGCGTGACCATGGCGGGCTCGTTGATGGGGATCCACCTGGTGACGCGGTCGGCGAGCCGCTGCCCGACCAGCCCGGCGTACTCGGCGAAGCGCTCGGCGGTGTCCCTGGACAGCCAGCCGCCCGCGTCCTCGATCGGCTGCGGGGTGTCCCAGTGGTAGAGCGTCGCCATCGGCTCGATGCCGGCGGCGCACAGCTCGTCGACGAGGCGGTCGTAGAACGCGAGCCCCTCGGCGTTGGCCGGCCCGGTGCCGGTCGGCTGGATGCGGGGCCAGGCGATGGAGAAGCGGTAGGAGCCGATGCCGAGCTCGGCCATCAGCGCGACGTCCTCGCTGTGCCGGTGGTAGTGGTCGCAGGCCATGTCACCGGTGTCGCCGCCGAGGATCTTGCCAGGGGTGGCGCAGAAGGTGTCCCACGTCGAGCGGCCTCTGCCGCCCTCGGCGACGGCGCCCTCGATCTGATAGGCGGACGTGGAGACTCCCCAGAGGAAGCCGTCGGGGCTGGTCATCCACTACCTCCGTGCGATCAAACGTGAAATTCATTCGGATCGTAGGCGTGTTGCGGCTCACACGGAAGTACTCAAGCCCGACTACGGGCAAGATGGGAACCCCACGTCCGAGGAGCCGCCGTGACCACGCCAACCCCGCTCCGTCGACAGCCGGTGCAGCAGCGCAGCGCCAAGCGGGTCGAGCGCATGCTCGCCGCGTGCGCCGCGCTGATCGAGGAGGTCGGCTACGACGGGGTCACCACCACGCTGATCGCGGAACGGGCCGGCGTCGCGGTCGGCTCGCTCTACCAGTTCTTCCCCGACAAGCGGGCCGTGGTGCAGGCGCTGACGCTGCGCAACCTCGACACGTTCATGGCGGCCGTCGTCGAACGGTTCAGCTCGCCGACGCTGGAGCACTGGTGGGACGCGGTCGACTCGGTGTTCGACGTGTACGTGCGGATGCACCGCGAGGTGCCCGCGTTCAGCCGGCTGCACTTCGGCGACGTGGTCGACCTGCGGCTGCTCGACGACCGCAGGGACAACAACGCGGTGATCGCCGAGCGGCTCGGCGAGCTGATCGCGACCAAGTTCGCCCTGACGCTCGACCAGGTGCAGCTGCCCATCTCGATCGCGGTCGAGGCGGCCGACGCCGTGCTGCGCATGGCCTTCCGCCGCGACCAGCTCGGCGACCAGAGCGTGCTGGCGGAGGCCAAGATCCTCATCCGCGGCTACCTGTCGGCCCGCATCGGCGAGTAGCCCGACACCCCTCAACACCCCACCAGCAAACAAACCCCACCCGCCCTGGGGGGCCTGCCCTTGGCCAGCCTAGGGGGCACCCCAAAGCCGGCGACGGCTGAAAACCGCCGGCTGTGGACAAGTCGCGGCCGGACGACCATTGACACCTGTCAGCTGTGCACAACCCGCGGATTGACGGCGACCGAACCCGCCAGCTGTGCATGACCCGCGGACTGACCGCGCCCCAACCCGCCAGCTGTGCGTGGCCGGGCCGGTGCGGCGGTGTCGCCGAGCGAGCCGTGGATGTGGGCTGGTGCGGCGGCCAGGAACGTCTCAGGACTCCGCACCACCGGACACCGCACCAGCCGAAACACCGCACTAGCCGAAGCAGTGCCCCTCGCCCCGGTACGTCGGCGTCGTCCGCTCGACAGCGTCACCGCGCACGAGGTGCAGGTGCGTGAACCGCTCGGCCAGCTCGCCGGCCTTGGCGTGCCGCATCCAGACGCGGTCGCCGAGCCGGAGGTCGTCGGCGGCGCGGCCGACGACGGGGGTCTGCACTTCGCCTGCGCCCTCCAGCGCGAGCAGCTTCAGGCCGGCCGGCAGGTGGGGCTGCGGCAGCCGGTCCCGCGTCGCGGTGCCCGAGGCCAGGTAGCCGCCGGCGAACAGCGTCGCGGTGCGCCGCCCGGGCCGCCGCACCACCGGCAGCGCGAACAGCGCCGCCGGCCTCGGCTGGAACGCTCGGTAGGCGTCGAACAGCGTCGGCCCGAGCAGCCCGGAGCCCGCGGCCAGCTCGGTGACCGACGGGTCGGACGCGGTCACCTCGAGGCTGCCGGTGCCGCCGCCGTTGACGAACTCCAGCGGCGCGACCGCCCGCACCGCGTCGACCACGGCGCCCCTGCGCTCGATCAGCTCGACGGCGGAGTGCCGCTGCATCCAGCGCAGCACGACCCCGCGCAGCCGCCTGCCCGGCGGCTCGTCGCCGAGGCCGGCGATCTGCCCCTCGTAGGCCATCACGCCGACCAGCGTGAAGCCGTTGCGCGCGACGATCTTCCTGGCCAGCGCCGCCGCCTGGGCCGGCCGGTGCACCGGCGAGCGCCGGGTGCCGACGTGCACCCCTGGCAGCGGCCGCCAGGACGCGTCGAGTTCGAGGCAGACCCGGATGTCCGGGTGGTGGCTACCCAGCGCCGCGTCCACCGCGTCGAGGTGTTCGACGGAGTCCACCATGATCGTCACGTGCCGGCGGGCCGCGTCGTCGGCCGCCAGCGCGCGCAGCGCGGTGTGGTCGACGGTCGGGTAGGCGACCAGCAGGTCGTCGCTGACGCCGAGCCCGTGCAGCCACAGCGCCTCGGCCAGCGAGTACGCCATCACGCCCGCGAACCCCGGCATGGCCAGCGCCCGCTCAAGCAGGTATCGACACCGGATCGACTTGCTGGCCAACCGCACGGGTCGACCGCTCGCCCGCCGGAGCAGGTCCGAGGCGTTGTGGTCGAAGGCGTCTAGGTCGACGATGGCGAAAGGAGGGTCGAACTCCTTGGTCGCCGTGTCCAGCCGGGCTCGCCGCTGCATCGGGTGCACTCCTGAACGGTACGACGTCAACCCTTGAAATGTGAATAGCTTTCACTTACGGTCTGTGCATTTCATCACAGCCAGCCGGAGGACCGAGCGTGACCGTTCCAGACGTACGGGGCGTGCGAACCCAGTGGACCAACTGGGCCGGCACCGCGACCGCCACCCCGCACAGCGTGGCCGCACCGCGCGACGTCGAGGAGATCGCCGAGACGGTGCGCGGAGCGGAGCGGGACGGCAGGACCGTCCGGCCGCTCGGCAGCGGGCACTCGTTCACCGACATCGCGGCGACCTCCGGGGTCGCCATCGACCTGACCGGCTGGTCGGGAATCATCGAGGCCGATCCGGCATCCGGCCTGGTCACGGTCCGTTCGGGCACCACGCTGCGCAGGCTCAACGCGGAGCTCGACCGGCTCGGGCTCGCCATGGCCAACCTCGGCGACATCGACGCGCAGACGCTGTCCGGCGCGATCTCCACCGGCACCCACGGCACCGGCTCCCGCCTCGGCGGCCTCGCCACCCAGGTCGAGGCGCTCGAACTGGTGCTGGCCGACGGCACCGTCGCGCGCTGCTCGGCGACCGAGCGACCCGACCTGTTCGCCGCGGCCAGGATCGGCCTCGGCGCGCTCGGCGTGATCACCGCGATCACCCTGCGCTGCGTGCCCTCGTTCGTGCTGGCGGCCGACGAGCACGCTGAGCCGCTGGACGGCGTCCTCGCCAGGATCGACGAGCTGGCCGAGGACAACGACCACTTCGAGTTCTACTGGTTCCCCTACGGCCGCAACGCGCTGGTCAAGCGGAACAACCGGCTGCCGGCCGGCAGCGAGCCCAAGCCGCTCGGGCCGATGCGGCACTACTTCGAGTACGAAGTCATGGAGAACAAGGTCTTCGGCCTGCTCTGCCGGCTCGGCCGCGCGGTCCGGCCGCTGGTCCGGCCGCTGAACCGGCTGTCCTCCAGCGCGCTGTCCACGCGGTCCTACAGCGACCACTCGCACCGCGTGTTCACCACCAACCGCCAGGTGCGGTTCGTGGAGTCCGAGTTCGCGGTTCCACGGGAAACATTGCACGAGGTGCTCAGCGAGCTGCGGGCCAGGGTGCCGAGGCTGCGCGAACCGGTGATGTTCCCCGTCGAGGTGCGGGTCGCAGCCGCCGACGACATCTGGCTGTCCACCGCGCACGGCAGAGACTCCGCCTACATCGCCATCCACCAGTACCTCGGCATGCCCTACCGGGAGTACTTCGACCTGTTCGAGTCGGTGGTCGGCGCGGTCGGCGGCCGTCCGCACTGGGGCAAGCTGCACACGCTGGACGCGGCCACCCTGGCCACCAGGTATCCGCGCTTCGAGGACTTCCGCAGGATCAGAGCCGAACTCGACCCGGCGGGCCGGTTCGCCAATCCCTATCTGGAGCGGGTGCTCGGCCCGAGCCGGCCCGTGAGCAGCAGCTAGTCGAGCTGCGCGACCGCGTCGGCGATCGGCGTGCCGCCCTCGACGAGCTCCAGGGTGCGCCCGACGGTCGCCGGCGTGTCCAGCAGCGCCACCAGCACGGCGGCGACGTCGGCGCGGCTCACCGCGCCCCGCGCCACGTGCTCGGCAAGGTGCACCCGGCCCGTCGGCAGGCCGTCGGTGAGGCTGCCCGGCCGCAGGATCGTCCAGTCCAGGTCCCGTTCGCGCAGGTCCCGCTCGGCGGCGGCCTTGGCCCGCAGGTAGACCCCGAAGACGTCGTCGCCGGCCTGGTCGGCGCGGTCCGCGCCCATCGAGCCGATCTGCACGTGCCGCCGGACCCCGGCCAGCTCGGCCGCCTCGGCGAACAGCGCGGCGGCGCCGCGGTCGACGGTGTCCTTGCGCTCGGTACCGCTGCCCGGCCCGGCTCCCGCGGCGAACACCGCAGCCTCCGCGCCGGTCAGGTACTCCGCGACCGAGGCCACGTCGGCGGACTCGAGGTCGCAGTGCACCGGCACCGCGCCGACGTTGCGCACGTCGATGAAGTGGTCCGGGTTGCGCACCAGTGCGGTGGCCGAGTCGCCGCGCTCGGCGAGCAGGCCCTCCAGCAGGAGCGCGATCTTTCCGTGGCCACCGGCAATGACTACTCGCATGGGATTCAGCCTAGGCGGAGGCCGTCGCCAGCACCTGCTCGTAGACGACCTCGTTGATCCACCGGGTCACGGCGGTGTCCTCGACCGGGATGCCGTCGTGCCGGCCCGCCAGGTCGAGGGTGACCTCGGCGTCGGGCTGGGCGGTGACCACGGACAGGCCGTAGCGGCGCGCCCTTGGCAGGCAGTTGGCCAGGTAGTCGTGCGTCATCGCGACCGAGGACGGCAGGACCGTCGCGGCGTTGCCGAAGCGCGCGAAGGGCACCGAGGAGGCGAGCCCGGTGCGCCAGTGGCGCGCCACGGCCAGCACGCCGACCAGCCGCACGGCTGGGGGCGGCACTCGACCCTCCATCTCGGGCCACACCCAGGTGGCGACGGTGGTGCGGTCCGCGACGGGCTCGCTACCGAGGCACAGCCGCTCGGCGTGCGCGTCCGGCAGCAGCTCGGCCACGACGACAACGCGCCTGCCCAGCAGCGTCATCGGCGGCAGCACGACCCCGCGCCAGCCAAGGAGTTCCGCCGCACTGGCCGCCAACGTCTCCGTCGCGGCGGGCAGTTCGGGAAGCGGAATGGCCCGCGAGGGCAGCAACCGCGTCTCGTTGGGTGCTGCCGTCCGTGCTGGGGTGCTGCTCACGCTTGGGCCTCCCTAGCCGTGCCGAACTACTGCGTCAGGGAATGGCCTACCAGGAAGCGCGTGGGGTGTTTCCGGCCTTTCGTCGCCGCTGCGATCGACGGCGTCAAGCGGTCGGTGACCGGTCGATAACCGGTCGAGGGACTTCGGCCCGACGGTACTGCCGTCCGGGTGACCGGCAAGGTGGGCGGTAGATGTCCCAGTTTGGCGGACAGTGGCCACCGAGGGGCGAATTCCACCTGTGGGCTACCGTCCGGACCTGCACAGCATGATCGGCACGACCTCGGTACGCAATGGTGCGAATGACGCAACCGGATGCGTCCCGGCGTCGGCACGACGGCGCCGCCTGGGCTACTGGAGGTAGCCCTCGACCTCGTTGACGGGCCGGGCGGACGCCTGGTCGGGATCCCCTCCGGCAACCCGCAACGCCCGCCGCTGCCGGAGCATGTCCCAGCACTGGTCGAGCGACTCCTCCAGGTGCGCGAGGCGCTGCCGCTCCTCGCCCGAGTCGAGCTCGCCGGCCATGGTGCGCTGCCGGAGCGAGTGCTCCTCGTCGACCAGTTCTCGAATCCTGCCGAGCACCTCGTGTTCCCGCACGACGCCGACCTCCGTCCGTCCGTGACCCGGCCGCCGGGTCCGCGTTGCCAGCACAACACCTCTGTCGACCATGCGGGACACCGGCCGAACCCGCCACCCGATGGTCATACCGCAAGCGCGGCGAACTCTCGAATGTGCCTGGTGATCATGGGTGCGCGAACGCCGCCGGGGCGCTGGAACCAACCCAGCGCCCCGGCGGTCACACGATCTTGCTGACGACTACTGACCCGAGTTGCGACGGGTGCGGCGCACGGCGAACAGCGCGACCGCGCCCGCGGCGAGCAGGCCGCCGCCGAGCAGCAGCGGCAGGGTCACCGACGCGCCGGTGTTGGCCAGCGGGTTCTCGGTGGCCGCGGCGACCGCGGCGGGCGAGGTGGTCACGCTGGTCGCCGAGCTGCTCGGGGCGTTCGAGGACGGCGGGGCCACGACGGCGCTCGACGACGGCGCGACGCTAGAGCTGGTCGGCGCGACGCTGGAGGACGTCGGCTTCACGCACGCCGGCACGGTCTGCTTCTGGGTGAAGGAGAAGCCCTTCTTGCCGTCGGTGTCGTCCCACGCCTTGACGGTCAGCGTGAACGTGTGCGCGACGTCGCCGGCCACGGTCTTGTCGGTCTTGAAGCTGTCCGGGAAGTTGGTGACGGCGACGAGCTCGGTGTCGTTGTCCTTGAGCTCGACCGTGTTGGCCTTGTCGGCGTTGTAGTAGGTCAGGTCGACCGAGACCGTCGTCTTGCCGGTCTTGGTGTCGCAGGCAGCAGTCCACGTCTTGTTGTGGGCGCTGGCGGGGGCTGCCAGGCCGACCCAGAGGGTGGCGGCGACCGCGGTGACCGCGCTCACACCGAGGGCTTTGCGAGCGAACTGCATGGGTTCTCCTGTCCGGCGGGACGTCGGGGGCGCAAAAGACACGGGGGCGACCCGTTCGCTCATGGCGGGTGGGCGAGCGAGGGTCGACGGAGTAGCCACCGTCGCAATACCACCCAAATAGGCATCACCCACTCGGGTGGTGATCGACCGGGACAGTAGCAAGAAAGTGACCCTCAGTAGGTCACCGTTCGACAACGCAACCGTCGCGATCACACCGCGCGTGGCGCGACGTCCCCGATTCCCTGCTCCACGAGGCCGAACGCGTGCTCGGCCACCGGCACCAACGCGGCCGCGATCTCCTCGTTGGACTCACCCGCCAGGGTGCGCCCGAACACCTCGTCGAGCAGCACGCGGCACACGGTGACCAGCGTGGCGGCCACCATTCGCGCGGTGCCCCCGTGCTCGGGATCCTCCGCGAGCAGCACGGCGGCGAGCGCGTCCTCCCGCTCCTCGTGGATCTCCCGCAGCCGCGCGCGCAGCACCGGGCTCTCGGTGATCAGCCGCGCGAACGGCTCGCCGGAGAAGCCGAGCGCGGCGTCCCGCCCGGCGAGCGCCTCGAAGTAGAACTGGCGGATCGCGGCGGCGGCCGACTCGCCGGGGGCCCGCTCGGCGACCGCCCGCGCCGGGCCGGCGACCAGCTCCTCGTGCAGGTCGAGGACCAGGTCCTCCTTGCGCGGGAAGTGGTTCGTGACGGTCATCTTGGCGACACCGGCGGCGGAGGCGACCTCGGCGATCGTCACCGCGTCGAAGCCGCGCTCGATGAACAGCCTGGTCGCCACGTGCGAGATCGCCTGCCTGGTCTGCCGCTTCTTCTGCTCCCGCAGCCCCGAGGTCTCCGTGCCCATGCGCCCACTCTAGAGCACTTGATTAGGTCCGACCCAATTTTAGGCTTGACCTACCAACTAGGTCCGACCTAACGTTAGGTCCGACCTAATCAAGCGTTCAGAGAGGCGGGCATGACCACCCCAGCCAGCACCGTCCACCCGACAGCAATCCACCCGGCCCAGCCCGCCGACACCGAACGGCTGGACCCCGCGCTGCTCAAGATGGGCGCGGTGCTGATCTTCGGCGCAATCCTGTCCGTCCTCGACGGCACGATCGTCAACGTCGGGATCGACTCGGTGGTCCGCGACCTGCACAGCCCGCTGGCCGCCGTCCAGTGGGTGGCCACCGGCTACCTGCTCGCCGTCTCGATGGTCATGCCGCTGTCCGGCTGGGCCACCGAACGCTTCGGCGGCAAGCGAATGTGGATGATCTCGGTCGCGCTGTTCGTCGGCGGCTCCGCCCTGTGCGGGCTCGCCTGGTCCACTCCGGCGCTGATCGCCTTCCGCGTGGTCCAGGGCATCGGCGGCGGCATGATGCAGCCGATCGGCCAGGCCATGATGGCCCAGGCCGCGGGCCCGTCCCGGCTGACCAGGGTGATGGGCCTGCTGGTCGTCCCGATCACCTTCGCGCCGGTGCTCGGCCCCCTGCTCGGCGGAGTCATCGTGGCGAACCTGGACTGGCGCTGGATGTTCTACGTCAACGTGCCCATCGGGATCGCCACGCTGGTCGCCGCCGCGCGCGTCCTGCCGGCCGGCGGCCGGACCGGCGCGCGCAACCGGCTCGACGTGCTCGGCCTCGCCCTGCTCTCCCCCGGCCTCGCCGCGCTGGTCTACGGCTTCGCGACCGCGGGCGAACCCGGCGGCTTCGGCGCGCCGAAGGTCGTGCTCGCCCTCGCGCTCGGGGTCGGCCTGCTGGCCGGCTACGCGGCGCACGCCCTGCGGGGCAGGGGAATCCCGCTGATCGACCTGCGGCTGTTCCGCCGCAGGCAGTTCGCGGTCGCCACCGGCAGCTCGTTCCTGCTCGGCGCCTCGATGTACAGCTCGATGTTGTTGCTGCCGCTGTACTACGAGCAGGTCGAGCACGCGAGCGCGCTGCGGGCCGGGCTGCTGCTCGCGCCGCAGGCGCTCGGCACCGCGCTCGTGGTGACCCTGGCCGGACGCCTGGCCGCCAGGATCAGCCCGCGCCGGATCATGGTGTGCGGCATCGGACTCTCGCTCGCCGGGACCGTCGCGTTCACCCAGCTCGGCGCGCACCCGGCCGGCTGGCTGCTCGTCGCGTCCCTGGTGCTGCGCGGCATCGGGCTCGGCGCGACCATGGCGCCCGGCATGGGCGCGGTCTACGCGGCCGTCGAACGGCACGAGGCGCCGAGGGCGGCCAGCGCGCTCAACGTGCTGAACCGGGTCGGCGGCTCGCTCGGCACCGCGGTCCTCGTTGTGGTGCTGCAACAGAACCTCGACACGGCGGCCGACCCGGCCGTCGCCTTCGGCACGACCTTCTGGTGGGCGCTCGGGCTGTCGCTGCTCACCCTGATCCCCGCCGCGATGTTCCCCGACCGCGTCAGGTGACAACGCCCCAGATCGACAAGGAGACCCCGATGACCCTGCGCCTGCTTGCCGTGCACGCACACCCCGACGACGAGTCGAGCAAGGGCGCGGCGACCCTGGCCCGCTACGCCGCCGAGGGCGTCGACGTGCTCGTGGCGACCTGCACCGGCGGCGAGCGGGGCGACGTGCTCAACCCGAGGATGGACCGCCCCGGCGTGCTCGAGAACCTGGCGGAGATCCGCCGCGCCGAGATGGCGGCCGCCGCCGAGATCCTCGGTGTGCGGCAACGGTTTCTCGGCTTCGTCGACTCCGGCATGCCGGGCCGGGGCGAACCGTTGCCTGCGGACTGCTTCGCCGCGCTGCCCCTCTCGGTGGCCGCCGCGCCGCTGGTGGCGCTCATCCGCGAGTTCCGCCCGCACGTGGTGGTGACCTACGACGAGACCGGCGGCTACCCGCACCCCGATCACATCAGGACGCACGAGGTCGCCGTCGAGGCGTTCGAGGCGGCGGGCGACGGCGAGGGCCTGCCCGAGGCGGGCGAACCGTGGCAGCCGAGGAAGCTGTACTACCTCGCCCAGTTCAGCAAGGCCTGGTTCCAGACGCTGCACGACGCGATGACCGGACGCGGCGTCGACTCGCTGCTAGGCCAGGTGCTGGACGAGTGGCCGGACACCGCGCCCTCGCTCACGATCACCACCAGGGTGCGCTGCGCCGAGTACTTCGCCACCAGGGACAGGGCCGCGCTGGCGCACGCGACCCAGGTCGACCCCGACCACCCGATGTTCGCCCACCCGAGGGACCTCGAACGCGAGGTCTGGCCGACCGAGGACTACCAGCTCGCGCGGTCGGTGGTCGACCAGGACCTGCCCGAGGACGACCTGTTCGCCGGGCTGCGCTAACCGCCGAACCAGCTGGGAATGTCGAGTCGGAAGACGTTCGGCGGGGTGACCCTGCGCAGGTCGTCCTCCATGGCCCGCAGCCGATCCTCGCCGAGCGCGGCCGACCACTTCGCGCGCAGCTCCTCGAAGATCCGCGCCGACCTGGCGAGGCAGTCGTAGCCACGGTCGGTGAGCCGGACGACCTTGCGCCGCCCGTCGTTCGCGTCGGCGCGCCTGGTCACGTAGCCGAGGCGCTCCAGCGCGTCGACGGTCTTGCCGGCGGCCTGCTTGGACACGCCGAGCCTGCGGCCGAGCTCGGCCGCGGTCGCGCCGTCGCGGCCGATGGCCTGGAAGACGAACCCGTGCATGGGCCGCACGTCGGGGTGCCCCTGCCTGGCCAGCTCCTCGTGCAGCTCGTCGATGAGCACCCGGAACCCGAGCAGCAGCCGCAACGGCAGCTCGAACCCCGGCCGGTCACCCGGCACGACGCGTCACCCCGGTCAGCACACCGACAACCATATTGACCACTACGGGAGCCCGCAACGCGGCCTGCCTGACAACCACCCGCGCCCGTTCCGCCCGATTCAGGCATCCTGCCCCGCCGCTCTCAGCCACGAACGGGGTAACGCGCATCACATCCGGGCACACCTCACCGACGCGGATTCGGCCCTATTCCAAGCCCGGCGCAAATCGAGTCTCGCCCCACGAACCTCAAACCGCCACCCCACCATCGGCTACAACAACCCCACCCGCCGATTCCCACCACGGTCATCCCCGAGAGAAATAACCACCACCCCGAGGCCAGGCAAACCAACCGACAACCCAACCAACAACCTCACCGGGTCGCCCACCCAGGCACTCAAACGCTCATATCCGCGCTGGTCAACGCCCTAGCAACCACGCTGGTTCAAGAGGAGCTCGCACCGTGGGGGGCGTGGGGGGCTCGGCCCCCCAACATAATGACGAAGAGGCCCCTGTTCGCGCTTTCTGCGAACAGGGGCCTCTTCGGACTCGGAGTGCGCGAGGGGGGAGTTGAACCCCCACGTCCTTTCGGACACACGGACCTGAACCGTGCGCGTCTGCCATTCCGCCACTCGCGCTGGCCTGACGAAACGAAGCCTAGCACGGGCCCAGGACGGGTATCCAACTGACCCGTGTCGCCCATGCCGCGCACGGATACGATCGGGTCAGGAAGTCGCCGTGTAGAGGGAGTCGACCGTGGGCCTCGTGCAGCGCTTCGAGCGCCGTCTCGAAGGCATCGTGGGCAACACCTTCGCGCGCGTGTTCGGGGGCAGCGTCGTTCCGCAGGAGGTCGCCCAGGCACTACAGCGGGAAGCCGAGGGCAACATCCGCGAGCTCGCGGGTGGTCGTCTACTCGCACCGAACCACTACACGGTGCTGCTCGGCCCGCAGGACCATGATCGTCTTGCGGGCGACGGGCAGGATGAACTGCGCATCACCCAACTACTCGAAGATTGCGTACGAGAGCACCTCGCCGAGTTCGGGTGGGACACCTATGGTGACGTCGTAGTCTCCCTGGAGCGCTCTGACGCGCTGCACACCGGACAGTTCCGAACCAGCTCGTCCGTCGACCCCGACGTACGCCGACGGTCAGCACCACCTCGCACCGCAGGAGACCGATCCATGAGCCAGCCTCCCGGCCACGGCCAGCACCCCGAGGGCGACCCGTATGCCCAGCAGGGGCAGTACGGCTACGGACAAGGACAGGGTCAGCCCGGCTACGACCCGAACTACGGGCAGCAGCAGGGCGGCTACGGCGCCCCGCAGCCCGGGTACGACCAGGGTTACGGCCAGCAGCCGCAGCAGGGCTACGACCAGGGTTACGGCCAGCAGCCGCAGCAGGGCTACGACCAGGGCTATGGCCAGCAGCCCCAGCAGGGCTACGACCAGGGCTACGGCCAGCAGCCCGGGTACGACCAGGGCTACGGGCAGCAGCCGCCGCCGCAGGGCTATGACCAGGGCTACGGCCAGCAGCCGCAGCAGGGTTACGACCAGGGCTACGGGCAGCAGCCCCAGCAGGGCTATGACCAGGGCTACGGCCAGCAGCCGCAGCAGGGTTACGACCAGGGCTACGGGCAGCAGCAGGGCGGTTACCAGCAGGACCCCGCCGGTGGCTACGCGCCGCCAGCCGTGCAGACCGGCCCCCGCCAGCTGTCCGCGGTGCTCCAGCTCGACGACGGTTCGAACCGGACGTACAACCTGAAGCAGGGCGGCAACGTCGTCGGCCGTGGGCAGGACGCGGACTTCCGACTTCCCGACACGGGGGTCTCCAGAAGGCACCTGGAGATCACCTGGGATGGTCAGAGTGCAATGCTCGCTGATCTCGGTTCGACAAACGGCACCACGGTGAACGGCACTCCAGTGCAGACTTGGCAGCTCGCGGAAGGCGACGTCGTCCGCATCGGCCACTCCTCGCTGATGTTCCGTACCCAGGGCTGAGGCGTCGACCGGCGACGGCAGTCAGTACTCAAGGCGGGAGCGGTCACAACCGGTGCCAGAGCTGGTGATGCAGCTGACCAGAGCGGGTTTCCTTGTCCTGCTCTGGCTGTTCGTGCTGGCCGCGCTACGAGTGGTCCGCTCCGATCTCTACGCTGCCTCTGGGCTCCGGGTGTCCGCACCCGGGTTCCGCAAGGCAGCAAGGAAGGGCTCCCGGGGAAAGGCGCCTCGGCAACTCGTGGTCACCCACGGGGCGCTGGCCGGCACCCGGATCGCCCTTGACGGTCGCCCCATCCTGATCGGCCGCGCAGACGATTCGACCCTCGTGCTCGATGACGACTTCGCGTCCACCCGACACGCGAGGCTGTCTTTGCGCGGAACCGACTGGTACGTGGAGGATCTCGGCTCCACGAACGGAAGCTACCTAGACCGGGCGAAGGTCACGGCACCCCTCCGGGTCCCGCTCGGCGTCCCGATCCGCATCGGCAAAACGGTGATCGAGCTGCGCTCATGACCCTCGTCCTTCGATACGCAGCCCGCAGCGACCGGGGCCTGGTCCGTTCCAACAACCAGGACTCCGTGTACGCGGGCCCGCGCCTGCTCGCGCTCGCCGACGGCATGGGCGGCCACGCCGCCGGTGAGGTGGCCAGCAAGGTCGTCATCGCCGCGCTCGCGTCGCTCGACGACGACGAGCCGGGCGACGACCTGCTCAGCCAGCTGCGCGAGGCGGTGCAGGCCGGCAACGGCGCCATCGCCGACCTCGTCGCCAGCGACCCCGACCTGGACGGCATGGGCACGACGCTCACCGCCGTCCTGTTCGCCGGCAGCAGGCTCGGCCTCGTCCACATTGGCGACTCGCGCGCCTACCTCCAGCGAAACGGCTCCTTCGCCCAGATCACGCACGACGACACGTTCGTCCAGTCGCTGATCGACGAGGGCCGGATCACCGAGGAGGAGGCGGCGACGCACCCGCAGCGCTCGCTGCTGCTGCGCGCGCTCACCGGTCACGAGGTCGAACCGAGCCTCACCGTCAGGGAAGCCCGCGCTGGCGACCGGTTCCTGATCTGCTCCGACGGACTCTCCGGGCCGGTCAGCCTGGAGACCCTGGCCGAGGCGATCAAGATCCCCGACCCGCACCTGTGCGCCGACCGCATGATCGAGCTGGCGCTCAAGGGCGGCGGCCCGGACAACGTCACCTGCGTCGTGGCCGACGTGGTGGACATCGACTTCGGCGAGGACACCCCGATCGTCGGCGGCGCGGCCGGTGACGGCAGCGAGGACCCCCCGCCGCCGGACTCCCCCGCGTCCCGCGCCGGATCTCTGACGCCGCGCCCGACTCCGCCGCCGAGGGTGGAGTCGCCGGCCGAGGCGCCGGACCCGAAGGCCAAGCGCCGCAAACGTTTCCGCCTGCTGCTCCTGCTGGTCGTGCTCCTCGTGCTGCTCGCGGCCGCCGGCTTCGGCACCAGGTACTGGGTGCTCCGCCAGTACTACGTGAGCGCGTCGGACACCGGCGAGGTGTCGATCTTCCAGGGCGTCCGGGGCAGCGTGTTCGGCATCAAGCTGCACCGCAACGTCGAGGGCTCCTGCGCGCCGAACCTGCCGCAGGCCTGCGAGATGATGAAGGTGGACGACCTCGCGGCCACCATGCGCGACGTCGTGCGCAGCGGCATCACCGACGTCGACGGGCTGGAGGGCGCCCGCGCCAAGATCCGGCAGCTGCGCCTCGAGCAGCTGCTGCCGATCTGCGCGACGACCTCGCCAGGGTCCAACACCACACCGACGAGTCCCACCTCACCGCCGCCGACGGGCGGCGAACAGTCCTCCGGGTCGCCGGAGCCGCCCAACACGGACGCCACCCCGGTGCCGTCCAACCAGCCGCGCCCCGGTGAGACGTGCCGGACCCGACGAGGAACCGGTTGATGGCTGTACCGACTCCCGGCGGGGGAGGCGTGGCCACCGGGCCGGCGAGTGCCACGTCCCCTGGCATACGTCCGCCCACGCGACGGGGCACCGAGCTGGTCATGCTCGCGTTCGCCGCCGCGATCGTCACTGGCGCGATGATCCTCGTCGAGGCGAACCAGCAGCAGTCGATGTCGCTGGACATCCTGTACTACGGGCTCGCCTACCTCGCGCTGTTCGGCGTCGCGCACCTGGCCGTGCGCAGGTGGGCGCCGTACGCGGATCCGCTGATCCTGCCGTGCGTCGCGCTGCTCAACGGCCTCGGCCTGGTGATGATCCACCGCCTTGACCCGGCGCTGCGCGCGCAGGCGGCCGCTCGCGAGCACGCCTACACCGACGCGGCGCCCAAGCAGCTCGTCTGGACCACGATCGGCCTCGTGCTGTTCATCGCCGTGCTGATGCTGATCAAGGATCACCGCACGCTTGCGCGCTACGGCTACACCTTCGGCCTGGTCGGCCTGGTGCTGTTGGCGCTGCCCGGCATGCTGCCGGCGTCGATGTCCAGCGCGGGCGGCGCGAAGCTGTGGCTGATCCTCGGCCCGTTCTCGATCCAGCCAGGTGAGTTCGCCAAGATCCTGCTGCTGATCTTCTTCGCCGCGTTCCTCGTCTCCAAACGCGACCTGTTCACGATCGCCGGCCGCCGGTTCCTCGGCATGGACCTGCCGCGCGCCCGCGACCTCGGCCCGCTGCTGGTCGCCTGCGTGATGGCGTTCGGCGTGCTGGCGCTGGAGAACGACCTCGGCCAGTCGCTGTTGATGTTCGGCGTCGTGCTGATCATGCTGTACGTGGCGACCGAGCGGTCGTCCTGGATCGTGGTCGGCCTCGTCCTGTTCGCCGCCGCGTGCATCCTGGCCTACAAGCTGTTCCCGCACTTCCAGGTGCGCGTGTCGGCGTGGCTGAACCCGGACGCCATCTACGACGCGGACTTCGGCAGCAGCTACCAGCTGATGCAGGGCCTGTTCGGCATCGCGACCGGCGGGATCTTCGGCACCGGCTGGGGCGCGGGCAGGCCCGACATCGTGCCGGTGTCCAACAGCGACTTCATCGTCACCTCGTTCGGCGAGGAGCTCGGCTTCATCGGGCTCGCCGCGATCCTGATGATCTACCTGCTGCTGGTGATGCGCGGCCTGCGCGGGGCCCTCGCGGTCCGCGACACGTTCGGCAAGCTGCTCGCCGGCGGCCTCGCGTTCAGCGTCGGCGTGCAGACGTTCATCATCGTCGGCGGCGTCACCAAGCTGATCCCGCTGACCGGCATCACCACGCCGTTCCTCGCCAACGGCGGTTCCTCGCTGCTGGCCAACTACATTCTCGTCGCCCTGCTGCTGCGCATCTCCGACACCGCGCGGCGGCCGCAGGCGAGCAGTCGGCCCAAGCCGCCGCAGCCGGCCATCGCCGACCAGCACACCGTCCTCGTGGAGCGGCCGACATGAACACTCCGCTCCGCAGGGTCGGCCTCGCGATGATGGTGATGATCGTTCTGCTGCTGGCGAACGCCACCTACGTGCAGGTGATCAAGGCAGACGACTACCGCAAGGACCCCCGCAACCAGCGGGTGTTGCTCGACGAGTACGCCAGGCAGCGCGGCCAGATCATCGCCGGCGACAACAAGACCCAGCTGGCCAACGTCACCGGCACCACCGACCGGCTGCGCTACCTGCGCACCTACCCCAACGGGGCGCTCTACGCGCCGGTGACCGGCTACTACTCGACGATCTACTCGTCCAACGGCATCGAGCACGCCGAGGACGACGTGCTCAACGGCTCGGACGACCGGCTGTTCGTGCGTCGGCTCTCCGACCTGATCACGGGCCGGGACCCGCGCGGCGGCAGCGTGCAGACCTCGATCAACACGGCCGCCCAGCAGGCCGCGTACACCGCGCTGACCTCGCGCGGCCTGACCGGCGCGGTGGTCGCGATCGACCCGAAGACCGGCCAGATCCTGGCCAGCGTGAGCACCCCGTCCTACGACCCGAACCGGCTGGCCAGCCACGACGGCACCGAGCAGAAGAAGGCGTGGACGGAGTACACCGACCCGAACGGTCCGCAGCCGATGCTCAACCGGGCCGTGACGGCGACCTACCCGCCCGGCTCGACCTTCAAGCTGGTCGTCACCGCGGCGGCGCTCGCCGACGGCAAGAACAAGGACACCCAGCTGACCGCGGCGCCGACCATCGACATCAACAAGAACACCAAGCTGGAGAACTACAACGGCAGCACCTGCGGCAGCGGCCAGACCGCCTCGTTGCAGGACGCGCTCGCGCTGTCCTGCAACACCGCGTTCGCCCAGCTGGCGCACGACCTCGGCCCGGACAAGCTGCGCGACCAGGCGGCCAAGTTCGGCATCGGCCAGAACGGCCTCCAGGTGCCGCTGCCGGTGTCGCGATCCTGCATCGGCCCGACCGTGCCAAGCGACAACTGCATGACCATCGCGGACTCCGACGCGCTGTACTCCACCGGCATCGGGCAGCGTGACGTCAGCCTGACGCCGCTGGAGAACGCGGAGATCGCGGCGACGATCGCCAACGGCGGGCAGCGGATGCAGCCCAACATGGTGAAGGCGATCCTCGGCCCCGACCTGTCCCCGGTCGAGACCACCAAGCCTGTCGTGGCCGGCCAGGCGATGAGCTCCGACGACGCCGCAACGCTGCGCGACATGATGATCAAGTCGGAGCAGCACACCGGCGGCGAGGGCCAGCTGTCCGGCGTCACCATCGCGTCCAAGACGGGCACCGCCGAGCACGGCACCGACCCGCGCCACACGCCGCCGCACGCCTGGTACGTGGCCTTCGACGCCTCCACACCGGGCGGCCCCAAGGTCGCGGTGGCCGTCATCGTGGAGAACGGCGGCGACCGGGGGCTCGGCGCGACCGGCGGCAAGGTGGCCGCGCCCATCGGCCGCGCGGTCATCGGCGCCATCCTGGGGGGTGGCGGCTGATGCTCACCACCGGCCACCTGCTCGCCGAGCGCTACCGGCTCGGCAGGCGCATCGCCGTCGGTGGGATGGGCGAGGTCTGGGAGGCTGCGGACACCCGGCTGGACCGCAAGGTCGCGGTCAAGGTGCTCAAGCCGGAGCTGTGCGGCGACGCCGAGTTCCTGCACCGCTTCCGCACCGAGGCGCGCACCACCGCCTCGCTGAACCACCCCGGCATCGCGGCCGTGCACGACTACGGCGAGACGGCGTCCCTGCCGGACGGCCCGCAGGACACCGCGTACCTGGTGATGGAACTCGTGGAGGGCGACCCGCTCGCGGCGATCATCGCCAAGGGGCGGCTGACCGCCGACCGCACGCTGGACATCCTCGAACAGGCCGGCACCGCGCTCCAGGCCGCGCACCAGCGCGGCCTGGTGCACCGGGACGTCAAGCCCGGCAACATCCTGGTCACGCCGACCGGGCAGGTGAAGCTGACCGACTTCGGCATCGCCAAGGCCGCCGACGCCGCGCCGGTGACCAGGTCGGGCATGGTGATGGGCACCGCGCACTACATCGCCCCGGAACAGGCGCTGGGCAGCGAGGCCGAACCGGCCAGCGACGTCTACTCGCTCGCCGTGTGCGGCTACGAGTGCCTGGCGGGCCGGCGGCCGTTCCTGTCGGAGAACGCGGTCACCGTCGCGATGATGCACATCCGCGACCTGCCGCCGCCGCTGCCGCCGGACGTGCCGCCGGGTCCGCGCGCCCTGATCGAGGCCACCCTGGTGAAGGACCCGAGGCAGCGCTACCGCAGCGGTGGCGAGTTCTCGGCTGCGGTCACCGCGGTGCGGCTCGGCCAGCCGCTGCCGACGCCGTCCGGGCTGGCGATGGCCGGCCCGATGAGCATGCCCGGCCTCGTCCCGCAGCAACCGCTGATGGGCAACACCGGTTCGATGACGGGGATGCGGCCGGTCGGGCCGCCGCCGATGCAGCACGGGCCGCCCGGTCTCGCCCAGCACACCGGCGCGTTTCGGCAGGCGCAGCAACAACAACAGCCGCCGCAGCGGAACCGGACCGGCCTGTGGGTGCTCGTCGCCGTGCTGGCCACCGCGCTCGTGGTGCTGGGCGTGTTCGTGGTGGTGATGGCGACACGCAACAATGGTGCGTCGCCGCCGACCGGCCAGCGCGACACCGGCACGACTCGATCGGTCAGCGAGTCGACCGGTTCGGTGGGACACGGCGTGCCAGGCCAGGTCACGATCGACGCGCACGACTATGTCAACCGGCCTGCGGCCGAAGTGCGGACCAGGTTGATGCAGAACCAGCTCGTGCCCGAGGTGAAGACGCCGCAGGGTGACACGCCGCGAGATCCGCAGCGCTGCGTGGTGACAGATCTCGCGCCTGTCGGTCAGGTGGCGATCGGTTCGAGGGTGGCGGTCACATGTGCGCCCCAGTGAATCGACTCGCCAGGCCGGACTGGCACCGAAGGCTCCACGCGGCAGGCATGATGAGGCGAACGTTGACGAGGATCGGGACGACGCACCGATGAGCACTCCGCGACTGCTCTCCAACCGCTACGAAATCGGCGAGACGCTCGGCTACGGCGGGATGTCCGAAGTCCACCGGGGCAAGGACGTTCGGCTCAGCCGGGACGTGGCGGTGAAGGTGCTGCGCGCTGACCTCGCCAGGGACCCCCAGTTCCAGGAGCGGTTCCGGCGCGAGGCGCAGAACGCCGCCGCGCTGAACCACCCGGCCATCGTCGCCGTCTACGACACGGGCGAGACGCAGACCGAACACGGTCCGCTCCCCTACATCGTGATGGAGTACGTCGACGGCAGGACGCTGCGCGACATCGTCAAGACGCAGGGGCCGCTGTCGGGCAAACGGGCCATGGAGGTCATGGCCGACGTCTGCGCCGCGCTGGACTTCAGCCACCGGCACGGGATCGTGCACCGCGACGTCAAGCCGGCGAACGTGATGATCACCAAGACCGGCGCGGTCAAGGTGATGGACTTCGGCATCGCCCGCGCGGTGGCCGACGGCCAGGCCGCGGTGACGCAGACCGCAGCCGTGATAGGGACCGCCCAGTACCTCTCGCCGGAACAGGCCAGGGGCGAGGCCGTTGACGGCCGAAGCGACGTCTACGCGGCTGGCTGTGTGCTGTTCGAGCTGCTCACCGGGGAGCCGCCGTTCACCGGCGACTCCCCCGTCGCGGTGGCCTACCAGCACGTGCGGGAGGACCCGAAGCCGCCGTCCACGCTGAACCCCAACGTCACGCCCGCGCTGGACGCCATCGTGCTCAAGGCGATGGCCAAGGGCCCGGCCAACCGCTACCAGTCGGCCGCCGAGATGCGCGGCGACCTGGTGCGGGTGCTGTCCGGGCAGCGACCGTCCGCGCCATCCGTGATGACCGCGGCCGACCGCACCTCGCTGATGAACCAGGCGGGCCCGACCGAGGTCATGGGCGGCGGCCGGCACCGGCCGACGACGATGGCCGACGACGACTACGACGACGAGTACGACGAGGAGGAGGAGCGCAGGGCGCGGCGGAAGAAGACCACCACCATCGTGCTGGTGGTCGTGGCGTGCCTGCTCCTCATCGGGCTCGCGGCGTGGCTGGTCTCCACCCTGTTGGGCGGCGGCAGCGCGAACAAGCAGGATCCCAACGCCAACAAGGTGAACGTGCCCAGCGTGGTCGGCAAGACCGGGCCAGACGCGTCGGCCGCGATCGGCAACGCCAGCCTGATCGCGAACCTCGTGAACCTCAAGTGCCAGACGGACCCGGCCAAACCTTCCGATCCGGCGCCGTGCACCCAGGCCGACATCGGCAAGGTCATGAAGACCAGCCCGGCGGCCGGGACGTCGGTCGACAAGCGCTCGGCGGTGGACATCTACGTCGCGACCGCGGCGGACGCCGTGCCGGTGCCCAACCTGACCGGCAAGACGCTGGCCGAGGCGGGGCAGGCGCTGACGGCGGTCGGGTTGACGCTGGACCCGGCGCAGCCGCAGACGGAGGACGTCACCGACGACACCCTGATCGACAAGGTGTCCTCGCAGTCCCCGAGCGCGAGCGCGAGCGTGACCAAGGGCACCGCGGTCACCGTCAAGATCGGCAAGCAGACCAAGATCGCCGTCACCGACTACACGGGGCAGAGCTACGACAGCGCGCAGGGCGGGCTCACCGCGGTCGGCCTGCTGCCGAAGAAGGTCGAGGTCGACTCGGACAAGCCGATCGGCACGGTCGTCGACCAGAACCCCAAGAGCGGCAAGCTGGCCAAGGGCGGGACGGTCACCCTCCAGGTGTCGCGGGGGCCGAAGCTGACGATGCCCAACATCAAGGGCATGACCGTCCAGGACGCCAAGGACATGCTGGCCAACCAGGGCTGGACGGGCTCCTTCACGCAGGGCACCAAGCAGACGACCGACCCGAACCAGAACGGCCTGATCTCCGACCAGGGCCTCCCGGTCGGCACCCCGCTCACCAAGGACCAGGCGATCCCGATCACGGTGTACCAGTTCAACATCCTGCCGACGACCAGGTAGCCGACCAGACGCACAACGAGAAGGGAGCGGCCCGCTGCGGGCCGCTCCCTTCTCGTTGTCCAGTCCTTGTTCTGGCCGTGCGGCGTTCCGGCCGTGCGGCCTAGATCCTGGCCGCCGCCGCGAGCCTGCGCATGTCCTGCTCCAGCGCGGCGACGGTCCCCTCGGGCACCTGGTGGCCGCACACGGCGAGCCAGTTGGCCAGCATGCGGTGGCCGCCGTCGGTGAGCACCGACTCCGGGTGGAACTGCACGCCCTCGACGGGCAGCTCGCGGTGGCGCATCGCCATCACCACGCCGGACTCGGTGCGGCCGGTGACCTCGAACTCCGCTGGCACGGTGTCGGGCAGCACGGTCAGCGAGTGATACCTGGTCGCGGTGAACGGGTCGGGCAGGCCGGCCAGCACGCCCCTGCCGTTGTGGTGCACCTGGCTGGTCTTGCCGTGCAGCAGCTCGGGGGCCAGGTCGACGGTGCCGCCCCAGACCGCGCCGATGGCCTGGTGGCCGAGGCACACGCCGAGCACGGGGATCCGCCGGTCCGCGCAGTGCCGGATCACGTCCATGCTCGCGCCTGCCCGGTCCGGCGTGCTCGGGCCGGGGCTGATCAGCACCCCGTCGAACTCGGCGATCTCGGCGAGGTCGACCGCGTCGTTGCGGCGCACCTCACAGTCCGCGCCGAGCTGGGCCAGGTACTGGACCAGGTTGTAGACGAAGCTGTCGTAGTTGTCGACCACGAGGACCCGCATTGGCTAAGCCTAGAGCGCGGGGGCCGGGGTGCGGAGCTGTGGGGTTGCCCACCGGAGGGCAATCTTTAGGGCACCCTAACTTACTATCGATGGCATGAGTCGCCCACTGCGCGTGGCGGTCGTGGGCGCGGGCCCGGCCGGCATCTACGCCGCCGACATTCTCAGCAAGGCGGAGACCCCCGTCAGCGTCGACCTGTTCGAGCGCCTGCCGGCGCCCTACGGGCTGATCCGCTACGGCGTCGCCCCGGACCACCCGAGGATCAAGGGAATCGTCAATGCCCTCCAGCGGGTGCTGGAGCGGCCGGGCATCCGGCTGTTCGGCAACGTCGAGTACGGCGTGGACATCAAGCTCGACGACCTGCGCGAGCACTACGACGCCGTCATCTTCAGCACCGGCGCGGACCGCGACCGGCAGCTGGACGTGCCGGGTGTCGACCTGCCGGGCAGCTACGGCGCCGCCGACTTCGTCTCCTGGTACGACGGCCACCCCGACGTGCCGAGGACCTGGCCGCTGCACGCGCGCGAGGTCGCCGTGCTCGGCGCCGGCAACGTCGCGCTCGACGTGGCGCGGGTGCTGGCCAAGACCGCCGACGAGCTGCTGAGCACCGAGATCCCGGACAACGTCTACCAGGGCCTGCTGGCCAGCCCGGTCACCGACGTGCACGTGTTCGGGCGGCGCGGTCCCGCGCAGGCCAAGTTCACGCCGCTGGAGCTGCGCGAGCTCGACCACTCGCCGAACGTGGAAGTCATCGTGCACCCCGAGGACATCGAGTTCGACGCGGGCAGCATGACCTCGATCCGGTCGAACAAGCAGGTCGAGATGGTCGTGCGGACGCTCCAGGAGTGGGCCATCCGGGACCCCGGCGACCGACCGCGCAGGCTGCACCTGCACTTCCTGCACAGCCCGGTGGAGATCCTCGGCGACGAGCACGTCACCGGGCTGCGCACCGAGCGCACCAGGCTCACCGGCGACGGCAACGTCGAGGGCACCGGCGAGTTCCACGACTGGCCGGTGCAGGCCGTCTACCGCGCGGTCGGCTACCTCGGCACGAACCTGGCCGACCTGCCCTTCGAGCACGGTTCCGGCACGGTGCCGCACGCGGCGGGCCGGGTGCTCGACCTCGACGAGCTGGCCGTGCCCGGCGTGTACGTGACCGGCTGGATCAAGCGGGGCCCGGTCGGCCTGATCGGGCACACCAAGGGCGACGCGCTGGAGACCGTGACGAGCCTGCTCGCGGACGCGCCGACGCTGACCGAGCCGCCGAGGCCGGACCCGGCCGCCGTGCCGAGGTTCCTGGCGCAGCGCGGCGTCCCGTTCACCACCCTGGACGGCTGGCGGCGGCTCGACGGCCACGAGCTGGCGCTCGGCGCCGCGGCGGGCCGCGAGCGGATCAAGGTCGTCGACCGCGACCAGCTGGTGTCGATCTCCCGGACCGAGTAGCCGGCGCGGGCTCCCCGCGCACACGTGTGCGGGGAGCCCGGCGGCCTCAGCCGGTCGTGACGTGGTTGAACGGCAGCTTCGGCTCGGCCCACGGGAAGACCACGAACATCAGCAACGCCAGCACGGCGAGCACCAGCAGCGTGGCCAGCGCGATGCGCAGCGCGATCGGCCCCGGCAGGTGCCGCCAGATCCACGCGTACATCAACGCTCCTTCAGTTCCTGCGGCGTCTCCCCGGCCTTGAGCTGCGCCTTCGGAATCTGCCTGCTCAGCACGGCGTGCACGATCAACCGCTCTTTCGCCGAGAACTGCGGGTGACAGGTGGTCAGGGTGAGCAGCGCCGCCTGCTGGCCCGCGCTCGGCGGCTGGCCGTAGGGCACCGGGGCGATCACCGCGCCCTGGGTAGGCAGCACGATCTCCTGGCCGACCGTCTTGTCGTAGGGGGCGCCGAGCGGCTGCACCTTGTTGGTGGCGCACTTGGCCGCCTTGCCCTTGCCCTCGGCCCAGCCGGCGATCTCGTCCTGCTTGGGCAGCATCCGGTAGACGAACCAGTCGGTCTGCGTCTCGATGACGATGGCGTCGCAGGAGTTCAGCAGGTCGAGGTCGTTGAACGGCGCGCCCTTGCCGACGCGGTGCCCCGCGACGGCGAAGTTGCCCTGCTGGCCCGGCAGCGCGGTGCCCTTGTAGTGCCCAGGCCCGATCTCCAGGTCCGCGTCGGTGGTGCCCTCGACGATGGTGAACTTGTAGTCGGGGCCGAACGTCGGGATGTAGAGCTTGGCGAAGCCCTGCCCGTCGGCCAGCGAGTAGTGCGCGCTGCGCTGCTGGTCGCCGCCGACGGTGTTGGAGCCCCACTCCTTGTTCAGCTCCGCCGCCGCGTCGGCCTGCTTGCCGGCCGAGATCCAGTCGGTCACGTAGACCTCGTAGATCACGAAGAGCAGCATGACCAGGCCGGCGGTGATGAACAGCTCGCCGACCGTGCGGACCGTCTTGCGCACCGGCCCGTCCGCCGGGACATCCGGTGCTGGCTGCTCGTCCGCGTCCAGCTCCTCGTCGTGGTCGTAGTCGTGGTCGTAGTAGGGGTCGTCCTCGTCCCCATACTCCCCGTGCCCGCCGTAGAGCCCGTGTTCTGGCTCGTCCTCGATCCGGGGAATCACCTCTGTGGGTGATTCGGGCACGCGGGCCCTCGGCGGCAGGACCGGCGGCCGGCCGGGCGGGCCAAGCGGCGGACGACTCGGCATCGCGCCCTGCGGCGGCCTCGGCGGCCGCTGCGGCGCGGGCGGCAGCAGACTGCCTGAGAAACTGGTCCGTTCGGCGGGACGCTGCTGCGGCCGGTCATCTAACCTTGGCAACCGCTGCGTCAGTTCCGCCTCGGAAGGTGGTGGATCCTGCCGCGAACGGGGTCGCCGAGGCGGCGGACCCGGAGGCGTTGCTCTGGGTGCCGGTGGGTCGTCGCTCACCGAGGAACCTCCCGAGCCGTGGCTGGACCTGAACAAAGCGGGTCAACAGGTGGTTCGCTGACCCGCCCGGTTACGTTAACGTGTTGCCCCAGCAGTGGACGTGAAGTCACGGCCACTGACGATCAGAGCGCTCGACGTCAGGCGAGGACAGTATGCCCAAGTCCAAGGTCCGCAAGAAGGCCGTTTACACCGCGCCGGCCGATCGACGCACGCCCGTCAAGGTCAAGGCGGCCGGCCCGTCACACCCGATCTACATCGCGGTGATGCTCGCGATGATGCTGCTCGGTCTTGCCTGGCTGGTGGTGAACTACATCGCAGGCGACAAGGTCCCGGTGATGAAGGACCTCGGCTCGTGGAACTTCGGCATTGGTTTCGCGCTGATGATCTCCGGCCTGCTGATGACCATGCGCTGGCGCTGAATCACGCACCGTGCCCACCGACCCGGACGTGTCACACGTCCGGGTCGCTGCACGTTCAGCCCAAGTTCACCCAGTTCACCTGCCGGTCACCGAAACACACGGGTGTAACTCATCCCCACTGGGGACAACCCCTGTGGACAACCTTGCGCAATTTTGCACAAGGGCCGGTGACGGGCTTCAGTTGTCCACAGGATCCCGCCCGAAGTACGGAACACTTGCGGACGTGACAGCACGGACATGGTCCCCGCAGGCCGCGCTCGTCGGCCTCGCCTGGGTGCTCGCGGCCGGCGCGCTGGCGCTGGCCCTGTTCCGCGACAACGCCCCAGGACGGCTGCTGATGGCGGTCGCCACGGTCTGCCTCGGCCTGCTGGCCCTGCACGGCACCGTGGCCAGGCCGAGGCTGACCGCCGACGAGACCGGGCTGACGGTCCGCACGCTGCGCGGCGCCCGGCACTGGGACTGGCCGGACGTCAGCGCCCGCCTGGTGCACAGCAGGCGACTGGCCCGCACCACGGCCGTGCTCGAACTGGACTTCCGCGAGCCCGACGGCGAGGAGCACCTGGTCGTGCTCACCAGGATCGACCTCGGCGAGGACCCCGAGGACGTCCTCGAGGCCCTGCGCGAGCTGCGTCCCTAGCCTCTGGGCCCCTAGCCCCTGGGGCAGTAGATCCCGACGCCGACGTCCTGGCAGCCCAGCTGGGACGTGCGGACCACGATCAACACGACGAGCACGGCCAGCAGCGCCACCATCGTGGCGATCTGCAACGGCGTCCGGCGCGCGGGCGGCGCGTAGACCAGGCCAGCGGTGGCCGCCGCCCCGACCACCAGGCCGCCGAGGTGCCCGAGCAGCGAGATGCCCGGCAGCGACACGCTGATGATCAGGTTCATCGCGATCACGCCGATCGCCGACTTCGGGTCGAGCCGCAGCCGGACCAGCGCGACCAGCAGGCCGCCCATCAGCCCGAAGATCGCGCCGGACGCGCCGACGACCGGCACGTCCGGTGCGCCGAACAGGTACACCGACACGCCGCCGCCGATGAGCGCGAGCACGTACAGGCCGACGAACCGAACCCGGCCGAGCACCAGCTCCATGTCCCGGCCAAGCACCCACAGCGCCACCATGTTCAGGACGAGGTGGATGGGGTTGACGTGCAGGAAACCCGAGGTGATCAGGTTCCACCACGAGCCGGCCGACGCGCGTTGCGGCCAGAGCAGCCAGTCGACGTAGAGGTTCGACGACCGCAGGTCGAACACGCTCTTCGCCTGGACCGCTGTGATCGCGAAGATCACCACGTTGATCGCGATCAACACCGGTGTCACCACCGGCTTGCTGACCAGCTCGGCACCGGCCACGGTCACCGGCCGGCGGACGGTCCGCCGCGCCTGGTTGACGCAGTCGACGCACTGGTAGCCCACCGGGGCCTCGCGAAGGCATTCCGGGCAGGCCGGACGTTCGCACCTGGCGCAGCGCAGGCCGGTGGGCCGGTCGGGATGTCGCACGCACGCCGGCAGTTCCGGCTGCGCCCCGACCGGCCCATCGGCCGGTGGAACGGGAGGGGTCGTCACCGTCGTCCGGTCAGGCGCGTTCGATCACAAGCTGCTCGATCACGACGTCGGTGACCGGCCGGTCACCGGCGCCCGTCGGCGTCTTGCCGATCGCGTCGACCACCTGCTCCGACTTCTCGTCGGCGACCACGCCGAAGATGGTGTGCTTGAAGTTCAGCCAGGTCGTCGGCGCCACCGTGATGAAGAACTGGGAGCCGTTGCTGTTCGGGCCCGCGTTGGCCATCGCCAGCAGGTACGGCTTGTCGAACTGGAGCTCGCTGTTGAACTCGTCGGCGAACTTGTAGCCGGGACCGCCGCGACCGGTGCCGGTCGGGTCGCCGGTCTGAAGCATGAAGCCGTCGATCACGCGGTGGAACAGGGTGCCGTCGTAGAACGGACCCGAGGACTCGCCCTTGGCGTTGGGCTCCGTGTACGCCTTGGTGCCCTCGGCGAGGCCCACGAAGTTGGCCACCGTCTTGGGGGCGTGGTCGGGGAAGAGGTTCAGTCGGATGTCGCCCAGCGAGGTGCGCAGGGTCGCCGTTACCTTCGCCCCAACGAGCGATTCATTGCTGTCAGCCACCCGACCATCGTGCCATCCATCGGCGGGAAACCGGGGGAAGGGGCACGATAGACGGGTACGGATCGTGATTCGTCGACAGCTTCTGGAGCAGATAATGGATGAGGTTGAGGCCATGACCCGCGCCGGAGAGTCGGTCGGGAAGGCCGTCGGAACCGGGCTGCGCGCGGTGCGGCGGGGTGCCGTTCGCGCTGGTCATGCCGGTGCCGAGGTCACGGCGCAGGTCGCCGCGAAGGCCGAGCACAAGCTCGCGGAGCACGGTGTCGCGCCGGAGCAGCTGCGCGACACGCTCGTGGACAAGGCCGACGAGGTCGGCAAGACGACCCGGCGAGCCCGCAAGGAGCTGGCCAAGCAGGGCACGCGGTTGGCGAAGAAGGGCGACCGCAAGCGCGCCGAGCTGCTCGCCAAGGCGGAGGACATCCGCGACGAGGTGTTGCACGCCGCCGACCGGGCGCGCGCGGAGTCCACGGACCGCGCGGGAGACCTCCGCGCCAAGGCCATCGGCCGCGCGAAGGACCTCCGCGCCGAGGCGAAGGACAGGGCAAGGGACATCCGGTCCGAGGCGAAGGGTCGCGCGAAGGACGTCCGCAAGGCCGCGAAGCAGGCCGGCAAGGACTACCGCGCCGAGCAGCCCAAGGGCCGCCGCAGGTGGCCGTGGGTGCTCGGCCTGGTCGCCACCGCGGCCGCCGCGGGCTACGTCGTGCTGTCCCGCCGCCCGCAGGAGGTGCACCTGCACGACGACGAGCAGCAGCCGACGCAGCCGACCTCGCACAACCACGACTCGGCGCACCGTGGCGCGACCGCGCAGGAGACCCAGCACGCCAGCAACGGCCGCGCGGCGCACTAGCCCGCGACTCCAAGGTGTGGCTGCCGGGTCCGGCAGCCACACCACGCTCGTTCCGCGTCAGAGCTTGAGGTTCTTGATCACTGTCTCGACGACGCGGCGGGGCTTCACGGTCTGCTTCTGGTCGCTGTTCACCACCACGGCGGTGCCGCCCTTGGCCACCGCGTAGACCGCGCCGTCAGCGGTCGGCATCTTCCCGCCGGTCCAGCCGGCGATGTCGTCGGCCGGATCCGAGCTGGCCCTCGGCGCCGCCTGGTCCACGATGGCCGTCGCGATCTTCGGGTCCCCGACGTAGACCCGGACCGTGAGCTGGATGTCCTTGGGGTTGCCGTAGAAGAAGCACGTCGGGTAAGGCTTGTCCTCCGACGTTCGCACGTGGTTGACCAGCTGCCCGTTGGCGTCGGCGACGAACCTGTTGTCCAGGTAGGTGCACGGCGCGTCGGAGGTCGGCTGCGGCGCGGGCGGCGGCCCGGTCGGCGCCGCCGCACTGCTCGGGGCCGACCGGCTGGTGGCGGGTTGGTTGGAGGTCTGCGGAGACTGCGCGGCGGGCGTCGACCCGCACGCGGCGACCGCGGCGAGCAACACCAACGAGGGCAGTGCGCGGGACAGTGCTCGTCTCATAGCACCGCAAGTCAACCAGACCCGTTCGGGCGAAGGTCAACACACCGGCCCATTCGTGCTGTGCAGAGTTTTTCCGCGCGACCGCGCCCCGACCTCCAGTCGATCAGCGTCGGCCACGCCGAGCGTCCTACCGTTAACCATTAACAGGCCCGAGTGCGCCACACGGCGGTGGTGGATCGTTCAAGTACTGCGCAACACTGCCCAATCTCTACTGCTGGTACAGGTGGAAAGGGCAAGCTCATGCAACTACTGGACCGAGGCAAAGATCACATCGTGGCCCTGTTCCGCATCGTGGTCGGCGTGCTGTTCACCTGTCACGGCGCGGCCGGGGTCTTCGGTGTTCTCGGTGGGCACAGCGTCAAGGGCGGCACCATCCCGGTCGGCCAGTGGCCGAGCTGGTGGGCCGCCCTGATCCAACTGGTCGGCGGAGCCCTGGTCGCCCTCGGCCTCGGCACCAGGTACGCGGCCCTGATCTGCTCGGGCTCGATGGCCTACGCCTACTTCACGGTGCACCAGCCGAAGGCCCTGCTCCCCATCCAGAACAGCGGTGAGGCGGCCGCCATGTTCTGTTGGGCGTTCCTCCTGATCGCCTTCGTCGGCCCCGGCCCCTGGGCCCTTGACCAGCTAAGGGCCCTCCGAGCCAAGAAGGAACAGCAACCAGCCCAGGCCCACTAACCCACTATCGACAAACCGACACACAAAGTCGACAAGCACCTAAACCGACAAACCCCTGAAACGACAACGGCCCGGATCCTCACGGATCCGGGCCAAGTCGAAGACAAACCCAACAGCGGTACGCCTCCCACCAGAGCAGGCTCCAAGGCAAGGAACCCACAAGAGGCAACCACCGAAGTGGAGGGTCCGGGGGGCGAAGCCCTCCCGGCTGGGGGTCTGGGGGGCTCGGCCCCCCAGTGTGACAACGATCGAGACAGGGTGAGCGCGTTCCGCGAACACGGATAGCCCATCGAGATCGTGGAGACGAGGGGAATCGAACCCCTAACCCCCGCCTTGCAAAGGCGGTGCTCTGCCAATTGAGCTACGTCCCCTTACCTGGGGTCCGAGCCGTCAGATCGACGGACTCATCCCCACAGGGAACGGGCGAACTCCGCCCGCAAGGATCAGTTCTCGGTCGGCGCGGTGGCCTCGCGCCACAGGTCGGCCTCGGCCTTGGCGGACTTGTTCCTGCGCACGACCAGCAGGACTGCACCAGCCACGGCCACGAGCAAAGCAAGCTTCTTCACGTCTGGTCCCTCCTGAGCGGTGCGTGCCCACGAAGGTCGGCTGACCCTGTGAACCTGCGGGAGTGGGCCTAGCTGGACTCGAACCAGCGACCCCTTCGTTATCAGCGAAGTGCTCTAACCGTCTGAGCTATAGGCCCGCGGGGCAACGCAGGCAAGATTACAGCACCGGCCGGCGTGCCCCAAACCGGGTTACTCCCTCTCGGAAAGAGTGAGTTCAAGACCACCCGCGAGGTCCGCGGACACGTTGTAGACGAACGCCCCGACCGTGGCCAACGCCGTGAACAACACGATGTTCACGGCGCCGATCACCGCGGCGACGCCGAACACGTTGCCCGCCGTGATCAGCGGCTGGACCGAGCTGGGGTCGCCGCTGCCCTGCAACAGCTCGTTGGCGGTGCTGTTGATCCGCTCCCAGACGCCCATGCCGTTCAGCACGCCGTAGAGCACGCCGACCGCCACCAGCCAGACGAAGAACAGCGCGATGCTGAGCACCAGGGCCAGTTTCAGCACCGACCACGGGTCCACCCGCTTCACCTGGAGGCTGGCCCGCCTCGGCCCCCTGCCGGGGCGGCGCGCGCTCGGCGCGGCCGCCGTCGGCCGGTTGGCGGACGCGCCGAGGTTCACCGAGGTCCGCGCGCCAGCGCCCTGCGGGGCCGCGGCCCCGGTGGCCACCGGACGCACCCGCGTCGTGGCCGCGTCCCCCGCGGGGAAGCCCTGCTCGGGATGCACCCCGTGCTGGACGTAGGCCGCTGGCGAGTCCTGCTGGATGTGGTGAGTGTCACTGCTGACCCGCTGCCACGGCGGCGGGGCCGACGAGGCGAGGTCGGCAGGCTGCGCCGCGGGCGCGGCGTGCTGCTCGACCGGCGGCGCGTGGTTGTCGGCAGGCGGCACCGGCAGGGCCTGCGTCGCGTCCGTGCCGGGCTGCGCGGCCGAGGACTGCTGCGCGCCTCCACCCGAGGACGGTTCGGCCGGCGCCGCCTTGACCGCGGCGTCCACTGTCTTGGCAGTGTTCGCCGGCGCGGCTCCTTCACTCGGCGAGGTGATCACCGAGGTCGTGTCCGGCTTCGTGCCGGAGCCGGAGTCCGAACGTTCCTGGTTCTCGGGTGGAGTCACGAGCAGTCCTTAGCCTCTCGTCCGTGTTACTGCTGGGCCGGCTCTGCCGAGCCCCCCTCTTCGTTGGAGACGTCCGAGGGCTCGTCGGCGTTGCGCGCGACGGCGAGGAGTGTGGTGCCCTCGCCGATGTTCATCAGCCGCACTCCCTTGGTCTGCCGACCAGCCTTGCGCACCTCCTTGGCGCTGGTCCTGATGACCCCGCCAGAAGAAGTGATCGCGTACAGCTCGTCATCTATGTCGACGATGAGCGCGCCCACCAGCCTGCCACGCCGACGGTCATGCTGAATGGTGAGCACGCCCTTGCCGCCACGCCCCTGAACGGGGTAATCCTCGAGCGGCGTGCGCTTTGCGTAACCGCCGTCGGTGGCCACCAGGACGAACCGGCCCTCCTGCACGACGCCCATCGACAGCAGCTCGTCGCCGGAGTTGAACCGCATGCCGAGCACGCCGGAGGTGGCCCGGCCCATGGGCCGCAGCGCCTCGTCGGTGGCGTGGAAGCGGATCGACTGGCCGTCGGCCGAGACCAGCAGCAGGTCCTCCTCCGCGGCGCAGAGCACCGCGCCGACCAGCTCGTCGTCGTCGCGCAGGTTGATGCCGATCAGACCGCCCGACCGGTTGGAGTCGAAGTCGGCCAGCTTGGACTTCTTCACCAGGCCGTTCTTGGTGGCGAGCACCAGGTACGGCGCGACGGTGTAGTCCTTGATCTGGATGACCTGGGCGATCTCCTCGCCGGGCTGGAAGGCCAGCAGGTTCGCCACGTGCTGGCCGCGCGCGTTGCGGTTGGCCTCCGGCAGCTCGTAGGCCTTCGCCCGGTAGACGCGGCCCTTGTTGGTGAAGAACAGGATCCAGTCGTGCGTCGAGCTGACGAAGAAGTGCGCGACGATGTCGTCCTGCTTGAGCGCCGCGCCCTGCACGCCCTTGCCGCCGCGCTTCTGCGCCCGGTACAGGTCGGTCTTGGTCCGCTTGGCGTAGCCGGTGCGGGTGATGGTGATGACGACGTCCTCGACCGCGATCAGGTCCTCCATGGACATGTCGCCGTCGAACGGGATGATCCTGGTGCGGCGGTCGTCGCCGTACTTGTCCACGATCGCCATCAGCTCGTCGCGGACGATGCTGCGCTGCCGCTCCGGCTTGTCCAGGATGTCCTGGAGGTCCGCGATCTCCAGCTCGATCTCGGCCAACTGGTCGATGATCTTCTGCCGCTCAAGGGCGGCGAGCCGACGCAGCTGCATCTCCAGGATCGCGTTGGCCTGGATCTCGTCGACGTCGAGCAGCTCGATCAGGCCGGTGCGCGCCAGGTCGGGCGTGTCCGACCGGCGGATCAGCGCGATGACCTCGTCCAGCATGTCCAGCGCCTTGACCAGACCGCGCAGGATGTGGGCCCGCTCCTCGGCCTTGCGCAGCCGGAACCTGGTCCGCCGGACGATGACCTCGATCTGGTGCTTCACGTAGTGCCGGATCATCTGGTCCAGCCGCAGGGTGCGCGGCACCCCGTCGACCAGCGCCAGCATGTTCACGCCGAAGGAGTACTGGAGCTGGGTGTGCTTGTAGAGGTTGTTCAGCACGACCTTGGCGACCGCGTCCCGCTTGAGCGTGATCACGATGCGCATGCCGCTGCGCTTGTTGGACTCGTCGGCGATGTTCGCGATGCCGGTGAGCTTGCCGTCGCGCACCAGCGCGGCGATGTTCTCCACCAGGTTGTCCGGGTTCACCTGGTAGGGCAGCTCGGTGACGATCAGGATCACCCGGCCCTTGGCGTCCTCGTCCACGTCGACGACGGCGCGCATGCGGACCGAGCCCCGGCCGGTGCGGTAGGCGTCCTCGATGCCCTGCGTGCCGAGGATCAGCCCGTAGGTCGGGAAGTCGGGGCCCTTGATCCGCTGCATCATCGCGGCGAGGGTCTCGTCGTCGGAGGCGTCCCAGTTGTCCAGCGCCCAGACGACGCCGTCGGCGACCTCGCGCAGGTTGTGCGGCGGGATGTTGGTCGCCATGCCGACCGCGATGCCCGAGCTGCCGTTGATCAGCAGGTTAGGGATCCGCGACGGCAGGACGGTCGGCTCCTGGATGCGACCGTCGTAGTTGTCGCGGAAGTCGACGGTGTCTTCCTCGATGTCCGCCAGCATCTGCATGGCCAGCGGCGTGAGGCGGCACTCGGTGTACCGCATGGCGGCGGCCGGGTCGTTGCCTGGCGAGCCGAAGTTGCCCTGGCTGTCGACCAGCGGGTAGCGCATCGCCCACGGCTGGGCGAGCCGGACCAGCGCGTCGTAGATCGAGGAGTCGCCGTGCGGGTGGTAGTTGCCCATCACGTCGCCGACCACGCGGGCGCACTTGTTGTAGCCGCGTTCCGGACGGAAGCCGGAGTCGAACATCGAGTACAGCACCCGCACGTGCACCGGCTTGAGCCCGTCACGCACGTCCGGGAGCGCCCGGCCGATGATGACGCTCATCGCGTAGTCGATGTACGAGCGCTGCATCTCCTGCTGGATGTCGACCGGCTCGGTGCGGTCGTTCTCCCTGGGCAGGGTCGTCTCGGTCACGGTCCTTCTTTCCTCTTCGCGGGCGCGATCTGTCTACTGTGGACCATCCGGCCGGAGGTCACACGTCCAGGAAGCGAACATCCTTGGCGTTGCGGGTGATGAACGACCGGCGCGCCTCGACGTCCTCGCCCATCAGCACGCTGAACAGCTCGTCCGCGGTCGCCGCGTCGTCCATGGTGACCTGGAGCAGCACCCGGTTGGCCGGGTCCATGGTGGTCTCCCACAGCTCCTCGGCGTCCATCTCGCCGAGGCCCTTGTACCGCTGGATGTTGTCTTCCTTGCCCAGCTTCTTGCCGTTCGCGATGCCCGCCTCGATCAGGCCGTCCCGCTCGCGGTCGGAGTAGGCGTACTCCGGCTCGATCCGCTGCCATTTGATCTTGTACAGCGGCGGCTGCGCGAGGTAGACGTGGCCGTGCTCGAGCAGCGGCTGCATGAAGCGGAACAGCAGCGTCAGCAGCAGCGTGCGGATGTGCTGGCCGTCCACGTCGGCGTCGGCCATCAGCACGATCTTGTGGTACCGCAGCTTGGACAGGTCGAACTCGTCGTGGATGCCGGTGCCGAGCGCGGTGATGAGGCTCTGCACCTCGTTGTTCTTGAGCACCCGGTCGATGCGGGCCTTCTCGACGTTGATGATCTTGCCTCGGATCGGCAGGATCGCCTGGTACATGGACTCCCGGCCCTCCTTGGCCGAGCCGCCAGCCGAGTCGCCCTCGACGATGTAGAGCTCGCACTCCTCCGGGTTGGTCGAGCGGCAGTCCTTGAGCTTGCCCGGCAGGCCGCCGATGTCCAGCGCGCCCTTGCGGCGCACCAGCTCCCTGGCCTTGCGGGCCGCCATGCGGGCCTGCGCCGAACCGACCGACTTGTTGATGATGATCTTGGCTTCCGCCGGGTTGCGGTCGAACCAGTCGGCAAGGTGCTCGTTGCACGCCTTCTGCACGAACGACTTGGCCTCGCTGTTGCCCAGCTTCGTCTTGGTCTGGCCCTCGAACTGGGGCTCCTTGAGCTTGACCGAGATGATGCCGGCGAGGCCCTCGCGCACGTCGTCGCCGGTGAGGTTGGTGTCCTTCTCCTTGAGCAGCTTCTTCTCGCGCGCGTACTCGTTGACCACCCTGGTCAGCGCGGCGCGGAAGCCCTCCTCGTGGGTGCCGCCCTCGTGCGTGTTGATCGTGTTGGCGAAGGTGTAGACCGAGGCGGTGTAGCCGTTGTTCCACTGCATCGCGACCTCGACCTCGAGGCCGTCGCTCTTGGCCTCGAAGGAGACCACCGTGGGGTGCGCGGCCTCGCGGGTGGCGTTGATGTGCTTGACGAAGTCCACCAGCCCGCCGGGGTAGTGGAAGGTGCGCTCCTTGACCCTGGCCTGCTTGCCCTCCGCGTCGGCCTCGTCCTCGACCTCGGCGACCCGCTCGTCGCGCAGCACGATGGTCAGGCCCTTGTTGAGGAAGGCCATCTCCTGGAGGCGCCGCGCGATCGTCTCCACGCTGTAGGTCGTGGTCTCGAAGATCGTGGGGTCGGCCCAGAAGCTGATGCTGGTTCCGGTGCGGTCGGTCGGCTCGCCCTTGTGCAGCTCGTGCGCCGGCTGGGTGTTCTCGTACCGCTGGGTCCACACGTAGCCGCTCGTGTGGATCTCCACGTCGAGCCTGGTGGACAGCGCGTTCACCACGGACACGCCGACGCCGTGCAGGCCGCCGGACACGGCGTAGGAGTCGCTGTCGAACTTGCCGCCCGCGTGCAGCGTGGTCAGCACGACCTCGACGGCGGGCCGCTTCTCGACGGGGTGCATGTCGACGGGAATGCCTCGGCCGTCGTCCACGCAGCGCACGCCGCCGTCGGCGAGCAGCGTGACCTCGACCCTGGTGGCGAAGCCGGCCATCGCCTCGTCGACCGCGTTGTCCACGACCTCCTGGACCAGGTGGTGCAGGCCGCGTTCACCGGTGGAGCCGATGTACATACCGGGACGCTTGCGAACCGCCTCCAGGCCCTCCAGGACGGTGATCGAAGACGCGCTGTACTCGTTCTTCTTGTCTGTCACGGGCCTGGTGTCTCCTCGTCTCGCGAACGCTGACGGTCACGCTACTGGTGATTCTACTGGGCCGCCTGCGCTAGAAGTGCCCAAGGACACCCCTAGATTGGTCACAGGGTCCCTGAACCGAACGCCGACTAGGGCCATCGCCACCCCGGTCGCCCCGAAACCGCTCGTGTGCGTTCAGCGAGCCACAGAATGGGCTCTGCCGGCCTGAAAGGATCAGCCGTAGGTGTCGCGAGGGCCCCGGCCCGGCACGTGCCGTGGGCCGTATCGCCAGCTCGGCGCCGCCGGACCCTGCACCTTGAGCCGCTTCACCACGCCGTGCCCGACACCCGCCGCGATGCCGGCCAGCAGCTGCCGCTGGAGCAGCCGCAACTGGGTCGCCCACGCGGTCGAGGCGGCCTGCACGGTCAGCTCACCGTCACGCAGAGCGATCGGCTTAGCGTGCTGGGCGACGTCCTCCCCCACCAGTCTCGGCCACTTCGCGAAGACCTGCCCGCCGGTGAGATTCTCGGTCCAGCCGCGCTCGGCGGCGATCCTCGCCGCGAGCCTGCCAAGCGTTTGCGGATCCCGATCGTCCGCCCTCGGCCCCGACCACCTGCGGCGCCTGCGGCCGGTCGAACCCGCCGCGCCACGCTTGCCGGGCACCCGCCCGCGCGCCTTCGCCGCGGCGCGGGCCGACTCCAGGGCCGCCCTGGCCAGATCCGGTCCGCGTAGGGGTTCTTCCCCAGAATCACCAACATTGGGGACAGGTCCACTCCCTTGAGTGAACTTTGCCGGAGTTTTGTCCGTTTCTGCACCCGCTCGATCTGCGGATGTGACGGAGTTATCCACACCATCCACAGGGTTGTCCCCAGATGTGCGATGGGTCACAGTGGGGCCGTGCACAGGCCGTCGCCCGCCCGCGCGGCCCGATTCGCCGTCAACTGGCACGTCGCACCTCGCCGTCGCGCACCTCGTAGCGGGCCCCGGCCAACTCGTCCGGCACGTCCTCGCCGACCGCCGCGGTCACCAACACCTGCTCCGCCGCCGACGCGACCTTGGCCAGCTGCTGCCGCCTTCGCCGGTCCAGTTCGGCGAACACGTCGTCGAGCACCAGCACCGGCTCGCTCCCGTCCGCACGCAGCAACTCGTACGCGCCGAGCCGCAGCGCGAGCGCGAACGACCATGACTCTCCGTGACTGGCGTAGCCCTTGGCCGGCAGCTCGCCGAGCGCCAGTTCCAGCTCGTCGCGGTGCGGGCCGACCAGGCACACGCCCCGGTCGACCTCCTGCGAACGCACCCGACCCAGCTCCTCCAGCAGCGCTGCCTCCAACGCGGCCAGGTCCGCGCGCGGGCCGTCCGGCCGCCCGACCCCCTCCGGCAGCGCGTCGCCAAGCGAGGACCGGTAGCCGATCACCGCAGGCCGCGACTCGGGAGCCACGTCCGCGTACGCCCTGGTCACGTGCGGCGCCAGGTCGGCGACCAGGTCGAGCCTGCCGGCGAGCAGTTCGGCACCGTGCCTGGCCAGGTGGCCGTCCCACACGTCCAGCGTGCGGATGTCCCCCTTGCCCCCGGCCCGCCGCGCCGCGCCCGCCGTCTTCAACAGGGCACCGCGCTGCTTCAACACCCGCTCGTAGTCCGCGCGCACCCCGGCATACCTCGGCGCCCGCGAAACCAACAGCTCGTCGAGGCACCGGCGCCGCTCGCCGGGATCGCCGCGCACCAGCGCAAGATCCTCCGGCGCGAACAACACCGTCCGCAGGATCCCTAACACCTCGCGGGGCCGAGGCACCGGCCCCCGGTTCACCCGAGCCCGATTGGCCCGCCCAGGCGTGATCTCCAACTCGACCAGCAGCTCACGCCCGTCGTTGACCACCGCGGCACGCACCACGGCGTGCTCGGCCCCGTGCCGGACCAGCGGCGCGTCCGTGGCCACCCGATGCGAACCAAGGGTGGCCACGTAACCCAACGCCTCGACCAGGTTCGTCTTGCCCTGGCCGTTCTGCCCGACCAGGACGCTGACGCCTGGCTCGAACGCGACATCGGCCTGGACCCAGGACCGGAAGTCGCTGACCTGAAGCTGCCGGACGTACACCTCGACTGCTCAGTTGCCGGCGCTCGGCCCGGCCTTGTGCACGGCGTGCCCACCGAACTGGTTGCGCAGCGCGGCGACCGCGCGCATGGCCGGCGAGTTGGTCTGCCGCGAGGCGAACCTGGCGAACAGCGCGGCGGAGATCACCGGCGCGGGCACCGCGTGGTTGATCGCCTCCTCGACGGTCCAGCGGCCCTCGCCGGAGTCCTCGACGTAGCCGGTCAGGTCGTCCAGCTCCGGGTCCTCGTCCAGCGCCTTGACCAGCAGGTCCAGCAGCCAGGACCGGACGACGGTGCCGCGCTGCCACGCCTTGATCACGGCGGGCACGTCGGTGACCATCTCGGAGGCGTCCAGCAGCTCGAAGCCCTCCGCGTACGCCTGCATCAGGCCGTACTCGATGCCGTTGTGCACCATCTTCGCGAAGTGGCCCGCGCCGACGGAGCCCGCGTGCGCGAAGCCCTCCTCGCGCGGACCCTCCGGGCGCAGCGCGTCGAAGATCGGCATGACCCGCTCGACCTGCTCGGCGTCGCCGCCGACCATCAGGCCGTAACCGTTGGCCAGCCCCCACACGCCGCCGGACACGCCGACGTCGAGGTAGCCGATCTTCTTGGTGGCCAGGTGCGCGGCGTTGGCCTTGTCATCGGTGAACCTGGAGTTGCCGCCGTCGATGACCAGGTCGCCGTCGGACAGCAGCTCGCCGAGCTCGTGGACGGTCTGCCTGGTCGGTTCGCCGGCCGGCACCATGATCCACACGGCACGAGGGGCGTCCAGCTTCTGCACCAGCTCGGCCAGCGAACCGGTGTCGCTGACCTCCGGGTTGCGGTCGTAACCGACCACGTCGTGGCCGGCCTCGCGCAACCGCGCGCGCATGTTGAAGCCCATCTTGCCAAGGCCGACGAGTCCGAGCTGCACGATCGCTGTCCTTCCAGTTGAGCGCGACCCACCCACGGGTGGGCCATCCTGCGTCCGCCGATGGGTCCGGCGGCCGGGTGTTCGGTGGGCCGACTGGTCGGTCAGCCGGGCAGCCGCACGGGCATCAGCAGGTACACGTAGCCGGCGGCCACGTTGCCATCCTCGTCCACGGGCTTGAGCAGCGCCGGGCGACTCGGCGTGGTGAACGACAGATGTGCCCTGTCGGTGTGCAGCGCGCCGAGGCCGTCGAGCAGGTAGCCGGGGTTGAACGCGATCGTCACCGGCTCGCCGGTGTACTCGACGGGCAGCTCCTCCTCGGCAGAACCCTCGTCGTCGCCGCCCGCGGACAGCTTCAGGCCGGCGTCGACGAACTCCAGCCGGACCTGGGTGCCGCGCTCGGCGACCAACGACACGCGCTTGATCGCCTCGACCAGCGGGGCCACCTCGATGACGGCCGCGGCGCTGTGCTCGCTCGGCAGCAGCTGCCGGTACTTCGGGAAGTCGGCGTCGAGCAGCCGGGTGGTGGTGCGCCGGCCGGCACCGGACAGGCCGAGCAGCCCGTCGTTCGCCGCGAGCGAGAGCTCGATCCGACCGCCCGAGGTGCCCAGCGTCTTCGCCGCCTCGGCCAGCGTGCGGGCCGGCACGAGGACCGCGGTGTCGGCGACGGAGTCGTTGGGCTCCCACGGGAACTCGCGCATGGCGAGCCGGAACCGGTCGGTGGCGACCAGGACGAGCTTGCCCTCGCCGATCTCCAACCGGACGCCGGTGAGCATCGGCAGCGTGTCGTCCTTGCCGGCCGCGATGGCGACCTGGGCGACTGCCGCGCCGAAGACCTCGCCGGGAAGTTCGCCGGCGAGCTGCGGCATCGCCGGCAGCTGCGGGTAGTCCTCGACCGGCATGGTCGGCAGGCTGAACCGGGAGCTGCCGCAGGTGATCGTCATCCGCGAACCGTCGACGGAGATCTCCACCGGGTGGTTCGGCAGCGACTTGGTGATGTCGGCGAGCAGCCGGCCGGACACCAGAGTCCGGCCGCCGTCGGCGATGGTGGCCGGCACGCCGACCGTCGCGGAGACCTCGTAGTCGAATCCGGAGACGGTCAGGGCGTCGCCGGGTTCCCCGTCAGAGGAACCGGCATCGAGCAGCACACCACCGAGGACGGGAACCGGCGGCCGGGACGGCAGGCTGCGCGCGACCCAGGCGACGGCGTCGGCGAGGCCGTCGCGCTCGACGCGGATCTTCATGGGGCGTCCTTTCCGGAGTCGGCACGACCGACAAGGCGGGTCGGGTCAACGCATGTGGCTCAAGGAGTCGGGTCCGCGTGGTGGCTGGCTGGTCCGCAGTCGTGGGCCGCTGGGCAGCCGATCCGCTGGCGCGGTCGCTCCACCGTAGAGCGTGCGAGGCCGCCTCGTCATCTCGGGGCTCGAAGCGCCCTCGGGGTCCGGCATCGCCTCGGAGCGAGATGTCCCCAACTTCGGCCGCCCCCTGTTTTTAATCTGTTCATCTCTTGGAAGAGACAAAGACAGCAGTAGTAGTAAGCGTTGTGGATTGTGTGGACAACGCCTGTCTTGGCTGGTCCAGACGGTCGAACCGGTGTGGACGAACCGTCGTGATCGTCCGTGGACAAGTCGGGCGACCCGTGGACAACTCCGGCGCTGCTCCGTTCGGTCCACAGAACCGCCGAGCTGTCCACACAGCCATCCCCAGATGTTGGTGTCTCCATACCCAGGCCGTGCACAGGCCTCCGGTGGTCCAACTCTCCCCCGATCGGCGAACTTTTCTGGCTTGAGGACAGCCCTGGACCCCGAACCCGGTGAGAAAAGTTCCCGCGCGAACAGGGGTCGCCCCGCCCCCACCGAGCCCGCGCGAGCCCGCCCAAGGGCATCGCCCCCACCGACCGCCGAGCAGTTTTGAGGCCCCGGGCGACCGCCCGGCGAGTGCTGAGAAAAGTTCGGCGAGGCGCGCCGACGACCGCCACCAACCGACGCGCGACCCGAGTTTTTCTGACCGTCCCCCGCGCGCGACTGCCCCACCCGAACAGAAAGGATCCCGCGTCCGCCCCAAGGGGCACCACCGCGACGCGCCCGAACCACCCAAGCGATGCGCGGGGTGTCCGCGCCCGCCAGCAACACACGAAGGACTTTCTAGCCGACCCCCGGCCCCAACCGCCCCACCCCAACAGAAAGACACAGCCGTCCCCCAGGGGGCCTCACACCCGCCCTCAGCCCGCGCCACCGCCGTCACCAGACGACGCCCCACCCCGCGCCACCGTCCTCTCCGGGCGACGGCGCACGCCTGCGCCAGCGTCATCACCTGGAGACGGCGCGGGCCCACGCCCAGCGCCCAGCGCTCCGCTTTTCCACTTTGTGACGGTGCGGGGTGTGCGAGTTCGNNCCGGCCGAGCGAAGCGAGGCCCAAAAAACACAGGTAGCTCAGAAACCGGGCAGCGAGCGAAGCGAGTCGCCGGCCGGGGCGTCGTCCTCACCTATCAGACGGCCGGGGCGTCCCACCCAAAAAGCGGCCAGAGCGCCCTACCCGTCAAACGGCCAGAGCGTCGTACCTACTTGAGAGCGTCAGGACAGCTTGCGAGCTCGCTGCTTTATGCGCGACGTCAGCTCCTGGACCTGGTCGTAGATCTTGCGCCGCTCAGCCATCTCCTTGCGGATCTTCTTGTCCGCGTACATGACCGTCGTGTGGTCGCGTCCGCCGAAGGTCTGGCCGATCTTGGGCAGCGACAGGTCGGTCAGCTCCCGGCACAGGTACATCGAGATCTGGCGCGCCTGCGCCAGCGCCTTGGTCTTGCTCGGCCCACACAGGTCGTCGATCGACACGCTGAAGAACTCCGCCGTCACGGCCATGATCGTCGGCGCGGTGATCTCCGGCGCGTGCGAGTCAGGGATCAGGTCGCGCAGCACGATCTCGGCCAGCTGCACGTCCACCGGCTGCCGGTTCAGTGACGCGAACGCGGTCACCCGGATCAGCGCGCCCTCGAGCTCGCGGATGTTGCGCTCGATGCGGGCCGCGATGAACTCCAGCACCTCGGCGGGCGCGGCCAGCCGGTCCTGCGCGGCCTTCTTGCGCAGGATGGCGATCCGCGTCTCCAGCTCGGGCGGCTGGATGTCGGTGATCAGGCCCCACTCGAACCGCGTGCGCAGCCGGTCCTCCAGGGTCTCCAGCCGCTTGGGCGGCCGGTCCGAGGACACCACGATCTGCTTGTTCGCGTTGTGCAGGGTGTTGAACGTGTGGAAGAACTCCTCCTGCGTGCCTTCCTTGCCCTCCAGGAACTGGATGTCGTCGACGAGCAGCACGTCGATGTCCCGGTAGCGGCGCTGGAAGGCGACCTTGCGGTCGTCACGCAGCGAGTTGATGAAGTCGTTGGTGAACTCCTCGGTCGAGACGTACCGCACCCGCATCCCGGGGAACAGCCGCTGGGCGTAGTGCCCGACCGCGTGCAGCAGGTGGGTCTTGCCGAGGCCGGACTCACCCCAGATGAACAGCGGGTTGTAGGCCCTGGCGGGCGCCTCGGCCACGGCGACGGCCGCGGCGTGCGCGAACCGGTTGGACGCGCCGATGACGAACGTCTCGAACGTGTACTTCTCGTTCAGCCTGGAGTGCGCGCTCGGCGGGTGCGCCGGCTTGGTGAACGGGCTGCCGCTGGCCGGCGCCGTGCCGCTAAAAGTGGGCCAGATCTCGTGGACGGTGGCGAGCGCCTCGCGCTCCTCATCCACTTCGTCTTCCGTATCGGCCTCGTCGCTCCCCGCGGCGCCACCGGGACCAACCTGACCACCAGTACCAGGACCACCCTGACCGACCTGACCAACCACCACGTCCTGCGGTGGCATAGGCGCACTGAAGTTGCGCCCAAGATCGGGCGGCCCAACCGGCGTCATACTCGCCCCGACGGGCGCGGGCGTCGGCACCAGCTCGGGCGAGTCGACCTTGACGGCAAGCGAGACGGCCCGGCCGAGCCGGCGGGACAGCGCGTCGGTGATCGGCTCGCGCAGCGCGCGCTCGATCGCCTCCTTGGCGAAGTCGCTCGGCGCGGCGAGCAGCGCGGTGCCGTCGAGCAGACCGATCGGACGCGTCACCCGCATCCAGGCCCGTTGCTGCGGGGAAAGGGTGCCGGCGGACAGCTCCAGCACCACCTGCGCCCACACGAGACCCAGGTCAGTCTGGTGGTCGGACACCTCCGCGCTCCCCTCCCCTCAAATGGCATGTCGCCCGCCGGTCGGCGAACGCTTGCCACGGCTCCTGACGTGGCTCCGCCGAACCCGGCACGTGGACACGGAGAATAGAGGTATCCACAGAGTTGTCCACAACTGTGCACGAAAGTACGCCGGGACGCAGGGGAACCTGTCGACTCCCACCCGCCGAGCGAAGAGGCCGAGGGACTCCCATTCCCCGAACCCGAAACCGCGGAGGCTGCACGCTAACAAGGGCCGGGACTCGCCACAAGACGACGGTTTTTCACAGCTGCCGCCTTGCCTGGCGCTCGGCGGTCCGGGTGTGGGCCAGATCCCAAACGGCGACCCGATTTGAGATGCGGGGACCGGCCTGCGTACCCTCGAAAGGTCTCCCGCTAGCGACGGGTGCGTTTGTTGTGCCCGTGCAGTGTTGGTCCTGCCCGCGTGCCGGACGCTGGCAGGGGACAACACCACAGACCTGCTTGGTAGTCAGCACCGGGAGATCCGACCGTGAGCAAGGGTAAGCGCACCTTCCAGCCCAACAACCGTCGTCGCGCCAAGACCCACGGGTTCCGGCTGCGCATGCGCACTCGCGCCGGCCGCGCCATCCTGGCTGCCCGGCGCGGCAAGGGCCGCGACCGACTGTCCGCCTGACGATCCCCGCGCCGTGCTCCCAGCGGCCGCCCGGCTGACCCACAGCCAGGACTTCGGCCTGGTGGTTCGCCGGGGCCGCCGCGCAGGCCGGCCCCGGCTCGTCCTGCATGCGCTGACGAGTTCGGCGCTGGAGCAGTCGGCGTCGTCACGGCAGCACGACACGCGAGGAACGCCCACCTTGACCGGCTCGCAGCCGGCCAAGGTGGGCTTCGTCGTGAGCAAGGCCGTCGGGAACTCGGTGGTTCGACACCGGGTCGCCAGGCGGCTGCGGCATCTCGTGCGCGACCGGATCGGCGTGTTGCCGGCCGGCAGCGCGCTCGTGATCCGCGCGCTGCCGCCGTCGGCAGAGGCGTCGAGCGCGGATCTTGGCGTCGACCTGGACGCCGCGCTCCGCAGGCTCAAGCTCGGCTCGACGAGCGGATCCGGCGGCGCCGAGTGAGCGCGCCGCGGGAGTCTCTCGGCGCGGGCACGGCGACGGAACGGCCCGAGGCCGACCGGCCGACCCTTGCGGCGAGGCTGCTGCTGCTCCCGGTGCACGTCTACCGACGAACGCTCTCGCCGCTGCTGCCACCAAGCTGTCGTTTCCATCCGAGTTGCAGTGCCTACGCGGTGGAGGCGTTGACCGTCCACGGTGCGCTGAGAGGGTCCTGGCTGGCTGTCCGCCGGCTCGCCCGCTGCGGACCCTGGCACCCTGGAGGCTTGGACCCCGTTCCACCCAGGCGGACCCGCGAGGCCGGGGCGTCTGACCGGGTCCCTAACACCCCTGCCGAGGAGTAGTTCCCGTGCTCGACATCATCTACTACCCGGTGTCCTTCATCCTCTGGTGTTGGCACTGGGTATTCAGTCACGTCTTCGGCCCTTCCAGCGGTGTCGCCTGGGCCCTCGCGGTGATCTTCCTGGTCTTCACGCTGCGCGCGGTGATGTTCAAGCCGTTCGTGAGCCAGGTGCGCTCGATGCGGAAGATGCAGGAGTTCGCGCCCGAGCTACAGAAGATCAAGAAGAAGTATGCGAACGACCGGCAGAAGCAAGCGGCGGAGATGCAGAAGCTCCAGTCCGAGCACGGGGTCAACCCGCTCGGCGGCTGCCTGCCGATGCTGCTCCAGGTCCCGGTCTTCATCGGCCTGAACCACGTGATCCGGTCGTTCGTGCCAGGCCAGAACGAGAACTACTTCTTCGACAAGGCCGGCGTCGACTCCTTCGTGCACGCCAAGCTGTTCGGCGCGAACCTGCTGACCTACATCGGCATGAAGGACGGCCAGCTCGACCTGTACAGCACCACGCGCACGGCCGTGATCTTCGTGTGCGTGCCGCTGATGATCGTGGCGAGCATCGCGACGCACTTCACCGCGCGGCACTCGGTGGCGCGCCAGCAGGCCAGCGCCGCGGAGAACCCGCAGACCGCGATCATGAACAAGCTGACGATGTACATCTTCCCGCTGGGTGTGCTCGCGTTCGGTGCCTTCTTCCCGATCGGCCTGCTGCTGTACTGGTTGGCCAACAACGGCTGGACGCTCGCCCAGCAGCACGTCGTCTACCGGAAGATCGACGCCGAGGAAGACGAGAAGAAGTCCGCCGCCGTCGCGCAACGCCAAGCACTGGCTCCCAAGCCAGGCCAGAAGCCGAGCCAGGTGAAGAAGCGACCGGCCGCTGACGCGACTGTCGCCGATGCGACTGTCGCCGACGCGAAGTCGGGCGACGCGAAGGCCGCTGATGCGAAGCTGGCTGACGCGAAGGCCGCTGATGTGAAGTCGGGCGACGCGAAGTCGGGTGACGCGGCGGGAAGCGTGAAGAAGACGGCAAACGGCCAGTCCCCAGAGATTCCCGGTCTGATCTCGGACCATCCCCGCGGCAAGAAGCAGGGCAACAAGAAGCGTCGTTAGACCCGACTCGTCGGGTCGGGGCGCCAGCCCTGGAGAGGAGTGATCGTGTCGGAGACGTTGCAGGCAACCGACGTTGAACGGCAGGACGAGGACGCGGCTCCCGAGGAGACCGGCGACGGTGCCGCCGAGCGTTCCTCCGGCAGCACGGAGGATCTGCTCGTTCAGGAAGGCGACATCGCCGGCGATTACCTGGAGCAGCTGCTGGACCTGCTCGACTACGACGGCGACATCGACCTCGATGTGGAGGCCGGTCGGGCCGTCGTGAGCATCGAGGGCGGCGAGGACCTGGAGAAGCTGGTCGGCCCGCGCGGCAACGTGCTGGAGTCGCTACAGGAACTCACCAGGCTGGCCGTCCAGCAGGAGACCGGCGTGCGCAGCCGGCTGATGCTGGACATCGCGCAGTGGCGCGCAGGCCGTCGCGCCGAACTCGCGGAGCTGGGCAAGACCACCGCCGAGAAGGTGGCTGCCGACGGCGAGCGGGTGCGACTGCACCCGATGACGCCGTTCGAGCGGAAGGTCGTGCACGACGCCGTTGCGGCCGTTGCCGGCGTGCACAGCGAGAGTGAAGGCGAGGAGCCGCAGCGGCGCGTGGTGGTCTTCCGCCAGGCGTAGTTGCGTATTCGACGTTTCAGAAGCGGCAGGGCCCGTTCCACGTGGAACGAGCCCTGCCGTCTTTTGTCTTTGTCTTTGAGGACGCTCTGGCCGTTTGACGGGGCGGGCGCTCTGGCCGTTTTTTTGGGTGGGGACGGCCCCGGCCGCTTGATAGGTGAGTACGCCCCGGCCGGCGACTCGCTTCGCTCGCTGCCCGGTTTCTGGACTACCTGTGTTTTTTGGGCCTCGCTTCGCTCGGCCGGCGAGTTCGCCTCAAGTCGGCCCCTTCGGCTTCTCGGGCGACTCCGCTTCGCTCCGTCACCCTCCTGCGCCTCCAGGGACCGACGGCGAACTCGCACAC
>NZ_VUOB01000149.1 GCF_008386585.1 Solihabitans fulvus
GGCCTTGCCCTCGATCCGCTCGATGGCCCACTTCAGCACGCGGGCGTTCTCACCGAACCCGGGCCACAGGAAGTGCTTGTCCTCGGCCCGACGGAACCAGTTGACGTAGAAGATCTTCGGCAGCTTCGTCGAGTCGGCGTGCTTGCCGGTGTCCAGCCAGTGCTGGAAGTAGTCGCCGGCGTTGTAGCCGATGAACGGCAGCATCGCCATCGGGTCGCGGCGCACCACGCCGACCTGACCGACGGCGGCGGCGGTGGTCTCGCTGGACAGCGTGGCGCCCATGAAGGTGCCGTGCTGCCAGTCCCGGGACTCGGTGATCAGCGGGATCGTGGTGGCGCGGCGGCCACCGAAGAAGATCGCCGAGATCGGCACGCCGTTGGGGTCGTCCCACTCGGCCGCCTTGATCGGGCACTGCTCGATCGGCGTGCAGTAGCGGGAGTTCGGGTGGCTGGACAGCTCGGTGGAGTCCGGCGTCCAGTCCTGCTTCTTCCACGAGGTGAGGTGCGCGGGCGGCTCGCCCTTGCCCTCCCACCAGACGTCGCCGTCGTCGGTGTGCGCCACGTTGGTGAACAGGGAGTTGCCCTGCTCGATGGTGCGCATCGCGTTGGGGTTGGTGTGC
>NZ_VUOB01000150.1 GCF_008386585.1 Solihabitans fulvus
TCCCGGAAGGCCACCGACAACGTTCCCGGACACCGCACTAGCGGGCAGCACCACGTCGGCTCCAAGACCGGCCGAGGTCACGACGGCGCGTTGATCGTGACCGGCTTGTTCAGATCGGATAGGTTCACATCGACGCCGCTGCTCTTACCGTCCTTGCCAGGCACGTCGAAGTGCGCCCGCAGCAATTGCGCCTTGTCGTCCTTGGTCACCGACAGCTTGCCCGTCACATCCGTGGTGATCCCCGGCACGAGCCCGGACACCACGTCCCTCGGCACCTTGCCCGACACCACATAGACCTCGACGCCGCCGACCGTGTCGACGCTCTCGGTCTTGCCGCCCTGCACGCTGCCCAGCACCTTCGCGACGCCCTTGTCCGGGTTGAGAATCGCGGAAGGGTCGTAGATCGTGCTGGTCAGCGAGGCGGGCAGCTGCTGGAAGCCACCGGTTGGCCCCTTCAGATAGAGACTGTCGGCGGTCAGCACGAAGTCGACCTGGACCAGCTGGCCGAGCTCGCGGATCTTCCCGCTGCCCTTGGCGGTGCCGGCGCGGGTCAGGTCGCCCTCGGCGTTCTGCACGGAGATGCCGGGCAGCTCGCCGTCCACCTTGATGGTGAAGTGCGCGGTGTCCACCGTGCGCATCGTCGCGGCCGACTTCGTCAGCAGCTGGGCGCCGTCCGGCAGCGAGTTGGTGTTGCCGGACGGCCCGGAGGCCGACGGCTGACAGCCCGTGACCAGTGCGGCGGCGACGGCGAGGGATCCGAGCAAGGCACGACGGGTCGACATGCCCGCGAGTATCCACCCTCCTCCCTGAGAGTCCGTCGGCCGATCGCGGCGCGCCGTGCAACATGCTGTTAACGCGGACTACTTAGGCTGCGCGCTATGGATCGCCAGCAGGAGTTCGTGCTGCGTACGCTCGAGGAACGCGACATCCGGTTCGTCCGGCTGTGGTTCACCGACGTGCTCGGCTTCCTCAAGTCCGTTGCCGTCGCGCCGGCCGAGCTCGAGGGCGCCTTCTCGGAAGGCATCGGTTTCGACGGCTCGGCGATCGAGGGCTACTCGCGGGTCTACGAGTCGGACATGGTCGCCAAGCCCGACCCGGCCACCTTCCAGGTGCTGCCGTGGCAGACGCCGTCCGGCGACCACTACTCGGCCAGGATGTTCTGCGACATCGCCATGCCGGACGGCTCGCCGTCCTGGGCCGACCCGAGGCACGTGCTGCGCCGCGTGCTGTCCAAGGCCAGCGAGGCCGGGTTCACCTGCTACGTGCATCCGGAGATGGAGTTCTTCCTGCTCCGCGACCTGCCGGCGGACGGACGCGAGCCCGAGCCCGCGGACATCGGCGGCTACTTCGACCAGGCCAGCCACGAGACCGCGACGCACTTCCGCCGCCTGGCCATCGAGGCCCTTGAGGCGATGGGCATCTCGGTGGAGTTCAGCCACCACGAGGCGGCGCCCGGCCAGCAGGAGATCGACCTCCGCTACGCCGACGCGCTCACCATGGCCGACAACGTGATGACCTTCCGGTACGTGGTCAAGGAGGTCGCGATCACCCAGGGCGTGCGCGCGTCCTTCATGCCCAAGCCGTTCACCGACCAGCCGGGTTCGGCGATGCACACCCACGTCAGCCTGTTCGAGGGCGACCGCAACGCCTTCTACGACGCGGAGGACCCCTACGAGCTGTCCGCGACCGGCAAGGCGTTCGTCGCCGGCCTGCTCAAGCACGCCAGGGAGATCTCCGCGATCACCAACCAGTGGGTCAACTCCTACAAGCGCCTCATCGTCGGCGGCGAGGCCCCCACCGCCGTGTGCTGGGGCCACGCCAACCGCTCCGCGCTGGTCCGCGTCCCCATGTACTCGCCGGGCAAGGCCTCGTCCCGCCGGGTGGAGATCCGCAGCCTCGACTCGGCCTGCAACCCCTACCTGGCCTACTCGGTGATACTGGCCGCGGGCCTCAAGGGCGTCCAGGAGGGCTACGAGCTGCCCCCGGCCGCCGAGGACGACGTGTGGTCCCTGACCGACCAGGAGCGGCGTGCCGCCGGCTACGCCCACCTCCCGCAGAACCTGGGCGAGGCCCTGGCCGAGATGGAGAACTCGGAACTCCTGGCCGAGGCCCTTGGCGAACACGTCTTCGACTTCTTCCTGCGAAACAAGCAACGAGAATGGGACGGCTACCGCCGCAGCGTCACCCCCTACGAACTCCGCAACCTCCTCCCAGTCCTGTAACCCCACGCCCCACGGCGCACGCGCCCCGCACCCCACGCCCCCGTCTTCACCCATCAAACGGCCAGAGCGTCGTACCCATCAAACAGCCCCCATAACGCCTACCAACAGCGGGTTGACCCGCCAGCCCACGGGGAGTGGGCTGGCCGCGTGCGCCGACTCGCGTTAACCGCCGTCCTGCTCACCTCCGCCGTAACCCTCGCAACCCCATCCGCCCTAGCAACCCCATCCACCACCACCGCCCAGGGAGGCGCCCTGCCCTCCAACGCCAACGCCAGCGCCGCCCAAGACCAAGATCAAGACCTAGGCTCCGGCCTAACCCTGGACCAAGCCACCATCCCAGACCTGCAACGCCGAATGGCCGAAGGCAACCTCACCGCCGCCCACCTGACGGCCGCCTACCTGCACCGCATCGACCGCATCGACCCCAAACTGCACGCCGTGATCGCGCTGGACCCCACCGCAGCCGCCCAGGCCAAGGCCAGCGACCAACGCCGTAAAGCCGGCCACACCCGTGGCCCGCTGGACGGCATCCCGGTGCTGCTCAAGGACAACGTCGACACCGCCCGGCTACAGACCACCGCTGGCTCCCGCGCGCTGCTCGGCGACCCGCCCGCGCGCGACGCCACCCTGGTCCGCCGGCTCCGCGCGGCAGGCGCAGTCCTACTCGGCAAGGCGAACCTCAGCGAGTGGGCCAACTTCCGCTCGACCAAGTCCGTCTCCGGCTGGTCCGCCGTCGGCGGCCAGACCAACAATCCCTACGTGCTCGACCGCAACCCGTGCGGGTCGTCCTCCGGCTCCGCCGCCGGCGTCGCGGCCGCCCTCGCCCAGGTCGCCATCGGCACCGAGACCGACGGGTCCATCGTCTGCCCGTCAGGCCAGACCGGCGTCGTCGGCCACAAGCCGAGCCTCGGCCTGGTCAGCCGCACCGGCGTCGTGCCCATCTCCGCCGAGCAGGACACCGCGGGCCCGATCGGCCGGCACGTGATCGACGTCGCGATCACGTTGTCCGTGCTCCAGGGTCGCGACCCCGCCGACCCGGCGACCGCCGCGTACCCCGCCGACCAGACCACCGACTACGCCGCCGCCCTGCACCGGGACGCGCTGCGCGGAGCCAGGATCGGCCTCTGGCGGCTGCCCGTGCTCGGCAAGGACGTGGACGCCCTGATGACCGCGACCGCCGCGACGCTGCGGGCGCGCGGCGCCACCGTCGTCGAGGTGGACCTGCCCTACCAGGATCGCATCGGCCAGCTCGAACTTCCCGCGCTGCTCACCGAGTTCCACCGCGACATCGATCACTACCTGAGCACCAGGACCGGCGTGCCGACCGACCTGGCCGGGCTGATCGCGCACAACAACGCCGACCCGGCCGAACAGACCTGCTTCCCCGGCCAGGAGCTGTTCGACCAGGCACTGGTCGCGCCAGGCCCGACCGACTCCGGCTACCTGGCGGGTCGCGCCGAACTGTCCGACCTCGCCAGGCGCTCCATCGACGAAGTGCTTGCCGCGCACCGACTCGACGCGATCGTCGCGGCGACCAACCCGCCTGCCTGGCGCTCCGACTGCGCCACCGGGGACGTCGACAGCGTGCCGGCCTCCACCCCGGCCGCCGTGGCCGGCTACCCGGACATTTCAGTACCGGCCGGGTATGTCGGCCCGTTGCCCGTCGGCGTGTCGTTCATGGCCGGTCGATGGGCCGATGCGCGGGTGCTGGCCTTCGCGTCGGCGTTCGAGCAGGCCAGCGCGGTGCGCAGGCCCCCGACGTATCTGCCGACGCTGCCGCCGCCGACCCCGTCCACAGGAACAACCCGTGCGGGTAGTCCACAGTGAGCGCCCGGACAGTTAGGTTCTGTCATCGTGACCGATGTCCCCGCCTCCGGTGACCAGTGCGACGCGCGCCCGACGACCGTGCTGGAAGCCGACAGCCAACCGCTGTTCCGCGCCTGCACGGTCGCGACGCGCGCCGAACTGCCCGCCGTGCGCGTGCTCAGCAGCTCCTTCCTGGCCAACCACCCCGGTGCACGGTTCGACGCGCTGATCATCGACGCGCTCCCTGGTGACGCGCTGATCGCCGACGCGCCGGGTGCCGCAGAGCCGGGCGACGCGAAACCGGGTGACACAGACCCGAAGGACACAGACCTGCTCACCCCGCTAGACATCGGCGTCAGCGAGGCCGAGCTGGCCGGGTTCGCCACAGGCTGCACCGCAGAGCAGCTGCGCGCGGTGCTGCGGCCGAGGCTGCTGACCCACCTGCTGGCCGACGGCCTCCCCGTGCTCTGCCTAGACCCGTGGGTACAGGTCCTAGGCCCGGTCACCGATCAGGTGGTAGGGGCGACCCGGCGCAGCCCGCTAGTGCTGCTGCCCCGCGTGCTGCGTCCGCTGCCGGACGACGGCCTGCGCCCCGGCCAGGAGGACCTGGTCGACGTCGGCCTCTACGACCCCGGCTTCATCGTCGTCGGCCCCACCGCCGCGCCGTTCCTGTCCTCCTGGACGGACGAGGCCGCGCGCAACCCGGAGACCGCGGCGGGCTTCCTCGACAGCGCCCCCGCGCTGACCGACCACAAGGTCCTGCGGGACGCGCGCGTCGGCCTGTCCGTCTGGAACGCCGGCCAGCGCCAGCTGCACCGCGACGCCGACGGCCGGCTCACCACGCTGGGCGAGCCGCTGCTGACCGTGCACTTCGCCGGCTTCGATCCGCAGCGGCCGTGGCTGCTGTCCGCCGACTTCGCGGACCGCCCGAGGACGCTGCTCTCCGAACACCCGCTCGTCGCCGACCTGTGCACCGGCTACCGCGCGGACCTGGTCAGGGCTGGCCACACCAACCAGCCGACCGAGTACCGCTTCGGCCAGCTCACCGACGGCACCGCGCTGCCGGACGGCCTGCGCGCGGACTACCGGGACGCCTGTCTCGCCGCCGCGCGCGCCGGCGACCGCCCGCCCCCCGCAGCCTTCGCGGACGACCGAGACGCAGCGTTCCTCGCCTGGGCCTGCGAGCCACTTCCCGACCAGCCGGCCAGCACCAGATGGTCCGCCGCCGTGTGGCGCGACGATCCCTGGCTGCGCCGCCAGTTCCCGGATCCCTTCGGTGCCAACGGAACCGCGTTCCGCGAGTGGTGCGCCGGGGTCGGCGTGGCCGCAGGCAGGCTGCCGGTCGACGCGGTGCCTGGTCCCGTGGCGAGCGACCCCGACCTGCTGCCCCAGCTTGGCCTGTCCGTTCTCGGCAGCGGCCCGGTCGCGGCCCTGGTGCTGGCCGCCGCCCGCGCCTCCGGCCTGCCCATCTCCACTGAGCCCGGTTACCCGGTGGTGCTGCGCTGCGCCGAGCCAGGCGCCCAGCCACCCGTGCCAGCCGATCGCTACCTGGTCGGCGTCGGCCTCGACCTCATCTCGGCCGACGAGGTGCCCGGCGCGCAGGAGCTGTGGGTCGCCTCCGACGGCACCAGGACCCTGCTCGAACGCGCGGGCGGACCGCCCGTCCGCGTGCTGCACCTGCCGGTGGTCGACCGGGGCGAACGCGACGCCGAGGCGATGGCCGAGGCGCGGGAGCTTCTCGACGTGCCGTCGGACGCGGTCGTGTTCGCCTGCGCCGCGGACCATTCCGCCGAACGTGCCGGCAACACCCTCGGCGCGGTATCCGCGTTCCTGGCGGCCTTCCCGGAGCGACAGGACGTCCGCCTCCTTGTCTCGGTGACCGGTGCCTCGGCCCAGCCGGAGGCCGCCGAGCGGCTGCGCCTGGCGACCTCGGCCGACCCGAGGGTCAGGCTGTTCGAGGACACCTCCGACGAGGTGCGGCACGCGGTGCTGGACACCGCCGACTGCGCGGTGTCGCTGCACCGGTGCGGCTCCTGCGACCGGATCGCGGTCACGCTCGCCGAAGCCGCCGCGCGTGGTGTTCCGGTGCTGACCAGCGCGCACGGCGCGGTCGCCGAGGTGTTCGACGGGGACAGCGCGATCCTGGTGCCCTGCAACGAGGGTGGCGCCGAACCGGACATCCAGGCCGCAGCCCAGCTGCTGCGCGGTCTCGCCGACGACCCCGGCACCGCGGCCGCGATCGGCGCGGCCGGCAGGGCGCACGTGCTGCGGGTCCGCGCGGTCAGCCGCGCGGGCGACCAGCTCCGCGAACGCGTCGAGCACGCCTATCGCAGCTGGCGCGCGCGGCGCGCGGCGACCAAGCCGGCCAGGGACGTCGACCCGCTTCGCCCGCTGCGCGCGGCGAAGCACGCGCTGCTGCGGCAGCCCGACGTCGACGTGGCCAGCCGCACGCCGGGGGCGCCCGCGCTCCGCAAGGTCGTGCTCAGGGTGCTCGACCACTACGACAACCACATTCGCGACGTGCTGAACAGCCTGGTCGACGGCGTGGAACGGACCGCGACCGAGCTCGTCCGCCGGCAGGACGAGATCCGCGACGGCGGCGGTCTCGGCGAGCTGGACGTGCTGCGCGCCGAGCTGGAGCAGCTGGTCGACCAGCAGAGCCAGCTCGGTGACCAACTGGTGGGCGCGGACGACGCCGTGGTGCGGGTGCGCGCCGACATGGCGGGCCAGGGCAGGCGGCTGCGCGAGGCCGAGGACGCCGTCGTCGCCGAGGCGGCCAAGCGCAACAAGCAGTTGGACGTCATGGCGCAGCGCATCGACCGGCTGACCATGGCGCTGGACCGCACGCTCGACCGGATCGACTCGCTGGAGTCGCGGGTCGTCGACGTGCTGCGCGAGCGGGACAGCCGGCTGGACGCGGGTGTGCGGGCGGCGACCCAGGCGTTGCAGACCACCGACGCGCTACGGCGGGTGGTGGTGCGGGAGCACGAACGGCACAGCGATCCGGTCGACGGCGTGCGCAGCTCCCTGGTGCTGTGCGACGCGGGGCTGCTCCGGCTGCCGGCCGAGGACGCGCTGATGTTGCCGCTGTTGTCGAGCAACGGGGTGTGGGAGACCAAGCTCTCCGAGCTGATCGACTCGCTGGTCGAGCCGGACGGGATCTTCCTCGACGTCGGCGCGTACATCGGCTATCACACGATCCGGGTGCTCAGCCGGCTCGGCACGAGCGGTGCGGTGGTCGCGGTCGAGCCCTGCGAGAGCGCGCGGAAGTTGTTGCGGCACAACGTGGACGTGAATGTGCCGGCCAGGATCGCCGACCGACTCGTCGTGGTGGACGCGGCCGCGTGGGACAGCCAGGCCGAGCTGGTCGCGGAGCCCGCGCTGTCGGGCGGCGTCACCGTGTCGGCCCGACCGGAGTCGTTGGCCGAGGTCGCGCCGGGCCCGACGGGGGCAGGCGAGTCCGACCAGGACGGCACGCTGGAGCTGTCGGCCGAGCTGGTCGCCGACGCGACGCCGACCGTGCGGGGAAACCGGCTGGACCGGGAGCTCGAGGACGTGCCGGCGCTCCAGGGAATGCGTCTTTCGGTTGTTCGGGTCGACGCGCCTGGCCGCGGGCACCGCGCGCTGGCTGGCCTCGTCCGGCTGCTGCGCCGCGATCGCCCGCACGTGTTCCTGGAGTTCTCTGCGACGGCGACCGTCGGTTTCGGCGACGATCCGGTCACGGTGCTGCGCGAGTTCCGAATGTGGGGCTACGAACTACTCCTTCTCGGCGCGGTGAATCCGTCCACGCCGGAGGAGGTCGTCGAGGCGTTGGGCGCCAGTCGCTCGGTGACGCTGTGGCTACGACCGAAGACGAAGGTGGGCTCGATGCCGTCCCCTTCGGTCTCCTCTCCGCTCCGACAGCCCGCTGACCAGGCGATTTGACTTCTCTCGACCGCCTGCGTAACTTTCTCCAAGTCGCAACGAGCGCCGGACACGGCAGGCCACTGGCCTGGCGGGTTGGCTACCGGGTCGAGCGAGTTGACATCGCGAAGCGAACCGGGTAAGTTACTGCGACGTACTTGACGAAGAAACCCGCTTCAACACTCTAGCGAGTGACATTGATGCTGGGCTGCTGAGTCGAAACGACTTACCAGAACTGAAAATGAACGGCGATTCCCGCCGGGTCGACTCGAAAGAGCCGATTTGACACCGGGAAAGCGGTTCGGATACGGTTCCGGAGAATAAAAACTGAATGCGAATCGGAG
>NZ_VUOB01000151.1 GCF_008386585.1 Solihabitans fulvus
GCCGAGCAGATGGGCATCCCCATCGGCACGGTGAAGGGGGCGCTGCACCGAGCCAGGAAGCGGGGAGAGCTGCCGGCTCCGGTGCGGCGTGGAGGGACCGACATCGAGCAGGTGGTGTCGTTACGGTCGCAGGGCCTGTCCTACCGGGAGATTGCCGAGCAGATGGGCATCCCCATCGGCACCGTCGGCTACAGCCTGCACGTCGCCCGCACGTCGGCGGCCGCCGACCCGGACTGATCAGCGGCTGGTGTTCCGGTGCAGCCGTGCTAAAACGGCCGTTTTAGCAATATCTGATCGAGCTGACCTGGCCTGCTGCTCCTGAAAGCCCGGCAGGGTGCAAGGTATGGGCGTGTCGTGCCGGCGTGTCGCCGCCAACCGGCTCGCCGAGCTGGGATTCCTCGCCGTAGGGCTACCTGACCGGTGTTTGCGATCATGCCGACAGGGTTCGAGCGGCCGGTTCAAGACCTTGTTGGCGCAGGGGGTTTGTCGCAGGCCCGGGGTCAGCGACGTGTGTGCTGTCGTCCTGCGGATCCGACCTGGCGAGTTCGACGGGCTCTGCGAGCGAGGGGCACGACGTTGTCGGGCAGCGGGATCAGCGCGTGCTGGCCACCGACTTCGGCGGAGTCGTAGTCGCGGGGATCGTCGGGCAGGGCGAGCTGTTCGGGCACGGGTGCGCAGCGGCGAAGCTCGGCCAGGTCGGGCAGGGCGAGGTCGATGTCGCGATGCGCGAGCTCCCGGGCGGCGCGGGCCACCTGCGAGGCGGTGATCGTGTCGCCGAGTTCGGCGCGGGCGGCGCACCGGTTGACCAGACGCATCAGGTCCACGGCGGTGATCAGGCGCAGCCCGGACCGGTCGCGGAACAGCTCGGGGCCGCGGCCGGAGGGCCGTTCGGTCTCGATCCACGTACGGAGGTAGTCGTGCACGACCTCGGGCAGCGGCGCCCACTCGTCGCCGGCGCGAACGGTGGGCCGGCCGGTGGCGGGGTCGACCTGGTCGAGCACGTCGACCAGGTGGCGGGTGGTGACGCGTTCGGGCCGCCACGTGCTGGCCAGCAGCAGGCCGACCAGTGCGGCGCCGAGCGTGCCGCCCAGCCACGGGTCGCGGTGCGCCTCGACGAGCAGGTTTCGCAGTGCGGAGGCGTCCAGGTGGCGGGCGGGGTTGTGCGGGTGCGGCGGGTACGCGGCGGCCGCGTCGACGGCGCGGGCCGCCGCGACCGGGTTGGCCTCCAGCGCGCCGTCGCGCACGCAGAACCCGTAGAAGCTCGACCAGGCGGTGGCCTGGGTGGCGATGGTGTTGTGCCTGCGCAGTGGGTGCGCCTGGTGGTCGAGGTCGTGCTGGCGGCCGGTGCGGGTGCGGGCGAAGGCGATGATGTCCTCAGCGCGGGCGTCCAGCAGGCCGCGGCCGCGGTGGGTGAGCAGCCAGCCCGCGAGCCGTCCCAGGTCGCGGCGGTAGCGGCTGCGGGTGTGCTGCGAGGGGTGGCCGCGCAGCCAGGACACGACCAGCCTGGACACGTCCGCGCTGGTCGTGATCGGCAGTCGCCGCACACGCGCCACCCGGCGATCGTCGCACGGCCCGCGCCGCCGCTCTACCGCTTGTTCAGCGGTTCGCGCCCACGCCTCGGCCCTGACAGCCGGGATGATCACGGCGCTGTCAGGGCCTGGGTGGATGTGACGGAGGGTGTCGAGGGACGTCTACTCGTCCGTCTCCTCGGTGTCGGTGGCCTGGGTGAGCAGGCTGGCCAGTTGCATGTTCACCAGTTGCAGGGACGAGTCGGTGTCGTCGAGCGAGGTGGACAGCAGCTCGGAGTGCGCGGCGGTGGATCTCTGGAGTTCGGTGAACCTGCGGTGCAGTTTCTGGATGGTCTTGTCGTCGGCGCCGTCGCGGCGGGCGGCGGCGATCTCGCGGGCCAGCTGGTCGAGCTCGTCTTTGGCCTTGGTGGTGAACGCGGCGATCACCATCTCGCGCATCTCGGCCTGGTCGGGGATCGGGATGCGGATCAGGTGGCTGCCTTTGCCGAACCGGGACACCAGGGTGCGCATCGCGGCGAGGGTGTCGCCCCACCGGCGGGGCACGAAGTACACCCCGCCGGTGGGGCGGACCTTGGTGCCGTCGAGGTCTTCGACGTAGCGGCGGATCAGCGAGCGGAGCTTGTCGCCGGTCAGGAAGGTGCAGTGCCGCTTGTAGACGTCGGTGACCTCGGCCAGCATCATGCGGACCACGGCCTGCTCGGTCTCCGGCAGGTTCTTGATCGCGGTGTTGTCGGGGGCGACCTGGAGCGATCCGGCGCCGGGATCGCTGGCCGGGGAGCTGTCGCGGTGGAACACGCACTCGCCGAGCCTGCTGTCGTAGGACAGTGTGGTCTTCTCCTCGTCGCGGACCTCGCGCACGATGTGCCGCACGATCTGGTCCTTGTCCCGGCGGACGTGCCGGACCATCAGCGTGGCCTGGCGGCTGGTCGCGCTGCGGCGTCGGCGGCCACGGGGCTGGCCGGCGGCCGGGTCGTCCAGGGCGTAGGAGACACGGATGCCGTCGGGGCCGGTGACCTTCTCGAAGGCGTCCACCGGCCGCAGTTCCGGCGGCACGAACGCCAGGTCCAGGGCCAGCTCGCGGAACCAGCGTTCCAGGTCGTCGCGGGTCACCCGGCCGTCGAAGATGCTGTAGAGAACCAGGTGGCCCAGCAGCGGTGTCTGCCCGGCGTCCATCGCTGCGGTGTAGGCGTCGAACGCCCGGTTCCCTGGGTCCAGGCCCGGCGTGTCCTGGTCGAGCATCTGCTCCGGCTGAGTCATGATCGCCGCGTCCCTTCGAGTGCGAAAACGGCCGTTTTAACAGACTTGAGGATAGCGGGACGGACCGACAGTTCCGGCGTCCGGCTCAGGCGTTGCGGGGACCGCTCACAGCCGGCGTGGACAGGCGCTCACGTGTCGCCCGGTCGATTTTGTGCAGACGACCCACGAACCACACCAGGGCCGGTGTGGATACGCGTGTCGCCGACGGAACGCACGACCGTCACGGGGTCAGATGACGTGGAACAGGTCGGCTGCGGCGGAGGTGTCGGTGAGGTCGTCGATCGAACGCAGGTTGTCGCACAGCGCGTCCAGCACGGTGCCGGGGCGGGTGGTGGCCGCAGAGCCGATGGCCACGCCGAAGCTGCGGAAGTCCAGGCGCGCCTTGGTGTCGTTCCAGGCGCGCATCCACTCCTCGGTCACGCCGCACTGCCCGTCGGTGATCAGCACGATGTCGCCGCGCTGCCGGCCGGCGACGTTGTACTCGGCCTCCAGCAGCTCGGTGGCCACGGTCAGCGGGACCTGGAAGTCCGTCCCGCCGCCGAAGAAGGTCTCCGCGAACTCCAGCACCTCGGTGATGGGGGCCTGGCCGGCGGGGAACCGGAAGGTCGCCACCTGTCCGGCCGAGGAGAACAGGATGCCGACGAAGTCCCGCTTGGCGTGGCGGGCCTGGTCCAGCAGAGCCAGCGCGCACGACTTGGCCCAGGCTTCCCCGGTGACCCCGCCGGCGTGGGGCGCGCGCATGGAACCCGAGCAGTCGACGCAGGCCACGATCGCGCCCTGGCCGGTGGTGTGCTCGCCACGGCTGTCATAGAGCATCAGCCGGCCCTCGGCGAGCTTGGCGGCGAACACCGGGCGCAGCGCAGGCACGCCCAGGGTCGCCAGCTCCGAGGGGATCAGGCGGGCGATGTCGTCGCCCAGGGTGATGCCGACCAGTTCCCCGACGACGTGCTCGACCTTGCGGGCGCGCTCGCCGGCGGCC
>NZ_VUOB01000152.1 GCF_008386585.1 Solihabitans fulvus
CGTCGTCGACCGTGGCTTCCCGACTCCCCCGCTGTCCATCGGGGACAGGGCCAAGCAGGACGCGCTCGCGGCGTACCGAGGAATGTGGCAGGACTTCGTTGCCGCCGGGACCACATCGGACTGGCAGACGCCGCGGCGGGGTCAGCACGCGACAGGGATCGCACTGACGAACATGTCGCGGTCCTTGTATGCCGATCACTACAACGG
>NZ_VUOB01000153.1 GCF_008386585.1 Solihabitans fulvus
GAGAGTGGCCACGTCGTCGGTGATGAATCGGGCGGTGACCAGGTGGACCAGGGTCGCGACCAGCGCCTCGCACGCGAAGTGCTGCTGGGCGGTGGTGGCCCCGGTGATAGCGGCGATGCCGGCGACGAATCGCTGCTGCAGGGTGAGTCGGCGTCGCATGGCTTCTGGTCCGGCGGCGTAGGTCTCGATCAGGAACAGTCGGGTGGTTGCCGGTTCGGCGGCCAGCGCGTGGAGGTAGGCGCTGACGAGCCGGTCGAGCCGCGCCAGCGGCGGGCCGTCGGCGGGCACCTCGGTCAGCATGGTGGTGAGCCGGTCTATCTTGGGCTCCAGAGCGGCGATGAAGCAGTCCTGTTTGGAACTGAACTGCTGGTAGAACGTCTCGCGTGACACCCCGGCCCGTGTGATGATGTCCGCGACCACGGTCGCGGCGTAGCCGCTGTCCATCATCGCCTCTGCCATGCCGTGCAGGATGCGCGAACGCTGTGTGGCGGCGACCTGTTCGCGGCTGAGTTGGTGGCGGCCGCGGGGGAGTGGTCGGGCGCTCACCGGCGGGCCTGGTCCGGTTCGATGCGCAGGGTGTTGACGAACGTGGCCAGCATGTCGTAGTGCCCGGCCAGCAGCAGGAACTCGATCACGGCTGGTTCGTTCAGATGCGTGCCTAGTTCCGCCCAGGTCGCGTCGTCGAGGTCTCGTTCGGTGTGCAGCACGTCCACGGCGTGCAGCAGGGCTCGCTCCCGCGGTGTCCAGCCCGGCGCCCGTGGCCCGGCCTCGATCCGGTGGATGTCGTCGCGGGTGATCCCGGTGCGGCGGCCGATTCGCACGTGGTGCTCGAACTCGTAGGCGCAGCGCCGCAAGTGGGCCACCCGCAGGATGACCAGCTCGGTGTCGCGGCGGGGCAGGGTCCCGCCGGGCATGAGCCGGCCGGCGAAACGCAGCCAGCC
>NZ_VUOB01000154.1 GCF_008386585.1 Solihabitans fulvus
CGCTGGCCATCGTGTGGTCCCGACCCCTGCCCCAAGGCACCACGCCGTCCACGGTGACCGTCAGCCGCGACCCGGCCGGACGCTGGTTCGTGTCGATGCTGTGCGAGGACACCCCTGTTCCGATGCCCGCCGCCACGGCAGTGGTGGGTATCGACGCCGGGATCACCAGCCTGGTGACCCTGTCCACCGGGGAGAAGATCACCAACCCTCGGCACGAACGCCAGGACCGGCAACGTCTGGCCAAGGCCCAGCGTGTGCTGTCGCGCAAGACCAAGGGCTCGAACAACCGGGACAAGGCCCGGCTGAAGGTCGCCCGCGTCCACGCCCGCATCGCCGACCGGCGCAGGGACTTCCTGCACCAGCTCACCACTCGACTCGTGCGCGACAACCAAACGCTCGTGATCGAGGACCTGGCCGTCCGCAACATGGTCAAGAATCACAGGCTCGCCCGGGCCATCTCGGACGCGTCCTGGACGCAGATGCGGTCCATGCTGGAGTACAAGGCCGACTGGTACGGGCGCACCGTGATCGCGGTGGACCGGTTGTTTCCCTCCTCGAAGCTGTGTTCGGCCTGCGGCGCCCTGCGAGACGGGATGCCGTTGAGCGTCCGCATGTGGACGTGTGGCTGCGGTACGACCCATGACCGGGACGTGAACGCGGCGATCAACATTCGTGCCGCCGGGCTGGCGGTCCAAGCCTGTGGAGACGGTGTCAGACCCGCTCGTGCGCACGCACGAGCGGGCAGCGGTCGGTGAAACAGGAACCCTCCCGGGCGACCGGGAGAATCCCCGTCCTCCAGGACGGGGAGTAGTCAATGTGCCCGATCTGTCTGGTTGCGACAGGGCGAGTGGCGGAGCGCGAGCCTGCCGGCCAGGCCGAGGACGACCTCGCTCGCCATGACGGCGTGGCCGGACATCGAGAGGTGGATGCGGTCCGCGCTCAGCAGGTTCGGGCGGGCCATGATGGGGTGGTCCCACATGTCGATCAGCACGGCGTCGTACTCGTCGGCCAGCGTGCGGGTGATCTTGTTGAGCGCCACCACCCTGTCCCGGAAGTCCGGGTACTTCGGCACCACGAACACCTTGGCCAGCGTGAAGGTCGTCAGCTGCGCCCCGGTGCCCGCGGCGAGGTCGAACACCCGCCTGAGGTCTCGCTCGATGTCGGCGAAGTCGGGCTCGCGCTGCCACACGTCGTTCGCGCCGCAGGAGACGTGCACCAGGTCGGGGCGGAAGGCGACCAGCTGGTCCGCCTGCGTCGCCAGCGTCTGGGTGGCCCTGGCTCCGACCCACGCGGTGTTCAGGTAGGCCAGGTCCGGCCGCACGCGGCGGAGGGTGTCGGCGACCCTTGGCGCCCACGGCAGCGTCGCGTAGCCGGGGCTGGGATCTCCTGTCCCCGCCGAGAGGCTGTCGCCGATCGCCGCGAAGCGCCGCCACGGCGCGTCGGCCAGTAGTTGCGCCGCGCGCGCCGGGTGCAGGCAGAACGGGTCGGACTCCTCGGTTCGCGGGCTGGTGGCGGTCATCGTGCGGCGCTCCGTTCGGTCGGTCGCGCGGGCAGGCGACGGCGTCGGCTGCCGGTGGCCACGGCCAGCCACACCGTGGCGACGGCCGCGATGGCGGCGAGGATCAGCAGGAGCGTGCCGGGGGAGGCGCCCAGGTGCGCCTGCGCGAGGGACATCAGGAACGGGAAGGCGAAACCGAGGTAGCTCAGCGCCTGGTAGGCCGCGGTCGCGATGCCGAGCGACCTGGTGTCGGCGAGTTGCTGGACCTCGAGGAGACCGCAGAACTGGCTTACGCCGTAGGCGATGCCGAGCACGGCGACCGCGGCCAGGGCCAGCGTCGGCGAGAGGACCTGTGCCGCCAACGCCGCGAACGCCAGTGACAGCACGACGAATCCCATGGCCGTCAACAGCAGCCGGTTCGTGCCGGGTCGGTGCACGGCCTTCGCCAGCGGCTGGGACGCGATGCCGACCGCCCCGCCGAGGGCGACCGCGACGGCGCAGTAGAGCAGTGCCTTGTCACCGACGTTGCGGGCCGCCAGCGCGGGGAGGTACGCGACGCCGACGGCCGCGGTGCCGAACACCCATGGCGCGAAGGGCAGGATGACCAGGAGGAAGTGCCGGCGCAGCGGTCGCCGAGGGGACTCGTCGGGCACGGTGGGGACGGCGGCTCGGCGGCCGGAGTCGGGGGTTCGCCGGACCACCGCGACGCCGACGGCCACCAGGACGAGGTGCGGCAGGTACACGGTCACGGTCGGCGCGGGCGCCCATTGAGCGAGCGCGCCGGCGATCAGCGGGCCGGCGGCGAACCCGCTGGTCATCGTCACGGTCGCGCGCCGGGGGCCGACGGCTGCGTCCCCGGCGCCCGCCGACAGTTCCTTCAGCCACGCGGCGCCCGTGCCGAAGGCGAGACCACTCGCGACTCCGGCGAGGAAGCGGCCGACGTACAGCAGGTTCGGCTGGTCGCCGCCCGCCATCAGCAGGCAACTGCCCGCGAACGACAGCGCCAACGCGGGTAGCACCACGGGGCGGCGGCCGAACCGGTCGGACAGCCTGCCGCCGATGAGCAGCGCCGGCACGAGGCCGAGCGCGTAGAGGCCGAACATGGCCTCGAGGACGGCGGCGGACAGCCCGAGCCGCGCCTGGTACAGCACGATCAGCGGGGCGAACTGGTTGGCGCCCCAACCGATCGCGGCGAGCGCGAGCCCCGCACCCCACCAGGACCGGGACGACACCACCGGCTGGGTTACCGACTCCGTTGTGACCATGCCGCTCACGATGGTCGACGCCGAGGGGCGCGCACGAGTGTCTGATCGGTCGATATGTGTACAGTTTCGGACATGCACACTGTGGCCCTGGCCCTGTCCGACGGAGTGCCCCTGTTCGAGCTCGCCGCGCCGTGCGCGATCTTCGGTGGACGCCGGGCCGAGTCGGCGGAGTCCTGGTACGAGTTCGTCGTGTGCGGGCAGCGCGGCGCGCGCGTCGACCGCTGGTTCACGGCGGCCACTGAGCACACCTACGAGGACCTGGTCGCCGCGGACACCGTGATCGTCCCGGCCTGTCACGACAGCCAGCATCGCCCGCCGGCCGATCTCGTCGCCGCCGTGCGGGCGGCGCACGACAACGGCGCGCGGATCGTGTCGATCTGCACCGGCGCGTTCGTGCTCGCCGAGGCCGGGCTGCTCGACGACCGTCGCGCGGCAACGCACTGGCTCTACGCGTCCATGCTGGCCGCCCGCTACCCGGCGGTCACGGTCGACCCTGCGGTCCTCTACGTGGACGAGGGCGACGTGCTGACCTCGGCCGGCAAGGCGGCGGGCACGGACCTGTGCCTGCACGTGGTGCGGCGCGACCACGGTGCGGCGGCGGCGAACCAGATCGCCAGGCGGCTGGTGACCGCGCCACACCGCGAGGGCGGCCAGGCCCAGTACAGCGCCCTCAGCGTGCCGAGGTCCGCGCAGGACGACCTCGCGCCGGTGCTGGACTGGGCCATCGAGAACCTGGACCAGCCGATCACCGTCGAGGAGCTCGCGGCGAAGGCGCGGCTGGGCACCAGGACGCTCAACCGGCACTTCCACGCGAGGCTCGGCACGAACCCGTTGCAGTGGCTGCACAACCAGCGCATCCGGCGCGCCCAGGAACTGTTGGAGCAGACGGATCTCGCCGTCGACACGGTCGCGCGACGGTCCGGGTTCGGCACGGGCGCCGCGCTGCGCCGGCACTTCCGGCGGGCCCTGGACACGAGCCCGGACGCCTATCGGCGCACCTTCGCCCAGCACCCGGCCGCGCGCGGCGACGAAGTAGCGGTGTTGAGCGAACTCGGCTGAGTCAAGGCAGCGTGGTGTTGTCGGCGCGTGCCTGGTTTTCGATATGCCGGCGATATGCACCGGCGCGTAGTGTCGGGGAGCATGCGTGTGTTGATCGTCGAGGACGAACCTCTGATGGCAGACGCCATCCGCGATGGCCTACGCCTGGAAGCGATCGCGGCCGACATCGCGGGTGACGGCGACACCGCGCTGGAGTTGTTGAGCGTCAACGGCTACGACATCGCCGTCCTCGACCGCGATATCCCCGGCCCCTCCGGCGACGAGATCGCCCAACGCGTCGTCGCCTCCGGCAGCGGCATGCCGATTCTCATGCTCACCGCCGCCGACCGGCTCGACGACAAGGCCTCTGGGTTCGAACTCGGCGCCGACGACTACCTCACGAAGCCCTTCGAACTCCGAGAGCTCGTGCTCCGGCTCAGAGCGCTCGACCGAAGGCGCGCCCACAACAGGCCACCCGTGCGAGAGATCGCGGGCCTGCGGCTGGATCCGTTCCGCCGCGAGGTCTACCGCGACGGCAGCTATGTCGCGCTCACCAGGAAACAGTTCGCCGTGCTCGAAGTCCTCGTCGCCGCCGAAGGCGGTGTCGTCAGCGCAGAGGAACTCCTGGAACGGGCGTGGGACGAGAACGCGGACCCGTTCACCAACGCCGTGCGCATCACGGTCTCCGCGCTGCGCAAGCGTCTCGGCGAACCCTGGGTCATCGCCACCGTGCCCGGCGTCGGCTACCGCGTCAGCACGCGACCGGACGAGGGTGGGGGCCGTGGATAGGCCCGGCGGGTTGAGTGTTCGGCTCAGACTCACCCTCAGCTACGCCGGTTTTCTCATGCTCGCCGGTGTCCTGCTGCTCGCGGCCGGGTGGGTGTTCCTGAACTATGTCGTCCACCCGGGGCTCATCCTGCTGCCCGACTACCGCTACGCCGTCGTGCGCCAGTTCGCTCCCACCGCGGCCGTCGTGCTGGCGTACCTGTTGGTGTTCGGCCTGCTGGGCGGCTGGATTCTCGCCGGTCGCATGCTCGCGCCCCTGGCCCGCATCACCGACGCCACGCGCCTGGCCGCGAAGGGGTCGCTCTCCCACCGGATCGAGTTGGCGGGCCGTCAGGACGAGTTCCGCGAACTCGCCGACACCTTCGACGCCATGCTCGTGCGGCTGGAAGCACACGTCGCGGAACAGCAGAGGTTCGCGGCCAACGCGTCCCACGAACTGCGCACGCCGCTGGCGATCACGCAGACACTGCTCGACGTGGCCCGCAACGATCCGGACCGTCACATCGGCGAGCTCGTCGACCGCCTGCACTTCGTCAATGCCAGGGCGATCGACCTCACCGAGGCACTGCTTCTGCTCAGCCGCGCCGACCAACGGTCCTTCACCCGAGAACACGTCGACCTGTCCCTCTCAGTGGAGGAAGCCACCGAAACGCTCCTCCCGCTCGCGGAGGAACGCGGCCTCACCATCGAGACCTCCGGCGACCTGGCTCCCACCATCGGCTCACCCGCGCTCCTGCTCCAGCTGACGACGAACCTCGTGCACAACGCGATCGTCCACAACCTGCCCGAACAGGGCACCGTGTGGGTCACGACCAGTGTTCGCCCCGGGATCGTGGTGCTCACCGTCGAGAACACCGGCGAGAAGCTCGCCCCACAGTTGGCTGCCACGCTCGTCGAGCCGTTTCAGCGCGGCACCGAACGCATCCGCACCGACCACGCCGGTGTCGGCCTCGGTCTGGCGATCGTCAAGAGCATCACCGAGGCGCACGACGGAACCCTCGCCCTCACCCCTCGGGCCGAAGGAGGGCTCCGCGTCACCGTGCGACTGCCCGCGGCGCCACCAGCCACCTAGTACGGCAACCGCACTGTGT
>NZ_VUOB01000155.1 GCF_008386585.1 Solihabitans fulvus
GATGCCGTCGGCGAAGCGGACCGTGCTGCGGACGTGGGTGACCCAGTAGTCGGGTGTGCAGATCTCGGTCGGGGGCGCGGGGCGTCCGGTCACGTTGGAGATCAGGGTCAGGGTGGGTTCGGTGAAGGTTGCTCCGGCCAGGGTGTGTTTGAAGTCCGCGAGCATGGGCTCCATGCGGGCGGAGTGGAAGGCGTGACCGACCGAGAGACGCTTCACGCGGCGGCCCCGGGCGCGCCACTGCTCGGCGTAGGCCACGGCTTCCGGTTCATCGCCGGAGACGACGACGGAGTGCGGACCGTTAATCGCGGCGATGTCCAGTCGCGGCGAGTCGGCCAGGACCTCCGCCTCGGACGCCTCGATCGCGACCATCGCACCGCCG
>NZ_VUOB01000156.1 GCF_008386585.1 Solihabitans fulvus
GCCGCTGCGCCACATCGCTCCTAGTGCTACTTTAGTTGCGTTAGGAGCGTGTCATGGGCTCAGCCGTCGCGCAAACCCGTTTCGGTGCGCTCCGGCGGGCCCGGTCGGTAGCGCAGGAAGGCCGGCGCGACCGGACCGCCCACCGCCGAGGCCGCCGCGTTCAGCGCCGAGGGCTCGGTCGCCCCGTCCCAGCGCCCGGTGTCCA
>NZ_VUOB01000157.1 GCF_008386585.1 Solihabitans fulvus
AGTCGTTGAGATCACGTCAGTGTCTCGGTCATCGTCTGCTGGAGCAGTTCGGGGATCCTCGCCTGCGCTCGGCGGAGGCAGGTCATGATCTGCCGCGACAGGTCCGACATGGGCCGCTCGCGCGCGGGTTCGGCGATGGCGATGTCGGTGGGAATTCCGTTGGCGCCGACGGTAATCCGCACCAATCCGTCCCGTGACGTCTCGGTCACCGAGAGCTGCTGCACCCGGTCGGACATCTCCTGGTAGCGCGCCGCGTTTCGATTCAGTTCCTGCTCCCATTGGGAGACAAGCTGTTCGGACGCGCTCACATCGGGTTCCACAGCGCCTCCCCCTCGACCAATGTCGTCGAGCAAGAATGACGTCTTGATTCGTGGTCCGGTTCCGTTATGTCGAGGATTGGGCCGAACGGCCCAGGCTTGTTAGCGGCCTGTTAGCCCGGATCTTTCGCGCGGG
>NZ_VUOB01000158.1 GCF_008386585.1 Solihabitans fulvus
TGCTCACCGCGATCCGTACCACCCAGGAGGTGCTGGGCTATGTGGGTTGACCTCGCGCACACCGCCACGGCGCTGCTCGCAGCCCCCCCGCCCACCGGCGGCGGCGGCCCGGACTTCTCCAACATCGGCCCCGACAGCAGCGGCGTCCCCAAGACCGGCGTGATCCTCACACTGGCCAAGGTGATGCTGTTCATCGGCCTGGGCATCTGCTTCCTGGTGCTGCTGGGCGGCGTGATCGTGTGGGTGTCCGGGCACATGGCCGGCGGCATGCACCTGTCGCAGAACGCCAAGACCAACATCCTGCGCGCCGGCGTCGGCGGCATCGCCCTGACCTCCGCGGGCGCCATCTGGACCTGGATCACTAGCGTGTCGTGACTCGGCTCACCCGCCCGCACACAGGGAGCAACCACGATGGCGCGTAACGACCTCACCTCCGGATACACCCCGGCCACCGGCCCCGGCCGCTCGCGGCGCGCGGCGCTGGGCGCGGCGGGGGTCCTGGCCGCCGCGGTCCTTGCCGGCGGGGGCTTCGCGCTGGGCCGGGCCACCGCGCCCGCCCCGGACTCCCCGGCCGCGGCCCCGGCGGGTCTGCCCATGCGGTCGGGGATCCCCGTGCCCGATCGGCACAGCCTGGCCGGAGCCGCGACCGCCGCCGAGAACTTCCAGGTCGCCGGGTTCCGGGTCGCCGCCGGCACCCTTCCGGCAGGGCCCGCCGCGACGGTGCTGCTGGCGCCGCAGGCCACCGACACCGCCAAGGCGGTGCTGGCCGCCCCGACCGCGCCGGCCGAGCAACTGTCGAAGGCCCGCACCAGCTTCGCGCCGCTGTCGGCCGCGGTGCAGGCCTACGACGGCGGCCACGCCGTGGTCCTGGTGTGGGGCGTGGCCGCGAGCTCTTCGCAGGTCGTCCCGCAGCCGGCCGGCACCCAGGACTGGAGCCGAGCCACGGTCACCCTGGCCTGGGACGCAGGCCAATGGCAGGTCACGGATCAGACCTACGCCTCCGGCCCGTGGCCGGCCCGCGCCGACCAGCGCATGACCAGCGCCGAGGGCGACTTCGACTTCCGCTACCGCGAACTCACCCAGGACTGGAGCTATGTCCCCGAACCCTGACCCCCCGCCCGGTCGGGCCGGGGCACCGACGGCCGCCGCAACCGGGCCACGACGGCGGTGGCGACGCCTGGCGCTGCTCGGTCTGGTCGTCGCGTTCCTGGGCCTGTCGCAGCCCGCGGCCTACGCCGACCCGCACGACGCCGCCAGCGTGCCGGCCAACCTGCGCCAGTACGTGCCCGGCACCCCGGAGTGGACCAGCTCGCCGTGGATGACCTCGCCGTCCTGCCGCGACCACGGCGGCGACTGGTCGATCTACACGCAGGACGTCGTCAAGGACACCCCGGCGCTGCTCCAGTTCTTCCAGCCCGACTTCGGCGGCGGCGACCAGGGCCGCTCCGAGGAGATCCTTGCGGGCTACCGCGACATCGCCGCGCAGATCACCGTGCCGGAGGGCTACTGCGTGGACCAAGCCCGCCAGTGGGCGGGTCCCTCGGGCTACAAGCCCTTCGGGTTCGACTGGGGCAACGCCACCGCCGACTCCCACCACCACAGCAACTACGAGTGCGCCAACAACACCGGCGCGGACAACGCCCCCTGCGGCGGGTTCTACCTCGCCTGTTCCGGCGCGGCCACCGCCCCCCAGCACCAGCAGTGCGAGGCGTGGAACGCGTTCTCCGACGGTTACGTCACGCGCGTGAACGCCGCCCGCTCCAAGGCGAACGCCGACCATCCCGGCGCCACCCATTCCGACCCCAACACCGAGATCAAAAGCCCCGGCGAGATCATGCAGGACATCCTGGACTGGGCCACCAAGCACGGCATGGCCCAAGTCGTGTCCTTCATCGTCGACGGCGTCACCAAGTTGTGGGCGGTGTTCATCAAGCTCGCCGTCGGCGTCACCTCCCCCGACCTGTCCGGCGCCGGGTTCACCTCGGTCTACAACCTCGTGGCCGGCGTCGCGCTGGCGTTGGCGTTCCTGGGATGGCTGGCGACCCTGGCGACCAGTTGGAAACAGGGCCGCATGCAGTTCAGCCTGTTCGGCGGGATCAAGGCCGTCGCCGGCATCACCCTGGCCGGCGTCGGCGCGATCCTGATGCTCCAACTCGCCGACCAGTGCACCCAGTCCCTAGCCGCCGCCGGCGGCGACCTCGCCCACCAAGCCGACTTCACCACCAGCCTGGCCAAGTCCAACCCGATCGTCGCGCTGATCGCCGGCGGCATCATCGCCCTGAGCATCATCTTCGCCATCATCTTCCTGGTCATCCACGGACCGCTGGTGCTGATGTGGGCGCTGTTCGGATCGGTCGCCGCCGCAGGCCAAGTCCACCCGGCCAGCTCCGGATGGCTGGCCAAGTGGGCCGGCCGCCTGGTCGCGATCGCCTGGGTGAAGTTCGCGATGGTCGCGGTGTTCCTGCTCTGCCAGGCGCTGATGCTGCCGCTGAACGCCGGCGAGGACGTCGTCAAACAGATCGTCGACGTGATCCAGGGCCTGACCCTGGCGCTGCTGCTGGTCACCACGCCCTGGCTGCTGTGGGAGCTGGTCGAGTTCGTGGCCGACCGGCCCGGCGCGGCCGGGTCTAGCGCCGGTCGCTCCGGCGACCTGGCCGCGGCCGGCACCTCCGCGACGACCGCAGCGATGGGCAGCGCCGTCTCCACGATGATGTCGGCGGTCGCCGACCTGGGCCGGCAGTTCGCCGGCGGGACCACCAGCGGCCAAGCCTCCGGGAGCAGCACAGGACCCGGCGGAGCCAGCGGCGGCGGCGCGGGCGGCCACGACCAGCAGCAGTCCTCGCCGGACCCCGGCTCCAGCGGCTCCAGCGACGGTGGTGCCGTGCGGGCCGCGGGCGGCGGAGGCAGCGGCGGTGCGGGCGGCACGGACGCCTCGACCTCTTCGTCGGCACCGGGCGACGGTGACGCGGGCGCGGGCGAGGAGGCCGGCGACGGCGGACGACAGACCGGGTCTGGCGGCAGCACCCGTCCGCCCTCGGGACCCTCCGGCGATCCCGCCTCGGGCACCACCACCAGCGACGAGTTGCCGCCGGCGAACCTGGGCCGGGTCGTGGCCCGCGCGCCCCGCACCAGCAAGAGCCCGTCCGCCTCGGGCGGCGCGAGCGGCTCGACCAGCGGCGGCAGAGCCGCTGCCGGTGCCGCCCCGCCACCCATCCCGCCGGCGTGACCCGACAAGGGGGCCAGATCATGGACGAACCGCAGTACGTGTTTCCGCCGCGCCGCACCAACGGCGTCATCGGCAAGATCAGCCTGGCGCAGATGGCCGCGATCGTGCTCGGCATCGCCCTGCCCTGGCTGGGCGTGCAGATGGGTTCCATCGTGGTGTTCGCCGTGCTGCTGGTGGCCGGCGGCGCGATCGTCTGGTTCTCCTTCATGCGGATCGGCGGCCGGTTTATCGGCGAGTGGGCACGGCCGGCGGCCGGCGCGTTGTGGTCGTGGCTGCGCCGCAGTGGCGTCTACCGGGGCGCGGTGTTCGGCCCCGGGTCGCTGGCCCACCGCATGGACCTGCCCGGCGACCTGGCCGGCGTGCGGATGATCAGCGCCCCCAACCCCGACGGACACAACCGGGTCGGGCTGTGCGTGGACGAGGTGCACCGCACGGTCACCGCCGCCCTGCTCACCCAGGGCACCCCGATCGTGCTGGAGGAGTCCGCCGAGCAGCAGGGCCGCCTGGACGACTGGGAGGCGGTGATGGAGTCCATGACCGACACCGACACCGCGATCACCCGCTGGCAACTGCTGTTCCGCAGCATGCCCGACTCCACCAACATGGCCCAGCAGTACTACCTCGACCGCGTGCCCGACCGGGACACCCTGCCCGCGCAGGCGTTGCGGGAACTGGTCTCGCAGGCCGCGCCGACCGCGCAACGCCACGAGGTGTTCTTCGTCGTGGCGTTGGACCTGGACCGGCTGGCCGGGGACATCAAGGCCTCCGGCGGTGACGACGCGGCCATCGGCGTGGTGGCCGTGGAGCGGCTGGCCGAGCTGCAACGCCAGATCACCGAGGCCCGCATCCCCGTACGTGGATGGCTCTCGCCCGGCCACTACGCCGCGGTCATCCACTCCCAGTTCGACCCGGACTCCCTGCCCCTGTACGACTTGCAGTCCTCCCCGCGCCACGAACTCGACCCCCGCACCGCCGGGCCGTCGGCCACCGAACGCCAGTGGGGCGTGTACCGGCACGACTCGGCGGTCTCCTCGACCCTGTGGGTCCACGAGCTGCCGCGCCGGCGGGTGAAGGCGTCGTGGCTGGCGCCGCTGTTGCAGCAGGGCGACGTGCGCCGCTCGATCTCCCTGGTCGCCGAGCCGCTGCCGGTGGACCGCGCCGAACGCTCGGTGCGCAACCAGGAACTCGCCGCCGGCGGCACGATCTACATGAAGCAGAAACACGGCCTGGTCGTGGACTCCCGCACCGTCAAGGAGTTCCAGGCCGCCCAACGCCTGGACGAGGAGATCGCCGAGGGCGCCGGCTACGTCCGCTACTCGATGTTCGTCACCGTCACCGCTGCCACCCCCGAGGAGCTGCGCCGCGCGGTGACCGCGGTGCGCCGCCGCCTGACCCGCATCCGCTGCATGTCGATGGTGCTCTACGGCGAGCAAGACCAGGGGTTCTTCACGTCGCTGCCGCTGGCGCGTGGGCTGAGCCCGATGAGGGGACTGACCGGATCATGAACCCACGCGACCCTGACTCCCCGCGCCGGCTGCTCGACGAGATCCGCCGCCGCGCCGCCGACCAGGACACCACCCGCGCCGCCGACCGCGCCGACCGCGCCCGCCGCACCGCCGAAGCCGGGCGGCTGCGGCGCGAAGCCGGGCCCCGCCGCGATCGGCGTGGAGCCCACGGTGCGGCGGCCGGGCGGCTGGCGCACCGGATGCGGCTGCCCGCGCACACCGCCGCGACCAGCGTTCTGAAGACCTGGTACCCGTGGACGATGGACCCCGGGCTCGGGGTGCCCGGCGCGTACGTCGGCCTGGACCTGTACTCCCGCGCCAGCTTCCTGTTCGACCCGTGGGAGCTCTACCGATCCAACGTGATCACCAGCCCCAACGGGCTGGTCATCGGCGAGATCGGCTCCGGCAAGAGCTCGCTGCTCAAGTGCCTGATCATGCGGTTCGCCGCCGTGGGCATCCCCTTCTCCTGGGTCGACGTCAAGGACGAGTACACCGACCTGGCCGCCGGCGTCGGCGTCGAGCCGCTGCGGCTGGGGCCGGGCCTGGGCGTGCGGCTCAACCCCCTGGCGACCGTCGCCCGTCACCCCGCCCAGTCGGTCGTGGAATGGCGCGCCTCGCTCAAGGCCCGCCGGCTGGCGCTGCTGGAGGGCCTGATCCACGTGCGGCTGGACCGGCCGATCAGCATGACCGAGCGCACCGCGCTGGAACTCGCGCTGGACTCCGCCACCGGGCAACTGCGCGGTGGTGCCCGCGACGAGCTCGCCCCGGCGTCGCTGCCCGCCGTCGTGGCGAACATGACCCGCACCGACACCTGGGCCGACGAGCTGCGCGAGCGCGGCATCACCGCCGCCGCGCTGCTGGACGAGTCCCGCGACGCGCGCCTGGCGCTGCACAGCATGGTCACCGGCGCGCTGGCCGGCATGTTCGACTCGCAGGAGGACAACGCCCGCTACCTGGACTTCGACGCGCCGGGCACCATCGTCAACCTGCACGCCATCCGCGCCGACCAGGCCGTGACCGTGATGAGCATGGTCTGCGCCCAGTCGGCGATGGAGGCCGAGCTCATGCGGCCCGACGCCCGGCCCCGCCTGGTCGGCTACGACGAGTCCTGGGTGGTGATGCGGTACGTGCCGCTGCTGCTGCGGTTGCAGGAGCAGTTCAAGCTCGCCCGGCTGTTCGGGATCTGCAACCTGCTGGCCGCCCACCGGCTCACCGACTGGGAGACCGGCGCCGCCGGCTCCCAGGCCGCCCGCCTGGCCCGCGGCCTGCTGGAGGACACCGGGTTCCGGGTCGTCTACCGGCAGGTCGACGCCGCGCTGCCGCTGACCCGCGACCTGCTGGGCCTGACCGACGTGCAGACCCACCTGTTGCGGTGGCTGCGCAAGGGCTGCGGCATGTGGTTGCTGGGCACCGGTGCCTATGTCGTGCAGCACCTGCTGTCCAGCATCGAGCACCCGCTGGTGCAGACCGACTCGAGGATGCGCGGCCGCGTCGGCGTCGACGACATCTCCGACGAGGAGTGGGACCTGCTGCTCGATGCGGTGCAGACCGGAGCGTCGTCGTGACCGCCGGCCTGCGCCACCATGGCGGCGACCGGCAGGTCGTGCGGCAGGTCACCGGCGAAACCCTCGGTGGCATCGCCTGCGCCACGGTCGTCGTGTTGGGCGTGATCACCGCAGGCAGCGGGCAGTTGGCGGCGGTGCTCACGGGCCGGGGCTGGCCCCGCTGGCACGGGCTGGGCCTGAACGTGGCCGGCCCGGTGTTCGGCGTCTACGCCCACCCCGCCGACCCGATGCGCCACTGGCCCGGCCTGCCCGCCGACACGCCATCCGCTCTCGTGTACTGGCTGGTGTTCGCCGTGCTGCTGGCCGTGCCCGTGGCCGGCGTGATCGCGGTGGCCCGCGTCGTGCAGGGCGGCCGGTCCCGGCCCGGGTTCGCCGCCCGCCGCGACGTCGCCGCCCGCCTGGGCACCACGGCGCTGCTCGCGCAGGCGCCCCGGCTGCGGCCGCAGTTGGCCCGCACCACTCCTCGGCCGCTCCCCGAGCAGGTGGGCACCCGGTTGGGCCGCGACGTCAACACCGGCGTGGAGTGCTGGTCGAGCGTGCGGCAGTCCAAGTACGTCGTCGGGCCCAGCGAGTCGGGCAAGACCTCCTGCGTTGTCATCCCCGAGGCGCTCGACCACGACGGGCCGCTGCTCGCGCCCAGCTCCCGCGCCGACGTGATGGCCGCGACCTGGAAGGCCCGCGCCGAGACGGGCACGGTGCTGCTGTTCGACCCGCTCAAGCAGGCCGCCGGCCTGCCGCTGGTGCGCTGGGACCCCGTGCGCGCCTGCGTCGACCCCGACGTCGCGATGCGCCGCGCCCAAGCCCTGATGTCCTCGGTGGACATGTCGGCGGTCTCCAACGGCGACGCCTGGAAAAACAGGGGGCAGGCCGTGCTGCGCAACCTCCTGCACGCCGCCGCCCTGACCCACCGCGACATTCGCGGCGTGCTGCGCTGGACCTACGACCAGACCAGCGTCGAGCCCGCCGCGATCCTGGAACGCAGCCCGGTCACCCCGGACAACTGGGCGGAGATGCAGTTCTCCGTCATCAACACCCCCGAACGGCAGCGCGCCGGCTACTACATGGCTGTGGAGGGCGCGATGGAGGTCTTCACCCACCAGCGCGTCCTGGAGACCTGCCTGCCCGGCACCGGCCAGCAGTTCGACCCGCACGCCTTCCTCGACCCCGCTACCGGGCACGCCACGCTGTACCTGCTGTCGCAGCGCGCCCAGACCGTCGCGGTGTCCGACCTGCTGGCCGCCCTCATGGAGGAGATCATCGACGCGGCCCGGCGCGGCGGGCAGGGCGCGGAGAACAACCGCCTGGACCCGCCGCTGCGGCTGCTGGCCGACGAGGCACCCAACACCGCCACCCTGCGGCAGTTGCCCGACCTGATCTCCGACGGCGGCGGGCGCGGCATCCCCACCACGATGGTCGTCCAGGACCGGGCGCAGGCCGCCGCCCGGTGGGGCCGCGAGGACGCGGCCAGCATGTGGGGCGCGGCCACCGTCCGCCTGGTGCTGCCCGGCGTCGCCGGGTTCGACGACATGCGCGAGATCGCTGCCTACGCCGGCGAGTTCGACGAGCAGGTCTCCTCCCTGACCCGCGGCGGCGGCTCCGGCCGCTCCGAACAGCTCAGCCTGCGCAGCCGCGCCGGGCTGACCCCGGCCGAGGTGCGCGGCATCCCCGCCTTCCACGCCCTGGTCTTGGCCGCCGGCGGCCTCCTGCCGGTGGAAACCGAGCTCCAGCCCTACTTCCAGCGCCCCGACGCCGGGGTCAGCGCCGCCGCCGAACGCGAGTTCTACGACGCGCTGCGCGAGGGACGGAGCGTCTCGTGAGCACCCCCGACCCCGCCGGCACCCTCGCCGCGGCACGCCCGGCCTCGCTGGAGGAGCGCGTCGACGCGGCGCTGGACGTGTGCGACGACGTGTTGACCGTGCTGCCCGCGCTGGCCGAGCGCCTGGAGCGCCTGGAGCGCACCCGCGCCGCCACCGCCGGGGAGCGGCGCAGCGACTTCCGGTTCGAGAGCTACCCGACCCCCAAGACCGCCAAGGCCGCCGCCGACCAGCGCGCCCGCTGCGACGCGGCCTGGGCCCGGCTCACGGACTGGGTCGACTGGCTGGTGGCCACCTACCGGCTGACCAGCGTCGTCCCCCCGTGCTGGCCCGAGCATCCCGCCGTCCGTGAGGAGCTGGTCAGCCTGCGGGTGGCGTGGGTCGGAGCCTGGGCGGACAACGCCGCCCCCGACGCGCCCTCGGCGTGGCAGGACCGGCTGTTCAAAGCACGGGCCCGGCTGGCCGACGGCAACTGGGGCCGGCCCCGCTGCGACGGCGACCACGACGGCAGCGGCCTGGACACCCCCGAGCAGTACCGGCAGTGGACCGGCCACCCCGCCCGGGACACGGCGCTGGCCACCGTACGGGACCGGACGCGCGCCGCGCTGCCCGCGCCCGCCGCGGGAGGTGACCTGTGATGGCCTGGCCCCGACGACGGATCACCGTGCTGCGCCACCGCTCCCGGCACCTGCGCGCCGCCACCGACCCCACCGCCCCCGCCCCGGCGGTCAGCGAGTCCGACACGCGCCAGCTGCTGGCGGATGTCCACCTGGCCCTGATCAACCGCGAGTTCGCCGACGAGGTCGCCCGTCGGGTCGCCGCCAGCACACTCGCGCTGTGGGACGACCACGGCGTCCCGGGGCAGACCGAGGGCTACCTCCCCTACGAGCAGGAGATCGAGCAGGCTCCGCAACGACTGGCGGCCCTGGTCGAGGCCGGTGTGCTCACCGACGCCCAGGCCGACCAGTTCCGCGCGGCACTCGCGGCCCCCGACGCCCTCGCCGAGCAGGACGGCTACCTCGCCGGAGTCCAGCACGGCCTCGACGCCGCCTACAACCCCGAGCTGGCCGCCGAACTCGACGACGAGTCCGGGCCGCAGGTGTAGCCGTCGTGACGATGCTCGCGGTCACCGCCGCCGCCAGCCAAGCCAAGAAACACGGCCTCGGGAAGATCGCGGTCGCCGTCGTGCTCACGCCGCTGCTGCTGGTGGCCGTGGCGGTACTGGCGATCGTCAGCGACGACGAACCCGCCCAGGCCGCCGGGATCACCGGCGTCACCTGCGCCCCCGCTAGCGCGACCGCCGCCGGCGAGGTGGCCGGCTACGGGCCCGACCAGATGCACAACGCCGCGATTATCGTCGGCGTCGGCCAGCAGATGACCGTGCCCGACCGCGGCTGGGTCGTCGCGATCGCCGCAGCCATGCAGGAATCGGGGCTACGTAACCTCGACTATGGCGACCGCGACTCCCTGGGTCTGTTCCAGGAACGCCCCTCCCAGGGCTGGGGCACCCCGCAGCAGATCATGGACCCCGCCTACTCGGCCCGGAAGTTCTACGAGCATCTGCTGGGCGTGCCCGGCTGGGAGCAGCTCAGCGTCAACGACGCCGCCCAAGCCGTGGAGCGCTCCGGCTTCCCCGACGCCTACGGCCGCCACGAGCAGGACGCCCGCGAGGTCGTCGGCGCCGTCCAGGGCGTCACCTGCACCGGTGGGCACACCAACCCCAAGGCACAAGCCGTCGTGCAGGCCGCGCTGTCCCAGCTCGGCGTCCCCTACGCCTGGGGCGGCGGCACCGCCGCCGGCCCGTCGCCGGGCAGCGGCGTGGACGCCGGCAAGGTCGGCTTCGACTGCTCCGGGCTGGCCGTGTACGCCTACGCCCAGATCGGCGTGACGCTCCCCCACAACACGACCGCGATCTGGTCCGCGTTCCAGCCCGCCGTCACCAGCCCCGCCGACGTGCTGCCCGGCGACCTGATCCTGTTGTCGGACAACGGACAACCCACCGGCGACATCCACCACCTGGGCATCTACGTGGGCAACGGGCAGGTCGTGCAGGCGCCGGAGTCGGGAGACGTCGTCAAGATCACCAATAATGTCTGGCACTCGCCGTACTGGTCCTCGCAGTTCATCGGCGCGGTCCGTCCGGGAACGACCTGACTGCCAACCAGCCACCGCGTCCTTGGCGGTGGGGCGCTCCGCGCGCCGGCCATCGCCACGGCGACAGGGCAGGGTCGTGCCCCACAGCGCTACAGCCGTTGGTCAACACGCCACGACCCGTCGGGCACCTGAACGATCAGTAGGGTGGCCGTCGCCGTCTCGGCAGGGACCTGGGCTGTGGCGGCATCACAGCTGGTGCGGACGGTGCCGCTCACCTGCACCTGCGCGGCACTGCTGGTGCCGGGTGATTCCGGCGGCCGGATCGCCCGGAGATCGGTGACGGTGCTCGCGCACTGGCCCTGCACGAAGGCGCGCCAGTCCGCTCCCCCACCAGCATCACGGAGCAGTTGATCGCGGCCGTGCAGGGCGTCGGTGACGTAGGGCCGAACGCGGTCCACCCACGCCGCCGGCGATCCATCGGTCCACCGTGCGGCGCGAAGGGCAGCCAGCCATCGTGTGGCCACGTCCTCGGCCGTCGCAGCGTGACCGACGCCAGAACTGCTGGTGGGCGGCGTGAGCACAGCCGCCGATGTGGGTGTGAAGGTGATGCTGGGCTGCGGCGTCGCGGCCGGAGATGGTGTCTGGGTGCTGTCGGCGGCTGGTGTGGAGCAGCCGGCCATCACCGCAAGGCCGCTGACGATCGAGGCCAGCAGGAGCGGTGTTCGGTCGCCGTGGTCACCAGTCCGGCCCGGCGTCCTCGTAGGCGAGGTCGAGATCGGCTTCGATGGTGTCGGTGCGTCCATCCTCGGGCTCCTGTTCGGCGGGCGAGCACGCTCGGCGCACCAGTTGCTCGGACCGGGCGCGGTAGGTGTCGGTGATCGTGGTGCCGGTGTCCTCGGCTGTCGCGGGCTCGCCGGGCGAGGTTCTCTCGGGTGCGAGGAGGTCGGGGTGCACCGCCTCCAGCCGCCAGCGGCCATCCGAGCTCAGCGAGTGCTGGTCGAGGTCGACTTGGACGGTGAATCCGGTGGTGCGCAGGGCTGCGGCGGTGCGCGCGAGGTGGTCGATGGTGGTGGCGTTGGCGGCCTGGTCGCGGGTGCGGGGGATATACCAGGCGCCGGGTTCGGTCGTGCCGTTGGCGATCCGGCTTGACCACTTCCACCGGCCGGTGTCCAGACCTCGGTTGGTGGAGGCGCGGAGGATCTCGGCGATGTTGTCGCTGCGGTCGGTGCCCAGCAGCAGTGCGCCGTCGGCGCGGCTGTGACGTAGGACCAACACACGCCCGGATCGACTGGTGCCGCCTGCCACGCCGGCAGATCGCGAGCTGGCCGGTGCTGGCGGACTACTCGCGGCGGCGAGGCCATCGTTGGCGGGGCCTTCGTTGCGCACGGTGGCGCGCCCGTCGGCCACCGCTCTCTGGACGATCCACTGCGCCTGCGGGGGCAGGGGTTCGTCCACCACGAACTCCAGGTCGACGTGGTCGCGGCGGAGCTGGGGCGCGTACGCCATCAGCTGCCAGTGCGCGCTGTTGGCCTGGTCGACGGTGGCGAAGGTGAGCGGGCCGACGGTGCCGACCGCCCGCCACGTGGTGGCGTCCACCTGTTCCCACGTGCCGGCTTCCCCCGGGTCGCCGGGTTGGGGATGCGTCAACGCGCGGGCGTGCACGTCATTCGCGACTGGGCTGCGGAAGACCAGCCCCTCCTCACGCGACAGCCGCAGCACGAGGGCGCGCACCGTCGACGTGGGATCGGCCTGCGCGTAGGGCTCGACCGCGGCGTCGTCGACGGCCGTCGCGTTCGGATCGGCGAGGACGCGCGTGGCCGATCCGCGCCCCGGTGAGGGCGGCCGGTCCGCGCTGGAACCGGTGCCGGAGGTCGACCTCGGGCCCTGCGGCATTCCCTTCCCCGATGAGATCACCAGCGTCGTGCCCCCGCCGGGGTTCAGGCCGGCCATCGCCAGCGCGTCGTGCATCGCCATGTCCTGCAACGACACCGCGTCAGCGACCGAGTTCTCGACGCCGGTGTTCTCCGGTTCGGCCTGCTCGGCCAACGCCGCCTCGATCTGGGTGAACCGGGCCTTCGCCTCGGTCAGTGCGTCGGTGTGCGGGAAAGGCTTGCCCAGCTCGTCGCGCGCGCGGTCGATCTCGGTGCGGGTGTGCTCGACGCGGTCCACCGCCTGGTGGTGCAGGCGGTCGAGGCGGTCCAGCGCATTCTCCAGCTTCGTCACCAGCGGTCCGGGCTTGCTGTTGCGGACCTCGGTGAGCGTCATCTGCACCGTGTTGGAGCTCTCCCCGACGGTGAACCGCGCCTCCGGGGAGTGCTGGCCGAGCTGGTAGATCTCCAGACTGACGGGCAGTCCACCGAGCTGGCCGATGACGCCGATGGTGCGGCTGGCGTTGCGCAGCCCCTCCAGGTAGTGGTCCAACCGGGCTTTGAGCTGGTCGCCGACCTCGGTGCGGACGGTGTAGCGGCGGCCGTCTAGGGACATGGCGAAGGCGTCGCCGCGGGTGGTTCGCCGCCGGCCGATGACCTCCGCCAGGGTGTCGACCTGCTCCTGCAAGCCGGGCAACGCCCGCTCCCCGTCGTGGATCGCGTGGTCCAGGCGGTTCTGGACGCGGTCGTGTGCGCGCTGTAGGCGTTCCAGGCGGGTCAGCTCCGCTTGGGCTTCGGCGTGTTCCAGCAGCAGCGGGTTGCCCGTGGCCAAGGCTTTGACCTCGGTGTAGGTCAGCGCCGCGTCGCCGATGTCCTCGATCTCGCGGACGTCCAACTTCCCGCGCATCACCTGGGCGATGAACTCGGCCTTGCGGGTGACGGTCTGCCATGAGTAGCCGTCGAAGCTGCCCTCGGTGACGTAGATGAGGATCTCGACCTCGGGATAGAGGTTGCCTTGGCGCAGGATGCGGCCGTTTCGTTGTTGCACGTCGGCGGGCCGCCATGGGCAGTCCAGGTGGTGTAGGGCGGCGGCCAGGAGCTGGACGTTGGTGCCGACACCCATCTTCTCGGTGGATCCCAGCAGCACTGCGACCTCGCCGCTGCGGCAGGCGGCGAACAACTCGCCCTTGGCTTGGTCGTTGGCGGCCTCGTGGACGAAGCGGATGCTGCGGCGGGGCATCGTGCGGGCGACCAGGAGTCGGCGCAGCTCGTCGTAGGCGTTCCACTTCTCCGAGTTGGGCGTGCCCAGGTCGGAGAAGCCCAGCTGCAACGCCCCCCGAACCTGTCCGCCGCCGGGCCCGGTGTGCACGTCGTCGCGGCGCGTCGCCCAGATCGTGGCCATCGTGTCCGCGACGGCGTGAATCTTGCGCAGCTGGTTGCCGTAGACGTCGGCCCACAGTTCCGTCAGCGCGGCCTGCCGGGTCGCCGGATCGAGGGTGAGCCTGCCGGTGGTGGGGTCGCGGTGGCGGTCCCACAGCTCGACCAGCCGCTGCGCGCCGAGCTCCTCCATGGCAGCCAGGTCGTCGTGGGCGGTGGCCAGCACACCGGTTCCGGCGCGGGTCGGCTCCACCAGCCGCATGTCCAACGCGCCGGCCCGGCCGTCGCCGCTGATCGTGAGCATGTTGTCCTGCTCGGGCTCCACCACCCGGTTGCGGACGTCCTCGGCGCGCTGGGCCAGCGACGCGATGAACTCCTCCAGCTCCGGGGTGGGCGGCGTCGGCACGATCTGCGGCTCTCGCTTGCCATCCCCCGGCCTGGCCACCAGGTCCGGCGTGGGCAGACGCAGGTCCTCAGCGGTCTTGATGTCCGCGCTGACATGCCACATCGCCAACAGCTCGGGCACGTTGAGGAACTTCGCGAACCGCGTCTTCATGCGGAACTTGGCGCCGTCGGGGCTGAGTTCGATTGCGGTCACCGACTGGCCGAAGGTGCCCGCCCACACGTCGAAGTCGGGGATCCGCGCGGCGTCGAGCAGGTCCGGCCGCAGGTAGCGCTGCATCACGTACGCCTCGGTCACCGAGTTAGCGATCGGCGTGGCGGTGGCGAACGTGGCGATCCGCCCGCCGTGCCGCCCACGCAGGTAGTCCAGCTTCATGTCCAGGTCCGAGGCGCGGTTGCTGCCCTCGATCGCCGCACCGGGGATGTTGCTGGGCGTGCGCAGGTTCTTGTAGCCGTGCGCCTCGTCGACCACCAGGTAGTCGATGCCAGTCATCTCGAAGTCGAAGCCGAGGTCCTTGGTGGACTCCAGTTTCCGGGTCAGCCGCTCCTCGGCCCGTACGCACGCCGACTCCAGCCGCTTGACCGTCAGCTTGCTCTCGCTCGCGTTGGCCCGCTCCAGCAGCGCCCGGAACGCCGCGACCTCCTTGTCCAGGTACGCCTGCTGCGCTCCCGGGGACATCGGGATGCGCTCGAACGCGGTGCGCGTCATGACCACCGCGTCCCAGTCGCCGGTGGCGATCCGGGAGACGAACTCGCGGCGCCGCTCGCCG
>NZ_VUOB01000016.1 GCF_008386585.1 Solihabitans fulvus
CCATCAACGACAACCCGGCCGCAGTCAGACACCAGACTCGCTAAGTAAGTGGCATTGCCCTAGGGGGGCGTGCCCTGCTCCAGCGTATCGGCGATCTGCGACCCTTGCCGGCGAAGGACCTCCGGCTGTGGATGGTCGGGGTGGTTGTGGATAACCGGCCGCTACGGCGCCAGGTCGCGCTGGTACCAGGTGCCCGGCTTACCGCCGAGGTCGGCAGGGTCGGCCGGGCCGATCGGGACGAACCCGGCTTTGGTCAACACCTTCCGGGACGCGACGTTCGCAGTGGAGGCACCCGCCCGCAGTGTGCGCAGCCTGTGCCGCGCCGCCGCCAGCTGGCACAACTCCAGGACGGTCGCGGTCGCCACGCCGCGGCCCGCGACGTGCTGGGCGACTCGGTAGCCGAGGTCCGCTGCGCGATCCTCGATGTCGACCAGGTTGAACCTGCCCAGTGCCGAGCCGTCCTCGGCGACGAGCACGTAGAACGCGCAGATGCCGGCCTCCTGCTCGGCCAGCAGGGCGCGGTACCGGTCGGTGAACCGGTCGAAATAGTCGTCGCCCCGGTCGGAGATCGAGGCGGCGAAGTAGGCGCGGTTCGCCAGCTCGAAGGCCAGGATCGCCGGGGCATGACCAGCGTGCAGCCGCTTCAGCTCGGGCATCTGCGCGACGGTACCCAGCTGGTGCGCCGAGGACACCCGAGTATTCGCCGGCGTGCCGGCGATCTCCGGCCCCTGCGGACGAAAGCCGGGTCCTGCGGGCGAAAGTCGGGCCCGTGCCCCGGACGCTCAGGTCCAGAGGCACGGGCCCACGGTCGCTACAGCGCCGGGTCGCTCGGGCCGTGGTGGGTCGGGTCGAGGACGCGGGCCAGGAACGACTTGGTGCGCTCGTGCTGGGGCGCGCCGATGACCTGCTCGGGGTCGCCCTGCTCGACGATCACGCCGCCGTCCATGAACAGCACCTTGTCCGCGACGTCACGGGCGAACTGCATCTCGTGCGTGACCACCAGCATCGTCATGCCCTCGTCGGCCAGCTGACGCATCACGCCGAGCACGTCGCCGACGAGTTCGGGGTCCAGCGCCGAGGTCGGCTCGTCGAACAGCATCACGTCCGGGTCCATCGACAGCGCGCGGGCGATCGCCACTCGCTGCTGCTGGCCGCCGGAAAGCTGGTTGGGGAAGGACTTCTCCTTCTCCGACAGCCCAACCTTGGTGAGGTTCGCGCGCGCGACGGTCTCCGCGTTCTCCTTGTCCCGCTTGAGCACCTTGCGCTGCGCGACCGTGAGGTTGTCCAGCACGTTGAGGTGGCCGAACAGGTTGAAGGACTGGAACACCATGCCGATCCGCCGCCGCGCGGCGTCGATGTCCACGTCCGGGTCGGTCAGGTCGACGCCGTCGACCGACACCCGGCCGGCGTTGGGCTGCTCCAGCATGTTGACGCAGCGCAGCAGCGTCGACTTGCCGGAGCCGGACGGCCCGATGATGCAGACCACCTCGCCGCGCTCGACCCGCAGGTCGACGCCCCTGAGCACCTGGAGGTCCCCGAAAGCCTTGTGCAGCTCGGAAACCTCGATCACCGTGTTGTCGCTCATCACACCCCTCCACCCGGCTTGACGCCCGCGCCGAACCTGCGTTCCAGGCGTTGCTGGACGAGCGACAGCGGGATCGTGATCACCAGGTAGCACAGGCCGCCGACGAGGATCGGCGTCAGGCTCTGGGTCGTGTTCAACGCCTGCCGGGCGAACTGCGCCAGCTCCTGTTGGTCGGGCGTGGTGGCGAGCAGGAACGCCAGCGAGGTGTCCTTGGTCAGCATGATCAGCTCGTTGGCCAGCGGCGGCAGCACGATGCGGAACGCCTGCGGGATGACGATGGTGATCATCGCCCGGCCCGGCGACATGCCGAGCGAGCGGGCCGCCTCGATCTGGCCGCGCGGCACGGCCTGGATGCCGGCGCGGATCGTCTCGGCCATGTAGGCGGCCGAGATGATGCCGAGCGACACCATGATCGCGACGTTGCGGTTCAGCGAGGTGCCGGGGAACGCCAGCGGGATGCCGGTGCCGACCGCGATGAAGATCAGCAGCGCGGGCAGGCCGCGGAAGAACTCGATGTAGGCCCTGGCGAACCACCGGTACGGCCCGACCGAGGACAGCCGCATCAGCGCGAGCACGAGGCCGAGGGCGAGGCCGAGCGAGAAGCCGAGGACGGTGTAGACGATGGTGTTCTTCAACGCCACCGTGATGACGTCGGGGAACTGCTTGGCTGCGGCTTCCAGGTTGAAGAAGCTGTGCCGCAACTGGGTCCAGTTCGCGGTGAACGCGAACACCAGGATGATGACCAACAGCAGCGCGTACTGCGCGGCCCGGAACGCCGAAGCCCGTTGCCGGCGGGTCATTGCCATGTGACTCCTCGGACAGCCCGGTGGGGCTGGCCCCCGTCGGCTGGTCGGCGTGGACGCGGAGGGGGTGGCCCCGTCAGGGGGTCGGTATAGACACTGTGGCCGGGCGCGGAGTCCCGGCCACAGTGTCGGACGTCGGTGTCAGCTGGACGACGTGGTCGTCAGCTGGACGGGGTGGACGAGCTCTTGTCGCCAGGCTGCCAGGTTGGCGCCTTGCCGAACCACTTCTGGTAGATCTTCGCGTAGTCGCCGCTCTTGACCGACTCCTTGATGGCGTCGTTGATGGCGGAGACCAGCGCGGAGTTGCCCTTCTTCACGCCGAAGCCGTACTGCTCGTTGGTCTTGAACTCGGCGCCGACCTCGGTGTCCGGGTTGGCCTTCACGTAGTCGTAGAGCACGCCGTTGTCGTTGATGCCGGCGTCGATCTGCCCCGACTTGACGGCGGTCTCCTCGAGCGCGAGGTCGTCGAAGGTGACGATCTTGGCGCCCTTGGCGTTCGCCTGGGCGTAGTCCGCGCCCGTGGTCGCCGACTGCACGCCGAGGGTCTTGCCGTTGAGCTGGTCGAGGCTCTTGATGTCGGAGCCCTTCTTGACCAACAGCACCTGGGTCGCGTCGAAGTACGGGTCGGAGAAGTCGAACTTCGTCTTGCGGTTGTCGGTGATGGTCATGCCGGCCGCGGCGACGTCGCAGGTGCCGGCGTTCATGGACTCGCCGGACTGGATGTTCTCGAACGCGATGTCCACGATGTTCTGCTTGACGCCGAGCTTCTTGGCCACGAGGTCGATGAGGTCGACGTCGAAGCCGACGACCTGGTCACCCTGCTTGACCTGGAACGGCTGGTACGGCAGGTGCGTGCAGGTGGTCAGCTGGCCCTGCTTGACCAGGGACACTCCGCCGGCGGCGGTGCCGCCTCCGCTGCTGCCACAGGCCGTCAGGCCGGTCGCAAGCACGACGGCCGGCAGCAACGCGAGCACCTTGAGCATTGTTCGACGCGCCACGCTGTCACTCCTCGTTACTCGGTCGGTCGAGTGATCGGCATCCTGCCACCCGGCAGACGTGATGCACAGCACGCGCGCGTTACAACCGACAACGCGCGCATGAATCTTGCGTGATTACGCCATTCAAACCGCAAATTGTTGATGACAAAGGGCGAAATCACACAAGAGCTTCACGGACCGCACCCGTCCGGTGACACTGCGCACGCGCCCGCGTGTCCGCCGGCGGGCCGTTCCCCGCCTGCCGGCGGACCCGAGAGAACTCGCGGGTCAGGCCGTGCCGGCGCGCGCCACCTGCGCGTGCAGCACCAGCGCGACGGCCTCGGTCACCTTCGCGGCGTGGCCGAGGTGCAGCCACTCGTCGGGCACGTGCGCGTTGCTGTCCGGGCCGAGCGCGCCGGTCACCACGAACTGCGCCTGCGGGTACGCCTCGTGCAGCAGCCCCATGAACGGGATCGAGCCGCCCATGCCGACCGTGCGCCACGGCGCGTCGAACACCTCCTTGCCGGCCTGGTCGAGCGCCTCGCGCAGCCACGGCGCCAGCTCGGGCGCGTTCCACCCGTCCGCCGACTCGGTGCGGCTCAGCTCGACCATCGCGCCGTAGGGCACGTCCGTGGTCAGCGCGGCGCGCACCGCGGCGAGCGCGGCGGCCGAGTCGGCCGTCGGTGGCAGCCGGAAGCTCAGCACCAGGCTGGTGAACGGGCGCAGCACGTTGCCGGCGTCGTCGGGCAGCGGCAGCCCCTCGGCCCCGGTGATCGACAGTGTCGGCCGCCAGCCGACGTTGAGGCCGAGCTCGACCTCGTCGGTGCCCATCGGGCGGACGCCGGCCAGCAGCGGCAGCGTGGCCAGCAGCGATCCCGGCGCGGCGTCCAGCGCCTCGCGCAGCTCGACGACCCGGTTCGCCGGGATCTCCGCGTGCGCCTCGGGCAGCAGCACCTCGCCGGTGGCCGAGTCCTCCAGCCGGTCGAGCAGCTGCCTGGCGATCCGGAACGAGCTCGGCACGATGCCGCTGACGATGCCGGAGTGCTGGCCGAACTCCAGCACCCGCACGGTCATCGTCACCTGGACCAGGCCGCGCAGCGAGGTGGTCAGCCACATCCGCTCGTAGTCGTTGCCGCCCGCGTCGAGGCAGACGACCAGCGACACCTCGCCGAGCCGGTCGCGCAGGTGGTCGAGGTAGGCGGGCAGGTCGGGGCTGCCGGACTCCTCGCCGGTCTCCAGCAGCACGACGCACCGCGCGTGCGAGCCGCCCGCCGCGCGCAGCGCCTCGATCGCGGCGGTCGCGGCGTAGCCGGAGTAGCCGTCGTCGGCGCTGCCGCGCCCGTACAGCCGCCCGTCGCGGACCACCGGGGTCCACGGGCCGAGGCCCTCGGACCAGTTGGCCACCGGCGGCTGCTTGTCCAGGTGCCCGTAGAGCAGCGCGGTGCCGGCGGGCTCCGCGCCCTCGGTTGCCGGGACGTCCAGCAGCAGCAACGGGGTGCGGCCGGGCAGCTGCACGACCTCGATAGTCGCGCCCGGCAGGTCGCGGGCGGCCAGCCAGGCCCGGACGTGCTCGACGGCAGCGGCGAGGTGGCCGTGCTCCGCCCAGGCCGGGTCGAAGGCAGGCGAGACGGCCGGCACGACGACCAGTTCGGACAGGCTCGGCAGGACTTCGTTGTCCCAGAGCTCTCGGACGGTGCGGGTCAGGGCTGAGCGATCCATGCGCCGATCCTGGCACCCCGTGCCCGGTTTGGGCACTGTCCCGGCCGCCGACCGCCGTCGCCGACAGCCCGGCGACCAGGCCGGTCCGGGGATCCGGTAAGCGGTCGTGCGCTGACGGTGACCGGTTCACGACCGTTCGCATGCCGAACATCGAAGTCGGACGGCCAACCGTTGCACTTCCTAGTGTTTCTGCTGCTCAGAGGCTTGCTAGCCTGGTCACGAAGTGGGACGTGACTCACCGTCTTGGGTGAGGCCATGTCAAGATGTGGGAGAGAACACCGTCAGCGCCGACGGTTGCCGGCGACCCCCACAGGGGCGACGGAGACTGGCGGTGCAGCCGTGCACGGTCGTCACGAGCGACCGGGCGGCCTCGACAGACGAGGAGAAGGCGATGTCGTCCCCTGAGCAATGGACGCACCCCGATGGCGCGCCCCCCGCGACCGCCGCCACACCGACCGCGGAACAGGTGATCGCTGGTTTGCGAGCTACCACCGAAGGCGGCGCCGACCTGGTGCAGCTGCTGACCCCCGAGGGTGAGCGCGTGCACCACCCGGACTTCGACATCGACATCACGCCTGAGGAGCTGCGCGGCCTGTACCGCGACATGGTCCTCGTGCGGCGGGTCGACCGCGAGGCCAACGCGCTGCAACGACAGGGCCAGCTGGGCATCTGGGTGCCGCTGCTTGGCCAGGAGGCCGCGCAGATCGGCGCCGGTCGGGCCATGCAGCCCAACGACATGGCGTTCCCGAGCTACCGCGAGCACGGCGTCGCCTGGTGCCGGGACGTGCACCCGACGCAGCTGCTCGGCATCTTCCGGGGCACCGACCACGGCACCTGGGACCCCATGGAGAAGCGGTTCCACCCCTACGTGATCGTGATCGGCAACCAGGTGCTCAACGCCGCCGGTTACGCGATGGGGCAACGCTTCGACGGCAAGGTCGGCGACGCCGACGGCGAGGCGACGATCTGCTTCTTCGGCGACGGCGCCACCAGCCAGGGCGACGTGCACGAGGGCTTCGTGTGGGCGGCGGTGTACGACGCGCCGCTGGTGTTCTTCTGCCAGAACAACCAGTGGGCGATCTCCGAGCCCACCGAGCGGCAGACCAGGCTCCCGCTGTACCAGCGGGCCAAGGGCTACGGCTTCCCCGGCATCCGGGTCGACGGCAACGACGTGCTGGCCACCCTCGCGGTGACCAGGTGGGCGTTGCAGGAGTGCCGCACCGGCAACGGTCCCGTGCTGATCGAGGCGTTCACCTACCGGATGGACGCGCACACCACCTCCGACGACCCCAGCCGCTACCGGCTCTCCGACGAGCTGGAGCTGTGGAAGCTCAAGGACCCGATCGAGCGCGTCCGCGTGCACCTGGTCAAGCAGCAGTGGGCGGACCAGGAGTTCTTCGACCAGATCCAGGCCGACTCCGACGCGATCGCCGCCGAACTGCGCGAGTACTGCGTCAACATGCCCGACCCAGGCCCTGAGCGGATCTTCTCGAACGTCTACGCCGAGCCCAGCCCCGTGCTGGACGCCCAGCGCGACGAATTCCTCGACTACGTCTCGGGTTTTGCCGGAGGTGAGCACTGATGGCAGCGCCAGCCATTGACCACGCGATGTCCACCGCGTCGCAGACGCAGACGATCACCATCGCCAAGGGCATCAACCAGGGCCTGCGGGCGGCCATGGAGGCCGACCCGAAGGTCATCGTGATGGGCGAGGACGTCGGCAAGCTCGGCGGCGTCTTCCGCGTCACCGACGGGCTCCAGAAGGACTTCGGCGAGCAGCGCGTGCTGGACACGCCGCTGGCCGAGTCCGGCATCATCGGCACCGCGGTCGGCCTCGCCATCCGCGGCTACCGGCCGGTCTGCGAGATCCAGTTCGACGGGTTCATCTTTCCCGGCTTCGACCAGATCGTCAGCCAGGTCGCCAAGCTGCACTACCGGACCCAGGGCCGGATCAAGATGCCCATCGTCATCCGGGTGCCCTTCGGCGGCGGTATCGGCGCGGTCGAGCACCACTCGGAGTCGCCGGAGTCGCTGTTCGCGCACACCGCGGGCCTCAAGGTCGTCTCGTGCTCCAACCCAGTCGACGCGTACTGGATGATCCAGCAGGCCATCCAGTGCGACGACCCGGTGCTGTTCTTCGAGCCGAAGGGCCGCTACCACGAGAAGGCCCAGCTCGACCCGACGCAGACGCCGTACCCGCTGTTCCGGTCCAGGGTGGTGCGCACCGGGTCCAAGGCGACGCTGGTCGCCTACGGCCCCAAGGTGCGCACCTGCCTCGACGCGGCTGCCGCCGCCGAGGAGGACGGCCTCGATCTCGAGGTCATCGACCTGCGCACGCTGTCCCCGCTGGACCTCGCGCCGGTGTTCGACTCGGTGCGCCGCACCGGTCGGCTGGTCGTGGTGAGCGAGGCGGCGAGCGAGTCGTCGATCGCGTCAGAGGTCGCCGCCAGGGTGCAGCAGGAGTGCTTCTACTCGCTGGAGGCGCCCGTGCTGCGGGTGACCGGCTTCGACAGCCCGTACCCGCCGAGCAAGCTGGAAGAGGAGTTCCTGCCCGACCTCGACCGGGTGCTGCACGCCGTTGACCGCTCGCTGGCCTGGTGAGGGGACAGAGGAATGCCTGACTTCAAGAGCTTTCCCCTGCCCGACACCGCCGAGGGGCTGACCGAGGCCGAGATCCTCACCTGGCACGTCAAACCGGGTGACACGGTCGAGCTGAACCAGATCATCGTCGAGATCGAGACCGCCAAGGCCGCGGTGGAACTGCCGTGCCCGTGGGCGGGTGTCGTCGTCGAGCTGCTCGTGCGGCCAGGACAGACCGTCGACGTCGGCGCGCCGATCATCACCATCGACGTCGACCCCGGCGGCGCGGCCGCGCCGTCGACCCCGGCCGCCGACGCCGGCACCAACGGCTCGGGCGGTTCCGGCGGCTCTGGCAAGATCGGCGAGGAGATGCCGGGCGGCCGGATCGCCACGCTGGTCGGTTACGGCCCGAGGACGACCACCGCGAAACGCCGGCCCCGCAACGACATCCGGTCGACGGCGGCGCTGGTGGCCGAGGAGGCCGCCCGCGCGGCCACCCCGGCCCCGGCTGCGGTACCCGCAGCGGTGCCGGCTCCGATCGTCGTGCCGGACACGCCGGCCGCGCTGCTCGACCCGCAGCCCGGCGGGCAGGTCCCGCTGGCCAAGCCCCCGGTGCGCAAGCTGGCCAAGGAGCTCGGCATCGACCTGCGGTCGCTGATCGGCTCCGGTCCAGGTGGCGTGATCACCAGGGAGGACATCACCCAGGCCGCGTCGGCCGACGCGCCCGCGGCCTCGTCGGCCGCTCCTGCCGTCGCGGGTTACGACGCGGCCAGCCGGGAGCGTCGGGTGGTGATCAAGGGCGTGCGCAAGGCGACCGCCCAGGCGATGGTGGACAGCGCGTTCACCGCGCCGCACGTCACGGAGTTCCTGACCGTGGACGTCACCCCGATGATGGAGTTGCGGGCCCGGTTGAAGAACCACCCGCAGTTCCGCGACGTGAAGCTGACCCCGTTGGTGTTCGCGGCCAAGGCGGTCTGCCTCGCGGCGCGGCGGACTCCCGACGTGAACGCCACCTGGGACGCCCAGGCAGGCGAGATCGTCTACAAGGAGTACGTGCACCTCGGCATCGCCGCGGCCACCCCGCGCGGCCTCGTCGTGCCGAAGGTGCGCGACGCGGACCGGATGTCGCTGCGGGAGCTGGCGCTCGCGTTGGAGGAGCTGACCGCCACCGCGCGGGACGGCAAGACCACGCCCGCCGCGATGATCGGCGGCACCATCACCATCACCAACGTCGGCGTGTTCGGCGTCGACACCGGCACGCCGATCATCAACCCCGGTGAGTCCGCGATCCTCGCGTTCGGCGCGATCCGCGACATGCCGTGGGTGGTCGACGGCCAGGTCGTGCCGCGCAAGGTGTGCCAGCTGGCGTTGAGCTTCGACCACCGGGTGGTCGACGGCCAACAGGGTTCGCAGTTCCTCGCCGACATCGGCGCGCTGCTGGCCGATCCCGGCGTGGCGATGACGTACTAGTCGGTTGTTGTTCTAGTCGGTTGTTGTTCTAGTCGGTTGTTGTTCTAGTCGGTTGTTGTTCCGCCGCGAGGGCCGTTTTCGGGCGCAGGAAAGCCCAGGAGACGGCCCTCGTGGTGTTTCGGGTCGATCAGCAGCTGCGCGGTGTCGAGGTCGGCGTCGGTCAGGTCGAGAGTTCCGTTGGACAGCACCAGGTCGGTGAAGTCGACCACGGCGCCGGCCAGCCGCGCGCCGCTGAAATCCAGCCAGGCCAACCGAACGCGCACGTTGCTGAAGTCGACCGCGCCGGTGAGGACCGCGCCGGCGAACGTGACGTGCTGCCCGGCGAAGGTCGCCCCGCGAAACGAGGTGTGGCCGGCGGTGAACTTGGCGCCACGGAACGAGGTTCGGTTCGCGGCGAACTCCGCGCCGTCGAACCGCGTGTGGTCGCCGAGGAACACGGCCCTGTCGAAGTTCGTCGTCGCGGAGAAGGTGATGTCCGAGAGGTCGAGGTCCACGAACTGGGCGCCGCGCAGGTCGATGTTGATGTCCTCCCAGGACGCCGAACTGAAGCGCCCCATGCGGTCGAGCAGCACGGAGATCACCGCGTTGCGCACCTCGCGCTCGGCCGGATCGCCGTCGGGGTAGGGCGTGCGCAGGTACGCGCAGAGGATGTCGACGCACTGCTGGCGCTGCTCAAGCGACTCGTCGGCCAGCGCCGTCAGCGCGTGCACGCCGGCGAGCCTGGTCGGGAACCTGTCGTCGCCGAGGTTCGCGCTGGCCGCGCCGAAGCGCTCGTGCAGCAGCTTGCCGTGTTCCCGTTGCTCCTGGATCAGCGCCAGCCGATGCGTCGCCTCGGCGACCCGCTGCCTGCGGTAGGCGACGGTCAACGCGACGACCCCGCCGAACCCGGCCACCACCGACAGGGCGATCTTGAGGAGGTCGAGCAGCTCGCTCGTCGAGAACGCCGACGCGGTGGGAAGTCGTGGCCGGCCAAGGAGAACGTACGCGCCGAACCCCGTGCCGCCGACCAACAGCACACCCAGCAGCAGCCAGCCGCCCACCGCCCAGCCCATGGGCAGGCCGTTGACCTGTAACTCGTCGGAGGCCCGCCGGTTCCCGCCGCGGAACAGACTGCTGCGCCACAGGGCGCGCAACAGCCGCAGTATCCGGCCGGCCAGCCACGCGGCGGCGATCCCGGCCACCATCAACGCGGGCTGGATCACGATGGAGAGCATGGCGGCCCTTCCGGCTCAGGCTCCCCAGCGCGGAGCGAACCGCGCCATTCTGCCCTCTCCGGACGATCACCCGAAGGCTCTTCGACAGGCCCGTGAGGCCGCGCGGACCGGCGCTCGTGCGCCTACTTGGGCACGGTGTAGCGGCACTCGACCGTGGAGCCGGCGGCGGCGTGTTGGCTGGCGACAGGCGGGATGCCCGGTCCGTTGGGGCCGGGCATCCCTGTGGCCTGCGGTGGGGGCCACCGCCACCGCGGGTCACGTCACTTGATGTACATCCCGGAGATCGCGCGCGAAACGACCAAACGCTGGATTTCCGAGGTGCCCTCGAAGATGGTGAAGATCTTGGCGTCGCGGTGCATTCGCTCCACCGGGTGTTCCCTGGTGTAGCCGGCGCCGCCGAGGATGTGGATGGCGCGTTCGGTTGCCCAGACCGAGACCTCGCCCGCCTTGAGTTTGGACATGGAGCCCTCGCCCGCCGTGAAGGGGACGTTGTTGCGGCCCATCCAGGCCGCCCGCCAGACGAGGAGCCTGGCGGCGTCGATCTCCATTCGCATGTTGGCCAGGTCGAACGCGATCGACTGGTTCTCGATGATCTTTCGGCCGAACGCCTCGCGGTCCTTGGCGTACTCCAGCGCGTAGTCGTAGGCCGCGCGGGCGACGCCAACCGCCATCGCGCCGACGGTCGGCCTGGTGGTCTCGAAGGTCGCCATCGCGGCCTGTCCACCGGAGCGCTTGCCCTCGCGGGCTCGCGCGAGCCTGGCGTCTAGCTTCTCCTTGCCACCGAGGACACATCGGCCGGGGACGCGGACGTCGTCGAAGAACACGTCGGCCGTGTGGGAGGCGCGGAGGCCGTGCTTCTTGATCTTCTTGGTGCTCTGCACGCCTGGAGTGCCGGGAGGCACGATGAAGCCCGCCTGGCCTCGGGCACCAAGTTCGGGGTCGACGACCGCGGTCACGACGTGCACGTTGGCGATTCCGCCGTTGGTGGCCCAGGCCTTCTGGCCGTTGATGACCCACTCGTCGGTGGCCTCGTCGTACCTCGCCCTGGTGCGGTAGCCGGCCACATCGGAACCCGCCTGCGGCTCGGACGCGCAGAACGCGGCCAGTTTCGGGTCGTTCTCGTCACCGAAGCACTCGGGCACCCACTCGGCCAGCTGGTCGGGGTCGCCCGAGGCGAAGATGCCGGCGACCGCGAGGCCGGTGCCCATGATCGCCAGGCCGATGCCGGCGTCACCCCAGAACAGCTCCTCGGTCGCGATCGGCAGCGAAAGGCCGATCGGGTCCGCGAACCACGTGGCCAGCGACTCGAAGCCGTACAGGCCGATCTTCGCCGCCTCCTGGAGGATCGGCCACGGCGTCTCCTCGCGCTCGTCCCATTCGGGCGCCGCGGGCCGGATGACGTCCTTGGCGAAGCCGTGCACCCAGTCCCTCAGGTCCTCCTGGTCCTCGTTCAGTTCGAGGGAGAAGCCGGCCATGGGAGTCCTTTCAGGCTTACGCGGTCGAGTCGGCGGGACTCAGGCTTTGGGGATGTTGAACAGGCTCATGAAACCGGCGGCGAAACCCAGGTCGCCCTTCACCTTCAGCTTGCCAGTCATGAACAGCACCGGGGCGGAGGCGTTTCCGGTCGCCAGCTTGAGGAAGTCGACCGGGCTGAGCGTGACCGTAGCCCTGGACTCCCGCGTGACGCCCTTGTTGATCGTGCACTCGGCGTCCTCGATGATCGCCTCGTACCGGTCGTAGCCGTCCTCGCCCGCCCCGCCGGTGACGCGGAAGTGCACGACCGCCTTGGTCGCACCCGCCCGCTCGCTGCGGAAGTGCACCTCCATGCGGCGGAACACCTCGTCGAGCACGCGCTCGCGCAGGCCGGGCCGCGCGGTGACGGCGTCGACCTGGTCCTTGGACGCCCGCGAGATGATCCGCGCGAAGTTCTGCGGGTCCATCTTGCTGAGGTCGAGGTCCGCGCCGCCGTCGGCCAGGTCGCCAAGGGTCGCCAGCAGGTCGGCGAACTCGTCCTTGCCCAGCTTCTTCGGGTCGATGCCGCGCGCGATGACATCGATATTGATGTCGGCGATCCCAGGATCGGTCGGATCCACCTGCTTGAGCGCCACAATGAGCTCACTGGCGCTGAGCTTGCTGATCGCCTCGGTACTGAGGTCGATGTCGGTCATTACGGCACCTCCAGTTACCTACTGGTCAGTAAGACTACTGGGCAGTAGGTAGCCCCGCAAGGGGTCGGATAATCTTGTCGTCAGCCTTCAGGGGGTGCAATGCACGCAGAGGAACCGATCCGACCGGTTCGAGCCAAGAGACTGCCGCGCGCGGTGCGGGAGCGACAGATCCTCGACGCCGCCGTCGCGGTCTTCTCCCGCCTCGGCTTCCACGCCGCGTCCATGGACGAGATCTCCGAGGTGGCCGGCATCTCCAAACCCATGCTGTACGCCTACCTCGGCTCCAAGGAGGACCTGTTCGCCACCTGCATCCGCAGGGAGGCGACCCTCATGATCGAGGCGATCGGCGACGGCGTGCGGCCCGGCGAAGCCCCCGACGTGCAGTTGTGGTGCGGTCTGCGCGCGTTCTTCGGCTTCGTCGGCGAGCACCGGGCCAGCTGGCAGGTGCTGCACCGGCAGGCCAGCTCCCAGGGCGGGCCATTCGCCCAGGAGCTCGCGGACATGCGCGGCAGGGCGATCAGCCTGGTGGCCGCGCTGCTGATGCACTCGGCCGACAGCCAGGGCGTCGGGCACGCCAGCCGGGACACCGAGGGGCTGGCCGCCGCGCTGGTCGGCGCCGGCGAGTCGCTGGCCGACTGGTGGCTGGACCACCCGGAGGAGTCGGCCGCCGCCGTGGCGTCCCGGCTGATGAACCTCGTCTGGATGGGCTTCGGCGACCTGGTGGAGGGGCGCGTCTGGCATCCGCCGGCGAAGGGGTGAGCAGCTAAGCCAGGGAGATCGTGCCGTCCAGGTGTGGGCGGCCGGTGCGGGAGTCCCGGAGGGCGAAGCGCCAGCCGTCGGACTCCCTGGCCGAGGTGAAGGCCGCCGTGGCCGGCAGCAGCACCGGCAGCTTGAACCGCGCCTCCACGGTGAGACGCTCGGGCAGCCTGCCCTCGAACGCGGCGACGCAGCGCGCCTTGCTCCACATGCCGTGCGCGATGGCCCTGCGGAAGCCGAACAGCCTGGCAGCCAAGGGATACAGGTGGATCGGGTTGCGGTCGCCGGAGATCGCCGCGTACCGGCGGCCGAGGTCGGCTGGCATCCGCCACAGCGCCGTCGGCTCGGGGGCGGCGGGCGGCTCGCCCTCGCGCGTGCCACCACCGCCACCACCGCTGCTGCCGTCGCGGCGCAGGTAGGTGCTCACGTCAGTCCACACGGCCTGCCCGTCGACGAGCACCTCGCTGCGCACGTCGAACTGGCTGCCGCGCTCGTGCGGCCGCAGATCGAGCGCGCGCACCCGCAGCGTCAGCGGTTCGTCCGCCGACAGCGCCCGCCGCTGGGTGATCCGGTTGGCCACGTGCACAAGGCCGGGCAGCGCGAACGGGAAGCCGGGGTCGGTCATCAGCTTGACCTGCAAGGGAAACGCGAGCACGTGCGGGTAGGTGACGGGCAGCTCGTCGCGCAGCCCGAAGCCGCAGAGCCGGTCGTAGGCGGCGAGGTGCGCGCGGTCCACGGTGAGCCCGGTGCGCAGGTACTCCGCGTCCGGCAGCTCGCCGCCGCGCCGGGTGAAGCCGGTGAGCAGCGCCTTCGGGTAGAGCGTGGCGAGATTGGGGGTCCTGGTCAGCTCGCGGCTGGTGGTCATCACGCCCCCAGCAGGCTCTGGCCGCAGACCCGCACGACGTTGCCGTTCACCCCGGCCGAGGCCGGATTCGCGTACCAGGCAATGGTTTCCGCCACGTCCACCGGCAGCCCGCCCTGGGCCAGGCTGTTCATCCGCCTGCCGGCCTCGCGGACGAACAGCGGGACGGCGGCGGTCATTCTCGTCTCGATGAAGCCGGGGGCGACCGCATTGATCGTGCCGCCCCTGCGGCGCAGTTCCGGCGCGAGCGCGTCGACCATGCCGATCACGCCTGCCTTGGTGGTGGCGTAGTTGGTCTGGCCGAGGTTGCCGGCGATGCCGGCGATCGAGGACAGGTCGATGATCCGGCCGCCGCGCCGCAGCACGTCCTCGCCGAGCAGCACGTCGTTGACGCGTTCCTGGCTGGTGAGGTTCACCGCGAGGACCGCGTTCCAGCGGGCCTCGTCCATGCCGGCGAGCGTCTTGTCCCTGGTGATGCCCGCGTTGTGCACGACGATGTCCACGCCGTCGTGCCGGGTGGCGAGGTGGTCGGCGAGCCTGCGCGGGGCGTCGGCCGAGGTGATGTCGAGCTGGAGCGAGGTGCCGCCGACGCGGTTGGCCACCTCGGACAGGTCCGCGCCCTGGGCTGGCACGTCGAGGCAGACCACGTGCGCGCCGTCCCGGCCAAGCACGTCGGCGATGGCCGCGCCGATGCCGCGCGAGGCCCCGGTGACCAGCGCGACGCTGCCGGCCAGCGGGCGGTCCCAGTCGGCGGGCTCGGTCTGTTCGGCCCGCTCGATCCGGACGACCTGGCCGGAGACGTAGGCGGACCGCGCCGAGAGCAGGAACCGCAGCGTGGACTCGATGCCGTGCTCGGCGCCGACGGCGACCTGGACGAGCTGGGCGGTGCCGCCGCGCCGCAGTTCCTTGCCGACCGAGCGGGTGAAGCCCTCCAGCGCGCGCTGGGCGATGCGGCCCGCGGTGTCCAGCTCCTCCTCCGGCCTGCTGCCGAGCACGAGCACCCGCCCGCAGGCGGCCAGGGAGCGGATCGCCGGGTGGAAGAAGTCGTACAGCTCGTGCAGCTGCTCGCTTGAGGTGATGCCGGTGGCGTCGAGGATCAGCGCGGCGTAGCGCTGGTCCGGCACGCGCTCGGTGTGCGTCTCGGCCTGCACGGCCTTGAGCACGGCCTGCGCCTGCTCGACGAGCCTGCCGCCCGGCGCCGCGCCGAGCAGGGCTGGCCCGGTGAGCACCGGCTGGCCGGGGTGGAACCGGCGCAGCGGGTACGGGTCGGGCAGCCCGAGGCGACCGACCACGAACCGACCGAGGCCCGACCTGGCGAACTTCTGGTACCTGTCTGTCACTCGACGCCTCCCTACTCGCTAGTAAGTCTACTCATGGGTAGGTTATCCTGGAAAGGTCGACACCCGCGCGAAGGAGGACAAGATGGCCCCCGATGGCATTCGACGCGTCGCGATCATCGGCGGCAACCGGATCCCGTTCGCGCGGTCAAACGGCCCCTACGCCACCGCCTCCAACCAGGACATGTTCACCGCGGCCCTGGACGGCCTGGTCAGCAGGTTCGGGTTGCGGGGCGAGCGGCTCGGCGAGGTCGTCGGCGGCACGGTCCTCAAGCACAGCAGGGACTTCAACCTGGTGCGGGAGTGCGTGCTCGGCAGCGGGCTCTCGCCGGAGACGCCGGGCCAGGACGTGCAGCAGGCCTGCGGCACCGGCCTCCAGGCGATCTTCGGCGTGGCCAACAAGATCGCGCTCGGCCAGCTCGACTCGGGTGTCGCCGGCGGGGTCGACACGACGAGCGACGCGCCGATCGGGGTGCACGAGGGGCTGCGCGCGGTGCTGCTGGAGCTCAACCGCACCCGCAGCGTGGCAGGCAGGCTGCGGCTGCTCGCCAAACTCCGGCCGTGGCACGTCATTCCCGACATCCCGCGCAACGCCGAGCCGCGCACCGGGTTGTCCATGGGCGAGCACGCCGCGGTCACCGCCAAGGAGTGGGGGATCGGCCGGGCCGAGCAGGACGAGCTCGCCGCGGCGAGCCATCAGAACCTGGCCGCCGCCTACGACAGCGGGTTCTTCGACGACCTCGTCACGCCTTTCCTTACACTGCAACGGGATCAGAACCTGCGACCGGACTCGACCGTGGAGCAGTTGGCGAAGCTCAGGCCGGTGTTCGGCGACGGCCCTGACGCGACGATGACGGCCGGCAACTCCACGCCGCTGTCCGACGGCGCGTCCGTGGTGCTGCTGGCGAGCGAGGAGTGGGCGCGGCGGCGCAGGCTGCCGGTGCTCGCGTACCTGACCTTCAGCGAGACGGCCGCCGTCGACTACGTGCACGGACGGGACGGACTGCTGATGGCGCCGGCCTTCGCGGTGCCGAGGATGCTGTCCCGCGCCGGACTCTCGTTGTCCGACTTCGACTTCTACGAGATCCACGAGGCGTTCGCGTCCCAGGTGCTCGCCACGCTGCGGGCCTGGGAGGACCCGGCCTTCGGCAAGGAGCGGCTCGGCCTGGACGGCCCGCTCGGCTCGATCGACCGCGCGAAGCTCAACGTGCGCGGCTCCTCGCTGGCCGCGGGGCACCCGTTCGCGGCGACCGGCGGCCGGATCGTGGCCACGCTGGCGAAACTGCTCGCGCAGCGCGGCGGCGGGCGCGGCCTGATCTCCATCTGCGCGGCGGGCGGCCAGGGCGTCACCGCGATCCTGGAACGGTAGGGCGGGAACGCTCAAAGCGAGGCGCGAACGCTCTAAGCTCCGCCGGTGAGCCAGGAGCAGAACGAGATCGTCGAAGGTGACGAGCGCGCCCCAAACGACGGCGCGGTCGACGCCGACCACGCGGCTTCCGTGGACGTCGGACGCGTGTTCGCGCTGTCCGACGGGGTGTTCGCTATCGCGGCGACCCTGCTGGTGTTGGAGATCAGGCTGCCGGACGGCCTTGACCACCAACAGTTCCTGCACGCGCTCGGCGACACCGTGCCGGCGCTGCGCGGCTATCTGATCAGCTTTCTGGTCATCGGCCAGCTGTGGCTTGGCCACCACCGGCAGTTCCGCGCGCTGCTGGTGGTCAGCCCTCGGGTGGCGAGACTGAACCTGGTGCTCCTCGGGCTGGTCGCGCTGCTGCCGTTCCCCACGGCGCTGCTGTCCAGGTACGAGAGCGAGCACGCGTCGGTGGCGCTCTACTCGGTGAACGTCGCGGCGATCTTCCTGACACAGGCGGCGATCGCGGCGCTGACGGCGCACCGGAACGAGGTGCGGGGCCTGACCGACCGCAGGGCCCGCCAGGTGTGGCTGGTCCGGTCGGCCGCACCGGCTGCGGTCTTCCTGCTCTCCGTTCCGGCCGCGCTGCTGGTGGAGCCCTCGCTGGTGCTGTACGCCTGGATCGTGGTGTTCCTGGCGCTTGGCCAGGGCACTCGCCTACTGGCCAAGCCGCGCGACCGGGTGGTCGCGCCGGCCGAGACGCCCGGGGATCCGGCCTAGTCCAGCAGCGTCCACGCGGCCGTGCACCTGACCGAGACGGTGACCAGCTGCGGCACGTGGTTGAGCTGGCTGGTGTCCGGCAGGCCCCCGCCGCCCGGCCCCGCGGCGGCCATGGCGTACGAGCGGTTGAAGCCGCCCTGGTCGGCGGTGCCGTCGGTCAGTCGGGACAGCGGACCGAGCCGCGCGCCGAGCGCCATCGCGTAGCCCTGGGCCCGCGTGCGGGCGTCGGCGACGGCCAGCCGCTGCGCCTCCCTGGTGGCCTCGGCTTTGTCCGACAGCTCCCAGTGCGGGCCGTTCAGCCAGCCGGGTTCGGCGATGATCAGCCTGGCCAGCAGCTCGGCGAGCGCGTCGGGGTCGGTGATCCGCAGCGTGTAGTCCTGCGTCGCCCTCGAGCCTGCGCGCCGATCGCCGGCCCAGTTGTCGTACACGGCCAGCCTGCGCGACCGGACCTCCACACCCGACCTGTCGAGCAGCTCCTCGACGGCCGCGACCTTGCCGGACAGCTGGGTCACCGCGTCCGTGCGGTCGGTGCCGGTCGCCTCGAAGGTCACCGAGAGCTGTGCGCGGTCGGCGGTCCGCTCGACCTCGCCGGTCCCGGTCGTCACCACTTCTGCCATGCCGCCAGCCAACTCGCCGGGCCGGCCACGCGCAACGATCGCTGACCATCCGCGTGTCTAGCGGTGGAGGTAGAGGCCCTTAGACAACGGCATGCGCCGGTCGGTCGGCGGCGTCGGACGCTGGCCGAGCCGGAAGCGCAACCGGCACACCACCGCCGAGGTCGTGCGGCCGACGTGCCTGGCCACCACCGCGCCGCGCCGGTTGCCCAGCAGGCGCTGCCATGGTCTGGCCTGCTCGATCTCGCCGATCAGCACGACGACCCGTTCGTCGGTCAGCGAGCGGACGTACGCCGCGACCGGCGGCCCGAGCACCCGGTGCGCCGAGTCGAGCAGCACCAGCGGGACGTCCGGCTGCCACTCCTCCCATTCGCGCTGCAACCGCCGCGCCTGCTCCTGCTCGTCGTCGAAGCTCACGTGCACCGCGATCACCGTGTCCCCCATGGACAGCGCGGCGGACAGGCTCTCCGAGGTCAGGCGGGTGATGCCGACGACGGGGACGACCACGACGCACCCGGTCCGCCTTGGCCGGTCCGGCACGGCGCCGACGCCGATCAGCTCGCCGATCCGGTTGTACGCCCTGCGCACCGCCATCAGCAGCAGCACGAGCACCGGGATCACCAGCACGATCAGCCAGGCGCCCGCCAGGAACTTCGACGCGGTCACGTCGACGAGCGCGGCGACGGTCAGCAGCGCGCCGAAGCCGTTGAGCAGCGCACGGCCGAGCCAGTTCCTGCCGCGTTCGGCCAGCCAGTGCCGCACCATGCCGACCTGGGCGAGCGCGAAGCCGACGAAGACCCCGATCGCGAACAGCGGTACCAGCACGTCCACCCGTCCCCTGGTGACCGCGAGCAGCACGCCGGCAAGCACCGCGAGCACCAGCACGCCGTGCCGGTGCACCATCCGGTCGGCGCGCAGCCCGAACACGTGCGGCAGGTAGCCGTCGCGGGCGAGCTTCGCGGCCAGCACGGGCAGCCCGCCGAACGAGGTGTTCGCGGCCAGCGCCAGCAACAGCACCGTGGCCAGCTGCACCACCAGGTACACGGCGCCGTTGCCGAACGAGCCCTCGGTGATCAGGGACAGCACCGAGCGGCCGTCCACCGGCCTGATGTCGAACTTCTGGATCAGCACGGCGAGCCCGATCAGCAGCACGCCGAGCAGCAGCCCGAGCCACGCCTCGGCGCGGCGGGCCCGCGCGCGGCGCGGGGCGCGGAAGGACGGCGTCGCGTTGGCGATCGCCTCGATGCCGGTCAGCGCGGAACAGCCGTTGCCGAACGCGGCCAGCACCAGCAGCAGCCCGACCGACCCGACACCGACCGGCTGGGTGGTCTCGGGCAGGGCGTGCAGCGGCGCGCCGCGGACCAGCCCGACGACGATCACCGCGAGCACGGACGCGACGAAGATCGCGGCGGGAACGGCGAACAGCTTGGCGCTCATCGCCACGCCCCGCAGGTTCACCAGCGTCACCAGGAGCAGCACCAGCAGGCACAGCTCGGTGGTCCACGGCAGCAGCGCGGGAAACGCCGAGGTCAGCGCGGCCACGCCGGCCGCGACCGACACGGCGACGTTGAGCACGTAGTCGACGACGAGGGAGGCAGCGGCGACCAGCCCGGCGCGGCGGCCGAGGTGGGTGGTGGCCACGGTGTAGGCGCCGCCGCCGTCCGGGAAGGCGGTGATCACCTGGCGGTAGCAGGCGACCAGGACGCCGAGCAGCAGGACAACGAGGAGCGTGACGGGCAGCGTCCAGCCGATCCCGGCGATGCCGGCCCCGGCGAGTACCAGGACCACGGCCTCCGGCCCGTAGGCCACCGACGCGATCGCGTCGAGCCCGAGGCCGGCCATGCCGGTGACGGCGGTCAGCCGGTGCCGTTGGTCGCCGAGGCTCGCCGACGGCGGCTCGGCCGCCTTCGCTGCTAGTTGCGCTGTCACGTCCGCACTGTGCGGCGGTCCGCCGGGTCCGCGGCCGACGTTGACGGGGTGTTGACCCCGATGCGGTGGATCCGGACGGGATGTTGACACCGTGGGTGAACTGCGCCATAGGTCCGACTCGGCGTCGGCCACCCGGTCGGGTGACCGGCGACACGCCGTAGCGGTGTCTGGCCGAATATCGGGCGAACGCTAGAGATGTGGATACGGTGCGAGCGTGGACCCGGTGCGCAACCCGTTCGCCCCAGGAGCCGGCCAGCGCCCGCCCGAGCTGGCCGGGCGGGACAGGGAGCTGAGCGCCTTCGACGTGGTGCTCGAACGGGTCGCCAGGGGCCGCCCGGAACGCAGCCTGGTGCTCACCGGGCTGCGCGGGGTCGGCAAGACCGTGCTGCTCGGCGAGCTGCGTTCGATGGCGGTCCGGCGGGGCTGGGGCGCCGGCAAGATCGAGGCCCGCCCGGAGTCCGGCCTGCGCAGGCCGCTGTCGGCGGCGCTGCACCGGGCGATCCGCGAGCTGGCCGTCCGGCACCGCGCGCCGGAGCGGGTCGAGGCTGTGCTCGGCGTGCTGAAGGCGTTCGCGCTGCGCGCCAACCCGGACAACGCCAAGCTGCGCGACCGGTGGCAGCCCGGCATCGACGTGCCGGCCGCGCAGGGCAGGGCGGACTCCGGGGACATCGAGATCGACCTGGTCGAGCTGTTCACCGACGTGGCCGAGCTGGCCAAGGACGTCGGCGCCGGTGTCGCGCTGCTGATCGACGAGATGCAGGACGTGCAGGCCGAGGACATCTCGGCGCTGTGCGCGGCCTGCCACGAGCTGTCCCAGTCCGGCGCGCCGCTGGTCGTGGTCGGCGCGGGGCTGCCGCACCTGCCCGCGCTGCTGTCGGCGAGCAAGTCGTATTCGGAGCGGCTGTTCCGGTACGTGCGCATCGACCGGCTGTCGCGCGGGGAGGCCGACCGCGCGGTTCTCGCCCCGATCGAGCGAGAGGACGCTGGCATCGACGCGCACGCGCTGGACGCGCTGTTCGACGCCTCCGGCGGCTATCCGTACTTCATCCAGTCCTACGCGAAGGCCGCGTGGGACGCCGCGCCCGGCGACCCGATCACCGCCGAGGACGTCGCGGTGTCCGCGCAGGAGGCCGAGACCGAGCTGGCCGTCGGGTTCTTCGGCTCGCGCTACGAGCGGGCGACGCCCGCCGAGCGGGAGTACCTGCGGGCCATGGCCGAGCTGACCGACGGCAAGGACGCCGGGGTGAACACCACTCAGGTCGCCGAGCACCTCGGCCGCAAGCCGTCCTCGCTGTCGCCGGCGCGGGACAGCCTGATGAAGAAGGGGCTGGTGTACTCGGCCGAGCGCGGTCAGATCGCGTTCACCGTGCCGCACTTCGGCCGCTTCCTGCTTGGCCGCGAGGACTGAGCGCTCCCGCGCCGGCCATCCCTGCCGTGACCAGGCGAATCGCTTTGTCTACGGCTGTCTAGCAGTGGATCTAGAGAAACGGATCGTAAACGGACGTGCCTGTCCGGCTGAAGCGAGTGTCTGACGGGTTAACTTGAGGCGACACGCGACATGACCGACGATTCGCCGGTCTGTGCCCCATCTCACCGGACAAACGGGTGCACGGACGAGGTCATCGGGTGCATACTTGGGCCACGGCTCCACCACAGAGATTTTGAGAGGGATGTAAAAGCGATGAACATCGCAGCGAAGCTTCGCGCCCGTCGTGTCGAGAACCGCAACCGCAAGGCTGTGGACCGCGCGATCGCAGGCGCGGCTACGCCGGCCATGCGCCACGAGCTCATGGTTATCGCCCAGGCCCAGGTGACCACCCTCCGCTGACCCAGTCACGCGAAGCGGCGCCCGATCGACACCGGGTCACGCCCTGCCGCCTAGCGAGACTCATGGGGGGACGATTCGGCCTCCGGCACACCTCCCGCGTGCCGGAGGCTGAGTCATATCTAGACCCTGTGTAACCAAAGTGATGCGGCTCACATCCTAGTGGGGGTGTAACAGTCCCCGATCGTGTGCCGATGTTCCGGGTGACCCCGCGATGCTGTCGGACCCCCGACCTGGCAGCACCGCGGGGTTTCCCATGTCCGGCCGAGGCCACCCGCCGACGTGGACCCCGGCCAGGTAGCCGCCCGGCGCCTCGCGAGTCGCCTCGCGAGTCAGAGTCACCTGCCCGACGAGGTGACCTGCCCGACGAGTCGGCACGGTCGTAAGGTGGGCGACGTGTCCGAGACCATCGTGGCCGCCACCGTCCGCCAGTCCCGACCAGAGGACCGCGAGACGATTCTCGGCCTCATCGAGAGCAACTCGCGGGAAGCCCTGACCGAACAGGACCGCGACGCGTACGGGTTCGTGCAGGGCGACTTCACCGCCTCGTCGCTGGCCGCGCTGGAGGCCGACACCGGCGTCGTGGTCGTCGAGGTGTCCGGGAAGGTCGTCGGCTTCGCCGGCACCAGCCAGAACCTGGCCGCCGGCAACGGTCCCCTCGCGGAACTGCTCGGCCAACTGGACCAACTGACCCTGCACGGCCGCCCGGTCAGCGAACTGCGGCCAGCCGTGTACGGCCCGGTCGTGGTCGACAGGGCGTACCGGGGCAAGGGCCTGCTGCGGTCGCTGTTCGAGGGAGTGCTCGGCGTGTTGGCCGGCAAGGCCGACGTCGGCGTGCTGTTCGTCGAGGACAGCAACCGACACTCGATGGCCGTGCACGTGAACGGGCTCGGCATGGAATGCATCGGCGGCTTCGAACTCGACGGGCGCGGCTACTCGATCCTGGCGTTTCCGGTGCCCCGTGGCTGAGCGGCCGACGTGGAGCCCGGAGACGGTCGACGTGGACCGGCCGAACGCGGCACGGATGTACGACTACTTTTTGGGCGGGTCACACAACTTCGCCGTCGACCGGGAGGCCGCGCGGAACGCGGCGCAGGCGTTTCCCGGGATGGCGGCCATCCTGCGCACCAACCGGACGTTCCTGCGCCGGTCCGTGCGGTACCTCGCCGAGCAGGGCGTCGACCAGTTCCTCGACCTCGGCTCGGGCATCCCGACCGTCGGCAACGTGCACGAGATCGCCCGCGACGCGAACGTCGTGTACGTCGATGTTGAGCCGATCGCGGTGGCGCACGCGCAGACGATCCTCGACGACATGCCGAGAACCCTGGCGGTCCAGGCCGACCTGCGCAGCCCCGAGGCGATCCTGTCCAGCCCCGAGGTGCGGGCGCTGATCGACTTCGACCGACCGGTCGGCGTGCTCATGGTGGCGGTGCTGCACTTCGTGCCCGAACGCGACGACCCGGCCGGAATCATTGCCAGGTATCGGGATGCACTCGCGCCGGGCAGTCATCTCGTTGTGTCGCACGGCACCCAGGAGGGTCTGTCCGCCGCCGAACGCGCCGACTTCGAGGCGGTGAAGAGCATCTACGACCGCACCGCCAGCCCGGTCACCGTGCGCACCCCGGCGGACATCGCGTCCTGGTTCGACGGTTTCGAGCTGGTGGAACCGGGCGTGGTTCGGCTGTCCGAATGGCGGCCGGACGGGGACACGGAGTGGACGCCGTGGTTCGCGGGAGTCGGCAGGAAGCCGTAGCGGACGGTCAGAGTCGCGTTCGGCAGGCCGCGGCGAATCGGGGACAGCCATGGCCCTGGCTGCCGAGAATGACGAGCAGGTCGGCCACCGACCTCGGCTCCCTGCGATAGCGCGAAACCTGCCGGTGCAGCGAGGACATCACCGTGCCGGGCGACAGATCGAGCTGATCGAGCAGGAAGTCGTCCTGGTGGACCACCGCGGTGTCGTACGGGCTCGTCGACGCTGTCGGGAAATCCCTCAGGTTGTCCGTGACCAAGGTCTCTGCACCGCCCCGGATGGCCGCCGCGAGCACATGCCGATCCTTGGGGTGATTGGTCATCGCCTCGATCAAGGATTGGTAGCCGGTGACTTCGGCGTCAGGAAAGTGTGCCTTCATCTGTCCCAACCGGTGCTCGATCTGGCCGTCGGTGGCACCTCGCCGGCGCAGATTCACTGCCAGCTCGGTCAACACCGACGACGACCACAGCGGGCGGTAGACACCGGACTCGGCCAACGTGAGCACTGTGTCGCGGAGGTAGGACTTCAGTAGCACACAGGTATCGAAAAAGACGGGGTACAAGGCGGATCCGGTCACCTTTCCCCGTCGTCCACGGGTAGTCGCTCGAACGGCACGTCGAGTGGCAGGTCGTACAGCCCGTCTGCCTCGCCGTCGCGAACCATCTGGTCCAGACCGGCCGCACGCGCACGGTGGGAGCGTTCCTGGTAGGCGAGAACATCCGCCAACCGCAGGCGACGATGACGATTGGGCTGGTCGAACGGAATCTCGCCCGCTTCGAGCAGCCGGACGAGGGTCGGCCGCGAGATGCCGAGCAGCTGGGCGGCCTCACTGGTCGTCAGCACGGTGTGGTGCGGCGCGATCGTGATGGCCAGACCCTGCGACATCGCCCGCACGACATCGCGAAGAACCTCGAAGATCTCCTCGGGAAGATCGAGGCGAACCCCGTCGGGTCCGACCAGCGCAGCTCTCCCGTCCCGCTCGGGAGTCAGTAACGACAACACGTTCGAGAGGCGTTCGGGTTGGGCCGGAGGCATCACCGTGCGTTCGCTCATCGTTGCGACCATGCCATCAGACTAGCCCGAAACGAACAAAACGAACAGGCGACCGAGCTGGCAGGCCGCGAGCCGGGCCGGGTCGGTAGCGCACCGGGCGCGATCCGCGACGTCCTCACCGTGACAAGACAGCCACGCACGCGCCCACTCCGGCTCCGCCGACCACGGGTCCAGGCGGTCAGGAGCCGATCGAGCCGCCTGAGACCTCGCCCGCCGGCTGCCAGCGCCGCGGAGCCACGGCGGTTGAACTGGTCGGCGGTGACCTCGGCGATCACCGCGCTGACCGCGGTGGGGGCGCTGGTGTTCACCGCGCAGTCGCTGAACGCGACCCGCGACCAGGTCGCGCTGGCCGAGCAGGGGCAGATCACCGACCGCTACACCAAGGCCATCGACCAGATCGGCACCCAGGGCCCCGAACACCTGCAAACGCGGCTTGGCGGGGTGTACGCCCTTGAGCGGCTCGCTCGCGACTCGCCTCGAGACCAGCCGACGATCGTCGAGGTGTTGTCCGCGTTCATCCGAGGCGGCCTCCCCCAACCGACCCAGGGGAGCTTTGTCGCGGCGGGATGCCCGGCTCAGACGTCGCTCAGTCTCGACACGCGAGCGGCCCTGACCGTCCTCGGCCGCCGCGACCACGACAAGGACCAGTCCACCAACACCGATCTTCAGAGCACCTGCCTCGGCGGTGCCGATCTTCGCGGGATGAATCTCACCGGCGCCGTCCTCATCGGCGCGGACCTCGTTGGCGCGTTCTTCGCCAACGCGAACCTCACCAACGCGAAGCTCAACAACGCGAAGCTCGACGGCGCGAAACTCGGCTTCGCGAACCTCACCGACGCGAGCCTCGTGAACGCGAGCCTCGTTGGCGCGGACCTCGTCACCGCGGACCTCACCGGCGCGAGCCTCGACGGCGCCAACCTCACCCACGCGGACCTCGCCGACGCCAACCTCAGTCGCGCGGTCCTCTACGGCGCGGACCTCACCGGTGCGGACCTCACCCACGCGAAGCTCAGCGGCGCGAACCTCGGCAGCGTGACGCATCCCGGCGCCAAGACGGACGGCGCGACGAAGGACGGCGCCGTTGGCGCGTGGTGGTGACGCCTCGACCAGGTCCACGCAGTGAGACGGGAACACCCGTCGCGCCCGCCCGCGTTGATCCTCACGTGACCACTTCCAGGCTGTCCCGTGCCCGTGTCCGCGCCCCCGAGCTGGTCGGGCGCGGCTGGCTGAACACCGGTGGCAGGCAGCTACGGCTCGGCGACTTCCGGGGCAAGATCGCGCTCCTGGACTTCTGGACTTTTTGCTGCATCAACTGCTTGCACGTGTTGGACGAGTTGCGGCCGTTGGAGCGGGAGTTCGCCGACGTGCTGGTCACCGTCGGAGTGCACTCGCCGAAGTTCGCGCACGAGGCCGACCCGGACGCGCTCGCCGCCGCGGTGGAGCGGTACGAGGTGCACCACCCCGTGTTGGACGATCCCGAGCTGACCACCTGGCAGGCCTACGCGGTGCGCGCGTGGCCGACGCTGGTGCTGGTCGACCCCGAGGGCTACGTGGTGCACGTGGCCGCAGGCGAGGGGCACCTGGACGCGCTGCGGCAGGTGATCACCGAGCTGGTCGCCGTGCACGACGCCAAGGGCACGCTGCACCGGGGGGACGGGCCGTACGTGCCGCCGCCGCCGGCCGCGACCGAGCTGCGGTTTCCCGCCAAGGTCGCCGTGACGGCCTCGGGCACGCTGCTGGTGAGTGACTCCGCGCATCACCGGCTCGTCGAGCTCGCCGAGGACGGGGAGACCGTGCTGCGGCGGATCGGCAGCGGGGAGCGCGGTCGCGCCGACGGGCCGGCCGAGTTCGCGAGCTTCTCCGAGCCGGCCGGGATCGCCGTGCTGCCACCGGACATCGCCGCGCGGGTCGGCTACCACGTGGTGGTCGCGGACACCGTCAACCACCTGCTGCGCGGCGTGCACCTGGGCACCGGCGAGGTCGCCACGTTGGCCGGCACCGGCGAGCAGTGGCGGGACGGCGCGACCGACGGCCCGGCCACCGAGGTCGAGCTGACCAGCCCGTGGGACGTCGCGTGGTGGCAGCCGGCCGGCGGTGTCGTGGTCGCGATGGCGGGAAACCACACGCTCGGTCTGTTCGATCCCTTGCGCGGCACCGTTTCCCGGTTCGCCGGCACGACCGTGGAGGGCCTGCACGACGGGCCGGCCGAGGATGCGTTCTTCGCGCAGACCTCCGGGCTCGCCGCCGCGGGGGACCGGTTGTGGCTGGTGGACTCGGAAACCTCCGCGCTGCGCTGGATCGAGCCCGACCGCACCGTGCACACCGCCGTCGGCGAAGGCCTGTTCGACTTCGGGCACCGCGACGGCCCCGCCGCCAAGGCCCTGCTGCAACACCCGCTCGGCGTGACCGCGCTGCCCGACGGCTCGGTCGCCGTCGCCGACACCTACAACGGCGCGATTCGCCGCTACGACCCCGTTTCCGACGAGGTCTCCACGCTCGCCACCGGCATCGCCGAGCCCTCCGACGCCGTGCTGGTCGACGGCGAGCTGGTCGTGGTGGCCTCGGCCGCGCACCGGCTCGAACGGCCGGTCGCGCCCGGTGTCGGCGCCGAGCTGATCGCCGGTGCCGCGCACCAGGTGCGCCGCCCGCCATCGGAGGTCGCGCCTGGCGAGCTGGATCTCGCGGTGATCTTCACGCCGCCGACCGGCACCAAGCTGGACGACCGGTACGGGCCGTCCACCCGCCTCGAGGTGACCAGCTCGCCGCCGGAGCTGCTCGTCGAGGGCTCCGGCGTCGGCACCGAGCTGACCCGCAGGCTGGTGATCGCCGAGGGCTTCACCGACGGCGTCCTGCACGTCGTCGCCCAGGCGGCCAGCTGCACGGACGACCCGACCGTGGAGCACCCGGTGTGCCGGCTCACCCGTCAGGACTGGGGCGTACCTGTTCGGGTGAAGCCCGGTGGCCCGCGCCGACTCCCGCTGCTGATGGGCGGCATGGATGAAGTGGATCAATAGCACACCTGGTCAGGGCCGTCCAGCTCGCCAAGTAGACTCCTGATGTGCCCGACACCAAGCTCGAGATCCAGATGCTGCACGATCGCGTTCTGGTGCGAATCTCGCCGGAGGATGGGGAACGGCGCAGCAGCGGGGGAATCGTGATTCCCGCCACGGCACAGATGGCGAAGCGGCTCGCCTGGGGCGATGTGCTCGGGGTCGGCACCGGCGTCCGACACGTCAAGGTCGGCGACCGGGTGCTGTTCAACCCGGAGGACCAGCTCGAGGTCGAGGTCCAGGCGCAGACCTACCTGGTGATGCGCGAGCGCGACGTGCACGCGGTGGCCAAGGAACTCACCGACCACGGCACGGGTCTGTACCTGTGAGCCGGGCCCGCTGTGTGACCGGGGTCGGGTAGTCAGGCCCGTGCACGCCCCACGACGTCGAACAGCAGAAGGGCAAGCAGTGCCGGACAAGCACACGCACCCGGAGGGCGACGCCGAGCGGACGATTTCGTTGCCGGCGGTGCCCCGGGAGACCGACACCGAGCGGACCACCCAGATCTCCGACGCCCCGCTGAGTGGCGACCTCGGCTGGCCTGCGCGCGAGCCGGAGCCGGACGCTGACGTGGACGCGAACCCGACCGTCGCCTTCCCGCTGCCGCTGGTGGCCGAGCAGGGCGCGGCGAGCGAGCCCGGCGGGAACCCGGACAACGAGACCACGACGGTCTTCGGCCCGGTGATGATCGAGCAGTCCGACCCGGGGACGGCCGCGACCGACGACGGGGACAGGGCGAACCGGCGGCGTCGGGCCGCGCGGCGGGCCGGCCTGGTCGGCATCGCCGCCGTCGCCGTGCTCGGCGTGCTCTACGGCGTGGATGTGTTGTTCAGCAACGGAAACGTCCCGCGCGGCGTGACCGTGGCCGGGGTGCAGGTCGGCGGCATGACCAGGACCGCGGCCGAGCAGAAGCTGCGCGAGCAGATCGAGCCGAGGCTGGCCAGGCCGGTCGGCCTCAAGGCGGGCGACGTGCAGGCCACCCTCGAACCGGGCTCGGCCGGCCTGAACCTCGACTGGGCCGGCACGCTGGACCGCGCTGGCAGCCAGCCGCTGAACCCAGTCACCAGGATCACCTCGTTCTTCACCAGCCGCGAGGTCGGCGTCGCCACGCACGCCGACACGACCAGGCTGGTCGCCGCGCTGGACGGCCTGCGCGCGCGGACCGACCGCGACCCCACCGAGGGCACGGTCCGCTTCGACGGCCTGAACCCCGTCGCGGTCGACCCCAAGCAGGGCCAGAAGCTGGACGTGGCCAACTCGGTGCCCTCGGTGGTGGCCGACTGGGCCAGCGGCCGCCAGGTCGAGCTGCCGGTCGTGACCACGGCCGTGCGCACCACCAAGGCCGTGGTGGACGCGGCGTTGCAGCAGGTCGCCAAGCCCTCGGTCGCCGGGCCGGTGACGATCACCGGCGAGGGCGGCAAGACCGCGACGCTGGCCCCCGACGCCATCGCGAAGGCGCTGACGTTCGAGCCTGCCGACGGCGCGCTGAACCCGAAGGTCGACCAGGGCAAGGTCGTCGAGGTGGTCAAGCCGCAGCTGGCCGACACGGAGAAGGACGGCAAGGACGCCGCGATCGTCTTCGAGAGCGGCAAGCCCGCCGTGAAGGAGTCCGTGGACGGCGTCGGCGTCGACTGGGACAAGAGCCTGGCCGGCCTGCTCGACGTGCTCAAGCGCCCCGACAACCGGGTGGTCAAGGCGGAGTACGCGCACAAGCCCGCGAAGATCACCACCGATGCCGCGAACCAGCTCGGCATCAAGGAGGTCATCGGCGAGTTCGAGACCGGTGGCTTCGCCGCGGACTCCGGGGTGAACATCCGGCTCGTCGCGGAGAAGGTCAACGGCGCGATCGTGAAGCCGGGCGACACGTTCAGCCTCAACGGTTTCACCGGTCCGCGCGGCACCCGTGAGGGCTACGTGGACGCCGGCATCATCGAGAACGGCGCGCCGGGCAGGGCGGTCGGCGGCGGCATCTCGCAGTTCGCCACGACGCTCTACAACGCCGCGTACTTCGCCGGCATGAAGGACGCCGGGCACAAGGAGCACAGCTACTGGATCACCCGCTATCCGGCCGGTCGCGAGGCGACGGTGTTCCAGAACCCGGACGGCAGCAGCGTCATCGACCTGAAGTTCACCAACGACTCGCCGACCGGCGTGGCGATCCAGACGATCTGGACGCCGTCCTCGCTCAAGGTCGTGTTGTGGGGCACCAAGCGCTACTCCTCGGTCGAGTCGATCACCGGCGAGAAGACGAACTTCGTCGACCCGCCGACCAAGCAGGGGCCAGCGCAGAACTGCCACGCCGGCAACGGCGCGCCCGGTTTCACGGTCACCGACACGAAGGTGATCAAGGACCTGTCCGGCAAGGAGGTCAGCCGGAACACCAGGACCGTGCGCTACGACCCGTCGCCGAAGATCGTCTGCGGGCAGGGTTAGCACTCAGTTCGGCGTGTAGCGGACCGGCAGGTGCTTGATGCCGTTGATGAAGTTGGACACGAGGTGGCGCGGCCGCCCGGCGAGTTCGAGGTCGGGCAGCCGCCACAGCACCTCGCGGTAGAGGATCCGCAGCTGGAGCCTGACGAAGTGCGCGCCGAGGCACACGTGCGGGCCGTCGCCGAACGCCACGTGCCCGTCGGGCTCCCTGGTGATGTCGAAGGTGTCGGGCGCGGTGAACCGACGCTCGTCGAAGTTCGCCGAGCAGTGGAAGACGACGACCTTGTCGCCGCGCGCGATCCGTTGCCCGCCAAGGGAGACGTCCGCCAGGGCGGTGCGCCGGAAGCTGAGCACCGGCGGGTGCCAGCGCAGCGTCTCCTCGACGGCCGGGTCGAGCAGGTCGGGGCGGCGCAGCAGCAGCGCGCGCTGGTCGGGGTGTTCGGCGAACGCGAGCAGCCCGCCGGGGGCGGCGCTGCGCACGGTGTCGTTGCCGGCCACGGTCAGCAGGAAGAAGAACATCTCCAGTTCGCCGTCGCCGAGGTTGGCGTGCGCGAGCGCGGTCAGCACGTCGTCGGCCGGGTGCATGCGCTTGTGCGCGGCGAGCCCCTTGGCGTAGGCGAACATGTCGGCGAGCATCGCCGGTGAGCGGGGGTTGACGGGCCGCCCGTCGGGCCCGAGCGTGCCGGTGGCGTGCTCGGGGTCCTGGTAGCCGATCACCCGGTCGGTCCACGCCAGCAGCGCGCCTCGGTCGGATTCCGGCACGCCGAGCAGGTCGGCGAGGTTGCGCAGCGGGTAGTCGTCGGTGAGGTCGGCCGGCAGGTCGCACTCGCCGCGCGCGGCGATCGCGTCGACCAGCGCGGCGGCGCGGGCGGCCACGTCGGCGGCGAACCGCTCGATCCGCCGCGGGGTGAACGCGCGGCTCACGATCCGCCGCAGCCTGCCGTGCTCCGGCGGGTCGAGGTTGAGCATCATGCGGCGGACGAACGGCAGGTCGGCGGGGTCGGGGTCGCGGATCTGCGTGGCGCCGAGCCAGGAGGAGAACTCGGTCGGCGACCGCAGCACGCGCACCACGTCGGCGTGCCTGGTGACGGCCCAGAAGCCCGGCCCGGCCGGCCAGTTGCCGACCTCGTGCTCCTCCTGCCAGCTCACCGGCTCGTGCTCGCGCAGCCAGGCGAAGTCCTCGTGCGGGATGCCGTCGGCGTAGCGCCTCGGGTCGAACACGTCCGGTGCCATCGGGCCAGGATCGGAGCGCGGCGCGGGCAAGGTCAAGCGTGCGGGCGAGGTCACGGGGAAAACCCCTGGGTGGGGCCTGTCGCGCCGGCCCGACAGATGGTGAGCTGGGTCACATGTCACCGAGTGTGGTCGCAGCCGAGTCCACCGAGCTGTTCGTCGGCCGACGGGACGCCCCGCGCCAGGTCGTGCGGGTCACCGTGGCCGGGGCGTCGGCCGGGTGCCTGGTGTCCGTGCGGGGCCCCGGGCTGGACACGCCGGAAGCCGCCGAGGCGGCCGGGGACGGCGTCGTCGAGGTCGGCGTCCTCGTGGCGGGCCACGCGCCGGGCGACACGCTGGCTGCGCTGGCCGTCGTCGAGGCCGGGGCCGAGCGCGCCACCGCGGAGTTCACGCTGACCGTCGCCGAGCCCGGCTGGACCATGCATTTGGTCAACCACTTCCACTACGACCCGGTGTGGTGGAACACCCAGGCCGCCTACACGAGCCGGTGGGACGAGGTGGACTTCGCCGGCTCGCCGAGGGGCGCGCGGCAGCTCGCCGGGTTCGACCTGGTGCGCGCGCACCTCGACCTCGCGCTCGCCGACGAGGACTACCGCTTCGTGCTGGCCGAGGTCGACTACCTCAAGCCCTACTGGGACAGCCATCCCGCCGACCGGGCGGTGCTGCGCAGGCTGCTCGCCGAGGGTCGGGTGGAGATCATGGGCGGCGCGTACAACGAGCCGAACACCAACCTCACCCATCCCGAGACGACGATCCGGAACTTCGTGCACGGCAACGGTTTCCAGCGGCACGTGCTCGGCTCGGACCCGGCAACCGCCTGGCAGCTCGACGTCTTCGGGCACGACCCCGCGTTCCCCGGCCTGGCCGCCGACGCCGGGCTGACGTCCAGCTCGTGGGCGCGCGGCCCGTTCCACCAGTGGGGGCCGATGGACAACGGCGGCGACCCAACCAGGATGCAGTTCGACAGCGAGTTCGAGTGGCTGTCGCCGTCCGGGCGCGGGCTGCTCACCTCGTATATGACCGGCCACTACTCGGCGGGCTGGCGGCTGGACTCGGCCGGCTCGCTCGCCGACGCGGAGCGCGGCGCGCTCGAGTTGTTTCAGGGCCTGAAGAAGGTCGCGACGACCCGGCACGTGCTGCTGCCCGTCGGCACCGACTACGCGCCGCCGAACAAGTGGGTCACCGCGATCCACCACGACTGGAACTCCCGGTACGTCTGGCCGAGGTTCGTCTGCTCGCTGCCGAGGGACTTCTTCGCCGGGGTGCGCGCCGACCTGGCCGAGCGCGGCCAGCAGCCCAGCCCACAGACCAGGGACATGAACCCGATCTACACCGGCAAGGACGTCTCCTACATCGACACCAAGCAGGCGCACCGGGCGGCCGAGCACGCGCTGCTGGACGCCGAGAAGTTCGCGGTGTTCGCGAACCTGCTGACGGGCGCGCGCTATCCGGACGCCGCGTTCGCCAAGGCCTGGGTGCAGCTGGCCTACGGCGCGCACCACGACGGCATCACCGGCTCGGAGTCCGACCAGGTGTACGTCGACCTGCTGGCGGGCTGGCGCGAGGCGTACGAGCTGGGCACCACAGGGCGGAACGGCGCGCTCGCGGCACTGACGTCCATTGTGGACACTGCCGGCGGGGAACGGCCCGTGGTGGTGTGGAACCCGCTCACCGTCGAACGGTCCGGCATGGTGACGGTGCGCTGCGGCCCGGTGCCGGTTCAGGTGGTCGACGAGGCGGGCGAGCGGCTGCCCGCCGTCGCGGAGAACGGGTCGGTCACCTTCCGCGCGGACCGGGTGCCCTCGCTCGGCTGGCGCACGTTCTGGCTGCGGCCGACCGAGGATGTCACGCGGTGGCACGACACGGGCGGCGGCACCGCGATCGCCAACGAGCACTACGAGCTGACGGTGGACGCGGCCAGGGGCGGCGGGGTGTCCTCGCTGGTCGAGCGCGCGAGCGGGCGGCAGCTGATCGCGGACGGGCGGGTCGGCAATGAGCTCGCGGTGTACGAGGAGTACTCGCAGCACCCCGGATTCGGCGAGGGGCCGTGGCATCTGCTGCCGAAGGGGCCGGTGCGCACCTCGGCCGCGCGCCCGGCGACCGTGCGGGTGCTGCGCAGCGCGGTCGGCGAGCGGATCGAGGCGCGCGGCGCGGTCGGCCCGGTGCGCTACACCCAGACGATCACGCTGTGGCACGGCGTCGACCGGGTGGAGTGCGCGACGCGGGTCGAGGACTTCACCGGGGCCGACCAGCTGCTGCGGGTGCGCTGGCCGTGCCCGGTGCGCGGCGCGCTGCCGGTGAGCGAGGTCGGAAACGCCGTGGTTGGCCGGGGTTTCGGCCTGATCGACGTCGACTCCGGCCGGCATCCGTGGACGCTGGACAACCCGGCGCACACCTGGTTCGGGCTGTCGGCCGCCGCGTCGGTCGCGGTCGGCGGGACGCGGCGGGCCATCGGCGTCGCCGAGATCGTGGTGCCGGACCGGACGACGGCCGGGCCGCTGGTGCGGGGGCTGGTGGTGGCGTTGGCGCGGTGCGGGGTGACCGCGACGGTCAGCGGCGCGGCCGGCCCGCGCTACGGGAACCTGGCCGTCGACTCGAACCTGCCGGACGTGCGGATCTCGGTCGGCGGCCCCGAGGAGAACTCGTTCACCGCCGAGGTGCTCGACAGCGTCGACGGGGACGGCTCGCTGCGGAAACGGTTGGCGCGACAGGAGTCCGTGGTCCGGTGGATCGAGCCGACGCGGCCGCTGGCCGAGGTGTGGGTGCCCGGCGCGGACCTGCGCGACGCCGGCATGCTGCCGGTGCTGCTGATCGGCGGCACGGACCTCGCCTCGGCCGTCGAGGCGGTGGTCGCCGACCTCGCGGACCACGTGATCGCTGCGGAATCGAGTATGGATACCGAAGACCCGCTCGCAGGGGCGCGCATAAGTGCCGAAGGGCTCGGGCAGGTCGGGTACGAGGACCGGACGGTGGCGCTGTGCAACCGGGGCTTTCCCGGCTTCGCCGTGGACGTCGAGGGCACCCTGCACGCTTCGCTGCTGCGATCCTGCACGGGATGGCCGTCCGGGACGTGGATCAACCCGCCGCGCCGCACGGTGCCGGACGGCTCGAACTTCCAGCAGCAGCACTGGACGCACGAGTTCGACTACGCGATCGCGTCGGGCCGGGGCGACTGGCGGGCGGCCGGGGTCGGGCGGTCCAGCGCGGAGTTCAGCCATCCGCTGCTGCCGGTGCTGCCCAACGGCTCGGCCGCCGCAAGCACGCTGCCGTCGCGGGGTTCGCTGCTGCGGATCGAACCGGCTGACGCGGTGACGCTTGGCGCGCTCAAGGCCGCGGGCAACCCGCTGACCAGGGGCTCCGCCGAGCCCGCCGAGCCAGCACTGGCCGTCGCGCTGCGGCTGGCGGCCACCGGCGGCCGGGCGGTGACGGCCGTGGTCAGCTCGCCGGTGCTGCGGTTCGCCGATGCGGCCGGCGCAGACCTGCTGGAACGGCGGGGCGATCCGCTGCCGGACGCCGACGAGGTGGCCGTGCCGCTGTGTGCGTTCGAGACGAGCACGGTGCTCGCGCGGCCCGAACTCACCGTCGAGTCCACTGTGGACGAACGGGCGCTCGCGCCGGAGGCGGAGCCCGCCCAGCCGCTGTACGCGCGGTACTGGCTGCACAACCGGGGGCCCGCGCCGCTCGGCGGGCTGCCGGTGTCGGTGCGGCTGGAGCCGATGACGGCCGCGGTCGAGCCGGGCGGGCGGCTGTGGCTCGACGCGACCGTGGTGTCCGACCGGACCGACGGGGAGCTGCACGGCAGGCTGCGGCTGCGGCTGCCGCCCGGCTGGCTGGCCGAGCCGGACGAGCTGCCGTTCGGGCTGCCGGCCGGCGGTCACGTCACGTCGAAGGTGCTGGTGGTCGCGCCGAGGGTGGTCGCGGACGGCTCGCATCCGGTGCGCGCGCAGGTGGAACTCGTCGGTGAGGGGCTGCCGCCGAGCTGGCGGCAGGTCGTCGAGGACGTCGCCGTGCTGGTGCTGCCGGACGACGACAGCGGCCCGTTCGGGCTGGACCTCATCGGCACGTCGGAGGAGGGCGCCGAGGCGCTGATGTGGATCCGCGACCAGCCGGCCGCGGTGCGCGTCGCCGCCGGCGACAGCGCCGAGCTGGCGGTCACCGTTGCCACGCCGGCACACGCGCCGGTCGCGGTGGAGGCGCAACTGATCAGCCCGTGGGGCACGTGGGGGTTCGCCGGCCCGTGGTCGATCGGCGCCGAGCTTCCGGCGCGGGGGCACGCGCGGCTGTCCTTCCTGGTGGCCCCGCCGCACGGCACCCCGCCCGGCCGCTGGTGGGCGTTGGTCAAGGTGATCGGCGCGGGTCGGCTGCTGTACTCGGAAACCGTGTCGGTCGAGGTGACCCGATGACGGCTGCCCAACGAGCCCATCGCGACAGCCGAACCACAGCGCACGGTGACTGCGCGGACCGGCGGTCCTCAGGCACTGTGTCGGTCGAGGTGACCCGATGACGGCAGCGCAACGAGCCGACCACGACAGCCGAACCACACCGCGTGCCGTCGGCGCGGATGGGCACCTGATCGCGGCGTGGGTCGCGGGCGAACCCGTGCCGCTGCGCGAGGTCGACGACCGGGAGGCCGCGCTGCGATCGTCGACCTCGGCGGCCGTGCTGCCGGCCAGGGACACCAGCGAGGGCCGGCAGTTCCGCCGCTGGCTGGTGCAGGTGTTGGTCGCGGAACGGTTGGTGGCACGGGAGTCCGTCGGCCTGGACGTCCGCGCCGCGCCGCCGCTGGCCGAGCTGGCGCCGAGCCGGGCCGCGCTGTTGCGCGTGGGCAGCGTGGCCGCCGCGGTGCTGCGGGACGATCCGGCGGCGCGGGCGGTGTTCCGCGCGGTCACCGGGCACGTGACGGCCGGGGCGGCGGCGATCGAGCGGTTCTACCTGGCCAACCCCGAGCTGTTCGCCCGGCCGGCGTCCCGGCTCGTTCGGCACGCGCTGCTGGCCGAACCCCGCGTGCCCGACGACCTGGACGGCCGGCCGGTCCGGACGCTGCGGCGCGGCGAGCTGGTCGGGCCGGTCGAGGACGCGGTGTTCGCGGCGGAGCCCGGCGGCGTGGTCGGCCCGGTGCGCGACGCGCTCGGCTGGCACGCGCTGCGCGTGCTGGCGTCCGACGACGGTGGCCCGGCCCCGCTGTCGGCGGTGCGCGGCGAGATCGACCGCAGGCTGACCGGCGCGGCCAGGCTGCGGGAGTTCGCCGCGTGGCTGGACCGCCGCCGCGACGAGGACGTGCGGCTGGCGCCGGGCTGGGAGCATCCAGGGGATCCGAGCCAGCCGGACAACACGCACCGGCACTAGCGCGGGCGGTCGCCAAAGCCCGAGTCGGAGCCCAGGCCCAAGCCCAAGCGGGAGTCGGTCAGCCGGGCTTGATCTGCTCGGCCGCCCACTCGGCCCATTCGCGCCGCATGGTGTTGAACCGCAGCCCGTACTCGAGCGCGATCCTGCCGTGGACGGACAGCCCGCCGTCGTCCCAGTCGATCGAGTCGTGCAGCGCGCGCAGCGCGTCGTGCTCCTCGGCGGACATGGCGGCGAGGCCGGCGAGGTAGGCGTGCCCCTGCGCCGGCGTGAGCACGCTGAGGAAGAACACCCGCAGCAGGACGTCGCTGCGGGTGGTGCGCTGGGGCGGGGTCTCGACCAGCCAGTGGCGCAGCTCGGCGAGGCCCCCGTCGGTGAGCGCGTACTCCTTGCGGCCCCTCGGCCCCTCGGTGGACACGGTGATCAGGCCGGCGTCGGCGAGCTTGGTCAGCTCGGTGTAGATCTGGCTCTGCGTGGCGGGCCAGACGTTGGCGAGCGAGGTGTCGAACAGTTTGAGCAGGTCGTAGCCGCTCGCGGGATGGTCCGACAGCAGTCCGAGCAACGCGTGTCGCAGGCTCATGCCACCTACCTTACCTTCCACTATTGACATGTCGCCACCGCACGTTCTAGTTTTGACATGTCAGAACAGACAGGTTGAACGAGGAGCGCCCGATGTCCTACCTGCTCACCTTCCTCCCCTGGATCGTCTACGCCGTCGTGCCGACCGACCACTGGCAGTGGGGCGCGCTCGCCGCCCTCGTCGTGGCCGTCGGCGTGATCGCCAGGCAGCTGCGGACCGGCCGCTCCGCCGACGCGCTGATCATCGAGCTCGGCTCGGCCGCCTTCTTCGCCGTGCTGACGGTGATCGCGTTCACCAACCCCGACTCGGCCATCCACCCCTACTCGCCGGCGATCTCCGCCGCCACGCTCGGGCTCATCGCCGGCGTCTCGCTCGCCATCCGCAGGCCCTTCACCCTCGGCATCGCCAAGCAGTCCGTGCCGCGCGAGTTCTGGACGCAGCCGCTGTTCGTCCGCGCCAACGTGATCATCACGTCCGTGTGGACAGCGGCCTTCGTCGCCAGCGCCGTCGCGCTCGGCCTGATCACCCACGCAGGCGGCGCGGGCTCCGCCGTCGCCATCGCCGTGCAGCTCGCCGGGTTCGTCCTGCCGATGGTGTTCACCATCCGCTACAGCGCCGCCGTCCGGGCCAGGGCCGCCAAGCTCACCCGCTGACCCGCCACAGGAACCGCACGGCCGAGCCAGAACAGAGGACAGCACATGACCACCGCCCCGCACCTCGCCGGCAACTACGCCCCGGTGACCGAGGAGCTGACCGCGACCGACCTGCCCGTCACCGGCCAGGTCCCCGCCGCGCTCACCGGCTGGTACCTGCGCAACGGCCCCAACCCGCAGGACGCGGCCTCCGGCCACTGGTTCTTCGGCGACGGCATGATCCACGGCGTTCGGCTGGAGGCCGGCAGGGCCGTCTCCTACCGCAACCGCTGGATCCGCACCCGCACCTTCACCGACGGAGCCAGCCTCCGCGACGAGCGCGGCAACCTCGACCTCACCGCGGGCTCGGCCAACACCCACGTGATCCGGCACGCCGGCCGCACGCTCGCGCTCGTCGAGTCCTCCTACCCCTACGAGCTGACCCTCGCCGGCGAGCACGCCCTGGACACCGTCGGCCCGCACGACTTCGGCGGTCGGCTCACCACCGCGATGACCGCGCACCCCAAGACCTGCCCGACCACCGGCGAGCTGCACTTCTTCGGCTACGGCATGGCCGACGAGCCCTACCTGACCTACCACCGCGCCGACGCCGACGGGAACCTGGTGATCAGCCGGGCCGTCGAGGTGCCGGCCGCGACCATGGCGCACGACTTCAACCTCACGGCCGCCCACGTCGTCTTCATGGACCTGCCCGTCGTGTTCGACCGGGCGCTGGCCGGCAGCGGCACCATGCCCTACCGCTGGGACGACGGCCACGGCGCCCGCCTCGGCGTGCTGCGCCGCGACGACCCACACGGCCTGGTCCGCTGGTTCCCCGTCGACCCCTGCTACGTCTTCCACACGCTCAACGCGCACGACGACGGCGACCGCATCGTCCTGCACGTCATGCGCTACCCCGAGCTGTGGCGGCGGGACGAGCACGGCGCGACCGCGAAGACCGACGCGACGCTGTGGCGCTGGACCATCGACCTGCGCACCGGCACGGTCCGCGAGGAGCAGCTCGACGACCGGCCCGCCGAGTTCCCGCGTGTCGACGACCGGCTCACCGGCCTGCCCGCGAGGCACGGGCACACCACGGCCGGCGGCACCCTGCGCCGGCACGACCTGCGCACCGGCCGGGTCAGCACGCACGACTTCGGGCCGGGCCGCACCCCCGGCGAGGCCGCGTTCGCGCCGGCCGACGAGGTGGCCGGCGGCGCGGGCTGGCTGCTGACCTACGTGCACGACGCGGCCACCGACCGCAGCGACCTGGTGATCCTCGACGCGGACGACCTGGCCGCCCCGCCGGTCGCGACCGTCCACCTGCCCGGCAGGGTGCCGCAGGGCTTCCACGGCAACTGGCTCGCCGACCACTGACCGGTGACCGGTGTGAAGAACCTATGAGGGTTTGCCGCGCCGACCGCCCCCGCCGGTCCTGACCGGCCACAATGGACCGGGTGTGCGCGCATGTGCTGGTGGCCGAGGACGATCCGAAGCAGGCCGAGCTGCTCCGCAGGTACCTCGAACGCGAGGGACACGCCGTGGTGCTGGTCGGTGACGGCCGCGCGGCCATCGACGAGGCCCGCCGCCGCCAGCCCGACCTGCTGGTGCTCGACGTGATGATGCCCAGGGTCGACGGCCTCGACGTGTGCCGGGTGCTGCGGGCCGAGTCCGACATCCCGATCGTGCTGCTCACGGCCCGCTCGACCGAGGACGACGTGCTGCTCGGCCTCGACCTCGGCGCGGACGACTACGTGACCAAGCCCTACAGCCCGCGCCAGCTCGTCGCCAGGATCCGCACGGTGTTGCGCAGGGCGAGGCGCAGCGGCGCCTCGGGTGCGCGGTCGCTCCAGGTCGGCGACCTGACCGTCGACCCGGTCCGGCACGAGGTGACGGTGCGCGGCGAGCCGGTCGAGTGCACGCCGGCCGAGTTCCGCGTCCTGGCGGCGCTCGCCGCCGAGCCGGGCCGCGCGTTCACCAGGGGACAGCTGCTGGAACAGGCCTACGGCCTCGACCGCTTCATCACCGAGCGGACGGTGGATGTGCACGTGATGAACCTGCGCAAGAAGATCGAGCCGGATCCGCGCAGACCGGCCAGCCTGGTCACGGTGTACGGCATCGGCTACAAGCTGTTGGGGGAGCGGCCCGATGGCACGCCGGCATAGCCTGCTGATCCGGCTGCTCGCCATGTCGATCGTGGTGGCGGGCTGCTCGATCGCGGCGACCGCGTGGCTGGCCTCGCAGAGCACGTCCGGCTCGATCCGCCAGGAGTACGGCGAGGCCCTGGACACCGACACCAGCATCTACGACAAGCTGATGGAGTACGCCGCGACGCACCACGAGTGGGCGGGCGCGCAGGACCTGGTGCGCGCGCTGGCCGCGCAGTACGGCAGGCGGATCGCGCTGACCAGCCAGACCAAGGCGCCCGTCCTGGACTCCGCGGGGCCTACCGGCCGCCCCCTGCCGACCAACCCGACGACCACGCTCGACCCGATGTCGGTGAACGCGGCGTTCAAGCCCGCCGCGGCGAAGGACGGCATCGACAGCAGGGCGGTCGGCCCGTTCCAGCTCACCAGCGACGAGCGGGACGGCCTCGAACGAGCGGCCAGCGCCGCCGTCGGCTGCCTCCAGAAGGACGGCGGCAACGGCACCGTCACGCACGCGCCGAACGGGCGGCCGATCCTCCAGGTGACCAGCTCGACCGGGGCGCCGACCTCGGCGTCCGTGCAGGTGGTCGCGCCGCCGCGTTCGACGGTGACGCAGGCGCCGGACAAGCCCACCTCGACGAAGTCGCCCGGGGTGATCGGGTCGTGCGACGACCAGGCCCTGACCACCAACACGGCGACCGAGCAGCACGCGACCGACCAGCTGATCGGCTACGTCAACGACTGCCTCAAGCGGGACAGCCACCCAGGACTGGTCGTCGACCCCAAGCTCGGCGTCGACCAGTCGGATCCGAACGCGAAGCCGTCCGCGAAGGAACAGAAGGACCAGCAGCTCAACCGGACCAGCCCGACCTTCGTCGCGGACCTCCAGGACTGGGCGGACACCCATCCCGAGGCGAAGGCGTGCGTGACCACGGCCCGCGACCAGCAGCTGCGGCCGTTCGTCTCGCCGCCCGCGCTGTTGTTCGTCACCAACGAGGTCACCGGTGAGGCGACCCCGACGGGGCTGTCCACCGTCGGCACCAGGCGGCTGGCCGGCACGGCGGCGATCGTGCTGGTCCTCACGGTCGGCGTGGCCATGCTGGCCGCGTCCCGGCTGGTCCGCCCGATCAACGCGCTGACGTCGGCAACCCGCAGGATGGGCGGCGGCGACCGCTCGGCCAGGGTGCGCACCAGGGGCCGGGGCGAGATCGGCGAGCTGGCCACGGCGTTCAACACCATGTCGGAGCAGTTGGCGCGCACCGAGGACCAGCGCAGGGCGATGGTCAGCGACGTGGCGCACGAGCTGCGCGCGCCGCTGGCGAACATTCGCGGCTGGCTGGAGGCGGCCCAGGACGACGTGGCCGAGCTGGACGACGAGCTGGTGTCCTCGCTGCTGGAGGAAACCCTGCTGCTGCAACACCTCGTGGACGACCTACAGGACCTCGCGCTCGCCGACGCCGGCAGGCTGCGGCTGCACACCGAGCCGCTCGCCGTCGGCGACCTGGTCGAGCAGGTGGTCGCCGCGCACCGGGCCCGCGCCGAGGCGGCCGGCCTCGCGCTGTCCGTGACCGCCGAGCCGGACCTGGAGATCACCGGCGACCCGACCAGGCTGCGGCAGGCGTTGGGCAACCTGGTGACCAACGCGCTGCGCTACACCCCGGCGGGCGGGAGCGTCGAGGTGACGGCGGCCTCGGTGCGCGACCGGGTGCTGATCACCGTGCGGGACACCGGGATCGGGATCGACGCCGAGGAGCTGCCGCACGTGTTCGACCGGTTCTGGCGGGCGGAGAAGTCCCGCAACCGGCAGACCGGCGGCAGTGGACTCGGGCTGGCGATCACCCGGCACCTGGTCGAGGCGCACGGCGGCGCGGTCACCGTGCGCAGCACACCCGGCGAGGGCAGCGCGTTCACGATCGCCCTGCCGGCGTCGCGCTGACCCTCGCCAGGGGGAACGACGGGTGCCCGCCGTCGTTCCTCGCCACGGCGAGGGTCAGTGCGGTCAGCTGGCCAGCGCCGCGTACACGATGATGTTGTCGCGGTAGCTGTGCGCGGCGCCGTCGAAGGACCCGCCGCAGGTGATCAGCCGCAGCTCCGGCTTGGTGGTGTCGCCGTAGACCGCGTCGGAGGGGAACCCCGACTTGGCCACCTGCTCGGTGCGCGACACCACGAACCGCAGCACCTTGCCGTCGGTGCGGGTGACCAGCACCTCGTCGCCGGCCTTGACCTCGTGCAGCCGGTTGAAGATGCCGGGCTTGCCCGCCCCGTCGACGTGCCCGAGGATCACCGACGGCCCGACCTCGCCGGGATTGGGGCCGCCGGTGTACCAACCGGCCTGCATCTGTTGTTCGACCGGCGGCACCTGCACGGTCTTGTCCGCGTTGAGACCCAACGGCACCAGCGTCGACTTCGCGCCGATGCGCGGCACCTCGACGCCGGCGGGCTGGACCCGCTGCTGCGTCGGCGGGGTCGCGGCCTGCGTGTTGCCGGCCGTGGCCGACTGCCCGCCGGTGGGGGCCGCGCCGGTCGGGGCCGCGCCTCCGGAGGCGGCCGAGCTGCCGCAACCGGACACCCCGAGCACCACCGCCAGCAGAGCGGCCGCCGCCCCGAGACGGCGACCACCCTGCCTGGAGGTTGGTCCGGTGCGCGCGGTTGGCGTGGCGCGCAACGTCAGCTCGCGTCCGTGGCGCGGCGGCGGCGCAGCACGAACGCGCCGAGGCCGGCGACCGCGGCCAGCGCGCCGACGCCGCCGAGCAGCGGCGCGTTCACGCCGGACTGCTCGACCGGGCCGCCGCCGGTCTGCGGGGCGCCCTTGGGCCGGTCCGGCACCTGGACCCCCGCCGTGGGCTTGTCCGGGGCCTGCGTGACGGTCGAGGACGGGCCGGCCTTGTCCGTCGGGGCCTGCGTCACCGTCGAGGCAGGCGGGGAGATCGTCGGGGCGTTGTCGGCGAGGGCGGAGGGGGCAGCCGTCGCCAGGGTGGCCAGGCCGAGCGCGCCGGCGACCAGAAGCATGCGTCCGTACTTCACAGGAGCTCCTCAATTCATCGACTGCGGTGAAGCCGTTCTCCGGCAACGACTTCAAGCATGATCAGGAGATTTCAAGAACCCGTTCGGACGATGTGAAGAACCTGTTTTGGTCCAATTCCGCCTGGTCACGGGTGCCGCTATACGCTCGTTCCGGTAGTGACGAATCGGGAGGATCGGAACGTGACGGACCTGGTGCTGGCACTGGATGTCGGCGGCACGAAGATCGCCGGCGCGCTGGTGGACCGGGACGGCCGGGTGCGGCGGTCGGCGCGGCGGCCGACCCCCGTCGACGACGCGGAGCGCACCTGGCAGGAGGTCCGCGCGGTCATCACGGAGGCGCTGGCCGGCGAGGTCGTCGCCGGGGTCGGCATCGCCTGCGCTGGCCCGGTGCACACCGGAGACGGCACGGTCAGCCCGATCAACATCGAGCGGTGGCAGGACTTTCCGCTGCGCGACCGGGTGGCCGACGAGCTGCCCGGCGTGCGGGTGGAGCTGGCAGGCGACGGCGTCTGCATGGCGCTCGGCGAGCACTGGCTCGGCGCGGCGCGGGAGAGCAGGTTCGTGGTGGGCCTGGTGGTGTCGACGGGTGTCGGCGGCGGCCTCGTGCTGGACGGGAAGCCCTACGGCGGGCGGTCCGGGAACGCCGGGCACCTCGGCCACGTGGTGGTCGAGCCGGACGGGCTGCCGTGCACCTGCGGCGGCCGGGGCTGCGTTGAGACGGTGGCTGGCGGCCCGAACCTGGTTCGGTGGGCGCGCGCGCAGGGCTGGCAGGCGCGGGACGCCGCCGAACTCGCCGAGCAGGCGCGGGCGGGCGAGGAGATCCCGCTGGCGGCGTTCGAGCGGGCCGGCCGCGCGGTCGGGCTGGCCATCGCCGCGACCGCCGCGGTGTGCGACCTCGACCTCGCGGTGATCGGCGGCGGCGTGGCGCAGGCCGGGGAGCTGCTGTTCGGGCCGGTGCGGCGGACGCTGGCCACGCACGCCGGGCTGTCCTACCTGGCCGGCCTCACCGTCGTCCCGGCCACCCTCGGCGGCGACGCGGGCCTGGTCGGCGCGGCCCGGCTGGTGACCTGAGGGACTCCGTCAGGACGTTGGGTGACATGAAGGGACCCTTCAGGACATTGGTGTCCTGAAGGGTCCCTTCGTGACCGCGGTGGGTCAGTGGACGGCGATGGGCTTGACGTTGGGGCTGCCGTCCTCGGCGTGGTAGTCGGCCGGGTGGGTGCGGTCAAGGCCGTTGGACACCTTGAACGCGTGCGCGATCACCGTCACCACGACGGCGACCACGGCGTTCGCGGCCAGGGCGACCACGCCGACGTAGATCTGCGTCTGCGAGCCGCCGAACGGGTGCCAGCCGAGGAGCGACAGCTTCTCCAGGGTCAGCGCCGAACCGCCGAAGTGCGCGTGGTTCGTCGCCGGGTTGGGGATCGTGTACAGCAGGTACAGGCCCCAGCCCATGCCGACGAACCAGCCGATGACCAGGCCCCGGATGTGCAGCCAGCGCGTGTAGAGCGCGACGGCGACCGCCGGCAGCGTCTGGAGGATCATCACGCCGCCGATGAGCTGGAGGTCGATGGAGAACTGCGGGTCGATGAACAGGATGAACGCGACCGCGCCGAACTTCACCACCAGCGAGGCGAGCTTGGCCTGCTTGGCCTCCTGCGCCGGGGTGGCGCCCCGGTTGACGTACTCCTTGTAGATGTTGCGGGTCCACAGGTTCGCCGCGCCGATGGACATAATCGCGGCCGGCACCAGCGCGCCGATGCCGATCGCGGCGAAGGCGATGCCGGCGAACCAGGACGGGAACTGCTGGTCGAACAGGACGGGGAAGATCGTGTTCGAGTCGGGCTTCCCGGTGGCGTGGTTGACGATCGGCTTCGCGCCGGAGGTCAGCGCGATGTAGCCGAGCATGGCGAGCACGCCGAGCAGCACCGAGTAGATCGGCAGCGCCATCATGTTCTTCTTGATCACCTTGCGGCTCTTGGACGCCAGGATGCCCGTCTGCATGTGCGGGTAGAGGAACAGCGCGAGCGCGGAGCCGAGCGCAAGCGTGGCGTACTGGAGCTGGTTGCTGCCGGTCAGGAAGATCGAGCCCTTCGGCTTGCCGTTCGCGCCCGGCTTGGCCAGCGCGTCCGACGCGGAGTCGAAGATGTGGCCCCAGCCGCCGAACTTGCTCGGCAGGTAGATCGCCGCGACGAGGATGACCACATAGATCAGGCCGTCCTTGACGAACGCGATCAGCGCGGGCGCGCGCAGCCCGGACTGGTAGGTGTACAGCGCGAGGATCAGGAAGGCGATCAGCAGCGGCAGGTGGCCGAGCAGGCCACCGGCGTTGAGGCCCATGGTGCGCAGCACCGCCTCGAGGCCGACCAGCTGGAGCGCGATGTAGGGCATGGTGGCGACGATGCCGGTGATGGCGACCAGGAACGCCAGCGTGCGCGAGCCGTAGCGGCCGCGCACGAAGTCGGCGGTGGTCACGTAGCCGTGCACCCTGGAGACCGACCACATCCGCAGCAGCGGCAGGAACACCAGCGGGTAGACGATCACCGTGTAGGGCAGCGCGTAGAAGCCGAGCGCGCCGGCCCCGAAGATCAGCGCGGGCACCGCGACGAAGGTGTAGGCGGTGTAGAGGTCGCCGCCGACCATGAACCAGGTGATCCAGGAGCCGAACTTCCTGCCGCCCAGCCCCCATTCGTCGAGGTGGTCGAGGCTGGAGCCCGCGTTCTTCCACCGCGAGGCCACGAAGCCGAGCACGGTCACGAGCAGGAACAAGGCCGAGAACACCACGAGCTCGGTCCACTGCATCAGCGCTTCCTCCTGTCCGAGGTGCTGCTGTCGAGGTCGTCGACGGTCGGCCGGCCGGAGTGGTCGGTCGCGGAGGTGGGCTCGTCCTTGGTCTTGACGTACACGATCGCCACGCAGATCGCGCTGACCGGCACGAACGCGAGCTGGTACCAGTAGAAGAACGGCAGCCCGACCAGCCTGGGGCCGTCGAAGTTGAACCACGGCGTGACGAGCATCAGCAGTGGTGCCAACAGCACCAGATTCCACGCGTTCCAGCGGAGGCCGGAGCCGTGGTCATGGCTCCCGGCCCGAGGCGGTTGAGCAGGCGGCATTGTGTCCTCCGTGCGGCCCTGGACAGCCCCGTTGACGAGGCGTGAGCGGATGCTAGGCCGTGGGAGGGATGTCGTCACCGTTTCGAGTCGGTTACGCCCGATGGTCATGGTCAAATCGTGATATTTTTTCCGCATAGTGAAACTTGGCCAACGGGAAACGGCCCAGTCGGCGCACCGGTACGACGTCTGTCCAACGATGCTCTCGCCCATGAAGTTCTTGGCGACAGAGTAATCGCACAGAACCGGCCGACTCACCCGTCCGGCGGTATGCCCTAACCGGAGCCGTCGCAATTATTCGAGATAGGGTTTGTCTACGGTGACGGCCGATCTGGGTGGTTAGCAACCGGCCCGCTCTCCCAGACTGCCCTCGTAACTGGGGTCGACATTACTGGGGACAACCAACGCACACCTTCGCCTCGGCCGCGCCGCGCGACCGAGGGGTTCGCCGCTGCACGAGTTCGTTCTGGACGGTGAAAGACCAATTCGGCCACCATGGGGGCCATTAACCTAAGGACATCGTCATGGCGCTTGCGTTTCCTTCTGGTCACCAACCTCGTTACACGAACTTCGAGCTGGTCGGACTGTCCGACGAGACCATGCGGGAGGGCGGCGAACGCGCCCTCTTCGGCGCGGACGACAGCCGCAAACTGCGGCTCATCGAGGCGCTCGCCGACGCCGGGATCCGCGATATCGACCTCGGCTCCGGACTCACCGAGCCGGCGTTCCTGCTGCGCTGCCTCGACTCGCAGAAGTTGCTCGGCCGCATCCCGGCCGACACGCAGTTCGTGTTCAACCTGACGCTGAAGACGTGGGAGCCGCTGTCCGAGGCGCTGCGCGTGATCCCGCGCGAGTACCTGGAAAAGATCCAGGTCAGCCTGGGTATGGTCGAGTACAGGTCGGACGAGAACCTGCTGGAACGGGCGCACGACAAGCTGCTGTCCATCGGGGTCGGCTCGTTCCGGGCGAGCATTCTCAACGCCTTCGCGCACGAGATCGACGACGACCGCTACGAGTTCATCAACAAGCAGATCGCCAGGGTCCGCCAGCGCGGTATCGACCTGGTCAGGGTCAACGACTCGATCGGCACGCTCTACCCGGACGCCACCGCCGTGCTCGCCGCGAACCTCGTGCGCGACAACCCCGACATCACCTTCTACCTGCACTCGCACGACGACCGGGGGCTCGGCCTCGCCAATTCCCTCGCCTCGATCTTCCACGGCTTCGCGATGGTCGAGGGCGGGGTCGGCGGCTTCGGCAACCGGGCCGGGCTGGCCAATGTCGAGGTGCTGAGCCAGATATTCGCCGAACGCGGCATCACGGTGGCCGGCGCGCCGTTGGACACCGCGAAGCTGTCGAAGGCCGCGGCGCTGGCCGAAGACGTCTTCATGGTGTTGCCCAACGTCTACCGCCCGGTCAGCGGAATGCTGGTGGAGAACGAGAACGCGGGCATCGTGAACGTGCCCGACTATCTCGGCGTGAGCCGCCCGGTCGACTACTTCCTCAACCCGATCGGCCTGTTCCCCGACACCGTCGGGCAGATCCTGGCCAACACCGGGCTGCCGAGCGAGTACCTGGCCGACGAGGAGTTCCTCGCCGCGGTGACCAACCGCCTGGTGACCAGGATGGAACACGAGCTCTACTGGGAGAAGCGGGCCAAGTTCGACGAGCTGCTGCGGCAGGTCACGGACTTCTACACCGGGATCGTGCGGCTGGAGGACGTGCAGACCACGGCGCTGGAAGTGTTGCAGGACAAGGCACTCCGGTCGGCGGTCGGCAGCCGCGAGACCGCGCGGACGGCGGAGGAACGGTGACGGCGGAGGAACGGTCACGAGCACGGTAACGAGCCAGGACTGACGGCCCGGTTCGGCGGTTCGGCCGTCGAACCGGGCCGGGGCCGAACCGGGCGGGAGCGTGTCCGCACGACCCACTCCCGCATCCGCACCAAGAGGACATCCGCACCAAGAGGAATTGGGCACGCAATGGGCAACGGGTCGATCCTCGGGACCGTCATTCCCCTGTTCGCGCTGGTGCTTGTCGGATACGCGGCAAGTTATTTCCCCGCCTTCGAGAGCGTCGCGACCTCGCAGGCGATCAACAACTTCGTGTTCTGGGTCGCGCTGCCCGCGCTGCTGTTCAGCTCGGTGGCCACCGCCGACCTGTCCGCCGGGATTCCGTGGTCGTTCGTGCTGGCCAACCTGCTGGCCATCGCCGTGATCTACGTGTTCGGGTTCCTGTTCTCCCGCGCGGCCTTCCGGCGCGACGCGCCGACCGGGCTGGTCACCGGCATGCTCGCCGGCTACGGCAACGTCGCCTACCTCGGCGTGCCGCTGCTGGTCGGCACGCAGGGGGCCGCCGCGGCGCTGCCCGTCGCGCTCGGCCAGCTCATCCACAACCTGTCGTTCATGATCTCCTACCCCGCCGTCGCCGCGGTGCTGTCGGCCAGAGCCGCGGGTCCCGGCGCCGCCAGGACGACCACACTGACACGCGACATCACCCGCAGCGTCGTCCTCAACCCGGTGACGCTGTCGGTGGCCGCCGGGCTCGTGTTCGCGATCCTGCGGATCGGCCTGCCAGGTCCGCTCGCGCACACCACCCAGCTGCTCGGCGGGGCCGCCGCGCCCGGCGCGCTGTTCACCCTCGGGCTGACGCTGCGCAGGGCCGTCGCCGCGTTCCGGGACGGCAGCGTGCGGGTCAGCGAGGTCGGCCTCACCGTCGGCGTGAAGCTCGTGGCGATGCCGCTGCTCGCGCTGCTGCTGGTGACCTTCGTGATCCACCTGCCGCCGATCTGGGCCTACACCACGGTGGTGCTGTGCGGCCTGCCCAACGCGGTCACGGCCTATGTGCTGGCGCAGCAGTCGAAGGTGGCTGTGCAGCAGGCCGCGGCCGCCGTGGTGTTCTCCACGCTTGGCTCGGTGCTGACCCTGTCGGTGCTTACCGGGCTGCTCGCGCACACCTAGGGCTGCTGGGATGAGTCCTCAGGTGGTTGGCAGCCTGGCGAATGCGTCGACCAGCTGGCGTTCGGCGGCGTCGAAGTACTCGCGCAGGGTGCGCTCGGCCTCGTCCAGCTCGTTCCGTTCTAGCAGGTCGATGATCTGCCGGCGCCACGGCACGTATGCCTCGTAGAACTCGCGGTGCTCGCCCATCACGTGGAAGACCAGGCGCAGCTCGGCGAGCAGCCGGCCGACGGCCTCGTCCACCCGTGGGCTGCCGGCCAGCCCGGCCATCGCCCGGTGGAACTTCAGGTTCGCCGTGCCGACCTGCGGCCACTGGTCCCTCGCCGCGGCCTCCTCGCTCTCCCGCACCGCGTCGGCGAGCGCCGCGTGGGCCACGTTCGAAGCGTGCGGCCACCGCCGCAGCGCCCCGCACTCGATGATCCGGCGCGCCCGGTAGAGGTCGGTGACGTCCTGCGCGGTCGGCACGCGGACGAACACGCCCCTGCTGTACTCGTGCACCAGCAGGCGCTCGTGGGTGAGCAGCCGAAACGCCTCGCGCAGCGTGTTGCGGGAGACCCGGAGCGCACCGCCGATGGCCTCCTCGGACAGCCGCAGGCCGGGCGCCAGGTCGCCCTCGAGCACCCGGGTGCGCAGCACCTCGGCGACCCGCTCTGCCGTGCTCGACCGGCCGAGATCGGGTCGGTCGCCTGCCAACGAGGTCAGCCAGTCGTCGGGTCGTGCGGTCGTCATGCCCACCTCATCGATGCCGTGCCGCGTGGGCCCCGAGTCTAGTGATCGAACCGAAGAAACGTCGGATCGGAGTATTGAAGGATTGTTGAACAATCTCTACGGTCACTATCGTCAGGGCGAGCAACCGAGCACCGGGGGTGAGTGATGGACCTCAACGCCGACCTTGGCGAGGGTTTCGGACGATGGGCGATGGGGGATGACGAAGCCCTGCTCGACGTCGTGACCAGCGCGAACGTGGCCTGCGGCTTCCACGCCGGCGACGCGGAGACGATGCTGCGCACCTGCCGGCTCGCCGCGGCGCGCGGCGTCGCCGTCGGCGCGCACGTCGGCTACCGGGACCTCGCCGGCTTCGGTCGCCGGTTCCTCGACGTCGAACCGGCCACGCTGACCGCCGAGGTGCTCTACCAACTCGGCGCCCTGGACGCCTGCGCGCGGGCCGCCGGCACTCGCGTCGGCTACGTGAAGCCGCACGGCGCGCTCTACAACACGATCGTGCGGCACGAGGCGCAGGCCGAGGCCGTCGTCGCCGGGGTGCTGCTGTTCGACCGGGAGCTGCCGGTGCTCGGGCTGCCCGGCGCGGTGTGGCTGGACCGCGCCCGCGAGGCCGGGCTGCCGGTCCGGCACGAGGCGTTCGCTGACCGCAACTACCTCGCCGACGGCACGCTGGTGCCCAGGTCGCGGCCCGACGCCGTGCTGCACGACCCGGCCGAGGTCGCCGCCCGCTGCGTGCTGATGGCCGTGGACGGCTGGGTGCCGGCCGTGGACGGCGAGCCGGTCCGCGTCACGCCCAACTCGATCTGCGTGCACGGCGACAGCCCCGGCGCGGTCGACATGGCGCGGGCCGTCCGCGCCGCGCTGACCGAGGCGGGCCACGAGCCGCGCGCGTTCGGGCGGACCGCGTTCGGACAGACGCCGTGAGGATCCTGCCGAGCGGCGAACACGCGCTGCTGGTCGAGGTCGCCGACCTCGACGCGGTGCTCGCGCTGTACGACGGGCTGCGGCAGGACCAGCCCGCCGGGATCGCCGACCTGGTGCCGGCCGCGCGCACGCTGCTGGTCAAGCTCGTGCCGGGCTGCGGGGCCGCCAGGCGCGCCTCGGTCGCAGAGGCCGTCGCGACGTCCGCCGGGGTGCCGCGCGGGCGGACCGAGGGCCAGGTGGTCGAGATCGACGTGCGGTACGACGGCGAGGACCTCGCCGAGGTCGCCGCGCTGACCGGGCTCACCGAGCGCGAGGTCGTCGACGCGCACACCGGCACGCCGTGGCGGGTCGCGTTCTGCGGGTTCGTGCCGGGGTTCGGCTACCTGGTCGGCGGCGACCCTCGGCTGCGGGTGGCCAGGCGCAGCACCTCGCGGGTGCGGGTGCCGGCGGGTTCGGTGGCGCTGGCCGACCAGTTCACGGGGGTCTATCCGAGCAGTTCGCCGGGAGGTTGGCAGCTGATCGGCCGGACTGACGCCGTGCTGTGGGATGCCGCGCGGCAGCCGCCCGCGCTGCTGCGCCCCGGTGTCACGGTGCGTTTCAGGGAGACGGCGTGAAGCCCGCGGCGGCTAGGGACGCCGGCGCTAGCGCCGGCGCGGCCAGTCAGGTGCCCGTTGACCAGGTGCCTGCTGGCCAGGTGTCCGCAGGTCAGGCGTCCACAGGCCAGATGTCCGCAAACCAGGCGTCCGCAAACCAGGCGTCCGCAAACCGGGTGCCTGCCGGCCGGGTGTCCGCCGGTCAGGAGTCCGCAGGCGAGGCGTCTGCCGGTCAGGAGTCCGCCGACCAGGAGTCCGCCGACCAGGAGTCCGCCGACCAGGAGTCCGCCGGACGGGCGTCCTCGGGCCAGGTGTCTGCCGGTCAGGTGACCGCAAGCCAGATGTCCGCAGGCCAGGCGTCCGCAAACCAGGTGCCCGCCGGCCAGGTGCCCGCCGGCCAGCTGCCCGCCGGCCAGCTGCCTGCCAGCCAGGAGTCCGCCGGACGGGCGTCCGCCGGTCAGGTGCCCGGAGGCCAGGCGTCCACAGAGGCGTCCACAAGGCAGCTGGAAGTGCTGGCCAGCGGGATGTTGGCGACCGTGCAGGACGCCGGCCGTCCGGGGCTGGCCGAGATGGGGGTCGGCAGCTCGGGGGCCGCGGACCGGCCCGCGCTGGCGTTGGCGAACCGGCTGGTTGGCAACCTGGACAGCCACGCGGGCATCGAGGTGACCTTCGGCGGGCTCGCCGTGCGGGCCGGGACCGCGCTGCTGGTCGCGGTGACGGGCGCGCCCTGCCCAATCACCGTGCACGGCCGACCCGAGCCGACCAACACGCTGCTCCGACTCGCCGAGGGCGAGGAACTGCGGCTCGGCACGCCGGCCAGAGGATTGCGTAGCTATCTTGCGGTCCGCGGCGGCATCGCGGTCGCCCCGGTGCTCGGCGCGCGCGCCACCGACACGCTCGCCGGCACCGGACCGCCCGTGCTGCGGGCAGGCGACGTGCTGCCGGTCGGCCCGTCGGTCGGCACGCTGCCCGGCATCGATTTCGCGCCCGTCGCGCCGCCGCCGAGCGGGGACCTGCGGCTGCGGGTGCTGCTCGGGCCGAGGGACGACTGGTTCACGGCGGCGGCGGTCAAGCGGCTGCTGACCGAGCCGTACGAGGTGACCGCGGAGATCGACCGGGTCGGCATGCGGCTGGCCGGGCCGCCGCTGGAGCGCGCCCGCACCGGCGAGCTGCCCAGCGAGGGCATGGTGCGCGGCGCGCTCCAGGTGCCGCCGTCCGGGCAGCCGACGCTGTTCCTCGCCGACCATCCTCTTACTGGCGGTTACCCGGTGATCGCCGTCCTCGCCGACCGGGACATCGACCGTGCGGCGCAGGCTCGGCCTGGTCAGCGGCTGCGGTTCACGCTGTAGGGCTGTTTGATAGGTGAGGACGACGCCCCGGCCGGCGACTCGCTTCGCTCGCTGCCCGGTTTCTGAGCTACCTGTGTTTTTTGGGCCTCGCTTCGCTCGGCCGGGGCGTTCGCCTCAAGTCGGCCCCCTCGGCTTGCCCGGGGAATCCGCTTCTCCCCCTCCCCCCCCCGGCCCCCCCAGGGCCAGCCGGCGCCACCCACACCCCCCACCC
>NZ_VUOB01000159.1 GCF_008386585.1 Solihabitans fulvus
ATCGCCCACCCCGAGGGCCTGTCGTTCGTCTCCGTCGTCGGCGAGGGTGACGACCTGGTCGCCGAGGAGATCGCCGAACACCCCTTCGGCAAGCCGAACCTCACCGGCCGTCGCTGGCCGCTCGCGGACGTGCGGCTGCTCGCGCCGATCCTGCCGCCCAAGATCATCGGTGTCGGGCGGAACTACGCCGCGCACGCCGAGGAGCTTGGCAACGCGCTGCCGGACAACCCGCTG
>NZ_VUOB01000160.1 GCF_008386585.1 Solihabitans fulvus
CCGCCACGCCTCGAAGACCAGCTCGGTCAGCTCGCCGGCCTCGATTCCTTCGAGGTAGACGACCACCCAGCCGAAACCGCCGGAGGTGAACTGCTCCTCGAAGACGTCGGGCCGCTCGGCGACCAGGGCCAGCTGTTCGGACAGGGTCTGTTTCAGACCGACGGTCTGCGTTCGCGGCCAGTAGTAGCCGAACCGCTTGCCGCGCACGCTGAACGAGGTGTACTGCTCGCCCTCGGCGCGGCGCACGTCGGC
>NZ_VUOB01000161.1 GCF_008386585.1 Solihabitans fulvus
TCGACCAGATGTCCGGCGGGCGCGTCGAGTTCGGCTTCGGCGCGGGCTGGTACGAGGAGGAGCACTCCGCGTACGGCATCCCGTTCCCGGCACTCGGCGAGCGGTTCGAACGCTACGGCGAGCAGCTGGAGATCATCACCGGCCTGTGGGCGACACCCGAGGGCGGCACGTTCTCCTTTGCCGGCAAGCACTATCGGCTCGCCGACTCGCCCGCCCTGTCCAAGCCAGCGCAGCGTCCCCGACCGCCGGTGCTG
>NZ_VUOB01000162.1 GCF_008386585.1 Solihabitans fulvus
CAGCTCGCTCGGGCCGTCCGCGATCCGCCCGCTCAGCGGGGGCGCGGTTCCGTCGGCCGTCGACGGCTCGTTCTCGTTCAGGACGCGGCCTCCGCGTCGGCGGCCATCTTCCTGCGCAGGCTCAGCGGGCGCATGTCCGTCCACACCTCGTCGATGTGGGCGAGGCAGTCGGCCTTGGCGCCTCGGGTGCCCTCCGCGCGCCACCCGGCCGGGATGTCCTTGTCCCCCGGCCAGATCG
>NZ_VUOB01000164.1 GCF_008386585.1 Solihabitans fulvus
GTCCGCGTTTCAAGTCCCGCAAGGACAACCGGCAGTCGTTCCGGCTCACCCGCAACGGGTTCAGCCTGCGTCCGGACGGGCGGCTGTATCTGGCGAAGGTGGGGGAGGTGCGGGTCCGCTGGTCCCGCGACCTGCCGAGCGAACCCAGCTCTGTCACGATCATCCGGGAACCCGACGGCCACTACTACGCCTCGTTCGTGGTCAAGGTCGAACCCACCCCGCTGCCGCCGGTCGAGCGGGAAGCCGGGATCGACCTGGGGATCGCCAGGTTGGCGACGGTCGCCGACACCACCGGTGGGCGGGTGGAGGTGGCCAATCCGAGACACCTGGCCGGCAGACTGCGCAAGCTCGCCCGCTTGGAGCGGGAGAAGCACCGCCGCGCCAAGGGCGGCGCGAATC
>NZ_VUOB01000165.1 GCF_008386585.1 Solihabitans fulvus
GAGACGCCCTGACTGACATCTGTTACCTGCCTTACAGCGGAGGTAACGGCGACCAGGACTGGAACCTCGTTCTCAACTATGCCAACAACGAGGTCGGGTTCGTTCGCGGCCAATGGCTCGACGGAACCCACACCAGCCAGACCTGCTAGACCACGCCAACAACCTAAGGGATTCACCGTGCGCGACTCATTCGGAAGCCGAGTATTCCGCACCCGAGCGGCTGGCCTGCTGCTCGCGGCTGCCTTATCGGTCGGAGGGATCTTCTTCAGTGCCGTACCAGCCTCGGCTGGATCCACTGGAATTGACCTGTGCGCCCAGGCCGCACACCAAGCAGGGTTCCAGGGAGCTCATCTGGTTGAGGCGATTGCCATCGGCATGGCCGAGTCCAACTGCGTCCCTTCCTCGGGCTCGGCTTATCGCGGCATCTGGCAGATCGGCAGGTCTTCCCACCCTGAGGTCAGCGATCAGTGCGCGTACGACGCTTACTGTTCCGCCCAGGCCACCTTCGGTATCTCCAATCAGGGCACCAACTGGTGCCAATGGCAAACCTGGAGCGGCGCTGGCTGCTCGAATGGTTCCTATGACAACCGCTACCAGACATATCTCAACGAGGCGCAGGCCGCTGCCAGCAGGGTCCAGGGTGTCGCCGGGGTGCCGGTGACGTCTGGGGTGCCGACGTTGTCGTTGT
>NZ_VUOB01000166.1 GCF_008386585.1 Solihabitans fulvus
CCACCAAGCCCCCAACGGACTCGGTCAGCTGGTGTCCTATGTGGTCCTCCAGCCGGGAGCGGCGCTGTCGAGCGCCGACCTGCTCGACGCGATCAGGCAGGACCTGCCGCCGCACATGGTCCCCCAGCACGTGGTGTTCCTCGATGCGTTCCCGCTCAACGACAACGGCAAGGTCGACCGAGGCAGGCTGCCGCTGCCGGAGTTCGGCAGGGCCGGGCTGAGCACCGCCTACCGCGCGCCGAGGGCGGGGCTGGAAACCACCGTGGCCGAGATCTTCCTCGACGCGCTCGGCGTCCCCGAGATCGGTGCGGACGACGACTTCTTCGAACTCGGCGGCGACTCTATCTCCGCCGCGCGCGCCATCATCCGGATCCGACCCGTCGTCGATCCCGACACGCCGTTGCGCCTGCTCTTCGACGAGCGCACCGTGGCGAACGTGGCGCGCGCGCTCGGCGAACTCACCGCGAAGCGTGCGGCCGACCCGTCGCGCGCGGTCACCCTGGTGTCCAGGGACCACGCTCTTCCGCTGTCCTCCGCGCAGCAGCAGCTGTGGTTCCTGCACCAGCTGGACAGCGCCGAGACGACGTACAACGAACCGACCGCCCACCTCATCCGGGGCGAGCTCGACGTCGCCGCGCTCGGCCGCGCCGTCAACGCGCTGGCCGCGCGGCACGAGACGCTGCGGACCTACTTCGTGATGGACGGCGACTCGCCCGCGCAGCGCGCCGTCGCCGCGCTGACCGTGCCGCTGCCGGTCGAGGATCTGCGCGCGCTCCCCGAGGACGAGCGGCACCGGGCGGTGCACGCCGCGCTGGCCGCCGAGTCCAGGGTGCCCTTCGACTTCGCTCGGCCGCCCCTGTTCCGCGTCGCGCTGTTCCGGATGCGCGACGACGAGTGGGTGCTGTTCGTCAACACGCACCACATCGTCACCGACGGTTGGTCCTCGATGCTGATGATCAGCGAGCTCGGCAGGTTCTACGCGGCGGAGTCGGCGGGCGGCGAGGCTCCCGGCGAGCTGCCGTTCCAGTACGCCGACTACGCGGTCGCCCAGCGGCAACGCCTCGCCGACGGACACCTCGACGACCAGATCTCCTTCTGGCGCAACGAACTCGCCGACGCGCCGACTCTCCTCGAACTGCGCACCGACCGGCCTCGGCCGCCGAAGCAGACCGACGAGGGCAACACCATCCCGTTCGTGCTCGACCAGGTGGTCACCGCCAGGATCAGGCAGTTCTGCCGCGAGCACGACCTCTCGGTGTACATGTTCCTGCTCTCCGTGTTCAGCCTGCTGCTCAACCGGTACACCGGCCAGCGGGACCTGGTGGTCGGCACCGCGGCGGCCAACCGCCACCAGCCGGGTCTGGACGAGCTGATCGGGTTCTTCGTCAACATCCTTCCGGTGCGCGTGTCGTTCGCGCAGGACGTCGACTTCCGCACCCACGCGGACCGAGTCCGCGAGAAGTCACTCGCCGTCTACGACAACCAGGAAGTGCCGTTCGACCGGATCGTGCAGGAACTTCGGCTGTCCGCGACGCTGAACCATCCCCCGCTGGTCCAGGTCGTGTTCGCGTACCAGAACAGGTTCGACCAGTCGCTCGACCTCGGCCCGCTCTCGGTGACCCGACTGGCCGTGCCGCACAACCACGCGAGATACGACCTCACCCTCTACGCGACCGAACGCGAGGACCGGCTCGACGCCAGCGTCGAATACAACACCGACCTCTTCGACCAGGACACCATCACCCGCCTGATCGACAACTTCGAGACGCTGCTCGGCGATGTCCTCGACCGGCCGGACACGAGGCTGTCCGAACTTACCGTCGCCTCGGCCGCCGAGGCCGAGCTGCTGGCGAAGTGGAACGACACGGCGACGCCGTTCCCGTCGAGTTGTCTGCACGAGCTGTTCGAGGTCCAGGCGGCGGCCAACCCGGACCGCATCGCCGTCGTGCTCGGGGACACCGAGCTGACCTACCGGGAACTGGACGAACGCGCCAACCAACTCGCGCACCTGTTGCAGGAACACGGAGTCCGCCCCGACAGCGTCGTCGGCCTGTGCGTGGAACGGTCACCGGAGATGGTGATCGCGCTCATCGCGATCCTCAAAGCCGGCGGCGCCTACCTCCCCCTGGATCCCGAAGCCCCCGCCAACCGGCTGAACCAGATCCTCACCGCCGCGCGGGCCGTGCTCTGTCTCGTCGATCGGGACCGCACCGACCTCACCGCGCGAGCACTTACGCTCGACGCGGCGGCGCGGCACGGCGCGAGCTTCCCCGTGACGAAGCCGGCCAGCACCGTGTCCGGAGCGAACCTGGTCTCGATCTACTACACGTCCGGATCGACCGGGATGCCCAAGGGCGTCGCCAACACTCATACGGGCTGGGTCAACCGCATGACCTGGATGCAACGCCAACACCAGCTCAAACCCGGCGAGACCATCCTCCACAAGACCACCCTCACGTTCGACGACGCGGCGCTGGAGATCTTCTGGCCGCTCGCCTACGCAGGCACCATCGCACTGCTCCCGCCGGGACTCCACCGCGATCCCCGCGCGATCATCGACGCCGCCG
>NZ_VUOB01000167.1 GCF_008386585.1 Solihabitans fulvus
GGCCTCACCGTCCACTACTCGCTGACCGACCCGAAGGTGGCCGACCTGCTCGCGGTGGCCAGAGCCGTCCTGACCACCGTGCTGACTGGCCAGGCCGAACTCCTCAACGACCTACGCGCCCCCACCCGGGAGAAGGCCTAGCCCTCCCTTCCGAACCGGGCCCTCGCCCAACGCGGCGGAACAACTCGTCGACGCCCCACACGATCACCGGGTACGGCACCAGCATGACGAGCAGCCACGCGGGTGGCGGCACCATGCCGACCACCTGTGCGAGGGCCGGCAGGTAGACCAACGCGGCCGCGAAGGCCAGCTCGAAGGCGATGCCGCCCAACAGGAACCGGTTGC
>NZ_VUOB01000168.1 GCF_008386585.1 Solihabitans fulvus
GTCACGGACACCTACCAGGACACGACGTTCAGCCAGCTCCGCGCCCCTCATGCGGACGCGGAGGCGCTGGCCGCTGTGCTGCGCGATCCCGAAATCGGCGACTATTCGGTCGAAGTGCTCACGAACACGCCTGCGCACGAGGTCAAGGTGCGGGTGAACCGGCTGTTCAGCACGGCGCACCGGGACGACCTGATCCTGCTCTACGTCTCCGGACACGGCGTCAAGGACGAGGCAGGCCGCCTGTACCTGGTCAGCACCGACACCGAACG
>NZ_VUOB01000017.1 GCF_008386585.1 Solihabitans fulvus
CGATCGGTGATCACGGCAGTCGGGTCGTCGACCGGTCGACCGCGCCCCACTACACGGCCCTCGCCGTCGCGTCGAGGATCTCGGGCGCGACCATCGAGCAGGTCAGCATGGCGCGTCCGGCGGCGACCAGCTCGGCCAGCGGGCCGGAGGTGGCCAGGATCTCCTTGCGGGCCAACGACTCGAAGTGCTCGTGGTCGACCGGCCGGTCCCGGTGCCGCGAGTGCAACCCGATCAGCACGTCGATCCGCAGCACGCCGTCCGCGCCGGTCGTGGCCTCCCAGTCCATGGTCGGCGTCGAGCTGTCCTCGGCCAGGTAGATGCCCTTCTCGTGCTGGAGGTCGCGCTCGTGGTGCACGAACGGCAGCGGGTCGACCGCGTCTTTGAGCTGCAACGGGGTGAGGTAGTGGCGCTCGATGCCGCGCTCAACGGCAGCCGACTCCGGCGTGAGCCGCACCGCGTCGCGCAGCCTGCCGCCGAACAGGTAACGGTCGCGGCCGGTCGCGTCGCAGACCCCGTCGATCTCCACGAGGTCGCCGGTGCGATACCGGAGCAGCGGCTGCCGCAGCGAGAACGGGGCGAGGTGGGTCAGCGTCAGCTCGCCGATGCCCTCATCGACCCGCTGGCCGTTCCGGTCGGTGACCTCGACGAGGATCGTCCAGTTGAAGTGGTAGGCGGCGCAGTGCCGGCAGCGCATCCCGTAGCTCTGGTAGAACTCGGTGCAGCCGTACATGTCCACGATGTCGCACTGCCAGAAGTCCCGCACCTTCCTCCGGTCCGACGCCGACAGGTGGAAGCCGCCGTGCAGCACCGATTCGACGGCGATGCGGGCCGTGTCCACCTTGCGTTCGGCCAGGAAGAACGTCAGGCCGAGGATCGTCGGTGTCTGCGACCGCACCGAGATCAGCCGCTGCGCGTCGTTGCTGGAACCGTTGTCCAGCAACAGGTGCGCGGCCTCCTCGTAGTCCTGCTCGGAGACCAGTGGGAGCGCGATCGTCGCGTGTCGGTGCAGCTCGGGGATCGGCGCCGGCGCGCCGTGCGTCACGTCGATCGGCCGCAGCGCGATCGCGCGGTAGGGCCGAGGGGTCTTCGCGTACTGGAGCGCGCGCACGGCGTTGAGGTAGGCGTCCTCGCGCAGGTCGCTGTGCAGCACCTTGTGCCGGTCGGTGGTTCCGCCGGAGAAGTACAGGGCGTCGCTGCGGTACTCGTCGACGAGCAGGCCGCCGCCGGCCCAGTCCAGTGTCTGGTCGAAGGTCGGCACGGCGCCGAGGTCGCGCCACGACGGGTCGCCCGCCGCGTGCAACAGCTCGGCGTAGTGCGGGTTTCTGCTGTAAAGGTGCTTCGTGCTGTGCTCCCACAGCACGGTGGTGCGCTCGTCCGCCGGCAGCTCGGCGACCCGCTCCACGTCCAGGCCCTCGTGCTCCCACAACAGCAGGCGGTTGTCCCGCTCCGCGTTCGACATCTGCGTCCTTTCCCCCTTGTCGCCGGACCGGCGGGTCACCAGGACAGTCGAATGCGCTCGACGGCGGCCGAGTCGTCGTCGGCGATCACCACGCTCTGCAACATGCCGGTGCGGCCGATGTTGATGACGCGCTCGGTGGACTTCCGCGCCATCGCGCCGACGACCTCGCCGCCGAGCAGGAACACCGAGAGGTCGCCGAACAGCCCGGCCTCCGGGTCGTGCCGCAGTTGCAGGCGATCCTGGAGCAGCCATGGCGTCCCGGAGCGGACCGCCGCGTCGACCGCGCCTGCCCAGTCCGCGTCGCCGCACAGCGCGCCGACCACGATTCCCTCGCCCCTGGTCAGGTTTGTCGGCTTCAGCACGGCCGACTCCCTCGACCGCCAGGCGAGCAGCTCGGCGACCGATCGGCCGGTAACCTCGATCGAGGCCGGCCCGACCGGCGTGACACTGGTCTCGGACACGTGCGCCACGAACGACTTGTCCTCCACGAAGGTCATCGCGTCGAACGGCGAGAAGGACGGCAGGTCGCCGACGGTCCTGGCGACCGCGTCGGGGTCGAGCAGCAGCCGCAACGGGTCGCTCTTCCAGTACAGGCCGGTCGGCCGGTAGTCGGCCATGGCCGCGCCGCCGTCGCGCAGCGGATCGGTGATGATCGCGTCGCCGCCGAGTTCCTGGATCTCCCCGGCGAGGGTGTCCAGCTCGAAGGCGTAGTCCGAGCCCCACGTGACGATGGCGACCCGTTCCCCCAGTTCCCGCATCAGGAACTCGGCGAACCGGGTGCGTGCCGGTGCGACCGAACGGCCGTACGAGTCGGCGCCCATCTTCTCCGCCACCCTGGGGGTGAACAGGAATCCGCCGGGGCAGGCGGTGTTGAACTCGAGGACCCTCGGCTCGCCGTCCCCGGTCCAGGCCAGGTCGAGGCGCATGATCGGGATCTCGCCGGTGTACAGCCCGCGCCGCAGGGCCTGGTCGAGCAGCGGGCCGTAGCGGTCCGCGAGCCAGGCGGGCCGCTCGGTCACGCCGTCGACGATCCGGTTCACCGCCGCCTGGGTGGCGTCCCATACTCCCTCGGCGAAGTCGGTCAGCGCCGCCCACTCGTCGCCGGTCAGCGCCAGTGGCCGACGGGAGAACGGGAACGGCCGCCCTTCCAGCTCCAGATCGCCCGATGTCACTGCGGAATCTTGCGCACCTTGCATGTCGTTGGCACCCCAGGGTCGGCGGTCGAGGACATATCCAGTTCGCACGGTGGGACCGTTGCCGGTTCCGAGCGTATGGATGTCCGTCGCGTCCGACACCGCAAGAACTGCGGCACACGACCGCAACGGTAGGCGCCCGGCACCACAGTGTTAGCGCGGACGATGTCGACGAGGGCGGCTCACCGGTATGGTCGCGACCGGCGCGCACCGCAGAAGAGTTCTCCTTGCGCCGCAGCCATTTCGGACCTGGGGTTCCGCTTTCAGCTGGCGGCGCAGCAGGATCTGGTGCCGTGCAATGACAACGGCGGCTGCCGGCACGCTGGCGACGGCGCGGAGAGCGGGCCTGATCGGCGCGGCCCGACTGGTGTCATGAAGGGATCATTCAAGGCCTGTTCGTGCCGTGCTCGCCGCTGCGCCGGATGCGCGACATCCCGGCACAGCGGCGAGAACAGCTCCCGACTACAGCCCGGCCAGCAGGTCGGTCTCGGTGATGCCGGGGCCCTGGCCCTCGCGGATGAACCACTCGGTGCCGAAGGCGTACCGGAAACCCTCGTCCGGCATGGCGAGGAAGAACGACTGCTCGCTGATCTGGCTCGCGTGCGCGCGCATGGCGCGCCGCTTGTACTCGATGTAGTCGGTCACGTCGACCGCCGCGGTGAGCACGCTCTCCGGCTTGCCGAACTCCTGGTCGCCGTCCATGTCGGGCATTTCCATGCCCGACTCGGCGGCCTGGTCGGCGAGCGCCTTCATGCCGCGCTCCATGTGGTCGCGGTTCATCGTGTTCTGGTACACCCTCGGCGTGCCGGCCAGCTCGGCCGCGCGCGTGCCGACGCGGTGCACCTGGATGTGGTCGGGGTGCCCGTAGCCACCGTTGTCGTCGTAGATGGTGAGCACGTCGGCGTTCTCCTCGCGGAGGATGGCGGCCAGCTTCTCCGCAGCCTCCTCGACGTCGGCCGTCCAGAACGACCCCGGCAGGTCGTTGGTCGGCGTGCCGATCATCCCGGAGTCCACGTAGCCGAGGAACTCCACCCGCTGCACACCAAGAATGTCGGCCGCGGCCTGCGTCTCCACGACGCGCCGCTGCCACAGCTCCTCGCCGTCGTCGAGGAATCCGTCGTCCACCTCGCCGTGCTCGCCCCGGGTGGCCACCACGAGCACGACGCGGTGCCCCTCCTCGGCGGCCTTGCGCATGACACCGCCGCAGGCGATGCACTCATCGTCGGGATGGGCGTGAAAGGTAACCAATGTGGCCATGGCGCGACGGTACGCGACCCGACCGACAGAACCGCCACAACCGGCGTCAGCGCTGACTCGCCTGGCCGTCGGACCACTCACGATGCGCCTCTCGCTACCGTGCTCGGGCCGCCGCGCGCTCGCCGGCAGGCGCGAGCCAGAGGTACAGCGGGGGCAGCGCAAGCTCGAGGGCCATCAGCACGAGCTGGAACCAATGCGGCGGCCCGTAGATGGCGATGGACAGGACCCGGCCGACCCCGCCGAGCAGCAGCAGGCCGGCGAGCCAGCGGACCACCCGTGCCGGGATCGGCGACTGCCGGGCCGCCCAGACCCAGGCGAGCCCGTAGCCGAGGAAGATCGCGCCGTAGAACCGTTCCCGGCTGTCGACGGTCACGCCGGCCCCGCCCAGACCCGGTTCGGAGTCGATGCCGAGGGCGAGGTGGGCGGCGCCGATCGCCACGTTGACGACTCCCATGATCAGCACGAGCCACTTGAGAAGCCGGACCATGACCACTCGCCCCCTCATCGCCTTAGTAGACATGTGCCTACTAAGGCGCAACGTAGGACCGCTAGTAGACACGTGTCAAGTACCATCCGAGCATGACGACCCGCCGCAGGCTCGACCCCGCCGAGCGCCGCGGCCAGCTGCTCGACGTCGGCGCGCAGCTGTTCGCGGCGAAGCCCTACGACGACGTGCTGATGGAGCACGTCGCCGACCAGGCCGGCATCTCCCGCGCGCTGCTCTACCGCTACTTCCCGAACAAGCGGGACCTCTTCGCCGCGATCTTCCAGCGGGCCACGGACCGGCTGCTGGCGGCGACGAAGGTCGACCCGGCCGTGCCCATGGTGGAGTACCTGACCGCCGGCCTCGACCTGCACATCGACTACTACGTCGAGAACCGGAACACCGTGCTCGCCGCGAACCGGGTGCTCGCCGGCGACCCGGTGATCCAGGCCATGATCACCAGCGAGCTGGCCGTGCTACAGGGACGGCTGCTCGACGCGACCGGGCTCACCGACCACGCCAGGGAGGTCGTGTCGGCGGTGCTGATGAGCTGGTTGGTGTTCGTCCGCGTCCTGTGCGTCGACTGGCTGACCAACGAGGCGTTCTCCCGCATCGAGCTGCGCGACCTGTGCGTCGGCGCGCTGACGGGCGCGCTCGGCGCGGTCGTCGACCTCGACCTGCTCGCCGGTGGCGCCGGCTGACCGCACTGAGCGCTCGAACCAGGCGGATCGAGTTCCGCAAACTTGGCTTCACCAGGCGAAACGACGCGGCCCGACCTAAGGTCCAGCTGTGGAACTGCCTGTCATGCCACCGGTGCGGCCGATGCTGGCCAAGGCCGTGCACGAGGTGCCGCGCGCACCGGGACTGGTGTACGAGCCGAAATGGGACGGGTTCCGGTGCATCGTGTTCCGGGACGGCGACGAGCTCGAACTGGGCTCCCGCAACGATCGGCCGTTGACCCGCTACTTCCCCGAGCTCGTCGAGCTGCTGTCGGCGGCGCTGCCGCCCCGGTGCGTCGTGGACGGCGAGATCGTGGTCGTCACCGGCGGCGGCCTCGACTTCGACACCCTCCAGAACCGGCTGCACCCGGCCGAATCGCGGGTGCGCAAGCTCGCCGCCGAGACGCCGGCCAGCTTCGTGGCCTTCGACCTGCTCGCGCTCGGCGACCGCGACCTCACCGCCGAGCCGTTCGCCGACCGGCGCGCGCTGCTTGAGGGAATCCTCGGCGGGGAGCTGGCCAGGATCCACATCACCCCGGTGACCGCCGACCCCGACGTCGCCGTCGACTGGTTCACCCGGTTCGAGGGCGCCGGCTTCGACGGCGTGATGGCCAAGCGGTCCGACCTGCCCTACGAGCAGGACAAGCGCGTGATGTGGAAGGTGAAACACGAGCGCACCGCCGACTGCGTGGTGGCCGGGTTCCGCTGGCACAAGGACGGCGCGGGCGTCGGCTCGCTGCTGCTCGGGCTGTTCGACGACGCCGGCACCCTGCACCATGTCGGCGTGGCCAGCAGCATGACCGCCGCCCGCCGCGCGGAACTCGTCGACGAGCTCGCGCCGCTGCGGGTGGACGCGCTCGAGACGCATCCCTGGCGGGAGTGGGCGGTGGCCCAGGCCGAGGCGACCGGCCGGATGCCGGGCGGGCTGAGCCGTTGGAGCGGCAAGAAGGACATGTCCTGGGAGCCGCTGCGGCCGGAGCTGGTCGCCGAGGTCCGCTACGAGCACGTGCTGTCGGGTCGGTTCCGGCACGGCGGCCGGCTCGTCCGCTTCCGGCCGGACCGCACGCCGGAGTCGTGCACCTACTCGCAGCTCGACCAGGTCGCGCCCGCCGAGCTGGCCGCGCTGTTCGGGCGGGCTGCGCTGTTCGGGTCGGAAGGGGAGCCGAGGCCATGACCGACCGCGTCACGATCGACGTCGGGGGCACCGAGGTCACGGTGTCCCACCCGGACAAGGTGTTCTTCACCCAGCGCGGCGAGACCAAGCTCGACCTGGTCCGCTACTACCAGGCGGTGGCCGAGCCGTTCCTGGCCACCGCGCGCGGGCGCCCGCTGCTGCTCGAACGGTATCCGGACGGCGCGAGCGGCAAGTCGTTCTTCCAGAAGCGGGTGCCGAAGTCGGCACCGCCGTGGCTCACCACCACCGTGGTGGCGACCCCGAACGGCACCCAGAGCGACGCGCTCGTCGCGGCCGACCTCGCCCACATCGTCTGGGCGGTGAACCAGGGCTGCCTCGGCTTCCACGTGTGGCCGGTGCACGCCGACACCCCGGAGATCACCGACGAGCTGCGGATCGACCTCGACCCCTCCCCCGGCGTGAAGTTCCCGCAGATTCGGGACGCCGCCGTGGCCACCAGGGAGCTGCTCGGCGAACTCGGCATCCGGCCGCACGTGAAGACGACCGGATCGCGCGGCCTGCACATCTACGTGCGCCTGCTGCCGCGCTGGGACGGCTACCAGGTGCGCGCGGCCGCGGTGGCGCTGGCGCGGGAACTGGAGCGCCGACACCCCGAGCTGATCACCGCGGCCTGGTGGAAGGAGGAGCGGGGCAGCAGGGTGTTCGTGGACTTCAACCAGAACGCCCCGCACAAGACGGTGTTCGGCGCGTGGTGCGTGCGGCCGAGGGTCGGCGCGCAGGTGTCGACGCCGATCAGCTGGGACGAGTTGGCCACGATCGAGCCCGACACGCTCACGATCGCCACCGTGCCGGCGCTGGTCGCCGAGCGGGGCGACCCGTGGGCCGGGATGAACGAGCGCCCGCAGTCGATCCAGCCGCTGCTGGACATGTCCCGCGACGACCTGGCCGGTGGGCTCATGGACGCGCCGTGGCCGCCGGTGTATCCCAAGCAGCCCAACGAACCGCCGCGCGTCGCGCCGAGCAGGGCCAAACGCGACCGGGTGGACGACCAGGCCGGCTAGCGCCTTCGCAGGACCAACCGCTTCGCTCCAGGGAGGCGTCCTCAGGAGATCGCGTCGACGAGTGCCGTGAGGGCGCGCACGACCGTGTCGATGCCGGCCGTCGGCTCGCCGCCCGGCTCGACCAGGTAGCCGTCCCGGCGGATCTCCACCATCAGCGCCGACACCTCCCGGACCGTCCCGTAGTGCTCCAGCGGGACGTAGCAGCCGGCGAAGGGCGTGTTCACGTCCAGGTCCCCGCACCGGGCGAACGCGTCGAACGCCGCGTCGCGCAGCCGTTCTGGCGTGTGGAAGGGATCCACACCGAGGCAGACGGCCGGTCGATTGTCGGACGCGTGCAGCTCGTAGGGCAGTGCGGCGCTCGGGTAGGAGTGCACGTCGATGATCACGACGTGTCCCACCTCGGCCAGCCTGGCCCGCACCAGGTCGGTCATCGCGGCGGCGTAGGGCCGGTAGTGCCTGGCCAGCAGGTCCTCGACGTGCACGGGGTCGTCCTCGCGCAGCACCGCGCCGTGCGAGGTCCGCAGGTACACCGCGCCCATCCCGACCGACCGCATCTCCTCCCGGTCGTCCGGGAACCGCTCGGGGTCGATCACCAGGCGCGACAACAGGTTCGCGAACGTCCAGGGCGCCGTCCGCGCCGCGTGGGCCGCGCGGGCGGCGATGAGGCCGGTGTGCGCGTCGGTCAGGTGGTCCAGCTCCCGCGACAGCTCGTCGTCGTCCAGCACGATCCGTTCGCGCGCGGACGGCGGGATCGCCCGCGCGCCGTGCGGCACGTGCAGGATCACCGGCGAACCGGCATCTCCTGGCGTGACGCGGAATCTCGGCCCTGACGTGTCCTCGGTGCGCACCCGCTCATTGTGATCGACGGCGAGCGGGAAGCGCCGGCCGCCGTGCGGGGTCGCGTCGAATGCGGTATGCCATGACCACATGGAACCTGTGCGGGCGTTGCGGTTGATCGCGTTCCAGCTCGAACGAGCCGGCGCGCAGACCTATCGCGTGCGCGCGTTCCGGAGGGCCGCCGAGGTGGTCGCCGCGCTGCCGCCTGGCGAGCTGGCGGAGCGCGTGCGCAGGGGCACGCTCGGCGCGCTGCCCGGCATCGGCGCGGTCACCGCCACCGTGATCGAGCAGGCCGCGGCCGGCGGCCAACCGGACTACCTCAGCACGCTCATCGAGCAGGCCCAGCCTTCGGTGCCCAGCGCGCTGCGGTCCGCGCTGCGCGGCGACTGCCACACGCACTCGGATTGGTCGGACGGCGGCAGCCCGCCGAGGGAGATGGCCGAGGCCGCGCGCGACCTCGGCCACGAGTGGATCGCGCTGACCGACCACTCGCCTCGGCTGACCGTGGCCAACGGGCTGTCCGCGCAGCGGCTGGCCGACCAGCTGGACCTCGTCGACACCATCAACGCCGAACTGGCGCCGTTCCGCGTGCTCATGGGCATCGAGGTGGACATCCTCGACGACGGCTCGCTCGACCAGCGGCCGGACCTGCTCGACCGGCTCGACGTGGTCGTCGCGAGCGTGCACTCGAAGCTGCGGATGCCGGCGGGGCCGATGACCGCCAGGATGCTGGCCGCGGTGCGCAATCCGCACGTGGACGTGCTCGGGCACTGCACCGGGCGGCTGATCACCGGCCGGGGGCGGCCGGAGTCGGAGTTCGACGCGGCGGCGGTGTTCGAGGCCTGCCGCGAGCACGGCGTCGCGGTCGAGCTCAACTGCCGGCCGGAGCGGCAGGATCCGCCCGACCCGCTGCTGGCGCTCGCTGTCGAACTCGGCTGCGTGTTCGCCATCGACACCGACGCCCACGCGCCGGGTCAGCTCGACTGGCTCGGCGGCGGCTGCGTCCGCGCCGAGGAGTTCGGCATCGGCGCGGACCGCGTGCTCAACGCCCTCAGCGCGGACGAACTGGCCGCCCGCTGACCTGGCGGCCCGTCTCGAGGTTCTCGACGAGTCCCGGCTCCGCGACGTCGACCCTGGCAGGGAGCGTCGGCGCGGCGAGCCTGCTCGACGCGGCGGTCGCCGGGTCGGGCGACAACCCATGGCTGGCACCGGGTCCGGCGTACGCGGTCAGCCGGCTCGCCAGCTCCTCGGCGCCGACGGGTGGCGCGGCCGGCTCGCCGAGCGCGGCCCCTTCGCAGACGCGGCGCACGAACTGCGCGACCACCCGAGGAGCGGGCAGCACGTCCCCGCCGAGGACGCTGTGCGCGCTCAGCTCGTCGCCGTCGGCGGACTCGCTGGCCAGCGCCCAGCCCTGTCCTTCCGTCCAGGTCAGCGCGACGTCCCGGTCCGGCCGTGCGGGAAGTCTGCGTTCCAGCGCGATGTAGGCGTGCGCCGGCGACTCGAGCTGCACGAAGTAGCCGCCCCCGTCCAGGCCGAGAGCCTCGGCCACGAGCCGCACGTAGCGACGCAGGCCTCGGGCAGGCGCGCCCTCGTATTCCAGGTCCATTGGTCGTTGCCACCTCAGGTGTTGGCTGACTGACGTGTGGCCTACCCGCCGTCGACCTCGATCAAACCCGGTTCGCCCCAAAACGTGACGAGGGTCGCGCCCATCGCCGTCCCGCGTTAATGTAACAGCGCTGTTGCATCTTCTTCGACGTGAGGAGCCACCGGACATGACCGAGCCGCTGTACCCGCCGATCGAGCCGTACGAGCACGGGATGCTCGACGTCGGCGACGGCAACCGCGTGTACTGGGAGGCCTGCGGCAACCCCGAGGGCAAACCGGCGCTGTTCGTGCATGGCGGCCCCGGCTGGGGTGCCCTGCCGATCCGGCGCAGGTGCTTCGACCCTGACCGCTACCGCATCGTCCTGTTCGACCAGCGCGGCTGCGGGCGCAGCACCCCGCACGCGAGCGACCCCGCGACGGACCTGCGGCACAACACCACCGAGCACCTGCTCGGCGACCTGGAGCGGCTGCGCGAACACCTCGGCGTGGACCGGTGGTTGCTGTACGGCGGATCCTGGGGCTCCACGCTGCTGCTTGCCTACGCGCAGCGGCATCCGCACCTGGTGTCGGAGATCGTCATCGCGGGTGTCACGACCAGCAGCCGCAGGGAGATCGACTGGCTCTACCGGGACGCCGGACGGCTCTTTCCCGAGCAGTGGCACCAGTTCCGCGACGGCGTCCCCGCGCCCGACCGCGACGGCGACCTCGTCGCGGCCTACGCGCGCCTCATGGCGGACCCCGACCCCGAGGTGCGCGTCGCGGCCGCGAACGCCTGGTGCGCCTGGGAGGACGCATTCGATTCGGTTGAGCCAAACGGGACACCGGGCGCCTTCGCCAGCCGCTCCCTGGCCGACCGGTTGGCGCTAGTGCGGATCTGCTCGCACTACTTCGCCAACGGCGCCTGGCTGCCGGACGGCGCGCTGCTGCGCGACGCCGGCCGCCTCGCCGGCATCCCCGGCGTGCTGATCCACGGCCGGCTCGACCTGAGCAGCCCGCTGGACACCGCGTGGGAACTGGCCCGCGCCTGGCCGGACGCGGAACTCGCCGTCATCGACGACTCCGGGCACCACGGAAGCGACACCATGCAGGCGCGGATCCGCAGCGCGCTCGACGGTTTCGCCCGGCAGTGAGCCCGGGGTGACCCCGCTCTTCGCGCGGCGCGGATGCCGCCGGGCCGGCGCCTCGACATACGGCGCCGGCTCGGCCATCCCGGTTGGTACGCGTTCGTGGTCAGCACGCGGTCGTGGTCAGGCGATGCCGCCGCCGGCCGCCCTCGGCAACGTGCCGTTCACGCACCCGGCGAGCGAACCTCGGCCGGCCGCGTTGGGGTGCGGGTAGCCGGGGATCAGCGCCCAGTTCGCGATGCCCCACGAGATCAGCCTGGTCTGGATGAAGCCCGGCCCCGGGTTCCACAGCTGCTGACAGACCGCCTGGATGCGGGCCGGGTTGCCACCGAGGAACCACCACACGATCTTGGCGACCAGGATGCCGAAGCTGATCCACCCGTTCATCATCGTGGCCGCCCTGATCGCCGCCGGGTTGCACACGTTGGGCAGGTTGGGATCGCCGACCCAGCGGTAGTAGAGCAGGTGGCGAACCTGCGCGCCGGGGTCGGCCGCGATGAGGTTGAGCGCGATGGACGCGGCCCCCGCCGCGATGCCGCCCGAGGCCGCGACCCCGTTCCACGCAGGGAGAACCGCTCCGGGCGGTGCGCCGGGGTTGCCCCTCGGGTTACCGAAGGCCCAGTCGGTGCACGCGCCGGGGTTGGCGACGGCCCAGGCCGGCGCCTGGCCGGCCAACCTGCCGATGATGCCGCCGATCCGGCGGGCGACGAGCTGGGTCGCCACGGCCGTCCAGTTCGTGTCGTTGATGCCGGCGGTGACGACGGCGACGTTGGCCGCGCCCGGCCTGCTCGGGTTGGCCGCGAGGACCCGGACCGCGTCGGCGATCTGCGTCCGCGCCGCCTGGGAGACGACGCCGCACGGGTTGGTGTACGGCGAGGTCGCGAGGACGTCGGTGGTCGCGGACCCGCTGTGCGCGAAGTTGAAGTAGCGGTTCCACGGGACCCCGATCAGTGCCCGCAGGTTCCCCGCCCAGCTCGATCCCGGTGTCGCCGGGCCGGTGCCGGGGTCGTCACAGGTGGTGCGCCACAACACCCCGCCGGCCCGCGCCTCGTGGCCGGAGGTGACCGAGTCGCCGACCGCGACGAGCAAGGGCGGGGGCGGCGGATCGGTGGTGCTCGTGGTCGGCGTGGTCGTGGTGGTGGTCGTGGGTGACGTCGGCGTGGTGGTCGTCGGCGTGGTGGTCGTTGGTGTTGTGGTCGACGTGGTAGGCGTTGTCGTGATCGTCGTTGGCGTGGTGGTGACTGTCGTGCTGGTTGTGGTGGTGGGGCCGGCCGTCGTGGTGGTCGGGCCGGTCGGCGGCGTGCTGGTCGTCGAGGGCGGGGCCAGGGTCGTCGACGGCGTCGAGCTGCCGCTGGGCTGTGCCGAGCCGCCCTGATGGCCGGGCAGGGTGTTGTAGGCGGGCGGCAGTTCGGGCGGGTCCGCCCGCAGCGCCGCGATCAGGTCGGGCGGGGCGCCGGCCGCCGCCATCTCGTCGATCATTTCCGGCGTGAGCTGGTCGCTGGAATCGGGCGGCTGATCGGCCGGCACAGTCTGGTCGGTATTGCCTGCCAAGTCCTCAACACCTCCCGGAAACTGCTGACCCGAGCCGAGTGCGGCAATCTGGTTCAATATCGACTGACACTGCTGCGACGCATTCTGGTTCGATTGCACACCAGCGCACTCGCCGGTGTCGAACAGATTCAACAGCGCCGACAGGCCGCCGGGATAACTCTGACCGAAGGCGACGGCTCCGGCGGCCACCTCGTCGGCGGACGGCCCGCTCGGACCTGCTGCGCGAGCGGTCAATCCGTTGTGCCCCAACAGGACGAGTGAAGCGGCGACGAGAGCCGCGACAACACCTGCCGTACCGAAGGTGAACAGGCGATGTCTTCTGGTTTGACGACGGGAAGGGTTTCCTGACATGGCGACTCCTCCATGACCCTGATAACTGACAGGGTAGGGAGGACCGCGAGCACCGAAAAGCGCCCACTCAGCCCAAAGAATTCACCGGAAACGCATTCAGAAGACAATCGAGCCGTTTACGCGCTTGTGTCGCAGTGGTGTTCGTTGGCCGTTTTCACACCGAACGTGGCATCGAGTTTCCCCGGTCGGCCGGAATTCCGGTCAGGCCAGCTCGGACGCCGGGGCCGGGGTCTCAGGCAGGGTGTCGCCGGTCTCGAGCAGCGTCTTGAGGCTCGACAGAAGGTGCGGCCAGCCGCCGCCGATCAGCTCGAGCACGGTGCTGCCCGGCTCGAAGCCGCTGTGCAGCACGGTCAGCTTCACGACCTCGCCGAGCGGTTCGAGGTCGAAGCTCACCGTGGAGCGGCGCTCGGCCGCGATCGTGTCGAGCAGCGCGTCGTCGAACCCGTTGGCCCGACCGAACTCCGGCGTGAAGGTGTGCCAGGTGTAGGCGAGCCTGCGGTAGGGGTCGGCTTCGAGGACGACCTGCGCCGGGTCGGCGATCGTCACGCCGTTCTCCTGCCAGGTCATCGGCGAGCCCTTCGTCCAGTCCGACTGGAAGGAGACGCCCCAGTAGCGGCTGGTGAACGCCGGGTCGGTCAGCGCCTGCCAGAGCCGTTTCGGCGTGGTGTTGATGTAGGTGGTGTAGACGAACTCGGTGTCGCTCATGGGTTCCTGCTCCAATGCCGTCTTGAGGTCGGCGAGCGCGCGCACCCGCGCCCGGTCGTACCGGTTGATCCAGCGTTCGGCGATGGCGTTGATCGGCTCGGCGTTGAGGTGGTGCAGCTTCTCCCTGCCGCGCCACACGACGCTGACCAGGTTGGCCGCCTCCAGCACCGCGAGGTGCTTGCTGACCGACTGCCGCGTCAGGTCGAGCCCGGCGCACAGCTCGCGCAGGCTCTGCCCGTTGCGGGCGTTGAGGCTGTCCAGCAGCCTGCGGCGGTTGGCATCGGCCAACGCCCGGAACACCTCGTCCATCTCGCCATCCTCGAACATGCAACCATCCGGCTGCATAAAGATAGGCAGCCGGATGGTTGCATGTCAACGCGGCTCGCGGTCGCCGAGCAGGAACGGCGGCTGCTCAGTTGAAGCCCGGCACCAGGCTCAGCTCGACCGGGTGCCCCATGGTGGCGACGCGCCAGGCCGCGAGATCCTGGTAGGCGGGCGAGGTGTACCAGCCGCGCGCCGTCTGTTCGGACGGGAAGGCCAGCACGGCCGTCTTGGTGTAGTCCACGGTGCCCTCCAGCCGCTCCGGGGCGGCGAACGCCAGCAGCTGACCCTCGAAGGGCTCCAGGGTCGCGCCGACGTTGGCGAGGTAGTGCCCCAGCTCGCTGTCCTGGGTGCTGTCGGTACGCACGATCACCACGTAGTGCATTGTCGCTCCTCGTTTCAATGTCCAACATTTCAATGTTGAAGCTTCCGCAGACGCTAGTCCCGCGGACGCGTCGATGTCAAACACTTCAACGTTGAAGCTTTGCTACGCTCGTCACATGAGCGACGCGGCGGACAAGGTCATCGAGCAGTGGGGCGACGTCCGGCCGTCCCTCGACACGACCCCGATCGGCGTGGTGGTGCGGATCCTCCGCGCCGCCAGGCTGCTTGAGCAGGGGCTCAAGGAGTACTTCGACGACAACGGCCTGGAGACCTGGGAGTACGACGTCCTCGCGACGCTGCTGCGCACGGGCGAGGACGGCTCCCTGCGGATGGGCGACCTGGCCGGGGCCGCGCTGGTCACCGCGGGTGCGCTGACCAACCGGATCGACCGCCTGGTCGCCAAGGGATTGGTCACCCGCGCCACCGACGCGGAGAACCGCAGGACCGTCCGCACCACCCTCACCGACCGGGGCCGCGAACTCGCCGACGGACTGATCGAGGGCCACCTCGCCAACGAACGCGACCTGATCGGCGCCCTCACCGAGGACGAGCAGCAACAACTCGCCGCCCTGCTGCGCAAGCTGTTGCTGTCGCTGGGCGACTGACCTCGCCGCCCTCCGGCACGGACCCGCCGACCAGCCGGGCACGAATGGGACACTGGGTCCACGGCGCGAGGTCGCGCCGGCGAGACCGTGACCAGGGGAGGCACACGGCCCGATGACACAGACCCGTCTGCGCGACCATCCCGACTTCCTCCGATTCTGGGCGGCCGACACCGTGTCGATGGTCGGCACCTACGTCACCGCGCTGGCCCTCCAAGTACTGGCCGTGGCCACCCTGCACGCCTCGGCGACCGAGCTCGGCCTGCTCAGCGCCGCCCGCTGGCTGCCGTACCTGCTGTTCGGGCTGATCGCCGGCGTGCTGGTGGACCGCTGCCGCCGCAAACCGATCCTGGTCGGCGCCGACCTCGCCAGGGCGGTGCTGCTCGCGCTGATCCCGCTGCTGGCCGCCGTCGGGCAGCTCGGCATGCCCGCGCTGATCGCGCTGGTCATCGTGTTCGGGGCGCTGTCCCTGGTCTACGACGCGGCGCACCAGTCCTACCTGCCCCGCCTCGTGCCCGGCCCGCTGCTCACCGACGCCAACGCGCGGCTGGAGCAGACCAGCTCGGTCGCACAGACGGCAGGCCCACTGATCGCCGGCTGGCTGGTGCAGGCGATCAGCGCCCCGGCGGCGATCCTCGTCGACGCGATCTCCTACCTGGCCTCCGGGCTCGTGCTCGCCAGGCTGCACACCACCGAAACTCCGACACCCGCCCCATCGCGCAACCTGCGCCGCGAGCTGCGCGAAGGACTGGCCTGGGTCTACCGACACCGGGAGCTCGCTCCGGCCGCCATCACCTCGCACGTCTGGTTCCTGTGCACCGGCATGGTTGGCGCCGTCTCGACGTTCTTCGTGCTGAAGGTCCTCGGCTTCGACGCGTTCGCGCTCGGCGTCACCTTCGCGCTCGGCGGCGCCGGCAGCGTGCTCGGCGCGCTGCTGTCCAGCCGCGCCACCCGACGGTTCGGCGCCGGCAGGGTCATCGTCGCGGCATGCTGCCTGACTCCGCTGGGCTACGCGCTGATCCCGTTGGCCGGCACGGGAATCACGGGGTTGGTGCTGCTGTGCTGCGCCCAGTTCGTGTTCGGGTTCGGCCTCGGCCTTGGCAACCCGGTGGAAATGGGCTTCCGACAGTCGGTCACGCCGGATCACTTACAGGGCAGGATGAACGCGACGATCAGGTCACTCAACCGGGGCGCGATCGTCCTCGGCGCGCCCCTTGGCGGCGTGCTCGCCGACACGCTCGGCAGCCGGCTCGCGCTGTGGATCGCCGTCACGGGACTCGTCGGCCAGGCCGTCGCGCTCGCCTGCTCGCCGATGTGGCGGGCCCGCCTCCCCGACACCGCGCCTGCGGCCTGAGATCGCGCGATTCGCGTTGCGCCGCAACGGATCGCGCTCGCTGTGCACTCTCGGTCGATGATGTAGCCGAGCTTAACGGTGCGTGCTGAACTTTTCGATTGTCCTGTCGGATCGACTGAGGCAGCGTGACTCCCCGACGGCGAGAACGGGGAGGCGAACGGTGCTCAGCGGTGGACGAGGGACGGCGTGGCGCATGGGCGTGCTCGCCCTGCTGTGGGGCTCTGGCTTCCTGTGGATCAAGCTGGCGTTGACCGGCCTGTCGCCGGCCCAGATCGCCGTGCTGCGGTGCGCGCTCGGCGCGGCGGTGCTGGCCGCGCTCAGCCGCCGCGCGCGCCAGCGCCTGCCCCGCGACCGCTCGACCTGGCGCCGGCTCGTGGTCGCCGCGTTCTTCTGCAACGCCCTGCCGTTCGCGCTGTTCGCCATCGGCGAGCAGACCGTCGACTCCGGCGTGGCCGGCGCGCTGAACGCGACCACCCCGTTGTGGTCGCTGCTGATCGGCGTCGCCCTCGGCACGGAACGCGGGCTCGGCCCGGTCCGGCTCGGCGGGCTGCTGCTCGGCTTCACCGGCACGCTGCTGATCTTCGCGCCGTGGCAGCGCGCCGGGCTGGCCAGCTGGGGAGCCCTCGCCCTCCTCGGCGCGGCGGTCAGCTACGCCGTCGCCTTCGCCTACATGGCAAGGAAACTCGTCGGCCGGGGCACCGGGCCCATCGCCATGTCCACCGCTCAGCTCGGCACGGCGACCGGCCTGAGCGCGCTCGGCCTGCCCATCGGCGGCGCGGTCGCCACGCACGTCAATGCGACCGCGCTGATCGCCGTGGTCGTGCTGGGGATCTTCGGCACCGGGATCACCTTCTACCTCAACTATCGCCTGATCGCGGACGAGGGCCCGACCAGCGCCGCGACCGTCGGGTACCTGCTGCCGGTGGTGTCGGTGGCACTGGGCGCGATCGTGCTGCACGAACAGCTCAACGCCAGGATCGTCGCCGGCATGGCGGTGGTGCTCGTCGGCGTCGGCATGACGCGCGGCCGGCGGCGCACCGCGTCTGTGCCGAAGGGTGAGCCGAAGGGCGAGCCGCGCCACGCTCGATCGCACGTCTCTTAGGCGACTACTCAATCGTCGGCCATGCGCCCGTGTTGGAGTCAATGCGGTCGATCCTCGCCCAGCCGCTGGCCACCCGCGCTGACCTCCGGCACCATGACCGCCTGGAGCGCAATAGACGACCTGGGTCGTCGACTGGGGCTGATCCCGCTCGCTCAGCCGAAGAAGCCCACGATCCGGGCGATCCGGTTGTCCGGGGTGAACTCGACGAAGTCGAGTCCGGGCAGTTCCCGGCCGTAGTACACGCCTGCGGCGACGATGGGGTCGGGCGCGGTCATCAGCCAGCTGAACCTGCCGACGCCGTGGTGGGTGTCCAGGCCGCTGGTGGGGCGGAGGATGAAGCCGGGATACCGTTCCGCCATGCCGAGGACGAGCCGGACCATGCCCTCGACGCCCACGACTGTGTCGGTCATCGTGTCGGTGTAGGTGCTGTCCTTGGTCCAGCAGCGGGCGAAGGCCGCCACGATAATCTCGGCACCGTTGCCACTCCACGCCGCTGCGTAGTCGGCGATCGTCTGTTGTCGTTCCATCATGTCCACCCCTGACTAGTCCAGACTTGAATAGACTTGGACGGTAGGCCGCTATTAGCGGATAGTCAAGACTGGACTAGGATGGTGCTCATGTCAGTCGGCGGTTATCTCGTACTGGGCCTGCTGCTGGACGGTCCCGCTTCGGGCTACGAGCTCGGCACCCGTGCGTCCAGGGCGGTGGCTTATTTCTGGCCGATCACCCGATCGCACATCTATGCCGAGCTGCCCAAACTGGTGGATCGCGGACATGCCACGGTGCAGCACGTCGTCCAGGAGGCGGTGCCGGACAAGCGGGTCTATACCGCAACCGACGCTGGCCTGCACGCCTTCCGAGGCTGGCTAGACGGCTTCAACACGGTCTCCGAACGGGCCCGTCAACCATTGCAGATCCAGATGCATTTCGCCCAGCACACCAGCGCCGAGCACCTGCTCGGACAGCTCGATCAGTGGGAGGCGGAACTGCGCAACACCCTCGTGCTGTGCCAGGAACTCCTTGCCGAGTACGCGGACCACGCCGGCCGCAGCCTGACCGCACGGTTCGCGATCAACCGCGCCGAGGCGGACCTTACGTGGATCGGCGAGGCCCGCACGACGCTGTCCTGACCCCGAGGTGACCGGCGACCGCATCGCCTTCCTCGACGGGTCCATCACCGGCTTCTTCAGCGCCGGCAACGAACGTCAGCGAGCAGCAACGGGAGTACGCCCGCGACATCGCGGCGTTCGCCTCCCCGAAGGGCACCCTGGACTGCATCGCCGCGTTCAGCCGCACCGACTTCCGCGACGACCTGGCCAAGATCACCGTGCCGACGCTGGTGATCCACGGCGACTCCGACCTCATCGTGCCCTTCGAGGTCAGCGGTAAGCGCTCGGCCGAGGCGATCGCGAACAGCACGCTCGTGCTGATCGAGGGCAGCCCGCACGGCCTGAACGCCTCGCACGCCAGGGAGTTCAACAAGGCGCTGCTCGACTTCCTCGCGGACTAGGCCGGCCACCCGACTCCCGGCGCGGCGACCAGCGTCGGCAGCACCTGGTCGACCGCGCGCCGCCAGAACTCCGCGCACGCGGCACGCTCGGTCGCGTGCCTGGCCTCGCCGACGCGCCTGCCCGCCTCGACCCGGTAGACGCGCCAGCCGTCCAATCGTTCCTCGATGGTCAGCACGTCGACGGACCGACCGCCGGTCAGGTTGTAGCTGTCGATCGGAAAACCGTTGTCCCGCAACAGGATCGCCAACTCCTCGCGACCGGCAGGCGCGTGCCGCCACGGGCGCAGCCGCCAGTAGTACAGCAGCTGCCCGTAGGCCGTCGCCGCGAAGCTGCTGGCGACCTTGTCGGCGGTCGCGCTGGCGAACACCGCCATGCTGGACGCACCCGCCGCCCCGATGATCGCCGCGCAGGCGTCTCCCTCGCGGTCGTACCTGCCGACCACCGTGCTCGCGCCGCGCTCGAAGTACCGCAGCTCCCATCGGCCGTCGGGCAGCTCGTGCAGGCTGGTCACGTCGTCCGTGAACACCGGCGAGACGGTGCGCGGGCCATAGGTGTGCGACTGGATGCCGACGGGCCGGGCTCCCCCGCGCCGGTCCCAGACGGCCAGCACCTCAGGGATGGTGAGGTCGTCGCCCGCCGTTTCCGGCTCTGCGGCACGGGGTTCGACGGGCGTCGGCCGGACGGCGAGCATCGCCGGGAGTTCGTCGTCGACCAGGCGCCGCCAGAACTCCCGGCACGCCTCGGCCTCGTCGCGACACGACACCTCGCCGTCGCGGCGGCCGTCCCGAACCCGGAAGACCCACCACCCGCTCGGCCGCTCCTCCAGGCACAGCCTGCCCTCGAACGCTCCGCCGTACAGGCCGTAGGCGTCGCCGGGAACCCCGAGCCTGGCGAGCGCGGCCAGCAGTTCGTCGCGGCTGGACGGCGAACTCCGCCACGGCATGTGCCGCCACCGCGCCAGCAGCGACTCGAACGCGGCCGGGTCCTCCCGATCCGGCGCGCCGACGCGGCCCGGCGCCAACAGTCTCGCCAGCAACGCGGCACACGCCTCGGACTCCGTGGTGAACGCCGCCGAGCTGGTCTCCCGACCGCCGTTCCGGCTGCGCAACACCCACCCGTACCCGGCAAGCTCCGTCAGTTCCCAACCGGCGTCCACACCGCCCGGCGGCAGGCCATAGCTCGGCGACCAGACGTGAAAGCCGTCCGCGACGCCGCGCGCGGCGAGCAACCCGAGCGCGTCGGGCAGGGTGAGGTGACCGGTCACGGTCGGCGAGCGTACGTCAGCGTCGACACGACGTCGCGTTGTCGGCCGGCCCGTCTCGGCGGGTGTCACGCGCTGTGCCGGAGAGACTTGTTTCGGTTAACACTGAAACTATTGGCCATACCGACCTCTAGGCTGACCGAGGTCGACGGCAATCGCGACACCTAATGCATCACCGAACGCTTGACACATTAGGTCGTGATCGACTAGAACTAATGCATCAGCTCGTCAAGGAGGCATGTGAAAATGCAGGTCACGTCGATCCCCCGCACGGTCCACCGCCACGTCGAGGTCGACGGCGTTCGGGTCTTCTACCGCGAGTCGGTCCCGGACCGCGCGGACGCCCCGGTTCTCCTGCTGCTGCACGGGTTCCCGTCCGCCTCGCACCAGTTCCGCAGGCTGATCGACGCGCTCGGCTCGCGGTACCGACTGATCGCCCCGGACTACCCCGGGTTCGGCAACACCGAGGCCCCCGCCGACTTCACCTACAGCTTCGACAGCCTCGCCGACATCACCGAGGGCTTCGTCGAGCGCCTCGGCCTGACCAGGTTCGTGATGTACGTCTTCGACTTCGGGGCCCCGGTCGGCTTCCGGATCGCCGGCCGCCACCCGGAGTGGATCGCCGGCCTGGTTGTGCAGAACGGCAACGCCTACGAGGAGGGCCTGTCGGACGGCGCGCGGCACTTCATCTCGCTGCGCCCCGAGACGCCCGGCGACGAGGACATCGTCCGCGGCCTGTTCACGCTGGAGGGCACCAGGGGGCAGTACGAGGGCGGCACCGCCGACCCCGAGGCCGTCTCCCCCGAGAGCTGGCTGCTCGACCAGCACTTCCTCGACCTGCCCGGCCGCAAGGAGGCTCAGCTCGCGCTCGCGTTCGACTACCACAGCAACGTGGCGGAGTACCCGCAGTGGCAGGCGTGGCTGCGCGAGCACACCCCGCCCGCGCTGATCGTCTGGGGCCGCAACGACATGTTCTTCCCCGAGCCCGGCGCGCACGCCTACCTGCGCGACCTGCCCGAGGCCGAGCTGCACGTGCTGGACACCGGTCACTTCGCCCTCGAGGAGCGGCTGCCCGAGATCGCGCCGCTGATCGCCGACCTCCTCGACCGCGTCTGGAGCTGAGGCGGCACAACGGCACCGCAGCGGCTCCCGCCGGTAGCGTGACGCCCATGCCCGGCGACGCGACGACCTGGTGGGAGCTGCTGCGGGCCTTGGACGACCCTGATCACCTCGAGTTCCCGAGGGGCTACGACCACGGCGAGGCCAGGGCGCGCTTCGACCTGCTCGCGGAGTCGCTGGACGCGGCGTTCGGCTGCCGCTGCTCGGTGGACCGTTGGGTGCAGGACGCCAGCCACCACGGCGACATCACGGTGCCGGCCGACCGACCGGGCGGTGGACCGAGGATCTCCGTGCGGGTCAGCAACTTCGGCGGCCTCGCGGTCTACTCGCCGGAGAACGTCGGCTGCCACTCCGACGCCGACAAGCTCGGCGCGCTGTCCGCCGAGGACCGGCGCCGGGTGGAGGGCGCGCTGAGCGATCTCGGCTACGTGACCGTGCCCGAGGACCTGCTGCACGAGCGCTACGACGGCCGCGCCGACCTGACCCTGGCCCGCCCGGGGACGTGGTTCGTCAGGTTCTTCGACTACATCTGACCGCGCGCGGTTGGCGGCCACCGCCGATCGGCTGGCGGACCGGCTGAGCCCGGTCGCGCGCGGAAACGCCGTCACACCAGGCAGAACTCGTTGCCCTCCGGGTCCGCCAGCACGAGGTGGTCGGGCTGGCCGGCCAATCCCTCCTCGCTGACAACCCTCGCTCCGATCGCGGTCAGCCGTTCGGCGGCGGCCAGCACGCGCGGCCACCGGTCCTCCCACGGCGTCTGCCGACCGCCGCCGACCTTGAGATCCAGGTGCAGCCGGTTCTTCACCACCTTGGACTCGGGCACCTTGAGGAACGACAGGGTGGGCCCGACGCCGGCCGGGTCGGCCAGGTACGCGGCGTCGTCCCACTCGTCCTCCGGCACGTCGAACTCCGCGAACCAGTCCGGCCAGCTGGCGAACCCGGCCGGTGGCGGCGGCTCGACGTAGCCGAGCGCAACGGCCCAGAACTTCGCCAACTCCTTGGGGCGCGCGCAGTCGACCGTCAGGCCCCAGGTGGTCGTCATCGGTTCCTTTCCGTTCGGTTCGTGGGCACCGTCAACAGTCGTGCCACGTCGTCGGCCTCGGGGGAACCCGCCGCCGCGAACAGGTCGCGGGCCTCGCGCCACGCCTCGGCCGCCCGCTGAGGTTCGGCGGCCGAGGCGTGGCCGAGGATCACCAGGGTGCGAGCCGCGCCGAGTCGGTGGCCGGTTCCGCGATGGATCCGCAGCGCGCGTTCGGCCTCCTCGGCGGCGCGCTCGCGGTCCTCCCGCAGGTGGATGCCGGCCAGGATGGTGCGGGCCTGCCCCTCGTGCAGCAGGTGCCCGGATTCCGCGGTCATCGCCAGCAGTCGCCGGAGCCCGTCCAGCGCCGCCGCCTCCTCGCCCCGTGCCGCGTCAGCGGCGGCGAGGCCGAGCATCGCGTCCATCCTTGCCACCAGGAAGCCCACCCGCGTCGCCAGGTCGAGCGCCCCGCCGAAGTGCCCTGCCGCCTCCTCCGGCCGGTCGGCCCGCAGGCACACCGAGCCGAGGGCGTGCAGCGCAAGGCTCTCGAAGCCCGGCTCCTCGATCTCGCGGGCCAGGTCGAGGCCGCGCCGGGCCCGGTCGCGCGCCTGCTCGCGCCGCCCGAGGTCCAGTTCGGCGAGGGCCACGTGCGGAAGCAGCCACGCGCCCCGCAGCCGGTCGCCGCTGCGGTCGAACGCCGCCTCGGCCGCCGCGAAGTCCGCCATGGCGAGGTCGAGCGCGCCGAGCTGGTGGCGGACCATCCCGAGGTTGGCCAGCGAGACGCCGAGCTGCCTGCCCCGCCCCAACTCGCGGAAGACCCGCAGCACGTCAAGGCAGCAGGACAGCGCTCGGTCCAGGTCGCCGAGGTCCCGGTAGATCACCCCGAGGCTGTTCAGGATGAACCCCGCGCCCTGGGACCAGCCCACCGTCTCGTTGAGCGTCGCCGCGCGCTGGTAGTAGCCGGCGGCGGTGCGCAGGTCCCCTGCCCCGGAGTAGCTCTGGCCAAGGGACAGCATGGCGGCCACCTCGGCCGCGCCCCAGCCCGCCCGCCGCGCGTCGACGGCGGCCTGCTCGAACTGCGCCCGCGCGTCGGACTCCCGGTCCAGCCGCACGCGCAGCGCGCCCGCGGACAGCCGCATCGCCGCGCTGGCGGCGGCATCGCCGGCCTCGGTGGCCGCGGCCATGCCCAGCTCGACCGTCCTGGCCCACTCGACAGTCCCCGGCCGGATGCGGAAGTAGCCGTGCAGGACGTCGGCAAGGCGCCAGGCCAGCTCCCCCGGCCCGTGCCGCGCCGCGTGCCCGATCACGGCGACCATGCCCGGCAGCTCGGTGTCGAGCCACCGCCTGGCCGCCGCGGCGTCGACGAACGCGGCGACCACGCCCCTGGCGGGTGGCGCCGGCAGCCGCAGCGTGTTCGGGTAGAGCTGGTCGGCCGCCTCGGCGCAGCGGCGCAGGTACCAGTCGGACAGCCGAGCCAGCGCCTGGCCGCGGGACTCCGGCGACTCCTCCTCCCCGGCCAGTTCGGCGGCGTACTCGCGGAGCAGGTCGTGGCTGGTGAACCGGTCGCCAGGGTGCCGGTCCACCAGCCTGGCCGCGACCAACACGTCCAGCAGGCGGCGCACCTTCGTCGCGTCGAGGTCGGCGAGCGCCGCGGCCGCCTCAACGCCGACATCGTGGCCTGGGCACACGCCGAGCAGCCGGAAGAGCCTGCGGGACTCCGGTTTGAGCACCGCGTAGGACAGCTCGAACGACGCCCGGACGCCGGACCGCTCGTCGCCGTCGATCCGCAGCAGCGCCATCCGGTCGCTCTCCCTGAGCCGGTCCCGCTGGTCGGCGAGGCTGAGCTCGGGCTCGCTGGCGATCGTCGCGCCGAACACCCGCAGCGCCAACGGAAGGCACGCGCACAGCTCGGCGATGTCGCGCGCGGCCTCGGGTTCCGCCTCGACCCGGTGCGGCCCGACGATCCCGCCGAGCAGCCGGACGGCGTCCGCAGGGTCGAGGACGTCGAGGCCGACCTGCCGCGCGCCGTCAAGGGCGGTCAGGCCGATGAGGCGTTCCCGACTAGTGACCAGGGCCATGCTGCCCGGGGTGGCCGGCAGCAGCGGGCGCACCTGCTCAGCGTCGCTGGCGTTGTCCAGCAGCACCAGGACGCGCCGGCCGGCCACCAGGCTGCGGAACTGGGCCGAGGCTTCCTCCGCCTCGGCCGGGATCCGTTCCTGCGGCACGCCGAGGCCGCGCAGGAACCTGGCCAGCGCGTCGACGGGCCGCAGCGGCCGGGATGGTGAGTGCCCGTGCAGGTCGACGAACAGCTGGCCGTCGGGAAACCTCGCACTGGCCCGATGACCCCAGTGCACCGCGAGCGCCGTCTTGCCGACGCCGCCGGACCCGGACAGCGCGGCGACCACTGCGGCGGGCTGGTTGTCCTGCGCGGCCAACAGGTCCAGCGCGCGCAGGTGTTCCAGCCTGCCGGTGAAGTCGGGCACGCCGCGCGGCAGCTCCGCCGGCACGGTCTCGGGTTCCCGGCTCGGCCGCTCGACGGCGGGCCGGACCGGCGGCGCGGCGGCGGGCGCGTCCAGGGCTGGTTCGGCGCGCAGGATCGCCAGGTAGCGCTCGGTCAGCCTCGGCCCGGGATCCACCCCCTGCTCGGCGGCGAGCAGCGTCTTCGTGCGGGCGTACAGGTCGAGCGCGTCGACCTGCCGGCCGTCGCGGTAGAGGGCGAGCATGAGCAGCGCGACCAGCCGTTCCCTGGTGGGATGGGTCTCGCTGAACAGGAGCAGGTCGGGCACGAGGTCGACGCCGCGCCCCAGCGAGAGCTCCAGCTCCGCCAGCTGTTCGAGCGCGGCGACGCGCTGCTCGTCGAGGTGGGTCCGCGCGGCGTCGGCAAAGGGCGCGAGGATGTCCGCGAGCGCCTGCCCCCGCCACAGCCCCATCGCCTCGCGCAGCAGCGCGACCGCCGCCTCGGGCCGCCCGCCGGCCTCGGCTTGCTCGGCGCGGTGCACCCGGCCGGTGAAGGCGGTCAGGTCGAGGTCGTCCTCGGCGACGCGCAGCAGGTAGCCGCTCGGGGTGCTCTCGATCAGGTCGCCGGTCCCCGACTCGCGCAGGCCGCGCCGCAGTCCGGACACCGCGGCGTGGATCTGGGTCCGCGCGGTGGCCGGTTCCGCGCCGGCCCACATCGCCTCGATCAGCGCGTTGATCCGCACGCCTCGGGTGGCGTGCAACAACAAATACGCCAGGACCGCGCGACGCTGCGGCCTGGTCACGGCGATCGGCCGCCCGTCGTGGGACACGTCGAGCGGACCGAGAATCGCGAACCGGATCGGTGGCCTCCCCCCTCAGGCATGCAAATTGTAGGTCGAGATCAGCCGAGGTTGACCCAGCTGGAGTAACACCAGCACCCGGCCGCGCCGTGCCCTTCGGTGAACGCCGCGTAGCTGACGCGTAGCCCGCGCGTAGCCCGGACCGGTCACGCTTCGACCCGTGCGGCGGTCGGTCGGCCGCCGCATGGCCAGGACAGGGCCCATGGCCAGGACAGGGAGGACCGGCCGCATGCTGCGACCGAAGATCAAGCAAGCGCACAACCCGATGCGCCTGAGCCCCACGTTGATCTACCTCGGCGGGGCGCGGCGGGACGGCGGCGCCGAGCTGACCGACGACGACGAGGGCACCCTGTGGCGGCTGATCCAGCTGATGGACGGCTCCCGCACCGAGGACGCGGTGGTCGCCGAGCTGACCTGGGAGCGCCCGCACCTCGACCCGGATCGCGTCCGGGAGGCGATCGGCGCGCTGATCGAGTCCGGGTTCGTCGAGGACGCCGGCGCGCCGGCGCCCGCCAACCTCAGCGAGGCCGAGCTCGACAGGTACGCCGGGGCGGCGGACTACTTCTCCTGGGTGGACATCACGCCGAGGGCGTCCCGCTACGACCTCCAGTCGCGGCTGAAGTCCAAGCACGTCACCGTCTGCGGCATGGGCGGGGCAGGCTCCGCGGCCGCAGCGGCGCTGGTCGCGGCCGGGGTCGGCGCGCTGCACTGCGTCGACTTCGACCGGATCGAGCCGTCGAGCCTGACCCGCCAGCTGCTGTTCACCGAGGACGACATCGGCGCGTCCAAGGTCGAGGCCGTCGTGGCGAGGCTGAGCCGGATGAACTCCAACGTGCGGGTCACCGGCGAGGAGCTCGAACTCACCTCGTCGGCCGACCTGGAGCGCCTGATGCGGGACACGGACGTCCTCGTGCTGTGCGCCGACCAGCCGCACGGGGTGATCAACACCTGGGCGAGCGCCGCGTCGCTGGCGACGGGAACGCCGTGGCAGGCCGGCCTGTACGCGGGTCCGACGCTGATGAGCGGCCTGTTCGTGCCGGGTGTCGACGGCTGCTTCGACTGCCTGCCGACCCAGGCGCGGCACTTCGAGCGGCGGCAAGGCTCCCCGCAGATCGAGACGGCGTATCCGGGGCAGGGGCACGCGGTGCTCGCGCCGACCGCCAACCTCACCGGGCACGTGGCCGCGCTCCAGGTCGTCAACCACCTGGTCGGGCTGACGCCGACGGCGGTGGGGCGGATGTTCCACCTGAGCCTCACCGACCTGTCGTTCAGCTACTTCGTCGAACCGAGGCTCGACGCGGACTGCGCGGTGTGCGGGCGTCGCGCGGTGAACCAGGCGGCGGCCGGGCACGCGTGACGAGCCCGCCGACCTCGATTCAGGAACGTCCGAGATTCACGAGCGCCCGAGCGGCGGTGCGGTCGGGGTGTCCGCTCGGCTCCCGCCCTCGGCCAGCGCCGCGACCACCGCCTGCCCGAGCGCCAGGCCGCCGTCGTTGGGCGGCACCAGATGATGGGTCAGCACGGTGAGGCCTCGCTGTTCGAGCCGGTCCCGGCAGGCCCCGGCGAGCAGGACGTTCTGGAACACGCCCCCGGTCAGCCCGACCGACCGGATGCCTGTGTCGCGAGCGATCCGACCGACGCAGTCGGCCACCGCGTCGGCGATCGCCAGATGGAAACGGTACGCGGCGACACCGGGATCCTCGCCCGCCCGCAGGCCGGCGACCAACCCGCGGATCACCGGGCGATGGTCGAGCACGCCGTCGCGCACCGCGAAGCGGAGCGGCTCGACGCCGTCCGGTTCGATGGATTGTGCCTGCTGTGCCCGGATTTCCAGTTCGATCGCCGCCTGCGCCTCGTAGCCGATCCGTTGGCGCACACCGAGCAGCGCGGCCACGGCGTCGAACAGGCGGCCCATGCTGGTGCACGACACCGTGCCGACCCCGGACGCCAGCAGGGACCGCACGCCGGCGAATTCGGCGCGGCCGCACGCGGCGACCGGCGGCAGGTCCTCGGCCAAGGGCACCCCGGCCGCGTCGAGGTACGCGAGCGCCATGCGGCACGGGTTGCGGACGGCCGCGTCGCCGCCAGGCAGGCTGACGGGCAGCAGGTGACCGGCCCGCCGGTAGCGCGCGGTGTCGTTGCCCAGCACCAGGATCTCGCCGCCCCAGACGGCGGCGTCGGCACCGAACCCGGTGCCGTCGAAGGCGACGCCGATCACCGGTTCGCCGATCCGACCGTGCTCGGCGAGCAGCGACACCACGTGCGCGTGGTGGTGCTGCACGAACCGAAGCGCCGGCTCGCCCGGCTCGCCCGCGTGCCGTTCCGCCCACGCCCTGGTCAGGTACGCGGGATGCGCGTCCGCCGCCAGCACCTCGGGCCGGAGCCGGTGCAGCGTGGTCAGCTGGTCGACCGCGCGCTCGAACGCCCTGGTCGTCTCGGCGTTGCCCATGTCCCCGATGTGCGCGGAGCAGAACGCGTTGCGGCCGTCGACCAGGCAGCAGGTGTTCTTCAGCTCCCCGCCGACCGCGAGCGTCGGCGGCAGCTCGCGCCCGAGGGCGACCGGCAGCGGCGCGTAGCCCCGTGAGCGGCGGATCGGCAGTTCCGCGCCGTCGACCACGCGCACCACGCTGTCGTCGCAGGGCACGTGGATCGGGCGGTCGTGGGTGAGGACCGCGTCGGCCAGGCGGGGCAGCCGCGCCGCCGCGTCCAGGTCGTCGAAGCACAGCGGCTCGTCGCTGAGGTTCGCACTCGTCATGACGAGCAGCTCGGGTGGGACCGCGGTCGAGCCAGGCACCGGCGCGAACAGCAGGTGGTGCACCGGTGTGTAGGGCAGCAGCACGCCGAGCAGCGGGTTGCCTGGCGCGACCGCCTCGGCGACCGGTGCGCCGAAACGGCGCCGCAGCAACACGATGGGCCGCGCGGGACACGTCAGCACGTGTTCCTCGGCCGCGTCGATCCTGGCGAGCCCGCGCGCGACGGCGAGGTCGCGCGCGAGCAGCGCGAACGGCTTCTGGTCGCGGGCCTTGCGTTCGCGCAGCCGCGCGATCGCCGCGTCACTGTCCGCGCGGCAGGCGAGGTGGTAGCCGCCGATGCCCTTGACCGCCACGATCCTGCCGTCCAGCAGCGCGCGTTGCGCCGCCGCGATCGCCGCGTCCGCGCCGTCGACCCGTGCGCCGCCCTCGGTGAACCACAGCACCGGGCCGCAGTCTGGACAGGCGACGGGTTGCGCGTGGAAGCGGCGGTCGGCCGGGTCCTCGTACTCGCCGGCGCAGGCGGCACACATCGGGAAGTCCGTCATGGTGGTGGCCGGCCGGTCGTAGGGCAGGTCGCGGATGATGGTGAAGCGTGGCCCGCAGTCGGTGCAGGTGATGAACGGGTGCCGGTAGCGGCGGTCGGCCGGGTCGGCCAGCTCGGCGAGGCAGTTGCCGCAGGTCGCCACGTCCGGGGGCACCAGGGTCCGCGCGCCGGATCCACCTGTGCTGGCGACGATCGCGAAGCCCGTCTCGTCCGCGGTCGGCAGGTCCGTGGCGACGACCGCCGCGATGGCGGACAGCGGCGGGGCCTCGGCGGTGAGCCTGCGCTCAAACGCGGCCACCGCGTCCCCGCTCCCCTGCACCTCGACGAACACGGCGAGCGCGTCGTTGCCGACGAAGCCGGTCAGGGCGAGTTCGGTGGCCAGCCGGTGCACGAACGGGCGGAATCCCACGCCCTGCACCACACCGGTGACCGTGCAGCGCAGTCGGCGGCGCGCATCCCGGTCCGTCGCGCGGAACAGCGAGTGTTCGCCCGGGTCTGCCAACCGTTCACTCACACCAGGCTGCCCGCTCTCGCGCGCAGCCAGGCGTACCAGTCCTCGGCGCCGTCGCCCCTGGTCGCCGAGAGCTGGAGCAGCTCGGCCTCCTGGTTCACTTGGCCGAGGTACGCGCGAAACGCGTCGACGTCGAAGTCGAGGTACGGCAGCAGGTCGATCTTGTTGAGCAGCACCAGGTCCGCGGCGCGGAACATGTGCGGGTACTTCAGCGGTTTGTCCGCGCCCTCGGTGACCGACATGATCACCACCCGCAGCGCCTCGCCGAGGTCGAACAGCGCCGGGCACACGAGGTTGCCGACGTTCTCGACGAACACGGTCGAGCTGGCCGGCGGGTCGAGCGCGCGCAGGGCCCTGTCCAGCATGGCCGCGTCCAGGTGGCAGCCGGCGCCGGTGTTGACCTGCACGACCCGGCAGCCGGTCGCGCGGATCCGCTCGGCGTCGAACACGGTCTCCTGGTCGCCCTCGATCACCGACACGGGCGACTCGCCGCCCAGCGCGCGGATCGTGCGCTCCAGCAGGGTCGTCTTGCCCGAGCCGGGCGAACTCATCAGGTTCACCGCGAGGATGTCCAGGTCGCCGAGCCAGGTTCGGTTGCGGGCGGCGATGGAGTCGTTGTGCGCCAGGACGCGCTGCTCCAGCAGCACCGTGCGGTCGGCGTCGGCGCGGTCGCGTCCCGCACCGGGATCGTGCTCGTGGTGCTCTCCGCTCGGGTCGTGCAGCTGGGCCTCGCCGTGTTCGTGGTTGTGGTTGTGCTCGTGGTCTCGCGACGGGTCGATCACCCGCGCTCCGCCGTCGTCGGAGCACCCACAGGTGGCGCACATGCCGAAGTCACCTCCACCGACTTGATCCGCAGGTCCCGCCCGGCCAGCACCAGGACGTCGGCGCTGCCGCAGTCCGGGCACAGCAGGATCGGGTCGGCCACCTCGAACTCCGTTGCGCAGCAACGACACCGCCCGAGCCCCGGCGGCTCGTCGATGTCCAGCCGCGCGCCGGCCAGCGTGGTCTCCTCGGCGACGATCTCGAAGCAGAACCGCACCGAGTCGGCCACCACGCCCGACAGCGCGCCGATCTCGATCCGCACGGCGCTGATCCGCCTGTCCCCCATGCGCTCCACGATGGCGTCGACGATCGACTGAGTGATGGACAGCTCGTGCATGCCGCCCCGCCTCAGCAGATCCTGGGCAGCGGGTCGCCAACGAGCAGGTCGCAGATCCGCGTGCCGCCGAACACGGTGTTGAGCAACACCAGTCCCGGCGGGTCCTCCTTGATCCGGCCGATCACCGCGGCCTGCTCGCCGAGCGGGTGCCGGCGCAGCGCGGCGAGCGCGGTGTCGGCCTCGGCGCCGTCCACGATGACCACGATGCGCCCCTCGCAGGCGACGTAGAGCGGGTCGATGCCGAGCAGCTCCGAGGCGCCGCGCACCTCGGTGCCGACCGGCACGGCGTCCTCGTCCACCACCACGGCGACGTCGGCGGCCCTGGCCACCTCGTTGAGGATCGTGGCAACGCCGCCGCGCGTGGCGTCCCGCATCGCGCGCACGCCGGAGGTGCTCGCCAGCAGCTCGGCGACCAGCCCATGCACCGGCGCGGTGTCGGAGACCAGGTCCGCCTCGATGTCCAGCTCTCCCCTGGCGAGCAGCACGGTGACGCCGTGCTCGCCGATGGGGCCGGACACCAGCACCGCGTCGCCGGGCCGCGCGGTCGCGACACCCAGCGTGCCCGGGTACTCGATCAGCCCGACGCCCGCGGTGTTGATGTAGCAGCCGTCGGCCTTGCCGCGCTGCACCACCTTGGTGTCGCCGGTGACCACGGAGACGCCTGCGGCCTCGGCCGCCGCGCGCATCGAGTCCACGATCCTGGTCAGGTCCGCGACGGGAAAGCCCTCCTCCAGGATGAACCCGGCGGTCAGGAACCGAGGGGTAGCGCCGGACACCGCGAGATCGTTGACGGTCCCGTTGATCGCGAGGTCGCCGATGTTCCCGCCGGGGAAGAACAGCGGGGACACCACGAACGAGTCGGTAGTCAGCGCCAGCCGGGTGCCGTTCATGGTCAGCTCGGCCGCGTCCTCCAACGGTTCGAGCAGCGGGTTGCGGAACGCCTCAAGGAAGATCGCCTCGATCAGGGTCTGGGTGGCCTTGCCGCCCGACCCGTGCGCGAGGGTGATCCGTTCCTCCTTGACCTTCGCCCTGCGGCGCCGGGCCCGCTCGATCCGGTCGAGCACCTGCTGCTCCCGCTCGGACGGCGTGCCCGGCGCCGACCTGGCCGGGACGTCCTGGTGGGTGGTCATGTCGTGCTCGCCTCCCTGACTCGGGTGCGGGTGAACCGGCCGAAGTTGTAGTAGGCCGCGCAGGCGCCCTCCGGCGACACCATGCAGGTGCCGATCGGGGTCTCCGGCGTGCAGGCGGTGCCGAACACCTTGCACTCCCACGGTTTGAGCACGCCCTTGAGCACCTCGCCGCACTGGCACGCCTTCGGGTCGGCCACCCGCACGCCCGGCACGTCGTAGGCCAGCTCGGCGTCGAACCTGGCGTACTTGGCGCGGACCTGCAACGCCGAGTGGGAGATGAACCCGAGGCCGCGCCACTCGAAGTAGGGGCGCAGCTCCATCACCTCGCCGATGGCGCGCAGTGCGGTGAGGTTGCCCTCCCACGGCACCACCCTGGAGTACTGGTTCTCCACGTCCGAGCGGCCCTCGGACAGTTGCCGCATCAGCAGGTAGATCGACTGGAGGATGTCCAGCGGCTCGAAGCCGGCGACCACGATCGGCTTGTGGTACTCCTCGGCGATGAACTCATACGGGCGGCAGCCGATGACCGTGGACACGTGCCCCGGCCCGATGAAGCCGTCCAGCCGCAGGTCCGGCGAGTCGAGGATCGCCTTGATCGCGGGGATGATCGTGATGTGGTTGCAGAAGATCGAGAAGTTCTCGATGCCCTCCTGCGCGGCCCGCAGCATGGTCATGGCGGTGGATGGAGCGGTGGTCTCGAATCCGATCGCCATGAACACGACCTGCTGGTCCGGGTTCTGGCGGGCGATCTTGAGGGAGTCGAGCGGCGAGTAGACCATCCGGATGTTGGTGCCCTCGGCGTTGGAGTCGAAGAAGTTCCCCGCGCTGCCCGGCACTCGCATCATGTCACCGAAGGAGGTCATCAGCACCCCGGGCTGACGGGCGATGTGGATCGCGTCGTCGATGCGCCCCATCGGGATCACGCACACCGGGCACCCGGGCCCGTGCACGAGGCTGACGGCCTCGGGCAGGTAGTCCTCGAGGCCGTGCTTGTAGATGGTGTGGGTGTGACCGCCGCAGACCTCCATGAACTTGTACTGGCGGCCCGGTTCGCACAGGCCGGCGATCTTGGCGGACAACGCCTTCGCCTTGTCCGCGTCCCGGAACTCGTCGACGAAACGCATGCCGCTCAACTCCTATACGATCTGGGAATCCCGAAGGGCCGTGATCTCGTCGTCGTAGGCCTTGCCGATGCCTTCGAGGAAGTCCATCGCCGCCTTCGCCTCGTCCTCGTCGATCTTGGACAGCGCGAAGCCGACGTGGATGAGCACCCAGTCACCGGGCCTGAGGTTCTCCTCGGTGAGCAACCCAATGTTGATCGCGCGCTTCACGCCGCTCACGTCGACCCTTGCCAGGTCGGGTCGATCGGTCAGGATCTCGATCACTTCCCCTGGAATCCCAAGGCACATGTCACCACCTGTTCCCTATGCCGGAGTGTCTCTCGATGACGGAGTGTGTCTCTATGACGGGGTGCGTCTCGCTCGGCGGCCCGTGCTCGTCGAGCAGGTCGAGGACGGCACGCACCGCCACGTCGACCGCCCGTTCGACCACGGGGCTCAGGCTCATCCGGTGTTCGAGCGCGGCGGGCTCGCAGCCGACCAGCAGGACCTGGCCGGGTTCGCCGCCGAGCATCGCGACGAGGTTCAGCACCACGTCCGGCTGCATGCCGTGCGCGTCAAGGAACCTCGCCGCGGCGGCGGTCTCCTCTCCGGCTGGCGGATTTGCCTGCGCCGGGGTGTCCAGCTCGACCACGTAGACGGTGCCCGGCGGCTCGTCGCGCGAGGTCGCGTCCGCCAGGATGGTCAGGTCGTACTCGCCGCCGACCAGGTCGTAGGCCAGGTGCAGGCCACGGATGCCGTAGTCGGCCACCCGCACCCAGTCCGGCATGTCCACTTCGGACAGTCGCCGGGCGACCTCGACGCCGAATCCGTCGTCGCCGAGGAAGATGTTGCCGACGCCCGCGACGAGCACCGTGGGCCTCACAACGGCTCGACCTCGTCGGCGCCGAAGTAGCGATACCGCCCGTGCGCGAGGTTGAGGTCGGCGCCGGGGTCGTCCTCCAGGGTGACCGCGAGGTGCCACACGTCATCGACGTCGAGCAGCACCGCCTGCACGACCGCGGTGCGCCCGGCCAGGAACATGTCGTGCGCGTCGGCCCGCTTGGCCGGCCGCAGCCGCACCCTGGAGCCCCTGGCGACCGACACGCCGGCGATCAGCACGCTGTCGGTCGACGGGGACATCGACGCGTCCGCTCCGGGATCCCACCAGGGGACGTCCGGGCGCGCGGTCACGTCGGCCCGCTCCTGCCCTCGGTCCGGCCGGCCGGTCATGGCGCGCAGATAGCGCACCGTGCCGTGCAGCCGGTCGAGCACCTCGGGCGGCAGGTTCTCGACTCGGTCGATCAGGTCGGCAGCGCGCTCGTCCGTGGCGCGCGCCGCGCGCTTCTCCTCGTCGGTGAGCGTCATGGTGCGCAGGGTCAGGATCTCGTCGATCTCGGTGCCGTCGAAGAGATTTCCCGCGCTCTGCTCGGCGATCCTTGGGTGGTCGTAGAGGATGATCGGGGAGCACAGCACGGTGTCGCGTTGGTTCTCCTCGCCGACCAGCACCGGCCAGGTCCGCTCGTTGACGCATTCCCCGGTCGCGACGCTGGCCCACTCCGGGGGATCGACCAGGGAGAGGAATTCGCCGCCCGGCACGGACAGCAGGGTGTGCGCGGCGATCAGCGCGTGCCGTAACGCGTCGGCCCTGGTCGCGCCGCGGTGCGCCGGCCACGGCGAGGTGTTCTCCACCCGCACGGTCAGCTTCAGCCCGCCGAACGGCCCCGACAGCGCCGCCGCCCGCAGCCGCAGCGCGCCGCGCAACGGTTCGCGCCGCCGCACCAGCCGCGCGGAGTCCGTGCCGGGTATGGGTTCCACGTCCGTGCCGCCGGCCACCTCGAACGGCACGCGGCCGTCGCCGCCGACCAGGTCGGCGAACCGCAGCACCGCGTCGACCTCGCGCTCGACGGCCTCGTCCCAGGTGATGTGCTCGCGGCCGTCGATGGTGACCAAGGGCACCGGCCGGTGCCCGTCGCCGTCGACGCCCTCGACGATCCTGGCCTGTAGCTGGAGAAACCGCAGCCGGACGTGCAGGCTGGCGCCGTCGCGGGGCTCGACCAGCAGCTCGCTGCGCGACCACGCGTGCTCGCCGGTGCCGCCGTCGGCGAACGCGGGCGGCATCAGCACGCCCCACTGCCAGCGCACCGCGTTCTTCGCCGCCGACGCGCGGTACGGGTAGAGCAGGTAGCCCTCGTAGAGGACCGCGTCGGCGACGGCGCGGGCCCGGTCCATCGCGGCGGTCATCGATCCACCCGCTCCGCCGCGTCGCCGAGCGCGAGCAGGGTGAGCTCCCACAGCGCGTGGTAGAGGGTGGTCTGCGCCTCCTGGATCCGGTGCACCGACGGCGACGGCACGACGAACAGGTAGTCGATGCTGTCCAGTTCTGCCATCCTGCCGCCGTCGTAGCCCGCGATGCCGACGGTGAACAGGCCGCGCCGCGCGGCCTCGTCGAAGGCGCGCAGCAGGTTCGCCGAGTTGCCGCTGGTGGACAGCCCGACCGCGATGTCGCCGGCCCGGCCGAACGCGGCGATCTGCCTGGCGAACACGACCTCGAAGCCGATGTCGTTGCACAGCGCGGTGATCACCGCTATGTCGTTGGTCAACCCGAACGCCGGCAGCGGCCCGCCGCCGCCCGCCGGGCTGAGGAAGAGGCTGGCCAGGTCCTGGGCGTCGGTCGCGCTGCCGCCGTTGCCGAAGGCCAGCAGCCGGCCGCGCGCGGCGAACCGCTCGGCCATCGCGGCCGCGCACTCCAGCAGCCTCGGCCCCTCCCGGTCCAGCACCCTGGTGCGCAGCTCGATGATCTCCATCGCCTTGTCCACGGTGGAACTGCGCACCTGCTCGATCACGGAGTCCACATTGGACTCCTGCGCGTACAGAAACGGGTACAACGACTGCACGTCGACGGCCGGCGCGGACGACCCGTCGCCCGGTTTCACGACGCGCCGCCCGCCACGACGGCAATGGCCTCGCTGGCGTGCACCAGGATCGTGTCGCCGACCCCGGCCGCGACCAGCGCGACGCTCACCTCCTCCTCGCCGCGCTCGGTGCGCACCACCGCGAGTTCGTTGTCCAGCAGGCGAAGCACGGTCACCCGCGTCGCCGCGTCCGAGCAGGTGACGCAGACCTCGTCATGGCATTCGGGCGTGCTCATGTGACCATCCCCGGATCGAGTGCCCCAGGCTGTTCGAAGAAGACGTGCACCAGTTCCCACAGCACGTGATACATCGTCACGTGGACCTCCTTGACCACGCGGGGATCCGTCGACCTGGCCACGAGCACGTGGTCGGCGGCCCGGTCCGCCGCGATCTGGCCGCCGTCGCCGCCGACCAGCGCGACGGTGAGCAGCCCGAGGTCGCGCGCCTGCCGGAGTCCACGCAGGACGTTGCGGCACTGGCCGTCCGTGGACAGTCCGAGCGCGATGTCGGCGGGCTCGCCGAGGAACTGGATCTGGTGCGCGAACGCCTCGGCGAGCCCGACCCGGTTCGCGACGCCGGTGAGCGTGGCGACGTCGGAGGTCAGCGAGATGGCCGGCAGCGCGCGCTTGCCGACGATCACCGGGTGCACGAACTCGACCGCGACGTGCTGGGCGTCCGTGCTCGGTCCGCCGTTGCCGAACACGACGAGCTTCCCGCCCCGGTGGAATCGGCGGGCCATCGCGTGACAGGTCAGCGCGACATCCTCGGCGTGCTCGGCGAGATCGGTCAACGGTGCGGTGCGGCGGTGCGACAGTTCGCCGACGACATCGACACCGCCGGGACGCGACGTCCTTGTCACGATCCATGCCTTCCGTGCTGGTACTTCGGTCCGTTCGCTAGGCCATGTGTTCACTGAGCGATCCGTTGGCCGAGCCGGCGGATCCGTTGCGGCGGCGGACCCTGCCCGGCGCGGCGAAGCCCGCGGGCAGTTCCGGGCCGAGGATCCCCGCCGCGTGCCACACCGGGTCCTGGGCGGGCTCAACGCGATGAGTGGTTCCCTCGGGCTGCCACGCGTGCGGATCGGCGGTCAGCCCGAGCAGGTAGGTGACCGTGCAGCAGAGCGAGTGCGCCAGCTCGGGCAGCAGTCCGAGGTCGAGGCCCCGCCCGTTCTCCATGGCGCTCAGCGCCCGGTTGGTGGTCAGGTTGCCCCGCTGCTGGAGCCGCGCGACCACCTCGCGCTGGGTCAGGCCCAGTGCCAGTCGGCGTTCGCGCAGTCGCTGGGCGCAGACCCAGTGCCGTTCGCGAGACGGGTTCGGCTTCGGTGTGCTCATCGGACACCTCTGTCCCGAGAATCGACACAAGTGTTCGCGCGTTTTCGCGGTCAGTCAATCAGGGATTCGGTTGACGCTCCTCGGATGCGAGTGGATCAGCCGCGAGCGGGTCCGGCATCTCGGCCAGCGGATGCACCTCGTAACGGGCGAAGTTGTAGACCGGGGACATGGCGAGCAAATGTTCCAGCTCCTCGTTCGAGCCGACCTCGTAGATCCACGCGCCGCCGTGCTGGCCGACCAGGTGATAGCGCGCGATCACGATCCCGCGCTGTTCGAGCGGGTTGGCGTAGCGGGGCATTCTGGCGACCGCCGCCGCCATCTCGCTGGACAGCAGCGACAGTTCCATGCGCCACAGCACGAGGAATTTCACCCGGCGTCTCCCGAAAGGTCGACTTCGGCCTGGATCCCGACCGAATCGGCGAGCTTGAGCGCGCCGAACATGGCGGAGTACGGCTTGATGCCGTAGTCCGACTGAACCACCTCGCCGGTGGCCAGGTAGCGGCCGTCCCCCGATCCGGTGACCTTCAGCCGGAGGCCGAGGCCCCGGCCGAGCAGGGTGAACGTGCCGTCGACGGTCCCGCCCGACGCGCCGTCCGCGGCGACCGCGGTCGAGGCGTACGTCGCCGTCGGCGTCCGGTCCGAGTCAAGGATCTTCCGCGCCTGCTGGAGAATCTCCCGTTTGTCCCGCTCGGACAACGGCTTGGCCCCGCCGGTGGCCGCGATGATGCGAAGCGCACCGGTCTCGACGGTGACCAGCAGCGTGCTGTCGGCCGGGTTCTCCGCCACCGTGATCTCCCCTGACCAGCGATCCACCTCGATGGTGAGGTCGTGGCCCAGGACCGAGGCGAGTCCGGCACGTCTGGTGTGCAGGACGAGCCTGCCGTTGTCCGGTCCGATCCGGTACGTTCGCGCCTCTGTCGCCATGTTTGGCACCGTAGGACGCGCCGCGCACGGCCGTAAAGCACTGTGTCGATATCGCGGATTCGGTGCCGGCGCGGCGGATCCGGTCAGGACAGCGGGTGGTCGCCGAACCGCTCCTGGATGCGCCGCAGGTCGCGCAGCCTCGGCTCGGTCTCGCCGCCGACCCACCGGCTGACGGTCTTCACCGAGACGCCGAGCTGCCGCGCGGCGGCCTCGTGCGTGAGCCCCGCCTTCCGCAGCACCTCGGACATCCACGCCGCGAACGTGGCGGGCGGGGGCGACTGCGGCGGCTCCGCGGTCGCTGGCGCCGGTCTTACCCCGCTGAGCTGCGCCAGCGTCGGCTCGCCCGGCAGCCCGGAGTGCGAGTGCAGCACGTCCACCTCGACGTGCTCGGGAAAGATCCGGAAGGAGATCTGGATCGTCCCCGTCGGGCCGGCCGCGTCGAGCAGGGCACGGAAGACCGTCTGGCGCACCTGTTGGTTGTCCTCGTCGGTCAGCGGCGAGTCCGAAAGGCAGTGGCGGACGAAATCTCGGATTTCCGGAATCGACGAAGGACGGGCCGGAAATGTCTTCGACAGCACCACGACGGGAAGCACTTCGATGGACTCTTCCGGCGGCTGACTGCCCGACTCGCTCACTCGAATCCAGCCCCCTTCCCGGTCTGCACAGCGTACCTGTCCAGGGGATATCCGCCCCACACTCGCTTCGACCACAGCAAGGACAGTTGTGTCCGACCTATGTGTCGCCCAGTCTTGCCGGTAACGCGGGACGGGTCTACCGTGGCCTCGGCCGGACTTCACGGAACACACTTTCCGTTGAAGTCCCATGACCCGTATGACATTCCGACCAACGCAGGGCGGTGCACTCCGCTTCCGTTGGCGAGTTGTCGGCTTCACATGCGGCCGGTTCGGCCGCGAGGAGGTGGTCATCAATGACGACGGCCGACAAGACCGGCGAAGCCTCGACAGCCGAGTCAACCGATTCCGAACCGGTGGTCCACCTGCTGTGGATGAACGGCGGCCTTGGTTGTGACGGCGACTCGGTTGCGCTCACCGCCGCCACCCAGCCCAGCATCGAGGAGATCGCGCTCGGCGCGCTGCCCGGCCTGCCCAAGGTCGCGGTGCACTGGCCGCTGATCGACTTCGAGTGCGGCCCGGAACAGGGCGCGGACACGTTCATCGAGTGGTGGCACAAGGCCGACCGGGGCGAGCTGGATCCGTTCGTGCTCGTGGTCGAGGGATCGATCCCCAACGAGGCGATCAAGTCCGAGGGCTACTGGTGCGGCTTCGGCAACAACCCGGCAACCGGCCAGCCGATGACCACCAGCGAATGGCTGGACCGGTTGGCGCCCAAGGCATTGGTCGTCGTCGCGGTCGGCACCTGCGCGACCTACGGCGGCATCCACGCCATGGCCGGCAACCCGACCGGCGCGATGGGCGTGCCCGACTACCTCGGCTGGGACTGGCGTTCCAAGGCCGGCATCCCGATCGTGTGCGTGCCAGGCTGCCCGACCCATCCCGACAACCTGTCCGAGACGCTGCTCTACCTGCTCTACCAGGCCGCCGGCCAGGCGCCGATGATCCCGTTGGACGAGGCACTCCGTCCGACGTGGCTGTTCGGCGCGACCGTCCACGAGGGGTGCGACCGCGCGGGCTACTACGAGCAGGGCCAGTTCGCCAAGGAGTACGGCTCCCCCAAGTGCCTGGTGAAACTGGGCTGCTGGGGTCCGGTGGTCAAGTGCAACGTGCCCAAGCGTGGCTGGATCAACGGGGTCGGCGGCTGCCCCAACGTCGGAGGCATCTGCATCGCCTGCACGATGCCGGGCTTCCCGGACAAGTTCATGCCCTTCATGGACGAGCCGCCGGGCGCGCGCGTGTCGGCCGCCGCGAGCGGCATGTACGGCACCGTGATCCGCGCGCTGCGGAACTTCACCATGAAGAGCGTCGACGAGGAGCCCAAGTGGCGGAAGAAGGGCGACGCGTTGCTGACCGGATACAAGGCCACCTGGTGAACGAGCGGAGGGCGCAACGATGACCACGTCCAAGGACGCCGACCTCGTCGAGATGGCCTGGGACCCGATCACCAGGATCGTCGGCAGTCTCGGCATCTACACGAAGATCGACTTCGCCAGGAAGGAAGTCGTCGAGTGTCACAGCACCTCGTCGATCTTCCGCGGCTACAGCATCTTCATGAAGGGCAAGGATCCCCGCGACGCGCACTTCATCACGAGCCGGATCTGCGGGATCTGCGGCGACAACCACGCCACCTGCTCGGTGTACGCGCAGAACATGGCCTACGGCGTCCGGCCGCCGCACCTCGGCGAGTGGATCATCAATCTGGGCGAGGCCGCCGAGTACATGTTCGACCACAACATCTTCCAGGAGAACCTGGTCGGCGTCGACTACTGCGAGAAGATGGTCGCCGAGACCAATCCCGGCGTGCTGGAGCTGGCCAACCGGACCGAGTCGCCGCACGCCGGCGAGCACGGCTTCAAGACCATCGGCGACATCATGCGGTCGCTCAACCCGCTGGAGGGCGAGTTCTACCGCGAGGCGCTGCACGTTTCCCGCTACACCAGGGAGATGTTCTGCCTGATGGAGGGCAGGCACGTGCACCCGTCCACCCTGTACCCGGGCGGCGTCGGCACGGTCGCCACCGTGCAGCTGTTCACCGACTACCTCACCAGGCTGATGCGCTACGTGGAGTTCATGAAGAAGGTCGTGCCGATGCACGACGACCTCTTCGACTTCTTCTACGAGGCGCTGCCTGGTTACGAGAAGGTCGGCCAGCGGCGGATCCTGTTGGGATGCTGGGGAAGCCTCAACGACCCGGAGCACTGCGACTTCACCTACGAGAACATGGAGAACTGGGGAAGGAAGATGTTCGTCACCCCCGGGGTGGTGGTGGACGGCAAGCTCGTCACCACCAGCCTGGTGGACATCAACCTTGGCATCAGGATCCTGCTCGGTTCCTCGTTCTACGAGGACTGGGAGGACCAGGAGATGTTCGTGACCCGCGATCCGCTCGGCAACCCGGTGGACCGGCGGCACCCCTGGAACCAGCACACGATTCCCCGGCCGGCCAAGCGCGACTTCGACGACAAGTACTCGTGGACGATGTCGCCGCGCTGGTTCGACGGCAAGGACCACCTGCCGCTGGACACCGGCGGCGGCCCCATCGCCCGGCTGTGGACGACGGCGCTCGCCGGCCTGGTCGACACCGACTACGTGAAGTCGACCGGACACAGCGTGCAGATCAGCCTGCCGCGCACGGCACTCAAGCCCGCGGTCAGCTTCGAGTGGAAGATTCCACAGTGGAGCAACGCCATCGAGCGAAACCGCGCCAGGACGTACTTCCAGGCGTACGCGGCCGGGCTGGCCCTGCACTTCTGCGAGAAGGCGCTCGGCGAGATCCGCGGCGGCAACACCAGGACGTGGGAGCCGTTCACGGTGCCCGACGAGGGTGTCAGCTGCGGCTTCACCGAGGCGGTCCGCGGCGTGCTGTCCCACCACATGGTGATCAGGGGCGGCAGGATCGCCAACTACCACCCGTACCCGCCTACGCCGTGGAACGGCAGCGTCCGGGACAGCTACGGCACCCCCGGCCCGTACGAGGACGCGGTGCAGAACACGCCGATCTTCGAGGAGAACTCCCCGGAGAACTTCAAGGGCATCGACATCATGCGCGCGGTGCGCAGCTTCGACCCCTGCCTGCCCTGCGGCGTGCACATGTCGCTCGGCACCGGCACGGTGCTCAGGAAGCTGCACACGCCTCACGCGTTCAACGCGGAGTACTGACGCCGATGACGGCCCCCGGCGCGCACCGGGGGCCGTGAGGGGTTGTGAGCAATGGGGCGCAACGCACGTACCGTCGGCGACCGCATCGAGGAGCTGCTCGCCGGCCTGCGGGCCGGCCGGGACAAGGAGACGGCAGAGGAACTGGTCCGCCTGCTCGTGGAGATGTACGGCGGGGGCCTGGAGCGGGTGGTGGCGCTGGTGCGCGAACGCGATCCCGGCCTGTTGGACCGGCTCGCCGAGGACGGCCTCGTGGCGAGCCTGCTGGTGCTGCACGACCTGCACCCGCTCGACGTGGACGCCAGGATCCAGCGCGCCCTCGACGGCGTGCGCCCGTATCTCGGCTCGCACGCCGGTGGCGTCGAGTACCTCGGTGTCGACGACGCGGGCGTTGCGCAGCTGCGCTTGGAGGGCAGCTGCCACGGCTGCCCCTCCTCGACGCTGACCGTCCGGCTCGCGATCGAGGGCGCGATCCAGGAGGCGGCACCGGAGATCACCGGCGTCGAGGTGGCCGGAGTTACCGAGCCCGCTCCCGCCACCCAACTGCTCCAGGTCGGCATGGGACCGCCACCAGGCTGGCGCGTGGATCCTGCGCCGTCCGCCACCGGCCAGTCGACCTGGAGCACCCTGCCCGACCTCGGCCCGCCGACCAGGCGGCCGGTGCGGGTGGTGGTCGAGGGGGTCGAGGTGCTGCTGTGCTCGGTGCGCGGCACGCTGTACGCCTACCGGGACGCGTGCGCCGCGTGCGGCGCCAGCCTCGCTGAGTCCACTGTGGACACAGAGGTGCTCAGCTGCGCCGAATGCGGGGCGCGGTTCGACGTGCGCCTCGCCGGCAGGGGCCTGGACGGATCCGACCGGTGCCTCGATCCGCTGCCGCTGCTCTCGGACAGCCAGGGCGTCCGGGTGGCGGTGCCAAGAGCGGTGGCGTCGTGACCGGGGGCGTCGGCCTGCGGCGGTTCGTCGGCACACCCGAGCAGGCGCTCGCCCCGGTGCGGGAGCAGCCCTCGGCAGAGAAGTGCGAGATGTGCGGCACCGAGGTCGGCGCGCGGCACGGCCACGTCGTCGACATCGAGCACCGCTCGCTGATGTGCGCCTGCCGGGCGTGCTTCCTGCTGTTCACCCGGCCGGACGCGGCAGGCGGCAGGTACCGGGCGGTGCCGGAGCGGGTGCTGCACGACCCAACGCGTCCGCTGTCGCCGGCCGCGTGGACGGGGCTCGGCGTCCCGGTCAACTCGGCCTTCTTCCTGCGCGGCGACAGCGGGCTCGCGGCCTTCTATCCGAGCCCGGCCGGGGCGACCGAGTGCCTGCTCGACCTGGCGGCGTGGGCGAGACTCGGCGAGCAGCACCCACTGCTCGCCGAGGCACAGCCCGAGGTCGAGGCGATCCTGGTCCGCGAGGTCGACGGCGCCGTCGAGACCTATCTGGTGCCGATCGACTCCTGCTACCAGCTCGTCGGCACGGTCCGCCTGTACTGGAAGGGTTTCGACGGAGGCCAGGAGGCGCACGAGCACATCGACGAGTTCTTTGCCGACCTCCGCGCCAGGGCGCGGCCGTTGTATCCCGAGGAGTGACAGTGGCCGAACTGGTCTTCGACTGCGTCGACGCGGTGGCGGATCGCTATGCCGTCGTGCCGGGGTTCGCCCTGCGGCTGCGGATCACCGAGACCAGCGGCGAGCGGATCGACGCGATCGCGCTGCGCTGCCAGATCCGGGTCGAGCCGCACCGGCGTCGCTACTCGGCACAGGAGGCCGAACGCCTGCACGACCTTTTCGGCGACACCGACCGATGGGCCGACACGCTGAAACCGTTGCAGTTCACCATGCTCACCGCGATGGTGCCCGGGTTCACCGGAAGCGTCACCCAGGAGCTTCCGGTGCCCTGCACCTACGACCTGGAGATCGCGTCCACGAAGTACTTCAACGGGTTGACCGACGGCGTGATCCCGCTGCTGCTGTTGTTCAGCGGAACGGTCTTCGGCACCCGCGACGGCCGCCTGAACGTGCAGCAGGTGCCGTGGAGCAAGGAGGCGTCCTTCGGACTACCGGTGAGCGTGTGGCGCGAGACCGTCGACCTGCACTTCCCCAACCGCGCCTGGCTGTCCGTGCACCGGGAGACGCTGGACGCGTTGCAGCGCTTCAAGTCCAGCAACGCGCTGACCACCTGGGACAGCACGCTCACCGCGTTACTCGACCGGATCGAGGAGCGACAGGCCTGACCATCGACGAACGAAGGGAACATCATGCTGACACGACTGGTCAAAGCAGTGGTGCTCGCGGTGGCCGTTGCCGCGATCATCCAGTCGCTGCCCGACATCAAGCGCTACCTAGAGATTCGCGAGATGTGAGATGCAGACACTAATCGGCTTCGTCGTCGGCTATCTGCTCGGCACGAGCCACGGGCGCAACGGCGTGAAGAAGACGCTCGACTCGATCGAGGCGATCAGGAACTCCGACGAGGTGCGGCAGCTGGTGCGCGCCGGGGTGTCGGTGGCGGGCACGGCGGCGAAGCGGGTCATGAACGGCGGCGCAGGCGCGATGCTGCACGACGCGGTGGAGGCGTTCGCGCGCAGGGCGGCCGAGACGACGTCGTCGGACCCCGAGAGGCGGCGAGCGGCGTAGGCTTGGTCGGCGCGGCCAGGCCGACAGCAGGCATCCCGTCCGGCGGCAGAAGCCCACCGGTCGGCGGTCCGTCCCGCGTGCGGGGCGCCGACCGGGCGCCGAGCCTCACGAGGGCGGGATCGACATGACGACCGAACGGACCGTCGCGATCGGCTCCGGCGCCGCGGAGCTGGCCACCGAGGACATGGTGCTCAACATCGGTCCGCAGCACCCGGCAACGCATGGCGTGCTGCGGTTGCGGCTCACCCTCGACGGCGAGCGGATCACCGAGGTGGAGCCGATCGTCGGCTACATGCACCGCGGCGCGGAGAAGTTGTTCGAGGTGCGCGACTACCGCCAGATCCTCGTGCTGGCCAACCGACACGACTGGCTGTCGGCCTTCGCCAACGAACTCGGTGTCGTGCTCGCGGTCGAACGGCTGCTCGACATCGAGGTCCCGGTGCGGGCCGTGTGGACCCGGATGCTGCTCGCGGAGCTGAACCGCGTGCTCAACCACCTGATGTTCCTCGGCTCCTACCCGATCGAACTCGGCGCGATCACCCCGATCTTCTACGCCTTCCGCGAGCGCGAGGCGCTGCAACAGGTGATGGAGGAGGCCACCGGGGGCCGGATGCACTACATGTTCAACCGCGTTGGCGGGCTCAGGGACGACCTGCCGGCTGGCTGGCTCGACCGCGTCCGGCGCGCCGTCGCCGAGGTCCGCGCCGGCACCGCGCAGATCGAGAACCTGATCCGTGGCAACGAGATCTTCCACGCCAGGACGCGCGGGGTCGGCGTACTCGCGGCCTCGGTCGCGGCCCAGTACGGCGTGTCGGGACCCATCGCGCGGGCCAGCGGTCTCGACTTCGACCTGCGGCGGGACGAACCCTACCTCGCCTACGACGAGCTGGACGTGCCGGTGGTGACCAGGACCGCTGGCGACTGCCTCGCCCGGTTCGAGTGCCTGCTCGACCAGGTCGGCGTCTCGCTGAACCTCGCGGAGACCTGCGCCGACCGGCTCGCGGCGCTGCCGCCCGGCCCGATCTCCGTGCGCACGCCCAAGAACCTCAAGGTGCCCGAGGGACACACCTACGCGTGGACCGAGAACCCGCTCGGCGTCAACGGCTACTACCTGGTCTCGCGCGGCGAGCGCACGCCGTGGCGGTTGAAGCTGCGGTCGGCGTCGTTCAACAACATCCAGGTTGCTCCCGACCTGATGCGCGGCGCGCTGGTCGCCGACATGATCGCGATCCTCGGCTCGATGTTCTTCGTGGTCGGCGACATCGACAAGTGACGGCGCGCCTCGCCCGGCCGCCGCACCGGGAAACGGTTCAGGGCAACGGGTCTCAGGGCAGCGGGTCTTGGGGCAGCGGGAACGAGATGTGCGTGATCGCCGTGACGCGGCCGTCCACCACCCTGAGCAGCACGCGCTGACCGAGCCGCAGCATGCGCAGCCCGCTGCGCGCGAAGGCGTTGCCGTCGAAGGACAACTCGGCCCCGCTGTCCAGCAGCACCGTGCCGCCGCCCGTGTCCCTGGCGAAGGTCGCGACGGTCCCCTGCACGTCCGGCACGGCCATCACCCGCCCAGGGTCGGCGCGACGCCGAGCACGAGTTGGGGCAGCACGGACATCAGCGCGGTGCCGGCAACGGCCAACCCGACGGCGATCGCCACGTGCCGGGGCACCGGGCCGAAGGCCGCGGTGCTCTCCGACGGGCCCGGCGCGAACAGTCGGCTGGCCCAGGCGAGGTAGTAGGCGAGGCCGAGTACCGTGTTCACCGCCATGAGCACGGCGAGCCAGCCGTAGCCGCCGGTCAGCACCCCTCGGAACACGACGATCTTGGCGAACAGGCCGGCGAGCCCCGGCGGCAGCCCGGCGAGGCAGGCCAGGCAGAAGGCCAGCGCGAGCGCCAGCGCGGGGTGCGAGCGGGCCATGCCGCGATAGTCGTCGAGGCGTCCCCCGCCGAGGCCGTCGATCCAGCCGACGAAGGACAGCACCGCGAACACGCCGAGGTTCATCACCGCGTAGATGGCCACGTAGCCGACCGTGGCGGCGGCCAGCACCCCCAACACCCTCGGCTCGCCGACCAGCCCGGCCGCCGCGCCGAGCGGCGCGAGCATGTACCCGGCCTGCGCGATCGAGGACCAGGCGAGCAGCCGGATCGCGGCGCGCTGGCGCAGCGCGACCAGGTTGCCGACGGTCATCGACGCGGCGGCGAGCACCGCGACGAGCGGGCCCCACACCCCGGCGTAGGACCCGAACCCTACGGTCAGCACCAGCACCAGGCCGGCGAATCCCGCGGCCTTGGACACGACGGACAGGAAGGCCGCCACCGCGATCGGCGCGCCCTGGTAGGTGTCGGGCGCCCAGAAGTGGAACGGCACGGCCGATACCTTGAAGCCGAAGCCGACCAGCACCAGCACGACCCCGGTCGCCGCCACGGTGTGCGGGGTGCCCGGTCGACGCAGCGCCGCGGAGATGGTGTCGAGCAACATCGACCCGGTGGCCCCGTAGACCAGGCTGACGCCGAACAGCATGACGGCCGTCGAGGTGACCGAGACGAGGAACATCGTCAGCCCGGCCTCCGCCGATCGGCCGTCGTAGCGGCGCAGCGCCACCAGGGCGAACACCGGCAGCGAGACGACCTCCAGCCCGACAACCAGAATCACCAGGTCCCGGCCGGCCGCGATGGTCAGCGCGCCGGCCAGCGCGGTGAGCAGCAGGAAGTGGAACTCGCCCGCCGGGAGCCCGGCTCGCCGCACCTCGCCGTTCGCCAGCAGCAGCACGACAGTGCCCGCGACGAGCAGCACCGCCTGGAACAGCAGGGTGAACCGGTCGACGGAGTAGGAGCAGGACGCGCCGACGCAGAACGTGCCGCGCGGCCGGTCTTGCGGCAGCACGCCGACCGCCAGGACGAGGTCGGCCGCCAGCGCGAGCAGCACTCCGGTGAGCGCGGCACCCCCGATCCACGGCGAACGGCGGGCCGGCAGGAAGGCGTCCGCTACGAGCACGCCGACGGCGGTCAGCGCCAACATCAGCGGGGGTGCGACGGCGAGGTAGTCCACGCTCTGGATCGTCTGCACGGCTCACCCACCTCGCAGCAGGACGCGCACCGCGCCGTCGGTCACGCCGAGCACGATCCTCGGCCACAGGCCGATCGCGAGCACCAACACCAGCAGCGGGGTCCACGCCACCCACTCGCGCGCGGTGACGTCGCCGAAGCGCTCGGCGGTCCACCTTGGCGGCACGACGCCCTGCGCGACCCGGCGGAGCATCACCAGGAAGTAGGCGGCCGTGAGCACCGTCCCGAGCCCCGCCACCGCGAGAAAGACCAGATACAGGGCGGGATTCAGGCCGCCGGCCGGCCGGAACGCCGAGAGCATGGCCAGCATCTCGCCCCAGAAGCCGGCGAGCCCGGGCAGCCCAAGGCTGGCCACCGCGGCGAACACCAGCAGCGAGCCGAGCCGGGGCGCCTTGGCCAGCAGGCCGCCGCCGATCCGGTCGATGTCGGTGCTGCCGTACCGCTGCGCGATCCCGCCGACCAGGAAGAACAACAGGCCGGTGATCAGGCCGTGCGCGATGTTGCCGAGCAGGGCCGCGTTGATGCCCACCGGGGTGAGGGTGGCGATGCCGAGCAGCACGAATCCCATGTGTCCCACGCTGGAGAAGGCGATGAGCCGCTTGAGGTCGCGTTGCGCGAGGCAGGCCAGCGCCGCGTAGACGATGCCGGCCACCCCGAGCGCGCCGAGCGCGGGCGCGAGCGCGACGGCGCCCTCCGGCAGCATCGGCACGGCGATCCGCACCATGCCGTAGGTGCCCATCTTGAGCAGCACGCCGGCCAACAGGACAGAGCCGACCGTTGGGGCCTGGGTGTGCGCGTCCGGCAGCCACGAGTGCAGCGGCCAGACCGGCACCTTGACGGCGAGACCGCCAGCGATCAGCAGGAAGCCGAGCACCTGGACGCCGTGGCTCAGCCCGGTGCCCGCCCGACCGACGAGGACCACCATGTCCATTGTGGACGTTCGACTGTAGAGCAGCAGCAGGCCGACCAGCAGCACCCCGGAGCCGAGCAGCGTGTAGAGGATGAACTGGCGGGCCGCCGCCGCCCGGCGCTGGCCGCCCCAGCCGGCGATGACCGCGTACATGGGGACGAGCACGACCTCGAAGAACACGAAGAACAGCAGGAGGTTCAGCGCCACGAAGGTGCCGAGCATGCCCACCTCGGTGAGCAGCAGCAGCGCGACGAGGGCTCGCGGCCGCTCGGGCTGGCCGGACGGGCGGGCCAGGTATCCGGCGCACAGCGCGCACAGCAGGGCGGTCAGCACGACCAGCGGCAGCGAGATGCCGTCGACGCCGAGGTGGATGCGCAGGTCGATGAGCGGGATCCACGGCGCGTTCACGGAGAACTGGGCGAAGCCGGAGCGGTGGTAGTCGAAGGTCGCGGCCATCAGGAGCGCGGTCGCCAGCGTCGCGGAGGTGACGGCGACGCCGAACGCCGCCGCGCGCTTCGGTGGCAGGCCGAGGACGGCGAGGCAGCCGAGCAGCGGCAGGACGAGCAGCAGCACGGTCATGCCATCACCCCGACTGCGACCACACGACCGAGCAGCGGCACGACCACCAACGACCCAGTCACGCCAACACCACCACCCCGACCGCGATCAGCAGGACTCCCGCGAGCAGCCCGGTGAGGTAGAGCTGTGGATTCCCGTTCTGCGACAACCTGATCAGCCCGCCGAGCCGGCCGGCGTTGCGGCCGGAGCCGGTCACCGCGCGGCCGACCACTCGGTCGTCCACCGCCACCACCCGTTCGGCGAGGCCCGTCACCGCTCTCGCCACGGTGCGTTCGTAGAGATCGTCGGTGTGCCAGGCGCTGGCGAGCAGCGGACGTGCCCGGCCGAGGAGGTCGGCGGGGTCTCGGCCGGGCGCGGCCCGCCAGCGCGCCAGCACGACACCCGCGCCGAGGACGACGACGGCGACGGACGCCAACGCACTCCCCCACTCGGGACGCAGCTCCGGCCAGCGCAGCGCGGCCAGGCCGAGCAGCAGCGCGGGCGCGGCCAGCGCCAGCAGCGGACCGGTCAGCACCGGGCCCGCCTCTCGCGCGGGCCGCTCGGTGCCGAAGAAGGTCAGCAGCCACGCCCTGGTGGCGTAGGCGGCCGTCACCCCCGCCGTGAGCAGCACCGCGACGGCGACCAGCCACGCGACGGCAACGGTGACCAGGGCCGCCTCGCCGCTCGCCGCGTGGCCCGCCGCCGCGACGACCAGGTCCTTGCTGAAGAACCCGCTGGTCGGCGGGAAGCCGGCGAGGGCGGCGAAGCCGACGGTCATGGTCGCGAACGTCACGGGCATGGCGCGGCGCAGGCCGCCGAGGTCGGTCAGCAGGCCGCCACCAACGGCCGTGATCACCGCGCCTGCGCACAGGAACAGCAGCGCCTTGAACGCCGCGTGCGACACCAGGTGCGCGATCGCCGCGGTGCGGCCGCCGACCGCGAGTGCGGCGAACATCAGGCTCAGCTGGCTGATCGTCGAGTACGCCAGCACGCGTTTGAGGTCGGCCGACGCGAACGCGGCCAACGCGGCGCCGAGCATGGACACGACGGCCAGCACCGCGAGCACGTCGAGCGCCAGCGGCGCAGCCAGGAACACCGGGAACAGCAGCGCCACCAGGTACACGCCGGCGGCGACCATGGTGGCGGCGTGGATCAGCGCGCTGACCGGAGCCGGGCCAGCCATGGCGTCCGGCAGCCAGCTGTGCAACGGGAACTGGGCCGACTTGCCGACCACGCCGACGACCATCAGCAGGGCGGCGGCGAGCACCGTGGTGTGCGACATGGTCGGCACCGCGGCCAACACGTCGGTGATCCGGAACGAGCCCGCCGCCGTGCCGAGCACGAAGACGCCGAACAGGAAGCCGACATCGCCGAACCTCGTCATCAGGAACGACTTCACCGCGGCCGAGGAGGCGGCCGGCCGCTCCCAGTGGTGGCCGATCAGGAAGTACGAGCAGACGCCCATGACCTCCCAGCCCGCGTAGGTCAGCAGCAGGTCGGCGGAGAGCACCACGGTGAGCATCGCCGCCGTGAACAGCGACACCAGCGCCGCGTAGGACGGATACCTTGGATCGCCGCGCAGGTAGCCGACCGAGTACACCTGCACGGCGAGCGCGACGAGGGTGACCATCACCGCGACCGTCGCCGACAGGCCGCCGACCCGCACTCCAACGGTGACCGCGATGCCGCCGGTCGGCGTGAGCCGAGCCAATGTCTCCGCCGGCCGCGAGGACACCGCAACGGCGATCGCGAGGACGGCGCTCACCGCGGTGCCGGCGATCGCGACGATGCCGGGCGGCAGCCGGCGGCCCAGCGGCAGCCCGACCGCCGCCGCGAGGAACGGGGCCAGCACCACCGGCACGGCGAGCGCCGCGGTCACCGGGCCGCCTCCCGCTCCGCCACGGTCTCGCCGGGGACCGCCGACGGCGCGTCCCGGTCGGCCAGGTCGCGCAGCTGGTCCACGGCGATGCTGGACCGGTTGCGGAACACCAGCAGGACGATCGCCAGGCCGAGCCCGACCTCGGCGGCCGCGATGGCGATCACGAACAGGGTGAGCGCCTGCCCCGATGCGAGCGTGTCCTTCAGCCAGGCGTCGAAGGTGACCAGGTTGAGGTTGACGGCGTTGAGCATCAGCTCGACCGACATCAGCACCAGGATCGCGTTGCGCCTGGCCAGCACGCCGTACACGCCGACGGAGAACAGCAGCGCGGCGAGCACGACCGGGTAGACGACGTGCATCAGTCCTCGCCGCCGTCCCGTGCTCGCGGCCCGATGTCCCTGCGGGACAACACGATCGCGCCGACCAGCGCGGCCAGCAGCAGCACGGACAGCAGTTCGAAGGGCAGCACCCAGTACCGGAACAGGCCGGCCCCGACGGTGCCGGCCGAGCCCGCCGAGCCGTCGCCGAGGTCGATGCTCGCGGTGCGGAACCCGCCGACGACGACGGTCACCAGCGTGCCGGCGGTGCCGAGCGCGACGACCAGCGCCGCGACGCGGTTCCCGCTGTCCAGGTCGACCGACCTGCCGATCGGCGCGCGGGTCAGCATGATCCCGAACAACAGCAGCACCACCACCGCGCCGACGTAGATCAGCACTTGGACCCAGGCCACCAACTCCGCAGCGAGCAACAGGAAGCAGCCGGCGAGCGCGCCGAGCGCGACCACCAGCCACAGCGCGGCCCGCACGAGCTGGTCGGTGGTCACGACCAGCACCGAGGAGCCGAGCGCGACCGCGCCGAGCGGCACGAAGACGAGCTCGGCGCCGGTCATGCCGGTCGACCCTCCGCCGCGGCTCGCAGCGCGTCCACGACCTCCTTCGGGCGCTCGGCTCCGGGATCCAGCGCGGGCGGGGGCGGGACCGTCCACATCCACTCGCGCAGCACGTCGCGTTCGTGGGTGAGTTCGGCGATGTCGTGCTCGGCGTACTCGAACTCCGGCGTCCAGAACAGCGCGTCGAACGGGCACACCTCTATACAGATCCCGCAGTACATGCACAGCGAGAAGTCGATGGCGAACCGGTCGAGGACGTTGCGGCTGCGTTCCCTGCCGCCCTCGGTCGCGGGCGGCAGCGTCTCCTTGTGCGACTCGATGTAGATGCACCAGTCGGGGCACTCGCGCGCGCACAGCATGCAGGAGGTGCAGTTCTCCTCGAGCAGCGCGATGACGCCGCGGCTGCGCGGCGGCAGGTCCGGCCGTACCTCGGGGTACTGCCTGGTGACCGCGCGTCGGGTCATCGCCCGCAACGTCACGGCGAGCCCGGTGAGAATTCCCTTGCCGTAGAACCTCAACTCGTCACCACCTTCACCACGCCGGTCAGGGCGAGCTGGCCGAGCGACATCGGCACGAGGACCAGCCAGGCGAGCCGCTGGAGCTGGTCGGACCGCAGCCTCGGCGTGCTCACCCGCACCCAGATGACCACGAACGCGAGCAGGAAGATCTTGGCCAGCAACCAGATCGGGCCGAGCGACGCGTCGCCGAACGGCCCGCGCCAGCCGCCGAGGAACAGCACGGCGGTCAGCGCGCAGAGCACGACGATGCCGGCGTACTCGGCCAGCATGAACAGCGCGAACCGCAGGCCGGTGTACTCGGTGAGGGGCCCGAGCACGATCTCCGAGTCCGCCAGCGGCATGTCGAACGGCGGCCGGGCCAGCTCGGCGAGGCCCGACACGAAGAACACCACGGCGGCGGCGGCCTGCCAGACCAGCCACCAGGGCCGCCAGGCCAGCACGATGCCGGACAGCGACAGCGTGCCGGCCGCCATCACGACCGAGGATCCGGCCAGCACCAGGGGGAGTTCGTAGGCGAGCAACTGCGCGGCCGTGCGCATACCGCCGAGCAGGGCGTACTTGTTGGCGCTGGACCAGCCGGCCATGATCGAGCCGAGCACGCTGACGCTCAGCACGGCCAAGGCGAAGAACAGCCCGGCCGGCAGGTCGACGGCGACCAGGCCGGGGCCGACCGGCACGGCGGCGAGCACCAGCAGGTACGGCAGCAGCGCGACGGCGGGCGCGAGCGAGAACACCGTGCGGTCGGCGGCGGTCGGCACGACGTGTTCCTTCTGCACGAACTTCACGCCGTCCGCGACGAGCTGCGCCCACCCGTGGAACCCGCCCGCGTACATCGGGCCGACCCTCGACTGCATGTGCGCCATGGCCTTGTGCTCCAGCTGGCCGACCAGCAGCGGCAGCAGCAGGAACGCGCCGACCACCAGGACCAGCCGCAGCACGACGTCGAGCACCCCGGCGACGGTCATGGCCCGGACGCCGACGACGCGTCGGGCCCCCAGGTGGCCGGGTCCGGCACGCCCGGCGGCAGGTTGCGCCTGCGCTTGGGCCGGAGGTCGCCGACGGACTGGCCGGGGTCGACCTCCCCCGGCCACTGTTTGGCCACCCTTGAGGCGAGCACGAAGTCCTTGCGCAGCGGGTTGCCGTCGAAGGAGTCCGGCAGCAGCAACGGGATCAGGTTCGGGTGGCCGTCGAACCGCACGCCGAACATCTCGTGCGTCTCCCGCTCGTGCCAGTTCGCGCCGAGGTAGACACCCACCGCGCTGGGCAGGGCAGGGTCGGCCGCCGGCAGCATGGTGCGCAGCAGCAGCCCGTGTCGTCGGCTCGGCGAGTACACGTGCGCGACGATCCGGATGCCGGCGTCGAGCTCGTCGACCGCGGTCAGCCAGTCGAAGAACGCGCAGTCGAGCGCGTCGCGGGCGTGGGTCAGGGCGTCGAGCCACGCGTCGGGCTCGACGTCGACGGTGAGCTGGCCGTGCCCGATCTCGGCGGTCGCGGCCGGCCCGAACCAGCCGAGCAGGTCCTCGCGCAGCTGCTCAGGAGTCATCGGTCTGCCTGCGCAGCAGGGGAAAGCGCGCGGTCTCGCGGCTGGCCGGTTGCTCGTCTGCGGCGATCCGGTCCTGGAGTCGCATGATGCCGTGCAGGAGGGCCTCGGGGCGGGGCGGGCAGCCCGGCACGTAGACGTCCACCGGCACGAGCTGGTCGACGCCCTTGGTGACGCAGTAGGAGTCCCAGTACGGGCCGCCGCAGTTGGAGCAGGCCCCGAAGGAGATCACGTACTTCGGCTCCGGCATCTGCTCGTAGAGCCGTTGCACTGCGGGCGCCATCTTGTCGGTCACGGTGCCGGACACCACCATCAGGTCGGCCTGGCGCGGGCTCGGCGCGAACGGGATCACGCCGAGCCGGATGAAGTCGTGCTTGCTCATCGAGGTGGCGATGAACTCGATCGCGCAGCACGCCAGCCCGAAGTTGAAGACCCACAACGAATAGCGCCGACCCCAGTCCAGCACGAACTTCATCGGCTTGGGCACCTGGGTCAGCAGCCCGACGCTCGGATCCGGCAGGTCGATCACACCCACGACAGCACCCCCTTGCGCCACGCGTAGAGGATGCCGACCGCGACGAAGCCGAGGAACACGAACATCTCCACGAGGGTGGCGAGGCCGAAGCCCGGCGCGTCGAACACGGTGGCCCACGGAAAGAGGAAGACGGCGTCCACGGCGAACACCACGTAGAGGAACGTGAAGACGTAGTAGCGGACATAGGACTGCGCCCAGCCGCCGCCGACCGGGTCGACGCCGCACTCGTAGGTGAGCAGCTTCTGCGCCGTCGGGCGATCCGGACGGAGCAGCCTGTTGGCGCCGAAGGACACCGTCACGAACAGCACCCCGGCGACCAGCACCAGGCCGACGACCGCGTACCCGCCGAGATAACCGTCCACTTGCGACTCCTCCCGAACCCGGGTGTTCCTGGAGTGCGACGGTGCCCAACCATGATGAAGGGCTTACTACACAGTCGTCCATCAAGAATTGACACGCGACGGTCAAGCGTTCGGTTGAGAGTCCGGGCTGCCCGCCGCGCTACCCCGGGAGGGCGGGAGGACACGCCGACGGCGAGCGGGCGACGCTGCGATACTCCGCTCGCTGCCGCAGGAGGACTACGCTGCACTACGCGAGGCCGTGCTCGCCGAACTGCCCGAACCCCAACGCGCGGCGCACCCCCTCGCCGGGATGGCGGCGGCGATGAACAACCCGATGCCCGACGACACTGCGGCGCCCGTCGACGCGGCGCGGCCCGCCGACTATGTCGCGGTGCTCGCCCTCGTGGCCGAGGCGACCAGGAAGTCCGGGCTGGTGTGGATCACCCTGCCCGGCGGTCAGCGGGCGCACCCGGCCTGGCACCACTGGTTCGACGACGCGGCGTACGTCCTTGCCGGTGGCGGCGAGCAGCCGCTGCGCGGCCTGGACGAGACCGACCGCGTCGCCGTCACGGTGCGCAGCAAGGCGACCGGCCAGCGGCTGGTCACCTGGGTCGCCGAGGTGCGCGCGGTGCCGGCCGGCGGCGAGGAGTGGCTGCGGGTCGTGCCCGGCCTGCACCTCGGCCGCCTCAACGCCCCGGACGGGCGGCTCGCGCCCGACCGGTGGGCGCGGGAGTCGACGCTGCTGCGGCTCACGCCGACCGGTGAGCTGGTCGAGGCGCCGGGCGGCCCGTCGGCATCCGGCGCGGCCCCACCGCCCCCGACCCCGGCGACGACCTCGGGTCCGCTGCCCTTCGTGCTCGGTAGGGCCCGCTCGGCTCGCCTCGGCAGGGCCCGCTCGGCCCGCGCGTTCCGGGAGGACCCGGGGCGGTGACCACCAACGCCAGGCTGCGGGCCTTCGTGGAGGTCGCCGACACCGGATCCGTCCGGGCCGCGGCCGAGCGGCTCTACATCACCGAGTCGGCGGTCTCGGCGGCCATCATCAGCCTGGTCAAGGAGGTCGGCGTGCCGCTGCTGGAGCGGGACGGCCGGGGCGTCCGGCTGACCCCGGCTGGCGTGCTCTACGCCCAGTACGCGCGCACCATCCTCGGCCTGCACGAACAGGCCGAGGCCGCCGCCCGCGACCAGGCGCGGCCGGACGAGGGACTGATCAGGATCGCTGCGGTGACCACCGCGGGCGAGCACGTGCTGCCGACCCTGCTGGCCTCGTTCCGGGCGCGGCACGCGCGGATCCAGCTGCGGCTCGAGGTCGCGCCGAAGGACCGGGTGTGGCCCATGCTCAACCACCACGAGGTCGACCTGGTGGTGGCCGGCCGACCGCCGGACGGGTTCAGGGCGCGGGTCCGCGCGATCCGGCCCAACACACTCGTGGTCGTCGGCACGCCGGCCGTCGCGGCCGAGTTCGCGCCAGAACACGCGACGTGGCTGCTGCGCGAGCACGGTTCCGGCACCAGGGCCACCTGTCTCGCGGTGCTCGGCACGCTCGACGTCGAGCCGGCGCAGCTGACCCTCGGCTCGAACGGCGCGGTGGTGGCGGGCTCGGTCGCCGGGCTCGGGGTCGCGCTGGTGTCGCGGGAGGCGGTGGCCGCCCAGCTGGCGGCCGGCCACCTGGTGGAGCTACCGGTTCCTGGCACCCCGCTGGACCGGCCGTGGCACGCCGTGACGCAGGCGGACAGCACGGCGGCGACCGAGCTGCTGATCCACCACCTGCTCAACCACAACGGGGGCGGCTGGCGGACCACGTCGCCCTGAGCCCGTGGTGTAGAACGGAGGGCGATGCCTTCCGGAAGGACCCCATGTCAGAGCTGATCGTCCGCCCGCTGTCCAGCGGCGAGGAACCTCTGTTCGACTCTCTGCCCGATCCGGGGCTCGTCGGCTTCGCCGCGTTCGGCGACACCTATCTGACGATGGCCGCGCGGGGCGAATACCGTCCGGAGTGGACCTGGGTCGCGCTGCGGGAGGGCACGGTGGTGGCCCGCGCCGCGTGGTGGGGCGGCCCGAACGACGACAAGCCGATGGCCCTAGACTGGTTCGACTTCACCGATCGGAACGCCGCGGTGGAGCTGCTGCGCGCGGCGCCGCTGCACGCCGAGTACTCGCTGAAGCTGCCGCCGAACTGGCGCGACACACCGGCCGTGCACGCCGCCGCCACCGCCCGCATCGACGCGGCGGTCGCCGCCGGCCTCACCCCGCTCGTCGAGCGGCACCGTTACCGCTGGACACCCGACGCCGGCCTACCGAGCCGACCCGGCCGGCTGCGCTACCGCCCCGAACCCGACGACGCGGTGATCCTCGACGTGTTCCGGCGCATCAACCAGGGCAGCCTCGACGCCCACGTCCGCCGCACCATCGCCGAGAGCGGTCTCGACGCCTCGGCCAAGGAGCAACTGGACTATCTGCGGTGGATGCCGAGCCCGCGCGACTGGTGGAGGCTGGCGTTCACACCCGGCGGCGACCTCGTCGGCCTCGCCGCTCCCTGCCACCACCACAGCGATCCGGTCATCGGCTACATCGGCGTCGTGCCGGAACATCGGGGCAACGGCTACGCCTACGACCTGTTGGTCGAGGCGACCCATCACCTCGTGGCCGAGGGCGCGGACCGGATCGTGGCGGGCACGGACGTGACCAACCTGCCGATGGCGGCCACGTTCGCCAAGGTCGGCTACCCGGTCGAGCAGCACCGCATCGACCTGGTCTAGCACCAAGGCCGTGAAGTTTGGCGA
>NZ_VUOB01000169.1 GCF_008386585.1 Solihabitans fulvus
CGCGCACATCGCTGATGCCGACCTGCCCGGCGAGTTGCGTTGCGGTGGCGTGGTTGTCGCCGGTGAGTAGCACCGGAGCGGCACCGGTCAACCGGGCGACCGCAGCGACCGTACCGGCGGCTTCGGGCCGGATCTGATCGGTGATGCCCAGCACGCCGACTGGGCGGTGTTCGCAGAGCACGACGACGGCGGTGCGCCCGCGTTCCTGGAGTGCGTGGACTGCCGCGGAGGCCG
>NZ_VUOB01000170.1 GCF_008386585.1 Solihabitans fulvus
CATCGACGACTGCTGGATGCAGCACGACCGTGACGCGGCCGGCAACCTCCAGGTCGACGCGGCCCGCTTCCCGCACGGCATGAAGTGGCTCGGCGACTACATCCACGGCAAGGGCCTGAAGTTCGGCACCTACGAGGACGCCGGCTACAAGACCTGCCAGGGCGCAGCCGGCAGCTACGGCCACTTCCAGGCCGACGCGAACCTCTACGCCTCCTGGGGCATCGACTACCTCAAGCTCGACTAC
>NZ_VUOB01000171.1 GCF_008386585.1 Solihabitans fulvus
CCCCAGGCGATGACCTTGCCGTCCTTGGTGAGGGCGAGGCTGTGCCGGCCGCCCGCGGAGATCGCGGTGATGTCGCTGGTGGCTTCCTTGGGCACCGTGGCCTGCCCGCTGGTGTCGTATCCCCAGCCGATGACCTTGCCCTGTTTGGTGAGGGCCAGGCTGTGGAATCCGCCCGAGGAGATCGCCGTGATGTCCGCGGCGGCCTCGGGCCGCACGTTCGTCTGGCCGGAGGTGTTGTCGCCCCAGGCGATGACCTTGCCCTTCTTGGGGGGGGCGGGGCTGTGGCGGGCGCCCGCGGG
>NZ_VUOB01000172.1 GCF_008386585.1 Solihabitans fulvus
CCAAGGACTTCCTCGGCAAACTCGCGAGCGGGGACACCCAGGCCACCGCAGGGCTCACCGACGACGCGAACTCGGCCAAGGCGCTGCTGGACTCCGTGCGCGGCGCGCTCAAGCCTGCCGGCATGACGACCACCGTCGACCAGGTCAGGGACGCCTCCGGCGACTCGAAGTCGGCGGAGGCCAGCGTCACGCTGAACTGGG
>NZ_VUOB01000173.1 GCF_008386585.1 Solihabitans fulvus
CGAGGTGTCGTCGGTGCCGTTGCAGCAGGGCTTGCGGCACCTGCAAGGGGCGTTCACGAACTTCTTTGCCAAGCGGGCCGGGTATCCGCGGTTCAAGTCCAAGCGCAGGTCGCGGGCCTCGGCCGAGTACACCAGCTCCGCGTTCCGGTTCCGGGACGGACGGTTGAGCTTGGCGAAGATGGCCGACCCGCTGGCCATCGTGTGGTCCCG
>NZ_VUOB01000174.1 GCF_008386585.1 Solihabitans fulvus
GCGACCCCGAGGACGAACCGGGTCGCGGTCACGGCAGGGCGCGGCTGTTCGACGACGTGTTGACGCTGGTGGAGGGCGCGGCCGACGGGCGCGTGCTGGTGCTGGTGCTTGAGGACCTGCACTGGGCCGACCCGTCCAGCCGCGAGCTGCTCGTGTTCCTGGTTCGCAACCTCACCCGGCGCGGGGTGCTGGTGATCGGC
>NZ_VUOB01000175.1 GCF_008386585.1 Solihabitans fulvus
CCGGCCGGTCCGCGGTGCGCCGCCAGCCCGGCCACCCCCCCTCCCCCGACGAGGCCGACAGGGTGCCGCCCGCCGAGTAGGAGCGCCGCGCCAGATCACCGGCCCAGCGCCCCGGAGACGATCGTCCCCGGGGCCTACTGCGGTGCCGTCACGCCGGCGGGCTCGGGGCCCCCGGCAGCCGCCGGCGCCGACGCCGAGGCCGCGCCTGCGTCCACCACCGGCACCGGGGTCGTCTCCGTGGTCGGTGTCGCGCGCGAGCGCCGAGGCGCGGGCGGCGCGGCCTGCGGCGTCGCCGAGCCGGCCTCGGCCGCCAGTGCCCGCAGTCGCCTGACCTCCTTGGCGTCCTGGCCGGTCAGCTCGGCGACGCGCTCGACGGTGTTGTCCAGCTCCAGGAGCGCGAGGACGGCGCGCCCCATCGCCACCTCGCAGTCCCGCTCCGCCCTGCGGACCTCGCCCCGGGCCAGCCGGTGGACCTCGAACTCGGTGCCGGCCGCCAACTCCGCTGCGTCGCGGCGACGGCGAGCGTCCTCGGCCTCGTGGTCCGCGCGCGCCTTGCGTGCCCGCGCGGCCTCCTTCGCCTGTGTCAGCGCTGCTGTTCGTGGACTCATCGCTCCAGAGTAGCCACGCACCAGCCCACGACAGCGCCGCAAAACCCCAGCTCACAGCACTCGCGCACCGTCCTCACCGCACTCTGGCCACCCACCGCCGCGCCCTTCCCCTCCCCCACCACTCAAGATCCAGAACTGACACACCTCTTGCACTAGCAGTGTGCGGACGCAAATCGGTCGGTTCGCGCCTACGCGCCTACACCCTTGCCTCTGCCGTGAAAACCCGAACATTAAAAGTGAGTAACAGTTGACACGAAGCGGGCTCGACTTACGCTTCAACTAGCCACGCAGTAACTGAACCTCACTTTTGTAGTGGTGGAGTGTCTCGGTCCTGTCTCTCGGGCGGGAGGTGATCGGCGTGACCATGACCTGCCACCCGTTGCACGCGGGCAACGGCTACGAGTACCTGACGCGCCAGGTCGCTAGCGCCGACACGACGCGGTCGGCACACGACTCCCTGACCGGCTACTACACCGCGCAGGGCAACCCGCCGGGGCAGTGGGCCGGGTCCGGACGCGCGGATCTGGGCATGGACGGCGAGGTCACCGAGGAGCACATGCTGGCCCTGTTCGGCGAGTGTCTTCGACCCGACGCCAACGAGCACATCAAGGCCCGCCAGGCCGCCGGTGACACCTACGAGCAGGCCCGCAAGGCGGCCCGGCTGGGCCGCAGGTTCGCCGTCTACGGCCAGGACGTGCCGCTGGTGGCCGCGGTCGAGGCGGCCTACCGCGACTTCGAGCGCGACCACGCGCGGCGCCCGTCGGTGCAGGAGCGCCGCGACATCAAGATGGCCGTCGCGCGCACGCTCATGGCCGCGGCGGCCGGCCCGGACGCGCCGCCGCCGACCCGCGAGGAGGTCCGCAAGTACCTCGTCGACGAGCTGGGCCGGGCCCGGCAGCCCGTCGCCGGCTACGACCTGGTGTTCTCCCCGGTCAAGAGCGTTTCCCTGCTGTGGGCGCTGGGCGACCAGCGGGTCCAGCAGACCGTCGCCGAAGTCCACGAGGCCGCCTGGCGGGCCGCGCTGGCCTACGGCGAACGCGAGGCGGCGTTCACCAGGATCGGCGCCGGCGGCGTCGCCCAGGTCGCGACCTCCGGGTTCGTGGCCGCCGCGTTCCTGCACCGCGACTCCCGCGCCGGCGACCCCGACCTGCACACCCACGTCGCCGTCGCCAACCGGGTGCGGGCCGCCGACGGGACGTGGCGCACGATCGACGGCCAGCAGCTGTTCAAGGTCGCTGTCAGCATGAGCGAGCTGTACAACGCGCTAGTCGAGCAGGGCCTGACCGAGCAGCTGGGCGTGGCGTTCGTCGAGGTGGCCAAGGGCGCGGGCAAGCGTTCGGTGCGCGAGGTCGCGGGCATGCCGGCGGAGTGGATTCGCGGGTTCTCCCGCCGCCGCACGCAGGTCGAGGCGCGCTACGAACGGCTGCTGGCCGAGTACGTCCGCGAGCACGGCGGGAGCCCGCCGCGCACGGTGCAGATGCGGCTGGCCCAGCAGGCCACGCTGGAGCAGCGGCCCGACAAGCAGCAGCTGCGCAGCCTGGCCGACCAGGTCCGCGGCTGGGTCGCCACCGCCCGCCGGCTGCGCCCCGGCGCCCCGGTCCAGGAGGTGATCGACGGCTGCCTGCACCCGGGTCCGGATGTCGCGCCGGCCGCCGTCGGCGACCTGGCCGCGGTGGCCGCGGCGGTGGTGGATCGGGTGTCGCAGGACCGCTCGACGTGGACGGTCTACCACGTGCGCGCCGAGGCGCAGCGCGCGCTGCGGCCGGTCGCCTTCGACACCGCCGGGGAGCGCCAGCGGGCGGTGGAGACCGTCGTGGAGTACGCGCTGGGACGCGAGTCGGTGCGCCTGGACGTCGAGCTGGACGCGGTGCCGGTGCTGTTGCAACGGGAGTCCGGCGAGGGCGTGTTCCACCGGCACGGCAGCGAGCTGTTCACCAGCGAGGCGATCCTGGCGGCGGAGTCGCGGCTGGTCGCCGACGCCCACAGCAGGCGCGGCCCGGTCGTGTCCGACCGCGCCCGCGAGGCGGCCATCGACCGGTTCCAGGCGCGGCGCCGCGCCGAGGGCACGCCGATCGAGCTCAACGCCGGCCAACGGTTGTTGGTGGAGCACTTCGTGTCGGGCGGGCAGGCGCTGTGCGTGGCGATCGGCCCGCCGGGCACGGGCAAGTCCGTGGCGATGGGCGCGGTCCGGGAAGCCTGGGAATCCGCGACAGGCGGGCGGGTGGTCGGGTTGGCTCCTTCGGCGGCGGCCGCGTCGGTGCTGGGCGACCAGCTGGGGATCCGCGCCAACACCCTGCACAGCCTCGTGGTCGCCCACCAGTCCGGCGTCGACATCGACCTGGAGCCGGGGGACATGGTGTTGGTCGACGAGGCCGGCATGGCCGGCACCCGCACCCTGGACGAGGTCCGCGCGGTGGCCGCCGAGCACGGCGCGGTCGTGCGCCTGGTGGGCGACCACCGGCAGCTGACCGCGGTCGAGGCCGGCGGCGCGCTGCGGCTGCTGTTCGGTCAGGCCGGCGGCGTCGAACTGACCGAGGTGCGCAGGTTCCGCCGCCCCGAGGAGGCCGGCGCGGTGCTGCTGGTCCGGGTCGGCGACCCGGCCGCGATCGGGTTCTACGCCGCCAACGGCCGGCTGCACGGCGGGATCCGCGCCGCCGTGCTGGACCGGCTCTACGCCGACTGGAACAGCGACCTGGGCGCGGGCCACACCAGCATCATGATCTCCGATTCCACCGAGGTCGCACGGGAGCTCTCGGCCCGCGCGCAAACCGAGCGCCGCGCCGCCGGCCTGGTGGAACACGGCGGGGTCGGGTTGCACGACGGCACCGTGGCCGGCGTCGGCGACCGGGTCGTGACGCGCCTCAACCGGCGGCGCCTGGCGCTGTTCGCGGGACGGGAGTACGTGAAGAACGGCGACCTGTGGGAGGTCGAGGCGCGCTATCCCGACGGGCGGATGCGGGTGCGCCACGGCCGCCACGGCGGCCGGGTCACCCTGCCCGCCTGGTACGTCGCGGAGTGGGTGGAGCTGGGCTACGCGGCGACCATCCACCGCGCCCAGGGGCTGACCGTGGACATCGCCCGGTCGTTCCTGTCCCCGTCGGCCACGCGGGAGGCCGCGTTGGTGGCCCTGTCGCGCGGCGTCGACGGCAACCACGCCTACCTCGACACCGAGCAGGCCCTGGCGCTGGACGAACCGCGCACGCTGCCCGGCGATCTGTTCTCCCGCTACCGGGAGACCCGCGAGGCCGCCGACGCGCTCGCCGCGATCCTGGCCCGCGAGGGCGCGGAGCTCTCGGCGACCGAGGCGCTGCGCGACGCGTTGGACTCCCCGTGGCGGATGGACCCGGCCGTCCCGCAGTACCAGCACGCCCTACAGGTGCACCGGGGACCGCAGGCGGTCGCCGAGGCCGAGGGCTGGGTGCGCCAGGCGGTGCCCCGCCGCGCCGAGGAGATCCTGGTCGACCCGGCGTGGCCGGCCCTGTACGCCGTGCTCAACGAGGCCCGCGACGCCGGCGCCGACCCGGTCGCGCTGCTCTCGGCGCGGGCCCGGCAGCGGGAGCTGGGCACCGCGGAGTCGGTGGCCAAGGTGCTGCACCACCGCGTCGCCGCAGCCATGCCCACCGTCGGCCCCGGCGGCGATCGCCCCGCGCTGCTGCCCGGCTGGGTGCCCACCCCGCCCCCCGAACCCGGTGGCCAGGCCGATGGTGATCGGGCCGAGCTCGCGGTCTGGCTGCGGCGGCGCGCCGAGCAGATCGCCGACCGGGTGCGCACGCTCGGCGACCGCGCCGCCGAGCAGCCGCCCGCGTGGGCCGCCGGGTTGGGCCCGGTGTCCGAGGACCCGGTGGCGCGGGAGCAGTGGGTCGCCCGCGCCGGTCAGGTCGCCGCCTACCGGGAGCGCTGGCACGTGCCCGACGGCGACGCCGTGTTGTTGCCGGCCGCTGGTCGCGGCGAGCAGGGCCGGGCGCGGGCGTGGGTCCAGGCGTACCTGCGCACCTCGGCCGGCGGGTCCACCACAGCTGGGGTGGAGCCCGTCGGGGCGGGGCTGGTGGCCCGGACCGCGCGGCTGCGGGATCGGCTGGCCGAGGTGCGCGAGCGCCTGGTCGAGCGGGTCGGGTTCACACCAGCCGAGAACGTGACATCGGGTACAGCGTCGGCGCATGATGAACCAGAAAACGTAACTGAAGCCGACATTAATAATGAGGAGTGGAGAGTCGACGGCGAGGCGGACGCGGCCGGGGACACCGACGAGGCGTACCTGAACGCGCTGGCCGACGACGAGCCTCCCGACTACGACATCGAACCCGAGCTGTAGCGGCCGCGGTGCCGGCCGATGGGCGAGCACCACCCGCCAGGAAGGGGACCCACACCATGACCGAGAGCATCCGCGCCGCCGCCATGGCCCACCTGATCGCCGCCGGCACCGCCGCGCCGCTGCTGCCCGAAGGCGTGCCCGGCCCGGCCCGCCTGCACGGCCGATGGTGGGCCATCCCCACCGGCCAGGACTCCTACCGGCCGGTGGCCGACCCCGACCTCGCCGCGCGGTTGGACCACGACGCCGACCGCTACGCGCGGCTGCGCGCGACCCTGCCCGTCCGAACCGGCGGGGGAGGGCGACGCTCATGAGCCCGATGACCCCGCGCGAGTACGCCGAGCGCGCGCTACTGGGATTCCTGCTGCTCCAACCCCGACACGTCACCGAGATCGCCCGCACCCTGGAACCGGGCGACTTCTGGCGGCCCGCACACACCGTGGTGTTCCGGGAGCTACGCGACATGGTGGCCGAGGCGACCGCCGCCAAGGCCGCCCCCGACCGGGTCTGGGCGCTCTACGCCGACGAACCCGCCATCACCGTGCACCACGTCCAGCGCGAACAGATCAGCAGCGCCCAGATGGAGGCCGCCCAGGACCGCGCCGGCCAGTACCTCCAGATCGCCGAGGTCGACCTCCCTCACGGCACACCGGACGCCGCGCTGGCCGACCGCGTCGCGGAGGTGGTGGCCAAATACCAGGAGTACGACCCCGATCGGGCCTACGACCAGTGGATGCAGCAGCGCGAGCTGGACGCGGACGGGGGACTGACGGCCGCGGCTGTCGCCGCCCTAGCCGCGAACCCGGAACTTGAGATCACGCCGTGGTTCGTCCACGACGGCCAGCGGTTCACAGCGATCCGGACCGGTGTCGACGAGTTCGTGATCCGCCACGAGAGCGAGTACGACCCGCGTGAGTTCGGGACCAAGTACACGATCGAGGACGGCCCTGAGGACGACTTCGACTTCTACCGCGACGTCATCGGGGACGACATCGTCTACGGGGGCATGGTCTACAGCCACACCCAGTACAAGATCGAGGACGGCGAACCGGTCGAGCTGACCGAATGGGAACGCGACGCGATCATCGCGGAGGACGCGGCACAGTGGCAGGCCGAACAGGCCGCACGCAGCCAGGTCCCCGGCGTCGACCCGGTCAGCCTGCACGCCCGCGTCGCCGCCAGCAGCGCCGCCGACGCCCACCTGGTCACCGGCCCGTACCTGCACACGCTCGTGGCCACCGCGCCGTCGGCCGAGGTTGCACAGCCCGAGGCGTGGGCGCTGATGGTGCTGGAGGCCAGCCTGCGACGCACCGTGGCGCGCAACGGGATGCAGGTGGGCCAGGCCGCCGACGCGGTGCCGGAGCTGACCTCCCTGCTGTCCACACTGCACGCCGCGCTGGGTCAGATCGAGCACGTCGCGCAGCGGTGGGACCGCGCCAACCCGACGACCGCGTCCTGGGACCGGACCCTTGAAGAGGTCTCGTCGCATACCGTGGCGCCGGTGAACCGGGACGTTGTCGACACCGGCCTGGACTTGTTCGCCGACGCGCCCGACGAGCGCGACATCGCGATCGCGGAGAACTCCGTAATGGCCTACATGCTGACCGAACCGCGTGTGCTCGACCGCTGGCGGGATCGGCTGCTGCCCACCGACTTCGCCGACCCGACGATCAGCGCCGCGTACCAAACCGCAGTAGAGATGCGCGGGGCTGGTCGCCCGGTCGAACCGGTAACCATCGCCTGGGAACAGCAGCGCACCGCAGCCGGCAGGCAAAGCGCCGGACTGTCGGTGGAACGCCTCGTGGAGCTGACCACCCACCCACCGGTCGGCACTCCGGACTGGGCCGTTGATGTCGTGATGCGGGGCGCGGTGGCGCGGCTGACCGCCACCGCGGCCAAGGCCGTGCAGACCGCCGCCCAACATCCCGGTCTCCAACCAACGGACCTGCTGCACACCGCGCGGACCTACTACCAGGCTGTGCAATCCACCGTGACCGGCCGTATGACCTCGCCGCCCAGCCGCACCGACCGTCTCACCGGCCGGGACACTACGAACGCAGAGCGCGCCGGCGGGCGCACCACAGCGCAGGTCATCGACCTGCGCGAGCGATCCAGCAGCCTTCGCAGCGTGCTGTCCGGTGCAGCGGACACGACGGGGAACACTGATCTCCACCGGCACGCCGAGGCCGAACTCGACACCGACCACGGCCCTGACCTGGGCCCGTAGCCCGCCCTTGTCCTCTTCCGCGTCGGTCAGCCAGGTGCCGCAGGAAGCCTGCCGCTCGTCAACGGTGTGCGCGTTTGACCGGCATGCTCGACCTCGGCACAGGTTCCCGCTGGACCGCTGGCCAGCAGATACCGAGAACTGGTTATGTGCTTGGTCGTGCGCCCGCCTGCGACTGGGCCGCCCGTGTAGCCGGGCTCACGCTGGCCGGGGTTGGTGATCCGCGTCGATCTGGGCGACAGTGACGGCTGTGACGACCACTCCGGACGAGACCGACACGTCGAGTGCGGTTGATCCCGCCCAGCGGATCTACGAGAACTGCGTGCGGTGCGGCCAGCGGCTTCAGTTGCGGGCACCGGGTCGGGATGTATGCGAGCGGTGCGTGCCAGGTCAGACGCGGTACCCGGCTGGTCACGTCTACACGCCGCTGGGCCCGGTCGACACCGCCACAGGGGCCTCGACCGGCACCGCCTGACCGCGCGGCTGGACGACACCGGGAGAGTTCACGACCTGCGTGCGTAGTCCCCTGTGACGGCGGGACCAGCAGCGCTATCTCAAGCCAGGCAAGGAAGGTGCCCGTCGTCGCCTAGACGAGATCGACGCGCGACGAGGCGCCCAGCGCGGACCGGTCCTGGGGTCCCGTCCTTCGGGGCCACTACTACGGTCTACGACCTTGTCGAGGGCGACGGCGATCGTCTTCAGGTGGCCAACCGCGTCATGTACGCCGTAGACCTCGGTGTACATAGCGCCGCGGTGGACGTCGAAATCGATCGTGGCGTGCTCGCTGTACCGCTTGTTCCTGCTGTCGCGGTAGGTACTGGTCACTCGGAAGCGCATGGGTTCGCTGCTGTTGTAACGGTCGACGGCGCTGTCGAAAAACATGCGGAACTCCCGACCCGGCGCGAACATCGGGGTCGGCTCGGTCAGAATTCGTGTGTTACTCAGTTCGAAGCCGGTTTCCTCGATGGCCCGTCGAGGAGGCGGATCGAAGGCGATTTCCAGGCCGTAGGCTGGAGTCTTGCCGACGTTGGTGATCACCAGGTCGAACATCTTCGGTGAGGCATTGCCCGGAAGAATGTCGACGACGATGTACGGCCTGGCCTGTTCGAGGCGGGTTCTCCGGGCCGAGGCCAGCTGGGACCACCCCACGGACAACGCGACGACGAAGGCCGCGGTGGCAATCATCGTGCCGATGCCCTGCCACGCCACCGTGTTCAAGCCCAGGAACGCGAGATTCGAGTCGGCCATGTTTCTCCTCGGCTCGGTACAGGTCATTCGGCCTCATACATCTGTACAGGCACAGCGCCCTGGCGAACGTCGTGGCCCCGCCAGTCATCAGGTAAGTCGCTGCCACCAGGCCGCCCGCCGTTGAGGAGGTCGGCTATCTCGCTCCCGGTGCGCTGCTCGATGTGGTGCAGCCACCGGGATCAGTGGTGTGCGCGTTTGACCGGCATGCTCGACCTCGGCAC
>NZ_VUOB01000176.1 GCF_008386585.1 Solihabitans fulvus
GATGGCCCTCGGCACGATCGCGACCATCATCGCCTCCAACCTCAAGTCCCTGCCGATGTTCGTCACGGCCTTCATCGCCCTGTTCGTGTTCTCCGGCATAGGCAACGGCTCCACCTACAAGATGATCCCCGCGATCTTCCGCGCCAAGGCCCGCGTCGCCATCGCCGAGGGCGAGCCTGAGGACACCGCGTACGCCCGCGCCCGTCGCCTTTCCGGCGCCCTGATCGGCTTCGCTCGGGCCGTCGGCGCCCTCGGCCGCCTGTTCATCAACCTCACGTTCCGCGCCTCCTTCGCCAACGCGCACAGCGGCGTCC
>NZ_VUOB01000177.1 GCF_008386585.1 Solihabitans fulvus
GCCTCGACACGATCGGGGCCAAGCTGCCCTGGATGGCGCTGCTGCTGGTCGGCGCGACCTTCGTGCTGATGTTCCTCGCGTTCGGCTCGGTGGTGCTGCCGATCAAGGCCGTGGTGATGAGCGCGCTGAGCCTGTCCGCCACCTTCGGCGTGCTGGTGTGGATCTTCCAGGAGGGGCACGGCGCCGGGCTGCTCGGCGTG
>NZ_VUOB01000018.1 GCF_008386585.1 Solihabitans fulvus
CCATCAACGACAACCCGGCCGCAGTCAGACACCAGACTCGCTAAGTAAGTGGCATTGCCCCCAGGGCGGGTGGGGTCTGTCCGGTGGGGTTCGTTCGGTGGGGTTCGTGGCGAATCGTGCGGCTACTCGGCGACGTCCTCCTCGACCACGGCCAGCGCCGTGTCGATGCGCTCGCGCGCGCCGGCCAGATGCCGCTCGCAGAGCTTCGCCAACGACTCGCCGCGCTCCCACAGCGCGAGCGAGTCCTCGAGGGACAGCCCGCCCGCTTCGAGCCGACGCACCACGTCGACCAGTTCGTCCCTCGCCGCCTCGTAACCGAGGCCCTGGTCTGCCGTCGTACTGATCTTCGAACCGTCGCTCAAGTGGTCGGACTCCCCATTCGACTCTGTGTGACTTTGTTCTGGGCGAGCACCACGACGGTAGCCACCGCCTGGTCGTAGCCGACGAACGCCTCGGCGAACTCGGCCCCGTCGCCCTCGCGGACCGCCTCGTCGATGCGGCCCTCGGCCTCGGCGACCCGGTGGCGGTGCACCGCGCCGTCGCTCAACCACCACTGCGTCCCCGCGTACACCGACGTCGCCTCGGACAGCTCGCGCAGCCGCGAGGACAGCACCCGCCGCCCGTTCGAGTTGCAGCCGGCCAGTAACGCCGTCCAGCAGTCCGCAGCGGCCCGGTTCGCCGTCTCCGCCCTGCGCAGCACCACGCGCGCGCCGGAACGCGCGGGCGCCTCCCTGTCGACGGCCGTGTTCGCCGCGGTCACGGTCAACGGGAGGAACGTGGGTTCACGCGCCAGGTTCGGCACCACTACCTCCGCTCACCGTAGGTCTTTCGTCGCCGTTGTCGCCTTCGCCCGATACGACCGCGTACACCGCCCCGTCAACGAGCCGAACCCGCAGCTGGGTTCCCGCCGGAGCGTCCGCGACCGAACGGAGCACTCCGTCGGTCCCCTCCAGTGTGACGCGCTGCACAACCGCGTATCCGCGAGCCAGCGTGGCCGCAGGGCCGAGGGTCGTCAAGCGCGCCCTGGTCGCGGCGAGCCCGGCCTGCTCGGTGGCCAGCCCGGCCTGCACCGCCCGACGAGCGCGCTCCCGCATCGCGGACACCTCGTCCGCGCGACGCCCCAGTGGCCCGAACGGATCAGCGAGCACCGGCCGCGTGCGCAGCGCGTCGAGCAGCCTGCGCTCCCGATCCACCCATCCGTGTAGCGCGCGCCTGCCCCGGTCCCGGAGCTGCCTGATCCGCTCGGTCTCCTCGGCCACATCCGGAACCACCCGTTTGCCGGCGTCGGTCGGCGTCGAGCAACGCAGGTCCGCGACGTGGTCCAGCAGCGGGGTGTCGGGCTCGTGCCCGATCGCGCTCAGCACCGGAGTGCGGCACTGGGACACCGCCCGGCACAGCGCCTCGTCCGAGAACGGCAGCAGGTCCTCGACGCTGCCCCCGCCCCTGGCCACCACGATCACGTCCACCTCGGCGTCCCGCTCCAGGGTGGACAGTGCGGTGAGGATCTGCGGAACAGCGGAAACCCCTTGCACCGCAACGTTGATCACCCGGAACCGGGCGCCGGGCCAGCGCGCCTGCGCGTTGGTCAGCACGTCCCGTTCCGCCGCCGAGGCGCGGCCCGTGATCAGGCCGATCTTGTTCGGCAGGAACGGCGGCTTCCGCTTGCGGCCAGGCTCGAACAGGCCCTCGGCGGCCAGCAGCCTGCGCAGCCGCTCGATCCTGGCCAGCAGCTCGCCGATGCCGACCGCGCGGATCTCGTCCACCCGCAGGCTCAGCGTGCCGCGCCCGGCGAAGAACGTCGGCTTCCCGTGCACCACGACCCGGCTGCCGTCGGTCAGCGGCGGCTCCATGCCGCGCACCAGGCCGACCGCGCAGGTCAGCGACATGGACAGGTCGGCGGACGGGTCGCGCAGGGTGAGGAACGCCGTCGAGGTGCCCGGCCGCGCCGAGATCTGGGTCACCTGGCCCTCGACCCACACCGCGCCGAGCCGGTTGATCCACTCGGCGATCTTGCGCGCCACCGTGCGGACCGGCCACGGCTCCTCCGGCGTCGAAGGAGCGGTCACGACGCCGCCTCAGCGACGAGGACGTCGGCGGTCACGACGACTGCGCGGAGACCGTGGCGATGCGCCTGGTCAGCATGCCGACGAACGGCGGCCGGGCCGCGTGCCCGCGCTCGAAGGCCAGCAGCTCCTCCAGCTCGGCCAGGGACAGCCTGCGCATCCTGGCGCGCAGCTGCGCGACGGTCAGCTCGTTGTAGCCGGGCAGCACATCGGGGGCGTCCCCGTCGGCCGTCTCCTCGGCGAGCGCCCGCTCCTCCTGCGCCCACGGGTCCGGCGCCGCGCCGTCGTCCGGCTCGGCTGCGAGGTCCGACGACGCGACAGGGTCCGACGACGCGGCGGGCTCGTCCTCGTCAAAGGTCGCCCACTCGGGGTTCTCCTCGGCGGGACGCAGCGTCGCCAGCACCTCGTCGCCCTTGATCGCCAGCTCGGTGACCTGTTGCTGGACGCGCATCGACAGTTGCAGAGCCTCGCTGACCACGGTCACAGGCAGGCCGGCGAGCTGTTTCGGAAGGCTGCGGGCCTGCTCAACTGCGGTGGCCGCGAGACCGGCCGCGATACGGACCGCCAGCGGCAGTTGCTTCATGAGCACTAGCCTGCCGCAGTCACACCCTCCCTGCCCAGCTTCCCGCGCGGGTAGCAGCCCTCGGCGTGACCGAGCCGACCCCGAGCGCCGCGACACCCGTTCGGCCGCAGCCGTAGGCTGGACGCATGACCGAGCAGACCCCCTCCAAGCCTAAGCGGGTTCTCCTGGCCAAGCCTCGGGGTTACTGCGCAGGTGTCGACCGCGCGGTGGTGACCGTCGAGAAGGCGCTCGAGACCTACGGGCCGCCCGTGTACGTCCGCAAGGAGATCGTGCACAACCGGCACGTGGTCGAGACCCTCCAGGAGCGCGGCGCGATCTTCGTCGACGAGACCGACGAGGTGCCGGAGGGCGCCCTCGTGGTGTTCTCGGCGCACGGCGTCGCCCCGGTCGTGCACGAGCAGGCCGAGCAGCGCGGGCTGCGCACGATCGACGCGACCTGCCCGCTGGTCACCAAGGTGCACATGGAGGCCAAGCGGTTCGCCCGCGAGGACTACGACATCCTGCTGATCGGCCACGAGGGCCACGAGGAGGTCGAGGGCACCGCAGGCGAGGCCCCCGAGCACATTCAGCTCGTGGACACCGCCGAGGACGTCGACAAGGTCGAGGTGCGCGACCCGTCCAAGGTCATCTGGCTGTCCCAGACCACGCTCAGCGTCGACGAGACCATGGTCAGGGTGAACCAGCTCCGCGACCGGTTCCCCGAGATGCAGGACCCGCCGAGCGACGACATCTGCTACGCCACGCAGAACCGCCAGGTTGCGGTGAAGGCGATGGCGCCGGAGTGCGACCTGGTGCTGGTGGTCGGCTCGACCAACTCCTCCAACTCCAAGCGGCTGGTCGAGGTCGCCCTCCAGGCCGGGGCGCGCGCGTCCCACCTGATCGACTACGCCCGTGAGATCGACGAAAGCTGGCTGTCCGGCGTCGACACCGTCGGCGTCACCAGCGGCGCGTCCGTGCCCGACATCCTCGTCATGGAGGTGCTGGCCTACCTGGCCGAGCGCGGCTGGGGCGAGGTCGAGGAGATCACCACGGCCAACGAGAAGATCGCCTTCGCGCTCCCACGGGAGCTACGCAAGGACCTCGTCCGCTAGCTCTCCGCAGGCCCCAGACTCTCCGCGAAGACCCAGGAAGACCCAGACAGCCCTGGCGCGATCCGCGCCGGGGCTGTCCGCTGTTCGTGCCAGATGTTCGGTTGGACGCGCTCGACTCAGTACTCGTCGTCGCGGGGACGCGGCCGGCGCGGGGGCGGGGACTGACGGCCGCCGCGCGGCGGCTCCTGCCGAGGCGCCCTGGCCGGCGGCGTTGGCCGTCCGCCACCCTGGGCCGGTCGACCGGCGGCGCCGCCCGACGGGCGACCAGCGGCGGAAGCCGGGCGGCCGGTGCCGCCAGCACGCGCCGCGCCGGCATCCCTGCCGTCCCTGCTGTCTCGGCCGGCCGTGCCGCGCCGTTCGGGAGCCGCGTCAGCGGCCGGGCGCCTGCCCTCGGCCGGCTTGGGGCGCTTGGCGGGCTCGCCCCTGCGGTCGGCGGTGCGCGCGGCCTTGGCCTTCGCGTCGCTCCTGCGCGCGCTGGCCAACGCGGCCGAACGCTCCTCCTTGGTCGGCTGGTTCGGGTCGCGCTGGAGGAAGATCCGCAGCACCCCGATCACCACCGTGACACCCGTGGTGACCGCCATCGCCGGGAAGCCGTTGACCAGCGGCGTTCCGATCGCCAGGGCCTTCTGGCTCAGGCCGCCGGACGGGCTGTTGGAGGTGGCCAGCGCGATCACCGGCACCGTGATGGCCAGGATCAGCGGCGGCTGCACCATCGGCGCGAACAGGCTCCTGCGGCGGACCAGGGCGACCCCGACGGCGCAGCCGAGGAAGTACAGGCCCTTGAACACCCAGCCCAGCTGCTGTTGCTGCGACTTGAGGTCCACCATGGCGCCGATGCCGGCGAGCACAAGCGCGATGAGCACGGCGGCCCACCACGGCAGGCCCCGGAACGAGCCGACGACCGGCCGGTCGTCCCACGGTGTGGTGCCCGGCTCGTCATCGAGGTCGGTGTCGCGGTCGCGCGTGCTGATCACGCGATCTCCTTGCTGCGCTCGTCGCCCGCGTGATCGCGTGCGGGGCTCAGGTGCCTGGTGGCCGAGTGGATCGTGACCGTGCGTCGCCCGGTCACGTGACCTCACCGTAGCCCGTTTGTGTTCGGAAGATGATGGCCGGAACGCGCGCGCCGGCACAACTCACGGGCGAAAACGCGTGCGGTGACCACTCGCGCACGCACTGGCGTAACGCGTGGATCTCGTGATCGCGCAGCTCACCGTGCATCCGGCGATGTTAGACAGGCCACACTCCCGCAACGTCACCTCGGTAGGCCGAGGTCATCCCACATGAGGGTGAAATGCCCCGCTTCGACCAGCGAGGTCGAGTGATCGCCTGGAAGGTCCAGATTCATGCCCCGCACGCACCCGCGCGCACGCCTGTCCGCCGCCGTCCTGCTGGCGGGGGTGCTCACCCTGTTGGTGAGCCTGCTGGTCGCCGCGCCGGGCAGCGCCGCGCAACTGCCCGGCGGCCTCGGCCCGTGCGTGCCGGGCAGCTGCCCGGACCCGTACCCGTACCCGCCGCACAACGGGCCGTTCGCCGGCCGGGACGACGGCATCAACGTGTTCGTCGGCAAGAACTTCGACGTCCTCGGCGGCGCGGCCGAGACCGAGGGTCGCGTGGTGGTCGGCGGCGACTTCACCCAGAACAAGAGCGAGGGACGGCTGTACAACATCGGGGTCGCCGGGGTCGGCTCGCGGGTGCCGCCGTCGGATGGCACGGACTGGCTGACCACCGGGGGCAACATCACCATCGCGCCCGGTCAGGACCTGGACGCCAAGGGCGACTCGGCGGTTGGCGGCGTCGTCCGGCACGCGGGCACAGCCACCGGCCGCATCATCGCCAAGGAGGTCGTCCGGGATCCCAACGCGTTCACGCCGTACGAGGGGCTGAGCCCCAGCCTCACGACGGCGAGCCTGTGCTATGCGAACGGCGACTCGGGCACCGGCCGCCCTTCCACCGGATCCGTGGTCAACGTGGGTTACGCGACGCAGTTCTCCGGCGACGGCACGTCGATGTTGCAGGTGTTCAACCTGACTGCCGACATCGCCAACCCGAGGACCGGCGGCGCACAGGACATCACGTTCTCGAACATCCCGGCCGGGGCAACCGTGCTGGTCAACGTGCTCGGCGGCGCCAGGACGATCAACACCACCATCGGCGAGCTGGCCGGCATCGACCGGACCAGGCTGCTGTGGAACTTCCCGACCGCGACCACCGTGACCCTGACCGGGCCAGCGCAGTTCCAGGGCAGCATCCTGGTCGGCAATCCCGCGAGCACGACCACGCTGACGCAGGCCGGGCTCAACGGCCGGTTCTTCACCACCGGCAACTTCGTGCACGGCACGCCTACCGGCAGTCGAGGCCAGGAGATCCACGCGTACCCGTTCAACGGCGATCTGCCCGGCTGCGCGTCACCCACCACGACCACGACCACAACGACCACGACCACCACCACGACAACTACGACCACCACCACGACCACCACGACGACCAAGCCCACGACCACCACGACGACCGATGGCAGTTCGACCACGACGCCAACCACCACGAGTGGCGGCAGCTCGACCGCGACGACGACCACCACTCCCGGAGGCGGCACGGCCTGGACCACCGATTCGGACGGCGGCGGCACGGGCTACACCGGCCCGGACGACTCGACCGGCCCGAACCTGGCCAGCACCGGCGCGGACATCCGCGGGCCGATCGCCCTGGCCGGCCTGCTGCTGATCGGCGGCTCGATCCTGCTGTTCACCGTCGGCCGCCGCTCGAGCGGACGAGGCAGGCACCGCAACTGACGGTCAGTCGGTTGAGAACTCCTGGGCGAGGGCCTGCTGCGCCGGCGACCCGCCGGTGGGCTGCTCCTCGGCTCGACGCACCGGCGGGATCGCCGTCGGGCTGGCCGCCGCGTCGGTGAGCGGCTGGACGGCCGCCCGGAAGGTCTCCAGCGCGTCCAGCTCCCGCCTGCGGGCCGACAGGAACCGCTGAAGGTGGGTGCTGGACAGGTTCACCGAGTCCACCGCGGCACCGGCGGCCCGGTGCGCCCGCACCGCCTGGCCGCGCACCTGCTCGACGTCGTCGGCGATCGCGCGGTCGGTGACGGCGAACATCGCCGCCGACGCCACCACCGCGAAGCCCGTTGGCCCGCACAGGAAAACCCGCCGGTCAAGCAACCAGCGGAGCAGTTCGGGGTCGGTGTCCAGCGCCGCAACGACGGCCGCGTCGGACGGCACGAACATGATCGTGCCGTAGATCGCGTCCGCCCAGCGCTGGTAGCCCTTGCCGGCCAGCTCCGCGGCCCTCGACCGGATGTTGCGCACGTGCACGCGCAGCGCCTCGGCCCGCTCGGTCGCGTCGTCGGTCTCCATCGCCTCGGCCCAGCAGACCATGCTCATCTTGGCGTCGACCGGCACCTGCCGGCCCCCGCCGACCGTCAGCACCATGTCGGGCCGGACCGTGCCGCCGCCGGCCAGGTCGGTCTGCACCGAGAAGTGCAGGCCCTCGCGCAGGCCCAACGCGCGCGCCGTCTCCACCAGCACCTGCTCGCCGAGCTCGCCGCGCCCCGAGATCGAGGCGAAGGCCACCTCGTACCGCTGGAGCGCGGCCTGCTGCGTGTCGGTGCGGGCTCGTTCCTGCTGCACGGCCATCAGCGCCGCGTCCGTCCTGCGGACGCTGTCCTGGTAGAGCCGCCACAGGAACAGGACCGCGCCGACCAGCAGCAACGCGAGGACGACGGCGGCAGTGCTGATCACTGCGGAGGTCACGGTTCTGTGCTCCTGAGGTCCGGGAACGTGTCGAGGTCCTTGTCGGGATCATCACGCACGACACCGACAGAACCCGCTAATCCTGACGCGAAAGCGGGACACGCCGGGGGACCGCCGCAGGCTCGGCGGGCCGCGCGCCCTAGTTTGTCCGCATGCGCGTGCTGCACACCTCCGACTGGCATGTGGGTCGCACGTTCCACGGCAGGGACCTGTTGGCCGAGCAGGAGGCGGTGCTCGGCGGCCTCGCCGACCTCGTCGAGGACCGCGGGATCGACGTCGTGGTGATCGCCGGCGACCTCTACGACCGTGCCGTGCCCTCCGGCGAGGCCGTGCAGACCTGCAACCGGGTCCTGCTGCGGCTCAAGGCGGCCGGCGCGCAGATCGTGATCACGCCGGGCAACCACGACTCGGCACCGAGGGTCGGCGCGTTCGGCGACTTCGCCGCCGCGGGAGGCCTGCACCTGCGCACCAGGATCGCCGAGCTGCACCAGCCGGTGGTGCTGCGCGACGAGCACGGCCCGGTCGCCCTGTATGGGATCCCGTTCCTCGAGCCGGAGCCCGCGCGGCACGTGCTCGGCGCGCCGGAGGCCAGGGGCCACACCGGCGTCCTGACCGAGGCCATGCGCCGGATCCGCGCCGACCTGGCCGGCCGCGAGCCCGGCACGAGGTCGGTGGTGTTGGCGCACGCGTTCGTGACGGGCGGCGAGGCCAGCGCGTCGGAGCGCAGCATCGCGGTCGGCGGCGTCGAGCAGGTGGCCGGCGCGGTCTTCGACGGCGTCGACTACGTGGCGCTCGGGCACCTGCACGGGCCGCAGCGGCTGGCCGAGCACCTGCGCTACTCCGGCAGCCCGCTGGCGTACTCGTTCTCCGAGGCCGCCCACCGCAAGTCGGTGTGGCTGGTCGACCTGGACGCCGGCGGCCTGGCCGGTGTCGAACGTCACGAGCTGCCGGTGCCGAGGAAGCTGGCCACCGTCACCGGCCGCATCGAGGACCTGCTCGCCGACCCCGCGCTCGAGCGCCTCGCCGACAGCTACCTGTCGGTCGCGCTCACCGACCGGGTCCGGCCGCTCGACCCGCTTCGCAGGCTCCAGGAGCGTTTCCCCTTCGCCGTGCACCTGGAGTGGCGGCCCGACGGCGGCAGGGCAGGCGCGGGGCTGCGCTACGCCGAGGCGGTCAAGGGCCGCTCGGACCGGGCGGTCGCGCACAACTTCGTCGCGGACTGCAAGGGCGACGAGCCGTCCGATGGCGAGCGTTCGCTGCTGGACGAGGCGTTCTCCTTCGTCGGCAGGGCCGAGGTCTCGTGAGGCTGCATCTGCTTGAGGTCACCGCGTTCGGGCCGTATCCGCGGCACGAGACGGTCGACTTCGACGCGCTCGGCGGCGACGGGCTGTTCCTGCTGCACGGGGACACCGGCGCCGGCAAGACGACGTTGCTCGACGCGGTGGCGTTCGCGCTGTTCGGCACGGTGCCCGGCGCGCGCGGGGACGTGAAGCGGCTGCGCTGCGACTTCGCCGAGCCGGACACCATGACCGAGGTGGCCCTTGAGCTGACTGTGCAGGGGCACCGGCTGCGGCTGACCCGCAGCCCCGAGTACGAGCGCCCCAAGCTGCGCGGGGAGGGCGTCACCAGGCAGCAGGCCAAGGCGTCGCTCACCTGGCTGACCCCGGCCCCCGGCGGCGAGCCGGTCGAGGGGCTGACCCGCATCGACGAGGTCAGCCGCACGGTCGGGCGGCTGCTCGGCATGAGCGCGGAGCAGTTCTTCCAGGTGGTGCTGCTACCGCAGGGCGAGTTCGCGCGGTTCCTGCGCGCGGAGACCGCCGAGCGCGAGCAGTTGCTGGAGAAGCTGTTCGGCACCGAGCACTTCGCCGACGTGGAGCGGTGGTTCCGGGACCGGCGCCAGGAACGCCGCAGCACGCTGGACGCGCACAAGCAGGTCGCTGGCCAGCTGGTCGCCAGGGTCGCCCAGGCGGCCGGCGAGGAACCGCCAGACGGCGACGGCGACGCGGAGTGGCTGAGTTCGGTCGTGAAGCGTCGTGCGGAGGCCACGGCCGAGGCGGCCCGCCTCGCCGCGATCGCCGCCGCGGAACGGATCCGGTCGTCGGCCGCGCTGGCCGCGGCGCGGGACACGGCCGAGCGGCTGCGCCGCAGGAGCGCCGCCGAGGCGACCCTCGCGGAATGCGCGGCCGAGGAGCCGCGACTGCGCCAGTGGGAGGCGGAGCGGGACGCCGCCCGCCGCGCGCTGGCAGTGCTGCCGGCCAACCGCGTCGCCGTCGAGCTGGCCGGCGAGCTGGACCGCGCCCGCGAGCAGGAGGCGAGGGCGGCCGCGCGCTGCGGCAGGCTCGACTTCGCCGGGACGGGCGGCCCGGTGTCCGCGCTGTTGGTGGCGCGGGACGAGCTGCGCGAGGAGGCCGGCGGCCTGACCCAGCTGGCCGCCGAGGCGGAGCAGCACCGCGCGGACCTGGTTCGGCTGGACGAGCTGGCGGACGAGGAGCGGGCGGCCGTCGAGGACAGCACGCGGGTGGCCGAGGCCGTCGCCGCGCAGCCGATGGCGTTGGCACTGGCCAGAACCGCGGTAGACGAGGCGAACCGCGCCGAGGCGAGCGTGGCTGGCCTGCGCGCCCAGCAGACCGAGTTCGCGGAGCTGGTGGAGATCGCGCGGCGGCTCCCCGGCACGGAACGGGACGCCGTGGCCGTCGAGGACGAGTTGCGCGCCGCCGTCGACGCGCACCAGCTGGCCCGCGAACGCTCCCAGGAAATCCGGGCCCGACGCCTGGACGGCATGGCGGCCGAGCTCGCCGGCAGGCTGACCGCCGGCGAGCCCTGCCCGGTCTGCGGCGGCACGGAGCACCCCGCGCCGGCCACCCCGGTGCCCGAGGCCGTCAGCGAGTCCGACGAACGGGCCGCCGCCGAGGTCGCCGACCGGGCCGAACAGCGCCGCCGCGAGCTGGAGCTCCGCAGGGAGAGCGTGCAGCAAACCCTTGCCCTGCAACGGGAACGACTGGCCGGCCGGACCGGGGAGACGCTGACGGCGGAACTGGCGTCCGCCGACCAGGCGCTCGCCGAGGCCGAAACGCTTGCGGCGCAACGAGAGCAGCGCGCGGCCGAGCTGGCCGAACTGGAGCTGCGCGGCGCGGCGCTGACCGCCCAACGGATCGACGCCGAGCAACAGGTCGCCGCCGCCAAGACGGAACGCACCGGCCTGGCCGAGGCGGTCGCCGTGCGGGCCGTGCGACTGGACACGGCGCGCGGCGCCCATCCGGACGTGTTGGCCAGGCGCCGGCACCTGGTCGAACTGGCCGAGGCGGTTGGCGACCTGGCCGCCGCGCGCCAGTCCACCCAGGACCTCGCGACGCGGGCGGCGACCGCGCTCGCCGAGGCGGACTCGGCGGCGCACGCGGCCGGCTTCCCCGATGTCAGGGACGCCATCGCGGCCGCGCGGGACGCCGCCGAGGTGACTGCCCTCGACCGTCGCATCACCGAGCTGACCGTGGCCAGGAACAACGCCGAGGCCACCCTCGCCGCACCGGAGCTGACCGGCCTGCCCGAGGACGCCACGGCGGACCTGACCGCCGTGACGGAGCAGGCCGAGTCGGCCCTCGCCTCGGCCGAGTCCGCCGCGTCCGTGCGCGACGCGGCGAAGGAAGCCGAGGACCGGGTCGGCGCGCTGGCCGCGCGGCTGCTGGCCGCGTGGGCCGAGCTGGAACCGATCGAGGCGGAGTTCGCCGAACTCGACGCCCTGACGGACGTCGTGAACGGCCGGGGCCAGAACGCGCGCAAGATGTCGCTGCGCTCCTACGTGCTGGCCGCGCGGCTGGAGGAGGTCGCGGTGACGGCGACGCGGCGGCTGGAGCGGATGAGCCAGGGCAGGTACTCGTTCGTGCACTCCGACGCGGCCGGCGCGCGCGGCACGCGGGGCGGCCTCGGCCTCGACGTGCTGGACGACTACTCGGGCCGGGTCCGCCCCGCCAAGACCCTCTCCGGCGGCGAGTCGTTCCTGGCGTCGCTGGCGCTGGCGTTGGGCCTCGCGGACGTGGTCGCGGCGGAGACCGGTGGCGCGCTGCTGGACACCCTGTTCGTCGACGAGGGCTTCGGCACGCTCGACGCGGACACCCTGGACCTGGTGATGAACACCCTTGACGAACTCCGCGCCGGCGGCCGGGTGGTCGGGCTGGTGTCGCACGTCGAGGAACTGCGCCAACGCATTCCGGTGCGGCTGCGCGTCCGCAAGGCGCGCACGGGTTCCACGGTGGAGATCACCGCGGCGTGAGGCACCGTACTTAGCCCCGCCGAAGGCGTGTCACGTGCGCGGGCGGGCCGGCGTGGGCCTGGCCGCCCGGGTTGGTGGGGCCAGGCCCACTCCTCGGCTGAGCCGGCGCGAATCGGGCTCCGGACAGTGCACAGTGGAGCCACGAAGCCGCGCCGACGGGACCGGCGCGGACGCACGTGCCACCGTCGGGCTCGGCACGCGAGAGGGAGGGATCCGTGCGACAGCTGGGGTCGTGGGTGGCGAGCGCCTGCGTGGGGTTCGGGCGAGCGTGCGTCGCGCTGGTCGTCGCCATGCTGGTCCCCGCCGTGTGGGCCGCCGCCGTCGGCCTGTGGCTCTGGTGGGGCGGCAACCCGTGGTCCTGGATCGCGCCGTTCGTGTGGGCGAGTATCGGCACGCTCGTGCTGGCCCGCCCGGTGTGCCGGATGGTCCGCTCGCTGGTCGCGAGGTGGACCGGCACCGTCATTCCCGCCGGCTACCGGCAGGCCGGGCCGGTGACGCGGCTGTCCACCGGGTACTGGTGGAACGGCTACTCCTACTCGCGCACCAGCCGGGACGCCCGCAAGGACCAGCGGATGCGGCTCTGGTGGGGCGATCCCGCCACCTGGCGCGACCTGCGGTTCACGGTGCTCGCGCCGGTCGCCGTCGGCGTGGTCGCGGCCGTCCCGCCCGCAGGGGTCGCCGGAGCGGTCCTCGGGTTCGCCCAGCCGACCCTCGCCGCGCGCGTGTTCGGTGTGCTCTGCGCGGCCGTCGCGGTCGGCAGCGCCCCGTACGCCTGGCGGCTCGTCGGGCCGGTGGCGGGCCGCCTCCTGCGCGCCTCGCCCGCGATGGTGCTCACGGACCGGGTCGCCGAGCTGACGGCTCAGCGCGCGGACACGACGGTCGCGCAGGCCGCCGAGATCCGCCGGATCGAGCGGGACCTGCACGACGGGGCGCAGGCCCGCCTGGTCGCGCTCGGGCTCTCGCTGGTGATCGCGGAGAAGGTGTTGGACGCGGACCCCGAGCAGGCCAAGGCAATGCTGCGGGAGGCGCGGGCAGGCGCGGCGACGTCGCTGACCGAACTCCGCGAACTGGTCAGGGGAATCAGCCCGCCGGTGCTGACCGAGCGGGGACTCGTCGACGCCGTTCGCTCGCTCGCCCTGGACAGCCCGCTCGACGTGGCCGTCAGCGCCGACCTCGAACTGCGCCTCGACCCACCGATCGAGGCCGCCCTGTACTTCGGGATCACCGAACTGGTGACCAACGCGGTCAAGCACGCCGAGGCGACCACGGCGCGGATCTCCATCGCCCTGGTCGACACCGACATCGTCGTCGACGTCGAGGACGACGGCCGGGGCGGCGCGGACGTGCTGGCCGGCGGCGGACTCGCGGGGCTGCGTCGCCGCCTCGCGGCCTTCGACGGCACCCTGGAGATCACCAGCCCGGCAGGCGGGCCGACCAACGCGAGAATGGCGGTGCCATGCGAGTCGTCGTAGCCGAGGACCTCTACCTGTTGCGCGACGGGTTGGTCCGGCTCGTCGAGGCCTACGGGCACGAGGTGGTGGCGACGGCGGCCACCGGGCCCGAGACGCTCGACGCGCTGCTGAGGTGGCGGCCGGACGTCGCCATCGTCGACGTCCGCATGCCGCCGACCCAGTCGGACGAGGGCCTGCGGGCCGCGCTCGCCGCCCGCAGGGAACTGCCCGGGCTGCCCGTGCTGATCCTGTCCCAGCACGTCGACCAGCTGTACGCCCGCGAGCTCCTGGCCGACCGGGCTGGCGGCATCGGCTACTTCCTCAAGGAGAGCGTGTTCGACGCCGACCAGTTCGTCGACGCCCTGGCGCGCGTGGCCGGCGGCGGGACCGCGATGGACCCGGCCGTCATCGCCAAGCTGCTGTCCAGCGGGTCGTCGAACCGAGGGCTGGACCGGCTCACCGAGCGCGAGCAGGAGGTGCTCGGCCTGATGGCGGAGGGACTGTCCAACCAGGCCATCGCCCAGCGGCTCTTCCTCAGCGACAGCGCTATCAGCAAGTACACCACCTCGATGTTCGGCAAGCTCGGCATCGTCGATGACGACAACAACAACCGCCGCGTCCTCGCCGTCCTCACGTATCTGAACAAGCCCTGACGCGCGCCGGACCGTGCTCGTTCGCGCGGCCGATGGACCGCAGGCCGACCACGCACCCGGCCGTCACCGTCGCGGCGCCCAACGCCGCGACCATCGTCAGCTGCTGCGCGCCGAGCAGCACCGAGACCGCCAGCCCGGACACCGGCATCAGCCCGATGAGCACCCCGGCCCGGTCCGCGCCGAGCACGGACACCCCGGTGTACCAGCAGCCGAAGGCGAGCGCCGTCACCACGAACCCGAGGACCAGCAACGCGGCGGCCTCCGTGCCGGTCGGCATCCGCCACCCGCCGAACACCGTGCCGAGCGCCGACTCGCCCACGGCCGCGACGATGCAGGACCAGGTGGACGTCTCCACCGCGCCGTGCCTGGCCACCATGCCGGCCGCGCACAGCGTGAACATCACCTCGCAGGCCAGCGTGAGCAGCGCGAGCGCCAGCCCAGGCCCGTGCCACGACCCGCCGCCGGTCAGCACCGCAACTCCCCCGATGACGAGCACGGCGCCGACCAGCGCGGCCGGCGACGGCCACCTGCGCCGCAGCGCGGGCACCGCGATCGCCAACACCAGCGGGCTCGCCCCGAGCACCGCGGCGACCAGGCCGGGCGTGGCGTAGCGCTGGCCGTAGAGCACCGCGGCGTTGAAGCCGACCATGCCGGCGCCGACCATGCCGAGCAGCGCGAACACGTCGCGTCCGGTCAGCCTCGGCAGCGTGCTCGCCGAGGCCGTTGCCCCGCCGGACGGCGACCGGCGCCGCCGGTCGCGCAGCCGCAGCCAGCCGTAGAGGGCGAGCGCGCCGATGGCGTACCGGATCGCCTGGCCGGTGAGCAGCGGGTAGTCGTTGAGCAGTCCGGTCACCGGCACCGAGCCGCCGACGATGAGCGCGGCCATCGCCGCGAGAGCGGCGGCCACCGGCTCCGACGTGCTCGGCCTGGTCAGGGTTTGCTGTTCCACACCGCAGAGGCTGCCGGCGAAGTGGCCCAGACGTAAGCTCCACTTTCATGACCGGCGAATGGACCACTTTTCGGGAGCTGCTGCTGCCCGCCATCGCCGAGGTGCCCGCGGGACGCCGGGGCCGCGCGGTCGAGGCGGCGCTGCGCTCGGCGGTGCGGGAGGGCAGGCTCGCGCCCGGCGGCCGGCTACCCTCCAGCCGCGATCTCGCCGGCCAGCTCGGGCTCGCGCGCGGCACGGTGACCGCCGCCTACGCCCAGCTGGTCGCCGAGGGCCACCTCACGGCGCGGCACGGCTCCGGCACGAGGGTCGCCGAGTCCGTCGGTCATGCCGCCGGCCCGAGGCGGCCCGCCGAGGACGGACCGCCGAAGTGGCGGTTCGACCTGCGTCCTGGACTGCCCGCGCTTGGCGCGTTCCCGCGCGCCGACTGGCTCGCCGCGACGCGGGCGGGCCTCGCGGCGCTGTCCGACGAGGAACTCGGTTATCCCGACCCCGCAGGGCTTTCCGCGCTGCGCGCCGAACTCGCCGACTACCTCGGCCGGGTGCGCGCGGTGGCCGCCGACCCGGCCGAGGTGCTGGTCACCAACGGCGTCGCCGAGAGCCTCGCGCTGACCGCGGGCGTGCTGGCCGCCGAGGGACACCGGACCATCGCCGTCGAGGACCCGCACCACGAGGGTCAGGACGAACTCCTTGACGCGCATGGACTTCGCGCCGTGCCGGTGCCGGTCGACGACGAGGGCATCAGGGTGGACCTGTTGTCCCGCACCGAATGCCGCGCGGTGCTGGTCACCTCGGCGCACCAGTTCCCGCTCGGCGTCGTGCTCAGCCCGCGCCGCCGGCACGCCCTGGTCGCCTGGGCCGCCGAGCGCGACGGGTACGTGCTCGAGGACGACTACGACGCCGAACACCGCTACGACCGGCCGGCACTTGGCGCTGTGCAAGGACTTGCGCCGGACCGGGTGATCTACCACGGCAGCGTCAGCAAGGTGCTCGCGCCCGCGCTGCGGATCGGCTGGCTGGTCGCGCCGCGCGCGCTGCACCCGCTCGTGGTGCGTCGCAAGCGGTTGACCGACCTCGGGTGCAGCCCGCTGCCGCAGGTCGCGCTGGCGCACCTGCTGCGCACCGGCGGCTACGACCGGCATCTGCGCCGCACCAGGGCCCTGTACCGGCGCAGGCGGGATGCGCTGCTCGACGCGCTGGCCACCGCCCTGCCGAGCTGGCAGCCGGTCGGTGTCGCCGCTGGCCTGCACGTGGTGCTGCGGCTGCCGGCCGGCACGGACGACGTCGCCCTCCAGGACGCGCTGGCCGCGCGCGGGGTGCACGCGCCCGCGCTGTCGGGCTACCGGATCCGGCCCGACCTCGGTTCGCCGTCGAACACCCTGTTTCCCGGGCTGGTGCTCGGCTACGCGTCGATGTCCCCGGACCGCCTGCGCGCCGCCGTCACCGAGATCGCCGCAGCCGCCGCTGCTTGCTGACCCCACCGCCATAAAGGACGCCTTCCCGACATCAGTGGCGCACTATGGGACCGTGCTGCTCGCCGAGATCGTGGACACCGCCGCAGCCGCTGCTGCTTGCTGACCCCACCGCCATAAAGGACGCCTTCCCGACATCAGTGGCGCACTATGGGACCGTGCTGCTCGCCGAGACCGTGGACACCTCCGCCGCCGTCGCCGCCACCCGCTCCCGGCTGGCCAAGGTGGCGTCGCTGGCGGCCCTGCTGCGGCAGGTCGCCGACGCGACGACCGCCCGCGCGGTGGTCTCGTTCCTGGTCGGCCAGCCACGGCAGGGCCGGATCGGCGCAGGCTGGCGGACCGTCGTCGAGCTGACCCCGCCGCCTGCCGCGAGCCCCGCGCTGACCGTCGAGGAGGTCGACGGCGTGCTGGACGCGGTGTCGCGGGCGGCCGGCAAGGGGTCAGTGCAGCTCCGCGCCGACCTGCTCACCGGGCTGTTCGCCTCGGCGACGGCGGCCGAGCAGGAGTTCCTGCGGCGGCTGCTGACCGGCGAGCTGCGCCAGGGCGCCCTCGAGGGCGTGATGCTCGACGCGGTGGCCGCAGCGGCCGCCGTCCCGGTCGACACCGCGCGGCGCGCGTTCATGCTGTCCGGGAGCCTGCCGGACACGGCGGCCACGGCGCTGTCCGACGGGCTGGACGCGCTCGCCGCCGTCCGCCTCGAACTGGGTCGGCCGGTGCGTCCGATGCTCGCCTCGCCCGCCGAGTCGCTGCCAGAGGCCGTCGCCGAGCTGACGCCCTGCGTCGTCGAGTACAAGCTCGACGGCGCGCGCATCCAGGTGCATCGGGACGGCGACGCGGTGCGCGTGTTCACCCGCACGCTGCGGGAGATCACCGCGAGCGTGCCCGAGCTGGTCGAGCTGGTGGCCGGCCTGCCGTGCCGCTCGGTGGTGCTCGACGGCGAGACGCTGGCGCTCACCGACGACGGCCGCCCCCGCCCGTTCCAGGAGACGATGAGCCGGTTCGGCGCGACCACCGCGACCGAGCTGCTGCTGAGCCCGTACTTCTTCGACTGCCTGCACCTGGACGGCGTCGACCTGATCGACGCCCCGCTGGCCGACCGGCTGACCGCGCTGCGCCGCGTCGCCGCCGGGTACCGGATCCCGTCCACGGACTCCCCCGACCTGGCCGCCGCGACCGCCACCCTGACCGAGGCCATCGCGGCCGGGCACGAGGGCGTCATGGTGAAGTCCCTCGCGGCCCCCTACGCGGCCGGGCGGCGCGGCAGCGCCTGGCAGAAGGTGAAGCCCGTGCACACCCTCGACCTGGTGGTGCTGGCCGCCGAGTGGGGGCACGGGCGGCGCACCGGCACGCTGTCCAACCTGCACCTCGGCGCCCGCGACCCGGACGGTGGCCCGCCGGTCATGGTCGGCAAGACCTTCAAGGGCCTCACCGACGAGCTGCTCGCCTGGCAGACCAGGGAGCTGCCGGCGATCGCCACCGAGCGGACCGACTGGGTCGTACACGTCCGCCCGGAACTGGTGGTCGAGATCGAGCTGGACGGCGTCCAGGTCAGCCCCCGCTACCCGGGCGGCGTGGCGCTGCGGTTCGCCCGCGTGCTGCGCTACCGGCCGGACAAGGAGGCTGCCGACGCCGACACCATCGACCAGGTCAGGGCACTGCTCCCTGGCGCGGATCCGAATAGCGGGTACCGTTAGCTCCTCGTGCGGTTCCTCGAAGGGCACCAGCCCAGTTACGACCTGACGTACGACGACATCTTCCTGGTTCCCAGGCGGTCCGGTGTTGAGTCCCGGTTCGGTGTCGATCTGTCCACCCCGGATGGCACGGGGGCGACGATCCCGTTGGTGGTGGCCAACATGACGGCCGTCGCCGGGCGACGAATGGCGGAGACGGTCGCCAGGCGTGGCGGCCTGGTTGTGCTCCCGCAGGACGTCGCCACCGAGGCGGTCATCGAGATCGTGTCCTGGGTCAAGGCACGGCACCCGGTCTGGGACACCCCGCTCGTGCTGCACCCCGGCGACGCCGTGGCCGACGCGCTGAACCTGCTGCCCAAGCGGGCGCACGGCGCGGTCGTCGTGGTCGACGAGGACGGCAGGCCGGTCGGCGTGGTGGACGAGGCGGCGTGCGCCGGGGTGGACCGGTTCACCCGCGTCGGCGAGGTCGCCGACCCCGAGGTGCTCACGCTGCCGCTGGACACCCCGCCCCGAGAGGTCTTCGAGCGGCTGCACGGCCGGACGGCGAAGATCGCGCTCGGCGTCGACGCGGACGGCAGGCTGGCCGGTGTGCTCACCGAGCTCGGCGCGCTGCGGGCCGAGGTCTACGCGCCTGCCGTCGACGGCGCCGGCCGGCTGCGGGTGGCCGCCGCGATCGGCGTCAACGGCGATGTGGCGGCGAAGGCGGCCGAGCTAGCCGAGGCCGGGGTCGACGCGCTGGTGGTGGACACCGCGCACGGCCACCAGGAGAAGATGATCACCGCGCTCAAGGCGGTCCGGTCGGTCGACCCCGGCGTGCCGGTGGTGGCCGGCAACGTGGTCACCGCCGAGGGCGTGCGCGACCTGGTCGAGGCCGGCGCGGACGTGATCAAGGTCGGCGTCGGGCCAGGCGCGATGTGCACCACGCGGATGATGACCGGCGTCGGCAGGCCGCAGTTCTCCGCCGTCGCCGAGTGCTCGGCCGAGGCGCGGCGGCTTGGCAAGCACGTGTGGGCGGACGGCGGCGTCCGGCACCCACGCGACGTGGCCCTCGCCCTCGCCGCTGGCGCGGCCAGCGTGATGGTCGGCTCCTGGTTCGCCGGCACCTACGAGTCGCCGGGCGACCTCCAGCGGGACGAGAACGGCCGGCCGTACAAGGAGTCCTTCGGCATGGCGTCCAAGCGCGCCGTGACCGCGCGGACCAGGACCGACAACGCGTTCGACCGGGCCCGCAAGGGGCTGTTCGAGGAGGGCATCTCCACCTCGCGGATGCGGCTGGACCCACTGCGTCCCGGCGTGGAGGACCTGATCGACTCGATCTGCTCCGGCGTGCGCTCGGCGTGCACCTACGCGGGCGCCGAGGACCTCGAGCAGTTCCACGAGCGCGCCCTGCTCGGCATCCAGTCGGCGGCCGGGTTCGCCGAGGGCAGGCCGCTCCCGGGCGGCTGGTGACCACGGGCCACTAGGAGCTCTGACGCACTCCGGCCCGGCGCACGCCGCGCCGGGCCGGAGTGGGTCGTGCGGCTCTCAGGTCAGCTCGCGTAGTCCTCCAGCATCTCGGTGACCAGCGCGGCGATCGGCGACCGTTCCGAGCGGGTCAGCGTGACGTGCGCGAACAGCGGGTGCCCCTTCAGCTTCTCGATCACGGCCGCCACGCCGTCGTGCCGGCCGACGCGCAGGTTGTCCCGCTGCGCGACGTCGTGCGTGAGCACCACCCGCGAGCCGGCTCCCAGCCTCGACAGCACGGTGAGCAGGACGTTGCGCTCCAACGACTGCGCCTCGTCCACGATCACGAACGAGTCGTGCAGCGACCGACCCCGGATGTGGGTCAGCGGCAGCACTTCCAGCATGCCCCGATCGATCACCTCGTCGACGACGTCCTGGCTGACCAGCGCGCCGAGCGTGTCGAACACAGCCTGGGCCCACGGCTGCATCTTCTCGCTCTCCGAGCCGGGCAGGTAGCCGAGTTCCTGGCCACCGACCGCGTACAGCGGCCGGAAGACCACCACCTTGCGATGCTGCCGGCGCTCCATCACCGCCTCGAGGCCCGCGCACAGCGCGAGCGCCGACTTGCCCGTGCCGGCCCGCCCGCCCAGCGAGACGATGCCGACGTCGGGGTCGAGCAGCAGGTCAAGGGCGATCCGCTGCTCGGCGGAGCGACCGTGCAGGCCGAACGCCTCGCGGTCGCCCCTGACCAGCCGGACCTGTTTGTCCTGGGTGATCCGGCCGAGCGCGCTCGACGTGCCGGCCAGCATGCGCAGGCCGGTGTGGCAGGGCAGCCCGTCGGCTTCGGCGAGGTCGAACTCGGCGAGGTCGGCGACGCCCTCCTTGTAGAGCGTGTCGACGACCTGCTGCGGCACCTCGACGTCGACCATCCCGGTCCACCCCGACGGGGTCACGTCCTGCGCGCGGTACTCGTCGGCGTCCAGCCCGACGGCGCCCGCCTTGACCCGCAGCGGCATGTCCTTGGTGACCAGGGTGACCGCCTTGCCCTCGGCGGCCAGGTTCAGCGCGCAGGCGAGGATGCGCGCGTCGTTGGAGTCGGTACGGAAACCTGGGGGCAACACCTCCGGGTCAGAGTGGTTGAGCTCGACGTGCAGGGTGCCTCCGAGGTCACCGATGGGTACCGGGGAGTCCAGCCGACCATGCCGCAACCGCAGGTCGTCGAGCAGGCGCAGCGCCTCTCGGGCGAACCAGCCCAGTTCGGGATGGTGCCGCTTGCCCTCCAGTTCACTGATCACCACGAGCGGGAGCACGACGGCGTGCTCCGCGAAGCGCGTGGCGGCCAGTGGGTCGGAAAGCAGCACCGAGGTGTCCACAACATATGTGCGGGTTGTTGGCGCATTACTGCGCCGAGAGGTGCTACGGGATGAGCCTGAGGACCGGCTCGCGGGACGTCGTGCAGTCACGGCAACTCCCTGACGAACGCGGCACCCGCGTCCGCTCCTCGCTGGGCCAGGCACCGCCCTGGTTGGTCTGTGGTTCCCGCACCTTCGGTGCGGGCCTACCGACCTCTAGGGCCGGGTGCCGGCCCGCTCGCGTGCGTCGTGGACGGTGTCACCGTCCGGACATGTGCACCCACGACCAGGGCCTCCCGGGGCGAATCGCTTCGGACACGACCCACCACTGCGGACGCTACCTGCGGTCACGCCGACTCGGCAGGCAGCCACACAGGTGATTCGTCAATTCGTCACCGGGTCGCCAGCCGGCCGACAACTGGTCACCACGGGTCACCCGCCGCCTCTCCCGGCTGACCCTCGACCGGGGTGAGCGGTGTTTGCGCTGGTCAGCGGCGAGGGCCTGACCGGAGCACGCGGATCGGTCAGCCGGCGCAACCGGCTCGACCGTTCGACGGCAGCCACCGGACGCCCTCGGAAATTTCCTCCCGAAGCGTAATTGGCACGAGCGGCTCGTCCAGCAGCCTGCGGTACCGCTCGATCAACGACTCCCCGGCGGGTCGGGCGTCCAGCCAGGCCCTGACCAGGCGGTAGCCCTCCACATAGGTCGTCGTGTACGCGCGCCACAGCGGGTCGGCCACGAACCGCAGCAGCTGCCTGGCCCGCCTCGGCGGGACGAGCAGCCACCGGCACAGGTACTCGATCACGTCGTCCTGGTCGACGCCCCGGTCGTGTAGCAACAGGGCGGCGTCCTGCCGGACCGACAGCAGCGCGCCGGCGGCCCGCTCGACGGTCTCGGCCAGCTCGCCGTCCATCCACAGCCCGAGGTCGGCCATGATCCCCTCGGTCCAGGCGCCCCAGCCCGCCCCGACCACGGCGTGCAGGCCGAGGTCGGCCAGCCCCTCCGCGACCAGGCACTGCGGGGTGTTCAGCAGGAAGATCGCCTGCTCCCCGTGCCCGAGCGCGCCGACCAGGCCCGCGTCCTTGCGGCAGTGCTCGGTGTGGTGGCCAGGGTAGGACTCGTGCGCCACCAGGTGTGGCAGGTTCGACATCCGGTGCCCGACGTCGGCGTTGATCGCCACCCTCGACCGGAAGTCGCCGAGGTAGTAGTTGAACCCGCTCCACGGCTTGTCCGCGACCACCTGGTACTCGACGATCTCCCGCTCCGGCAGGCCGACCAGGCCGCGCACCCGGTCCCGCAGCGCGCTGGACACCGCGTGCACGCAGCCGGCGAGCCTGCGCGGCGGGATCTCGTCGCGGGCGCGGAAGTCGGCGAGCCGCTCGCGGAGCGGGCCGCCGCCGGGCAGCACCGCGTCGAGGTCGGCGTGCGCCTGCCGGTACGCGTCCTGGTCGCCCGGCGTGATGGTCGTCTGGAAGTACGACCGCACCTCGTCGACGAAGCCGATCGGCTCGCCAGCCAGCTTCCGGCCTGCGCACTCCAGCGCGGCCAGGTGGGCGTCGAGGAACCGCCGTCGCGCCTCGGCGAGGTCGGCGCCCGCCAGCTCGCGGCGCAGCGACCTGGCCGAGGCGGCCAGCGCGGCGGGCGCTGGCGCCGACTCGTTGTCGACCAGCCGCCGCAGCGCGGGGTCGCCGGTGTAGGAGTCGACGACTCCCGGCGTCAGCCGGTCGAACCGCAGCCCGAGCAACTGGTATTCGCGAACGAGCTGGTTGCCGTCCATGAACAGGGGAGCCTACGAGCCGCGACGGCGCTTCTACCATAGGTCGGGAGTGATCGCCGGGAGCGAAAGTGGGAAAACACCGAAACAGGCGACAGCGCGCGACCAAACCATCACACAATGGTGTCAGACACATCCCGTCACGGGTTGATAACGGGTAGCTTTTCGCCGCGATGACCTCCCTGTCCGGAGTGCCCTCCGTGGGGGTCTTTGACCGTACGGGTATTACCCCAAATCCAAGGAGAGTGTGGAAGTGCTGAAGAAGGCAGCCGTTGTCGCCGCCGCTGCGGCGGGCATCATGTTGGCCGGATCCCCGGCATTCGCTTGCGGTATGGACGCCTGTGCCGCCGCACCGGTGGTCCCGACCACCGCGGCCGCTCCCCCGGCGATCGCGCCGGTCGTGATGCCGACGACGGAGCCCGGTAACGAAGGCACCGAGCCTGAGCACCACTTCCACTGGCACCCGATGGGGCTGCTCGACGCCGGCAACGGCAACAACATCAACCTCGTCGGCGGCGCCTGCGGCAACAACGTCGGTGTGCTCGGCGGGGCGGTGCCGATCAACTCGCCGTCCATCACCGGCAACTGCGCCGCAGGCGGCATCATCGGCGGCGGCGCCGACAACGGCTGACCCAGCCCCACAGCTGATCCGCGCGACGGAGTCACCGGAACCGGTTCCGGTGACTCCGTCGCGCGTTTTTCGTGCATATTTTCGCGGCATTGTTTCACCCGCATTGTTCACCGAATGCGGTGGGGTCCCGTCACTGCCCGAGTTCCACTCGACAGTTCCACCGACCGAGCGTCACACGATGGTGTCAGAACGGTCGCATCAGGGGTTGGACGACGGTAGCTTTTCGTGTCGAGGGCCCCACCCCGGAATTCCCCCGAGGAGTCCGGAATTGACGGGGAAATCCCGACAGAAGGAGATTCAAGTGCTGAAGAAGGCAGGCGTTATCGCCGCCGCAGCGGCCGGCCTGATGATGCTCGGCTCCCCCGCGTTCGCGGCCGACGCCCACGACGGTGCCCGCACGCACGAGGGCTGGCACCCGCACTCGCTGATCAACGTGCTCAACGGCAACAACGTCAACGGTGTGCTCGGCGTCTGCGGCAACAACGTCGGCGTGCTCGGCGCGGCCGTGCCGATCAACTCGCCGTCCATCACGCACAACTGTGCCGCTGGCGGCATCGTTGGCGGCGGCCAGGGCAACGGCTGATCCAGCCCGACACGCAGTCGAAGGGCCGCCGGAACCTGTTCCGGCGGCCCTTCGCGTATGCGGTCCCACGCGTATGTGGTCCCAAAAGGTCAGGAGCCGTAACGGCGGTGCCGGTAGGCGTAGTCGCGAAGCGCGCGCATGAAGTCGACCCGGCGGAACTGCGGCCAGTAGGCCTCGCAGAACCAGAACTCCGAGTGCGCCGACTGCCACAACAGGAATCCGGAAAGCCGCTGCTCGCCCGAGGTCCGGATGACCAGGTCCGGATCGGGCTGGCCCGAGGTGTACAGGTGCTCGGCGATGTGGTCGACGTCGAGGACCTCGGCCAGCTCCTCGATCGTCGTGCCGGCCTCGGCGTGCTGCTGGAGCAGCTTGCGGACCGCGTCGGCGATCTCCTGCCGGCCGCCGTAGCCGACCGCGACGTTGACGGTCATGCCCGTCCGGCCCTCGGTGCGCAGCGAGGCGGCGGACACCCTGGCCGCGGTCTCCGTCGGCAGCAGGTCGAGCGCGCCGACATGCCTGACCCGCCACGGATTGCCCGGTTCGGCCAGCTCGTCGGCGATGTCGCCGATGATGTCCAGCAGCGGACCAAGCTCCTCCGGCGGCCGGTTCACCAGGTTGTCGGTGGACAGCAGCCAGACGGTCACGACCTCGACGCCGGACTCGCGACACCAGCCGAGCATCTCGACGATCTTGCGGGCGCCGGCGCGATGGCCGTCCACCACGTCGGTCAGCCCGGCCTCTCTGGCCCACCGACGGTTGCCGTCCATGATCAGGCCGACGTGGCGGGGTCGTTCGACACCCTCCAACTGCAACCCGAGTCGCCACTCATAGACCCGATAGATCAGCTTGTTCACCAGCGCACGAGGACCCACGTCCGAACAGCGTACGCCGGGTGGCCAAGCTCACCCGCCGCGTCCACCTGGGCCGTAACCCGCGCTACAGCTGGGAGACCAGCCGGTTAAGTCCACAATTGCGGGTCCCAGGGCGCTGACGAGTGAACCTACGGTCACGTAACCTCGCGACCGTGACCGCCCCGACGCTTCCGCCACCGCCCTCACCGGACCTCCGGCCGCGGTTGCGCGGTTGGCTGCATTTCTGGTCGTTCATCGTCTCCGTGGCGACCGGCGCCGCGCTGATCGCGCTGGCCGCGTCCACGGTGTCGGCCAGGGCCGCCCTCGCCACGTCGGTGTACGGCGCGACCGTCGTCGGCCTGTTCGGCGTGAGCGCGCTCTACCACCGTCGCGCGTGGACGAGCGCGAAGGCGCGCACCTGGATGAAGCGCCTGGACCACTCGATGATCTTCGTGTTCATCGCGGGCACCTACACGCCGTTCGCGCTGCTGGCGATGCCGCCGGACACCGGCCGCGTGGTGCTCATCGCGGTGTGGATCGGCGCGCTCGGCGGCGTGACCCTGAAACTGGCGTGGCCGCACGCGCCGAGGTGGGTCGGCGTGCCGTTCTACATCGCGCTCGGCTGGGTCGCCGTGTTCGTGTTTCCCGAGCTGCTGCACCACGCCGGCGTGGCCGCCCTCGTGCTGCTGATCGCAGGCGGCCTGCTCTACACGGTCGGCGCGGTGTTCTACGCGACCCGCTGGCCGAACCACTGGCCGAAGGTGTTCGGCTACCACGAGTTCTTCCACGCGGCGACCGTGCTCGCCGCGATCTGCCACTACGTCGCGATCTGGTTCGCGATGTACTCCTGACCTGACCTCGGCTGCCCGAAACGGCGAAGGCCCATACCGTCGAAAGGCGACGGTATGGGCCTTCAGCCGGTTCAGCCGGTTCAGCCAGCTCGGCCGGAGTCAGCTCAGCCGAGGTCCGGCCCCTCCTTGCGGAGCTCGTCGACCTTGCTCATCGCCTCGCGCAGCTCACCGAGCCAGGAGTCCGCGTGCTCGCCGACCAGGCGCACAGCCCAGGCCAGCGCCTCGGAGCGGGACCTGGCGATGCCCGCGTCGACCAGGGTGTCCAGCACCAGCCGCTCCGGCTGCCGCAGCCGGGTCATCACCGGCACGGACAGCGTGGTGAACAGCTCCCTTGACCCGCCGAGCCGCGCGCCCCAGGCGACCTTGCGGCCGTAGCGGTGCTCGGCCTGCCTGGCGATCTCGATCCGCTCCTCGCGGGTCTGCTCGCGGTACCGGCTGATCCGCCCGGTCTCCGCCGCCGCGCGGCCCGCGTCGTCCGCGAACTCGCCCTCCAGCGCGGGCAGCTCGCCGACGACCAGGATCTCCTCCCGGTCCACGACCACCTCGGGTGCGCCGGTGAACCAGCCGTCGGGCAGCCGCCCGGCGAACCAGCCGGCCGCATCCTCGGCGGAGGGCAGGTCAGCCTGCTGCCAGCCGCCCTTGCCGCGACCGCGCCCGCCGCCGTGCCCACCAGGGCCGCCCCAGCCGCGACTGGTACGCCCCGTCATCTCGAAACGCCCGTACATCGTCGCCTCCAGCAACGTTGATTACATGATTACCCTTCAACTCACGTTACGCCTGAAGAGACGGTTGTCGAGGCGCGTTCACTGGGGGCGGACACGGGGCGGACGCGAAGGCGGCGAGGTCCGAAATCCGAGGCTCGAAGTCCGAAGCAAACGTTTGCGCCGCAGCGAAGACCGGGCGAAGGACTGCTGAGTCCCAGCTCAGCCCCAGTTCAGTGCTGCGGCGCTGTCGTCAGAGGGCCGCGATCAGGTCCGCCACCTCGGTCACCGGGCGGTCGCACACGTAGCCGCGGCACACGTAGGCCGCGGCGCGGCCGGCCACCAGCGGGCGGTCGGCCAACAGGGGCGCCGCGTCCGGCTCGCCGGCCACCACGACGGCACCACCGGGCACGGCGGACACCGCGGCGGCGTACAGCTCGGCGCGGGCGGGATCGTCGGCCGCACCGACGACGGCGACCTGGACCGGACCGCCGCGCAGCGCCTCGGCCACGCTCAGCCAGTGGCCGGCGAACCGTGGCGCTCGCGCGGCCAGCACCCCCGACCTGGCCACCGCGCGCTCGGCCAGCTCGCGGTAGCCGCCCGAGCGCTCGGGACCGGCCAGCACCGACGCGGCGAGCAGGGCTCCGGCCAGCGCGGACGCCCCGGACGGGCTCGCGTTGTCCGTCGGGTCGGACGGCCTGCGGACTAGCGCCTCGGCGTCGTCGGCGGTGTCGTGGAACGCGCCCCCCGCCTCGCCGGCGAACCGCGCCACGGCGGTGTCCAGCAGCGCGCAGGCCGCGTCCAGCCAGCGCGGCTCGGCCGTGGCCTGGTGCAGCGCCAGCAATCCGTCGGCCAGGCAGCCGTAGTCCTCCAGCACGCCGGCGGCGGTGCCGGCCACGCCATCCCGGGAGGTGCGCAGCAGCCTGCCGTTCACCACGTGCAGGTCCAGCAGCAGGCCTGCGGCGTCGCCGGCCGCGGCCGTCCAGCTGTCGTTGCCGAGCAGGACACCGGCCTCGGCGAGGGCGGCGATGGCCAGGCCGTTCCAGGCGGTCACCACCTTGTCGTCCCGCGCGGGCTGCGGCCGGGTGGCGCGGGCCGCCAGCAGGCGCGCGCGGATGTCCCGCCAGCGCTGCGGGTCGGTCGGCTCGGCGAGCAGTCGCAGCGTCGAGCTGCCGTGTTCGAAGGTGCCCTGCTCGGTGACCCCGAACAGTTCTCCGGCCAAGGCCGCGTCGTCCCGGCCGAGCACGTCGGCCAGCTGCGCCGGGGTCCACGCGTAGGTGAGGCCCTCGACGCCGTCGGTGTCCGCGTCAAGCGAGGCGGCGAAGCCGCCCTGCGGCGTGCGCAGGTCGCGCAGCAGGAACTCGGCGGTGTCCTCGACCACCTCGCGGAACCGCACGTTTCCGGTGCGGCGGAACAGGTGCGTGTAGACGCGCAGCAGCAAACCGTTGTCGTAGAGCATCTTCTCGAAGTGCGGCACGACCCAACCCGCGTCGACGCTGTACCGCGCGAAACCGCCGGCGAGCTGGTCGTACATGCCGCTGCCGGCCATCGCGGCGCAGGTCTGTTCGGCCATCGCCAGCGCGTCGACCGACCCGGTTCGCTCGTGGTGGCGCAGCAGGAACTCCAGCACCATCGACGGCGGGAACTTCGGCGCGCCACCGAATCCGCCGTGCCTGCGGTCGTACTCGCCGAGCAGCGAGACCACCGCGCCGGACAACGCCTCATCGTCCACAGTGGACTCCGGCAACGGCGTGGCGGCCTCGCCGAGCTGCTCGATGACCTGCGCGGCCGCGGCGCGCACCTCGTCGCCCCGGTCGGTCCAGGCCTCCGTCACCGCGGTCAACAGCTGGAGGAAGCCGGGCATGCCGGGGCGCGGGGTCGGCGGGTAGTAGGTCCCGCAGTGGAACGGCTCGGCGTCCGGGGTGAGGAAGCAGGTCATCGGCCAGCCGCCGTGGCCGGTCATGGCCTGGGTGACCTCCATGTAGACGGCGTCGACGTCGGGCCGCTCCTCGCGGTCCACCTTGACGTTGACGAAGTGCCGGTTCATGAACTCGGCGATGGCGTCGTTCTCGAACGACTCGTGCGCCATCACGTGACACCAGTGGCAGGCCGCGTAGCCGATGGAAAGAAGAATGGGCACGTCCCGCTGTCTTGCCGCGGACATCGCCTGCTCTCCCCACTCGTACCAGTCAACGGGGTTGCTGGCGTGCTGGAGGAGGTACGGGGACTGGGCGTGCGCCAGTCGATTCACCATGAAGCCAGTATCACAGGGACGACAACGCCCGGACTTCCCGTGACGCCCGAGGCGACTGTGGGCCCTACGCTTGTGCCGTGGCGCCCGGCCAGTCGAGCAGGCTGAGGGGAGGTACGACATGAGCGCTGAGATGATCGTCCCTGCATGGATGCACGCCCAGATCACCGCAGAGGAGTACGACTCCTGGTCCGAGGAGCAGTGCGCCTGCATCGAGATCGTGGACGGGATGGTCGTTGTGAGTCCCAGTGCTCCCAAGCGGCACAACCGCCTGGCCCGGATGCTGGCGAACGCGCTGGACGCTGCGGGCGGACCAGAGTGGAACGTCGACACGGACTTCGACGTCCGCCTTCGGGACGTACCGCTCACCAACCGCCGACCGGACGTTGTGGTCTACCGCGCCGACACCATCGACATCGTCCCCACCCGCCCTGAGCATGTGTTGCTGGTCGTCGAGGTGGTCTCACCTGGCTCCGAGACCACGGATCGGGTCGTGAAGGTGGATCAGTACGCCAAGGCGGCGATTCCGGCCTACTGAAGGATCGAGCAGACCGCGACCGGCGTCCCCGTGGTGTACACCTACGTCCTCGATCCGGCCCGCGGAGACTACCGGGACGGTGAGGTGTTCACCGGCACGATCAGGGCCACCCTGCCGTTCGCCATCGAACTCGACCTCGGCGCGATCTGAGTCATGTCGCGCGGCAGGCCGGGCTCGGCGCTGTTCGGCCCCTTGCTCCGCAGGCGGTCCTTCCGGATGCCGACTGCGTGATCTCCTGCGGGTCCTGACCGCGCCTCCACGGACTACAACCGGGCCAGCCAGGGGTGTTGCGGGTCCAGGCTGCCGAGGCGGTCGGCCAGCCACTGCCTGGCGCGCGCGTCCAGCCACGGCACGATCGCGGCGAGGTCGGCTTTGCCGCGCGGGGCGTCCGGTCTGCGGGCCTTGGACAGCAGCACGATCTCGGGACGCAGGTAGCGGATGCCCTTGCTGGTCCAGGTCGCCTCGGCCAGCGGCATGGTGACCGTCGGGTCGTGGCGGTACACCCACTGGTCCTGCCAGCGGCGGGTCAGCCCCATGTCCAGCTGCCACGGCGCGTCCGCGCGTTCGCGCACCCACAGCCGGTCGGCCCAGTCGGGCAGGTCGGCCGGGTCGGTCAGCGGGCGCAGCGCGCCGCCGCCCCCGGCCCACACCTGGTGCGTGCCGCCGAGGCAGGCCAGCACCTCGGCCAGGTCGTCGGCGAACACCCCGACGTCCATGTCGTGGTGTTCCCTCGGCACGGCGGTGAACCGCTCGACCGCCCAGCCGCCCGACACCCACCAGTCGACGTCGAGGTCGGCCAACAGCCCGGCGACCGCCTCGGGGTCGAGGCGTGCCCACGGCCCGTACCAGCTGTCGAAGTCCTCGTCGTCCACCACGTCGGGGCTACGCCTCCTTCTTCGGGCCGCCGTCCGGCTCGGGCGCGTCCGAGGTCGCGCTCGACGCGGCGACGGCCGACGCCTCGGCCGTCGCCTCGGCCGACGCCTCGGCGGCAGGCGCGTCGTCCTCCGGCGGGTCGAAGCTCGCCGGCACCCGCTTGAGGTGCTTGGTCATCGACCGGATCAGGAAGATCACGGCGACGAAGAACACGATCAGCAGCAGCAGGCCGACCGGCGAGGACTTGCCGAAGTCCTCGCCCTGTCCGCCCTTGTCCTTGGGCTCCGGGTCCTTGACCGCCAGCACGACGGGCATCGTGTCGGCGACGGCCACCGGCGCCGGCAGGCCCGCGAGACCGGCGCCGCCGGGCCCGAACGCGATCACGCGGTCACCTTCTCCCGCAGCCCGGCGAACAGGTCGTCCTCGGGCAGCGTGCTGTCCACCAGCGACCTGGCCAGCTCGTACTCCTCGGTCGGCCAGAGCTCCCGCTGCATCTCCAGCGGCACCGCGAACCAGCGGCTGGTCGGGTCGATCTGGGTGGCGTGCGCCTTCAGCGCCTCGTCCCTGACCTCGAAGTAGTCCGCGCACTCGACCCTGGTCGTGACGCGCTCCATCACGTCGGGGCGGTCGGCGGGCCAGTTGGCCAGCCACTCCCCGTAGGGCGACTCGATGCCGGCGGCCTCGAGCGCCTCGTGGAACAGCGTCATCCGCTTCCGGGAGAACCCGTGCGAGTAGTACAGCTTCAGCGGCTGCCACGGCTCGCCGGCATCGGGGAACCGGTCCGGGTCGCCTGCCGCCTCGAACGCGGCGACGGACACCTCGTGGCAGCGGATGTGGTCGGGGTGCGGGTAGCCGCCGTTCTCGTCGTAGGTCGTGACGACGTGCGGGCGGAACTCGCGGATCACCCGGACCAGGGCCTCGGTGGACTCCTCGAGCGGCACCACGGCGAAGCAGCCGTCCGGCAGCGGCGGCAGCGGGTCGCCCTCGGGCAGCCCGGAGTCGACGAAGCCGAGCCAGTGGTGCGACACACCCAGGATCTCGGCGGCCCTGGCCATCTCGCCCCGGCGGATCTCCGCCATGTTCTCGAGCACCTCGGGGCGGTCCATGGCCGGGTTCAGAATGCTGCCGGCCTCCCCTCCGGTGCAGCTCACGACCATGACCTCGTGGCCTTCCGCCACGTAGCGGGCCATCGTGGCCGCGCCCTTGCTCGACTCGTCATCGGGGTGCGCGTGCACCGCCATCAGGCGCAGCTTCTCAACCATGACCGACGCGGTCCCTCTCTGATTCGCAATGTCCAGCCCCACCGGATGGGGCAACGCCGCCCCGGGGATACTCAACGTGGACCTACCACCCCATTGTTCCCGCCGGCCCCGCGACGCGGTCGGCCGGACCCCACCTCGCGCCGAAGGAGGCGGAACCGCCGTGACCCAGAGCGACGTGCTCGCCGACCGCTACGGCTCGCGCGCGAAGCGCTCCGGCGGCCGGTGGACGCGGTGGGTGTTGCTCGGCGTCGGCGTGGTCGTCGGCGCGGTGGTCGCCGTCGTGGCCTACCGCAACCTCGGGCCGCAGCCGATCGAGACGACGGTGACGTCGTTCGACACCAGCGGCGGCGACTCGGTGGCGGTCACGTTCGTTGTCACCAGGGACCAACCGGAACGGCCCGCCGTGTGCATCGTGCGGGCCCGCACCGACGACGGTATCGAGGGCGGCCGGCGCGAGGTGTATATCCCGCCGGGCAACGGTTCCGTGCCGGCCAGCACGGTCGTGCACACCTCGGGCAGGCCCACGACAGGGGAAGTATTCGGGTGCTCTTACCAGGTACCCGCGTACCTGGGCAAAAACTAGCGGCCAAGCGGGTGATCTGCGGGTTTCAGGCGGCTCAGCAGGCGAAACGAAGGCCGCTGACCCCGGCCTGCGTGTTATTCTCACGGTGCAGCACGGCCCCTGGCGGGCCGTGTTTTTCCGTTCCGGGCCGTAAGTGGACCGGGAGCTGCCAGTCCACAGCCGTGGGCCTGGAGTAAGACGAGGAGTTGGTGACCGTGAGCGAGAACCAGGTGACCTGGCTGACACAGGAAGCCTACGACCGGCTCAAGCACGAGCTGGACGAGCTGATCGAAAATCGCCCGGTCATTGCTGCGGAGATCAACGCGCGTCGCGAGGAAGGCGACCTTCGGGAGAACGGCGGTTACCACGCCGCCCGCGAGGAGCAGGGCAAGCAGGAGGCGCGGATTCGCCAGCTCCAGGAGCTGCTGCGGGCCGCGAAGGTCGGCGAGGCGCCGACCACCAACGGCATCGCCGCGCCGGGCATGGTGCTGACCGTGCGTTACGAGGGCGACGACGAGACCGAGGAGTTCCTGCTGGCCACCCGCGAGGAGGGCGCGCACGGGGCGATGGAGGTCTACTCGCCCAACTCGCCGCTGGGCAAGGCGCTGCTCGGCGCCAAGGACGGCGACACCCGCGAGTACGAGCTGCCCAACGGCAACTCCCAGAAGGTCACCCTGATCAAGGCCGTCCCCTACAAGGCCGCCTGAGCCTTCTGGTCGGCGGCGCATCGCCGCGCACGACCCCGGCCCCCGCCGACGATCGGGCTTCCGACCGCCGCCGGGGGCCGTCGTGCGTCGTGGCCGGGCCGGATCGGCCCGAACACCGGTGCGACGCCGGGCACTAGGGCAACCTGGGCGCTGGACAGCCGTCCTTCTGCACGTAGGCGTCGAAACCACGTGGGCGTCGAAACACTGGGGGTCTGGGACATGAGGGCAATCGGGCGAATACTGCTCGTGGCGGCGGGCGCGGCCGCCGTGCTGGCCAGCGCGGGCTGCGGGGCGCGCAACACGGCCGACGTGGCGATCGCCGCGAACGCGTCGGGTTCGTCGGGTTCCGCGAGCGCGTCGAGCGCACCGAGTTCGTCGAGCCAGGCGGCGCCGAGTGCGGCCGCCGCGCCGGCGACGGTCGCGCCGGTCGGCACGCCGACGAAGCCGCCCGCCGTGCGCCCTGCCGACGTGCCGGTGGCCTGGATGATCTCGATGAACAGCGGCGTCGTGCAGTGGCGGGACGCCCGCATGGTGCACACGCCGACCGACGACAGCGCCGCCGAGCCGGTGCCCGGCGGCCAGCAGCACTCCGCGCGGTTGGCCCCGGACGCGACGTTCTTCGCCCCGCTCTCCTGCGGCGGCCAAGAGAACGGCCTCAAGCTTGGCCCCGACGGGCTCGGCGCCATCCCGTGCAGCCGCGAGGGCTTTGCGGCCTACGTCATGCGGAACGCCCTGTCCGCGCCCAAGATCTTCTTCGGGCCGGACGGGACCATCGTCAAGATGGCCGCCCGCTACCACCCGTAAGCAGTGCCTTCGAGGGGTGGGACTCGGCGTGCGCGTGCGGGTACCCTCGGCGTAGTGATCGAAGCGACAACAGGACGTGACGCCGTGCTGGCCCCCTGTGACGCCGATCCCCAAGAACGCGCGAAGAACTCTGCGGAGGTGGCATGGCACTCGTCGGGCGCGTCGCCGCGGTGCTCCCGCTGATCGGGGCGCTGACCACGGCGGCGGCACTGACCGGCGCCGCCGTCTTCACCGTCGCCCAGGCCGGCTGTAGCGACCCAGGCCACTACGTGAAGCGCGACGGCGTCGTCGAGCTGGTCGGGGGCTGCCTCGACCACCGCGACCTGCCGCCGGCGCCACGCAAGGTCGAGCAGGCCGGGGGCGTCCTCGGCCCGTGACGGCCGCGAACACCCCCGGCTGAACGCTCCTAGACCGTGTCGAGCGCGGCCGTGAGGTCCGCGATCAGGTCGTCGGCGGACTCGATGCCGACCGAGATGCGGACCAGGTCGGCCGGCACCTCGAGCAGCGAGCCAGCGGTGCTGGCGTGCGTCATCCTGCCGGGGTGCTCGATCAGCGACTCGACGCCGCCGAGCGACTCGGCGAGCGTGAACAGCTTGGTGCGGGCGCACACCCGCAGCGCCGCCTCCTCGCCGCCCTCGACCAGGAACGACAGCATGCCGCCGAAGCGGCGCATCTGCTTGGCCGCCACCTCGTGGCCGGGGTGCTCCGGCAGGCCGGGGTAGTAGATCTTGGTGACCTTCGGGTGGCGCTGCAACGCCTCCGCGATCCGCTCGGAGTTGTCCGAGTGGCGGTCCATCCTGACGCCGAGCGTCTTGATGCCGCGCAGCGTCAGCCACGCGTCGAACGGGCCTGGCACGCCGCCGGCGCCGTTCTGGAGGAACGCGAACTGCTCGGCCAACTCGTCGTCGCTGGTGATGACGGCGCCACCGACCACATCGGAGTGACCGCCGATGTACTTGGTGGTGGAGTGCGTCACCACGTCGGCGCCGAGCTCGAGCGGGGTCTGGAGGTAGGGCGTCGCGAAGGTGTTGTCCACCACCAGGCGAGCGCCCGCCGAGTGGGCGACCTGCGCGAGCAGCGCGATGTCGGCGATGTTGAGCAGCGGGTTGGTCGGCGTCTCGACCCAGATCACCTTGGTGTTGGGCCGGATCGCGGCGCGCACGGCGTCCACATCGGTCAGCGGAACGGGGGTGTGCTCGATGCCCCAGTGCCGCAACACCTTGTCGATGAGCCGGAACGTGCCGCCGTAGGCGTCGTTCGCCATCACGATGTGGTCACCTGGCCGGCAGACCGACCGCAGCACGACGTCGGTCGCGGCCATGCCGGACGCGAACGCGAGGCCATGCCTGCCGCCCTCGAGGGAGGCGAGGCACTCCTCCAGCGCGGTCCTGGTCGGGTTACCCGTCCTGGAGTACTCGTAGCCCCCGCGCAGGCCGCCGACGCCGTCCTGCGCGTAGGTGGAGGTGGCGTGGATGGGCACGATCACCGACCCGGTGACGGGGTCAGGGTCCTGGCCCGCGTGGATTGCCCTGGTCTCGAAGCCGAACGAGGCGGCGCTGTCGGTCATGGTTCAGAGCCTACGACCGCAGTGGACAGTTGCCCACCTGCGAAAGTCCGATGGGGCTTGGCGTGCGCGTGCCCCGACGGCGGATCCGTTCGTCGCGTTCGGACCACACTCACCACTGCTGCGGGGGATTGCCCTGCTGCGGCGGATACCCGGGCTGCTGCGGCGCGTAGCCGCCCGACGGGGGCGGGTAGCCCGGTTGGGCGGGATAGCCGGGCTGAGCCGGGTACTCGGGCTGGGCCGCGTAGCCGGGCTGGGCCGGATAGGCCTGCTGCGGCGGGTACTCGGGCTGCGGCGGCGGGTACTCGGCCTGCTGGGGCGCGTAGCCGCCGAGCGACGGGTAGCCGTACGGCTGTTGGTCGTAGGGCGGCTGCTGGCCGCCGGCAGGCTGCTGCGGGCGGGCGTTCCCGAGCTGGCGGCGGGTCGCCGGCAGCACCGCGAGGACGAGCACGGCGATGGTGAGCAGCAGATCAAGGACCTCGAAGAACCCGGACAAGGGGTTGTACTCGAAGATCGCCCCGAACTGGAGGACCTCGCCACCGGTCCGGACGATCGCGTAGCCGAAGTTGGCCAGCGACAGGCCCGTGGCGACCACCAGCAGGGTCGCGCCGATCGACTTGCGGCCGAACGCCATGATCGCGCCGGCCCCGATCAGCAGCAGGATCACGATCTCGAGCCCGAACAGGAAGTAGTCGAGCGTGCCTGCGGACTCGCCGTCGACGTTCCAGCCGAAGATCCCGAGGTGGAAGACCGTGTCCGCAGTGACCACGGCGAAGTAGGTCTCGACCAGGAACAGCACGGTGGCCAGGACCGCGACGGTGATGGCGAGGCCACCGGACGGTCTGCGCACCGGCTCCGGATAGCCGACAGCCCCCGGCCAACCGGCCGGGGGCTGCTGCGGTGGGTATGTCATGACCTGCATTGTGCTGCCAGCTACGTCAACTCGGCGTGCTGTCTCGCAGGTCCGTACTCAGGTCGTCACCACTGCTGCGGCGGCTGCTGCCCGTAGCCACCCTGCTGCGGCTGCTGCTGCGGCTGCTGCGGGTACCCGCCGGGCTGCTGCCCGTAGCCGGGCTGCTGGCCGTAGGGCTGCTGGGGCTGACCGTAGGGCTGCTGCGGCTGGCCGAAGCCGCCCTGCGGCGCGCCGTAGGCCGGGGCGGGCTGGCCGGTGGCCGAGCCGCCGGCCAGGTACTGGCGGGTCTGCGGCAGCATCGCGACGGCGGCGACCACCAGCGCGATGATGATGTAGAGGACCGAGCGGCCGCTGAAGCTGTACTGCGCGCCGACGAGAATCGCCATCAGCAGCAGCACGGCGGCGCCGCCTGCGGCGACGAACGAGCCGATCGACTTCTTGAGGAAGATCAGCACGCCACCGACGAGCAGGCCGATCGCGCCGACGAGCTCAAGGATCAGGTAGAAGATCAACGCCCCACCCAGCGTCGGCGTCGGGACCTTGACGCCGTACTTCGCCGCGCTTTCCTGCACGCTCTTGAGGGTGTCGGCCGCGCTCGCGTAGTCCGACCAGTCCACCGCGACCAGGATGCCGACGAGCACGCCGAAGAAGGCGGCCAGGATGGCGGCCGTGAGCGCGAGGCCCTTGCCGCCTGCTGCGCCACCGCCCACCGAGAACGCGGGCGCGCCCTGTCCGTACGGGGCCGCCTGCTGCGGCGCCGCGCCCCACGGCTGCTGCTGCGGGGCGGCCTGCTGCGCGCCGGGCCATCCGCCCGGCTGCTGGCCGTAGGCCTGCTGCTGGTCGAACTGGGGAGCCTGCGGCTGGCCGTAGGCCGGCTGCTGCCCGAACTGCGGCTGCTGGCCCGCGCCGGGGAAGCTCGGCTGCTGGGCCGGGAAGCCGCCGGACGGCGCGCCGAACTGGGGCTGCTGGCCGGGCGTCACGACCTGCGTCGCGTCGGGGTTGACCCCGGCGGCGGCGCGCTGGGCGGACGACACGACCTGGGTGGCGTCCGGGTTGACCGGCGCGACCGGCTGCTGGCCCGCCGAGACGACCTGCGTCGCGTCCGGGTTTGCCACCGGGGGCAAGTGCTGGCCGGGCGACACGACCTGGGTGGCGTCGGGGTTGACCGGCGCGGGCGGCTGCTGGCCGTGCGACACCACCTGGGTGGCATCTGGCGGCGGCGCGGCCTGCGGCGCTCCGCCCTGTGCTTGCTCCTGCGGCGGGTTACCGCTCGCGTCCTGCGGCGGCTGCGGAGCGCTCATCAGGTTTCCGACCCCCTATGGGCATGGTGGTATACGTCTCGGCCAACGCTATCGCGGTAGCCCACTCGGAGCACCGCCGCACCCATAACAACCTGACGAACAACAGGTCAGCGCCCCGCGCCCGGCCCGGCTGGTCCTGTCCGGTGACACCGACAGGACCAGCCAACCACGGGCTCGGCGAAGGTTTCCGCGAAGGTTTCCGCGACGGCTCAGCGACCGGCGAGGAAGCCGAGCAGGTCCTGCCTGGTGACCACGCCTGCCGGCTTGCCGTCCTCGAGCACCAGCGCACCGTCGGCGTGCGACAGGGCGGCCATGGCCGCGCTGACCTGCTCGCCAGCGCCGATGGTCGGCAGCGGCGGGGACATGTGCAGCTCCAGCCGGTCGGCCAGCTGGGCCTTGCCGGTGAACAGGGCGTCGAGCAGGTCGCGCTCGTTGACGGCCCCGGACACCTCGGCGGCCATCACCGGCGGCTCGGCGTTGACCACGGGCATCTGCGACACGGCGAACTCCCGCAGGATCGCCACGGCGTCCGCGACGGTCTCGTTCGGGTGGGCGTGCACCAGCTGCGGCATGGTGCCGTCCTTGCGCCGCAGCACGTCGCCGACGGTCGTGCCGGCGGCGGGCGGCAGGAAGCCGTAGGTGGACATCCAGGTGTCGTTGAACACCTTGGACAGGTAGCCGCGACCGCCGTCGGGCAGCAGCACGACGATCACGTCGTCCGGGCCGCACCGCTCGGCGAGCCGCAGCGCGGCGGCCGCCGCCATCCCGCACGAGCCGCCGACCAGCAGCCCCTCCTCGCGGGCGAGCCTGCGGGTGATGTCGAACGAGTGGCCGTCGGACACGGCGATGATCTCGTCGCAGATGGACCGGTCGTAGGCGTCCGGCCAGAAGTCCTCGCCGACGCCCTCCACCAGGTACGGCCTGCCGGAGCCGCCGGAGTACACCGAGCCCTCCGGGTCCGCGCCGATGACCTGCACGCGGCCGCCGGAGACCTCCTTGAGGTACTTCCCGGTGCCGGAGATCGTGCCGCCGGTGCCGACGCCGGCCACGAAGTGCGTGATCCGCCCCTCGGTCTGCCGCCAGAGCTCCGGACCGGTGGAGTGGTAGTGGCTCGCCGGGTTCTCCGGGTTCGAGTACTGGTTGGGCTTCCAGGCGCCGGGGATCTCCCTGACCAGCCGGTCGGAGACGTTGTAGTAGGAGTCGGGGTGCTCCGGCGCGACCGCGGTCGGGCACACCACGACCTCGGCGCCGTAGGCCTTGAGGACGTTGCGCTTGTCCTCGCTGACCTTGTCCGGGCAGACGAACACGCACTTGTAACCGCGGCGCTGGGCGACGAGCGCCAGGCCGACACCGGTGTTGCCCGAGGTGGGCTCCACGATCGTGCCGCCGGGCTTCAGCTCGCCGGAGCGCTCCGCCGCCTCGATCATGCGCAGCGCGATGCGGTCCTTGACGCTGCCGCCAGGGTTCAGGTACTCGACCTTGGCCAGGACCAACGGGGACAGCCCCTCGGTCAGCGAACCCAGCTTGACCAGCGGGGTGTTACCGACCAGGTCGACGACGTGCTCGACGTACTCCACCGGAGTCCTTCCCACGTAGCGAGACGATGGGCAGAGCGTAACCTCCGCCCGCGCGCCCTGACCCCGATCTTGGTCGGCCCGCTCCCGTAACGGACTATCTACCCATCAGCGAATCAGTGCGACCGGGAATGACCTGTGTCCGAAAGCAGGTTGCACTGACCAACTGACGACTGGGGGAGGTTCGGCAGTGACGGGGTTTCGCGCGGTCCGGTCGGTGGTGCTCACCGCCGGGGCGCTTGGGGGTTTGTCCGGGGTCGCCTACGGGCTGTTCATGGAGCAGTCGAAGCGGGCCAGGCTGGTGATCGGAGTGCCGGAGGATCCGCCGCTGCACGCGGACGGGGTGTACCTGCCCGACGGCACCGGGCCGGTGCCGCTCGGCGAGCACGACGGGCCGACGCCGCTGCGGTTCGGCGTGTTCGGCGACTCGTCGGCGGCGGGTGTCGGGGTGGAGTCCGAGCGGGAGCTGCCCGGGGTGCTGTTGGCCGTCGGGTTGGCCGAGGAGGCCGAGCGGCCGGTGCTGCTGACGACGTACGCGATCAGCGGCGCGACCACACCCGACCTGGCGGGACAGGTGGACGGCGCGCTGGCCGAGCGGGCGGACGGGACGCCGCCGGTGCCGCCGGAGGTCGCGCTGGTGATCATCGGGGCGAACGACGTGACGGACACGATCCCGATCAGGTCGTCGGCGCGGATGCTGGCCACGGAGGTCGAGCGGCTGCGCGCGGCGGGTGTCGGCGTGGTCGTCGGCACGTGCCCCGACCTCGGCGCGATCCTGCCGATCCCGCAGCCGCTGCGATCGGTGGCCAGGACGTGGAGCCTGACGCTCGGTCGGACGCAGCGGCGGGCCGTCGACGAGGTCGGCGGGACACCGGTGCCGCTCGCGGACCTGTTGTCGCCGGAGTTCCTGGCCAGGCCGGGCGAGCTGTTCAGCCCGGACCGGTTCCACCCGAACGCGGCGGGTTACGAGGCCGCTGCCGCGGTGCTGTTGGCGCCGCTGTGCAGCGTGGCCGGGGTGTGGAGCGGCGGGCCGCTGCCTGCGCTGCCCCGCCGGTCGGCGACCGCGGAGGCCAACCGGCCGACGACGAAGGCGATCGCGTGGCTCAACCGGTTGAATCGGCGACAGGATTCGCCGCTCATCCCGTCGTGACGGTCGTCTCCCAGCCATCCTGGAGGGAGACACGGTTCACTACGCTGCTGGCATCGTTGCGGTGAAACAAAGGAGTTCCGTAATGGCTGAGGCTGTCATCGTCGCCGCCGCCCGGTCGCCGATCGGGCGCGCGGGCAAGGGTTCCCTCGTCGACATCCGCCCCGACGACCTGACCGCGCAGATGATCCGCGCCGCGCTGGCCCAGGTCCCGCAGCTCGACCCCGCCGAGATCGACGACCTGATGCTCGGCTGCGGCCTGCCCGGCGGCGAGTCGGGCTTCAACATGGCCCGCGTCGTCGCGGTGCTGCTCGGCTACGACAACCTGCCAGGCACGACCCTGACCCGCTACTGCGCGTCCAGCCTCCAGACCAGCAGGATGGCGCTGCACGCCATCAAGGCCGGCGAGGGCGACGTGTTCATCAGTGCAGGCGTCGAGACCGTGTCGCGGTTCGCCAAGGGCAACTCGGACGGCTGGCCGGACACGCACAACCCGCTGTTCGCCGACGCCGAGGCGCGCAGCGCGGCCGTGGCCGAGCAGGGCGCGGACTCCTGGCACGACCCGCGCCAGGACGGCGGCGTGCCCGACATCTACGTCGCCATGGGCCAGACCGCGGAGAACCTGGCGCTGAGCAAGGGCATCAGCCGCGAGGAGATGGACCACTTCGGCGTGCGGTCGCAGAACCTCGCCGAGAAGGCGCTGGCCAACGGCTTCTGGCAGCGCGAGATCACCCCGGTGACGCTGCCCAACGGCACCGTGGTCTCGGCCGACGACGGCCCCCGTCCCGGCGTGAACTACGAGAAGACATCCACGCTCAAGCCGGTCTTCCGGCCCGACGGCCGGGTCACCGCAGGCAACTGCTGCCCGCTCAACGACGGCGCGGCCGCGCTGGTGATCATGAGCGACACCAAGGCGAAGGAGCTCGGCATCACGCCGCTCGCGCGCATCGTGTCGACCGGCGTCACCGGCCTCTCGCCGGAGATCATGGGGCTGGGCCCGGTCGAGGCGTCCAAGCGGGCGCTGGCCAAGGCCGGCATGACGATCGACGACATCGACCTGGTCGAGATCAACGAGGCGTTCGCCGCCCAGGTGATCCCGTCCTACCAGGACCTCGGTGTCGACCTGGACAAGCTGAACGTCAACGGCGGCGCGATCGCGGTCGGCCACCCGTTCGGCATGACCGGCGCGCGGATCGCGACCACGCTGATCAACTCGCTCCAGTTCCACGACAAGCAGTTCGGCCTGGAGACGATGTGCGTCGGCGGTGGCCAGGGCATGGCCATGGTGCTCGAACGACTGAGCTGATCAGGTGAACCAGACGGCCCCCGGCGCACCGCCGGGGGCCGTTCTCGTTGTGTACGCGGTCAATCACCGAAAGTCGCGTCATGCCCGCGCGGCCGGCCCGTTCCCTACTTGTAAGTAAGGAGGGGCTCATGCGGTACATCTGGTGGCAGAGCGGGTACGACGATCGCTGCCATGCGTTTCCCGCCAACCAGACCACCGAGACCGACCGCGGCTACTACGAGGCGGCCTGCGACCACTCCGTGCCGCCCGGCCGGGTGATCCGCGAACAGGGCGGCCAGCTGTGCACGGCGTGCCTGATCCTGGTCGGCCTGGACTTACCCGAGGACAAGTGGCGCTGACGTCATGAAGGGACCCTCCAGGACACGGGCGTCCTGACGGGTCCCTTCATGGCATGAGTCAGTTGCGCTGGAGGTAGGACAGCAGGCGCAGGATCTCCAGGTAGAGCCAGACCAGCGTGGTCATCAGGCCGAACGCGGCCCACCAAGCCCACTTGGCCGGCATGCCGGTGCGGATCATCTCGTTGGCCTGCTCGAAGTCGAGCAGGAAGTTGAACGCCGCGATGCCGATCACGATGAGGCTGAACACGATCGCCATCGGGCTGCCGTCGCGCAGGCCGAGGTTGGCGCCGAACAGGCCGACGAGCAGGTTCGCGAGCATCAGCACGGCCGCGCCGACCGTGGCGCCGATGATCCACTTGGTCAGCCTCGGCGTGACCTTGACCGCGCCCGTCTTGTACACCACGAGCATCGCGACGAACACGCCGAACGTGCCCGCGATGGCCTGCAATGCGATGCCGGGCACGAGGTGTTCGAACAGGCCGGTGATCGCGCCGAGCAGCACGCCCTCCACCGCCGCGTAGGTCAGCACCAGCGGCGCGCTCGGGGTGCGCTTGAAGATGATGACCATCGACACGACCAGGCCGACGATCAGCGCGGGCAGCGCCAGCGCGTAGAGCTGGAACGCGACCGTCAGCGCGCCGGTGACGATGGCGAGGCCGAGGGTCATCGCGGTCTTGGTGACGATGTCGTCGATCGTGATCGGGCGCTCGGCCGCGACCGGCGGCGCCTCCTGGTAGCCGCCGTACCCGGCCGGCTGCTGGTAGCCGTACCCCGCCGCCTGTTGGGGCGAGCCGAAACCCGCGTAGCCGCCGGTCGGCAGATTGCGGAACGCGGGATTGCTGGTGGTGCGCACCTGATCCTCCTGGGGCGTACTGGCGCCGTCACGGGGTTCAACGCGGCTGGGCGCTGATCAGTTCCCATCGAGTAAAGCGAGTTTTACCTACGCGCTCGGTGAGCACTGGGTCGCGGACCGTGCCGCCATCCGTGCCGACCCTAGGCCGTCCGGGCCGGGCACGCGCAATCGAGGACACCCAGCGGAATGGATCATGACCAGCGCATTCGTCCCCCTGGCGGCTTGTTGGAACCGGATCTACCCGCAAGGCTCGCTGGCGGTGCCGTCCCGACGGGTGGCTCGTCGGGAACCGATCGGCCACCAGCACCTGGGATCCCCGGACCTGAGGAGTCGATATCACCATGGGGTGGAGACGACTGGTCGCCGGCCTGGCCGGCATGTCGGTGGTTGCGGGGATGTCCCTGCTGGCCATGCCCGGCAACGCGGGCGCAGCGCCCCAGCAGGGCATCGGCTGGGAAACGCCGGCGCAGCCCTACTTCCACAATCCGGACGCGAAGGACTGGCTCGGCTCCTACGTCGTGGACGGCAAGCAGGTCTGGTGCGTCCGGTTCGAGTTCAAGGCCCCGGACAGCCAGGAGAAGTACCACGACGGCGACGAGCTGTTGACCAAGTGGGGGCAGCACCTGTCGCCCGAGGTCGCCTCGGACATCTCCTACCTGCTGCTGCGCTACACCAGCACCACCTCGGCGGACGAGGCGGCCGCGCTGGCCCACCTGCTGCACAGCTGGACCGCGCACGCGGACGACCCGTCCTGGCTCGACCCGAGCCGGACCTACGACAAGGTCGCCTACGACGAGACGTCCCACTTCAACGCGCTGCCCAAGACCGCGCAGGACGCCGTGGCGCGGCTGAAGGCCGACGCGACGACGAACCACGGACCGTGGACGACGTCGATCACCGCGCCGAAGGAGCCGCAGCTGATCGGCACGCCGGGGAACTGGACCGTGCAGGTCAACCGGCCGGACAAGACCGGGGTCGCCGGCGTGCCGGTCAACCTGACGCTCACCGACGCCCAGCTCGACGGCGGGGCGACCACCGGGACGGTCAAGACCGGCGCGGACGGCGCGCCGCTGGCGGTGAAGGTCACGCCGACCGGCCCGAACCCCAAGGTCGCCATCAGCGTGGACGCCCCGGCCGACAAGCCGAAGGTGCACATCCCCACGAACGACGCGACCGTGCAGCAGATCGTCACCACCGGCGGCGAGACGAAGCTGCCCGGTGAGGCCAAGACGACCGCGCAGACCGCGCCGGGTGTCGTGAAGATCGCCAAGACCGACGCCGACTCGCACGCCGCGATCGCCGGGGTCTCGCTGCGGATCACCTCGGCCGACAAGGCCGCGCCGGCCGTCAAGCAGGACGGCACGCCGCTGGTCGGCCCGGACGGCAAGCCGTCGGTCGTGCAGACCGGCCAGGACGGCACCGCATCCGTGCCGGATCTCAAGACGCCGCAGGACATCTGCCTGATCGAGACGGCCGCGCCGCAGGGCTACGAGCAGTCCTTCGACGCGAACTCGCCGCCGTCGGTCTGCGGCACCGTCACGCCGGGCCAGACGCTGGCGCTCGCGCTGGTCAACAAGCCGAACAAGGTCATCGTGCCGAGCACGATCCCGGCCGGTGACACGCCGCCCGCGGCCGTCGGCAGGGCCGCGGTGGTCAGCGCGGTCGAGCCCGCCGGGCTGTTCGGCTTCGGCGGCCTCGTGCTGCTCGGCGCCGCGCTGGTCGGCGTCGTCGTCCGGCGGAAGGCGACCGGGCAGCGGTGACGAGCCTCGGCCACGACGAGTTCGCGAGCTGGTACCCCGTCCGCTCGCGGACTCCTCGCCGCGCGGTGGTGCTCGGCGTGCTCGGTCTCGCCCTGCTCGGCGGGGCGGTGTGGACCGCGCCGCCGAACCTGGTGATCGGCGCGCCGGTGGCCGCTCCCCCGCCGCCGGGGCCGGTCGGCGACGGGCTGTTCACCGGTCTGCAACCGGACCGGAACCCACCGAGCAGCGCCGCGCCGAGCAGCGCGCCGCAGGGCCAGCCGAGCCAGGTCCCCGCCCAGCAGCCCAAGGCACCCGTCCAGGCGCCGCAGACGGCCGGGCAGCGGCCGGGCACCATCCGGCTGCCGCAGGGCGGCACGGCGACGCTGGTCCGCCAGGAGGTCGGCGCGGACGGCGTGCTGCCGGTGCCGGAGCGGATCGACGAGGCGACCTGGTGGGGCGCGGGCCTCGAGGCGCAGGCCGGCGCGACGGTGCTGGCCGGGCACGTGAACTGGCGCGGCAGCACGGGACCGTTCGCCGAGCTGTGGTACGCCAGGGCAGGCGAGGACATCTCGGTGCTCAACGACAAGGGAACCAAGTACACCTACCGGATCTCCAGCGTCGTCACGCTGCACAAGAACGAGCTGCCGAGCCGGGCAGGCGAGCTGTTCGCACAGACCGGCAGCCACCGCCTGGTGCTGGTGACCTGCGGCGGGCACTGGGTCGGCGGCGAGCTGGGCTACGACGAGAACCAGGTGGTGATCGCCCAACCGGTGGCCTGACCGATGGCCCGACCGGTGGCCCAGCGCACCAACTCCGTCACACATAGCCACTTTCGGACAACCCGACACCGCGCCGAATCGTCTACCTGGGCGACGACCATCACCCAGAACGGCGGGGCAGGTAGCGGTGTTGAGGTTGCGGGGCGGCAAGCGGCTTGGCTGGCTGACGACGGGAGTGGCGCTGGCACTCGTGCTGGTCGTGCTCGCGGTGCTCGGGGCCCGCGAGCCGAGACCGGGCCAGGCGGCGCAGAGCAGCTGGGACACCGCGCCCGCCGTGCCGCTGCCCTCCTCGAGCGGCCCGCCAGCGCCGACGCCGACCGTGCCGCCGCCGCCCGCCGGGCAGGCGCCCGCCTGGCTGCACAAGCTCAACCCCGGTGAGAAGCCGCCGCAGTTCCTGCTGTTCTCCTTCGACGGCGCCGCGTCCAAGGAGCACTGGGACCGGGTGCTGCCCATCGCGAAGCAGGTGCACGCGCACGTGACCGGCATGCTGTCCGGCGTCTACCTGCTCGCCGACGGCGACGCCGACAGGTACGTCGCGCCGGGGCACGACAAGGGGTCCTCGGCCATCCACTTCGGCGGGCCACCGCAGGACATCGCGACCCGCATCGAGTACCTCAACAGGGCGCTCGCCGAGGGACACGAGCTCGGCACGCACTACAACGGGCACTTCTGCGAGGCCGACGACCAGCCGAGCGTCGGCCACTGGAACACCGCCGACTGGAACTCGGAGCTTGACCAGTTCTTCGACATGGTGAACTCGGCGCGGCAGAAGGGTTTCGCGCTCGACCCGAAGACGGTGCGCGGCGGCAGGACGCCGTGCCTTGAGGGCGACTTCAAGCAGCTGTTCCCCGCCATGCGGCAGCACGGACTGGTTTACGACACCAGCCAGGTCACCCTCGGCGTCACCTGGCCGACCGTGCAGGACGGCATGTGGGAGTTCCCGATGCCCGAGGTGCGCGTGCCGGCGCTCGGCCGCAACGTCGTGATGATGGACTACAACCTCTGGTTCGCGCTGAACGAGACGCGCGACGAACCGGCGCGCAGCGCGGAGTTCACCAAGATCACGCTGGACACCTACCGTTCGGTGTACCAGACGGCGTTCAACGGCAACCGCGCCCCGCTGGTGATCGGCAACCACTTCAACGACTGGAACGGCAGCGCGTTCAGCAACGCCGTCGAGCAGTTCATGGGCGAGGCGTGCCAGCAGCGGGACACCGTGTGCGCCACCTACACCGAGGTCATCCAGTGGATGCAGTTGCAGGATCCCGCGGTGCTCGACCAGCTGCGCAGGATGCCGGCCGCGCGCAACTGAGCGCTCCGAGCTCCGAGTCATCCGACGACTTTCGACTACGTCCAAGACGGTCTAGCGCGGAGGTGCTGCCACGGCATACGGTAGGACCCGCCGCCGCGCCAGCCCACGGAGCACGTGATCCGAGGAGTAGCGCATGTCTGTCACGAAGAACGTCAGCCGTCAGACCGCACCGGCGCCCGCGAGCCGCGGAACGGCCCGCAAGACCTGGGTAAAGCCCGGCTTCCGCGACATCGACACCCCGATGGAAATCACCGCGTACGCGGCCCGCACCTCGTAGTTCCTCGCGGTGGTCGCCGCCCGCGCCCCGGGCGGCGACCGCCGTCCCGTCCGTGGAGTCCGAGCGAGGAGCTGACCTGTTGTCCGGTGCGCGCGAACCATGGGAGGCCGAGGAGTTCATCGCCGCGCTGCGCGCGCTGGCTCCCCGGTACTGGCACGACCACCCGTTCCACCTGCGGCTGCACGAAGGCAGCCTGAGCAAGCACGAACTCCGGTGCTGGGCGGCGAACCGGTGGTACTACCAGCGTTGCCTGCCGCAGAAGGACGCGGCGATCCTGGCGAACTGCCCGCTGCCCGACATCCGCCGGCACTGGCTGGACCGGATCGTCTACCACGACGGCAGCGCGCCGGGGGAAGGCGGCGCGGAGAACTGGCTGCGGATGGCCGAGGCGCTCGGGCTGACGCGGGAGGAGGTGCGCGACGAGCGACACGTCCTGCCCGGTGTGCGGTTCGCCGTCGACGCGTACCTGACCTTCGCCCGCACCAGGCCGTGGGTCGAGTCGGTCGCCTCGGGGCTGACCGAGATGTTCTCGCCGGGCCTGATGCGCCGCAGGCTCGCGGACATGCGCACGCACTACCCGTGGATCGCCGAGGACGGCTTCGCCTACTTCACCTCGCGGCTCACCGTGATCGCCGAGGAGGGAAAGTCCACTGTGGACATCGTGGTGCGGCACAGCAACACCAGGGAGCAGCAGGAGGCCGCCGTGGCCGCCCTCGCCTTCAAGTGCGATGTCCTGCAAGCGATCCTGGACGCGGTCGACTACCACGGCAGGGTCGCCGGATGACCGCGCGGGACGCGGTGCCGCGCCTGCGGGCCGGGGTGCGCCGCGCCTACGACCGGACCCGCGACAGCGACGTCGTGCTGTTCCCCGAGGGTGTGCTGGTGCTCAACGAGACCGCCGCCGCCGTGCTGGCGCGGTGCGACGGCAGCAGCACGATCGCGGAGATCACCGAGGGACTGGCCGAGGAGTTCGACGGAGTGCGGCCCGAGGACGTGGCGGAACTGGTGGCCGACCTGGCCAGGCGACGGGTGGTGCGGGTCGATGGCTGAAAGCACCGAGCCGCCGTTCGGGCTGCTCGCGGAGTTGACGCATCGGTGCCCGCTGCACTGCGCGTACTGCTCCAACCCGCTGGAGTTGGTGCGGCGCAACGAGGAGCTGTCCACCGACACCTGGCGCAGGGTGTTCGACGAGGCCCGCGAGCTCGGCGTGCTCCAGGTGCATCTGTCCGGCGGCGAGCCGCTGGCGCGCCCCGACCTGCCCCGGCTCGTCGAGCACGCGAGCGGGCTCGGCATGTACGTGAACCTGGTGACCAGCGGGCTCGCGCTGACCGAGGAGGTGGCGACGGACCTGGTCGCCAGGGGCCTTGACCACGTGCAGCTGTCCGTGCAGGACGCGGACCGCGCGAACGCCGACCTGCTCGCCGGCACGCGGGCGCACGATCGCAAGCTCGTCGCGGCCGAGGTGGTCCGGCGGTCCGGTCTGCCGCTGACCGTGAACGTGGTGCTGCACAAGGCGAATCTCGACCACGTCGGCGGGATCATCGAGCTGGCCGAACAACTCGGCGCGGACCGCCTCGAACTGGCCAACACCCAGTACTACGGTTGGGCGCTGCGCAACCGGGCCGCGCTGCTGCCGACCAGGGCGCAACTCGCCTCGGCCGCGCCGATCGTGCGGGCCGCGCAGCAGCGCCTCGCCGACCGGATGGAGATCGTCTACGTGGTAGCCGACTACCACGAGGCGCACCCCAAGCCGTGCATGCACGGCTGGGGCAGCCGGCAGCTGACCGTGGCGCCCGACGGCGCCGTGCTGCCGTGCCCGGCGGCCAGTGTCATCGACGGCCTGCCGATCGAGAACGTCCAGCACCGGCCGCTGGCCGAGATCTGGTACGACTCGGCGTCCTTCAACGCCTATCGCGACACGGACTGGATGCGCGAACCGTGCCGGAGCTGCGCGCGCCGGGAGCTGGACTTCGGCGGCTGCCGGTGCCAGGCGTTCCAGCTGACCGGCGACGCGGCGGCGACCGACCCGGTCTGCTCGCTGTCGCCGGACCACGGGCTGGTGCGGACGATCCTCGCGCGGGACGCCGACCAGCCGGACCGGCCCGCGCTGGTGCCGAGGTCGGTGGCCAGGTGAGGGTGGTGCTGCTCGGCACGGCGGCGGGCGGCGGTGTGCCGCAGTGGAACTGCGCGTGCGGGCCGTGCGCCGCCGTCCGCGCCGGGACGCTGCCGGCGCGCGGCCAGGACTGCGTCGCGGTCAGCGGCAACGATCGGGACTGGTGGCTGCTCAACGCGTCCCCGGACATCCGGACGCAGCTGGCGGGCGCGGCGCGGCTGGCTCCCGGCCCGGGGCCGAGACAGAGCCCGGTGCGCGGCGTGCTGCTCACCGACGGCGAACTGGACCACACGCTCGGGTTGTTGGTGCTGCGCGAGGGATCCGGGCTCACCGTGCACGCGCCGGAACTCGTGCTGCGCGCGCTGACCGAGGACTTCGCCGTGCGCCCGATGCTGGACCGTTACGCGTCGTGGACCTGGCGGGTGGCGCCGCCGGGCACGGCCGTGCCGCTGGCCGGCGGGCTGCGCGCGACGGCCTTCCCGGTCGGGGCCAAGCGACCGAAGTACGCGTCCACTGTGGACGGTGACTGGGTGGTGGCCTACCGGATCGAGGATCCCGCTGGCGGCGGCGTGCTGGTGTACGCGCCGTGCCTTGGCGGGTGGCCGGACGGCTTCGACGAGGTGGTCGCCGACGCGGACTGCGTCCTGCTGGACGGCACCTTCCACGGCGCGGGCGAGCTGGGCTCGACCACCGGCGGGCCGAGCGGCCAGGCCGGCATGGGGCACCTCCCGATGACCGACAGCCTGCCGAGGCTGGCCAACCATCCCGGCGTGCGTTGGGTCTACACGCACCTCAACAACACCAACCCGGCGCTGGACCCGGCGTCCGGGGAACGCGCCGGGCTCGGCGGGGCCGAGATCCTGCCCGACGGCACGGAGTTCGTGCTGTGAAACTCCTGCTGTGACACGGGATCACGCCCGCGCGACGGCCCCGGCCGACCGGACGTCGCCGCGCACCGCGTCGAGGTACTCGGCGATGGCGTCGCGGTTGCGGGTCAGGCAGTTGACCCGGCTGGTCATCCGGTCGCGTTCGAGTTCGAGCGTGGCGATCATCTCCGGTGTCGCGTCAGAGATGTGGATGACCTTCGGTTTGTCCAGGCACGGCAGGATCTGCTTGATGATCCTGGTCGGCAGCCCGGCGTCGAGCAGCCCCCTGATCTGCATGACGCGGTCCACGATGCGCTCGTCGTACTCGCGGTAGCCGTTGGCCGAGCGGTCGGGCAGGATGAGGGTCTGCTCCTCGTAGTAGCGCAGCAGCCTGCGGGGTGTGCCGGTGCGCTCCGACAGCTCGCCGATCCGCATGTGCCCGACCTCACGTCTCGTCGCGTTGACCCTCACATGGATGTGATGGTTCGAGCATACGTCCATGGAAACGCGCAGCAAAGAGCCGTCCACCGCCCCCGGCGCGGCGGCCGTAACCCCACGACTTCCCCTGCGGGCGCTCGTCGCGCTGGCCACCGCCGCCTTCATCACCGTGCTCACCGAGGCGCTGCCCGCGGGCGTGCTGCCCGCGATGAGCGCCGGCCTCGGCGTCAGCGAGTCCACGACCGGCCAGCTGGTGACGATCTACGCGATCGGCAGCGCGATCGCCGCGATCCCGTTGTCCTCGGCCACCGCGAGCTGGCGGCGCAAACGCCTGCTGCTGACCGCGGTGGCCGGCTTCGCCGTCGCCAACACGGTCACCGCGGTGTCGGCGTCCTTCCCGCTGACGCTGGTCGCCAGGTTCGTCGCCGGGGTGGCCGCTGGCCTGGTCTGGGCGCTGCTGGCCGGCTACGCCCGTCGCCTCGCCCCCGCGCACCTCCAGGGCAAGGCGGTGTCCATCGTGATGACCGGCATCCCGGCCGCGCTGGCGCTCGGCGTGCCGGCCGGCACCTTCCTCGGCAAGGCCGTCGGCTGGCAGGTGACCTTCGCGGTGATGACCGCGCTCGCCGTCGCGCTGCTCGGCTGGATCGGCGCGATGGTCCCGGACTTCCCCGGGCAGCAACGGGGCGGCCACACCCCGATCGCGCGGACGCTGGCCGTTCCCGGCGTCGCCCCTGTCCTGTTCGTCACGCTGGTCTTCGTGCTGGCGCACACGATCCTCTACACCTACGTCGCCGCGTTCCTCGACCGGTTCGGCATGGGCGGCTCCATCGACGTGGTGCTGCTGGTCTTCGGCGTCGCCTCCATGGCCAGCATCTGGATCGTCGGCGCGCACATCGACCGCAGGCTGCGGGTCCTCACCATCGGCAGCGCCGTGCTGTTCGCCGTCGCGGCCGCCGTCCTCGCGCTGCTGGCCGACAGCCCGGTCCTGGTGTACCTCGCGGTGACGCTGTGGGGCCTCGCTTACGGTGGCGCGCCGAGCCTCCTCCAGACCGCCGTCGGCGACGCGGGCGGGGCTGCGGGCGACACCGCGCAGGCCATGCTCGTCACGCTGTGGAACACGGCCATAGCGGGCGGCGGGGCCGTCGGCGGGATCCTGCTCACCGGGCCCGGCCCGCTCTCCGTCCCCTGGACCGTTCTCGCGCTGCTGCTGCCGGTACTGGTCGTCGTGCTCGCCGCCCGCGCGCACGGTTTCCCGGCCAGGCGCGCTTGACAGCCCGTCCGCGCGGATGATGGGGTCCACCTCAGCGTCGCGGTGTACCCGGCACACAGGCCGTCGTGGGCACGGAGGCGTCGAACCACAGGACGACCATTGGCATCACCCACCGAGCCCACCGAGCCCGGCGACCGCGCCAGGGCGTTCGGCAACCAGCTGATCGACGTGCACAACTGGCTCCGCGACGAGCTGGACCGGCTCCGCGAGGACGTCGAAAGGCATCTCGACGGCGAGGTCTGGCGACCGCGGGACCTGCGCGCCAACTGCCTGACCTTCTGCTCGGCGCTGACCAGGCATCACACCGGCGAGGACCGCGGCGCGTTTCCCCTGCTTGGCAAGGAGTTCCCCGAGCTGCGGCCGGTGCTTGCCGAGCTGGAGCGGGATCATCACCTGGTGAACGAGGTGCTGCGCGGGCTCGCCGACCTGCTCGGCGGCCTCGGGGGCAGCAGGGACACGGCCGAGGCGCGGCGGGTGCGCACCGAGCTGGACACGCTGGCCGCACTGCTGGAGACGCACCTCACCTACGAGGAGAAGCGAATCGTGGCCGCGCTGGACTCGCTGTCCGTGCCGGCCTGGCGCCGCGACACCCCGGACTTCCTGCGCAGTACGGGAAATCCCGAGGTGTGACCACCGGTCAGCAGGGCCAGCGCGGCGCGTCCAACTTCAGGTTCTTGCGCATCGAGCTGAACCGCAGTGCCTTGCTCGCGGCACAGAACCTGTCGTTGCTCAGCTCGTACTCCACGTGGAACACGGCCTTGCCGGCCTGGATGAACGGCGACAGCCGGTCGCACTCCTGGTACTGCGCGCACTGCTCGTTGATGGCGAACTCGAAGTCGCCGAGCAGGTCGGTCACCTGGTCGAGGTCGTTCTTGAGGCCGATGGACAGCCCGCGCTCGTGCGCGAGGCCGGCCAGCATGCGGTTGTAGGCGAGCTGGTCCCGGTCGGTGAGCGGGAACCCGGTGTCGGACTTGTAGCCGTCGACCTGGTCGGCCTCGATCGCGTCGAACCCCTTGCCCCGGCACTGGTCGAACCGCCCGGCCATGATCGGCCGCAGCTGGTCGAGCTTCCTGACGTCCAGCCACTTCTCGCCGGGCCACCGGTCGCTCTTGCCCTGCACCTCGGGGGTGAAGGCGTTCTTGTCCGGCCGGAAGTCCTCGGAGGCGCCGACGTTGACGTAGCAGATCACCTTGCGCCCCTTGGCGTGCAGCGACTGCACGTCGGCGGCGCTCACCTCGACGCCGTCCACGTCGTACACCGGCACGTCGACGCTCTGGTCGACCGGCGTGGTCAGCTGCCACTGCCACGGCGTGCCCGGCGCGGGAATCCACCGCGCGCCGGCCGCCGGTGGCGGCGGAACGGCCGTGGTGCCGGCCTTCGGCGGGGTCGACGCGGCGCTGGACGGGGTCGCGCTCGACGGCGGCGGGCTGCTCGGCGCGGCGCTGCCGCTGCCGGTCGCGCTGTCCTCGGTGCTGCTGGCCGCGCTGCTCGTCGGGGTCGGGCCCGCCTCGTCGTGACCGCTGGAACAGGCCGCCAACAGCAGCGCGCAGGCCAGGGTCAAACCTAAGAGGGTGGGAGCGCTCAGTGCCCGGGTGCGCATTCGCGCGACCTCCTCGTGTGGTGCGGAAACCAGCCGGGCAGCCGGTCCCACGGGTTCGCGCCGCCGCGCTCGGTGACGGCGAAGTGCGCCGCGCCCAACCGCGTGACCCGGTCGATCGTGTCCTGGACGCAGTCGTCCGGGACGCCGTGCACGAGATGATAGAACCGGTCCGACGCGCACCGGAGTGCCCACCTCGGCGGCACCACGGCGCGGTGGTCGGCCAGGTCTCCCTCGAACACGCCGACCAGGTCGGCGTGTTCGACGTACTCCCTTGCCGGGTAGGCGCCGTGGTGGAACGCGACACCCCGCGCGCCGAGGCCGCGCGCCGAGCGGGCCAGCGCCGCGTAGTGCGGCAGGTGCGCACGGTCGGTGCTGACCCGGTCGAAGAACACCTCATCGACGCCGTACCACTGGCGGTACCGGATGACCTCCCGCAGCACGAGTTCGGCCGCGCGCCTGCCGTAGTCGGTGTCCACGTACCCGGCCACCGGGATGTCGCTGGCGCGCAGGCGATCCAGCGCTGGCAGGAACACGCAGTCCGGCCGTTCGCCTGCGCCGTCGGCGATGTTGAGCACCACCAGTCGCACCAGGGCCGCCGCTGCCGCGACGGCCGCCCAGTCCCCCGGTGCGACGGCTGGATGGAAATAGGCGGGCACGATCATCTCGTCGCCAACCAGTGATCCCGGACCGAGGCGGCGAGATCGGTGCCCGGCCGCCAGCCCAGGGCCGTGGTCACCAGCCGCAGGTCGGCCTGCTGCCATGGCACGTCGGCCGACCGCGCCGAGCCCGCCGCCTCCTCGAGCACCCGGCCGGTGAACCCGGCGACGCCGGTGAACAGCGCGGCGAGCACCCGGCTCGGCACGGCCGACCCGCTGCCAACGTTCAGCACCGGAGCGTCCACTGTGGACGCTTCGAGAGCGGCGAGCACGGCACGGGCGACATCGCGGGCGTCCACGAAGTCCCGTTCCGCGCCGAGCGGCCCGAGCCGCACGTCGTCGCCCTCGGCGATGGCCCTGTCCAGCTCGGCGACCAGCCTGCCGGACAGGCTGTTCGCCGCCGAGCCCGGCCCGACCGGGTTGAACACCCGCAGGGTCACCGCGGCCAGCCCGGCCGCGCGGGCCACCTCGATCGCGCGGGTGCCGCCGAGCTTGGCCAGCCCGTACGCGCCGACGGGACACTCCGGCGCGTCCTCGGTGACCGGCACGCCGACGGGCACCCTGCCGTACTCGGCCGAGGAACCCAGGTGCACCAACCGCGCGGCCGGACGCACCCGCAGCATCGCCGTCGCCAACCGCGCCGGCCCGGTGGCGTTCGCGGCGGCCAGCGTCGCGGGCTCCCCACCGGTCGCCCCTGCGCAGTTCACCACCGCGTCCGGCGACGCCTCGGCGAGCACCGAGCCGATCCCGGCGACGTCGTCCCCGCCGAGGTCCAGCCGGAGATGCGCGGCGGACGCGGCGACCGGCGAGCGGCCCGCGGTGACCACCGTGGTCCCCTCGGTCGCGGACAGCAGATCCAGCACGTGTCCGCCGAGGAAGCCGGTCGCCCCGATGAGCAGGACCCGCATGCGTTGCTACGCTCCCTTCAGCAGTCGCGGTCGGATGGCGTCGAACTCCGCGTTCGCCCGGTCGTAGTCGTCCGGCCGCCCGATGTCCAGCCAGTAGCCGCTGAACTCGAACTCCTCTGGCGGGTTGTTCTGGCTGAGCATGTCGAGCACCAGCTCGTCGAAGCCGAGCGGCAGGCCTGCCGGGTAGGTCTCCAGCGCCCGCTTGCTGACGCCGTAGACACCCATGCTGACCCGGTAGTTGAGCGTGGGCTTCTCGGTGAACTCGACCACCCGCCCGTCCTTGGTGGCCAGCACGCCGAAGTCGATCTTCACCTGGCGCTGGTAGGTCGCCACGGTCAGCGGGGCCGGCGTGGCGCGGTGGTGGTCGTACAGCTCGGCGTAGTTGAGGTCGGTGAGCACGTCGCCGTTCATCACCAGGAAGTCCTCGGGTAACCGGTCCCTGATGCACAGCACCGGGCCGATGGTGCCAAGCGGCGAGTCCTCGGTCGCGTAGTCGATGGTCATGCCCCAGCGGCTGCCGTCTCCCACGTAGGACCTGATCAGGTCGCCGAGGTAGCCGATGGCCAGCGTGACACTGGAGAAGCCCTGCTGGGACAGCTGCCTGAGCACGATGTCCAGGATGGAGAACTCGTCGCCGATGGGCATCAGCGGCTTGGGCAGTCGCGTCGTGTATGGCCGGAGCCTGGTTCCCTTGCCACCGGCCAGGATGATCGCGTGCATGATCTCCTCCGCTGCTACTGGTTGTACTGCTCGGGCCTGTAGTGGGCCAGGTTCGCGGGGTCCAGGAACCACGCGATGGTCTCGTGCAAACCCTGGTCCCTGGTGTACCTGGGTTCCCAACCGGTTCGCTCGCGCAGCTTGGTCGCGTCGGCGACCAGCCGCAGCACCTCGGATCCCTTCGGCCTGATGCGCTGGGGATCCTCGGTGATCTCCGCCTCGACACCCATCAGCCGGACGATGTCCTCGGCGAGCTGGCCGATCGACACCTCCGTGCCGGTGCCCGCGTTGAAGTCCTCCCCGATGACGGCGGAGGACTGCGCCGTGCCGACCGTGACGAACGCCTCGACGGTGTCCTTGACGAACAGGAAGTCCCTCGTCGGGTCGAGCGCGCCGAGTTCCAGCCTGCTGTGCCCGGCGGCGAGCTGGCTGACCACCGTGGGGATCACCGCGCGGGCGGACTGCCGTGGGCCGAAGGTGTTGAACGGCCGCAGGGTCACCGTGGGCAGCCCGAAGCTGAGGTGGTAGCTCTCCACCAGCTTGTCCGCGCCCAGTTTGCTCGCCGCGTAGGGCGACTGGGCCTGGAGCGGGTGCGACTCGCTGATCGGCACCGTGCGCGCGGTGCCGAACGTCTCGCTGGTCGAGGTGTGCACCAGGCGGGGCGTCTCGGCGGCGCGGACCGCCTCAAGCACGTTGAGCGTCCCCGTCACGTTGGTGTCCACATAGGACCTTGGCGCGCGGTAGGAGTAGGGGATCGCGATCAGCGCCGCCAGGTGGTAGACGACCTCGGCGTCGGCGACCACCTCCCGCATCGACGCGGGATCGCGCACGTCACCGAGCACGACATCCACCTGCGCCAACACGTCCCGGCTCAGCGAGTCGAGCCATCCCCATGAGCCGAACGAGTTGTACAGCACCATCGCCCGCACCCGGTGGCCGCGCCGCACCAGCAGCTCCACCAGGTGTGAGCCGATGAAGCCCTCGGCTCCGGTCACCGCGACAACACTCGTCATGGACATCCTCCTCTGGGTTTGTCTTGGTATCACTGGTGTCGGACCGCCCGGCTGAGTGCGGCGGCCGAGTATCCGAACAGCACGACGCCGAGGCCGCCGCACACGCACAGCTGCGCCGACATCACGTCGACGGGCCAACCGAACCTGGCCCGACCGACCAACAGCACGACCTCGCCGAGCAGCGCGGCGCCGCAGGCGAGGTGCACGGCGAGGAAGATCCCGCACGCCTGCAACAGCAGTGCGAGGAACAGCGCCCCGCCGAGCGCGAGGTAGGCGGCGCACGAGACGAGATCGGCCGCCCGCAGGCCCTTTCCGCCGAGGACGGCCACCGCGCCGACGGCGAGCACGATCAGGGCGGCGGCCACGACCAGGTAGCGCAGCAGCGCGCCGCCGAGCACGACCCTGGACCGCCTGGCGAACTCGACGAGCCGCCTGGTGCGCCGCAGCAGCGCGCCGAGCCGACGGCGGTACCAGTACAGCGTCCACTCCGCCGCGCCCATCGACAGCGACAGCGGCAGCGCGGCGATGGCGGCGCCGAGCGGGTCCCCGGTCAGCAGCACGCCGACCACGGGGAACGCCAGCAGCCCGGCCGCGAGCACGCCGAACACGGCGTGCGGCAGGCAGCCCCGCAGTTCCGCCACGGTCAGCCGCCGCCTCGGCGCCTCGCGCGCCGACCTGGTGCGCAGCACGGCGAACGCGATGGTCAACAGCACGGTCGCCGCGAGCGCGAACAGCGCCGGGGTGGCCAGCCAGGCGGGTTGGCCTAGCACCAGGTAGCCGAGGCCGACCAGCACGCCGGGCAGCAGGGCGAAGAGCAGCCATAGGTCATCGCCCGCGACCAACAGCACGGTCGCCGCGATGAGGTAGCCGCCCTGGCCCGCCGCGAACAGGGTCAGCCGAACGCCGTCGTTGGCCACCGCAGCGACGACGGCGAGGAGAGACAGCAGGAGCAGCAGGCACACCGCCATGCCGGCGCGCAGCGCCCTGGCCATGTCCGCGCGCCCGTGCTGGCCCAACCGGAAGTGCCCGAGGTAGGACAGGCCCTGGCTGAGCGCCCAGGACATCAGCATCGACACGACCAGCACGACGGCCGCACCGCGCCCGCCCATGATCCCCTCGGCCGGCGGGTAGGCCAACGCCGGCAACCCGAACAGGATCCCGCGCAGCGCGTGCCGTGCCGGGTTGGTCTGCCAGGGATCCGGCTGGGGCTCGGGTTCGGCCGGGCTGCGCGGCACCCGCCGGAACAGCTCGCCGGCGAGCGCGAACACGTCGGGAAAGCCGTAGGTCCGGTGCGCCGCACTGTCGTTCAGGCCGTCGGCCTCCAGCGCGGCGGCGATCTCGAAGTGGTCGACCGCCCCGGCGCACACCGGGCGGAGCCGTTCGCAGAGCGCGTCGAGGTCGGTGTGCGGGGCGACGGGCGGGAGGGAACGGAGGACGACCGTGTCAGCCATTGGCTGAAGCTCCGGCACGGTCTCAGCGCTCATGCCCTCTCCTCGCCGGCGCTCGTCGAGGGCATGAGCGCACGGTGGCGCGCTGTGTCGAACGATTCGGTCGCGAGCTCCCTCATGCCGCGGGCTCCGTCACTCGGCCGTCGGCGACCAGGCCCCGATACAGGCCGTCGAAGGTGCCGATCGCCTTGTCCACGGTGAAGTACTCCAGGGCGCGCGCCCGCGCCGCGTTGCCGAGCCCCTGCCGCAGCTCCGTGTCGGTGAGCAGGCTGAGGCACGCTGCGGCCATCGCCTCTGGGTCGCGCGGCGGCACCACGAGCCCGGTGTCGCCGACGGCCTCCGAGCAGCCGCCGACGTCGGTGGCCACGCAGGCGCGCCCGCACGTCATCGCCTCGATCACGGTGTAGGGGAAGCCCTCCGAGATGCTGGACAGCACCACGACGTGCCCGGCCGCGTAGGCGTCGCGGATCTTGTCCACCCGCCCCTCGAAGGTCGCCACCTCGCCGATGCCAAGCTCGTCCGCGAGGCCGCGGCACCGGTCGAGGTAGGCCTGGCCGCCCTTAGGTGTGCCGCCGAACAGCCGCAGCCGCGCCTCGGGAAGTTCCTTGTGCACCAAGGCGAACGCCCGCAGCAGCGTCTCGAGGTCCTTGATCGGGTCGATCCGGCCGGCCCAGCTCACCGTCGGGACCTCCGGCTCGCCGTCAACGGCGGGAAAGTGGTCCGGCTCGACCCCGTTGTAGACGGTGTGGATGATCTCCGGGTCCGCGCCCAGCCGTTCCTCCCACCGCTTGTTGTAGACGTTGCCCGGCGCGATCACGCCGGCCTCCCGGTAGGCCAGGGCGCAGACCTGGCGCAGGAACGCCAGGTGCAGCGCCTTGACCGGCCACCGGTACGGGCCGCCCCGGTAGCCGAGGTACCGCTCGCGCAGGTAGATGCCGTGCTCGGTGAGCAGCAGCGGCGTGCCGTACACCCACTTCGACGCGAGCGCGGGCAACGCGGCGAGGCCGTTGGCCACGCAGTGCGACACGTCCGCCCGCACCGGCGGATGTTCCAGCGGCCGCAGGGAGTGTTCGAGCAGCCGCAGCCCGGTCAGCGCGTCGAACACGGTCGGCGCGGTCGACTCCCCAGGCAGCCACCTGTCCTGCCACGCGTCGGTCAACGCCATGGCCGCGTCCTCGGCGCGCAGGCTCGCGCCGAGGTCCTCCTGCTGTGCGTAGTCGAACAGCGCGCGCAGCACGTCGCCGAAGTGCTGCTGCGCTGGCTCGGACGCGTCCAGCAGCACGTCGACCAGTTCCCGGATCAGCGGCCGGAAGCGCCGCAGGACCCGCCGGCCGAGCTTGCGCCCGGCCGGCACGGGTCCCCACAGCGGAATCGACCGCACGGAGGCGATGTTGGCCGGCAGCTCCCACGCCGGCTGTTCGTTGCCGGAGCCGACGAGGGCCACGACGTGGAAGTCGTAGTCCGCCATGCCGCGCACCAGTTGGTCGCACCACACGCTGACCCCGCCGAAACTGTGCGGGTAGGTGCCCTCGGTCACCAGCGCCACACGCATCCGGTCAGCTCCGGCGCGCGGCTGGCGCCGGGGCGGCCTGTGGCGCATATGGCGCCGACGGCAGGGCCAGCGCGACCGTCGGGTGCGCCGCGTCGACCCGTTGGTACGCCGAGCGTTCGCCCGCGTACTGCTGCCCGAACGCGGCGCCGCCGACCTTGGTGCCCTCCGGCACGGTGACCGGCACCTCGATCCCGGCGGGGGCCTGGATCGTGACCGCGCCGCCCTGCACGTAGCCGCTGACCGTGCCGGCGTTCACGGCCGCGCGCCAGGCGTCCTGCCGCTCCAGCGCGAGGCCGCTGTCCGCGAGGCGGGGGTTGGTCACCGGGGTGTTGGCGGCGAACATGCTGCGGTAGCTGGACAGGACGGCGTCCAGCACCGGGTAGGCCAGCCGTCCCTCGGCGAGGTTGGTCTGGTGCATGTAGTGCGGCCGGGGGTCGTTGGCCAGCACGAAGCCCATGGTGATCTGGGTCTGCTTCGGCACGATGTAGGAAGCGAACCCGGTCCTCGGGTCGAGCGGCGTGATGCAGGTGGTGGTGTCGGGGTGGTCCTCGCAGATGCCGCTGCCGCCGTTGGCCCGCGAGGTGTAGATCCAGTTGTACTCGCTGACCTCCTCGGCGGGGTTGGCCACGTTGTAGAACACGTTGATCGGGTGCCTCGGCACGCCGAGCGCGGGGCCGACCGCACGCTGGGTCTTCTCCCGTGAGGCGTCCAGCCCGAGCCAGCCGATCCCGTTCTGCGCCAACGCGGCGAGGAAGTTCGGGTTGTCGTTGGGCTGCTGGGGCAGGATGAACGTGCCGGAGTGCTCGCCGCCGACGAGTTCGTCGGACCGGATCGGCAGCCCGTGCGCGCCCGCCCATGCGACGTTCTTGCTGATCTCGTCGGAGATCGTCTGCTGGTCGACGTAGAGGGTCTGGCCGGTGGCCGGGTCGGTGGCACAGCGCCACGGGATGACCGTGAAGTCCTGCACGCAGCCGAGGAACGCGTGCGAGTAGGTGTGGTTGACCCAGCGGAAGGAGCCGTGCAGCGCGAGGAGCGTCCCGGTCAGCGGGTCGTATCCGTTCTGCGCCACCGCCTCGTCGCTACCTGCGGCGTTGAACAGCAGGTCGAGCTGGTAGTTGTGGGTCGCCTGCCACAGCATCGCGTTGACCACGTCGGCGGAGTTCATCCGGACGGGAGTGGTGGCCGGCACACCGGGCGCGCAGTCGCCCTCACCGGGGGTGCACTTGCCGACGTCGCTCCAGCGGGAGTCCTCGCTGAACACGTCGTCGATGTGCACGCTGAAGTAGTTGCGGTAGTAGCCGAGGTGCACGCCCTTGGTCAGCCACGTGACGACGCCGTGCGAGAGCAGCCGGTACTGCTGCTGGAAGTTGTTGTAGCCGAAGCCGAGGACCAGCTGCTCGCGGCCGCCCTGCCGGTAGACGCCGGCCAACGTGCCCTGGGTGTTCGTGCCGGGGACGGTCGCGGTGAGGTAGGGCTCGAAGTGCGCGCCGGTGGTCGGGTCGTCCGGCAGCGGCGTGGCGAGGTAGCCGTAGCTCTCGGCGATCTTCGGGTCGTTGTCCTCGAAGGCGACCGGGCCGCGCAGGTACCGGAACGCGTCGGCGGTGGCCGCCGTCGTGAGCTTGGCGGTGACGCCGTCCAGCGTGCCGGCGAAGATCGGGGTGTTCAGGCCGACGGCGGGGCTCGAGTAGGTGAACGCGTCCACCTGCCGGATGCCGAAGCGCTGCTCGTAGGCGGCGAGGCTGGCCAGTTCGGCGGCGGTCACGCCGGCGGGCGCCTGGTTGGGCAGCACGACGCCCTGGAACTTGGCCCACGGCGTGCCGTTCAGCTGGTCGGCGAGGAAGCCGTCGGTGATCGCGGGGCGGCCGGGTTGGCCGGCCTGGATCACGGTGATCGGGACGCCCTCGCTGGTGAGCTGCTGCGAGATCGCGTCCACCCACGGCGTGCCGTCGCTCACCACGAGCACCCGCAGGTCCACGCGCGGCGGGGCGGTCGCGCCGCTGGCGGGCGCGGCCGCGACGCCGGTCAGCGCGGCGAGCGCGCCGATGACGCCAAGGGTTACCCACCTGATTCGACCAATTGCTCTCACGCTAATCCCATCCACCCCGCAGGCCGACGGCGAGGCTACAAGTGCGCAATCAATATGGGCACGGTCGCGCCCCCAGACGGAAACATCGCGGAAATCATTGGGCCGTTACTTCCCACTTCAAACTAGCCGTCCAGCTGGATCCTTAATGGTCCATTGAGAGTCATACGTTAGGCCGAACAGCCCAGTGACATAAACAGACTCCACAATCAGAAGTTGTTGCATACAGAAGCAATTCAGGCAATCCTGCTCACAGCAAACCCACAGGTCAGCGCCGTGAGGCGGATGTCAAACCCGGCATTACGGGATCAGCCTCCCCGAACCACCGCGTTATCGGTCAACTGGTAACAGGTGAAGGAACGTGAAAATTGCTCACACAATCCACTTGCCAAATCAACAACTCTACGAATCCTGAAGAAATGCAAGCCGGCAACCCGGGAAACAACTCGAACAGGTCCGCATCACGATCATGAACAGTAAACCAACAATGCCAAACACTCCGTAGCCCACACGGCCCTCGATGTCGGACCGGTCTGCTCTGGCCGATTTGTCCTCGCCCGATCGAGGTAGATACAACACCCGCCGATCGAGTGGTCCGACTCCGCTGCGTCGCGCGGGTGACCGGGCCGGCGCGCGGCGCGGCCACCGTCCGGAGCGGACCCGGCGGACCACGCCGCCGCGCCCGAGGGCTGGCAGCATGCGACGCGACACCCGGCCGCGAGGAGCCCTCGCGACCGGGGGCCGACGCCGACACCACCCCGATCATGGAGCCGCTGTGCGAGTTGTCCTTGGCGAAGATCTCGTCCTGCTCAGGGACGGCCTGATCCGCCTGTTGAACGCGAACGGCTTCGAGGTGGTCGAGGCCGTCGACAACGGCCCAGGACTGCTGCGCGCGCTCGTCACGCACCGACCCGATGTGGCCGTTGTGGACGTTCGCCTCCCGCCGACGTTCACCGACGAGGGCATTCGGGCCGCCATCGAGGCCCGCGCGCAGGTGCCCGGCCTGCCCATCCTGGTGCTGTCCCAGTACGTCGAGCAGCTCTACGCCCGCGAGCTGCTGTCCGACCGGGCGGGCGGCGTCGGCTATCTGCTCAAGGACCGGGTCTCCGACGTCACGCAGTTCGTCGAGGCGGTGCGCAGGGTCGCGGGCGGCGGCACCGCGATGGATCCCGAGGTGATCTCCCAGCTGCTGGCCAGGCACGCGCGGGACGAGCCGCTCGGCGCGCTGACGCCGAGAGAGAAGGAGGTGCTCGGGCTGATGGCGGAGGGCCGCTCGAACGCCGCCGTCGCGGCGCGCATGTTCATCACCGAGAAGGCGGTCAGCAAGCACACCAACAACATCTTCGGCAAGCTCGGCCTGCCGCAGTCGGAGGACGACAACCGGCGCGTGCTCGCCGTGCTTGCCTACCTGAACGGCTGACCTGGGCTGTCCAGCTGATCTGGGCACGTAGCATCGCTGTTGCAACGATGCACGCTCAGACATGGGGGAACGGAATGACGGGTGTGGTTGAACTTGCCGACGAACTCTTCGGCGTTCTGATCGGAGCCGAGCCGCTGACCGCGACCATGCTCGGCGTCCCCGGCTACGACGACCGGCTCAGCGACTTCACCGAGGACGGCGAGCGGGCCGTCGGCGAGCGGCTCGCCGACCTCGCGCAGCGGGCGCGGGCGCTGGATCCGGACGCGTTGTCCGCCGACGACCGCACCACGCGCGCGGTGATCATCCAGCAGGCCGAGGCGACCATGGACCGCATCGAGTGCCGGCTGGTCGAGTACACCGTGGCCAGCTCGTTCCTCGCCCCCGTCGGCGAGGTGCTGTCCGTCCTGCCGACGGCCTCGGTGTCCAGCCAGGACCAGGCCGAGGCCTACCTGACGCGGCTGCGGGCCGTGCCGGCCTTCCTCGACGCGATCGCCGCGCGGCACCGGATGGGGATCGCGGCGGGACGGGTGCCGGTCGCGCGGCTCGTGCGCGCGGCGATCGAGCAGCTGGACGCCTACGCCGCCAGCCCCGACCAGGACCCGTTCCTGCGGCCGGAACCCGCCGAGGGCAACGAGAACTTCGTCGCCGATCGCGAGCGGGTGCTGGCCGAGCTGGTCCGGCCGGCCCTCGCCGGCTACCGCGAGGTGCTGGCCACCGAGGTGCTGCCGCACGGCCGCCCCGACGACCGGCCCGGCCTGTCCTGGCTGCCCGAGGGCGAGCAGGTCTACGCGGCGCTGAGCCGGCTGCACACCACGACCGACCGCACTCCAGACGAGCTGCACGAGACCGGGCTGAGGCTCGTCGCGGACCTCGCGCGGGAGTACATCGCGCTCGGCACGAAGACGATGGGCACCGACGACCTCCAGCAGATCTTCGCCAACCTGCGCACCGATCCCGCGCTGCGCTGGAACACCGAGGACGAGCTGCTCGACGCCGCCCGCGAGGCGATCAGCAGGGCGAGCAAGGCCGCGCCGTCCTGGTTCGGCCTGCGGCCGAGCCACGAGTGCCAGGTGGAGGCCGTGCCCGCGGTCGAGGCGGCTGGCTCGCCAGGCGCGTACTACATGCCGGCCTCCATGGACGGCGAGCGGCGCGGCACCTACTTCGCCAACACGGACAAGGTCACCGAGCGGTTCCGCTACACCGCCGAGGCAACCGCGTTCCACGAAGCCGTGCCGGGACACCACTTCCAGTTCACCATCTCGCAGGAGCTGCCGGACCTGCCGCTGCTGCGCCGCACCGCGCCGGTGACCTCCTACATCGAGGGCTGGGGCCTCTACACCGAGCGGCTGGCCGAGGAGATGGGCCTGTACTCGGGCGACGTCGCCAGGTTCGGCATGCTGACGCTGGACTCCATGCGCGCGGCAAGGCTCGTGGTCGACACCGGCCTGCACGCGAAGGGCTGGAGCCGACAGCAGGCCATCGACTTCATGCGCGACAACACCGCGATGGCCCCGATGGAGATCGAGTCCGAGGTGGACCGGTACGTCGCCGCGCCCGGCCAGGCTCTGGCGTACATGGTGGGGCGGCTGGAGATCCAGCGGCTGCGCGCCGAGGCCGAGCAGGCGCTGGGCGAGCGGTTCGACATCAGGGCGTTCCACGACCTGGTGCTGGCCGGCGGCCCGCTGCCGCTGTCCACCCTCGCCGAGGTCGTCACCGACTGGATCGCCGCGCAGGTCTAGTCCTTCGCTGTCGTTCGCCGCGATCCGGCCGGCTTGGTGGGCCGGCCGGATCGCGGCGCAGCCCTGGCCCGCGAAGCCCTAGCCCGCGAAGCCGACCAGGCCCGAGGCGATCTCCTGGATCTCCAACTTGCCGGTCACGACGTCGTGCACGAACTGCTCGCCGGCCTCCTCGTCAAGCGGCTCGCCGAGGGGATGCCCGTTGATCCCCAGGAAGAACCAGGTGGCAGTCCAGGCGAGCCGCTTGTTGCCGTCGATCAGCGCGTGGTTGCGGCCGAGCGACTCCATCAGGGCTGCCGCCTTCTCCCAGATGCCGGGGTAGGCGTCCTGGCCGAACACCGTCGACTGCGGGCGGGCGACGGCGGACGCGAGCAGCCCCATGTCGCGCACCAGCACCTCGCCGTCAACGACCCGGTTGGCCACCTCAAGCAGGTCCTCGATCGTGAGGTAGTCGATCACTGAGCGAGCCGCTTGTTCAGGCCCTCACTGACGCGCAGGACGTGGTCCAGCGCCGCGCGGCGGCGCTGGGTTCGTGTCGCGATCGCGGTCATCAGCATGTCGTGGACGAAGTCCTGGAGGCTGCGACCCTCGGCCGCGGCCTGAGCACGGATCTCCTCGATCTCGGATTCCTCGAACCGGACCGGCAGCATCTTCATCACGCTTCATGCTAGCGCGTGCTATCACGTGATGTCAGCGGCGCGGAGCACGCTCGTCGACGGCAACTGTGACGCGTGCCGCACTGTCACTTTCCGCGATCAAAAACGACCGAAAGTCGGCTGATCCAGGCCGCACGCTCGTGTCACTCGCGACACACGGTCACCACGCCGAAAGCGGGCCGAAGCCCGTCACGCGACCGTTCCTCGACCGAAACCTGACACAAACATGCAGGTGGACGCCTGCATGGCGGAGTTTGTGCCCCCAATGGGACTCGAACCCATACTGGGACCCTTTTAAGGGGCCTGCCTCTTCCGATTGGGCTATGGGGGCAGCGGGCAGCCTAAGTCCTCTTTCGGGGTCCGTGGAGCCACTTTCGCTCAACTCGCCCGCCCGGCTCAGCCCGATGCGCCGGCCGGCTCACAGGGGTAAGGGGCCGATCGCGGTCATCCCGAGCACGACCTCCTCGGTCGGGTCGCATCCGAGCGCCCGCTCGACCAGTTCGTCGCGCAGCGCCGCGGTGAAACCGACCCCGAGTCCCATCGCGGTCGCCACCAGGTACGCGGTCTGCGACAGGTGGCCGACGTCGAGCTGCACGACCCGGTAGGCCCGAGGGGTGTCGTAGCGCCACCTCGTCCGCTCCAACAGCCCGGTGTAGGTGATCACCGCCGCCGCCTCGCCGATCCAGTCCTGGTCCCCGGCACCCCGCGCGAGCTCAGCACGCCCCCACACGGCCCCAAGCGGCTCCAGGACGTGATTTCTCCCGTCATAGTGGTACCACCCCGGATCAAGCCCGTCGACGCGTGTGGCGTGCACGTAGAGCTCGATCGGGTGTCGACCCCCGCCCGACGGCGTCGTCTTGAACACGGTCCCGGTCCGGCCGATCCGCTGCCGCGTCGGGGACGCGCCGCCCAGGATCGCCAGCAGGTGCGCCAGCTCGACCACGCCGAGCGGCTCCGCGCCGAACTCGCGGGTGGTCCGCCGGTCCAGCAGCACCTCGAACAGGCCCCGGTCGCCCCAGTCCGGGGCGGCCCCCAGCTCGGGCAGCCCGACCTCGGCGACGCCCCGGCGCGCGAACGGCGACGGCGGCGGGAAGTCGACCAGCTTGCTGTCCAGGGCGGCGTCGTGCTCGTCCGCGTCCTGGTAGTCGTCGTCGCTCAGCGTGCGGCTGGCGAAGTGGAAGTGCCGCGCCCCTGCACCCCAGCTCGACCACGCGGCCAGCAGCGCCCGCTCGGTCCGGTGCTCCGTGGAGCCCTCCACCACCAGCACCCCGGCGGCGAGCAGCTCGTCGACGACCCCGCGAACCGCGACGCGCTCCGGGTCGGCCAGCGGCGCGAGCAGCTCGTCGATCTCGGTGAACTGGCTGAACTTGCGGCACAGCAGCTCGGCCGTCTCGCTGATCCGGTACTGCCGATGGTGCAGATAGTCGTCCCACACCAGACTGCCCCGGTCGTAGAACAACGTCGCGTGCTCAGCGACCTTGACCCGCACCCCGAAGCTCCTCAAAACGAGTGGCGACCCAGTCGTGCACGGCGGTGGAGACGTCGTCGTTGGCCGCCCGGTGCTCGAACCAGCGCCAGTCGCAGTTGACGTTGACCTCGAGGAACACGTACTCCGAGCCGGTCACCAGCAGGTCGAACGCGGCCACCTGGAGCCGCCAGTGCCTGGCCAACGCGAGCAGCGTCGCGGCGAGCGCTGCCGGCACCTCGGTCGGCTTCACGCTCACCGAGTCCGGGTCGACCCACAGCTGCGCGGGGTCGAGCTTGTCCACCTGGTAGCCGAGGCAGCGCTCCCCGACGACGAACACCCGCAGCTCGGTGTCGGACGGGACGTACTCCTGCACGATCACCGGCGCCGGCTCCGGGGTGTCCCCGGTCCTGCTGGTCTCCAGCGGCCGCGGGAACAGGCCGTGCTGCATGCCCGGCCTCGGTTCGAGCAGGTGCCGTCCGGTGGTCTTGACGATGCACGCGCCGCCGCCCGGCCTGTTGCGCCCCGGCCTGGTGGTCACCGCGGTGCGCGGCACCCGCAGCCCGAACGCGGCCGCGTCGGAGAGCTGGGTGAGCCGGTCGAGGTGGCAGGTCGCCCTTGTCGGGTTGACGTGCCCCCAGTCCTTGCGGTCGGTCAGCCAGCCCGCCACCGAACGCCACTGGTCGACGACGTAGGAGCCGGTCAGCGTCCTGGGGTCGACGGGCAGCGCGGACAGCTCGAAGTGCCTGCGCCAGACCAGGATCGGCCGCAGCAGCCAGCGGTCCAGCTCGATCAGCGGGGTGTCGGTGTAGATCGTCAGCGCGAGGTCGACGCAGCGGTCCACGTCGATGCGGGCCATCCGGATGCCGCGCTCGGCCAGCGCGATGGACAGCTCGTTCATCTCCATGTCGGCGGCGCGCGCAAGCACCAGCACGCAGGGAATCGGGCTGCCGTCGCCCTCGTCGACCATGCCCAACCTGTGCACCTGCTCCTGGAAGTCCAGGCAGTTGGCCGGGGACCGGAAGTGATAGTCCTGACCTTGCAGCAGCAGGGGGGTGGAACGGTCCAGCGCGGAGGGGTTCAGCACGGGCGGCAACAGGCTGTCGGACAGCACCGCGCCAGGTTCGGGCGGGGGCTGCTCGTCCGGGATGATCCCCCGCCCGGAACCGGTCATCCTCAGTCGTCCTTCTTGCTGCGGAATACCTTCCCGGCGGTGGCGTACTCTGCGGCGTACTCGGCCAGCGCCCGATCCTCGATCTCGCCACTCCGAAGCTGTGCGGCCAGCTCCTCGATCGACATCGCGGTCACCTCTCTCCCCACCCCGTGCGTCACACTTTCAGGTGATGCACCAGCGGTAGTCTCGGTTTCACCTTACGCAATGTCAAGGCGGCCCAGACCGCAATTGGTCTATGTGGGCGATGGGTTTCCCCAACTGTCCGTATCGCGGTTTCCTCCGCCGCCGCAATGAGCCCCCAAACGGATGTACCGCCGCTACGCCATTCGGCGCGGCGACGGTACCCGTGGGTGACTCGACGTCTAGCGTGCCTCGGTCAGCTGTGCACCGCGCGAACGAAGTCCGCGTGCGGGTCGTTGATCTGGCCGAGGGCAACGGCCTCGCGCCGCAACACCAGCGCCAGCGTCCAGTCGCTGAGCACCCGGAACTTGCGGTTGAAGGTCGGCATGAACATCACGTGGTAGCTGCGGTGCATGAACCAGGCGATGATGCCCTTGAAGCGCAGGCCGAACACGTCCGCGACGCCCTTGTAGAGGCCGAGGCCGGCGACCGAGCCGAGGTACTTGTGGAAGTACTGCTTGGGCTCCTTGCCGCGCAGCGACGCGATGATGTTCTTGGACAGCAGCTTGGACTGCCGGATGGCGTGCTGCGCGTTGGGCACGCAGGTCGCCTTCGGGTCCTCCTCGGTGCGCGACAGGTCGGGCACCGCCGAGCAGTCGCCGGCCGCCCACACGCCGGGCAGGCCCTCGACCTGCATGGCGGCGGTGCAGCGGACCCGGCCGCGCTCGTCGAGCGGCAGGTCGGTGTCGCGCAGCATCGGGTTGGCCTTCATGCCGGCCGTCCAGATGATCGTGTCCGAGTCGAACTCGGTGCCGTCGTCCAGCGCGACGTGGCCGCCCTCCAGGGACTTGACCCTGGTGTCCAGGTAGACCTTGATGCCGCGCTTCTCCAGCGCCTGCACGGTCCAGACGCCGAGCCGCTCGCTCACCTCGGGCATGATCCGGCCGGTCGCCTCGACCAGCACCCAGTTCATGTCCTCGGGCTTGAGGTTCTCGTAGTACCGCAGCGCGAAGCGCGCCATGTCCTCGAGCTCGGCCAGCGTCTCGATGCCGGCGAAGCCGCCGCCGATCACCACGAAGCTCAGCAGCCTGGCGCGCAGCTCGGCGTCGTCGGTGCTGGCGGCCTGGTCCAATCGGGACAGCACGTGGTTGCGGAGGTAGATCGCCTCGCCGATGGTCTTCATGCCGATGCCCACCTCGGGCAGGCCGGGGATCGGCAGGGTGCGGGAGATCGCGCCGAGCGCCGAGACGAGGACGTCGTACTCGACCTCCTCGACGTGCCCGTCGACCAGCTCGACCGTGACGGTCTTGCGGGCGTGCTCGATTCTGGTGGCGCGGCCTGTCAGCACGTGGCACCGCTTGAGCACCTTGCGCAGGGGCACCACCACGTGGCGCGGCTCGATCGAGCCGGCAGCCGCCTCGGGCAGGAACGGCTGATAGGTCATGTGGGGCTGCGGGTCGATAACCGTGACCGAGGCCTCACCGGATCGGAGCTTGGACTGCAACCCGAGTGCGGTGTACATGCCGACGTACCCACCGCCGACGATGACGATCCTCGTGGGTTGCGACTTCACAGCAGCCATACCCATATGGTCGCACCGACATGCGGTGCGGCGCGCGTTCGCAAGCCCCGTTGTGACCACGGTCGCCGGTGATGGAGGACACTTCCCGGCGGTGAACTGGACATTCGTGCAGTGGTCCAGTCCTTTGACTGAGATCGCCCTCAGTTCCACCTGAGACAGTCCACAGTGTTGATGCCGACCCCCTGACGGTTCCCACCCCCTCCGCGATCCTCAGCGTGCGGCGCGGTCCCCAGGGTCGGTCAGCCGCAGGGCGAGCAGCGCGAGACCGCCGACGCCGAGCAGCCCGGCGATCTCCACCGCGGCGCTGGTGTCGCCGCCCGGCACCAGCGCGGCGACACCCGCGATCGCGAACACCGCGAGCTGCGTCACCAGGAATCGGCGGGCGGGCAGGCGGAACGCGGCGAGGTGCACCCGCGAGTCCCTCGGCAGCACCGCGGCCAGCGCGCAGCCCACGTGCAGCAGGTGCACCAGCGGGATCAGCGCGAGCACCTCGGGACGCAACGGATCGTCGCCGACGAACCCGGCCGACAGCGCGACGCCGCCGATCAACAGCGTCCCGGCCGGCGAGCCGGGGAGCAGCACCGCCACGGCGCCGAGCAGAGCGAAGATCACCACCAGCGCGCCGCCGATCCCCTGCTCCGACACCAGCGCGACCATCGCCGCAGCGACCAACCCCACCGCCGCGCGCAGCAGCCAGCCGGGCAGACCGACGCCGACCGCGATCACCGGCGAACCGCTCTCCCCGCCAAGCTCGCCGCGCTCGTCACTCTCGCTCATCGACTCACTCCGACCCGCCGCCTCGGCTGGGCCGCGCGGCGGAGCACCGCAGCGACCGTCCCACCGTCGGCCCACGGCACCACCGCGATGCCGTGCCCGCGCAGCGCGGCGAGCCGCGTCTCGTGCTCCAGCTCCAGGATCCGCAGCGTCGCGTCGCCCCACGGCGTGCTCCGGTCGGCCAGCAGGCCGGCCGGCAACACGTCGACGGCCAGCACCAGGTTGCCGCGCCGGGCCGCGTGCACGGTCACCTCGACGGCCGCGTCGTCCAGGAACGGCGACAACACCACGACCAGCGCGCCGTGCGGGACCTGCTGGGCGTGCAGCACCGGCCGCGCGGCCCAGCCCGCCGACCTCGCGCACACCACCAGCTGGTTGCGCAGCCTGAGCAGCTGGCGGCGGCCGACGCCGGGGCGCACCCCGAGCTGCGGGCGGCCGAGGTCGGCGAGGCTGACCCGGTCGCCCTGCCACAGGTAGCTCGCCGCCAGCGACACCGCCGCGCGGACCGCCGTGTCCAGGCTGCCGCCGGCACGCACCGAGTTGCCGCGCAGCGCGCTCGACCAGCCCGCGACGTCCGCGCCGACGTCGACCCTGGTGTCCACCGCGAGCACCACGTCCGCGTCGGCCTCCGCGTGCCGCTCCCGGACGTGCAGCACGCCGGCCCCCGGCTCGCCGCCGGCCTCGGCCGCGCTGCGCAAGGAGACCCGCCAGTCGATCCTGCGCAGCCGGTCGCCCGGCTGGAACGGCCGGATGTTCCGCAGCTCGGTGCCGTCGCCGGGGCGCCGGGCGCGGTGCGCGCCGACCAGGCCTGCCGCCCTCGGCGGCAGCGGACCGGCCGGCAGCGCGCGCAGCGGCGGCAGCACCACCCGCCTGCCCTCGACGCCGGTCACCGGCCCGAACACGAACAGCGCGTCCGGCCCGGCCACCAGGTGATCGGCACGCAGGTCGATGCCCTCGCCCCAGGCGTCCCTGCGCAGCCGCGCGCCGATCGGCGAGCCGGTGGCCGGCAGCAGGTGCACCGGGCCGGGCCCCGGCCGGTCCGGCGTCGGCAGGCGCACGGCCAACAGCTCGCCAGCGCCCGCGACGACCTCGACGACCGCCGTGGTCGACTCGCCGGCCTCGACGGCGTGCGGCAGCGGGCGGACGGTCACCGACGGCGTGACCGAGGCCCTCGATCCGGCCGGCGCCGCGAGCAGGCTGGCGACCAGCAGCGGAGCGCCGAGCAGCAGGACCTCCAGCCGGTGCGTCAGCACGCCGATCACGACCAGCCCGGTGCCGAGCACGACGCCCCGGCGCAGCGCGTCGGTGGCGCGCCAGCGGTGCTTGGTCGGGCGGGCCAGCGCCGCCCGCCAGCGCGCCGCGCGCCGGTTGGACCGTTGGCGCGGCGCGTCCCCGGCCGCCCCGGCGAACGGGCCCCGGCGGGTGCTCATCTCGAGCCAGCGCCCTTCGCGCTCGTGGCGGCGGCCTTCGCGCTCGCCGGACCGGGCACCCTGCCGAGCAGCTCCGTGACGACCTCGACCGCGGTGAGGCCGGAGGTCCAGGTCTCGGGGCGCAGCGTCAACCGGTGCGCCAGCGCGGCGACCGCGCACTCCTTGACGTCCTCCGGCCGCACGAAGTCGCGGCCGTCCAGCACGGCAAGCGCCCTGGCCACCAACACCAGCGCCTGCGCACCGCGCGGCGACGCGCCCACCTCGACGGCGGCGTGCGCGCGGGTGGCCGAGGCGAGGTCGACGCAGTAGCGCAGCACGTCGTCGTCGACGGTGATCCGCTCGACGCCCGCCTGCAACTCACGCAGCCGCGCCGCGTCGACGACACCGGCCACCTCGGTCTCCTCGCGCTGCCTGGCCAGCCTGCGGCGCAGCACCTCGACCTCCTCGTCCGGCGGCGGGTAGCCGATGTCCAGGCGCAGCAGGAAGCGGTCGAGCTGCGCCTCCGGCAGCGGGTAGGTGCCCTCGTACTCCACCGGGTTCGCGGTGGCCAGCACGTGGAACGGCCTCGGCAGCGGGAAGGTCGTGCCCTCGACGGTGACCTGCCGCTCCTGCATGGCCTCCAGCAGCGCGGACTGCGTCTTCGGCGGCGTGCGGTTGATCTCGTCGGCCAGCAGCAGGCCGGCGAACACCGGGCCGGCGCGGAAGGAGAACTCCCGCTCGGCCGGGTCGTAGAGGAAGGAGCCGGTGACGTCGGCCGGCAGCAGGTCCGGCGTGCACTGGAGGCGGCGGAAGTCCAGCCCGAGCGCCTGCGCGAGGCTGCGCGCCATCAGCGTCTTGCCGAGGCCGGGGACGTCCTCGAGCAGGACGTGTCCGCCGGCCAGCACGGCCGCGAGGGCGAGCCGCAGCGTGCGTTGGCGGCCGACGACGACCTGGCCCACGGCCTCGAGGACCGTGTGGCACTCGGCGGCGATGGCCGGCACGTACGCCGAGGTGTGGTTGCCGGCTCCGGCGATCGTCACAGTGCCTCCAGTCGATTGAGCAGGTCGGTCAGCCCGGCGGGCCCCGGCAGCCGGGCGGCGGGGTTGGTCAGCAGGTGGTGCAGCTCGGGGCCGAGCAGCGCGGCGGCGCGCGGGTCGGCGAGGTCGGCGAGGTCGCCGTTGCCCGGCAGTTGGCGCAGCCTGGCCAGCGCGAGCGCCCGCAGCCTCGGCTGCACGCGGCCGCGGAAGCGGGACTGGTCCTCTGCGGCCTCGGCGAGCCGGCCGGCGAGCGTGCTGGCCTGGAGTTCGGTCGCGGTGGACAGCGGGTCCGGCAGCGGCTGCCAGACGGGTTCGGTGGCGCGCGGCGTGCGGGCGGTGAGCCAGACGACGGCACCGACCGGCGCCGTCAGCACGGCCGCCCACGGCCACGGCGCGCCCAGCAGCCAGTAGCAGATCAGCAGCGTGATGACGCCGAAGAGCGCGACAAGCAGCCCGGCCCGCAGCGTGCTGAGGCGCGGCTCGGTCAACAGCGGCTCGCTCATTGGACCACCGCCCCGGTGGAGCGGTGCGCGACGGTCGCCAGATCCGCCACGATCCGGTCAAGGGCGGTGGCCGCGCCCGTGGCGTCCTCGTCGGTCACCGAGCCCGCCGGGCCGAACCTGGCCCTGGCGTAGAGATCCAGGAGCGCGGCAAGGGCGGCCTGGTCGACGGTGTGCGCGGCGAGCAGTGCGGCGGTGAACTCGGTCGGCGTCTCGTGCGGTTGCCGACGCGTGCCGCTGTCGGCCGCCGCGTCCTCGAGCAGCAGCCAGGCGGCCACCACCGCGTCGGACGGCGGTCCACCGGCCCTGGCGTGCAGCTCGGCGAGCGCGGAACGGGCGCCGCGCAGCAACGCCTCGGTGGACATCCCGTCCGAGGAGCCGCCGTCGGTGTCGTCGGCGACGGACTCCTGCACGGTGGGGCCGAGCTTGCGCCGAGGTCGCCAGCGGGTCACGGCGACGATGGTGACGGCGATGCCGACGAGCAGCGCGACCACGAACAGCACCACCAGCGCACCGACGCCGATGCCGCTGACGGTGTCCAGCACGGAGTTCGGCTGGGACTCCTGGGAGGTCGGCGGGGTCGTCGTCGGCGCGGGCGGCAGGATCGGCCCGAAGCGTCGGGCCGTGTAGGGCACGGCCGACCGGCCGCGCGCGGCGACCACGGCGAGCAGCAACAGCGCGGTCACCGACAGCAGCAGCGGAAGCCGGGACCTCACTGCGGCCCCCGGTGCGCGGCGCTGAGGTGAGACACGCCGCGCAGCATGACATCCCGGGGCCGGTCATGGGCCCGCGATGCCGCGATTGATCAATGGGACCGCGAGCCGACGGTCAGCCGGGCAACGAACCCGTTCGTGCTAGCATTGCTATCATACTCGACCGGGGGTGAGTGCCATGGCGACACTGACAATCCGTGGTCTGGATGACGAAGTGCGCGAGCAGCTGCGTGTCCGAGCCGCGGAACACGGACGCTCGATGGAGGCCGAGGTTCGCGCGATCCTGGTGGACACGTTGTCCCACCCGGTTCCCGCTCGTGGTCTCGGCAGCCGCATCCATGCCCGGTTCGCGGCTGTCGACGAAGGCGAGTTCGAGTTGCCGACTCGCGACGAGCCACCTCGCGTAGTGGACTTCGACGCGTGATCATCCTCGACACCAATGTGCTGTCCGAAGTCATCCGCAGGCAGCCAGAGGACTCCGTCTTGGTCTGGCTCGACTCCCTGCTCTCCACCGAGGTGGCAACAACTGCGGTGACCGCCGCCGAACTGCTCCACGGGGTGGCTCGCCTACCCGACGGGCATCGAAAAACCGCGCTGAGCGGAGCAGTGCACGCCCTGCTCGATGAGGACTTCCACGGGCGCGTGGAGCCGTTCGACATGCAGGCGGCCAACGAATACGCCGCCGTTGTCAGCCATCGCGAGAAGTTGGGCCGCCCCATTGCCGTAGCCGATGCGCAGATCGCCGCGATCTGCCGTGCGCGTCAGGCGGTCCTGGCCACCCGCAACACGAAGGACTTCGACGACACCGGTGTCGATCTCGTCAACCCCTGGCACATCGGTTAACCCGGGCGGCGGCCTCATGGCTCGTGCCTTCGTGCGGCGGGGTCAGCCGAGCCCGGCAGCGGCCTTCGCCGTGTGGAGCACGTCCTCGACCATGGCGGGGGTGACCAGCCCGGTCGACGTGTTGCGCTGGCTCACGTGGTAGCAGCCGAACACCTCCAGCGGCGGGCCGCCTTCGTCGGCCGGCAGCGTGACCCGGACGCCGTGGCCGAACTTCGGGCGCGGGCGGGGGACCTGCCAGCCCGCCTCGGCGAGCACGGGCAGCAGGGCCTGCCAGCCGAAGCCGCCGAGCACCACGACGGCGCGCAGGGTCGGGCGCAGCAGCTCCAGCTCCCTGGCCAGCCAGGGGCGGCAGGTGTCCCGCTCGGCGGGAGTCGGCTTGTTGTCCGGCGGGGCGCACCGCACCGGCGCGGCGAGCCTCGTGCCGTATAGCTCCAGGCCGTCGCCGATGCGCACGGCGGTCGGCTGGGACGCCAGGCCGACGGCGTGCATGGCGGCGTACAGCACGTCGCCGGACCGGTCGCCGGTGAACATCCGGCCGGTGCGGTTCGCACCGTGCGCCGCCGGCGCGAGGCCGACGATGGCGAGCGCGGCGTCCGGCGGCCCGAAGCCGGGCACCGGCCTGCCCCAGTACTCCTCGTCCCGGAACGCGGCCCGCTTGACCCTGGCCACCTCCTCCCGCCACGCGACCAGCCTCGGGCACGCCCTGCACCCGATCACCAGTTCGTCCAGCGCCTTGAGGTCGTCCACTTCCTGGCCGTGCACAGTCATCTCCGTCCGTGCTCCGATCACGCCGACGTAGGGTGCCAACCATGGCAGCGAAGGACACCAACGTTAAGGCCGGCAACGCGCCTGCCGAGCCCGAGGACACCACGTCGAAGGGCGAGGACACCCCGGAGCCGACCGACGACCTCGTCAGCACGGCTCATTCCATCACCGTTCGGCGACGCAAGCTGAACTACACCACCACCACCGGCCGCATCGTGCTGCGCAGGGAGGTGCTCACCGACGGCGCGTTCGACGGCCACCTCCCCAAGGCCGAGGTCTTCCTGACCGCCTACACGCTGGACGGCGCGGACCCGGCGGAGCGCCCGGTGACCTTCGCGTTCAATGGCGGTCCCGGCTCGTCGAGCGTCTGGCTGCACCTCGGCCTGTTCGGGCCGCGCCGGGTGCTCTCGGGCGACGCCGGCGACCGCGCCACCCCGCCGTACGGCCTGGCCGACAACGCAGAGACGCTGCTCGCGCACAGCGACCTGGTCTTCATCGACCCGGTCTCCACCGGCTACTCCCGCCCGGTCAAGGGCGAGAAGGCAGGCGACTTCCACGGCTTCAAGGCCGATCTCGAGTCGGTCGGCGAGGTGATCCGGCTGTGGACCTCGCGCAACGGCCGGTGGATGTCGCCGAAGTTCCTCGCCGGCGAGTCCTACGGCACGCTGCGCGCGGCCGGCCTCGCCGAACACCTGCAAACCAGGTACGGCATGTACCTCAACGGCCTGATGTTGATCTCCTCGGTGCTGGACATGGGCACCATCCGCTTCACCGAGGGCAACGACCTGCCCTACGCGCTGTTCCTGCCGACCTACGCGGCCATCGCGCACTACCACGGCCTGCACGGGGACCGGCCGCTCGCCGAGGTGGTCGCCGAGGCCGAGGAGTTCGCCGGGCGCGACTACCCGTGGGCGCTGAACCGGGGCCACCGGCTCGCCGCCGACGAGCGCGCCGACATCGTCGCCAGGCTCGCCGCGCTGGTCGGCCTGTCCGAGGACTACGTGGACCGGGTGAACCTGCGGGTCGAGCACGTGCGGTTCTTCACCGAGCTGCTGCGGCACCGCCGCCAGGTGGTCGGCCGCCTCGACGGCCGGTTCCTCGGCTGGGACGACGACTCCGGGCGGGAGCACTTCACCGAGGATCCTTCCTACGCAGCGATCCTCGGCCCGTACACGGCGGCGCTGAACCACTACCTGCACTCGGAGTTGGGCTACGCCAACGACCTGCCCTACGAGATCCTCACCGGCAACGTGCATCCCTGGTCCTACAAGGAGTTCGAGGGTGCGCACGTCTCCGTTGCCGAGAAGCTCTCGGCGGCGATGCGGGCGAACCCGCACCTGAAGGTGCACGTGGCGCTCGGCTACCACGACGGCGCGACCGCCTACTACGCGGCCGAGCACGTGCTCGCGCATCTGTCCATCCCCGAGGAGCTGCGGGGCAACATCGAGTCGGCCTACTACGAGGCAGGCCACATGATGTACGTGCACGAGCCGTCCCGCCTTCAGCAGTCCAAGGACCTGGCGGCCTTCGTCAAGGCCGCGTCCGCCCGCTAGGGAACGTCATGAAGGGTCCCGTCAGGACGTTGGGTGTCCTGACGGGACCCCTCATGGCATGTCTAGCTCGGGAGCGGG
>NZ_VUOB01000178.1 GCF_008386585.1 Solihabitans fulvus
GCGTCCGGCATCGGCGCGCCCGGCGCGCGCCGGGCGGGGGGGGGGGGGGGGGCGGGGGGGGGGGGGCCCGGGGGGGGGGGGGGGGGCTGGGGGGGGGGGGGGGGGGTGCCCCCCCCGCCGCGGGGGGGGGGGGGGGGGGGGCGCGGGGGGGGGGGGGGAGGGGGGCCCCCCGCGTGGCGGGGGGGCGCGGTGACGGCCGGGCCGCCCGCCTCGGCCGCGCCGGATCC
>NZ_VUOB01000179.1 GCF_008386585.1 Solihabitans fulvus
TCCTGGCCGCGAACGCGGTCGCCCCGGACCTGCTTGCTCGGCCGGGTGTCGCCGTCAGGCTCGTGTTCCCCACCGGCACCGGCCGTCTCCGGCTCGTTTGCGCTGCTCGCAGGCTCGCCGCTGCTGCTGGCAGCCGGTTTGACCGGCGGCACGGTCGGTGCACCGCCGCCGTCAGCGCCCCGATCCGGGGAGTCCTGACCGGCCTCCCCCACCTCGCCAGTGGTGTTTGCGCTGGTCACCGGAGGTGACTTCGGCACAGGGTGGCGCGGGGTGGGCGGCTCGCGATGCCTACGGCGGCCCTCCGTGGTGCGCGCTGCGAGCGCCCCCAGCCCGCCGCCAGGCTGCTGCTGTGCGGATTCTTGCTGCTCAGAAGGGGTATCAGGCTGCGGCTGCGCGCTCGACATGGGTCACTGCCTCCAGAGCGATGGTGTTGATCTCGGACACGTAGGGCTCGTGCACCCTGGGGATAGCCGGGGCTGCTGACACCGGCATGTACTTCTTGCGGGTCTTGAGCCACCTGTGGGCCGACACCGGCGAGGACACCGGCGCCCCGACCCGTGCGGTCATCTGCCCCAACCGCCGGACTTCGAAGCTCGGCGCGATCGACGGCACGGCATTGGGCACCACCAGCAGCGGAAACGCGGCCAGGTCGTTGAGCATCTGCTCCAACGCGTCCAGAGGCTTGGTTTCCAGCAAGGCCGGGGTGAGCGTCAGGTGCGCGGCCATCACCGCGCCGAACGCCGACTCGCCGTCACCGGGGTGGGTGTCCACCACCACGACCCGGCCCCAGTGCTTCGCCCACGCTGTGAGCAGGTCGGCCATCTGCTCGCGACCCGGCTCGTTCGGCTGGAAGTCGGGGTGGCAGGGAACCAGGTCCGGGCGCCGCCGAGCCGCCCCTGGCACCAGCATCGGCGGCCGGCCCTTCTCGATCGCGTCCAACAAAGGCGCGCGAACCCGCTGGTCATGCCGGTGTCCCAGCGCCCTTGACGCGTTGCCCTCGTTCCAGTCCAGGTCACACAGGATCGCGTTGAGGTGGTGTGCCAGCTCGATCGCCAGCGTCGTCTTTCCCACGCCGCCCTTGAACGACGCCACCGTGATGATCAGGTAGCCGTGCTGGCTGAGCAGCGCTTCCACCCGAGCGCGTAGACCATTCATGCGCGCATCCTCCCCCACTTCCACCCGCCAGGGCACGCGCCACACCTACGCGAGGCGGGCGCACCGCGCGAGCCGCGCGGCAGCGCGCACCATCCCCGCAGCGCTAGCGCCCACCCATCGCGCGAGCCTGTCCACCGTGCGCGGAGCGCCCGCCGTACGTGTGCACCCTGGCTGTGCGGGACACGTATGGCGCGGTGAACGCGAGCGCGCGCTGAGCGTCCAGCATGAGCCAAGCGCGGCTGGCGCGTAGTCGCGTACGCGAGAAGGGCGCCAGCGTGAGAACGAAGCGTAGGCGCGAAGGGCGCGAACGCACGCTGGGCGCAACGCGGGCTTTGGCGCAGAGAGCGCGCGAGCACACAGCGCGCCCTGGCGCTCAGTCGAGCGAAGCGCTCAGGGCGATCTGGAGCGCCGCGCGCATAGGCGCGCTGCGCGCGTACGCGCATAGCACGATCGCGTGCATACGCGCCAATGCGTGTAGTACCTCATGGGCGTACACCGCGCGCTGCTCGCGATGGGCGAAAGGCGCGTAGCGCGCTCAACGCGCCCTCCGCTCGTCACCAGTCTGGCGCAATCTCGGCCGACGGCCTTGTTTTATGCACTTACTACTGCATAATCTGCGATGGCGGCACGAAACACCCTGCTCACGGCGGCAACCGGCGCAGGGGCGGACCGAACCGATCCACAGCGAAACCAGGAGGAAGCCGTGGCTGATCAGCGTTGGTCACCTGCCGAACAGCAGGTGCCGGACCTGCTGGACGACCTGATGCACATGGGCTCGGTCGAGTACAGCGGCACCGTGATCCAGCAGTACAAGCACGCCGGGACCCGCCGGTACCTCAACTTGGACGGCTCGGGGCAGGCGTGGCAGATCACCGTCCATCCCGACACCGGGGGCATCGGCGCCAGGCGCATCGACCTCGACGAGGCGAAGGCCCTCGTCCTGGAGCGCTGAGCAGCGCGAACAGAAGCTCCAGGCGGGGCGTGAATGACGCCCTGAGAAGCAACTCCCACGCCTCGCCTGGCTCTTCCAACCCAACCCGGGAAGGAGTCACCAGTGTCTCACCTGCTTGTGCTCACCGATCAACAGCGCGTCCACCTGGCAGTCGCCGAGGCCGACACGGCCCGGCTGGTCGAACTGCTGCGCGACGCGCGCACCCAGGGGCTGACCGGCTTGCAGTGGCAGGTCGCGAGCTCGCTGGCCTGCGGTGTCGCCGACCAGGCGCAGCGGATCGCGGACCTGGCCGCCGACGGGGCCGGCCGTGTGTGGGGGACCTGCGCGCGGCTGCTCCGCGACACCGCCGCCCGGTTCGAGCTGTGGGCCGATCTGGCCGAGGTCGGCAGCGATGCGTCGCGCCCAGCTGCGTGACCTTCGGCTGTGGGACGGGACCTGGACGTGGTGCTCGGGGTTCCGCGACGGCCTGCCCTGGTGGTGCTGGGGCTCCGCGCCGGCCGGGCTGGTGACCCTCTCGCAGCTTCGTGAGCAGCGGCTTCGCCGTCGTGCCGGGCAAGACCCGTTCGGACTGCTGGTCTTCCGCAAGCACGGCTGCGGCGAGCAGGTCGCCGAGCTGTACCGCGTCGACCTCGCCGTGGCGGCCCGCACCTACACCCTCGCCGTGGCGGCCTCGGTCGCCGCGATGTGCCGCGCGCACCGCACCTGTCGCCGCTGCCGCCGAGAGTTCGACCGCTACCTGCCCACCAGCACCTGGACGTGCTGGCCCTGCATGCAAGCCACGGGCGACTTCGGCGAACCGGCCGCCTAGTCCTTCGTCAAGTTATGAGATTTAAAAAAAGAAAATCGACTTTAAGTAAATGGAACAGATAATGTGAGATCGACTGAGGAGGACTGTACGTCATGCCGCTGCCCACCCAGCTCCCGCTCGACAGGGAGTGGCCACCCCAGGCCGACATCTGGTGTCGGCACGAGTTCGTCGACGGCGGCGGGTTGTGCGCCGCGCAGGCCCTGCCCGGCAGTACTCGCTGCTCAGAGCATCAGGACGACGGCCAGCCCGACGTCGACCTGGTCGAGCCGCACGGCGCCGGGCAGGACGGGCGGTGACCCGTGCCCATCCGCCCCGAGAACCTCCGCCGCTACCCGCCCGACTGGCCGCAGATCAGCCTGGCGATCAAGGAACGCGCGGGGTGGCGCTGCGAATGCCGTGGCGAGTGCGGCCGGCCCGGCGACCACCTCGACGTCGACGGCCGGTGCCACAACCGCCACCGGCAGCCCGCCTACGGCACCGGCAGCCGCGTGGTGCTCACCACCGCGCACCTCGACCACGTCCCGGAGCACTGCGCCCCGGACAACCTGCGCGCCCTCTGCAACGGCTGCCACCTGCACTACGACGCCGACCACCACGCCCAGACCCGGCAGCGCACCCGCACCGCCCTGCTGGAGGCGCAGATGCACCCGCTGTTCGAACTCACCACCGTCGAAGGGAGCGCCACCGTGTTTGTCCTGCTCACGACCCTCGTCAGCGTCGCTGCCCTGGCAGGGTGGGCAGCCTGCGCCAGCCGGCTGCACGCCCGCGGCGTCCAGCTCGAACACGCCGAGCACGACGGGCTGACCGGCCTGTGGCGTCGCGAGGGCTTCGAGTCGCGCGCCCCGGCCGCGCTGACCAACGGCAACGCCCTGGCCCTGCTCGACCTCGACGGCTTCAAGCCGGTCAACGACCGGTACGGGCACGCCGCCGGCGACCAGGTGCTGCGCGTCGTCGCCGAGCGCCTGGCCGCCGAGCTCGGCCCGCGCGCGCTGATTGCCCGGCTCGGCGGCGACGAGTTCGCCCTGATCACGAGCCTGGAGTTCCCCGCCGTGCGCGGGCAGCTCGACCAGCTCACCGACGCGCTCACCGCTCCGATCCCGGTGTCCGGTCTCGGCGACCTGCACGTCGGCATCTCCCTGGGCGTGGCGTGGCTGTGCGACCTGCCCGGCCTCGACGACACCGCCCCGGCCGCCGCGCCCGGCGAGTTCTGGGCCGGCCTGCTGGCCGAGGCGCTCGCGGCCGCCGATGTCGCCATGTACGAGGCCAAGGCGCTGCGGCGCGACTGGCGGCTCTACGACCCCGCCGTCGACCCCCGCCGCCCGGCCTCCTGGATCTGTCCCACCCCGCGGTGCCGCTATCGCGAGCACGGCCCCGCCGCTCTGCCTGAAACCGCTGCTCAGAGGGCTTGATGAGGTCCTCGCCATCACCGATCTCGCGCCCAACTCGCCTCCCGGAGGAGAACGTCATGTCGATCCCCAAGACCGCGACAGCGGTGGTCCTGCTGGTCGTCGCCGGTGTCGCCGTCCTATCCGCCTGCGACCCCGTCAGCTACCCCACCGGCAACGACGGCGGGGCGACCGTGGTGGGCATCGACTACAGCCGCGATCCCAACCACCCGACCACCGGCACCCACCAGGCCGAATGCAGCGACCACGCCGGCAACGGCTGGCTGGTCACCATCACCGCAGCCCAGGCCGACCGCGTGAGCGCTGGCGACCCGTGTCCCGCCGGCGCTCACGAACCGCTGCCCCAGCAGCAGCACCCCGAGATGTGGTCTGCGCTGAACACGCCGCTGCCCTACCACGGCGGCGATCCGAACTCGCCATGCGGCGAATGGGAAGCCGCTAGCCAGCAGGACGCCAACCAGATGCGGACCGCGTGGGACACCTGCATGACCCACTCGGCCGGCCGCCGATGAACCAGGCAGCAGCACGCCGAGCGGGGCCTGTGCACCACAGGCACCGCCGTGCTCAGCCCCTCGACGGCCATCGTCGAGGTCGGCGAGAACAGTGCTAAACGGCCGTTTTGGCTATCAGTCGGGGGCCGTGTCGAACCGATGAGACAACGAGGAAGGTCATGACCGACGGATGAGCGACGAAGGGGATCACCCCGCGATGAACCCGACCGACGCCGACATGGAGGCATACCTCAAGGCTGAGTTCACCGCGCTACGGGACGCGATCGACAAGCGCGACGGCGAGGCCGCCAAGCGAGTGCTGGAGCATCTGGCCGCCGAAGGCGGCCAGGACCTCGCTGATCGAGTCATCGAACAACTGCTCGACCACGGTCTGCGTCGCCTGTTCGGCGACGAGGGGCGGTGAACCGTTGGAGAACGGTCGACTACTCCGCATCGACGCTGTCCGTGCTGCTCGCGGGGTGTGCCGTCCTGCGAGGCCGGCCGGTGAGGCGCGGTTCGGGCCAGACGGGGGAGAGGGCGGCCAGGGCGGCATCGGGGTCGCTGTTGAGCCAGCGCAGGCAGGCGCGCAGGTAGGCGCTCATGCTTCGGCCACGGGCGTTCAGCGCCGCCTTGGCATCGGCGTACTCGTCGGGCTCAGGGCGCCAGGATCGCTGCTTCTGGCCGTGTTGGCTGGTCACCCTTCCAGTCTTACAAAGTGGGTACCCACTTGTCGACCGTAGTGCTATCGTCTCATCAATAAGTGGGTACCCACTTATTGATGAGGTTGGAGGGGACAAGACCGATGACGACCACGCAGGGCACCTCGGCCACTGTGGACACGGCGACGCGGTTGCGGGCGATCAGCGAGGAACTGGCCGACCGGTTCTACGAGCGCGACGACGTGGCGCGCACGCTGGTCGTGACCGTGTTGGCCGGCCAGCACTCGCTGGTGCTGGGGCCGCCCGGAACGGCCAAGAGCGAGCTGGCGCGCGAGCTGACCAGCCGGATCACCGACGCGCAGTACTGGGAGATCCTGCTGTCCAAGTTCACGGCGCCGCAGCGCATGTTCGGCCCGATCGACGTCGCCGCCCTCACTCGTGGCGAGTACCGCCAGGTCTACGACGGCCGGGCGACGACCGCGCACATCGCCTTCATCGACGAGATCTTCAAGTGCTCGGTCGCCTCCCTGAACGAGACGTTGGGCCTGCTCAACGAGCGGATCTACCACCCGGAGAACGGCGGGGCGCCGATCGCCTGCCCGCTGATCGCCGCGATCACCGCCTCCAACGAGCTGCCCTCAGGCGAGGACACCGCCGCGATCTACGACCGGCTGCTGGTTCGCCTGGAGGTCGGCTACCTCGCCGACCCGTCCAACTTCGCCGCCCTGGTGCGCTCGGCGGTCGCGCTGCCCGCCGCCACGGCCCGCACCACGGTCGACCTCGCCGCGCTCCAGCACGCCGTGCAGGTCGAGGTGCCCGCGGTCGGGGTGCCCGACGGCATCGTCGACGCCGTGTGCACCCTGCGGGCCGCGCTGCGACGCAAGGAGCTGATCTCCTCCGACCGGCGCTGGCGGCAGTCCGTGCGGCTGCTCCAGGCCAGCGCCTACCTCGACGGGCGCCCCGAGGTCGACGAGAACGACCTGGCGGTGCTCACCCACGTGCTGTGGGACAGCCCCACCGAGCGGCCCACCGTGGAACGCGAAGTGCTGCAACTGGTCAACCCCGACGCCAAGGAAGCCCTGGACCTGGCCGACGCCATCGCCGAGCTGGAGGCCCAACTGGACGCCAAGGCCGGCCAGTCCCGCGAGGCACTGTCGGAGTGGGCGATCAAGGAGGCGAACGCCAAGCTCGCCAAGGCAGGGAAGACGCTGACCGCGATGCGCGGCACCGCCCAGGCCGCCGGCCGCTCGACGGCCACCCTGGACCGCGTGATCACTCAGCAACGTGCCGTGCACGCCCGGGTGCTCACCGAGGCGCTCGGCGTCGACGCCAGCATGGTCCAAACCCAACTCTGAGCAGCGGAAAGGCGTGCCGACGATGGGTAGGAAGGCGAGCAAGCTCCAGGACCTGGCGCGCCGCGCCGGACGGTGGCTCGGCCTGGCCGACACTCCGGCCGCCCCCGTGCACACCACGGCCGTGGTCGCCGACCGGTTCGACGCGATGTCCTGGCGCGAGACCTACGATCAGGCCCCCGCGCTGCGCGAGCTGGCCGAGGACCTCGGCGAACGCCACGACTACGCCACCGACCTGCTCACCGACGTGTTCCTCGGCGCCTACAAGACCAGCCCGCAGGTGCGTGAGCGGGCCGAGATGGACCCCTCCCGGATGGTCAACCACCAGGTCATCACCACTGTGCTGGACTCGCCGGAGTTCGGCGAGCTGCGCCGCGAGACCGCCGGCGACCTCTACGCCGCGGCGATGGCCGTGCTCGCCCAGGCCGAGGGGCTGCGCCGGATGCTGGAGCGCGCCAAGGACGCCCACGCCCAGGCCCAACGCACCGCCCAGGCTCAGCGCGAGGCCGCCGAGGCCGCGCAGGCGGTGTCCGACGCGGTGCAGGCCGCCGCTGCGGCGGCTGCCGAGGACGGCACCGTGCCGGCCGACGCGGCGGGCGCCGGCACCCCGGCCATGGCCGCGGCCCAGTCGCCGGAGGCCGGCCCGCCGCCGGCAGCCCCGTCCCCCCCGCAGGCCCCGTCC
>NZ_VUOB01000180.1 GCF_008386585.1 Solihabitans fulvus
CGGCGAAGGTGGCCAGGCCGTGCGCGGCCATGTCGCGTTGGTAGGAGTACTGGCCGGGCTGGTACGGCAGGTCCCAGTAGGCGCTGTTGTAGGTGGCGCCGTGCAGCAACAGCTGCACGGTCGTCGACGGTGTGCCCGCCGGCGCGCAGTACTGGCCGTGCACCGTCATCGGCAGCAGGCCGGCGAGCACGGGCAGATCGGCGGTGGAGCACACCGCGT
>NZ_VUOB01000181.1 GCF_008386585.1 Solihabitans fulvus
CCTGTCCATCCGCGCGTGCCGCGACGAGGTCGTGGCCGCGATCAACGAGAAGACCCTCGTCGACGTGCGGTCGCCGGACGAGTTCAGCGGCAAGCTGCTCGCGCCGGCGCACCTGCCGCAGGAGCAGGCGCAGCGCGCGGGTCACATCCCGACCGCCATCAACGTGCCGTGGAGCAAGGCGGCCAACGAGGACGGCACGTTCAAGTCCGACGAGGACCTCAAGGCGATCTACGGCGACGCGGGCCTGGACGGCTCGAAGTCGACCATCGCCTACTGCCGCATCGGCGAGCGGTCCTCGCACACCTGGTTCGCGTTGCACGAGCTGCTCGGGCACGCGGACGTGAAGAACTATGACGGTTCGTGGACCGAGTACGGCTCGCTCGTCGGAGTGCCGGTCGAGCTCGGCAGTGGAAAGGA
>NZ_VUOB01000182.1 GCF_008386585.1 Solihabitans fulvus
ATCCAACGCCGCCAACCGATCCGCCACCCGGTTGCTGCGCGGCGCCGACACCACCACATTGCTCCCGAACACCAACAACGCCCTCGGCCCATCAGGCTGCCCCAACGCATCCAACAACTCGACCGCCGAGCGTCCCGGTCCAGGCAACGACCCCGGATCCACGCCCCACACACCGGCAACATGCGCCCGCGCCACCGGAT
>NZ_VUOB01000183.1 GCF_008386585.1 Solihabitans fulvus
GCGCGCGTTCGCGGGGGCCGCCTCAGTCGTCGCTGAGGCGGCCCCCGCAGTCTCCGTGGAGATCCCGCCGCCGACCGACCAGGACGTCATCCCGAACGCGTGACGTCGGAGACCGGGGTTCAGGACACAACGGACTGGGCGTGCTCCTGCCACAGCCGGTAGGCGTCGCGCCGCGACCGCACCGCGGGCTCGTGCTCGGCGCGACGGTGCAGACACTTCTGCATGGACCAGCCGCACAGGCACGCCACGAACAACTCGCCCCGCGCACTGCCTGCGGCGACAAAGGGCACGTGCCCCGCGCGCACGCCCGGCTCGCCGGGGCAGAACTGCATCGGCACCACGCCGTCCACGACGAACCAACCGGCCTCGCGCGCCTTGCCTCCCAACGGACGGCGGTCGCTGGGCAGGACCAGGCGCTCAGCGCAGCCCGGCCAGTCGCAGGCGATCACGGTGGACACGACGGTGGACATGGCGGTGCAGCGTAGGGACCGGTGCGGGGCACGACGGCCAGCGCGGCCCGGCGCGGTCGGGTGACCAACCGGTCGCGTTTCCCCTCTGGACGTCAGTCCTGGCCGGCCGCACCGCCCTCGGCCAGGTCGCCGTCCTCGTCGTCGCTGTCTTCGGGGCCGAAGCGGTCCTTGACCGCCGCCCACCGGGCGTCGCTCGCCCCCGCGTACAGCTCCCGCACCGCCTCGACCACCCTGGGGTACGCCTCGGCCAAGTCGTGACGCGCCAGGTGCAGCTCGTGGAACATCGCGTGCGCGTCGCCGGCGGCCACCGCGGCCCGCAACGCGCCGGGCCAGGTCGGACTGCTCGGCGGCTCCCAGCGGGAGCCCGTCCGGTGGCCGCCCAGCATCCTGCGGGCGTTCGCCACGCGGCGTTGCTCGCCGTCGAAGGCGACCGCGTCCAGGTCGGGCAGCGCGACCACCCGCGCGGCCACCACGGCGACGTCGGCGGCGTGCGCGGCGACCCACGCGTGCTGGGCACGCTGTTCTGCGCGTTCGGCCCGGCCGGCTTCCACCCTGCCCTCCTGGGTGTGGGTGCCGGGCCGGTCGTAGGTCGGGGGCACCAGGCGGCGGTAGCGGCGCTCGGCCGCCGACCGGTCGGCCACGCCCAACGCTGGCGCGAGCCGTGCCCAGGTCACCGTCTTCTTGCGGGCGGCCTCGATCAGGTCGCGCTCGACTTCCGCCGACCGCTCGCGTAGCCGGCGGATCACCAGCAGCGCGGCCAACACGTCGGTCTGGTCGGCCTCGCCGGTGTCGACGCCGTAGCGGCAGGCACGGGCGATCCGGTCCAGGTGCTCGGCGATCTCGGCCAGGGTGCCCACCGGCGGCGCGCCCGGGTCGTAGTCCGGCGATGTGGTCAGGTGCTCCCACGCGGCGTGTGGGTCGGTCTCCGCAGCCGGGCGACCTCGGCCGGCGGGTGTCGTCACCATGACGACACCCTATCGTCGTCATGGTGACGACAGCTCACCGACCACGTACTCGCGCCAGACCCGGCGGTCAGGTGCCGTCGTTGTCGGCGGCCGGGGGCTGGACGGCGGCGTGGATCATCTCGACGATCTGTTCACGGGTGGGGGAGGCGTCGGCACGTGCCTGGGCCTGGTCCCGTTCGGCGCGCAGCCGCTCAAACTCGGCGTCGCGTTCGGCGCGCAGCCGTTCGATCTCGGCGTCGCGTTCGGCGCGCAGCCGTTCGATCTCGGCGTCGCGTTCGGTGAGCTGCCCGGCGAGCTGGTCCTGTTTGATCTCAGCCTTGGTGGCTCGGTCCTGCTGTTCCTGAGCAGCGCGCTGGGTGGCTGCCAATTCGTTGTGCAGCCGGGTTCGCTCGGTCTCGGCCTGCTCGGCGCGGGTGGTCGCCGCGGTGGCCTTCTCGGCGGCCTTGTCCCGTGTGGTGATCGCCTCGTCCCGCGCCGCCTCGGCGGCGGTCTGGGCCTTCTCGGCGGCCCGTTGGGCGGCCTCGGCGACGGCCTGGGCCTTCTCGGCCGCAGTCGTCTTCTTGGCCAGCTCCTTGTTGTTCTTGCTCAGCTCGTCGGCTTCGCCTGCCAGGCGGTCGAACCGCTCCTTGAGGGCCTTGAGGTTGGCCTGCGCGTCGTCGCGAGCAGCTTCGGCCTTGCCGCGCTTGTGGTCGTGGTCGGCGATCTCGCGCCACGCCTTGAGCTGGGTTTCCTCGGCAGCCTTCTCGGCGTCGCGGGCGCGGCGCTCGGCGCCCCGCTGTGCCTCGATGGCCTCACGGCGCTGCTGGTCGGCCACGCCTGCGCGGCTGACGGCGGTGTCCCGGTCGCGCTCGGCCTGGTCGCCGCGCTTCTGGGCGGCAACGGCGGTGGCCTCGGCCGCCTTGATGCGTTCCAGTGCGCCGGCCTCGACGGTGCGCAGGGATTCCAGCAGCTGGCCGACTTGGGCCTGGACGCCTTCCAGCGCGGGCCGCGTCGCCTCGGCGATCTGGCGGTAGGCGATCAGCGGGCCGTCGAGCCCGGACGCCTTCGCTGCGGAACGCTGTTGCTCTGCCTTCGTCTGGCAGGTCTCGCCGTCCGACCAGACGCGGTCGCAGTATTCGCGCGGCCGTCCGCGACCGGAGTAGGGGATGGTGTGGTCGCACCCGCTGTACCCGCAGGGTCGCTCACGTTGGGCTACAGGCTGCTCATCCGCTGCCGTCATGATCCAAGCATAGCATACTTTCTAGCTTCTATTAACACAAAAAGACTTTCTTATTTCATAACTCTATATCTTATTGACCTTGATGGCCTTCTTCGTTGGCCGCTACGGTGGCCGGTCTGCCGCTGCCCGGGGTCGAGCAGCCCAACCGATCGGGAACGCTGCGCTCCAGGTGGTGCGCGCCGCCACTAGCCCGACCTCGCCTCTGATATGGCTGGCACGTCCTACTGAAACACACCAATAAGCGGTGACCGCGCAGCGGCGGCCGCCGCTGGCCCTGCCGTGCCGTTACCC
>NZ_VUOB01000184.1 GCF_008386585.1 Solihabitans fulvus
CCGGCTCGGCCCGCCGGCTCCCGGCGGCCGGCTCGCGCAGAAGCTGCATCCCGACGCGGTGTCCCGGTGCGTGACCACGCTGGACTCATAGGCGGAACGAAGCTGTATCCCGAACGCGGTGTCTCGGTTCGTGGCCACGGTGAACTCGTAGCCGGAACGAATCTGTATCCCGACGCGGTGTCCCGGTTCGTGACCAAGCTGGACTCGTAACCGGAACGAATCTGCACGCTGGCCGCCCGCCACGGAACAAATCCGCTGTTTCCGCCGAGCTGAGTGGAACGTCCTCGGCGGCGCGGCCAGG
>NZ_VUOB01000185.1 GCF_008386585.1 Solihabitans fulvus
GCGTCGGGTGTGTGTCTTGAGAGCCAACACGAGGCCTCCCCCGCCAACCCCCCCAGGCTGAGCGGCGGCCCGCCCCGCCGGTCGCCTCCCGACGTCACTGCCGCGTGGATGCACGTCAGACGAACCGGCTGGCACGGCATGAACCGCCAGGCCACACTCGCGCACGGCCGACGGATGCTGGCCTCCCTCGACGCCACCATGCTCGGCACCGACGCGGCCGAGGTGTCCGTCGTCGACCTGCTCAACGGCTACGCCGGCGAACTGGCCATCGACTTCTGCCTTGGCCAAGGCAACGCGGACGTCGCCGCCGCCGTAGTCCGGCGCGCGGCCGTC
>NZ_VUOB01000019.1 GCF_008386585.1 Solihabitans fulvus
TCTTCGACGACCGGCAGTTGCCGTATGTGGTGGCGGTGAACTGTTTCGATGGGTTGTTGCATCATCGGATCGAGGACATTCGGGATGCGTTGACGATCGATCAGTCGGTGCCGATCATCACCGTGGACGCCCGCAACCGGCAGTCCACCAAGCAGGCGCTGATCAATCTGGTCGAGCACGCCATGCGCCAGTGGATGTCGGTTCGCGCCGGCTGAACCAAGACCTGCACGAAGGGCCGGTCCGCGTCCGCGGGCCGGCCCTTCGCGTCGGTCGGGGCCGTCATCCGATGTCGAGGACCACGCCGAGGTCGAGGTCGATGTCCAGCCCGCCGTCACCGTCCGGATGGCACCAGTCGCCGCCGGGCCAGTCCGGGTGCCCGCCGAGGCTGACGCTGGCGCCGAGGCCGCCGGAACCGCCGCCGACGCTCACCGGCACCGAGTCGATGTTGGAGGACACTCCCGCGTTCACGCCGATCTGGTTGCCGCTGCCGACTTCGATCAGGCCGTCCGCGTGCGCGAGCCCGGCGCCCATCGGCAGGGCCAGCGCGAGTGCTGCGGTGCTGAGGGCGGCTCGTCGCGCCCACCGGATGATGGTCATGCGCTGCTCTCCTTCGTCGTCGTTGACGATTCCCGGGATGCGGCGTCACTTGGTCGACGACCGCCCGCCATCGACGCTAGATCGCCACGCGCTCACCAACGGGTAGACAACCGCCCCGTTCGGGGGATCGATCGCGTGTCGCTGCGTTACCGGTCGACGAGGGCGGCCGACGTGATGAGGTGCAGCGCGTACCGGCGCACCTCGCCGTAGGCCTGGTCGAACCCCTCAAGCACGCCGGCCCCGACGGACCTCGGCTCGATGATTCGCTGCGACGCCGTGCCGTGCGAGTCCACGAAGCCGACCCAGACGCTGCGCTGCTCCTCGGCGGCCCTGCGCAGCAGCGCCAGCGTCGCGGACGGCCCCGCGCCGTGCCCGCCAGCCACCGACACCGCCGTGCCCCTCGGCGTCGCCGCCGCCCGGTCGCCCGCCCGCACCTGGCGCACCAGCTCGGCCAGCTGCTCGTCGCTCGGCGGGATCGGCAGCGCCGAGCGCCGCGTCGCGCGACCCTTCCCGGCGATCCGCCGACCGCTCGGCCGCAGGTCGAGGACCCGACCGTCCGGGCCCTCCGCGGCCGGCGCGAACCCGGCGCCGCGCAGCCCGTCCAGCACGTCGACCAGCGCCAACGGGCTGATCAGCACGGTCGGCGCGATCCGCCGCAGCTCCAGCCGGTCGGCCTCGGGGTGCGCCAGCACCTCGGTGACCAGCACCTGGTCGTCGCAGCGCAGGAACGAGCCGGCCGCCCCGCCGCGCAGCCTGCCGTGCCGTCGCGCCGCGTCGTCGATCAGATAGGTCAGCGACTGCGGCACCGGCGTGCGCGACCGCGTCCTGAACAGCTCGTGCAGCTCGGCGGCCGTGCGGCCGGAGTCGAACGCGCGCCGCACCGAGCCCTCGCTGACCCGGTAGACAGTGGCGCTGCCGGCGGACTCCACGTCGGCGGTGAGCGCCATCTCGGCAGCCAGCTCCGGTTCGAGCGGCCCCGGCGCGATGACGGTCAGGTCGGCCTGCACCAGCACGTGGTCGACGGGTTCCGGCAGCGCCTCGGACAGCCGGGCGGCCGCGGCGGCGGCGCCGTCGGTCAGCAGTGCCCTGCCCGCGGTGCCGAGCGCGCCGAGCGCGACGACCGCGACGGCGGTGGCCTCCTCCAACGTCCAGCGCACCAGGTCGTCGCGCAGCCGGCCGCCCCTGCGCGGGGCCCGCCACGCCAGCACGGCGGCCAGCTCGTCCGGCTTGGGCACGCCGGTGCCCGCCGGCAGCCCGGCCAGCGCGTCGAGCACGCCTCGGCGGTCTCTCGGGGCCAGCGGGCGGCGCAGCTCGTCGGACAGCGGCCCGAGCAACCGGTCCCGTTCGTCCCGCCTGCCGACCAGGCCGGGCAGCCTCGGCAGCTCCAGCCACGCCTGGGCGAGCGTGGCCCAGCGCTGTTCCGGGTGGCTCACCAGCCAGCTGTCGGCCGCGGCGGTCGGCACCCATTCGGGTTCGCCGCTCTCGCTGTCGGCCACCAGCCCGGCGCCGACGGCCAGCTCGGCGGTCAGCGCGGCCCGCCGCTCGTCGACCTCGAGTTCGCGGGCGAGCCTGCGCAGCTCCCGGACGCCGAGCCCGCCGGAGCGCAGCACCGGCGGCGGTTCGTCCGACCACAGCGCGAGCAGGCGTTCCATGTGCCGCAACAGTTCCAGCGCGGCACCGCCGGCCGTCGCGTCCACAGTGGACTGTCCAGGAGTCGTGGTGGCCAGCTCGGGTTCGGTGGTCTGCACGGCGCCCATCGGCCGGTCGCCGCGCACGGCGATGCCGACCTCCATGGGCAGCTCGACGTTCTCGTCGTCCCTGCGCAGCAGCAGGCCGAGGGCGAGCAGCCGCTGCACCGGGGTGTCGGCCCGGTCGAGCGGCACCACCCTGGCGGCCTCCTTGGTGCGGCCGACGGGCGGCCCGGCGGCCAGCGTCTCGATCAGCCTGCGGTCCGGCGCGTCGAGCCCGGCCAGCCGCGCGGCGAGGTCGGTCCCGGCGAGCGCGGGGGAGGAGCGGCCGAGGCCGCCGGGGAACGCGGGCGCGGCCTCCCGCGCCGACGGCGGCACCGACAGCGCGTCGTCGGGACCCCAGGCGAGCGCGCGGGCGCGCAACCGGGCGACGGCGTGGCGGACCCTGGTGGCGGTGACGCCCTTACCGAGCAGCTTGGTCACGGCACGCAGCGTGGTCGGCGAGTGGTCGGCGTCCAGCACCAGCAGCGCCTCGACCACCGTCAGCGTGAACGTGTCCAGTTCCTCACACGCCCTGGCCACCGAGGCGCGGGTGCCGATCCTGGTGGCCAGCACCGTGGTGTCCGCAGGGGACGGCGTCGCCAGGTCGGGCCGGGCGCGCAGCAGGGCCACGATGGCGTCGTCGTCCTGGGCGCGCAGCCAGTCGGCGAGTGGGAGGCCGGACACCCGGACCACGTTATATGGCCGGCGCGCCGCAGGTGAGACCTACGCGACGCGTGCCATACGGGCCTTGTGCGGCACACTGGTGTATGCACGGGCCGATACCGGCCCACCCACACTGGACCCGCACCGAGGAGGAACCGTGGCCAAGGCCGCACGCCCCGAGCGCATTGACCCGCACTGGCCAGAGGTGACGGACGGCGAGCACGCGGTCAGCGAGCTCGCGAGTGACGTGCAGGGCGCGCTGTCGCCCTTCGGCAAGGTCACTTTTCCGTTGCCCGTTGAGGACCTTGGCTACACCCACCCGGTGACCAAGATCAACAAGTAGTTCCGAGCTGCTACGTCACGGTCCCCGTTCCGCCGGTCGGAACGGGGACCGCGCCGCGTTCAGGGGCCCGCTTTCCGCCTGTCGGAACGGAAAGCCGGCTCCGCGAGTGGCCCCCGCCACAGCGCGAGCCGCGTGCGTTCCGTAACTGGGCGCGGACTAGGCTCGGGGCTGCGTGAACAGCAACGTTGTGGGAGGTTCGATGCCGGTCCCCGGCCCCGGGTACTCGATCACGATTCGCGTCGAGGCGCCGTCGTCCGCCAGCGCGGCCGGCGACCTGACCAGCGCGGTCGGCCGGGTGGGCGGCGTCATCACGGCGTTCGACGTGGTGGACTCGCACGCCGACCGAGTGGTCGTCGACATCACGTGCAACGCGCTGTCGGCCAACCACGCCAAGGACATCACCGACACGCTCGAGGTGCTGCCCGGCATCGTCGTCCGCAAGATCTCCGACCGCACCTTCCTGATGCACCTCGGCGGCAAGATCGAGGTCACCTCCAAGGTGCAGCTGAAGAACCGCGACGACCTCTCCCGCGCCTACACCCCCGGCGTTGCGCGGATCTGCCAGGCCATCGCGGCCAACCCCGAGGACGCCAGGCGGCTGACCATCAAGCGCAACACCGTCGCCGTGGTCACCGACGGCTCGGCCGTGCTCGGCCTCGGCAACCTCGGCCCCGCCGCCGCCCTGCCCGTGATGGAGGGCAAGGCCGCGCTGTTCAAGAAGTTCGCCGGCGTCGACGCCTGGCCGGTCTGCCTGGACACCCAGGACACCGAGGAGATCATCCGCGCCGTCGAGCTGATCGCCCCCGTCTACGGCGGCATCAACCTGGAGGACATCGCCGCGCCGAGGTGCTTCGAGATCGAGGCCAGGCTGCGCGAGAAGCTGGACATCCCGGTCTTCCACGACGACCAGCACGGCACCGCGATCGTCGTCGTCGGCGCGCTGCGCAACGCGCTGCGGGTGGTCGGCAAGGACATCGAGAAGTGCAAGATCGCGGTGTGCGGCGTCGGCGCGGCCGGCTCCGCGATCATCCGCCTGCTGCTCCGCCAGACCCCGGCCGACATCGTCGCCGTCGACGTCGACGGCATCGTGCACGCCGGCCGCGACGGCATGGACCCGAACCTGGTGTGGATCGCCGAGCACACCAACCGCGAAGGCGTGACCGGCAACCTGCACGACGCGCTCGTCGACGCCGACGTGTTCATCGGCGTGTCGGCGCCCAACCTGTTCGGCGCCGAGCAGGTCGCCACCATGGCCAAGGACGCGATCGTCTTCGCGCTGGCCAACCCCGACCCGGAGATCGATCCGATCGAGGCGCAGAAACACGCCGCGGTCGTGGCCACCGGGCGCAGCGACTTCCCCAACCAGATCAACAACGTGCTGGCCTTCCCCGGCGTGTTCCGCGGCCTGCTCGACGCGCACGCCAAGACCATCACCGACTCGATGCTGCTCGCGGCGGCCAACGCCATCGCCGACGTGGTCGAGGGCGACCGGCTCAACGCGTCCTACATCGTGCCGAGCGTGTTCGACTCGGCCGTCGCGCCAGCGGTCGCCGACGCCGTCCGCAAGGCCGCGGCCGACCGGGACTGACGCCGCAACCCCGCCTAGGCTCGGACCCATGGGTAAGCAGTTCAGCCACCTCGACGCCAGTGGCGCGGCACGCATGGTCGATGTCTCCGGCAAGGAGGCCACGGCCCGCAGCGCCGTGGCCACCGGGGTGCTGCGCACCACGAGGGAGGTCCTCGGCCTGCTGGCCGCCGACGACCTGCCCAAGGGCGACGCGCTGGCCACCGCCAGGATCGCGGGGATCATGGCGGCCAAGCGCACGTCGGAACTGGTGCCGCTGTGCCATCCCATCGGCCTGTCCGCCGTCGTGGTCGAGTTCGAGCTCGGCGAGTCCGACGTGCGCATCCGCGCCAGCGTGCGCACCACCGACCGCACCGGCGTCGAGATGGAGGCCCTGACGGCCGTCTCGGTCGCCGGCCTCGCGCTGCACGACATGGTGAAGTCCGTCGACCCGGCCGCGTCGATGGACGCCGTCCGAGTGGAACGCAAGGACGGCGGCAAGACCGGCACCTGGACGCGCCCGGAGGGCAGATGAGCCTCGGAGGACACGTGGGCACGCACCGCACCGCGAGAGTCGTCACGGCGTCCAATCGCGCCGCCGCCGGTGTGTACGAGGACAGGGGCGGGCCGGTCATCGTCGAATGGCTGCGGGCCATGGGCTACGAGGCGCCTGACGCCGTCGTGGTGCCCGACGGAGATCCGGTGGCCGATGCGCTGCGCGCGGCGGTGGCCGACGCGGTGGATGTGGTGATCACGACCGGTGGGACGGGGATCAACCCGACCGACCGGACCCCGGAGGCGACCAAGGCGGTCCTGGACTACGAGGTGCCGGGCCTAGCCGACGCGGTGCGCGCGGCCGGCCTGCCCTCGGTGCCGACGTCGATGCTGTCGAGGGGGCTGGCCGGGGTCGCGGGTCGGACGCTGGTGGTGAACCTGCCTGGTTCGGTTGGCGGAGTCCGGGACGGGCTCGGCGTGCTGGCTGACGTGCTGGACCACGCGGTGGACCAGGTGCGCGGCGGCGACCACAAACCAGCGGTTCACACACCTGTGGGCCACACGTCTGCGGCTCACACGTCTGCGGGCCACACACCTGTGGGCCACACATCTGCGGAACACACATCTGTGGAACACCGTTCGCCGGGGCACTCGCACGGCCACGGGCACACGCATGCCCCCGCCAGCACCGAGCCGGCACGGGTGCTGCGCGCGGCGGTCGGCGAGGCTCCGCTGTCCGTCGAGGAGCACGCGGCCCTGGTGTCCGACCGGGCCGCCGGGGCCGTGGTGACCTTCGCCGGGGTCGTCCGCGACCACGACGGCGGCAAGTCCGTGCGCGAGCTGGAGTACGTCGGCCATCCCAGCGCCGAGCAGATCGTCGCGGACGTCGCCGCCGAGCTGGCCGGCCGCCACCCGGGAGTGCGGGCGCTGGCGGTGAGCCACCGGGTCGGCCCGCTCGCCATCGGTGACGTGGCGCTGGCCTGCGCGGTGGCCGCCGAGCACCGCAAGGAGGCGTTCCTGGTCTGCGCGGAGCTGGTCGACGAGGTCAAGCTCCGGCTGCCGGTCTGGAAGCGCCAGGTCTTCACCGACGGCACCGACGAGTGGGTCAACTGCCCGTAGCCGGACGGGGAAAGTGGCGCTGTGGCACCACTTTCCCCCGGACGCGTCCTACTCGGCGAACGGGTCGGCGGAGTGCCCGACGAGGTCCGCGATGGACTCCGCGATCTTGGTCGGGCGGTAGGGGAACAGCTCGGCGGTGTCGCGGGCCGAGATGCCGCTGAGCACCAGGATGGTCTGAAGGCCGGCCTCCAGACCGGCGCGGACGTCGGTGTCCATCCGGTCGCCGATCATCAGCGTGTTCGCCGAGTGGGTGCCGAGCGCGCGCAGCGCCGACCGCATCATCAACGGGTTGGGCTTGCCGACGTAGTAGGGCTCGCGCCCGGTGGCCCGCTCGATCAGCGCGGCGATGGAGCCGGTGGCCGGCAGCGAGCCCTCCCGGCTTGGACCGGTCGCGTCGGGGTTGGTCGCGATGAACTTCGCGCCCTCCTCGACCAGCCGGATCGCCCTGGTGATCGCGGTGAAGCTGTAGGTGCGCGTCTCGCCGAGCACAACGTAGTCGGGGTCGCGGTCGGTGAGCACGTACCCGATCTCGTGCAGCGCCGTGGTGAGGCCCGCCTCGCCGATCACGAAGGCCGAGCCGCCCGGCCGCTGCGAGTCGAGGAACCTGGCGGTGGCCAGCGCGGACGTCCAGATCGAGGTCTCCGGCACGTCCAGCCCGGTGCGCAGCAGCCGCGCCCGCAGGTCCCTCGGCGTGTAGATGGAGTTGTTGGTCAGCACCAGGAACGGCACCTCGTTGGCGCGCAGCTCACCGAGGAACGTGTCCGCCCCTGGGATCAGGTGCTCCTCGTGCACCAGGACGCCGTCCATGTCCATCAGGTAGTTCCACCGCTTGGGTGCCTGTTCGGCCATGCCGCCATGATCCCCCAGCAGTGGCGTCGACCGCGACCGCTCGGTCAGGCCGGATTGGCCGGCTGCTCAACCAACGCGCGCATGAACTCGAGAATCTGCTCGTTGTAGCGCGCGATGACGTCCCACTCCTCGGGAGTGAACTGGGACAGCACCCGCTCCAGGTTGGTCACCAGGCCCTCGAAGAGGTGGGCGTACTTCTTCTCGTCGAACTTGGCGACCTCGACGAGCACCTTGCGCCGGTCGTGCGGGTCGCGGACCCTGCGGACGAAGCCCGCGCGTTCGAGCCGGTCGATCACGCCGGTCACGGCGCCGGTGGACAGGCCGGAGCGCTCGGCGATCTGGCCTGCGGTCAGCGGCTCTGGGGACCGCATGGCGAGGTCGAGGCACTTGTGGTCGGTACCGGACAGGCCCATCTGCTCCGCGATCCTGGCGTGGAACATCACCGTGTAGGTGCTGCCCTCGCGCCCGAAGCTGCTGAAGCGCTCCAGCACGTCCTGCGGAACCGTCGTCTGCCGCTGCGCAGAGCCCGTCATCGCCATCCACTCCTCTTAGCTCTCTAGCGTCTCAACAGCCAAGAGACTTAGCTACTGATTCACTTCTGAACCCAGAGTACCTACCGAAAACAGCGGCTAGGGACGCTCCGACCGGCCCAGTCGCGTTGGGCCATGTGGATTCCGGCCAAAACCCGGCCGATCCGGAGGTGATGTTCGGTCGACAAAGCACAGGGGCGCGACGACTACCCTTGACCTTGTGACAGCAGTGGACCTGGGTCTCCCGATCGTGCACAGCGCGCCCGACATGTCCGAGCGCCCGGACTCGCCGCTGCTGGTCGACCGCTTCGGCCGGGTCGCCACGGACCTCCGCGTCTCGCTCACCGACCGCTGCAATCTGCGCTGCACCTACTGCATGCCGGCCGAGGGGCTCGACTGGTTGCCGAAGTCCGAGGTGCTCAGCAACGACGAGCTGACCCGGCTGATCCGCATCGCGGTGACCCGGCTCGGCGTCACCAACATCCGCTTCACCGGCGGCGAGCCGCTGCTGCGGCGCGGGCTCGACGAGGTCATCGCGGCGACCGCCGCGCTCGACCCGAGGCCCCGGATCTCCATGACCACCAACGGAATCGGCCTGAGCCGGCGCGCCGCGTCGCTCGCCGAGGCCGGGCTGGACCGGATCAACGTCTCACTGGACACTGTGGACTCCGCCCGGTTCGAGACGATCACCAGGCGGGACCGGCTGGCCGACGTGATCGCCGGCATGGCCGCCGCCCGCGACGCGGGCCTGAGCCCGGTCAAGGTCAACACCGTGCTGATGCGCGGCGTCAACGCGGACGAGGCCGTCGGGCTGCTGCGGTTCTGCCTCGACAACGGCTACGAGCTCCGGTTCATCGAGCAGATGCCGCTGGACGCCCAGCACGGCTGGGACCGGGGCAGCATGGTGACCGCGACCGAGATCCTCGACTCGCTGCGCACCGCCTTCCGGCTCACCTCGGAGCCGGTGGCGCGCGGCGGCGCGCCGGCCGAGCGCTGGCTGGTCGACGGCGGGCCCGCCGTCGTCGGCATCATCGCGTCGGTGACCAGGCCGTTCTGCGCCGCCTGCGACCGCACCAGGCTGACCGCCGACGGCCAGCTGCGCAACTGCCTGTTCAGCCGCACCGAGACCGACCTGCGCGCGCCGCTGCGCGCCGGGGCCGACGACGAGGCGATCGCGGACCTGTGGCGTTCCACGATGTGGGCGAAGGCGGCGGGACACGGCATCAACGACGCCGGCTTCGAACAGCCGGATCGACCCATGAGCGCTATCGGAGGTTGAGCGTGGCCCGGTTGACCGTTCGCTACTTCGCCGGGGCGCGTGCCGCCGCAGGGCGGCCGGAGGAGCCGGTGGAGCTCGCCGGCGAGACCACCGTCGCGGGGGTGCTCGACGCGGTGCGTGCGCGCCACGGCGAGGGACTGGCGCGCGTGCTCACCTCGTCCAGTTTCCTGCTCGACGGCGTCGCCGTTCGGGATCGGGGTGTCGCGGTCCTGGACGGGTCTCTGCTCGACGTTCTGCCGCCGTTTGCCGGCGGCTGAGCGGTGGTCGTTTTGTGGTCCGGACCACGCCGGTTTTGCACTTCTCGGATGGACTAATCAAGCGCGACACGCGTGACCCAGGCCTCACTTAGGGTGATCTATCTCGGCAGATCTCGGGAAGAAAACGGCTTGATAACGACGCCTCTACCAGCGGAAATGGGGTCTCTAGCGGGTGATCGCAGGGTGTTGGTGTGACGACGATCACAGTCCAGATCGTTTGGCCTTCCCGGCTTCGGTTACGTACGGTCGCTTCTCGGTTGGCCCCGACCGACCGCGCTTGACCCGAGAGACCGTGCACCGTGCCCTGCCCAGCGGCCTCTCGGCACCAAACCCCGAGCGAAGGAAAACTTCCGGGCAGGGGACGAGTGACCACCTTCGGCCGCCACGGCGGCCTTGGGGCGAAGCCGGTGCGAACCGGCCGGGTGCACCACGGCCCAGCCCGACAGGTGTCCACCGCCGGTGTGGAAGGCCGAGAGGAAAATGGCTTCTTACCGAGGCAAGCACCGCAAGCAGTCCACCGCGGCCCGCAGCATCGCGAAGGTCGCAGTCGCCGGCGTCATCGTCGGTACCCCCCTCGCCATGGCTGCCGCCCCCGCTCAGGCGGAGGGTGTCAACTGGGACGCTGTTGCCCAGTGCGAGAGCGGCGGTAACTGGGGCATCAACACCGGCAACGGCTTCCACGGCGGGCTTCAGTTCACGCCCGGCACCTGGGCCGCCAACGGTGGCAGCGGTTCCGCTGAGGGCGCTTCCCGCGACGAGCAGATCCGCGTCGCCGAGAACGTGCTGAAGAGCCAGGGCATCGGCGCATGGCCGGTGTGTGGCCCCAAGGGTCTTGGTGGCAACGCTGCCCCCGTGCAGCAGCGCACCGCGCCCGCCCCGCAGCAGCAGGTCGCGCCGAAGCAGAAGGCTGCCCCCGTGCAGCCGAAGGCCGCCCCGGTGCAGCAGGCTCCCGTGCAGCCGGCCGCCCCCGTGGCCCTGCCGACGTCGAACCCGAACGGCGACTACGAGATCAAGCCGGGCGACAGCCTGTCCAAGATCGCCAGCGACCTCAAGGTCGACGGCGGCTGGACCAAGCTGGCCGAGCTGAACAAGCAGTACATCCCGAACCCCGACCTGATTTTCGCGGGTCAGAAGATCGCTACCAAGTGATCTTGCTCGGCCGTACGGCCGAGTGAACGGTCAGGAGCCCCACCGCAACCCCCCGGCGGTGGGGCTCCTGCTCGTCGTTCAGGACCGCCGGTCGAGGTCGGCCAGCTTTGCCCGCCGTGTCACGCCCGGTCGGCTGCCTCCGCCCACATCCGGACGACCTCGGTCTCGTCCGCGCCGGTCAGCTCCCAGCGGGGCTGCGGTGCCTGCGGGACGCGGTTAAGCTGGTCGGCCAGCCGTTCGGCCCGGTCGCGCACCAGCTCGGCACGCCTGGCCAGCGCGCCGGTCGAGCCGTCCCGCGCGGCGGCGAGGCGGTCGAGCAGGTCCGCCTTCAGCCGCAGCCACTCAACGTGTTCCCACGGTGACCACAGCGGCGTCGAGGACACCTCGCGCATGGTCTCGTCGATCGCGGCCGCCACGCGGTCGATTCCGTCGGATGTGCTCATGGCGGGCCTCCCGGATCGCGATTGTGCGGACGCCACTGAGACGCGCCAGCACCGCCGTTTGACACGGCAAACACGCTGGATCCACCGGTTTGGCCTCACCCGTGCGGGTGGCCGAAGAGGGCAAAGCGCACGGTCGGTCTGCGCAGTCTGATCGACTTTCGAGCAGCGCGGACCTGCGTCCCCTATCGTCGCGGTTGTGGAGACGGAGGAACAGGCGCCCGTAGGGGGACGGTCGCTGTACGTGGTCGGCGACGTACACGGCCACCTCGCCGAACTGGCCCGCGCGCTGCACAACGCCGGCCTGGTCGACACCGACGCCAAATGGTGTGGCGGCACGGCCGAGCTGTGGTTCCTCGGCGACTTCGTCGACCGCGGCCCCGACGGCATCGGCGTGATCGACTTCGTGATGAGCCTGTCCGAACAGGCCGACGCGAGCGGCGGCCAGGTGCGCGCCCTGCTCGGCAACCACGAGGTGCTGATGCTGGGCATGCACCGGTTCGGCGACACCCACGTGCCCGGTGCCGGCGGTCCCCGCAGCTTCGAACGCAGCTGGCTGCTCAACGGCGGCATGGCCAGCGACCAGGACCGGCTCACCGACCGGCACGTCGAGTGGCTCACCGCGCTGCCCGTGCTCGCGCTCGTCGACGACCACCTGCTGATGCACTCCGACACCACCGCCTACCTGGAGTGGGGCGGCACCATCGCCGAGATCAACGACGCGGTGACCGCGCTGTTCGCCGAGCCCGACCTGGCGCAGTGGTGGGAGTGCTGGCGCAAGATGACCACCCGCTACGCCTTCCGGGGCCCGCTCGGCGTCGCCGTGGCCGACGACCTGCTCGGCGCGCTCGGCGGCAGGCAGATCGTGCACGGCCACAGCGTGATCGCCGACCAGCTCGGCGTCCCGCCGGAGCAGGTGGACGGCCCGTTGCTGTACGCGGACGGCACGGTGCTCGCGGTGGACGCCGGCCTGTACGGCGGCGGCCCCTGCCTGGTCGTTCCGCTGCCCTGGACCGAGCGCGCGTGACGGCGGCGTGACGCCCGCTTGATGGCTCCCGGCGCCGTCGGCCAGGATAGTGACCGCCGTCACGACGTCGCCCCTCCCGGAGGTTCGGATGTCCACCGTCAGCTATGCCTCGGGAACCTCGGACGTGCCGCTGCTCGGCGACACCATCGGCGACAACCTCGACCGGGCCGTTGCCGCCTACGGCGAGCGGGACGCGCTGGTCGAGTGCGCGACCGGGCGGCGCTGGACCTACCGCGAGCTGGCCGCCGAGGTGGCCGCCGTCGCCGCGGGCCTGCTCGACTCCGGGGTCGGCAAGGGCGACCGGGTCGGCATCTGGGCGCCCAACTGCGCGGAGTGGGTGTTCACGCAGTACGCGACCGCGAAGATCGGCGCGATCATGGTCAACGTGAACCCCGCCTACCGGGTGCACGAGCTGGAGTACGTGCTGGTCCAGGCCGGCATCGACACGCTGATCGCCGCGCCGGGCTTCAAGTCCTCCGACTACGCCGGGATGATCGAGCAGGTCCGGCCGGCCTGCCCGGAGCTTCGCCAGGTGGTCCTGCTCGGCAGTCCCGAGTGGATGGCGCTGGCCGACCGGGGCCGAGGGGCCGATCCCGCGCTGCTCGCGGCCGCGCAGGCCGGACTGAGCGCGGACGACCCGATCAACATCCAGTACACCTCGGGCACCACCGGCTTCCCCAAGGGCGCGACCCTGTCGCACCACAACATCCTCAACAACGGGTACTTCGTCGGCGAGCTGTGCGGCTACACCGAGGCCGACCGCGTCGCCGTGCCGGTGCCGATGTACCACTGCTTCGGGATGGTGATGGGCAACCTGGCGTGCACGAGCCACGGCGCGTGCATCGTGCTGCCGGCCCCGTCCTTCGAGCCGGGCGCGACGCTGCGCGCGGTCAGCGAGGAGCGCTGCACGTCCCTGTACGGCGTGCCGACCATGTTCATCGCCGAGCTGTCCGAGCCGGACTTCGACTCGCACGACCTGTCCTCGCTGCGGACCGGCATCATGGCGGGCTCGCCGTGCCCGGTCGAGGTGATGAAGCAGGTCATCGACCGGATGGGGATGGCGGAGGTGTCCATCTGCTACGGCATGACGGAGACCTCGCCGGTGTCCACCCAGACCAGGACGGACGACTCCGTGGCACGCAGGGTGTCCACGGTCGGCAGGGTCGGCCCGCACCTCGAGGTCAAGATCGTCGACCCGGCCACCGGCGGGACCGTGCCGAGGGGAGTCGCTGGCGAGCTGTGCACCAGGGGCTACTCGGTGATGCTCGGCTACTGGGCCCAGCCCGAGGCCACCGCCGAGGCGATCGACGCGGCGCGGTGGATGCACACCGGGGACCTCGCGGTGATGGACGACGACGGGTACGTGAACATCACCGGCCGGATCAAGGACATGGTGATCAGGGGCGGCGAGAACATCTATCCGAGGGAGATCGAGGAGTTCCTGTACACCCACCCGGACATCGTGGACGCGCAGGTGATCGGCGTGCCGGACGCGAAGTACGGCGAGGAGCTGATGGCGTGGGTGCGGATGCGTCCCGGCGCGGAGCCGATCACGGTCGAGGCGCTGCGCGAGTTCTGCGTCGGAAAGCTCGCGCACTACAAGGTGCCGCGCTACGTGCGGGTGGTCGAGGAGTTCCCGATGACGGTCACCGGCAAGGTCCGCAAGGTGGAGATGCGCGCGCAGGCCGTCGAGTTGCTCGGGCTGGACACGCCCTAGTTCAGTCGACCGGCACGATCACGGTGCCCAGCGGCATGAGCGACACCGGGATGAGCTTGAAGTTGGCCAGCCCCAACGGGATCCCGATGATCGTGATGCACAGCGCGGCACCCGTGACGACGTGGCCGATCGCCAGCCAGATGCCGGCGACCAGGATCCAGACGATGTTGCCGATCAGCGAGGGCGCGCCTGCGCTCGGCCGGTCGACGATGCGCCGCCCGAACGGCCACAGCGCGAAGCTCGCGATGCGGAAGGACGCGAGCCCGAAGGGAATCGTGACGATCAGGACGCAGCAGATGACGCCGGCCAGCACGTAGCCGAGCGCCATCCAGAAACCGCACAGCACCAGCCAGATCAGGTTCAGGATCAGCCGCATGCCCCCATCCTGCCGCGCGTTCGGCCGTTCCGGCTCGCCGAACCGGTGGAGTTCAGGGATAAACCAGGGTCACGTTCGATCGAGGCCCCGCTGGTCAGGCGAACACCAGCACCAGGTTGAGCGCGACGACGGCCGCCGCGACGACCCCGGCGAACACCGTGGTCAGCGTCCCGTTGACGGCCGCGCCCATCACCCTGCGGCGCGCGGTCAGCCAGACCAACGGCACCAGGGCGAACGGGATCCCGAACGACAGCACCACCTGCGACAGCACCAGCGCCCGCGTCGGGTCCACGCCCGCGGCGAGCACCCCGATGGCCGGCACCAGCGTGACCACCCGCCGCACCAGCAGCGGCACCCTGATCCGGAGCAGGCCGTCCAGCACCACCGCGCCCGAGTAGCAGCCGACGGCCGTCGAGGCGAGGCCGGAGGCCAGCAGCGCCACGGCGAACAGCAGCGCAACGCCCTGGCCGAGGTGGTCGCCGATCGCCGCGTGCGCGCCCTCCAGCGTGTCCGCCGAGGACGTGCCGCGCAGCGCGGTCGCCGCGACCAACAGCATGGCCAGGTTCACCGCGCCGGCGAACAGCATCGCCATGCCGACGTCGACCCTGGTCGCCGCGAGCAGCCTGTCGCGCGCCGCGCCGGAGCCGAGCCGCCCGTGCCGGTCGCGGGCCAGCGCGGAGTGCACGTAGACGGCGTGCGGCATGACGGTCGCGCCGAGGATCCCGGCGGCCAGCAGCACGCTGTCGCCGTCGGCGAAGCGCGGCACCAGCCCGGCCGCGGTGGCCGCCGGATCGGGCGCGGACACGAACAGGCCGGCGGCGAAGCCGATCGCCACGACGACCAGCATGATGGTCACGGCCCGCTCGAACGGCCGCTGCCCGCTGCGGTTCTGCACCAGCAGCAGCGCCGTGGAGGCCACCCCGGTGATCGCGCCGCCGAGCACCAGCGGCAGGTGGAACAGGATGTGCAGCGCGATCGCGCCGCCGAGCACCTCGGCCAGGTCGGTCGCCATCGCGACCACCTCGGCCTGCAACCAGTAGGCGAGCCTGCCGACGCGCGGCATCCGGTCCCGCAGCGCCTCTGGCAGCGATAACCCGGTGACCAGCCCCAGTTTCGCGGACAGGTACTGGACGAGACCCGCCATCGCGTTCGCCCCGACGATCACCCAGACCAGCAGGTAGCCGTAGCGCGCGCCCGCCGCCGTGTTGGTGGCCACGTTGCCGGGGTCGACGTAGGCGACGGCCGCCACGAAGGCCGGGCCGAGCAGTGCCGCGCCTGCCCGAAGCCGCGCGGCCGCCGGTCGGAGTGCTTGGACGGCCTGCGTGATGGTCACCAAAGCAGCTCCCCCCGGTTGCTCCTTACCTGCAAATTACCTGCGGTAGGTCGAGGGGTGAATGCGCCGGTCGGGTGCTGGGTGATCGCCCAGCGTTACCGGATGATCGCGGCCAGTGCGGCGTCGTCCTCCGCGCCGAAGTCGTCCTCCAGCTGTTCCGGCGAGTAGTCCAGGTCGATCTGCTCGACCGGAACGCCCCGCGCGGACTCGATCGCGCCGAGCCTGCGCTGCGCCCGCGACGCCGCGTAGTCGATGAACTCCTGCATGTCCAGGTCGTAGGGCATCTCGTCGAACTGGTCGTAGACCCACTGGATCGCGCTCAGCGCGCTGGGCAGCAGCTCGGCCATCCGCTGCTGGACGATCGCCCAGTTGCGGTCGTCGGCGGCGACGTGCCTGCGGCAGGTGAACGTGCCCCACGCCATGTGCCGGCGCTCGTCGTCGCCGATGCGCTTCACCAGTTCCTGCATGCCGGGCAGGATGTTCTCGGTCGCGCACACCTTGTTCCACGCGTGGTAGCCGGTGAGCGCGAGCGTGCCCTCGACGACGTGGTTGTAGGTGACGCTCGCCCTGATCTGGTTCGCCGGGCTCGGGTCGGATTCCAAGGCGCGCAACGACTCCGGCAGCGCCTCGTAGAAGATCTCCCGGTATCCAGGGTTGTTCGCGACGAAGGGATGCAGGTCGTCGGTCAGCCCGACGGCGTCCAGCCAGCGGCGGAACACCTCGGTGTGCTTGGCCTCCTCGAAGCAGAACTGGGTGAGGTACATCTCGTCGCCGAAGCGCCCCTCGGCCGACATCGCCCGCATGAACGGCTGGATGTCCTCGGTGACTGCCTCCTCCCCGGCGATGAACATCGCGCACAGGTAGGTGGAGCTGCGGCGCTGTTCGTCGGTCAGCGTCTGCCAGTCCTCGGCGTCCACGGTGAAGTCGATGTCCGCGGGGTTCCAGAACCTGGCGTTGCCCTTGGTGAACAGGCGCAGCGGGAACGCGTCCCAGTTCAACCCGCCTCGGCGCAGGGATTGGAAGCCGGCTCGGCGTGCCTCCGTCGTGGTCACGACTGCTCCTTCGCTGGTGTGTCAGGTGGTTGCTGGCCCCGCAGCGCCGCGCTGATCACCGCGACGACCGCGTCGGCGGCCTCCTCGCGCGTGCCGGTCGGCATCAGCAGGTGGCTCAGCGCCAGCCGAACGGACGCCTCGGCGAGCAGCTCGACCTGCTCCTCGGGGAGTTCCGCGCAGTGCTCGCGCAGGTGGTGGCTCAGCACCTGTGCCGCGGACAGCAGCACGGGCTGGCCCCTGGTGGTCAGGAACGGCAGCAGGTCCTCGGCGTCGGTTCCGGTCAGCACCGAGTTGATCAGCCGGTCTTCGGCCGCGTGTTCGAGGGTGAACAGGGTGGCCGCGCGCATGCCCTGCAACGGATCGGCGGCGGCGCCGAGCCGCAGCTCGACACCGTCGAGGAACTCGGCGGTCCGTTGCAGGGTGATCGCCTGCACGAGGGACTCCTTGTTGCCGAACTCGTTGTAGACGGTCTGCCGGCTCACCCCCGCCGCGGCGGCGACCTCGCCCATGCGCAGGCCGTGGAAGCCGTGCGCGGCCAGCAGTTCCGCGGCGGCGTCGAGCAGCTCCTCGCGCAGGGAGGCCCTGGCGCGCTCGGAGAACGGCGTGATGTGGCCCACACCGCGAGCTTTACATACTTGGGCTCGATGTCAAGCATCTGGACGAGACCGAAAAAACTGTAAAGTGACGTATGGTGCCGACGTGCCGTTGACCGTCGGATTCGACCTGGACATGACGCTCATCGACCCCCGAGCGGGCATGGCGCGCGTGATGAACACGCTCGCCGCCGAGACGGGCCTACCGCTGGACGGCGAGCACTTCGCCGCGAACCTCGGGCCGCCGCTGGACGGCTCGTTCCGCGATTTCGGCGTCGTCGAGGAGCGGATTCCCGAGCTGGTCGCCCGGTTTCGCGCGCTGTACCCCGACATCGTGGTGCCGGCCACGCTCGCGCTGCCCGGCGCGACCGACGCCCTTGCCGCCGTGCGCGAACTCGGCGGCAGGACCATGGTCGTGACCGGCAAGTACCGCGCCAACGCGGCCCTGCACCTGGACGCCTTCGGCTGGCAGGTGGACGAGCTGTTCGGCGGGCTGTGGGCGGCCGGCAAGGCGGAGGTGCTGACGCGGCACGGCGCCGCGGTCTACGTCGGCGACCACGTCGGGGACGTGCTCGGCGCGCAGGCCGCCGACGCCGTGTCCGTCGGCGTGCTGACCGGGCCGTGCAGCGAACGGCAGCTCACCGAGGCCGGGGCCGACATCGTGCTGACGGACCTCACCGGATTCCCGAAGTGGTTGCGCGCCAATGCCGAGCGCCTCGCCGACCGTCGTGCCGAGCGCCTCGCGGAGGTAAGTGGCGTCAGCGACGCTGGCGGGCCTGCCGTATCGCGCTGAACAGACCCAGCGCCATGCCGGCCGGGATGAGCACGCCGGCCGCCAGGTTCAGCCACAGCGGCAGGTCGTGTCGGCCGAGCGCGAACATCGCGAAGATGGCGATCACGGCGAGCAGGCCGAGCGCGAACAACACCATGGCGACGGCCATGAGCTTGGGCGTTTGTGCTGCTCCGGTCATGGTTGGGAGTGTACGGGCGGGTCCGCCGACGAAGATGAGGTGCTGTCGGCGTCCGATTCTGGCTACCCTGGTGGGACGCGCCTCGGGCACGCCCGGGGCGCGTTCGTCGTGCCGAGGGTGTGCTTTACGCGCCCGAGGCCGCGGCGTTGGACATCGACGAGGGAACGGTGAGCACAGTGCCGACCGGCAAGGTCAAGTGGTACGACTCGGAAAAGGGCTTCGGCTTCGTCACGCAGGACGACGGCGAGGACGTGTATGTGCGGGCGTCCGCGCTGCCTCCGGGTGTCCAGGCGCTCAAGCCAGGGCAGCGCATCGAGTTCGGCATGGCCGAGGGTCGGCGCGGTCCGCAGGCGTTGTCCGTCAAGCTGCTTGATCCGCCGCCATCGGTCGCCGAGGCGCGGCGCCGTCCCGCCGAGGAACTGCATGGGCTCATCGAGGACATGATCAAGCTGCTCGAGGTCAAGGTGCAGCCCGACCTCCGGCGCGGCCGGTACCCCGACCGCAAGAACATCAAGCGCGTCGCGGACGTGGTTCGGGCCGTCGCGCGGGAGCTCGACCCGTAGGCAGCAGCCGTAGGTAGCGGCCTGGACCAGGGCGTCACCGCTGGGTGTCGAGCACCCAGCTCCCGACGACCACGAACTGGACGCCCTGGGTCTGGTCCACGTCGACCACGCCGATCTTCTGCACCTCGGCGTGGTCGAGCTGGTCCCCGGGGTTGGGCAGGTTCAGCGTGTACGCGTACTGCTCGCCAGCGCGGAAGATCCGGCTGCGCGCGTCGGGCTGCGGCTCGCCGTTGGCGTTGCGGTAGCTGAACACGACGGCCCAGGTGCTGTTGGCGACCTCGCCGGGCACCGAGATCTGGAGCGGCCGGCCGGCCGGAACCCGCAGCGTCGCCGGCGCGTCCTCGCGCGTGGCGCACTGGCCCGACTTGAGGTCGCAGTACTGGGCCGGCCTGACCACGACGGTCTTGCCCGACGAGTAGAAGGTCACATCGGGGTCGGGGGCGGAGCATCCGGCCAACACCAGCCCGGCACCCGCCGCCAACAGCAACGTCAGTCCTCTGCGCACGCCGAGCGAGCCTACGTGGTGCCGTCCTCGTCCCGCTCGCCCGGTGCCGGCCAGCGTGGCTCCTCGTACCGCTCGGTCGGCATCGCCCTGGTCGACGGCGACGCGCCGCCGCGCGGCATGCGGACGCGGCGGGTGACCCGGTCCGGGTGTGCGGGGCGGTCGCCGCCGAAGCCGGACACCAACGTCTTCCCGTTGCGGGACAACATGGTCTGCGTGAGCCCGAGCCCGAGCAGCAGCGACAGCACCAGGAAGCCGATCCAGTAGGTCGGCGGCAGCAGCACGCCGAGCGCCCCGCCGAACACCCAGCCGAGCTGGAGAATCGTCTCCGACCGGCCGAACGCGGAGGCCCGCGACTCCTCCGGCAGGTCGTCCTGGATCACCGCGTCGAGGCTGATCTTGGACAGGGCGCTGCCGGCCGCGCCGACCAGGCCGACCAGCGCGGCCGTCATGATGCCGGGCAGGATCGTCGCGATCAGCGTGGTGCCGAGCGCGGCGCAGAGGCAGCCGACCACCACCTGGTCCGGCTTGCCGAAGTGCAGCCGCGCGCCGACCGCGTTGCCGAGGAAGCTGCCGAGGCCCGCCGCCCCGGCGATCACCCCGAGCATCAGCAGCTGCTGGATCGGCGGCGAGTGCTCGGTCGCCGACCGCACCACGAACGCGGCGAACAGCATCAGGAAGCCGGTCAGCATCCGGATCGTGCCGTTGCCCCACAGCGCGACCACCACGTGCCGGCCCATCGGCTGCCGCCTGGCCTTGTGCGGCTCGGCGCGTAGCGACGCCGGCACCTCGCCCTCGGTGACCTCCACCCAGGACGGGATGCGCAGGCACAGCCAGGCGTTGGCGATGCACAGCACGGCGGTGAACCACAGCGCGCCCGGCGAGTCGAAGATCTTCGCGAAGCCGGCGCCGATCGCGCCGAACACCATGCTGGCGGCCAGCCCGAACACGGTCAGCCGCGCGTTGGTCTTGGACAGCGTCATGCCCGAGGGCAGCACCCTCGGCGTGACGGCGGCCTTGAGCACGCTGAACGACTTGGACAGCACCATGCTGCCGAGCGCGGCCGGGTAGAGCAGCCAGTCGTCGAAGTGCATGGCCATCACCACGGCCAGCAGGCCCTGGCCGACGCAGGACGCGGCGAGCGCGATCCGCCTGCCCCGCTGCACCCGGTCGAGCATCGGCCCGACCACGGGCGCGACCAGCGCGAACGGCGCCACCGTGATCAGCAGGTACAGCGCGACCTTGAGCTTGCTCTCCGCCGTCGCGGCCGAGAAGAACAGCGTGTTGGCCAGCGCGACGGCCATGGTGGCGTCGCTGGCGTAGTTCAGCATCACCGCGTAGGTCAGCGAGCTGAGGCCGGACTGCTTCGCGCCGTCGGCGTGCGCGGCCTTGCGGAACGCCTGCACCGCCTGCTGGCTGAGCTGTCGGCCGCGCCACATCGCGACGCGGGTCACGGTGAGCTTCCTTGGCAGCGTCGGGTCGGTCCGCTGCTCCGGCTCGTCGTCCTCGTACTGGCGGCGCGCGGGGTCCTGACCGTAGGGCGGCCGGTCCTCGTCGTAGCGCGGCCTGTCGTCGTAGCGCGGCGGCTCTTCCCTGCGGCGCGGCGGCTCCTGGAGGTAGTGCCGGGTCACGGCGGCCGGCCGGCGCGGCGGGGGCGGCGGCCCGGCCGGGGTGAACGGCGGCGGGCTCGCCGGCCGCACCGGCTGGTCGTCGTCCCACGGGTAGGCGCGGGTCGGCTCAGGGGGTGGCGTGCGCCTTGCCGGGGGCGGCGTGCGCTTGGCCGGCGGTGGCGTGCGCTTAGCCGGTGGTGGCGGAGTGGATCGCGCGTCGGACGGCGGCGGCCACTCGGTCACGTTCGGTTCGCTGCGGTCGCGGCGCGAACGTTTGCGGCTCGCGCCGCTCCAGCCCCGACGGGCACGGGAGGTGCCATCGGAGTCATCGGCGGGACCGGAACGCGTCACGCGTCAATCCTGCCGCACCGGGGCGTCCCGATGCGCCGGTTTGCCCAGCCGACGTGAGCTGGGCCGCCAGCTCCCCCGATCGAGGGATACGCACGTCCCCGGTTCGCCCTCGCCCGGCTGCGAGGATCGACCGATGCGCGACCGGCGATGGGCCGTCCTGGCTGTGCTGTGCGCCAGCCTGCTGTTGGTGGCCATGGACGCCACCATCCTCAACGTCGCGCTGCCCTCGCTCATCGACGACATCCGGCCGGACGCGATCGAGCAGCTGTGGATCATCGACGTGTACGGCCTCGTGCTTGGCGGCCTGCTGGTCACGGCGGGGGCGGTCGGCGACCGGTGGGGCAGGCGCAGGCTGTTCCTCGCCGGGTTCGTGATGTTCGGCGTCGCCTCGGTGGTGGCCGCCACCGCGCACGGCCCGGTCCAGCTGATCACCGGCCGGGTGCTGCTCGGCGTCGGCGGCGCGATGGTGATGCCCTCCACGCTCTCGTTGATCCGCAACGTGTTCACCGACGAGCGCGAGCGCGGCCTCGCCATCGGCATCTGGGCGTCGGTCGCCGGGGCTGGCGCGGCGATCGGGCCGATCATCGGCGGCGTGCTGGTGCAGGCCTACGGCTGGGCCGCCGCGTTCTGGGTCAACGTGCCGGTCGTGCTGGTCACCGTGGCCGTCGGGGTCGTGCTGCTGCCCGAGTCGAAGGCGCCGGGCAGCGGGCCGCTGGACTGGTTCGGCGGCGCGCTCTCGGTGGTCGGCACGATGGTGTTCGTCTGGGGCGTGAAACACCTGGTCGGGGACGGGTTCTCGGCGCTGTCGCCGATCGCCGTGCTGGCCGGCCTCGGGCTGCTGGTGGTGTTCACCAGGCGGCAGCTGCGGCTGCCCGACCCGCTGCTGGACGTGCGACTGTTCCGCAGCAGGCCGTTCGTCGCCGCGGCCGTGGCGACCCTCGTGGCGATGATGGCGATCGGCTGCGCGCTCTACCTGCTGTCCCTGTGGCTCCAGTACGTGCAGGCGCTCAGCCCGCTCGGTGCTGGCGTGCGGATGCTGCCGGCCGCGCTGGCGACGCTGTTCTCCGCGCTGGCCACGCCGTGGCTGGTGCGCAGGATCGGCGTGCGGGCGGTGCTCGGCATCGGCCTCGGCGCGCTGGCGCTCGGCTTCGCGGTGATCGCGTTCGCGCCGACGCCGCTCGGCTATCCGGTGGTGGCGCTCACCCTGGTCAGCTTCGGGCTCGGCGACGGCCTGGCGATCACCGCGGCGGCGGCCGTGATGGTGTCGGCCGCGCCGCCGGAGCGGGCTGGCGGGGCCGCCGCCGTCGAGGAGACCTGTTACGAGCTGGGCATCGGCTTCGGCGTCGCGCTGCTCGGCAGCCTCGCGGCGCTGGCCTACCGGGGCGGTGTTGGCGGCCTCGACCTGCACGGGGACGAGCTGGCCACCGCGCGCGAGTCGATCGGCGGCGCGGCGGAGATCGCGTCCCAGCTCGGCGGCCCGGCGGGCGCGAGAGTGTTGAGCACCGCGCGCGGGGCGTTCGTCGACGCCCTGGTCACCACGTCCACGGTCTCGGCGGTGCTGGCCATCGTGGCGGTGGCGCTCACGCTGTGGCTCGTGCCGCCGGGGTTCCGGGCGACCTCCGCGCATTAGCGGCGAGCACTGACGGGCGCACCCCGACGAGTCACGCCGACGGGTCAGGCCGGCACGAACCTGACCCGGTAGAGGGTCTGCCAGTCCTTCCCGGTGACCAGGAACTCGTCGGTGCCCGGCACGGCGGCGATGCCGTTGAGCACGTCGTCGCCGGACCGGTCCGGCGGGCGCAGCGCCGTCAGGTCGGCGACCGCCGTCACGTGCCCACTGCCCGGATCGATCCGCACGATGTCGTTGCTCTGCCACACGTTCGCCCACACCGCGCCGCCGACGCACTCCAGCTCGTTGAGCCTGGTCAGCGGCTGGCCGGCGTTGGTCACGCGCACCTCGCCGACCTGCGCGAAGGTGACCGGGTCGCGGAAGGTCAGCCGGTCGGTGCCGTCGCTCATCACCAGCCGTTTGTCGTCGTGGCACAGCCCCCAGCCCTCGCCCTGGTAGCGGCTCCTGCCGACCTCGGCCAGCGTCGTCCTGTCCCGCTGGATGGCGACGCCGTCCTGCCAGGTGAGCTGCCAGATCCGGTCGCCGACGACCGTGGCGCCCTCGCCGAACAGCGGCGGCGTCAGCGGGACCCGGCGCAGCTCAAGGCCGGTGGTCGGGTCGAGCGCCCGCATCGTGGAGTGCCCGGCCAGCCCGGTGCTCTCGTAGAGCACGCCGTCGGCGATCTCCAACCCCTGGGTGAACGCGGACGTGTCGTGCGGCAGCCGTGCCAGCACCTCCGCCCGCAGCCGGGGCACACTTTCGGTTGCGTTCTGTGTAGTGGTGGTGACACCCTGTTGGACGGATTGTTGACCGGAATGTCTGGTGGAGATCAACAGAAGCAACCCGACCAGCGCCAGGGCGCCGATCGCGACGATCAACCTGGGACGCAGCCGCACACCTGAGGGTGACACGTGTGCGCGCGTCCGCGAAGTCGTGCGGCACAATTCAGGTGTGACCGCCACGCCGACGCAAGGACGCCGACCAGCCGGACAGGCCGAGGACACCGCCGGGCAGCAGCCCCAGCCGGTGCTCGCCGCTGCCGTGGACCTCGCTCGCGCAGCCGCGCAGCTGGAGGCCGGTGCGGATCGGGTCGGTGCGCACGTCGCCGTGCAGGCCGAGGACGAGGCCGCGGCAACCCATCTGTTCGAGGCAGGCCACCCCGGCTACCAGGGCTGGAACTGGGCCGTGACCGTGGCGTTCGCCGGCCCCGGCACGCAGGTGACGGTCAGCGAGGTCGTGCTGCTGCCCGGCGCGGACGCGCTGGTCGGGCCCGAGTGGGTGCCGTGGAACGAGCGGGTCCGCGCGGGCGACCTCGGCGTCGGTGACCTCATGCCGACCAGCCCGGACGACCTCAGGCTCGTCCCCGGGTACCTGGAGTCGGACGACCCCGCGATCGAGGCCGTGGCGAACGAGATCGGCCTTGGCCGGGTGCGGGTGCTGTCCCGCGAGGGCAGGCTCGACGCGGCGGACCGCTGGCACGGCGGCGACTTCGGTCCGCGCAGCGAGATGGCCCGCAGCGCCCCGGCCACCTGCGGGACCTGCGGCTTCTACACGCAGATCGCCGGCTCGCTCGGCGCGGCCTTCGGCATCTGCGCGAACGAGCTGACCCCGGCCGACGGTCACGTGGTGCACGTGGACTACGGCTGCGGCGCGCACTCCGAGGTGGAGGTCGACGCCGGTCCCGCAGTGCCCGTCGCCGACCTCGTCTACGACGACGCCCTCCTGGACGTCGAGGTGACCCCGCAGACCCGTCGCGAAGCCGTCCCCCAGGCCGCCACGTCCGCCGAGGACGCCGCATCGTCCGAGGACGCCGCGTCTTCCGAGGCGGCCGGTCAGGAATCCGCCGAGGCGGTCGCTCCGGAACTATCCGAGGCTGTCGCTCCGGAATCCACCGAGGAAGCCGCTCCGGGCGTCGAGCTGTGAACCGGGACCTTCCCGGCGCCGACCCCCTGGGGACCGGCCCGTTACGCGAGTCCGTGCTGACCGCGTGGCGTGGTTCGCCGACGCGGTTCCGCGAGGACGCCAACGCCGAGGAGGACCTGCGGCTCGGTAGCTACCGGGACCGGCTGCTGGTCGAGCTGGCCCAGAACGCGGCCGACGCGGCGATGCTCGGCGGTGTGCCCGGAACGCTCCGACTGTCCGTTGTGGACAGAGAGCTGCGCGCGGCCAACACCGGCGCGCCGCTCGACCGGGCCGGCGTCGCCGCGCTCGCGTCGCTGCGCGCCTCGGCCAAGCGGGCCGAGCAGAGCGTCGGCAAGTTCGGGGTCGGCTTCGCGGCCGTCCTCGCGGTCAGCGACGCGCCGAGGGTCGTGTCCGGCGAGAACGGCGTGGCATTCTCGGCCGAGCGCACCAGGCAGACGCTCGCCGGCCTGCCCGAGATCGCCGACCAGTTCGCCGATCGCGGTGGGCAGGTGCCGGTGCTCCGGCTGGTCTGGCCGGTCGAGCTGACCGAGGATCCGCCGCCGGCCGGGTTCGACACCGAGGTGCGGCTGCCGCTGCGGGCCGGGATCGACGGCGACGCGCTGCTGGCCGACTTCGCCGCGCAGGCTCCGGATCTGCTGCTCGCCCTGCCCGGGTTGAGCCAGGTCGAGGTCGGCGGGCAGCGGTGGTGGCGCGAGGAGGCGGCGGAGGACACCGTCTCGCTGCACGGCCCCGACGGTGTCACCAACTGGCTGCTCCACCGGACCTCGGGCGAACTGGCCGAGGAGGTCGTGCGCAAGCTCGGCGTCGAGGACCAGAAGCGTCCACAGTGGACGGTCTGCTGGGCGGTTCAGCTTCGGGGTGAGGTGCCCGTCCCGCTCGACGAGGACGTGCTGCACGCGCCGACGCCGACCGACGAGCGGTTGTCGCTGCCGGCGAGGCTGCTGGCCACGCTGCCGGTCGAGTCGTCGAGGCGGCGGCTGCTGCCGGGTCCGGCGGCCGACGCGGTGCTGGCCGAGGCGGCGCGCGCGTACCCCGACCTGCTGGCGAAGCTGCCCGAGGCGCAACGCACCGCGCTCGTCCCGTTGCCGGGCTTTCCGTTGTCCGAAGTGGACGGACGACTCCGCGAGCTGGTCCTCGCCGGCCTGCGCACCGCGCAGTGGCTGCCGCTGGCCGGCGGCGGCGAGGTCGCACCTGCGCGGGCGAAGGTCCTCGACGCGGTGTCCCCCGAGCTGGTCGACCTCCTGAAGGAGGACGTGTCGGGGCTGCTGGTGGCCGAGCTGGCCGAGCCGAGGCACAGCAAGCCGTTGGCGGCGCTGGAAGTTCCCAGGCTCGGCACGGCCGAGGTCGTCGCGATCGTCACGAACCTGCGCAACGAGCCGTCCTGGTGGCGGCGGCTGTATGCCGCGCTCGACCCGATCGCCGAGGTGGACTCGCAGGCGCGCGAGGAGCTCGGCAGCCTGCCCGTGCCGCTGTCCGACGACCGGACCGTGCTGGGGCCGAGGGGCGTGCTGCTGCCGGAGACCGACGGCGAGACGCTCGAACTGCTGTCCACAGTGGACGTTTCAGGACTGCGCATCGCGCACCCCGACGCCGTGCATCCGTTGCTGGAACGCCTTGGCGCGCGCCCGGCCGGCCCGCACGAGCTGCTCGACAGCGAGCCGCTGATGGAGGCGGTGCGCAGGTCGGTCGAGGAAGCCGAGTCTGGCGCGGCGATCGCCGATCCGGCCGACCTGGCGGACGCGGTCCTGCGCCTGGTCGACCGCGCCGGCGTGCGGCAGGGCGAGCAGCCCTGGCTGGCGGCCCTCGCGTTGCCCTCGGCCGAGGGTGACTGGCGCCGCGCGGACGAACTGGTGCTGCCGGGATCGCCGCTGCTGGACGTGTTCGATCCATCCGCGCTGGCCGAGGACGGCCCCCTGGCCGTCCTCGACGCCGACGCGGCGGCGGACTGGCCGCGTGACGTGCTGGTCGCGGTCGGTTGCCTGGACTCCTTCGCGGTGGTGGTCGACGAGACGCCGACCGACCCGGACCACGACCTGGCCGACGAGGAGGACTGGTGGGAGCACGGCGAGGAGCCGCCCACCAGGCTGGTTGGCGTCCGCGACCTGGATCTGGTCGCCGACGACCGGTGGCCGGTCGCGCTGCGGATGCTGGCGGACAACCCGGTGACCAGGCGTGCGCTGCGTGATCCCGATGGCTACTCGTCCTGGTGGCTGGCCAGGCACGCGCTCCTGGAGGGTCGCCCGCCGAGGGCGTGGCGGCTGCCGGCGGCCGAGACCGTTGCTGGCCTGTACGACGTGTTGCCGCCGGTCGGCCTCGACGAGGAGTTGCTGACCGACATCGGCGTCCGCGCCGGGTTGGTGGTGGCCGAGCCGGACGACGCCGTGGACCTGCTGGGTCGCCTGGCCGATCCGGAGCGCTCGGTGCGCGGCGGCGTGGTGCTGAGGGTGCACGCGGCGCTGGCCGAGGGCCTGCGCGAGGGTGTGTTGGAGGCCAACGAGCTGGAGCTGCCCGAGCACGTGCGCGCGCTGTCGGGCTCGGTGGTCGAGGTGGGGCCGGTCGTCGTCCTCGACTCGCCGTGGCTGCTGGGCGTGCTGCCGGCGGACCAGGTCGCGGCGGGCGAGCCGGGCCCCGGCGTGCCCGAGGCGCTGGCCGAGCTGCTGGACCTCCCGCTGGCCTCGGAGGCCGTGGTCGGCGAGCTGGTCGAGCAGGGCGAGCCGGTGTCGTGGCGGGAACTGGGCGCGGTGGCGCTGGCGTGCGAGCTGCTTGGCGTGCCGGTGCCGGACGGCGTGATCGTCGTGCACGACGAGCTGATGGTGACCAGCGCGGGCGCGAAGCACCAGGTGCCGTGGTGGGTCGACGACAACGGCCAGCCGCACGCGGAGGACTCGGCGGAGGGCCTGGCGCGGGCGTTGGCGTGGGTGACCGATCGATGGACCGATCGGCACGCGTTCGCCGCGTTGATCGCGGATCCGACGCCGGTGAACCTGCTGGGCTGATCCGGGCAGGGTTCTACGACGGGTCTTTCTGTGACGTAGCGCACAGCCTTCAACAATTCGGTCGCGTTCGAGGGTTTCCGGGCCGCTATGGAAACCTCACGGCAGACTGGAGGCGGCGTGCAGGACGACTACGACCGGTTTGTCGCCGATCGACTTGATCGGCTCCTGCGCTACGCGACCGCGATGACGTGCGACAGGCATCTGGCGCAGGACATCGTGCAGAACGTGCTGCTGCGGGCGCAGCCAAGATGGGGCCGCATCGCGGCAATGGACGCCCCGTATCTCTACGTCAAGCGCATGGTGACCAACGAGTACCTCTCGTGGTGGGGCCGCAGGGCCGCGCGCGACATCTCGTTGTCGCACAGCACGCTCGCGACGCTGGCACCGGCCGTGACCGATCATGCCGCCCAGCACGCGGAGCGGGACGCGATGCGCGGCAGGATCGCTGTGCTGCCAAGAAAACAACGAGCGGCGCTCGTTCTCCGTTACTACGAGGACAGCACCGACGCGGAGATCGCGAAGGTGCTCGGCTGCTCGGAGGGAACGGTGCGCAGCCACATCTCCCGCGCGCTGACCACGCTGCGCGCCAACGAACTCGCTCCTGTGGAGGTGCTGTGATGACCGACAACGAGATGCTCATCCGGCAAGCGATCGCCGCCGAGGCGAACGAGGCCGTCGACCCGCGCGCGGTCATGGCCGAGTTGCAGAAGGGCAAACCCCGCAAGAAGAAGTGGCCGCTCGCGCTGGTCGCGGCCGGTGTGGTCGCGGCGGCCGTCGCGGCCGTCGCGGTGACCGTGCCACACGCCACGCCGGTGACGCAGCCCGCCGCCGCCCAACCGGCCACCGAGCAGAACATCCTGCTCGTCGGCGTGGACGACAACCAGATCGCCGACTCCGTCGTGCTGGCGAACGTGAAACCGAACGGCGATACCGCGCTCGTCTCGCTGCCACGGGACATCAGGATCGACGGGGACACCAAGCTGAAGCAACTACTGGCGTCGGGCGGCATGGAGAAGCTGACGGCCGCCGTCACGACACTCACCGGACTGCACGTCGATCACTACGCCGTCGTGACGATGAAGGGTATGCAGGCGCTCGGCAACGCCGTCGGCGGCGTCGAGGTGTGCCTGAAGGCGGCGGTCATGGACTCGTTCTCGGGCGCGGACTTCCCCGCTGGCAGGCAGATGCTCTCCGGCGACCAGGCGCTGGCGTTCGTCCGACAACGGCACGGGCTGCCGAACGGCGACCTCGACCGGGTGGTGCGGCAGCAGGCGTTCCTGAAGGGCATCGCGAAGAAGGCGCTGACCAAACCCGCCAGGCTGCCCGAGGTGATCGACCTCGTGCAGAAGAACGTCCGGGTCGACGCGGGCTGGGACATGCTCGAGTTCGCCAAGCGCTTCACCGCGAGCCCTGCCGTGCGGGCGGCGACGATCCCGGTCGGTGCGACGCACGAGGGACCGACCGGCTCCGGGCTCGATGTCGATCCGCAGGCCGTGCGCGAGTTCGCGCGAACCTTCACGAGCTCGGCGGCACCGACCGGCTCGGGCACACCCGCACCCGGCGATGGGTGCATCAACTGAGGTAGCGGCCCCGCATGAGGCGACTTCCCCCGGTGCCGCGCGAGCGAGCGGCACCGGGGGAAGTCGCCGTTGCACGGTCAGAATGGCCGGCGGCCTGGAGCCGGGCACCGATGAAGATCGCGTTGCTCGGCTCGGGGATCACAGGCCCTGCTGCGCACCCCGGGACCCGCGCCGGGCCGCCGCGCGCTGCCAGCGGAACACGCCGTAGCCGATGACGCCGAGCACCCAGCCCGACAGACAGGACCACAGCCACACGTCGTCGCCTGCGCCGAAACCGAGCTTGGCCACGAGGAACGCCACGAAGGCCACGAACCACAGCGCCGTGCCGGTCATCACGATCGGCACCGGGTCGGCGAGCCGGGGCGGCAGCGGGGGCGGGGGCGGCAACGCCTTGGTGCGCTGCCCCGGGTCACCCTGCGAAGTCTCGGCCACGTCAGGCAGGCTACCCGGGCGAAACAATCATCCGGCAAGCTTCCCGCCGGACACGGCACGAAATGGGGAGATGAATGACCAGCACAGCGCCGCGCTCGGCGATCGACCGTTTCTTCCGGATCTCCGAACGGGACTCCACCCTCAGCCGAGAGCTGCGCGGCGGCCTGGTCACGTTCGTGACGATGGCCTACATCGTCGTGCTCAACCCGCTCATCCTCGGCAGCTTCTCGCCGGACGACGCCGGGGCCAAGCGCGACATCCTCGGGCACATCCTGCCGGTCTCGCAGGTCGGCGCGGTGACCGCCCTGGTCGCCGGGGTCATGACGATCCTGTTCGGGCTGATCGCGAACTACCCGTTCGCCATCGCCACCGGGCTCGGGATCAACACTCTGCTCGCCGTCACCATCGCGCCGCAGGTCAGCTGGCCGGAGGCGATGGGGCTCGTGGTCGTCGACGGGCTGGTGATCCTGGTGCTGGTGGCCACCGGGTTCCGCACGGCCGTGTTCAACGCGGTGCCCGCCGAGCTGAAGGCCGCGATCGCGGTGGGCATCGGGCTGTTCATCTGCTTCATCGGGCTCGTCGACGCCGGTTTTGTGCGGCGGCTGCCCGACGCGGCGCACACGACCGTCCCCGTCGGCCTCGGGATCGGCGGGTCCATCGCGTCGTGGCCGACGGTGGTGTTCGTGATCGGCCTGATCATCACCAGCGTGCTGGTGGCGCGGAAGGTCCGAGGGGCGATCCTGATCGGGGTGCTGGCCAGCACCGTGCTGGCCATCGTGATCGAGGCGATCGTGCACGCCGGCCCCTCCAAGGGCGTCAACCCCAAGGGCTGGAACCTCGGCTATCCGGCCCTTCCCGACAAGGTCGTCGGGCTGCCCGACCTGTCGCTGGTCGGGGACGTCTCGTTCGGCGCGTGGACCCGCCTGCCGGCGATCACGGCCGCGCTGCTGGTCTTCACGCTGGTGCTGGCGAACTTCTTCGACGCCATGGGCACCATGACCGGCCTCGGCAAGGAGGCCGGGCTGGTCGGCAAGGACGGGCAGCTACCGGGTGTCGGCAAGGCCCTGTTCGTCGAGGGGCTCGGCGCGGTCGCCGGCGGGGCGGGCTCGGCCAGCTCGAACACGGTCTTCGTGGAGTCCGCTGCCGGCATCGCGGAGGGCGCGCGGACCGGGCTGGCGAACGTGGTGACCGGCCTGCTGTTCATCGCCGCGATGTTCCTCACGCCGCTCTACCAGATCGTGCCCGTCGAGGCCGCCGCTCCCGCGCTGGTCGTCGTCGGCGCGATGATGATGAGCCAGGTCAAGGAGATCGACTTCGGTGACTTCTCGATCGCGCTGCCGGCCTTCCTGACCATCGTGGTGATGCCGTTCACCTACTCCATCGCCAACGGCATCGGCGCTGGCTTCGTTAGCTACGTCCTGATCCGGGTCTGCACCGGCCGCGCCCGAGGCGTGCACCCGCTGATGTGGATCGTCGCGGCGGCCTTCGTCGCCTACTTCGCCGTCGGTCCGATCCAGGCCGCGCTCGCGCACTGACCCGTCGACCCCGGTCCCGGCTGCGGTCCCGGCTGCGGTCCCGTCCGCGCCTGATCAGCATTCTTGAGTGGGAGGCAAGATTGTGAGGTATGCTAACTACGTGGCGGAGGATGTTTCGAGTGAGCAGGGGCTGGCGAGTCGGCTGAGGCTCGCCGTGGTCAGGCTCACCCGACGCCTGCGCGCGCAGCGCACCAACTCGACGATCTCGCTGACCCAGGTCTCGGCGCTCTCCACGCTGTTCAAGTGTGGCCCGCTGACCCCTGGCGAACTGGCATCGAAGGAAGGCGTCCAGCCGCCCTCGATGACCAGGGTGATCGCGGCGCTCGAGGAGCTGGGGTTCGCCACCCGTCGGCCGCATCCGACCGACGGACGTCAGGCGATCGTGGAGCTCACCGAGGCCGGTCAGGCCTACATCCGGGCCGAGGTCGAGGCCAGGGAGGCCTGGCTGGACCACCGGCTCGCCGAGTTGGCACCAGAGGAGCGGGACGTCCTGTCCCGCGCCGCGGAGATCATCGACAGGATGGCGGGGCAGTAACGAGTGCCGGCGTACGCGGGTGACACTGGAGCAGAACGAGTCATACCAAGCTCCTCGCTATCCCCGCCACGGCGCCGGCAAGACGAGGACGGTCCACCGGGACCGCCGGATCCGCCCGATCCCTCGGAACTCCTGACGGCGCCAGAACCTTCGGCGTCGCCGGAACCGTCCACTTCGGACGGTAAGTCGGTGAAGCGCGGTCGCACGGGGATGTTCTCGTCCCTCGGGGTGCGCAACTACCGGTTCTACTCCGCAGGGCAGGTCGTCTCGCTCATCGGGCTGTGGATGCAGCGGGTGGCCCAGGACTGGCTGGTGCTGGAGCTTTCGCACGGCAGCCCGGTCGCGCTGGGCATCGCGGCGGCCCTCCAGTTCGCGCCGACGCTGGTGTTCTCGCTGTGGGCCGGGGTGCTCGCGGACCGGATGGACAAGCGCAGACTGCTGCTCTACCTGGAGACCGGGCTCGGCCTGTGCGCGCTCGCGCTCGGCCTGCTCGACGTCACCGGCGTGGTCCAGCTCTGGCAGGTCTACCTGCTGTGCCTGCTGCTCGGCGCGGTCGCCTCCCTGGAGACCCCGATCCGTCAGTCGTTCGTGGTGGAGATGGTCGGCCGCGCCCAGCTGACGAACGCGGTCGCGCTCAACTCGATGACGTTCAACCTGGCCAGGATGATCGGCCCGGCCATCGCCGGCCTGATGATTACCGCGGTCGGCACCGGGTGGGTGTTCCTGATCAACGCGGCCTCCTTCGCCGGCGTGATCGGCGGGCTGCTGCTGATGAACCCCGAGACGCTGCACCGCAGCGAGCGGGTGCCGCGTGAGAAGGGGCAGCTGCGCGAGGGGTTGCGGTACGTGCGTGGCAGGCCCGACCTGGTGACCCTGATGGTGCTGGTCTTCTTCGTGAGCACCTTCGGGCTGAACTTCTACGTGACGCTCGCCGTGGTGGCGCGCAACGTCTTCGGCGGCCAGGCCGACGCCTACGGCTTCCTCTCCACGATGCTCGCGGTCGGCACGCTGACCGGCGCGACGCTCGCGGCCCGGCGCAGCGCGCGCGGGAAACCGAGGCTGCGGCTGCTGTTCGGCGGCGTGGTCGCGTTCGGCATCCTGGAGATGGTCGCCGGCGTGATGCCGACGCTGTGGGCGGTCGGCCTCGCGCTGATCCCGGTCGGCGCGGCGCTGATGACCTTCACCACGACCGCCAACGCGACCGTGCAGCTCGCCGTCGACCCGGCCATGCGGGGCAGGGTGATGGGCCTCTACATGCTGATGTTCCTCGGCGGCAACCCGGTCGGCGGCCCGGTGATGGGCTGGCTGGCCGAGCACTTCACCGGTCGCGCGCCGCTGGTGTTCGGCGGGGTGGTCTCGGTGCTCACCGCGCTGGTGGCCGCGCTGGTGCTGGTGCGCAGGGGAGGCGTCACACTGCCGGTGCGACCGTGGTCCCGGCTGCGGGTGCTGCGCCGCCGCTGACGTGGGCGACCCGGCCTGACGGAGCCGCCCGATCCCTGCCTGGAGGTGCTCGCGTGGTGGTCTCGTGGTGATCTCGCACGACTGGGTGCGGCTGGTCGTCGTCTGCGTGGTGTTCACGCTGGCGGCCGCCGGAATCGGGTGGGCCGGCGGGCTGTTCGGGCCGGCCCCCGTGCTGCGGGCCGCGGTGCGGGCGGCCCTCCAGCTGGCGGTGGTGTCGGTGGTGATCACGGCGGTGCTGGCCGCCCTGCCGCTCACGGCCGCCTTCCTGGCGCTGATGGCGGCGGTGGCGACCGGGACCTCGGCGGCCAGGTCGAAGACCGGCAGGCGGGGGATCTGGGTCGGGCTGGCCATCCTGGCCGGCACGGTGCCGGCCCTGGCGCTGATGCTGCTCACCGGTCTCGTGCCGCCGACGGGTCTCGCGCTGGTCCCGACGGGCGGCATCCTGGTCGGCGGCGCGATGACGGCGACCACGCTGGCGACCCGCCGCGCGCTGGACACCCTGCACGACCGGCACGGGGAATTCGAGGCCGCGCTGGCCCTTGGCTTCACCGAGCCGGTCGCGGTGCGCGAGCTGGTGCGGCCGACCGCCGCCGACGCGCTGCTGCCGGCGCTGGACCAGACCAGGACGGTCGGCATCGTGACGCTGCCGGGCGCGTTCGTCGGCATGCTGCTCGGCGGGGCCCCGGTGTGGCAGGCGGGCGCGTTGCAGCTGGTCGTGTTGCTCGCCCTGCTCGCGGTGGAGGCGGCGGCGATCGTGGTGGTGGTCGAGCTGGTCGCGCGCGGGCTGGTGCGCCGGGCTCGCGTCTGACGTGAAGTTAGGCTAACCTAAGTCTCGTTGCTTCGTGGTGGGAGCAGCCAGTCAGTTCGGGAAACAACAGCGGCGCCCCTCGGGAGACCGAGGGGCGCCGCTGTTTTCACGGCGGCTTTCGCCTGTCGGAGCATCCACCGCCGGGTCGGGGGCGGGACTACTCGGGACTACGCCGCCGTCACGAGGTCGGCAGCAGGAGGCCGTTGCGGCCGGCCCGCGCGGCCTCGAAGCGCTGGTTCACGTCGTCCCAGTTGACGACGTTCCACAGCGCGGTGATGTAGTCCGCCTTCAGGTTGCGGTACTGGAGGTAGTACGCGTGCTCCCAGATGTCGAACACCAGCAGCGGCGTGGTGGCGATCGACAGGTTGGAGTGGTGGTCCTTGAGCTGCTGGGTGATCAGGCGCTCGCCGATCGGGTCCCAGGCCAGGATCCCCCAGCCGGAGCCCTGGATCGTGCTGGCCGCCGCGCTGAGCTGCGCGCGCAGCTTGTCGAAGGAGCCGAAGTGCTCGTCGATGGCCGCGGCCAGCTCGCCGGTCGGCTTGTCGCCGCCGTTCGGGCTGAGGTTGCGCCACCAGATCTGGTGCAGCGCGTGGCCGGCCAGGTGGAACGCCAGCGTGGTCTCCAGCCCGACGATCGCGCCGAAGCTGTTGCTGTCGCGGGCCTCGTCGATCTGCTCCAGCGTGTCGTTGGCGCCCTTGACGTAGGCCGCGTGGTGCTTGCTGTGGTGCAGCTCGTTGATCTCGCCGATGATCGCCGGTTCCAGATCCGCGTAGTCGTAGTCCAGGTCCGGCAGCACGTACGGGGCCACTTTGTCTCCCTTGTCCGCGAGTTGGTTGCCACTATGTAGTAGTTGCAACTTACTGGCAACTGGTCGCCAAGATCAGCCGGATGTGGCGTGTCCGATATCGGGAGTTCGCCCGGGTTCGGCGCGGAGTCGACGTGAGTTCGACCCCGTGTTCACCTGAATTCGCCGGTGAGGTGCATCATGTCGCCATGAGCGCCGAGGAGGAGTGGCCGGTCGAACAGACCTGGCAACTGCGGAACACCCACTGGCACGCCTATGTGGAGCACACCTCGCTGGATTCCGCGTCCCCTCGGCAGGAGCGGCTGGAGCGCACCCCGGAAGAGGTGCTGACCAGCCCGACCGAGGTCGCCGCGTGGCTCGAGGTCAACCTGCGCAGCGCGACCAAGCCCGAGGAGGCCGGCAAGAAGCGCACCAAGGACGAGCGCGACTTCTCCGACTCCAACCAGGTGCACGCCTCGCTCGCGTCCAAGGGCGAGTCGATCTACACCGGGGTGCGCGGCATGCTGACGCTCGCCGTCGAGGCGGTCACGCCGACCGAGTGCCGCAACACCCACGACGGCGCCGACGTCGCCCCGCTGAAGTCCGGTCGGCGACGCTAGGACCCGCAGCCGCGTCTGGGGCCGTGCCTGAGGACAGGCGGCGGTCTTGGGCAATCGTTCTTGGCGGGCGCGCCAGTTCCTAGCCGACGGGCCAGGTGTGCACCGGCTCGCCCGTGTGCATCAGCTCCATGTAGCGCCTGAGCATGCCGACCAGCGCGCCGCCGCGGTCCGCGCCGCGCTCCTCGAGCAGCGCGACGGTCTCGCGCTGCCAGATCGACCCGGTGCGCCTGGCCAGGCAGCGCTGCTCGATCACGCCGAGGTAGCGCTCGCGCGCCGCGTCGGAGACCCCGCAGTCGCGCAGGCCCTCGTGCGCCATCGGCAGCAGCCTGCGCAGCACCAGCTCGTCCGGCGGGATCCAGCCGATGCCCGGCCAGTACAGCTGCGCGTGCATGCCGTGCCGCGCGCCGGTGTACAGGTTCTCCTCGGCGGCCTGGAAGGACATCTGCGTCCACAGTGGACGCTCCTGGGTGACCAGCGCCCGCTGCGCGCCGTAGAAGAACGCCGCGTTGGCAATGGTGTCCACCACGGTCGGGCCAGCCGGCAGCACCCGGTTCTCCACGCGCAGGTGCGGCACGCCGTCGACGACGTCGTACACCGGCCGGTTCCAGCGCCAGATCGTGCCGTTGTGCAGCCGCAGCTCGGTCAGCTTCGGTGCGCTGCCCCCGGCGAGCACCTCGGCCGGGTCCTCGTCGTCGGTCTCGGGCAGCAGCCCGGGGAAGTAGCGGACGTTCTCCTCGAACAGGTCGAAGATCGAGGTGATCCACCGCTCGCCGAACCACACGCGCGGCCGCACGCCCTGGTTCTTCAGCTCGACGGGCCTGGTGTCGGTCGCCTGGAGGAACAGTGGGATGCGGGTCTCGTGCCAGAGCGCCTTGCCGAGCAGGAACGGCGAGTTCGCGGCGAGCGCCACCTGCACGCCGGCGAGGCACTGCGCGGCGTTCCAGTGCGCGGCGAAGTCGTCGGGTTCCACCTGGAGGTGCAGCTGCACCGACGTGCACGCCGCCTCGGGCAGGATCGACTCGGCGTAGCTGCGCAGCCGTTCGACGCCGCCGCCCGGCATCGGCAGGCCCTCCATGTCCAGCACCATCTCCTCGCCGCGCGCGGCGAAGATCTGGTCGTTGAGCAGCGCGTAGCGCGGCCCGTTGGACAGCCACCGCGCGTCGAAGTGCTCGTGCCGCAGCGTGGGCAGCACCCCGATCATGACCAGGTTCGCGCCGGCGTCGTGCGCCTTCGCGTCGGCGTCGTCGAGCGAGTCGCGCAGGTCCTGTTCGAGGCCGAGCGCCTCGTCGCCCTCCAGCGGGCGGGGCGGCACGTTGATTTCCAGGTTGTGCTGGCCAAGTTCCTGGGTGAAGGACGGATCGTCGATCTTCTCCAGCACGATGTTGTTGGCCATCGCGGGACACATGGCGTCGTCGACGAGGTTGAGCTCGATCTCCAGCCCCATCTGCCTGCGGTCAAAGGAGAAGCGGTTCTCCGCGAGCATCGTGCCGAGCGCGTCCAGACACTGCTGCACCTTCTCCCGGTAACGCTGGCGATCTTCCTTGGTGAACAAGCGGCGGGAGACATCGCTTCCCATGCCGCCTCCCCTCCGGTCGACATGGCTCCGGCGGCGTAGCGAGCGCCAACCGTGACACAGCAAGGATCTCCTCGCTAGCGCCCAAATCGGTGCTCTCTGTCACATCGTAGTAACAAGGAGCGAGAAACCACTGGTTGAGCGGTTGCGGATTCGGCCTCCCGGAGCTAGTCCCGACGCGGGTGCCACACTTCTCCGGTGGCTCAGGTGATCGAGATCAGCGACCCGGCGGACCCCCGGCTGGACGACTTCCGGGACCTGTCCACGGCCGACCGACGCCCCGATCGACCCGGCGGCAGGGGCCTGGTGATCGCCGAGGGCGTCGTGGTCGTCGAGCGGCTGCTCGCCTCGCCTTACCCGGTGCGCTCGCTGCTCGGCGTGCGCCGCCGGATCGAGGTGCTGGACGAGCACCTCGCCGGGATCGCCGTGCCCGCCTACGTGGCCTCCGCCGAGCTGATGGCCGAGGTCGTCGGCTTCCACCTGAACCGGGGCGTGCTCGCCGTCGCCGACCGCGCGCCGCAGCCCGACCTGGCCGGGCTGCTCGGCTCCGCGCGCAGGCTCGCCGTGCTGGAGGGCGTCGGCGACCACGAGAACCTCGGCGCGCTGTTCCGCAACGCGGCGGCGCTCGGCGTCGACGGCGTGCTGCTCGGACCAGGGTGCAGCGACCCGCTGTACCGGCGCAGCGTCCGGGTGTCCATGGGCCACGTGCTGCGGGTGCCCTTCGCCCAGCTCGAACCGTGGCCGTCCGGGTTGGACCTGTTGCGCGCCAACGGTTTCTGGGTCGCAGCGCTGACCCCGAAGGGCTCGGCCGTCGGGCTGGCGGACGCGGGCCTGCGCGGCGAGCGGGTCGCCGTGCTGCTCGGCGCGGAGGGTCCGGGGCTGACCGACGAGGCGCTGGCGGCGGCCGACCTGTCGGTGCGCATCCCGATGGCCGACGGCGTTGACTCCCTCAACGTGGCCACGGCCGCCGCGGTCGCCTTCTACGCGATCGCCTGATCCGCTGGGTCCACCCGTCGGACGTCGTGCCGACACGAGAGCACCCGAGGCGCTACGTTTCGTGTGACAGCTTGATCCGGTCGGGTGGAGGGAACCGTTCGTGGAGTTGCGTGTCCGGGGCGGGCGGGCCGTGCTGGCCGGCCGGCACGGCTCTGCCGAACAGGAGGTCGACCCGCACAGCCTGCCGCTCGGCGCCGGCCTCGCCGACGCGCTGCACGAGTGGGCCAAGGTCGCCGACGCGGTCGCCCGCGCCGAGCCCGCCGTCGACGGCGCGGCCGGCTCGCTGGTGGCGCGCCGGGGCCAGCAGCTCGCCGGCCGGGTGGCCGCCGCGATGGGCCGACCGGTCTCCTATGTGGACCCGTTGAACGGGGAGGTCACCGTGGTCGAAGCCCCACCGCGCGCGACGCGGGCCCAGCCGACCGCCGAACCCGAGGCGGAGCCGGAACCTCGGGCCGAGGCGCCGGTCCCCGCAGCGCCGGCCCCCGAGGCGCCGGCCGAGCCGACGCCGTGGGGCACCGGGCTGACGGTGAGCGCGTTCACCGCGGCCGTCGTGGTGTTCGCCGTGGTGACGCTGTCGGTCGGCCTCGGCGAGACGAGTTGGCTGCTTGCTCTGTTCGCCAACGTCATGGTCGTCGGCGGCCTCGCGCCGTCGGTGTGGCTGGCCCGCCGCGTCCCGGTGTGGCGGTGGGTGGCTTACGGCGTGGTTGCCGGCGTCGGGCTCGCCTGGTTCGGCCTCATCCTGAGCACCCTCTAGGAACTGTGTGGCTGGCCCGCCGCGTGCCGGTATGGCGGTGGGTGGCTTACGGCGTGGTTGCCGGCGTCGGGCTCGCCTGGTTCGGCCTCATCCTGAGCACTCTCTAGGAGCTCTGAGAGCCGTCCCGGCCGGGCCGCCTCGAATCGAAGCGGCCCGGCCGGGACCGGCGAACACCCCTACGCCAGCGAGTCGCGCCAGGCGCGGTGCAGCGCGGCGAACCGGCCCTCGCCGGCCACCAGCTCCTCCGGCGTGCCGTCCTCGACGACGCGACCCCCGTCCACCACCAGCACCCGGTCGGCGATCAGCACCGTGGACAGCCGGTGCGCGATGATGAACGCCGTCCGGTCCGCGAGCACCGTCTCCAGCGCGGACTGCACGGCCCGCTCGGTCGGCACGTCGAGGCTGGAGGTCGCCTCGTCCAGCACCAGCACCGCCGGGTCGGCCAGGAACGCCCTGGCGAACGCCACCATCTGCCGCTGGCCGGCGGAGAGCCGGCCGCCGCGCTTGCGCACGTCGGTGTCGTAGCCCTGCGGCAGCCGCGCGATGAACTCGTGCGCGCCGACCTCGGCCGCCGCCGCCTCGATCTCCGCGCGGGTCGCGTTCGGGCGGCCCAACGCGATGTTGTCCGCGACGGAACCTGCGAACAGGAAGTTCTCCTGCGTCACCATGGTCACCGCCCGCCGCAGGTCGACGTCCGTGATCTGGCGCAGGTCGATCGTGTCCAGCGCGACCGTGCCCGCCGACGGGTCGTAGAACCGCGCCACCAGCTTCGCCAGCGTCGACTTGCCCGCGCCCGTCGCGCCGACCAGCGCGACCGTCTGTCCCGCCGGCACGTGCAGGTCGAACGACGGCAGCACCACGGGTGTGTCGGCGGAGTAGCGGAACTCCACCGAGTCGAACCGGACGTCGCCGCGCGCGTGCGGCAGCGGCGTCGGATCGGCGGGCTCGCGCACCTCCGCGTCCTCCTCGAGCACCCCGGAGATCTTCTCCAGCGCGGCCGTGGCCGCCGCGTAGGCGTTGGTGAACATCGCGATGTCGTCGAACGGGTCGTAGAACCGCCGCAGATACAGCGTGAACGCGGCCAGCACGCCGACCTCCAGCCCGCCGCTGGACACCCGCACGGCGCCGACCGCGAGCACGATGGCCAGCGACACGTTGCCGATCAGCCGCACCGACGAGGTGAACCGGGCCATCACGCCGAGGGCCTCGGTGTTGGCGTCCCGGAACCGCGTGTTCAGCTCGCCGATGATGGCCTCGTTGCGCGGCTCGCGGCGGAACGCCTGCACCGCGCGGATGCCGTTCATCGTCTCGACGAACTGCACGATGATCTTGGCGATCGCGCCCCGCGTGTTCCGGTACGCCTGCCGCGAGCGTCGCTGGAACCAGCGGGTCACCAGCAGCAGCGGGACGAAGCCGACCAGCACGACCAGCGCGAGCGGCAGGTCGAGGTAGAGCAGCAGCGCGGCGATGCCCACGATCGACAGCAGCGAGGTCAGCAGGCCGTCGAGGCCCATCGCCAGCAGGTCGTTGAGCGAGTCCACGTCGCTGGTCAGCCGCGAGATCACCTTGCCGGAGGTGTAGGACTCGTGGAAGGACAGCGAGAGCTTCTGCACGTGCCGGAAGATCCGCTGCCGGACGTCGAGCAGCAGGTCCTGCCCGATCCGCCCGGACAGCCGGAGGAACGAGTAGCGCAGCACCGTGGCCAGCACCGTGGTGGCCGCGTAGCCGCCGACGCACCAGGCGAGCGTGCCCGGCCGCCCGGCGATGGCCGCCGGCACGCCCCGGTCGATCGCGGTCGCGATCAGCAGCGGGCCAGCGAGCATCGCGATGTTCTCGCAGACCACGATCGCCAGCGCCAGCAGCGCGGGCCGCGTGTGCGGGCGCAGCAGCGAGCCGAGCAGCTTGCGAGACCTGGCCTGGAGCTTCAGGCCGGTGGAGTGGTCGACGTTCTCGACGTCCTCGGCCGCGACCCCGCGCCAGGATTCGTCCGGCTCCGCGGTCTGGTTCTGTTGCTGCTGCGGGGTTTCCTGTGTCGTGGTCACTGCGCGGCCACCTCCTCGCCTGGCCGGCCGCCGCTGTCCGCGCCCTCGGTGGTGGCGAGCAGCCTGCGGTATTCGGGATTGCTGTCCAGCAGTTCGCGGTGCGTGCCGACCGCGGTGATCCGGCCGTCGCTCAGCAGCGCGACCCGGTCCGCGAGCTGCACGGTGCTCGGCCGGTGCGCGACCACCAGGGCGGTCACGTCGCGCAGCACCCGCCGCAGCGCGGCCTCGACCTCGGCCTCGGTGTGCACGTCGAGCGCGGACAGCGGGTCGTCGAGCACCAGCACCGCTGGCCGCCCGACCACGGACCGCGCCAGCGCCAACCGCTGCCGCTGCCCGCCGGACAGGGACAGGCCCTGCTCGCCGATGCGGGTGTCCAGGCCCCACGGCAGCGCGTCGACGAACTCCTCCGCCTTGGCGATCCGCAGCGCCTGCCGGACGTCCGCCTCGGCCACGTCCGGCGAGCCGAGCGCGACGTTCTCCGTCACGCTCGCGGAGAACAGCACCGGCTCCTCGAACGCGGTGGAGACGACCGTGCGCAGGTCGTCCAGCGCGAGGTCCCGCACGTCGACGCCGTCCACGGTGATCCGGCCGCCGGTGACGTCGGCAAGGCGGGGGACCAGCGAGGTCAGCGCGGTCTTGCCGGAGCCGGTGACGCCGACGAGCGCGACCGTCTCGCCGGGCCGCACGTCGAGGTCGACCCCGCGCAGCACCTCGCGGGTCGCGCCGGGGAACGCGAAGCGCACGCCCTCGAACCGCAGGTGCCCGCGCACCGGCTGGGCCAGCGGCTTCGGCTCGGCCGGCTCGGTGATCGTCACCGGCGAGTCGAGCACCTCCCAGTACCGCTCGCAGGCGGACGCGGCCTGGTTGGTCTCGGCGAGCAGCCAGCCGATGGTGTCCACCGGCCAACGCAGGTAGGTGCTGACGGTGACCGCGGCGACCAGCGTGCCGATGGTCAGCGTGCCGTTGGCGATGCCGAAGCCGCCGGCCAGCAGCTGCCCGGCGATGCCAAGCTCGGGCAGCATGATCAGCACCGCCCACAGCCCCGACAGGATGCGGATCTTGCGCAGCTCGGTGCCGCGCAGCTCGGTGGCCTGCGCGGCGAACCGCTTGGCCAGCTCGGGGCCCCGGCCGAAGGCCTTGAGCACCCGGATGCCCAGCACCGACTCCTCGACCGTGGAGGCGAGGTCGCCCGCCTGGTCCTGGGCGCGGCGCGTGACGATCTTGTACTTCGACTCGAACAGGTAGGAGATGACCACCAGCGGGGCGCTGCACGTCAGCACGATCAGGCCGATCATCGGCGACAGCGAGAACAGCACGCCGAGGCCGATCAGGATGATCAGGGTGTTGACCACCAGGAAGACCGCGGCGAACGCGATGAACCTGCGGACCGTGCTGAGGTCGCTGGTCGCCCTGGACAGCAGCTGGCCGGACTGCCAGCGGTCGTGGAACGCGATGGGCAGCCGTTGCAGATGGCGGAACAGGTCCTCCCGCATCTTCGTCTCCATCGCCGTCGACGGGGCGGCGTTGAGCTTGCGGCGGAGGTAGAACAGGGTCGCCTCGCCGATGCCAAGCGCCAGCACGGCGGCGATCAGCCAGGGCAGCGAGTGCAGGTCGCCGTGGGTGATCGGGCCGTCCACGATATGCCGGGTGACCAGCGGAATCGTCAGGCCGCACAGCAGCGCGCCAAGGGTGGCGAGCCCCGAGCCGATGATGGGCAGCCGGACGGGCTTGAAGTACGGACCGAGGCGACGCAGCGTCACCAGGGTCGAGGTGTGGGTCGTGGGTTGTTCGCCGTCGGTGTTGGCCTCCGCGGGCGCGGTGTTCACGGATTTCCCCCTCTGGTCCACCTGACGATAGGAAGAACCACCGACAAAGGCATCTGGTTTTCCTCTCGGCTGACCCTGCATGCTCGACCAAGGTGGAGGTCAAGACGGCGGTCCCGCGCGCAGGCCCGTGGCCGGATCGGGGGACCCAGGGTGGCGGTCGGGCGGAGTCGCGGGAGGATGGGCGCATGACCCGTCCGGAATCGGTGCGGTTCCTGCGCACCGCCCCAACGATGGCCTTTCCCCGTGGTCGGCTGCTCGCCGCGCGCGAGGGGCAGCTGTACGTGCTCGCCCCCGACGGCTGGGACCGGCTCGGCGAGAAACGCCCGTCGAACGCCGCGATCCTCAACCGCCAGGACGCCGAGGACTGGTGCGAGACGGAAGGATGGAACCTCCACCTGCTCGACGCGGTGCCGGCCACCTGACCCGCCAAAAACGCCTGACATGCCAAAAACGCCGAAAAGGCGCCACCGGCTCGTGCCCTAGCCGATGGCGCCCTCTCGGCGCTGGTGGTTCTCGGTCAGCCCCTGTTGGAGCGGACCCCCAGTAATACGTCTTCCCAGGACGGGACGATGGGATGGTTCTTCTTCCCCCGTCGCACGGGTGGTTCGGCCTTGCGCTGGACCGGTTCCACCTCCAGCGCGGGGAGCGGCTCCTGCTCGAGTACAGGTTCCGCCTGCTGGACCTGCGGCTCCGGCGCGGCGGGTACCGCCACCGCCGCCGGTTCCGGCAGTTCCACCGGTGGCGCGGGCTCCTCCTGCACCAGGATCTCTGGCTCAGCAGGGCGCGCCACGGGCTCGACCACCTGGTCAGCCGCGCGTCCAAGGCCATCGAGCTCGAGTGCCTGCCTGGCGAGCTGAGTCACCGGCCGAACCGTGCGCAATGGGCGGTTCGGATTCGGATCCATCAGGTCGATGGCCTGCTCGTCGAGAGCGGTGACCGTGCCACCGTGCGCTCCTGGGTGGTACGCCCAGTGCGCGCGGTTGTCCGAGTGGCCGGCGAGCCACGTCAACTGGACGACCCACTTGCCGTCCTCGCCGCGCCAGGAATCCCAGGAGGTGGCGGAGTAGTCCTGCCCGCGCAGCCCGAAGGAGTGCGCGATCACCTCACCGAGGGTCTGCACGTCCGGGCCGTCCTCGCGCACGGGGTGCGCGCGCTGGGCCAGCTCGGCGGTGCGGGATCGCTCCAACAGCACCGGGTAGGCGTACCGCTCCACCCGGTGGGCCGGAATGCCGGCGGCGGCCGCGACCTGGTCGACGGATTCGCCAGCACGGATACGGGCCTGGATTTCACGAGGGCGCATCTGGCATTCCACCTCGATCTCGATCTGGCCGAGTCGGGTGAGATCACCTCGTGCGGCAGCGCGCAGCCGCTCATCCGCGGGAACCAGGAAGCGCTCGCGGCTCGCCGGGTCCTCGCAGACGACGGACTTGCCGTCCTCATCGAGCCCGATGACTCGCAACGCTCGCATCTCGGCCTCCCCGATGACTTCACCTCGCCGCGTCCCACGGTAGGCCGGCGCGCCTCCTTGACGTGGGAGGCACGCCGCACCCTCCGATATCTCTGTGTGATCTTGCCGTATCCGGGGCGTGGTCCGCATCCCCGAATCGACAATGTTCACCTCATCCGTGGGTTAGCTCAGTCAACCCGGGGTTTCGCAGGCCAGGCCGGTGTGAGTCGCGCGGCGCGGCGGTGATCAACTTGCCCGTCCGGGTGAGCGCCGGCCGGGGCGGTGCGTCCCCAGTTGATCACTCAGGGCGACGGGTTCTCAGCCGAGCCGCTCGACCACCCAGTCGATGGACTTGGTCAGCGCGGTCACGTCGTCCGGGTCGATCGCCGGGAACATGCCGACCCGCAGCTGGTTGCGGCCCAGCTTCCGGTACGGCTCGACGTCGACGATCCCGTTGGCCCGCAGCACCTTCGCGACCTCGGCCGCGTCGACGGAGTCGGCGAAGTCGATCGTGCCGACGACCTGCGACCGGTTGGCCGGGTCCGCCACGAACGGCGAGGTGAACTCGCCGGCCTCGGCCCAGGAGTACAGCCGCGAGGAGGACTCCGCGGTGCGGGCGACTGTCCAGTCGAGGCCGCCGTTGCCGAGCATCCACTCGATCTGGTCGGCCAGCAGGAACAGCGTCGCCACCGACGGGGTGTTGTAGGTCTGGTCCTTCACCGAGTTGTCCAGCGCGGTCGGCAGCGACAGGAACTCCGGCACCCAGCGGTCGGACGCGCCGATCTCGCCGACCCGCTCGATCGCGGCGGGGCTCATCAGCGCGATCCACAGGCCGCCGTCGGAGGCGAAGCACTTCTGCGGCGCGAAGTAGTAGACGTCGAAGTCCTCGGCCCGCACCGGCAGGCCGCCGGCGCCGGAGGTCGCGTCGACGGCCACCAGTGCGCCGTCGGAGCCCGCCGGCCGGCTGACCGGCACGGCGACGCCGGTCGAGGTCTCGTTGTGCGCCCAGCCGACCAGGTCCGCGCCGGACCGGTAGGCGATCTCGGGGGCATCGCCGGGCTCGGCCTTGACGACGATCGAGTCGGCCAGGAACGGCGCGCCCTGGGTGACCTTGGCGAACTTCGCGGAGAACTCGCCGTAGGTGAAGTGCTGCGCGCACTCGCGGACCAGGCCGAACGCGGCGGCGTCCCAGAAGGCGGTGGTACCGCCGTTGCCGAGCACCACCTCGTAGCCCTCGGGCAGCGAGAACAGCTCGCTCAGGCCGGCGCGCACCCGGCCGACCAGCGACTTGACCGGCTTCTGCCGGTGCGAGGTGCCCATCAGGGCGGCGCCGTCGGAGACGAGCGCGGCCAGCTGTTCCGGTCGGACCTTGGACGGCCCGCAGCCGAAGCGCCCGTCGACGGGCTTGAGCTCGGCCGGCAGCTGGAGCGTGGACGGGTCGGCGGTCTGAGTCATGCAACGCCTCCGGGGGCGGGTGCAGGAATTGGCCTGACCGGCGCCGTTGCCGGGGCTCCAGTGTTGCAGGCGCGTGGCGCTCAGGTGAACGTAACCCCGTGAGCTGGGGCTTTTGCCGGTCTTGGTCCGTGGGGAAACGCAGCTCGCCCGCATGGTCGAGGATCTCCCATGGCACAGAACGTGCTGTGCCTTCTTTGTCTGTTTGCCACAATTCTGCGGCGGGTGCACTCCGAGGTGCACGCGCGCGTTTGCCAGCGAAGTCACCATCGTTCGTCCCACGGAAGAGGGCACGACACTCATGCACCTGGCTCGCTTGCACACCTCGTTACGACTGGCCGTCGCCGCCGCGGCGGCGACGGTCCTCGCGCTGACCGTCGGCGCCCCGAGCGGGTCGGCCGCACCCCCGGCGCGTCCGCCTGTCCACGCCGCCGACATCACCATCACGCCGCCGGGCGTGTACGCGTACGTGGCCGACAACGCCGCAGGGACCGTGTCGGTGGTCGACACCGCGACCGGCGCCGTCACCGGCACCATCCATCTCGACGCCGGCACCACCGTGCAGCGGCTGATCGCCAGCCCCGACGGCCTCTACCTCTACGCCCTGACGGGCCCCCTCGGCCGGATCCAGCTCCTCGACCCGATGACCAGCCAGGTCATCGGTCCGCTCGGCGGCACGGCCGAGCAGCCCCATCTGCCGAGCTTCTCGGGCATGGAACTGAGCCCGGACGGGAAGCACCTGTACGGGTTGGAGCCCAGCAACGGGGCGGGCGTCTTCGTGGCGGCGTACGACTACGACACCACCACGTTCACGCTCAGCCACGCCATCCCGACCAGGGCCATGGACCTGGCGGGGGTCGCGTTCAGCCCGGACAGCAGCCGCGCCTACCTCAGCGGCGGCAACTCCCTGATGGTCGTCGACACCGCGTCCGGCACGGTGACGACCGACCTTGACCTTGGGCACCCCGCCGGTCGCGTCGCGCTGTCGCCGGACGGGCTGCGTCTCGCGATGATCGGCCCCTTCTCGAGCCGGGGCTCCTGGTCGATCACCATGTTCGACGCCGCGACGCTCGCCGTCACCGGTCAGGTTCCGCTCGGTCCCTCCGGCTACGCCAGCTACCACCTCGTCTTCGGCAAGGACGGCCGGCAGCTCTACGTGGCCAAGGAGTTGAGCGACGTCGCCGTCGTCGACACCGCGAGCAACACGGTCACGACCACCATCCCGGTCGGCGTCAACCTGGGCGTCCCGGCGCTTGCGCCCGACGGCCGCCGTCTCTACGCCGATACCGGCGACGCGCTCAAGGTGATCGACACCGCCACCAACGCGGTCACCGGGCGGATCCCCAGCCCTCAGGGCGCTGAGGACGACGCCGTCGCCGTGGGCACCGTCTGGGCGGACAACCGCGCCGCCAGCGCCATGGACGCGCGGACGGCCACCGTCGCGCTGGACGAGACCGCCAGGGCGCACTCCGAGGTCCACAACCTCAACGCCACCCTGACCGGTGGCGGTGCGCCGATCGCGGGCCAGACCGTCGTCTTCGTCATGACCGACCGCACCCTGCTGTGCACGGCGGTCACCGACTCGAACGGCCACGCCGCCTGCGACTCCTCGCTCTACTTTCCCGAGGCCCAGCGGTTGATCGCGGAGGGCTTCCTCGCCGAGTTCTGGGGTTCGGCGAACTACCTGCCAACCGCCGACCTCGGCAGCGCCACCCAGGAGTGACCGCGCTCGACGTGGCGTAGGGGGCGATCGTGCCGGCCCTGCGCCACGTCGGCGGCGGCGCGATCAGCCTGCGATGGACGCCCAGCCCTCGACCTCGTCGGCGCGGCGGGGAGCCGGGCCGACGTAGGTGGCCGACGGCCGGACCAGTCGACCGGTGCGCTTCTGCTCCAGGATGTGCGCGCTCCAACCGGCGGTCCGCGCGCAGGTGAACATCGCGGGCATCATGCTCGGCGGGACCTGGGCGAAGTCGAGGATGACGGCGGCCCAGAACTCGACGTTCGTCTCGATGGCGCGGTCGGGACGGCGCTCGCGCAGCTCGGCGAGCGCGGCCTGCTCCAGCGCGGCGGCCACCTCGTAGCGTTCCGCGCCGAGTTCCCGGCAGGTGCGGCGCAGGACGCGGGCGCGCGGGTCCTCGGCCCGGTACACCCGGTGCCCGAAGCCCATCAGCCGCTCCTTGCGGTCGAGGATGCCGGCCACCACCTTGCGGGCGTCGCCGGTCCGCTCGACCTCGTCGATCATCGGCAACACCCTGGCCGGCGCGCCGCCGTGCAGCGGGCCGGACATGGCGCCGATCGCGCCCGACATGGCGGCGGCGACGTCGGCGCCCGTCGAGGCGATCACCCGCGCGGTGAAGGTGGACGCGTTCAGGCCGTGCTCGGCGGCGGACACCCAGTAGGCGTCGACGGCCCGGACGTGCGCGGGGTCGGGCTCGCCGCGCCAGCGCGTCATGAACCGCTCGGTGATGGTCGAGCACTCGTCGACGCGCGACTGCGCGACGGCGGGCTTGTCGGTGCCCCTCGCCGACTGCGCCACGTAGGACAGGGCCATCACGGCGGCCCTGGCGAGCTGCTCGCGGGCCGCCACGTCGTCGATGTCCAGCAGCGGCTGGAAGCCCCAGATCGGCGCGACCATGGCGAGCGCCGCCTGCACGTCGACGCGGACGTCGCCGGTGTGCACGGGAATGGGGAACGGCTCGGCCGGCGGCAGGCCCGGCCCGAAGCGTCCGTCCACCAGCAGCGCCCACACGCTGCCGAAGGTGACCTTGCCGGCCAGGTCCTCGATGTCAACGCCGCGGTAGCGCAGCGACCCACCGTCCCGGTCGGGCTCGGCGATTTCGGTGCGGAAGGCCACGACGCCTTCCAGTCCGGGCCGGAACCCATCGTCCAGCTCGGTTTTCTCGGCTTGCGCCACCACGTCGTGCACTGTCCGCTCCTTGCTACGAAGTACCCCGACTCCGGCGCGCCACCAGCGGTCCCGTAACACGATCAGGCCGGGCGGCGCTGCGCGGTTGGCGTCACCCTGCTCCTGTCTGCGAGCCGCCGCAATCGTCGGGTTCGGTGGCGTCGGTCACGATCCAGCGAACGATTCAGATCCGGGCCAGGAAAATGCGAGTTAAATGCGCATTTCTTTCGTGTTTCTGTGTGTCGCTGGGCCGTTCGCGCTATCGGCGGAAGAGGTGATCTGGTGATACACCATTTCCCATGCACCTGACCCCGCACGAACGCGACAAGCTGCTCGTGCACGTCGCCGCGGACGTCGCGCGCCGCAGACTGGAGCGGGGCGTGCTGCTGAACTACCCCGAGGCCGTCGCGCTCATCACCGACCACGTCCTCGAAGGGGCGCGGGACGGGCGCACGGTCAGCGAGCTGATGCGGAGCGGGCGCGACGTGCTCGGCCGGCACCAGGTCCAGCCCGGCGTGCCGGAGATGATCGACTCGGTCCAGGCGGAGGCCACCTTCCCGGACGGCACCAAGCTCGTCACCGTGCACGGTCCCATCGCCTGAACCGAGCGGAGGTGGGCGCCATGCGTCCAGGGGAGATCATCGTCGGACCCGATCCCGTCGAGCTGAGTCCCGGCCGGCCGCGCGTCCGGCTGATCGTGGTCAACCGCGCCGACCGCCCGGTGCAGGTCGGCTCGCACTACCACTTCGCCGCGGCCAATCCCGGCCTCGACTTCGACCGCGTCGCCGCGTGGGGGCACCGGCTGGACGTGCCGGCCGGCACCGCGGTGCGCTTCGAGCCCGGCGTCGAGCGCGAGGTCGACCTGGTGCCGATCGCGGGCCGCCGGGTGGTGCCTGGGCTGCGGCCGGAGTGGTCCGGCGCGCTGGACGAGCGAGGGGCGGAGCAGGCGTGACCCAGTTGGATCGCGAGCGGTACGCGGAGCTGTACGGCCCGACGGTCGGCGACCGGATTCGGTTGGCGGACACGAACCTGCTGATCGAGGTCACCGAGGACCGCAGCCGAGGCGCCGACGCCGGTGACGAGGTGCTCTTCGGCGGCGGCAAGGTGATCCGCGAGTCGATGGGCCAGGGCATGGCGACCCGCGCCGAGGGCGCGCCGGACCTGGTGATCACCGGCGTGGTGGTGCTGGACCACTGGGGCGTGGTGAAGGCCGACGTCGGCGTGCGGGACGGCCGCGTGGTGGCGATCGGCAAGGCCGGCAACCCGGACACGATGGACGGCGTGCACCCCGGCCTGGTCATCGGGCCGTCCACGGAGATCGTCGGCGGCAACGGGAAGATCCTCACGGCCGGCGGCATCGACTGCCACGTGCACTTCATCTGCCCGCAGCTGGTCGACCAGGCGCTGGCCGCCGGCCTGACCACGCTGATCGGCGGCGGCACCGGGCCAGCCGACGGCACGAAGGCGACCACGGTGACCCCCGGCGCGTGGAACCTGGCGAGGATGCTGGCCTCGATGGACGGCATGCCGGTGAACGTCCTGTTGCTGGGCAAGGGAAACACCGTCCGGGACGAGGCGCTGCGCGAGCAGTTGCTCGGCGGCGCAGGCGGTTTCAAGCTGCACGAGGACTGGGGCACCACGCCCTCGGCGATCGACGCGGCGCTGCGGATCGCGGACGAGTCCGGTGTGCAGGTGGCCATCCACACCGACACGCTGAACGAGGCCGGTTTCGTCGAGTCGACCATCGACGCGATCGCCGGCCGGTCCATCAACGCCTACCACTCCGAGGGCGCCGGCGGCGGGCACGCGCCGGACATCATCCGCGTGGTGGCCGAGCCGAACGTGCTGCCGTCCTCGACGAACCCGACCCGCCCGCACACCGTGAACACCCTGGACGAGCACCTGGACATGTTGCTGGTGTGCCACCACCTCAACCCGTCGGTGCCGGAGGACCTCGCGTTCGCGGAGAGCCGGATCCGGCCGACCACGATCGCCGCCGAGGACGTGCTGCACGACCTCGGCGCGATCTCCATGATCAGCTCGGACTCGCAGGCGATGGGCCGGATCGGCGAGGTGATCATCCGGACCTGGCAGACCGCGCACGTGATGAAGCTGCGCAGGGGCGCGCTGCCCGGCGACTCGGCGGCGGACAACCTGCGGGCGCGCCGCTATGTCGCCAAGTACACGATCAACCCGGCCATCGCGCACGGCATCGACGGCGAGGTCGGCTCGGTTGAGGTCGGCAAGCTCGCCGACCTGGTGCTGTGGGACCCGAAGTTCTTCGGCGTGCGGCCGGAACTGGTGTTCAAGGGCGGCTTCATCGCGTGGGCGGCGATGGGCGACGCGAACGCGTCCATCCCGACGCCGCAGCCGGTGCTGGCCAGGCCGATGTTCGGCGCGTCGCCGAGGGTGGCGGCCGCGAGCAGCGTGCACTTCGTGTCGCGCGAGGCCGTCGACGCGGACCTGGCCGACCGGCTCGGCCTGCACCGCGCGCTGGTCGCGGTCGGCAACACCCGCCGGATCACCAAGGCGGACATGGTGCTCAACGACGCGCTGCCGGACGTCCGGGTCGACCCGGACAGCTTCGCGGTGCACGTGGACGGCGAGCTGATCGAGCCACATCCGGTGAGCGAGTTGCCGATGGCCCAACGATATTTTCTGTTCTGATGTCCACAGTGGACGGTGTGGCAATGGTGACGCTGATCCTGGCCGACGCCAGGTTCCCCGGCGGCGGGCACGTGCACTCCGGCGGCGTCGAAGAGGCCGCGGCGCGCGGGCTGGTGACCGGCGAGGCCGACCTGGCGGGCTTCCTGCGCGGCCGGCTGCGCACGGCTGGCGAGCTCGGCGCGGTGTTCGCGGCCGCGTCGGCGCACGCGGCCGCCGCCGGGGCCACGGCAGGGCACTGGCGGCTGCTGGACGAGGAGTTGGACGCGCGCACGCCATCCGCCGCGCAGCGAGCCGCGTCGCGGGCGCAGGGCAGGGGAGCGGTGCGGGCCGGCCGGCGCGCCTGGCCGTCGGCGGTGTTGGAGGGCCTGCTCGCGGCCGTGCCGAGGCCGCACCACCCGGTGGTGCTCGGCGCGCTGGTGGCCGGTGCCGGTGGCGGGCCGTCGGACGCCGCGCTGTGCGCTGGGTACCTCGCGGTGAGCGGGCCGGCGAGCGCGGCCGTGCGGCTGCTCGGCCTCGACCCGTTCGGCGCGAACGCGGCCGTGGCCGCCCTGGACGCCGAGCTGCGCGCGGTGGTGGCGACGGCGACGGCCGCCGCCGCGCTGGCCCCGGCCGACCTGCCCGCGCAAAGTTCCCCCGGCCTCGACCTGCTGGCCGAGGCCCACGACCGTCGCCACAGGGAAGAGGTGCGTCTCTTTGCGAGCTGACCACGACCACGCATCGGCCGACCACACAGATGTGAGCCACACACATGCAGGCCACACGAATGCAGGTCACACAGATGCAGGCCACACAGATGCAGGCCACACAGATGCAGGCCACACAGATGCAGGCCACACAGATGCAGGCCACACAGATGTGGGTCACACAGATGCAGGCCACACGCATCCCGTGAACTTCGATCCCACGGCGACCGAGCCCGACCCGCATCCGCCGGCCCGAAGCGCCGGCCGGGCCGTGCGCATCGGCATCGGCGGGCCGGTCGGCAGCGGCAAGACCGCGTTGGTGGCGGCCCTGTGCCGGGCGCTCGGCGACCGGCTGAACCTCGCGGTGGTGACCAACGACATCTACACCACCGAGGACGCCGACTTCCTGCGCGCGGCCGGCGTGCTCGCGCCCGACCGGATCGAGGCGGTGCAGACCGGGTGCTGCCCGCACACCGCGATCCGCGACGACATCACCGCCAACCTGGACGCCGTCGAGCTGTTGGAGCAGCGGTTCCCCGGGCTGGACCTGGTGATCATCGAGAGCGGCGGGGACAACCTCACCGCCGTGTTCAGTCGTGGCCTGGTGGACAGCCAGGTGTTCGTGGTCGACGTGGCCGGCGGCGACAAGGTGCCGCGCAAGGGCGGGCCCGGGGTAACCACCGCGGACCTGTTGGTGATCAACAAGATTGACCTCGCCGAGCAGGTGGGCGCCGACCTGACCGTGATGGCGGCCGACGCCCACCGCATGCGGGGCGAGCTACCGGTGATCAGTCAGTCCCTCGTGCGCACACCGGACGCGCCCGAGGTGACCGACTGGGTGCTGGCGCAGCTCGCGTGACTGCAATATTCGTTTGTAGACCACGCACGCAGCCGGACCACCCGGGCGCGGTCAGGTGGATGAGCTGCAAGGCAGGCGTTCGTGACTCGTACGTGGGTACTCGAACGGACGCCAACGCCGCAGATCGCCGCCTGAGCGCGCCCTGCCCGACCACTTGCGCAGGTCTTGGAGACCGTCTTTCAGGCGCCCGGGTCGTCCGTCATCGGGAGCACTTTGAGCTGCGCGCTCGGGCTGACGTCGCCGGCGCACCCCTGCTGGCCCGGCATCTCCAGGAACAGCGACTCCGTGGAGTCCGGCGGGTACACCTGGATGCCGGCTACCGGAGTCGGCTGGCACACGGCCGGATCGAACAGGCCGATCTGCACGAAGCCGACGATCGCCGACGCCGTCGCGCCGGGATCCAGCGTGACGAGCGACCCGGCCGGGCCGTCCCGCCGTGCCGCTGCCCCGACCTGGTTGCCATCACCATCCACATAGGACACACCGGGAAAGCCTTGCAACACACAGGTGTTGTCCCCGTAGTTGGTGAACTGCACCGCCCGGTAGACGGTGCCGGCCGCACCTTCGGCGTGGCCGAACGAGAGGCCGAGATCCGCCGCCTGGCAGATCGGGTCGAGTGCCGCCCTCGGCTGCGCGCTCGCCGGTGTCCCGACGGCGAACGACGCGGCCATTGCTCCCCCGAGCACGGTCGCGCCGATCAATCGATAAATGCCTACCATCACATTCCCCCTGTACCTGGTAGTGGATCGGGATCGCCGATCCACTACCAGGCTGACATTCACGGGGATCGTTTACAGCCAAATCGAGAGATTGGATCCGGCTCAGGCCCCGCCGGCACCCGACTGCACGGTCTGCACGCGCAACTGGACGCTCTGTCCGGTGTTGCCCGCGCAGCCCTGCTGGCCGGACAGGTCGACGAACATCGCCGCGGTCTCGCCTGGCGGATAGACCCGGATGCCGCGCACCGGCGTCGGCTGGCACGTGGCGGGGTCGAAGTTGCCGATCTGGGCGAAGCCGACTGCGGCGGACGCGATCCCGCCGGGCGGCAGCGTCACCGCTGCCCCTTCGCCGCCGTCCCGTGCGGCCGCGGCGCCGACCTGGTGGCCGTCGTCGCCCGCGACGTAGGACACGCCCGGGAAGCCCTGCAACACGCAGGGGTGGTCGCTCTTGTTGGTGAACTGGATGGGCCGGAAGATCGTGCCGGCCGCGCCGTTGCCCTGCCCGAGCCCGATGCCCAGCTCGGTGGACCTGCACCCCGTCGAACCGGTCTGCGCCGGGGGCGCCGCCGGACTGGCCGTCGGGCTGTTGGGCGCGGGGGCCGGTGCCGACCCCGTCGACCCTGTCGTGCCGCTCGGCGAGGCACTGCCCGACGAGACCGGCAGTGGCGTGCCGCCGCTGCCGCTCGGGGTCGTGCCACTACCGCAGCCTGCCACCAACGCCGCGGCGAGGACGCCCCCGCAGACCAGGGCTCCGCCGTTGACCAGACGCTGAATCGCTGCCACTGCCACCGCCTCCGAACCGTGTTGGCTGCGAACGATCCGTCGCTTACTTTTTCACTGCATGGACGTATCACCCCGTTAGTAGGTTGCCAGCCATCGCGGGCTTCCGCAGATTGGTGGACGCCGTGAGGGCCGACGCGCTGCTGGTGGTCGAGCGGGCCGAGGACGGCCGCAGCGTGGTCCGCGAGCTCCGGTCCATGACGCCGTTGACGCTGATCCCGCACCGCAGCGCCGTCCGCTCGGCCAGCACGGCGGCCCTGGTGCACCTGGTCAGCTCGGCGACCGCGCCCCTTGGCGGCGACGAGCTGACGCTGACCGTGCGGGTCGGCGCGGGCGCCCAGCTGTGCCTGCGGGGCGTCGCGGCGACGCTCGCGCTGCCGGGGTACCGGCCGGGCGGCAGCCGCGCGACGATCCGGTTCGAGGCGGCCGACGGAGCGACGGTGTCCTACCTGCCGGAGCCGACCGTGGTGACCGCCCGCGCCGACCACAGCGCCGAACTGGTCGCCGAGCTGGCCGAGGACGCCAGGCTGCGGCTGCGCGAGGTGCTGGTGCTCGGCCGCAGCGGGGAGCGGCCTGGACGCCTGGTCAGCGTCCTGCGCGTGCGCCGGGGGGGCCGGGCCGTGCTCCAGCAACGGACGGTGGTCGGCGATCCGTGCCTCGACGCGAGCCTCGCGGCGCTGGCCGGCCGGCGGGTGCTCGCCACCGAGCTGCTGGTCCCCGCCGAGGAGGCAGGCGAGGACCCGGTCGAGGCGGCCTGCGGCGAGTGGTGGTCGCGCACGCCGCTGGCGGCCGGCGGCACCCTGGTCACCGCGCTGGCCGACGACGTGGTCACCGCGGGTCGACTCCTCGCCCTCGCCGGAATGTCCTGAAGGGATCCTCGCGACACCCTGAAAAGGGGTGGGAAATCCATCTGACTCGATCTCGTTCACGATTCCGATCCGACCTGTTGCGGTGACCATCACACTCCAGGTGGGGCGCGTCACCGCCCAGGCGGTTTCTTCTGGCGTCGGAAACCCGTACGTTCCTGCGAACCGGGTATCACGAGTGCGCGTTCGCGGAGGTTGATCGGGATGACGGAGACGACCAACATCGCGCTACCCGCGATGCGCGTGTCCTACGAAAGCGGCTCACTGACCGAGGCGGAACTCGCCGGAACGTGGCACGAGCAGCTCCAGAAGTGGTTGGACGAGGCGACGAACGCGGGCCTGCCTGAGGCGAACGCCTTCGTGCTGGCCACCGCCGACCCGGACGGTCACCCCTCGTCCCGCACCGTGCTGGCCAAGGGCCTGGACGCGCGTGGCCTGGTGTTCTTCACCAACTACACCTCGGCCAAGAGCCACGAGCTGATGGCGACCAGGTACGCGTCGGCGACCTTCCCCTGGTTCGCCATGCAGCGCCAGGCGCACGTGCGCGGCACCGTGGAGAAGGTCGGCGCGGCCGAGACCGCCGCCTACTGGGCGAGCCGCCCGAAGGGTTCGCAGCTCGGCGCGTGGGCCTCGCCGCAGTCGAGGGTCGTCGCCGGACGGTCCACTCTGGACAGTGCGCTGGCGAAGATCGAGCGGCAGTTCGAGAACTCCGAGAAGGTGCCGGTGCCGCCGCACTGGGGTGGCTGGCGCATCCAGCCCGAGACGGTCGAGTTCTGGCAGGGCCGGCAGGACCGGATGCACGACCGGCTGCGCTTCCGGCTCGGCCGCGACGGCTGGGAGATCGAGCGCGTCGCGCCGTAGTCAGCTTGCCTGGACTTTCGGTGGGTTGGCGCCGCTGCTGGCCGAACGGCCGCGCAGCAGCAGCGCCAATCCAAGGCCGAGATTGACGATCATGTCCAGTGCTTGCAACCAGTCCGGGTCCCTGCCGGGCGAGTAGACCTGGAGGTAGTCGGCCAGCGCGTGCACGAGCACGAGCGGCCAGACGCTGCCGATCACCAGTCTCGCCCCGCACAGGCAGAACCCGAACAGTCCGGCCGTCAGCACCTGCCACAGCGTGTTGCCGAGCGGTGCGCCGAAGAACAGGTAGTTGTCGAGGTGACTCGCGCCGAACAGCGTCGCCGTCAGCGCTGCCCCGCGCAGCGCGCCGAGCGGCCGCGCGACCTCGAAGACCAACGCGCGGCTGGAAATCTCCTCGCTGACGCCGACGCTGAGCATCAACGCGACGCCGCCGACCAGCTGCGCGGTGCCGCCGGCGATGCCGGGCAGCGCGGACAGCCCGGCGACCGCGACCAGCGGCAGCACCACCGGCCAGCGCGACAGTCGCCCGAGGGTGGTCACACCAGTGACGCGCGACAGTCCCCAGGAGCGCAGGATCGCCAGCACCACGGCGGCGGAGATCAGGTTCACGACGGTGGCGCCGAGCCCAGGGAACCAGCCGGGACTCATCGAGGGCAGCAGTTCGGCGGCGGCGACCACCGCGAGCTGCCAGGTCAGCGCGAGTTCCACCGCGCCGAGCACCGGATGACGGAGCACGTGGTCCCGCCACCGCGTCAGCATGATCGGAAATCGTAGTGCCCCGATCCGCGTGATTTCGGGGCATTCCGGAACACGAGTGCGTGCCGGGGCAGCGTGACGAATCGCTCGCGAATCGCAGGCTTTGTTGTCCTAAGCTAACGAGTTGTGAGCGCAGGCGCGACGACACCGTCGGATTCCCGGGAGGGCGACAGTCCCACGGCCGTGCGCCGGCTGCTCGGCAGGGTCATGCTCGACACCCGGCCGCTGCGGGTGGTGGCGTACCGGAGGCTGTGGGTTTCCACGATCGTCACGGCGGTCGGCAGCCAGTTCACCGCGGTCGCCGTGCCGAAGCAGATCTACGACCTGACCGGCTCGTCCGGCTACGTTGGCCTCGCCGGCGCCGTCGCGCTCGTCCCCCTGCTGGTGTTCGGGCTGTGGGGCGGCGCGGTCGCCGACACGGTCGACCGGCGGAAACTGCTGCTGGTCACCAACATCGGCATCGCGGTCACGTCCGTGCTGCTGTGGGTGCAGGCGGCGCTCGGGCTCGGCTCGGTGTGGGTGGTGCTGGCGCTGCTGGCCGCGCAACAGGGCTTCTTCGCGATGAACGCGCCGGCCCGCAGCGCGTCCATCGCCAGGCTCGTGCCGGTCGAGCAGTTGGCTGCGGCCAGCGCGCTCGGGTCGACGGTGATGGTGTTCGGGGCCGTGTTCGGGCCGCTGCTCGCCGGCACGCTGCTGCCCGTGTTCGGCCTGTCCGTGCTGTACCTGGTCGACGCGCTCGCCCTGACCGTGGCGCTGTGGGCGGTGTGGCGGCTGCCGCCGATGCCGCCGCTCGACGGGCCGGCACGGCGGGCCGGGCTGAGTGACGTGGTCGCAGGCTTCCGGTATCTGGCCGTGCAGAAGGTGCTGCTGGCGTCGTTCCTGCTGGACATCATCGCGATGGTGTTCGGCATGCCGAGGGCGCTGTTCCCCGAGCTGGCCGAGCGGACCTTCGGCGACCCGCCGGGCGGCGGGCTCGCGCTGGGGCTGCTGTACGCGGCGATGCCGGTCGGCGCGTTCCTGTGCGGGCTGTTCTCGGGACCGCTGACGCGGGTGCGGAGGCACGGTGTCGGCGTGACGGTCGGCGTGCTCGCGTGGGGCGTCGCGGTGCTCGGGTTCGGCCTGTCGCACGCGTTGTGGCCCGCGCTGGTGTTCATGGCGCTCGGTGGCGTCGCGGACATGGTGAGCATGGTGTTCCGGGGCGCGATGCTCCAGGCGGCGGCGACGGATGAGATGCGCGGGCGCATGCAGGGCGTGTTCATCGTCGTGGTGGCAGGCGGACCGAGGCTCGCGGACCTGCTGCACGGGTCGATGGGCGCGGCCGTCGGCGCCGGGCCGGCGATCGCCGCGGGCGGCGTGCTCGTGCTGGTCGCGACGGTGGTCGCGGTGGTCAGTCTTGGCGCGTTCTGGCGGTACCGGGCGCCGAGCGGGCATAGCTGAGGAAGCCGGCCCACGAGGTCGCCGGGAAGGCGAGGATCGGGCCGTCCGGGTTCTTGGAGTCCCGAGCGGCCACCGCCGCATCGCTGAACGAGACCTCCACGCAGTTGGCTGTTGACTGGCTGCGGCTGCTCTTGCGCCAGTCGCCCGCGAAGGCGATCTCCACACAGTTGGCGGTGTCGGCGCTGTGGTTGCTCTTACGCCACACAGCGTTGGCGAAGTCAGGCGCGCTCATGCCTTTCATGATGGCATCTGTCGGCTTCACAGTCGCTCGGCCAGATCAGCGATCAGCTCGATGGACTTCTTGGGGCTGAGCGAGAGTCGCTGAAGCTCCGTCCATGAGCGAGAGTAGATCTTGACGTGCTCGTCCTCATCCAGGAACAAGCTGGCGACCTTGTTCTCCAGCAGCACGAGGCTGGGCTCGTCGTCGTACTTCAGGATGGTGAACGGCCCGTTCAGCCCGGAATGCAGCTTCGACTTGGCGGGTAGCACCTGAATGGTCACGCGGGATTTGATCGTCGCGTCCGCCAAGGCTCGTAGCTGCCGCCCGTGCGCTCCGAGTTTGCCGAAGGAGTGCCTCAGCACGTTTTCCTCGATGATCGCGTGCAACGTCAACGGGTCGGTGCGGTGGAGCAGGCCCTGACGAGCCATCCGGCTGGACACCAGGGCGTCGACCTCGGTCTCGGTGATCGCGCCTCCGGTGGCCCGAATGATCGCGCTGGCATATTCGGGAGTCTGTAGCAGGCCAGGGATCACCAGCGGTTGGTATCTGAGCAGGGTGGTGGCTTCCTGCTCGAAGTCGAGCCAGGTCTGCCAGTCCTCTGGCAGGTTCGCGTTGCTCAGCCGCAGCCAGCCGCGTTCCTCCGCGCGCCGGGCGATGTCGAGCAGCTCGACCCGGTGACCGGCGCTGACCTCGTAGAAGTCCAGCAATCGTTCGAGGTCGTCCCGGTAGACGCCGCTCTCCATGCGCTCGATGCGGTTGATCTTGCTGCCGGACATCCCGACGGCCCTGCCGACCGCCTCGATGCCGTGCCCGCTGGCGCCGCGAAGCCTACGCAGGATGAAAGCGAGCCGGCGCGAACGGACCGAATTGCCCGCGCGTCGTGCCACGTGTGCCTCCCCGGAGTGGTGTGTTGCCGTCAAGGTAGGGCTTTCCGGGTTTTCACGGCGACAACCTTCACCCCATCGAGCGACTGCACGAATAATTGTTGCGCTGCAATTCTTGCGTAGCAGGACAAAGCCAACCTGGAGGCTGCGATGAGTGACGGAAACGTGCGGAATCTGCCGAGGAGAGAATGGCTACTTCGCTGCAATGACGCGGACAATGGTCTCGCGATCTGCTCGGTGCTCGCGGAGGCCGGCGAGGTCGTCATCTGCGGCACGAACGACCTGCCCATGCTCCGGCTGCCCGAGGGTTACCTCGCCGCGTTCCACACCGGACTGACCGAGGCGATGGCCGTGGCCGAGCAGGATCTGCGCAACACCCGTGCCGCACGAACGAAAATCGCCAACTCGCCACCCGCCTGACCAGCGACGGTTACGCTCCCGCAGTGACTGAGGTGAGTGGCGTTCGGGCAACGCCGGGCGGCCGGGTGCGGCTGGTTTTCCAGCCAGGGGGCTTCAACATCCTGCGGGACAGCCGTTTCTCCTGGCTGCGTTCGCTTGACGAGGACTGGATCGGCGGCCTCGCCCTGCTCGGCGCGATCGGTCTGGGTATCGGCGCGGCTGCGGCGGCGCACGCCGGGCTCCGGCCGTTGGCCATCGCGCTCGGCGTGCTGGTCATACCGTTCGTGGTGGTGTTGCTGGTCTTCCTGGTGTTGAAAGCGATCGAGTCGCTGGTCGGCTGGATTGTCCTGATCGGACTGATCATCCTGTTCCCGCTACTGCTGTTCCCCGGCGTGCGGCAGTGGGCCGGGAAACACTGGGACGGCAAGCCCGCAGCGCGCCGGCTCGACTGGCCGCGCGAGCGGATCGCCTCGACGCGCCGGGCCCTGGACGCCTCCGGACTGGCCGTGCAGGTGCTCGGCGCGGACGGGGCCACGCTCGTGCTGCGGGCGGGCGGCGAGGCGGCCCGTCAGCTGGACACCGAGTTCGCCCGGCTGCTCGGCGGCCCGGCCTCGCCGCCCGCCAGGACGTTCGCGCGGCGGTAGGCGCCGGGCCGCGCGGCCGTGTTTCCGGTCCGCATTCAGCGGACGGCGTGGGTGGTTCGCTCGCGGAACTCCTGCACGCTGTGCGCGGAGAACATGTCCACCTCGGAGTCGTGGTCGCGCATCAGCTCGCGCAGCCGTTCCTGGTTGGCCAGCCGTTCGCTGCGGAGGACGTCCATGCGGTTCTGGAAGAACGTCAGGACCGGCGTGCAGTGCGGCCGGACCGGGTCCTTCTCGCCGTGGAAGAAGTACGCGTCGCCGGCGTGCAGCAACCACCGGTCGCCGGTGTGCACCGCGACGCCCGCATGGCCCCTGGTGTGGCCGGCGAGCGGGATCATCAGGATTTCCGGTGGCAGCCCGGGAAGTTCGCGCACCGCCTCGAAGCCGAACCAGCGTTCGCCGTCGCCGACGCGGTGGGTGACCCAGTCGGGGTCGTGCGCCCACTGCACAGACCTGTACCTGGCGCGCTCGAGCGCGTTCGTCGGGTTGTTGGCCGCGTGCAGCTCCTCGGCGAACACGTGCACCTTGGCCTGCGGGAATTCCGCCAGCCCGCCCGCGTGGTCAAGGTCGAGGTGGGTGAGCACGATGTGCCGGACGTCCTCCACCTTGTGGCCGAGCGCGACCACCTGGCGCGCCATGGATTCCGCCGGGTCGAACACCGGCCGCACCGTCGTGGCGAACTGCCGGCCGAGCGAGCCGGGCGGGTTGAGCATGTCGGTGAGCCCGATGCCGGTGTCGACCAGCACGAGCCCCTGGTCGGTCTCGATGACCAGGCAGTGGCAGACCATCGTGGCGCGGCTGAGGATCGAGCCCTCGCCGTCCACGAGCCGGCCGCCGAACGGGCGCATGGTGCCGCAGTTGACGTGGTGCACGAGCATGATTCGCTCCGGAGCGGGGAGTTGGGTGGGGTGGCCGTCAGCCGGCCAGGAGTCGGTGGAGCTGCGCGCCGACGACGCGCAACGGCGCGATGTCGTGTCGGGTCTTCGCCAGCAGCATGCCGCCCTCGATGGCCGCGAGCAGCATGGTGGCGACCTCGTCGGCGTCCGCGATGCCGTGCGAGCGCAGGTGTTCGGCGATCACGGCCTCCCAGGATTCGTACTGCTCCTGGCAGGCCGTCCTGATCGGCTCGTTCTGGCCTGCGACGTCGAGCGCGACGGTCGCGATCGGGCAGCCGGCCAGAAACCCTGACGAGACAAGGTTTTCGGCGAGTCGCTCGATCACCAGATCGAAGCCGGCGCGCAGGTCCGTGGTGGACTGGAGCAGTTCGCGCAGGGCGTCCTTGGTCTCGCCCCCGGTCAGGGCGACGGCCTCGACCGCGAGTTGTTCCTTCCCACCGGGAAAGTGGAAGTACATCGACCCCTTGGGCGCGTCGCCCTCGGTGAGCACCTGGGCGAGGCCGGTCGCGTGGTAGCCCTGATCGCGGAACAGCGTCGCGGCCGAGCGCAACACCCGTTCTCGCGTGTCGGTCTTTCTCGGCATGTCTGGAAATATACAGACCGGTCTAGTTAAGTCAAGGGGCCGATACGCTGGTCGACATGACTGGCCCGACCGGCGAACAGCTGGACATCGTGTGTGGCGCCACCCGCGCCGTGGTCACCGAGATCGGCGCGGGCCTGCGGGCCTACGAGGTCGCCGGCGTGCCCTATCTGGAGACCTTCGGCGAGGCCGAGAAGCCGCCGATGGGCGCGGGCATGGTGCTCGTGCCGTGGCCCAACCGCACGGCGGGCGCGCGCTGGGAGCTGGCCGGGCAGCCGCAGCAGCTGGCCGTCACCGAGCCGGCCAGGGGCAACGCGATCCATGGCCTGACCAGGCACGAGCGGTGGACGGTCGTCGAGCACACCGGTTCGCTGGTGTCGCTGGAGATCACCCTCGACGCCCAGCCCGGCTGGCCGGTGCCGCTGCGCACCACCATCAGCTACGCGGTCGACGAGGGCGGGCTGACCGTCACGCACGGCGTGCACAACGTCGGCGACCGGCCGACCCCGTTCGGGCTCGGCACCCACCCGTACCTGAGGGCAGGCGTCCAGGCGACCGACGACTGCGAGCTGCGGCTGGCCGCCACCACGGTGTTGCCGCTGGACCCCGATCGGATGGTGCCGTCCGGTCCGCCGCGCCCGGTGGCGGGCACCGAGTTCGACTTCTTGTCGGGCCGGCCGCTTCGCGGGGTCTCGCTGGACACGCCGTTCGGCGGCTGCCTGCCCGATGACGACGGGCTGGTCCGGCACACGCTGCGCGGGCCGACCGGCGGCGTCGAGCTGTGGGCCGACCCGGACTTCCGCTGGGTGCAGGTCTACACCCCGGACGACTTCCCCGGCCGAGGCAGGGCCGTGGCGATCGAGCCGATGACCTGCCCGCCGGACGCGCTGAACTCCGGTGTGGACCTCATCGTGCTGAGCCCAGGCGAGTCCTGGCAGGGGCGCTGGGGCGTGCGGCCGCTCGCCGCGTAGCCGTTCCCTTGGTGCGCGGCGGGCCAAACGATTAGCGTGGCTAACCATGAATGTCGCAATCACTGGTGGATACGTCGTTCCGGTCGAGGGTGAGCCCATCGAGGGCGGCACCGTCCTGATCGTGGACGGCAAGATCGTCGCGGTCGGCACGGGCGCCGAGGTGGCCGTGCCCGACGGCGTGCCGACCGTCGACGCCGGCGGTTCGTGGGTGCTGCCCGGGTTCGTCGAGTCGCACGGCCACATCGGCGTGCACGAGGAGGCCGAGGGCTGGGCCGGCCAGGACACCAACGAGATGACCGACCCGAACGGCGCCCGCCTGCGCGCCCTCGACGGCATCAACCCCGCCGACCTCGGCTTCGTCGACGCGCTGTCCGGCGGCGTGACCACGGCCGTCATCAAGCCGGGGTCCGGCAACCCGATCGGCGGCCAGACCGTCGCGGTGAAGTGCTGGGGCCGCACCGTCGACGAGATGCTGGTGCGCGAGCCGGTCAGCGTGAAGAGCGCGCTCGGCGAGAACCCGAAGCGGGTCTACGGCGACCAGAAGAAGCTGCCGTCCACCCGGCTCGGCGTGGCCGCGGTGATCCGCGACGCGTTCACCAAGGCCCAGGACTACAAGGCGAAGCGGGCGCACGCGGCCGAGGAGAACAAGCCCTTCGACCGGGATCCCACGCTGGAGATCCTGGTGCGGGTGCTCGACCGCGAGCTGCCCTGGTGCCAGCACAGCCACCGCGCCGACGACATCGCCACCGCGCTGCGGCTGGCCGACGAGTTCGGCTACCGGCTCGTGGTCAACCACGGCACCGAGGGCCACCTGATCGCGGACATGTTGGCGGAGCGGGACATCCCGGTGATCATCGGCCCGCTGTTCACCTCGCGCTCCAAGGTCGAGGTGCGGCAGCGGTCCCTGCGCAACCCCGGCATCCTGGCCCGCGCTGGCGTGCAGATCGCGATCACCACGGACCACCCGGTGATCCCGATCCACTTCCTGGTGCACCAGGCGACCCTGGCGGTCAAGGAGGGCCTCGACCGGGACACCGCGCTGCGCTCGATCACCGTCAACCCGGCGCGGATCCTCGGGCTGGACGACCGGGTCGGCTCGCTGACCCCGGGCCTCGACGGCGACGTGGTGATCTGGTCCGGCGACCCGCTCGACGTGATGAGCCGCGCGCAGCGGGTCTTCGTGTCTGGCAAGGAGGTCTTCACCTACTCCGAGGAGCGCGGCGAGGGCGTCGTCGCCGACCCGTTCTACCGCGAGGCGTAGGCAGGTCGGGGCCCGCGACGCGTTCGCGGGCCCCGACGCCGGCTCGGCGGAGGTGCTTCCCGCTCAGCGCAGGTGCGAGCGGGCGGCCGGCGCCAGCACGATCTCCTGCGGCGCGCGGGCCAGGTACTTCGACAGCGTGGGTGCAACCGTGCCGCGCCAGGCGTCCGAGTCCGCGAGCGCGTCGGCGTGGTCGAGCAGGCTCCGCTCGTCGTGGAACCTGGCGAACCAGACAAACAGGTGCTCCCCGGTGACGACCGGCAGCACCGGGAAGTTGTTCTCGGCGGGCTCGGTCTCGAACCAGGCGATCGGCGCCGCGCCGGCCGCCGTCAGCGCCGGTAGCGCCTGTTCCTCGAAGAACCGGACGAACTCCGCGTCGGCCGGGTTCTCCAGGTGGTAGACCGTCGCCGTGACCCTGGACGCGGGCAGCTCGGTCGCGCCGACCGGCGGCCGGGGCGCGGTCGGCGCGGCGAACCTCGAGTGCTCGCCGACCGGGCGCAGCAGCCGCACGTTGTCCGAGTCCACCATGGTCGCGTTGGCGGCCGTGCGGTTCGCCCGCCACACGGAACCCTTGAGGTAGAACGCGGTCAGCGCGCGCTCCCGCGCGGCCATGTCGTCGAACTCGCGCAGCCACACGAACAGGTCGGGGTTGTCGACGTCGCGGAAGTGGCCGGGGATGCGGACGCCCAGCTCCTCCTGGCTCTCCACGAAGTTCCGCTCGTAGATGTCGATCAGGGTGTCGCGCTGGCCGGGGTGCAGCGTGTACTGCCGTAGTTCGAGCACGGGGGTCATGGACAACACGGTGCCATCGACGATCGCTTTTCGGCGAGTGGCGGGGACATCCTCTGTGTGTGGTTCGCTAGCGGCGTAGCTCCCGGCCGATGACCAGCCGCTGGATCTGGTTGGTGCCCTCGAAGATCTGGAGCACCTTGGCCTCGCGCATGTACCGCTCCACCGGGAAGTCCCGCGTGTAGCCGGCGCCGCCGAGCACCTGCACGGCGTCGGTGGTCACCTTCATCGCGGTATCCGTCGCGACGAGCTTGGCGATCGCGGCCTGGCGGCGGAACGGCAGCCCACGGTCGCGGCGGCGGGCCGCCTCAAGGTAGGTCGCGCGCGCCGACTCGACCCCGGCGGCCATGTCGGCGAGCAGGAACTCGACGCCCTGGAAGTCGATGATCGACTTGCCGAACTGCTTGCGCTGCTTGGCATAGCGCACGGACTCGTCCAGCGCGGCCTGGGCGAGGCCGACCGCGCACGCGGCGATGCCGAGCCGCCCGGAGTCCAGCGCGGACAGCGCGATCTTCAGGCCGGCGCCCTCCTGCGCGACGCGCCGCTCCGCGGCGACCCGCGCGCCCTGGAACCGCAGCTGCGCCACCGTGGAACCGGTCAGGCCCATGGTGCGTTCGCGCGGCGCGGCCGACACGCCCTCGGTGCCGCCGTCCACGAGCAGGCAGCTGATCCCGTTGCCGCCGTCGTCGCTGGTGCGGGCCATCAGCGTGTAGAAGTCGGCGACGCCGGCGTGCGTGATCCACGCCTTGGTGCCGTTGACGACGTAGTCCGCGCCGTCGCGCGTCGCGCGGGTGGTCATCGAGGCGGGGTCGGACCCGGCGTGCGGCTCGGACAGCGCGTACGCGCCGAGCAGCTCGCCGCCGAGCATGTCGCCGAGCCAGCGGTCGCGCTGCTCGTCGGCGCCGTACCTGGCCAGCGGGTAGCAGGACATCACATGCACGGACAGGCCCTCGGCGACGGTCAGCCAGGCGGCGGCCAGCTCCTCGAGCACCTGGAGGTAGACCTCGTAGGGCAGGCCCCCGCCGCCGATCTCCTCGGGGTACGGCAGCCCGAGCAGGCCGCTCCTGCCGAGCAGCCGGAACGCGTCCCGGGGGAACAGGCCCTGCTCCTCGGCCTCGGCCGCCTTCGGCGCGAGCTCGTCCCTGGCGATCTCCCTGACCAGGGAGAGCAGGTCCTCGGCCTCTGTGCTGGGAAGCACTCGTTCGGCTGGCATCGGGATCCTCCGGTGAGCCATCGGTACTGACAACAGTACTGTGGGACGTACCAGAGTACTGTCACAAGGTGGCTCCCGTCACTGGAATCGATTCACACTCATGTGACAAGGTCGAGAGATGACCGCGACCGAGCTTCCCGCGCAGCCAAGGGGCCGCGTTCGGCGAGCCGCGCCGACGGCACGGCAGGCCGAACTGCTCGGCCGGCTGGAGGACCTCTTCCTCGGCGAGGGCTTCGCCCACCTCACCCTCGACGACCTCGCGTCCCGCCTGCACTGCTCCAAGTCGACGCTCTACACGCTGGCGTCGAGCAAGGAGCAGCTCGCGGTGCGGGTCGTCGGGCGCTACTTCAAGGGCGCGGCGCAGCGGATCGAGCTGCGCATCGCCGAGATCGCGGACGTCAGGGAGCGGGTCGGCAGCTACCTCGCCGGGGCCGCCGACGAGCTGCGCCGCGCCTCCAGCCGGTTCATCGCCGACATCGCGGGCTTCCCGCCGACCTCGGCGACCTACGAGGCCAACGCCCGCGCCGCGGCCGAGCGGATCAGGTCGTTCATCCTCCAGGGCGTGCGCGACGGGGTGTTCCGCAACGTGCACGCCACCCTGGTCGCGGAGATGGCCGGCCTGCTGATCGAGGGCATCCAGACGGGCGTGCTCACCGAGCGCGCCAAGGTGTCCGACGCCGAGGCGTTCACCGCCCTGGCCGAACTGCTGCTCGGCGGCCTCGCCTCCGGGCCTCGCTAGAGCCCGGCCCGCCTCGCGTGGCGCGAATCTGTCCCGGACAGATTCGGGTGGCACACGTAGGTGCGGCGCGCCCCGGTGAGGTACAACCCTGTGCGACGCAACCGGAGGGAGTCCCGCGTGATCATCGTGGCCGGCGAGGCACTGGTCGACCTGGTCCCCGCGCCGTCCTCGGCGGACGGCCAGCTGGCGGACCTGCAACCGAGGCTCGGCGGCGGGCCGTACAACGTGGCCGTCGCGGCGGGCAGGCTCGGCGCGCCGGTCGGCTTCCTGTCCAGGGTGTCGACGGACCTGTTCGGCGACGCGCTGGTCGACCGGCTGCGCATGTCCACTGTGGATGTCGGCCTGGTGCAGCGCGGCCCCGAGCCGACGACGCTGGCCGTGGTCGGCCTCGACGACGACGGCTCGGCGCGCTACTCCTTCTACGTCGCCGGCACGGCCGACCGGCTGGTCGCCGACCCAGGTCCGCTGCCGGCTGAGGTCGCCGCCGTCTCCTTCGGCACCCTCTCGCTCGTGCTGGAACCGGGCGCGAGCGTCTACGAGCGGATGCTGCGGCGCGAGTCCGACCGGGGCACGCTCACCGTGCTCGACCCGAACGTGCGCGTGGGGCTGATCCCTGACCCCGTCGCCTACCGGGCCAGGTTCGCGGCCTGGCTGCCGCACGTCGGCCTGCTCAAGCTCTCCCTCGACGACGCACGCTGGCTCGCCGAGCTGCCCGAGGACGCCCCCGAGGACGCCGTCCGCGCGGTGCTGCTGGACTGGCTGGCCGCCGGGCCGGCCGCCGTCGTGCTCACCAGGGGCGGCGCCGGCCTGCTCGCGCTGACCTCGGCCGGCGCGCTGGTCGAGGCGCCACCCGTGCCGGTGTCCGTTGTGGACACGATCGGGGCGGGGGACACCGTGCAGGGCGCGCTGCTGGCGTGGCTGCACAGCCAGGACGCGCTGAGCCGCTCGGCGGTGGCCGGGCTCGACGAGGAGCAGTGGCGGGCCGCGCTCGGCTTCGCGGGCGCCGCTGCGGCGCTGACCTGTTCGCGGGCCGGCGCGGAGCCGCCCTACCTGGCCGAACTTGCCGCCAGCCGCCCGGTGTGATCACCCGCCGTGTCCTCGGGTTGCGTTGCGGTGATGAAACCCACGGAGAGTGGGGCCTAGCTCTCACCCCTGATCAGGTAGTCCGGGCCGTCGGAGGGACTACCGTGGAGTACGACGCTCTCGCGGGCCGGCCACCCGGTCGGCCGATGCGGCGCAGACCACCGAATCGGCCGTTGACCGGCGGTTTTCCGTCGTCGCGCGCGGGACGTTCACGCTGGCCATCCCGACCGGGATGCGTCTCGCGCAGGGTGTGATACCGATCCCAACTTGCGGATTCGGCTAACGCTGCTGCTGCGGGTCGGCGATGACGCCGACTAGCGTGCTGAACTGACAGGACCCCAACGGGGTGGTGCTGCGGTGCGGAAACCCAAGCCGCACGCCTGTTCGTGAGACCCGCATCACGTGGTCGAGCTGCTGGCGCCATCCCGCCCAAGCGTGAGAGGGACTTGCATGCCCGACGCGACGACTGCGCCCACTTCGACGGACAGGCCGTCAGACATCCGTACCGTCGCGCTGCGCCACGAGGGCGGAGAGCACGAGATGAATGTGGTGCCCGCGACTGTGGGCGCCCCCGGGATCGACCTTGGGAAGCTGCTGGCGAAAACCGGCATGGTGACCCTCGACCCCGGCTTCGTCAACACGGCCTCCTGCTCCTCGGAGATCACCTACATCGACGGTGACGCCGGCATTCTGCGTTACCGCGGGTACCCGATCGAGCAGCTCGCCGAGCGGTCCAACTTCATCGAGGTCAGCTACCTGCTGATCTACGGCGAGTTGCCGACCCAGGCCCAACTGGACGACTTCTCCTCCAAGATCAGCAGGCACACCCTGCTACACGAGGACCTGAAGCGGTTCTTCGGTGGCTTCCCCCGCGACGCCCACCCGATGCCCGTGCTGTCCTCCGCGGTGTCCGCGCTGTCCACCTTCTACCAGGACAGCCTGAACCCGTTCGACAACAGCCAGGTGGAGATCTCCACCATCCGGCTGCTGGCGAAGGTGCCCACCATCGCCGCCTACGCCTACAAGAAGTCCGTCGGCCAGCCGTTCCTGTACCCGGACAACTCCCTTGGCCTGGTGCAGAACTTCCTGCGGATGACCTTCGGCTTCCCCGCGGAGCCCTACGACGTCGACCCCGAACTGGTCAAGGCGTTGGACCTGCTGTTCATCCTGCACGCCGACCACGAGCAGAACTGCTCGACGTCGACGGTGCGCCTGGTCGGCTCGTCCGAGGCGAACCTGTTCGCCAGCATCTCCGCCGGCATCAACGCCCTGTTCGGCCCGCTGCACGGCGGCGCGAACAGCGCGGTGCTGGAGATGCTCGAGGGCATCCGCGACGAGGGCGGCGACGTCGAGTCCTTCGTGAAGCGGGTCAAGAACAAGGAGGACGGCGTCCGACTGATGGGCTTCGGCCACCGGGTCTACAAGAACTACGACCCGCGCGCCGCCATCATCAAGAAGACGGCCGACCAGATCCTCGGCAAGCTCGGCGGCGACGACCAGCTCCTGGAGATCGCCAAGAAGCTCGAGGAGACCGCGCTCGCGGACGACTACTTCGTCGAGCGCAAGCTGTACCCGAACGTGGACTTCTACACCGGCCTGATCTACCGGGCCATGGGCTTCCCGACCAAGTTCTTCACGGTGCTGTTCGCACTGGGTCGGCTGCCCGGCTGGATCGCGCACTGGCGCGAGATGAACCAGGACCCGGCCACCAAGATCGGCCGCCCGCGTCAGGTCTACGTCGGCGCGCCCGAGCGGAACTTCGTTCCGATGGACGGCCGCTGACCTCTCGTCACACCACCACATTCCGCCCCGGCGGGGATCGCAACCGCGACCCCCTGACCGGGGCGGATGTCGTTGTCCAGCGGAAACCCTGTCAGCGCAACACTTCCCGCAGCTTCACCCTGGCGCCGGTGCGCAGCACCGCGTTGCGGTAGACCCGGCCGCCGAACCAGGTGATGGCCGCGATGCTGGCGAGCGCGAGGGCCACCGCGAGCAGCACCTCCCACGCTGGCGCGACGCCGAGCGCCATCCGTCCCGGCATCAGCACGGGGGCGAAGGGCGGCAGCATCGACAGCACGGTCACCGCGGTGCCGGAGGCGTCCTGGATCATCAGGTTGATGCCGACCACGAACGCGACGACGATCGCCATGGTGATCGGTGTGACCACCGACTGAAGGTCCTCCTGCCGCGACACCAGCGACGCGACCGCGGCGAAGATGGTGGCGTACAGGAAGAAGCCGAGCAGGTACCAGAGCACTCCCGCGGCGAGCGCGCCGCCGGCGAGGGACGTCGTGTCCAGCACGTTGGTGGACACGGCGAGCCCGATCCCGCCGGCGCCGATGATCAACAACTGGAGCAGGCCGACCGCGCCGAGCCCGATCACCTTGCCAAGCAACAACTGCCATGGGCGGATCGTGGCGAGCATGATCTCCACCACCCGGCTGGACTTCTCCTCGACGACGCCCTGCGCGACCATCATCCCGTAGACCAGCAGCGAGTAGTACAGCAGTCCGGCGACGATCAGCCCGACGGCGAGGCGCTCGCCGTGCTGCTCGTCCTTGGGTTCGAGCATGGTGACCTTCGGCCTCGCCTGCGCCATGTTCTGCTCGACCTTGCGCGGGTCGAGGCCGGCCTCGGCGAGCTGGCCGCCGAGCACCTGCTGTTGCGCCACCGTGTCCAGGATCGAATGCAGCGTGTCGTCCAGGTTGTTCTTGACCACCACGCGCAGTGCGCCGGACGCGCCGGTCACCAGGGCGTCCAGGTCGCCCTTGCGCACCTGGTCCTCGCCGGCCGCCGGGTCGGCGACGTCCTTGATGTCGATGGTCCTGCCCGCGGCCTTCGCGGTGGCCTTGAGCTGCTCGGCCACGACCGTGGCCTGGCCGGTCAGCCCGACCGTGCTGGTCGTGCTCTTGTCGAACAGGAAGGTCTGGAGCAGCACGTAGCCCGCGAGGAACGCGATGATCACGACCGTGCCGATGACGAAGGACCTGCTGCGCACCTTGTTCAGGAACTCGCGCCGCGCGACGAGCAGCACCGGGCGGGCCGGGTGCGTCGAGGTGCCTTGGGAGCTCATGCTGTCTTCTCCTGGGTGACGACGTTGCGGAACAACTCGGTGAGCGATGGCTTGCTGCGGCTGAACTCCCTGACGGGACCGGTCGCGATGGCCGCGCGCAGCACGGCCTGGTCGTCCGCGTCGCCGGCCAGTTCGAGCACCGTGCGGGTGCCGACCTGCTCGACCACGGTGACGCCGGCTAGCCCGTTGGCCCAGCCCGCGGGCGCGTCGGGCGCGTCGACGACCAGCTGCGGGGGCGCGCCGGCGCGCAGCTCGTCGACGGTGCCGCAGGCGACCATCTGTCCATTTCGGACGATGCCGATCCGGTCGCAGAGCCGCTCGACGAGATCCAGCTGGTGGCTGGAGAACATCACCGGAACGCCGGCCGCGGCCTGCTCCCGCAGCACCTGGCTCATCACGTCGACGGCGACCGGGTCGAGCCCGGAGAAGGGCTCGTCGAGCACCAGCACCTCGGGGTCGTGCACGAGTGCGGCGGCCAGCTGCACGCGCTGTTGGTTGCCGAGGCTGAGCTTCTGCACCTCGTCGTTGCGGCGCTCGCGCAGGCCGAGGCGGGCGATCCAGTTCTCCGCCGAGCGGTGCGCCGCGTTGGTCGACATGCCGTGCAGCTCGCCGAGGTACACGAGCTGGTCGAGCACCTTCATCTTCGGATAGAGGCCGCGTTCCTCCGGCAGGTAGCCGATTCTGCGCCGCGTCTGGAAGGTGATCGGCAGGCCACCCCAGCGCACCTCGCCGGAGTCGGCGGCCAGCACGCCGAGGGTGATCCGCATCGTCGTGGTCTTGCCGGCGCCGTTGCTGCCGACGAAACCGAACAGCTCACCGGCGCGCACCTGGAAGGTCATGTCCTGTAGGGCGACGATCTCGCCGTAGCGCTTGGAGACCCGGTCGATCTCGAGTACCTCATGGGTCACGTTCTGTCCTCCTCGCGCGGTGTCCCTCGTGGGGATCGGGGCTGTCACAGCAGGTCCTCGGGATCGTCGTCGGGCAGGTTCCAGGCGAGCAGCGCGGTCGGCAGGCCGATGGACAGCAACAGCAGCGCGAGCGCGAGACCGTAGGTGGTCTGCGGCCCCCACCAGCCGCCGGGGGAGACGATCGCCGGCAGCAGCGAGAAGATGATCGCCGCCATGCTCATGGTGCTGACGTAGAAGCCCACGTAGACGTAACGCCCCCGCAGCGCCAGTTCGTGCTCGTCCAGCAGCGCACGGGGACGCTCCGCCACCGACCTGGTGAGGATCTTCAGCAAGCTGTACCAGAACAGGACGAACACCGTGAATCCGGCCAGCAGCAAGGTGGTTATCGGGTTGTGGAAGGAAAACGGCGACCCGACCAGGCCGGCCAGCACCGAGCCTGCCCACCAGCGGACCGCGACGCGGCGGCGGTGTCGGCTGCGCCAGGACGGGAACTGCTGCTGGCTTTTCGCCACCCGGTTGGCTCTGCGCGCGAGGTAGCTGTCGTAGATGCGGCCGAGTCGCGTGTCGGTTGTCGTGTTCACTCCGTACCCTCCTGCCGCGAGCCGTAGACCTGGGTGGACAGCGGCGTGAACGGGTTGCGGCTGAAGACCGCCTCCACCGGCAGCCCGAAGACCTCGCAGATGCGAAACGCGAGATCCAGGCTCGGGTAATGGTCGCCCCGCTCCAACGCCCCGATCGTCTGGGGGTTCACTTCAACCGCCTCGGCCAGAGCCGCCCTGGTCAGCCCGCGCTCCGCGCGGAGAACCTGTAGCCGGTTGAATATCGGCAGGTCCTTGCCGCGTCTCACTGGACTCACAGAACGAAGCGTTGCAAAAACCCAACGACACGTCAAGTCGTTCCGTGGTCGTCGGTCAACTTGCGTGCACGCGAACTTGCGCGCACGCAAGTTTGCTTCTAACTTTGGACCCCTCGGATCAGCACAGGAAGGGGACAGACTCATGCGTGCCAAGGGCATCGCGTACGACACCGGCTTCGTCCGCAACGGCGAGATCTCCCGTGACAGCTTCGAACTCGACGTGGTCAGGCGGGAGCTGGCCATCATCCGCGACGACCTGCACTGCAATGCCGTGCACATCGTCGGCGGCAGTCCGGACCGGCTCGAACTGGCTGCCCGCTGCGCCGCCGAGGTGGGGTTGGAGGTCTGGTTCTCGCCCTACCCACTGGAACTGACGACCACCGAAATGCTGTCGCTGTTCGCCGACTGCGCGGAAAGGGCCGAGCGAATCCGGGCGACGGGAGCCGAGGTCGTGTTCGTCACCGGCGTCGAGCTGAGCATCATGAACCAGGGATTCCTGCCCGGCGACAGCCTCGAGAAACGCCTCGATCTGTTGTTAAGCCAGCTCAGCAGTCGGGGCGAGCGACTCGTCGAGGTGAATGCCCGCCTCAACGACTTCCTCGCCAAGGCCGTCACCACGGTCCGCGAACGATTCGGAGGGAAGATCACCTACGCGTGCATACCGTTCGAGCGCGTCGACTGGACCCTGTTCGACTTCATGTCGGTCGAACTCATCCGGTCCGCCGCGGTGGCCGACCGATATCAGGAAGGCGTGCGCACCCTTGTCGCGCAAGGGAAACCGGTCGCGATCACCGGCTTCGGCGCGGCCACCTGGCTGGGCGCGGGTGACGTTGCGCCGCGCAGCATGGAGATCGTCGAGTTCGACGACCACACCGGTCGCCCGGTTCGACTGAACGGTGACTATGTCCGCGACGAGGCCGGCCAGGCTGCTTACCTGCGCGAGTTACTGGAGATCTTCGACGCCGAAGGCGTTGACAGTGCCTTTGTGTATCTCTTCGCGCTCGGCAACTACCCGCACCGCCCCGACGACCCTCGCCACGACCTCGACCTGGCCAGTTTCGGCATCGTCAAGGTCCTCGAAGACCGCAAGGGCGACACCTACCCGGACATGCCGTGGGAGCCCAAGGCCGCGTTCACCGCCCTCGCGGACTACTACCGCGACTGACGGCACCACGCGGTGCCCGCTGGCTTTGACTCACCGCCCCGAACTGGCAGCGCGCATGCTCGCCCGGCTGCCGCTGGCCGAACTCGTCCGTGTTGCCGGGAGTCGTTGGGGTATGGAGGAAACCGTCCAATGTGCCATGAACGAGACCGGCCTGGACCACTACCAGCGACAACGCCTCAAACACCCGACACTTCGCCTGCCCGTTTTACCATGAACAGATGGCGGTGATCTTGGTGACTGGCATGTCCGGCACGGGGAAATCGACGGCCTTGAGCCGGTTGGAACAGCGGGGATATCGGGTGGTGGACACAGACTTCGGGGGGTGGATCGACGACGTCCCCCGTCCCGATGGCGTCGGTGTGGAGCCGCAGTGGCGCGAGGACCGGATCGACGCGCTGATCGCGGATCATGAGCGTTCGGGTGAGCCGCTGTTCATCGCTGGCACGGTGTGGAACCAGGGCACGTTCTATCCGCGGTTCGACGAGGTCGTCCTGCTCAGCGCGCCCATAGCGGTGATGCTCGACCGCATCGCCAACCGCGACACCAACCCCTTCGGGAAAACCGCCGAGGAACGCGAAAAGATCGTGGCGGACACGACCGAGGTCGAGCCGCTGCTTCGGTCATCAGCCACCATAGAGATCGACACCCGGAAGCCACTCGCCGACGTGGTGGACCAACTGGCAGCGCTTGCCGGTCCACCGCCATCCCATCGATGACCGTTCAGATCACACTGTTCGGCTTCCGTACTAGGCGCAGCACTAGAACAGCGCGGTCACGGCGGGCAGTGCGGCGGCTCGCTCCGCCGGCACCAGGCCGATCCGGCTGCGCCGGTCCAGCACGTCGGCCGCGTCGAGCGCGCCCTCGTGCCGCACGGCCCACACGGCCTCGGCGACGGTCACCGCGACCCCGGGGGCGAGCGGCGCGGCGAGGTCCGCGTCGAACTCGGCCAGCGCGTGCACCCTGGCCGCCTCCGTGCCGTACTTGGCGACCAGCCGGCCCGGTGCGTCCACAGTGGACAGCGTGGACGCCGGGGCCGCGCCGACCAGCGGCACGTTCGTGGTCCTGGACGGCCCGGCGGACAGGCCCCTGGTGCGCACCGCCGCGTCCACGGCGTCGGCGGCCATCCTGCGGTAGGTCGTCAGCTTGCCGCCGACGACCGTCACCACGCCGTCCGGCGCGGTCAGCACCGCGTGCCGCCGCGACAGGTCCGCGCTGCGGCCGCCCTCGGGCGAGCCGGGCAGGTCGATCAGCGGCCGCAGGCCGGCGAAGCTGCCGAGCACGTCCTCGGGGCGCAGCCGGTGGTCCAGCACCGAGGACGCCACGTCCAGCAGGAAGTCCACGTCGCCCTGCGGCACCTCGGGCACGTCCGGCACCGGGCCGTCCACGGGCTCGTCGGTCAGGCCCAGGTACACCCTGCCGTCCTGTTGCGGCATCAGCAGCACGAACCGGTTGGCCTCGCCGGGCACCGGGATGGTCAGCGCCGTGCCGGTCAGCCCGGTGGCCGCCGCGTCGAGCACCAGGTGCGAGCCCCTGGACGGCCGCAGCCGCACCGAGTCGACCAGCTGGCCGGCCCACACGCCCGCCGCGTTCACCACCGCGTTCGCCCGCACCTCGAAGGCGGTTCCGGTGAGTTCGTCGACGACCTCGGCGCCGTCCCCGCGCAGCGTGCTGACCCTTGCCCTGGTGAGGATCTTCGCGCCGAACCCGGCCGCGGTCCTGGCCAGCGCGAGCACCAGCCGCGCGTCGTCGACGAGCTGGCCGTCGTAGGACAGCAGCCCGCCGCGCAGGCCGGCGCGGCGCAGGCCGGGCGCCAGCGCCAGGGCCTCGGCCGCCGGCACCCGGCGCGGGCCGGGCAGCACCGAGGACGGGGTGCGGGCCAGCCGGCGCAGCGCGTCCCCCGCGTGCAGTCCGGCCTGGACCACGGCCTGCGCGCGCAGCGAGATTCCGGCCCCGCACGCCGGGTCGTGCAGCGGAACCAGTTGCGGCAGCGAGCGGACCAGGTGCGGCGCGGTCCTGGTCATCAGCACGCCGCGCTCGACGGCGCTCTCGTGCGCGAGCCCGACCTCGCCCTGCGCCAGGTAGCGCAGCCCGCCGTGCACCAGCTTGCTCGACCACCGCGAGGTGCCGAACGCGAGGTCGTGCGCCTCGACGAGGCAGACGGACAGGCCTCGCGAGGCCGCGTCGAGCGCGACCCCCGCGCCGGTCACGCCGCCGCCGACGACGAGCAGGTCGACCACCTGGCCGCCGGCCACCGAGGCCAGGTCGGCCGCGCGGCGTGCCGCGTTCAGCGAGGTGGCCCGCAGCGAACCAGCGGGCAGGGGAGTGGTGGACGCGGGAGTGGCGGACGCGGGTGTGGCAGTCACAGGGACCTCGCTGGGAAGGAATGGCCGGTGTGGGTTGGCTTGCCGTGTCTCGGTGGTGCGACGGCCCGCGTGGTCTGGCGCTGCGTGGCGGACGCGGGTGTGGCAGTCACAGGGACCTCGCTGGGAAGGAATGGCCGGAGTGGGTTGGCTTGCCGTGTCTGGGTGGCGTGGCGGTCATCTCACGCCTCGCCGGGGAGGGTCGGCCGCAGCGCGGCGTCGAGTTGGGTCGCCAGCTCGGCGAGCAGCGACTCCTGCGCGAGGTCGGCGGTGGCCGGGCGCATCGACAGCACGACCGCCTGCACGGTCAGGTACAGCAGCCTGGCTTGCACCAGGGGCTCGGTCTGCCGCACCGAGCCGTCGCCGTGCCCGACCACGATCTGCTCGCGGACGAACTGCTCGGCGATCCGCTGCGTGCTGCCGAGTCGGTCCACGATGTAGGGCAGCATCAGTTCGGCGTCGAGTTCGAGCACCCGCCGCAGCAGCGGGTCCGAGACCAGCGCGCGCGCCGCGTCGACGGCCCCGGCGACCAGCCGCTGCCGGGCCGTCGGCAGCTGGCTCGCCGCCTTGGCCGCGTCCTGTAACAGCGCGCCGAACTCCCTGGTCATCAGCGCGGTGACCAGGCTGCGCACGTCGGGGACGCGTCGGTAGAGCGTCATCCTGCTGACCCCGGCGCGGCGGGCCACGTCGGTCAGCGTGGTGCGCCGCACGCCGACCGCGAGCACGCAGGCGCGGGTGGCGTCGAGCAGCGCGGCGTCGTCGACCCGGTTGGTCGAGGTGCGGGTGGCGGTCAGTTCGGTGCTGTGACGATTGGACGTCATGTGTCACACTGTAGCGGTGACCGAGCGCATCGACCACACCCTCCGGGGCAGTTGGACACCATCCGGCGCGGCGGACGCCGCCCTGCCGCCGCACGCGCTGCGCTGGCTGCGGGACCGCACCGGCCTCGCCGCCGCCAGCACGCCCGCCGGGCCGGACTCCGTCATCGCCGTCGGCGACTCGACCCTGCCCGACGCCGCCCGCGCCGCGCTGGCCGCGCTCGTCGGCGAGTCGAACGTGTTGCTGGACCGGGACTCCCGGCTCGGCCGAGCCGGCGGGCTGTCCTATGTGGACCTGATGCGGCACAGGGGCGCTGGCGAGCTGGCCGTGCCGGACGCCGTCGTGCTGCCGGCCGATCCCGACCAGGTGGTCGAGGTGCTGCGGGCCTGCGCCGCGCAGGACATCGGCGTCGTCCCGTTCGGCGGCGGCACCTCGGTCGTCGGCGGCGTCAGCGCGCTGCGCGGCGACAAGGTCGCGGTGGTCGCGCTCGACCTGGCCAGGCTCGACGCGCTCGTGTCGGTCGACCCCGTCTCCAGGATCGCGGTGCTCCAGGCCGGCGTGCGCGGCCCGGACGCCGAACGGCTGCTCGCCGCGCACGGCCTGACCATCGGCCACGTGCCGCAGTCCTTCGAGCGGGCCACCATCGGCGGGTTCGCGGCGACGCGCTCGGCGGGCCAGGCGTCCGCCGGGTACGGCCGCTTCGAGGACATGGTCGAGGGCCTGCGGCTGGCCACCCCGGTCGGCGAGTGGCGGCTCGGCAGCGCCCCGGCCTCGGCCGCCGGCCCCGACCTCCGACAGCTCGTCGTCGGCAGCGAGGGCGCGTTCGGCGTGATCACCGAGGTCGCGCTGCGGGTTCGGCCGACGCCGACCGAGCGGCGCTACGAGGGTTACGTGCTGGACGGCTGGGAGGCCGGCGGCGAGGCCGTCCGAGACCTTGCCCAGCAACGGGTTCTCGCCGACATCACCCGACTGTCCGATGTGGACGAGACCGAGGTCTCCCTCGCGCTCAGCGGCGGCTGGAAGTCCACCGCCCTGCGCGGCTACCTGCGGGCGCGCGGGATCGCCAGGCCATGCCTGCTCATCCTCGGCTGGGAGGCCGCGTCCCCGGCGGAGGCGGCCGTCCGCCGCGCCGCCACGCTGCGCGTCCTCGGCGAGCACCGCACGGTCCGGCTCGGCAGGCCGCTCGGCGAGGCGTGGCTGCACGGCAGGTTCAACGGTCCGCGCCAGCGCGACGCCCTGCTGGACGCGGGTGTCTGCGTCGAGACGCTGGAGACCGCGACCCACTGGTCCAGGCTCGACGAACTCCGCGACGCGGTGCGTGCCGCTCTCGTCGACGCGCTGCGCACCCCGCAGCACCGACCCGTGGTGATGTGCCACGTCTCGCACGCCTACGAGACCGGCGCGTCCCTGTACTTCACGGTGCTGGTGCCCCGATCGGAGCAGGACCCGATCGGCCAGTGGCAGCAGGCCAAGGCCGCGGCCTGCGCGGCGATCTCCCGCATCGGCACTGGCGAACCGCCGCTCGGCACGATCAGCCACCACCACGCCGTCGGCACCGACCACGCCCCCTACCTGGCCGCCGAGATCGGCGAGCTCGGCGTGGACGTGCTCGGCAGCGTGAAGCGCACGCTCGACCCGAGCGGCATCCTCAACCCAGGCAAGCTTCTGGGCCAAGAGCTCCTAACGCGATGACTGTCCGACGGAGTGACGCCCAGGCGGCGCCTCGCCGCGTTGTCGTCGCCCCACATGGCTCCGCCATGAGGGGCTCCTCCGCCTTGCGACGCACCACCTGGACGCCACTCCCAGTCGAACGCCATCACGTTAGAAGCTCTAGTCTCGCTGAGGTGACAGGTGACCTGCTGATCCGCTCTGTCCGCCCGTGGCCGAGCGGTCCGGACGTCCCCGAGGTCGACGTGCTGTGCCGAGGCGGGGTGATCGCCGAGGTCGGCGCCGGGTTGCCGGCTCCGGACGGCGTCCCGGTCGCGGACGGCGGTGGCGGCGTGCTGCTGCCCGCGTTCGTCGACTCGCACGCCCACCTCGACTCCACCAGGCTCGGGCTGCCGTTCCGCCCGCACTCGGCGTCGGCGGGCCTGGCCGGCCTCGTCGAGAACGACCGCCGCAACTGGCGGGACGCCGGCCTGTCAGTGACCGAGCGCGCCACGCACACCCTCGGCAGCACCATCGCGGCCGGCGCGACCATGGTGCGCAGCCACGCCCAGGTTGACCTCGACTCCGGGCTGGAACGGCTGGAGGGCGTGCTCGCCGCGCGGGCGGAGCACGCGGCCCGCGCGCACGTGCAGGTCGTGGCGTTCCCGCAGGTCGGCATCCTGCGCGAGAAGGGCACGGCCGAGCTGCTCGACGCGGCCATGCGCGCCGGTGCCGACCTGGTCGGCGGCCTCGACCCCGCCGGGTACGACCGCGACCCGGTCGGGCACCTCGACGTGGTGTTCGGCCTGGCCGAGAAGTACCAGCGCGGGGTGGACGTGCACCTGCACGACGCCGGTTCGCTCGGCGCGTTCCAGCTCGAGCTGATCTGCGAGCGGGTCGCCGCGCTCGACATGCGCGGCAGGGTCACCATCAGCCACTGCTTCGCGCTGTCCACTGTGGACGCCGAGCGGCAGCGCGAGCTGATCGACCTGCTCGCCGAGCACGACGTCGCCGTGACGACCGTGGCGCCGGGCGCGCGGGAACCGTTGCCGCTGCGCGAACTGCGCTGGGCCGGGGTCCGGCTCGGGCTCGGCCAGGACGGCATCCGCGACTACTGGTCGCCCTACGGCAACGGCGACATGCTCGACCGCACCTGGCAGTTGGCCTACCGCAACGGTTTCCGCAAGGACGCCGACGTGGAGATGTGCGTGGACATCGCGACGAGGGGCGGGGCCGCGGTGCTCGACGGGCCGGGCGGCGGCCTGGTCGAGGGCGATCCCGCCGAACTCGTCGTGGTGCCGGGCGACTCGGTCACGGCTGCGGTGATGGACCGCGCCCCGCGCACGCTCGTCGTGCACGAGGGCCGCGTGGTGGCCGAGCGGGGCGTCCTCGCGGAGTGACCCGACGGCGAGGGCGCCCCTCGTGACCCGAGGAGCGCCCTTCGCCTGCGGACCCAGTGCTCAGAAAGTGACGACCATCTTGCCGGTGTTCTCGCCGCGCAGCAGGCCGAGGAACGCCTCTGGGGCGTTGCGGATGCCCTCGACGACGGTCTCGGAGTAGCGCAGCTTGCCGTCGCGGATCCAGCCGCCGACCTCCTGCATGAACTGCTGCTGGAGGTGGTAGTGGTCGCCGACCAGCATGCCGCGCACGGTGAGCCGCTTGCCGATCAGCATCCCGAGGTTGCGCGGGGCCGGCGTGGGCTCGGTGCTGTTGTACTGCGAGATCATCCCGCAGACGGCGACGCGGCCGTGCAGGTTCAGCGAGGAGATCGCCGCCTCGAGGTGCTCGCCGCCCACGTTGTCGAAGTAGACGTCGATGCCGTCGGGCGCGGCGGCGGCCAGCTGCTCGGCGACGGGGCCGTCCTTGTAGTTGAACGCGGCGTCGAAGCCGAGCTCCTCGACCAGGTACCTGACCTTCTCGGCGGAACCCGCGCTGCCGATCACCCGTGCCGCGCCGCGCAGCTTGGCGACCTGGCCGACGACCTGGCCGACCGCGCCCGCCGCGCCGGACACGAACACCGTGTCGCCCTCCTTGAACGCGGCGACCTCCAGCAGGCCCGCGTACGCGGTCAGGCCGGGCATGCCGAGCACGCCGAGGTAGGTGGTGACGGGCGCGAGGTCGGGGTCGACCTTGACGGCCTGCTTGGCGTCCACGACGGCGTACTCGCGCCAGCCGAGGTGGTGCAGCACGACGTCGCCGGGCTTGAGCGAGTCGACCGTGGAGGTGACGACCTCGCCGACCGCGCCGCCGAGCATGGCCTTGCCGAGCCGGTAGGGCTCGACGTAGGACTTCGTGTCGTTCATCCGGCCGCGCATGTACGGGTCGACGCTCATCGCGATGTTGCGCACCAGCACCTGGCCCGGCTCCGGCGTGGGTACCTCGGCCTCGACGATCTCGAAGTTCTCGGCGGTCGGCCAGCCCTGCGGGCGGGACTTGAGCCGGATCTCGACGGCGGTGGACGGCACGGTCATGGTGCGACCTCCCAGGAGGCAGTGTTGCGGGAACGTGGCTGCGGTACGTACCAACTGGTTCAACGTACCAAGTGGTTCAACAGCGCCCATCGGGCCTGATGTTCCCAGTTCCCGGCCGCTCTGCTGTGACCTGCCACTCGTTCGAGCGGGCTGGTGCCCTGTCCGCGAATGTCTCTGACGCCGCCCTACGAACCCTGGGTCGGCTCCCGGCGGCGGCGCACCACGCCGAGCCACAGGCCCCCGACCACGCCGCCGAAGAACAGCACCGAGGCCGCCGTCTCCCGCTCGCTCATCGCGTGCTCGCAGATGTTGATGTAGTCGACCAGCTCGGTGTTGCCCTGCGCGCCGAGCCCGGCCCACACCGACTTGGTGTCCACGCCGCCGATCGCGTTGCCGCAACTGAGCTGGCCCGCCCTAGACGGGTCGGGCGCGGCGACGTGCACCGGGATCAGCCCGAGCACCAGGCCGGCGATCAGCGCGACCAGCGCGAGGACGGCGAAGAACACCCTCGGTCGCAGCGTGACCTCGATCAGTGGATCGGACTTGTCCGCCGCGTCGCCCGACCCGCGCTCACCCTGCTTGCTCACGGATGCAGCCTGCCCGCCGGATGGGGGCCGGGGAAGCCGTTCGGACTCATTCGTTAGGCATCCTTGACCCGCCGGTTGGATTCCGCTGACGGGCGGCATCAGAAAAACGGGCGTCCCCGAACGGGTGAGTCATGGCAATTGGGTCTTCCCGGGCGACCTCGCGCGCCCCTATCCTCGGTCGCGTCGTACTGATTGACGGACTGGTGCACTTCCGTCAATCACAGACCGGGAGACACCGGCCTCCCGCACCAATGCCCGGTGATGGCCCGGCCCCCGACGCAAACCCCCAGTGCCTCGGGGGCCGTGGCCTGTCTACGAGCTGTTTCCGTTGCCCGCAGCCGAATCCCGGGTTCGGCGCCACTCGCTTCGCTCGCTGCCGCGAATGTCGATCTCCGTCGACGTCACGGGGAATCCGCGCGCCCGGTCGCGAATCCCGGGAAACCATCCCCGGCTCGCTGATCGAGATCAGCCGCGCCTGCTCAGTCCCGCTTGCGTCGAATGAGGCCGCGTTTCTGTAGCGCGTCCTCCAGCGCGCGGTAGGTGCGCTCGATCTCCCCGTCGAAATGCAGCTGGTCGTGGTCGGGCACCGTCTCGTCCGGCTGGGGCTGCGGGCTCATCGTCATCCACCGCTCGTCCCACAGCGCCTCGACGGCGGCCTCCCAGTGCAGCGCGACGCCGAGCCGCACGATCCGTTCCTGGTCGGCGATCCTGGCCATCCGCTCCTGGGACTCCAGCAGCGCCCGGTCCAGCACCGAGGCGCGCTCCTGGTCGTGCCGGCGCATCCGGTCGACCGACTCGGCCGCCATCCCGGCGATCTCCTTGTAGCGCTCGACCACCGACACCACGTCGCGTTCCGCTCCGGACTCGAGGGGGTTGGCCATCCGCTGCGCCGGGAACACCCGAGGGTCGCCGCCCGGCGAGAGTGTCGTGCCGTCGAAGGCACGGCTGGTTCGTTCGGTCACGGTGTCTCCTGCCCGAGGTCGAACGGGATGATTACCTGCGGTCGCGCGTGCTGGAAGCGGTCGAAGAACAGACCCCGGCGCGGCCGAGGCGACCAGGCCGTGTTCAGGCCGCTGTTCAGCGCGTTGAGGTCCGCGCCCTGCACGTCGAACGCGACCCACGGACCGATGTCGTCCGTGGAACCCATGGGGAGGCTGGCCTTGAGCCGCTGCACGCCGCGCCACCAGCCGAGCACGTGCGTGCGGTTCTCCGGGCCGTGCCGCAACACCGTGCGCAGCTCGTCGAGGCCGCTGCGCCTGGTCTCGGGGTCCTTGTGCTCCAGCGCGCTGTGCGCGGCGTCGACGCCGTACAGGGCGAGATAGTGCGGCAGCGCAGGTGTGTCGAGCGAGGAGCTGGCCAGCCGCGCGGTCAGCTCGTCGGCGCTGCGGCGCAGCACCGGCCGCAGCCCGTCCAGGTCGACGACCTCGACCTGGTGCCCGTCGCCCCGCAGGCTCTTGGCGACCGCGTCCACCCACGGGTAGGCGTCCTCGACCAGATAGGCGAGCGTGAACGCGGCGCCGTCCGGTTCGTGTTGCCGGCCAAGGGAAAGCATCGCGCCGCCGAGCAGGCCCGCCGCGTCCGCGACCAGCGAGCCGATCACCGCGATGTTGCGCCCGGGCGCCCGCTCCATCCGCACCTTGGCCGCGCTGCCAGCCACGTCGATCACCTGGCCGAGCAGCGCGGTCGGCGTGTGCGACTGCGGGCGCAGTTCCTGGAAGTCCACCAGGTCGGCCGGTTTGGGCACCAGGCTGCCGTCGAACAGCCGGGGGCTCGGCAGCTCGGCAGGCCGCCGCCGCCACAGCTCGACCTGCAACTCGTCGAACGTGCCGCGCTTGGTCGCGTCCGGGATCCGCGCGAGGTGGTTTCCCTGCCGCACACCGGATTCGTGGTTGATCACCGCGTGCCAGCGGGGCAGCGTGACGGCCGCGTCGTTGTGCACGTCCACCAGCACCCTGCGTGCCTTGGGCAGCGCGATCCGCAGCACGAACTGCTCGAAGATCGCCGGCTTCGTCCAGAACGCCTCGATGCTGGACACGTCCTGGCTGGCCAGCACGAGGTGGATGCCCTGCGACCGGCCGCGCCGCGCCACGTCCTCCAACAGCGCCGTCGCCTGGCTGGTCACCTGGTCCCGCTCGGCGAACAGATACTGGAACTCGTCGATCACCGCGACGATGCGCGGCCACGGCGTGTCCGGGTCCTCGGCGCGCAGCTCCTCCAGCTTGGTGACCTCGTGCAGCTTGGCCGCGTCCGCCCTGCGCCGCATCTCGTCGGCGAGGAACCGGAGCAGGGCGAGGCCGAACTCGCGGTCGGTGTTCACGTTCACGCCGACCAGCCGCGCGTGCGGCAGCCAGCTCGGGTCCTTGCGGCCGGGCGCGAACTGAGCGAAGGACACGCCCTCCTTGAAGTCGAGCAGATACAGCTCGAGCTCGTCGGGGGCGTACCTGGCCGCGAGGCCGCCGAGCATGGCGTAGAGGAAGTTCGTCTTGCCCGACCCGCTCGGACCGCCGATCAGGGCGTGCGGGGACGCGTCGCCGAGCTGGACCTGCACCGGTTCGCCGTCGTAGTAGCCGGCCGGGGTGTGCACGCCGGCGGCCGAACTCTCCGTCCACAGCTCGGCCGGCAGCAGGTCGGCGAACGAGCCGAGCCTGCTTCGCCTGGCCTCCAAGGCCTCCGCGATCGTGGCGCACGCCCTCGGCACCATCGTGCGGGGCAGCGCGGGATCCATCGTGACGGTCGCATGTTTGCCGGTCATCGTGCAGGTCGCGGTCTGGTCGTCGGCGAACTGCACTGTTTCGATCGGACTGTTCACCGTGACCGGGACATCCACGATGACGAGCTGGACGCCGCAGGCCAGGCCGTTGCGGGCGACCCGTTGCAGCTTCTGCTGGTGCTCCTCCTTGAGCGCGGCGCGGTTGCCGAACAGCACCGCGATCCGCCACGGCACGGTCCGCCGCCCGGCGGGCCCGCTGACCGCCCGCAGCGAGACCTGGCCGTCCACCAGCATTTCCGTGTGCACGCGGCGGATGTGCTCGGACAGCTCGTCGAGCAGCTCGTGCAGCCTGGCGGGATCGTGCACGGTCAGCAGCCCGCCCCTGGTGAGCGGGTACAGGCCGGGCAGCGAGCCGGTGAGCTGGCCGACGTCCCAGACGTGCACGTGCACCATGCCCGGCTGGAAGTAGCTGAGCACCCGGAGCAGCAGGCTCTCCACCAGGGCGTCGGCCAGCATCCGACTGTCCGAAGTGGACGAAACGTGCAGGTGCGCGCTGTCCAGCAAGGGAACCGCGACCGGGAACGGCTGCTGCTGCGGCGCCGACCCGACCACGGCCGTGCCGATCCGCCACAGCTCCGGCACCGTGCTGCCGTCGCCGGTGCCCGGCTGGCCGAGCCAGGACTCCCACGGATCGCCCGCCGGGCCGGGCGCCGACTCCGCGACGAGCCGTTCGAGCCCGCTCGGCCCGTTGCGGGTCCACGGTTCGAACGCCTCGACGCGGTCGCGCAGCGTGCGCACCAACCGGTCGCCGAGCACGGGATTGTGCAGGGTCCTTGCCAGCGCGGGATCCTCGAGCGCGTTGTCGATGCCGACCTTGCGGACCATCAGCTCGAACATGTCCTCGGCGCGCTCGACCGCGATCCGGGCGTGTTGGCGGGACGCGGCGCCCAACGCGCCGGCGATCGCCTGGCGGAACTCCGCGAAGGCGTCCTCGATCTTCTTGCGGCGCTCGTCTCGCCTGCTCACTGCCCACCTCACGGCATTCATTCGCGACCGGGCGGGAACCCATGATCAAGTTACCAGGCGGGGGTGCCTGCGTTTGCTACAGCCGTGCCGTCAAGCCCTCCACCGTTCCCATGTTCCTCGCAAACAACGTCAACAGGTCGACGAGTTTTTCACTGGCGTTCCCGAACTCGGCCGGCAGCAGGGATTCCTGGTGGTTAAGGCTGCTCTCGGCGAGAATCGAAACGGCGTCGTCCAGTAGCGCTTTCGCGCTCTCCGCGCCCCGGTACATCTCGGCCAGCAACTCACGGACCTGTTCGAGTGACGTCCTGACCTCCTCGATCGACGTCATCTCACAGCCTGTTGCCGATGCTCTCGATGCTCGACATGCCCGCGCCGATCAGCTGAAGGACCTCGTTGGCGTTGCTGACGGCCTGCGCGAACTCGCCGTTGGCCTGCTCGGCGTCGTTCTGCGTGGTGCCCTGCATCGCGCCGGCCAGAAGCGCCTGGACCTCCTCGGCGAGCTTGGTGACCTGCTGCTGGTACTGCGCGGCTTCCTGGGCCTTGTCCGCAGCGAGGGCGACCGCAGCCCGTACTTCTTCGATGCTTGCCATCTCGGCCGTACCCTCCCGAACGCGTGTGCGGCGATCGTTCGACCGCCCTTGGTTGAAAGTAGTACCGAATGTTTTTTGTCGGACACAAGGTTGATCGGCTGATCGGGCGTATGTGCGACACCACTCGATCGGGCGGCCACACACCCTCAGGACGGCAGCGTCCAAACGGACGCAGGCGACGGCCGGACGGCCTCACCCGATTGAGTAGCGGACTCCTCCCGGCCGTCGCGCACGGTGTCGTCCTCGGCGCGGCCGTCCTCGGCGCGTTCCGGGCCGTCGCTGCCGTCGCTGCCGTCGTTGGCGTCGCTGCTGTCGTCGTTGTCGTCGCTTGTGTTGCTCGCGGTCAGCTCCAGCCCGGTGATGCCGGAGTGCGGCGCTGGACTGGCCGACCAGCGAATGACCGCTGCGTCGTCCCGCCACTCGACGGAGGACCAGCCCGACCGGCCGAGCGAGGACACCGCGTCCAGCAGGGCCTGGGCGGGGGCCTCGGTTCGCTCGCCGAGGTCGACGCGCACGCTCAGCACGGAATCCTGCGATGCGACGCCGATGATGTGGCCGGAGCGGACGATCCTGCTGGCCACCGCGCGCGCCTGCCATTCGGCGCCCGCTGAGCGGTCGGTCGCCACGTCCACCCGCAGCAGCAGCCGAACGGCCGTCGATGCCGGTTCCTCGGCGGGTGGCTGCGCGACGGGCTCCGGCGGGGGTTCCCTGACGTAGGGGTCGCCGCCGGCCCAGGCCTCGACCAGGAGCCGTTCTGCGCCGGGCACGAGGTCGCCGACCAGGTCGGGATCGTCGAGCACCGTCCAGGCCGTCGGCGGCTCGCAGGCGACGCGCGGGGTGGCGAACTCGGGCCCGAGATCGCGGACGAACACGCGCACCGCCCTGGCCAGCGCCGCGGCACTGTTGTGCGTCGCCCGTTCGGGACTCACCACACTCACCGTGACCGACCAGCAGTCGGGCTCCTCGTCCGAGCAGTCCACCACCTCGACGACGCGCCCGCCGATGCGCCGCACGAAGCCGTCGCAGGCCGCTCGGGCCTGCCCGTCGTCGTCGGCCGCGACCACCACGGTGATCAGCAGTTCGAGATCTTCTTCCACCATCGTGTGAGCGATTGTCCACCAGACCGGTGGCGCCCCGCGCGCTGGTCGCCGACAGACTTCGCCGAGACAATCGAGCCCATGTGCCACAGCGACGACAGCAGACCGCCAGGACCGCCCAATCCAGGAGACGTGGCCGAGCACGGACCGATCGAGCTGACCGCCGCCGACGGCAACCGGTGCAACGCCTACCGGGCGAAGCCCGCGACGCCGAACGGCCGCAACGTCGTGCTCCTGCCGGACGTTCGCGGCCTGCACCCGTTCTACGAGGACCTCGCCGTCCGGTTCGCCGAGGCCGGTTTCGACACGGTCGCGTTCGACTACTTCGGGCGGTCGGCGGGGACCGGGCCGCGCGGGGAGGGGTTCGACTGGCAGCAGCACTGGCCCAAGGTGACCCCGGACCAGGTGCACACGGACGCCTCGGCCGCGGCCGGGGCGCTCGGCGACGGCCCGACGTACACCGTCGGCTTCTGCTTCGGCGGCAGCCAGTCCTGGCGGCTGGCCGCCAGCGACCTCGACCTGGCGGGCGCGATCGGCTTCTACGGCAAGCCGAAGCTCGTCGCGGACGTCGTCGAGTCGATCCGCGTTCCGCTGCTGCTGCTCGTCGCGGGCGCCGACCAGGCGACCCCGCAGGCCGACTTCGCCGCCTTCGACCAGCGGCTGACCGACCTCGGCAAGCCGCACGAGCTACACGTCTACGACGGCGCGCCGCACTCGTTCTTCGACCGCGCCCACGGCGAGTGGCGCGACGCCTGCGCCGACGCCTGGCGGCGCATCCTCGACTTCACCACCGGTTGAGGCGCACGACCGATCGACCGAGCCGCACGGCCGACCGGTCGGGGCTCACGACCGACCGGCAGGGTGCCAGCCTCGGTGCAGGACGGGCAGGTCCCGGACCGGGGCGGTCCACAGGTACGTCCAGCACGCCCGGCCGTCCGGCAGTGTGACGCGGATCCGCTGGTAGTCCTCGCCCTCGTACTCGTCGAGGGCGACCAGCGCCCGCTCCGGCGACCGCAGCCGCACCACCCAGCCGGGCACCCCGGGACCACGGGACAGCCGCAGCGCCGGGTAGTCGTGGCCGGTGTCGTACAGCGTGCCGGGCAGCGACGCCCGGTCCGGCTCGCCAAGCGCCAGCGGCGCGATCCGCCGCCACGCCGACCCGTCGGGCTGGAGCGTGCCGTACACGAACAGCCGGTCCGGCCACGCGTCCGCCGACGGCTCGCCGTCGACCCGCGTCACCGCGAGGCCGTCCGAGTCGGCCGGCGGCCCGGTCAGCGCCGCGGCCTCCGCCTGGTCCAGCGCGGCGCACGGCACGGCGGCGCCGTCGACCAGCAGCGGCAGGCGCATCGGGTCGGCCGCCGTGTACGCCAGCGCGCCGTCCAGCACCGTGCCGTCCTCCAGGGTGATCCGCCCGGTGCCCAGCCGGGACAGCCAGTGCCGGACGTCCCTGCCCTCGCACGCGTCGAGCGCCCGCACCTGGTCGAGCGTCGCCCACCACAGGAAGTGGTCCTCGACGACACCGAGCGCGGCGGTCAGCGTCGCGGGCCGCTGGTCGTCGACGATCCGGAAGCCGGCCGCCCACACCGCGGACACGCCAGCGCACCTGGCCCGCAGCGCCACGACCGGTCCCGTCATCGCGTGCGACTCGCGCAGCCAGGTCACCTTGGCAGGGCAGGCGTTCGAGCCGTAGGCGAGCACGGGAACGCGCTCGGCCAGCGGTGGCGCGCCGCGTTCGGCGAGCCACCGGTCCAGTTCGACACCGTCCGGCCCGACCCGCCAACCGCTGGCCGTGGCGCGGTCGGGACGCAGCGCCCAACCGGCGCGGTCGTGGTGCACGAAGGAGAAGCCCGGTCGCGCGCCGGGATAGGGCTGGGCCGGGTAGTCCTCGTCGGTGAACTCCGCGGTCCTCAACAGGGGATCACCGCGCCGAGCATCACCACGCTGCGCAGCACCTCGCCCCGGCCCATCCGCGCGAACGCCTCCTCGACGTCGTCCAGCCCGATCCGCTCTGACACGAACCGGTCAAGCGGCAGCCGCCCCTGGAGGTACAGGTCGATGAGCGTCGGGAAGTCCCTTGATGGCAGGCAGTCGCCGTACCAGGACGACTTCAGCGCGCCGCCGTGCGAGAAGAAGTCCAGCAGCGGCATGTCGATGCGCAGGTCCGGGGTCGGCACGCCGACCAGCACCACGGTGCCGGCGAGGTCGCGCGCGTGGAACGCCTGTTGCCAGGTCTGCGGGATGCCGACCGCGTCGATCACCACGTCCGCGCCGAAGCCGCCGGTCAGCGCCCTGATCTCGGCGACGACGTCGGTGTCCCCGCCGGCCAGCACGGTGTGCGTCGCGCCGAAGTCCTTGGCCCAGAGCAGTTTCCGAGCGTCGGTGTCCACCGCGATGATCCGGTTCGCGCCGGCCAGCCGCGCGCCGACGACGGCCGCGCTGCCCACCCCGCCGCAGCCGATCACCGCGACCGAGTCGCCCCGGCCGACGGGTGCGGTGTTCAGCGCGGCGCCGAGCCCGGCCATCACGCCGCAGCCGAGCAGCCCGGCGACCTCGGGCGGCGCGGCGCTGTCGACTCGAGTGCACTGTCCACTGTGGACAAGCGTCAGTTCGCTGAACGCGCCGATGCCGAGCGCGGGCGACAGCGGGCGGCCGTCCGCCAGGGTCATGGGCTGGCTCGCGTTGAAGGTGTTGAAGCAGTACTGCGGCCGCCCGCGCAGGCAGGCGCGGCAGGAGCCGCAGACCGCGCGCCAGTTCAGCACGACGAAGTCGCCGGGCGCGAGGTCGGTCACGCCGTCGCCGACCTCCTCGACGACGCCGGCCGCCTCGTGGCCGAGCAGGAACGGGAACTCGTCGTTGATGCCGCCGTCGCGGTAGTGCAGATCGGTGTGGCAGACCCCGCACGCCTGCACCCGCACCAGCGCCTCGCCGGGCCCGGGGTCAGGCACGATGATGTCGTGCACCGCCACGGGAGCCCCCTTGCCGAGGGCAACCACTCCACGTACTTCGTGCGGCACCGCGTCCGCCTCCCCGCTGTTCCACGTTGAACCGGCTTGATCCAGACTCGCAGACTGGCACGGCCGGCGCACGGGCGTAAGCCCCCTAGCTGACGGCGGCGGCCTTGCGCTCGTCGTAGTTCTGTTGGCTGGCGGTGACGTCCGGCATGCTCTCCTGCACCCAGACGAACAGGGCGCGCACGTGCTCCGCGCCGCGGCGGCCCAGCTCGGTGAGCGAGTAGTCGACGTGCGGCGGGATGACCGGGCGGACCTCGCGGTGCACCATGCCGTCCCGTTCGAGCGCCTGGAGGGTCTGCGCCAGCATCTTCTCGCTGACTCCGCCGACGTTCCTGCGCAGTTCGCTGAACCGCTTGGTGCCGTCGATGAGGGCGCCGAGGACGAGGACGGCCCATCGGCTGGTCACGTGTTCGAGCACCGATCGGGACGGGCAGTTGCGGTCGAACACGTCCGCCCCGGGCGGAAGGCCCTCGAACAGGGCGTTGCTGTTGTTCGTCACGACCCAAGCTTACCGCCGGAACGATACTAACTTCCAGTAAGTGTTGTGCGCTGCGTCATAGATCAAGCGTTTCGCGCGCCGCTGGCCTCGATGCTTACTAGTCTAGATCTTACTTACGTTGAGGTGGGTACTTTCTTTTGGTTAGTACAAGCTCTACGGTGAGTGCAGTCAGCGAACAGCGTGAACGAGGAGAGACCATGACGATCTTGGTGACCGGGGCGACTGGGCAGTTCGGCGGGCTGGCGGTGCGTCACCTGCTCGACCGGGTGCCGGCCGCCGAGCTCGCGGTCTCCGTGCGGGACCCCGAGAAGGCCGCCGACCTCGCCGCCCTTGGCGTGCAGGTCCGGCGCGGCGACTTCAGCGAGCCGGAGAGCCTGGCGGAGACCTTCGCCGGCGTGGACAAGCTGCTGCTGGTCTCCACCAACGGCCCCGACGAACAGCGCGTCGCCCAGCACGTCAACGCGATCGACGCCGCCGTCAAGGCTGGCGTCCGCTACATCGCCTACACCAGCGTGTCCGACGCCGACACCTCCCCGCTGGAGCTGGCGGCCGTGCACAAGGCCACCGAGGAGCGGCTCCGCGCGAGCGGCATCCCCTTCACCTTCCTGCGCAACGGGATGTACCACGAGAACTACACCCCGACGCTGCCCGGCGCGGTCGAGCGCGGCGCGCTGGCCAGCGCGGCGGGCGAGGGCCGCATCGCCACCGCCTCGCGCGACGACCTCGCGCTGGCCGCCGCGATCGTGGTGGCGGGCGACGGCCACGAGAACGCGATCTACGAGCTGACCGGCTCCACCACCTGGTCGTTCCCCGAGCTCGCCGCAACGGTCGCCGAGATCACCGGGAAGCCGTTGCCGCACAAGGACGTCACGGCCGAGGACCTGACCGCCGCGCTGCTGGCCGCCGGGCTGCCCGACTTCCTCGCCGAGGTGATCGCCGACATCCAGGTGAACATCGGCAAGGGCGTGCTGTCGGAGGTCCGCCCCGACCTGGAGAAGCTGCTCGGCCGCGCGCCGAGCACCATCGAGCAGGCCGCGCGCGCCGCATTCGCCACCGCCTGAGTTATCGCGAAGGGTCCCGTCAGGACGTTGGGTGTCCTGACGGGACCCTTCATGGCATGTCTAGCTCGGGAGCGGGTAGCCGCGTGGGGCGATGAGGTACACCACGCCGCCCGAGCCGTCGCCAACGCTGCCGTCCGCCCGATAACGCTTGGTGCGCAACCAGATGTTCTCGAACTGGGTGCGCTTGTACACGTGCCGGACCTGCGCGTCGGTCGCCGAGGCCGGGTCGTTGGCGATCACGTCGCCGGTCGGGGTGAACCCGACGACCACCATCAGATGGCCCGACGTGCCGTAACCCGCGCCATCCAGCTCGTCGGCCCGGAACGACTGCGAGGTCACCACCGGAACGCCCAGCCGGACGTAGTGCTCCAGCTCGGTCAGCGACCGCAGCCTGGTGATGTGCGCCGCGAGACCATAGCTCGCCGCGTAGGCCGCGTTGAACGGCCAGTTCCCCGCGCCCTGGTAGGAGTAGTCGTAGGTGTTGCGGGCGGCCTGGTCCACGCTCGGGTCCGCGTAGCTCGGGTCCACCCAGGACAGTTGCGCCGCAGTCGGCGTCCTGCCCCAGTACTCCACCACCATCTCGGTCGAGGTCGGGCTGCACCACGCCTCGCCGCCGCCGTCGTACTGCGGGTACTGGCCGGCGTGCACGTCCTGCGAGTAGCGGGGGACCGGCAGCTCCACACCCCACGCCCCGCCGGAACGGCTTGGCGGCACGGTGAACCGGTCCGGCACGGCCGAGGTCATCGCGCCGAGCGCGGACAGCGTCGGGGACGCCGTCGTGCCCTGCGCCCGGTACAGCGTCACGCGCAGTTCGTAGGCCCGCAGCGCGACGCCCTGCGCGGCCTGGAAGGTGTCCACGTCGATCTCGCCGGTCGCGTCGGACTGGCCGGCGACGCTGGTGCGCTGGATGTCGCCGTCGCCAGACGCCCACCGCCCCATCACGTACCAGGCGGTGTCGGCGCCCTTGTCGGTGCGGCCGCGCATCTCCACCTGGAGCCAGGCGCCGGCCGGCGTCTCCGCGTTCCACGACGCGATCAGCTGCGACGCGTCGAAACCCTGCGTGTGGCGCGGCGAGGTCCATCGCGCGTAGTCGTAGGCCCTGGTGGTGCCGAGCCCCGGCTCGGTGTGCGTGATCGTGCCAGCCGGATGGCCGATGGTGAGGCCGCCCGGCGTCCACGCCGTGCCCTCGGCCGACCCGGCCAGGAACTCGGCCGAACGCCACTGGTGGTAGTCCACCTTCGCGTCGTCCGGCCCGGTGCGGCCGCTGGCCCCGGTCGGCGGTGAACCCAGCGAGTCGGCAGGAGCCGCGCCGACCGGGACGGCCGACACCATGGTGAGCGCGCCGCCGACCAGGACGGCGAGCAGCGTCGCGAGTGTCCTCATGGAAACCACCCAACCTAGGTTGCTGGTGGGTGATTTTCGCTGTCGTGCCAATGCTTGTAAACGGCTGACCGGATGAAGGTCAGCCGTGTCAACGGGGTTGGGCCGGACGGGCTAGCAGCAGCGCGGTGTCGAGGTCCGGGTGGGCCTCCGGATGGTCGATCCACCACCTGGCGTAGGTCGGGTTGCGGTCGACCACCGCGCGGTAGGCGTGCGCCGCGCAGGCGAACACCTCGTGCGCCCGCCCGGCCAGCATGCCGTCCGAGCGGGTGGCCACCAGGATCTGCACCGACAGCGGATCCCCGCGCAACGGCCTGATCGCGATGCCGTCGCCGCTGCGCGAGGACGGCGCGGCCAGCGACACCGCGCCGTCGGAGACCAGGCCCCGCGCGGTGCTGCTCTCCGTGGTGTGGTGGGTGATCCTCGGCGTGAACCCGACGGCGTGGCAGGCGGCGTGCAGCTGCATCCGCATGGTGTTCTGCTCGGGCGGCGGCATCACCCAGTCGCTGTCGGCGAGGTCCCCGAGGTCGATCGACTCGCGCGCCGCCAGCGGGTTCCGCTCGCCGACCGCGACGAACTGCGGCTCGGTCAACAGCGTCCGCAGCTCGATGCCGCGCAGCTCGCGCTGCCGCATGCCGTCGAACCGCTCGAACACCGCGAGGTGCACCCGGCCGGCCATCAGCATCTCCAGCAGGGCGGGCGGCGACGGCTCGATCTCCGTGCGCACCTCGGTGCACCGGATCCGCGCCCGCAGCTCGGCCACCAGATGCGCGACGAACAGCATCGGCATGGAGCCGGCCAGCAGCGGGCCGCTGGCCGGGCCAGCGGCCCGCTCCCGTGCCGAGGTGAGCAGCTGGCCGAGGTCGTCGAGGACGACCCTGGCCGTGCTGATCACGTACCTGCCCAGCTCGGTGGGTACGCTGCCGGTGGGTGTTCGCTCGAACAACTGGCCGCCGAGCAACCGCTCGACCGACCTGAGCTGAGCGCTCAGCGCCGGCTGGGTGAGACCAAGCCGGGCCGCAGCCTTGGTGACGCTGCCTTCTTCAGCGATCGCGCAGACCGCTCGCAAGTGCCGAAGCTCTAGTTCGGGCATAACGCCCTTCTATCCCTGTTCGCTATGAGCTGCCATACCGCGTTCGGGTCATAGTTCGGTGTCGACTGGTTGTACAGGGTGAACACTCCTCGCCCTCGCCCACCAGCTCCACACGGATGGAGAGGGGAGCAATGCGGCTCCGGAAGTTCGGACTCAGCACGGTAGCGGCTCCACGCCCTGCCGCGCTGCCGTTCGGGCAGTCCGTTTGCGCGGAGTCCGGAAGTCGGGCGTGGTGCCAACGACCACAGTGGATCATCAACCACCGGCCGTCGCGCGGCGAGTCGATCTTGGTTCGCGCCGACCGCCGTTGATACCAGGGGCCGCCGACCGCGCGTGCGGCCGCGCGTCGGCGGCCCCCTCCTGCTGGCCCCGCCCCGGGCGCGCCCCCGGGGCGGGGTCGTTCATTTTCACCCGGTTGGCGGATCGGTAGCGTCCACTGTGGACGGATGATGCGGCGGTCGGGACTGCCCCGAAAGGCACCGGAAGCCGGCACCTGCGGCGCGTCGCCGACCGCGTGGGAGGATGCTCCGCCGTGCGTTACTACGCGGACCTCCACGTGCATTCGAAGTACAGCAGGGCCTGTAGCCGCGACTGCGACCTGGAGCACCTGGCCTGGTGGGCGCGCCGCAAGGGCATCTCGGTGATCGGCACCGGCGACTTCACCCATCCCGCGTGGGCCGAGGAACTGCGCACCAAGCTGGTGCCCGCCGAACCCGGCCTCTACCGGCTCCGCGACGACCTGGACCGCGAGGTGCTGCGCACCCTGCCGCCGAGCTGTCACGGCCCGGTGCGATTCCTGCTGGAAGTGGAGATCTCCACGATCTACAAGCGCGGCGATCGCACCCGCAAGGTGCACCACCTGTGCTACATGCCCGATCTCGCCGCCGCCGAGGAGTTCACCACGAGGCTTGGCCGGATCGGCAACCTCAAGTCCGACGGCAGGCCCATCCTCGGCCTCGACTCGCGCGACCTCCTGGAGATCACGCTGGAGTCCGGCGACGGCTCCTTCCTCATCCCCGCGCACGCCTGGACCCCCTGGTTCGCGGTGCTCGGCTCCAAGTCGGGCTTCGACGCCGTCGACGACTGCTACGTCGACCTCGCCGAGCACGTGTTCGCGGTCGAGACCGGGCTGTCGTCGAACCCGGAGCTGAACTGGCAGGTGTCCGGCCTCGACCGGTTCCACCTGGTCAGCAACTCCGACGCGCACTCGCCGCCCGCGTTGGGGCGCAACGCGACCGTGCTCGACGGCGAGTTCGGCTACGCCGAGCTGCGCGGCGCCCTGGAGACCGGGGCAGGCTACGTCGGCACCGTCGACATGTTCCCCGAGGAGGGCAAGTACCACCACGACGGCCACCGCAAGTGCGGGGTGCGGATGGAGCCCGCCGAGACCAGGGCGCACGGCGGGAACTGCCCGGAGTGCGGGAAACCGCTCACCGTCGGCGTGCTCAGCCGCATCGAGGAGCTGGCCGACCACCCGAGGGGCCGCAGGCCGGACACGGCGGGGGAGTTCCTCAGCATCGTGCCGCTGCCCGAGATCATGGGCGAGATCCTCGGCGTCGGGCCGAAGAGCAAGGCCGTGCAGCAGAAGGTGACCGAGCTGGTCACCACCCTCGGCCCCGAGCTGGCGATCCTGCTCGAACTGCCGCTCGACGAGCTGCGCGCGGCCAGGTCGCCGCTGCTGGTGGAGGCCGTCGAACGGCTGCGCTCCCAACGGGTTCGCCGGGACGCCGGCTACGACGGCGAGTACGGGACCATCTCGCTGTTCGCGCCGGGCGAGCTGTGCGCGCCGACCGAACAGGCCCCCGCCCTGTTCGACTTCGACCTGCCCGAACCCGCGCCGACGCCAGGACCGCGCAGGCCCGCCGCGCGAAAGCCCGAGCCGAGGACGCCCGAGTCGGAGCTGCTCGAACTGGAGCTCGCCGAACCGCCGGGACAGCGGGCCGAACCGCCGACGGGGTCGCTGCTGGACGCGCTCGACCCGGACCAGCGCGCGGCTGCGGCGTCGGTGGACGGGCCGCTGCTCATTGTCGCGGGACCCGGCACCGGCAAGACCAGGACGCTGACCCACCGGCTGGCGAATCTCGTTACCGCGCAGGGCGTTTCCCCGCAGGAGTGCCTCGCGATCACGTTCACCCGGCGCGCCTGCGAGGAGATGCGGGAACGCCTCGATGCGCTCGTGCCAGAGCAGGGTCCGCTGATCACCGTGTCCACCTTCCACGGCCTCGGCCTCGCCGTGCTGCGGGAACAGCACGAACGGCTCGGGTTGGCGGCCGACTTCGGTGTCGCCGACGAGTCCGCGCGGCTGGCGGTGCTGCGCGGGCTGCTCGACGCGGCGACCAACCGCGAGGCCCGCCGTGCCCTGGAGACGGTCTCCGCCGCGAAACGGGCGGCAGCCACCGGAACACCGGCCGCAGCCACAGGGACACCAGCCACTGGAACACCGGCCGATCCAGCGTCTGCGGCCCTCGCCGAGCGCTACGACGCGGCGCTGCGGGCGCGCGGACTGGTCGACTTCGACGACCTGGTCACCCTGCCGGTGACGCTGTTGGCCGGGGATCCGGCGCTCGCCGCGAGCTACCGCGCCAGGTACCGCTGGATCTGCGTCGACGAGTACCAGGACGTCGACGAGCTCCAGTACCGGCTGCTGCGGTTGCTGACCGACCAGGACGGAAACCTTTGTGCGATCGGCGATCCGGACCAGGCGATCTACGCCTTCCGTGGCGCGAACGTGGGTTTCTTCCTGCGCTTCCAACAGGATTTCCCCGGCGCGCGGCTCGTGCAGCTGACCCGCAACTACCGGTCGAGCGGGGTGATCGTGGCCGGCGCGGTCGCCGCGATCGCGCCGAGCACCCTCGTGCCGGACCGGGCGCTGCACGCGATGCGCACCCTGCCGGCCGCGGACCGGATCGTGCTGCACGGCGCGGCGGACGAGGACGCCGAGGCGCAGTTCGTCGTGCGCAGCATCGAGGAGCTGCTCGGCGGCTCGTCCTTCCACTCCCGAGACTCCGGGCTGGTTGACTCCGACGGCGCGGCCGGCGGGCTGTCCTTCGACGACATCGCGGTGCTCTACCGCACCGACGCGCAGGCCCGGCCGATCATGGCTGCGCTGTCCCGCGAGGGCCTGCCGTTCCAGAAGCGCTCGCACAACCGCCTCGCCGGGCACCAGGGCGTGCAGGCCGTGCTGCGCCACCTGCCGGCCGATCCCGGCACAGCGGCCCTGCCGCAGCTGGTGCGCGAGGCGGCCGCGCGGGCCATCGCGGACCTGGCGGGCGCCGACCAGGACGTCCTCGGCGGAGACCTGCCGGAAGCCGACCAGGTCGACGCCGTCCGCGAGGCGGTCGACCTGCTGGCCCCGCTCGCTGCGGCGCACAGCGCCGACCTCGCCGGGTTCCACGCGGAACTCGCGCTCGGCGCGGAGGTCGACACCTGGGACCCGAGGGCCGACCGCATCTCCCTGCTCACCCTGCACGCCGCCAAGGGACTGGAGTTCCCCGTGGTGTTCATCGTCGGCTGCGCGGACGGCGTGCTGCCGCTGCGCTGGCCCGGCGCGCGGGACACCACCACCGCGGCGCGACAACTGGAGGAGGAGGCCGAGGAGCGCAGGCTGTTCTTCGTCGGCATCAGCAGGGCCCAGTCGCACCTGCACCTCAGCCACGCCGCGCGCCGGGCCAGGGGCGAGCTGCGGCCGTCGCCCTTCCTGACCGCGCTCGATCCGCACCTGGTCGAGCGGCGGACGGCCGCGCCGGGTGGCCGGGGCGCGCGGCGGAGCCAGCAGCTGCGGCTGCTCTGAATCCGCCCTGAATCCGCGAGGTCGCCGCAGGTCGGTGACCTAGGATCGGGCAAAACAGGCCACCTGGGGAGGCGGGCACGATGACCGGGCACCACGAGCCGCTGCCGTACGACACGACCGAGGCGACCTCGCCGTTCGGCATGGGGCTGCACCACGTGCAGCTGACCATCCCGCCGGGCAGCGAGCAGGAGTGCCGCCGGTTCTACGTCGACGTGCTCGGCATGTCCGAGGTGCGCAAGCCCCCGAACCTGGCCGCGCGCGGCGGCCTCTGGGTGCGCGCGGACCGGCTGGAGATCCACCTCGGCGTCGAGGCCGACTTCGTTCCGGCGCGCCGGGCGCACCCCGGCATCCTGGTCGCCGACGTCGACGCGCTCGCCGATCGGCTGGCCGGGCACGGCGTCGAGGTCACCTGGGACGAGAACTTCCCGGGATACCGCCGTTTCCACACCTTCGACAACCTCGGCAACCGCCTCGAGTTCATGACCCCCGCGTAGCGGCAGCATGACGAGCCGAATCGAACTGGCCGGCGGCTGGGACAGCGCCGCGACCCTGGTCGACGGGCGGTGGATCGAGCGGACGCCCCGGCGGCCCGAGGTCGCCGACGCGCTGCGCGTGGAGGCGCGGCTGATGCCGTGGCTGTCCGGCAGGCTCCCGCTGCCCGTGCCGGTGCCCGAGATCGTCGAGACGGGTCCGCTGGTCGCCAGGCATCCGTTGATCGCCGGCGAGCCGGCCGACCGGCTCACGGCCGCGCACGGCCGCGAGCTCGGCAGGTTCCTTCGCGCGCTGCACGACACTCCCATCGCCGCCGCCGTCGCGCTCGGGCTGCCGGACGCGTCCTCGGTGCTGCGCGCCAGAACCGAGACGCTGCAACGGTTCCAGGCTCTCGTGCTACCCCGCCTGCCGGCCGACCGGCGGGCGGCGGCCGACGCGCTGCTGACCGACGTCCTCGGCCTGCCCTGCGACACCGTGGTGCATGCGGATCTCGGGCCGGAGCACATCCTGGTCCGGCACGGCGACCTGAGCGGCGTCATCGACTGGTCCGACGCGCACGTCGACGACGCGGCCCTCGACCTCGGCTGGGTGCTGCACGGGACTCCGCCGGAGTTCGCCGCCGCCCTGGCCGAGGCGTACGGCGCGACCGAGGACCAGCGCCGCCGAGGGCTGTTGTGGCACCGGCTCGGGCCGTGGTTCGAGGTCGTGCACGGCCTGGACACCGACCAGCCCGAACTGGTCGGGTCCGGTGTCGCCGGCGTGCTCGACCGGCTGTGATCAGGAGCGCGTGACCAGACGTCTTCCCAGCAGACCCGGGCAGCGGTCAGTCGTCGAACAACCGCAGCTGATGCGCGAGGGCGGCGGCCTCGGTGCGTGAGCCGACTCCCAGCTTCGCCAGGATGTTGGACACGTGCACCCCCGCCGTCTTCGCCGAGATGAACAGCTCCTCGCCGACCTGCCGGTTGCTGCGCCCCCGAGCCACCAGCCGCAGCACCTCGGTCTCCCTCGGGGTCAGCCCGAGCCCGTCGTCGTCCTCGGCGGGCTCGGGCAGCAACCGCCCGCGCGTGGCGAGCAGCTCCAGCTCGTGCCGCAAACCCTGTGCCCCCAACGAGTTCGCCGTTGATCCGGCCTCCCGCAGCCGCGCCTGTGCCCCGGCCCGGTCGCCGGCCGCGAGCGCCGACTCGGCGGCCTGCCGCAGCGCCACCGCCATCGGATACGGCTGACCCACCTCGCGCCAGGCCGCGACGGCCGCGTCCCAGCTCGCGAGGTCCCCGCCGAACTCCGCGCGCAACGTCGCCCGGTGCGCGGCCTGCACCGGACCGGTCACGGTCAGCCGCTCGCCGAGCGCGCGCAGCCCGGCGAGTCGGCGCGCGATCACGCCCTGTGCCAACGGATTCCGCACGGCCCGCGCCTGTGCCGCGCGGCACGCCCGCACACAAGTCACCAGCAGCGGCCACACCAGGCTCGGATAGGCGGTCGCCCCCGCGTCGTCGAGCAGCTCGTCAACGGCAAGGTCGGCGCCGTCCTGGTCGCCCGACTCCGCCGCCAGCCGGCAGCGAACCTTCAGCAGCGGCAACAGGAACTGCCGGCCCGTGTAGTCCGCGCCCATCAGCTCGCGCGCGCGGGCCACCGCCTCGGCGGCCTCCTCGGGCGCGCCCTCGGCGAGGGCGATCGCGGCGGTCTGCGTCAGCAACACCGCCAGGTACAACGGCGGCGGCCGCAGCCCGACCGCCTCGGCGACGACCTCGCGCGCCTCCACCAAGCGCCCCAACGAGTACAGCGACTCGGCGAGCCCCGCGGCCAGCATCGCGCCCCGGCCGCCCGCCAAGCCGACCCGGCGCGCCTCGGCGATGCCGCGTCGCGCCACCTCGACCGCTCTCTCATGCGCGCCAACGGCTTCCAGCGCCCCGGTCGCCATCACGCGCGCCAGCAGCACGGTGTCGTGGTCGCCGGCCGCCGCCGCCAGCTCGCCGGCCCGCGCGGCCAGCTCGGTCGCGCCGTCCGCGTCGCCGTCCCGGGATGCCCGCGAGGCGAGGGTGACCAGCGCGAGCGCCTGCACCGAGCCGTCCCCGGCGGCCCGGCCGAGCCGCAGCGCCTCGGCCGCCAGGTCCTGCGCCTCCTGGCTGCGGGCCAACACCTCCAGCCGGCTGGCCAGCGTCGCCAGCAACCGGCCCCTGGTGCGCTCCGCGGTCTCCGGCGCGAGCCGTAGCGCCTCGCGGAGGTCGTCCACCCCGTCGCGGCCGTCGCGGTGCTTGAGCAGGCTGCGCACCTCGAGGACCAGCGCGGCCCGCTCCGGGTCGGCGACCGCGGCGAGCGCCTCGGTGGCCAGCGTGACGCCGCGCTCGGTCTCGCCAGCGTCAAGGCAGGACTCGGCGGCGACCCACAGCAGCCCGGCCAGATCGGTGCCGATCCGCACCTCCGGATTGGCCACCCGTTCCCAAAGCCCAAGGACCCGATCGAGCATCCGCGACTGCTCGGTGTGGGCGAAGGCATCGCGGGCCGCCCCCGCCGCCAGCCAGGCAGCCTCGAACGCCCGCTCGCCGTCGCCGGCCGCGTGCCAGTGCGCGGCCAGCTCGCCGGGGGCGCGCCCGGCGAGCACCAGACCGGGGTCCGCGACCAGGGCCCGCGCATAGCCCGCGTGCAGCCGTTTCTGTTCGCTTGGCAGCAGATCCTCGTACACGGCGTCGCGGATGAGCGCGTGCCGGAACGCGTAGCAGTCGCCGACGGGCAGCAGCAGCTGCCGGTCCACGGCCGGGCGCAGCGCCCGCTCCACCGCGCGGTCGTCCAGGCCGGTGACGGCGACCAGCAGGGCGTGCCCGACCCGTTGACCGGCGACCGAAGCCGCCCGCAGCACCTCGCGGCTCGGCTCCGGCAGGCCCCTGACCCCGGCGAGCAGCAGGTCGCGCAGCGGCGCCGGCGTGCTCGGGCCTGCGTCGGCCAGCGCCTCGACGAACAGCGGATTGCCCTGGCTGCGCCGGTGCACCTCGTCGACGAGCGCGGGCGCGGGCTCCCCGCCGAGCCTGGCGGCCAGCACCGCGGCCACGTCGAGCCGGCCGAGCCCGGCGGGCTCGACCAGCCGGACGTTGGGCGCGCGGGTCAGCGAGGACAGCACCGGCCGCAGCTCGTCGTCCAGGTCGCCCGACCGGTAGGTGCCGATCACCAGCACCCCGCGCCGGGTGAGGTTGCGAACCAGGAACACGAGCAGCTCGCGGCTGGACGGGTCGGCCCAGTGCAGGTCCTCAAGCACCAGCACCAGCACGCGCCCGTCGGCCGCGCCCTCCACCAGCGTCAACACGTCGTCGAACAGCCGCGCCCTGCCGTGACCGCGACCCGGTTCGTCCTCGGGGTCGCCGAGCGCGGGCAGCAGGTGCGCAAGGCCGCGCCGCCCGCCAGCCGGCAGCAGGGCCGCGGCCCTTGCCGCGCCGACCTCGCCGACCAGGGCGCGCAGCGCGGCGACGAACGGCGCGTAAGGCAGCCCGTCCGCACCGAGTTCGAGGCAGCCGCCGAGGACGACGACCGCGTCGCCGGGCAGCCCCGACGTGAACTCGGCGACCAGCCGCGACTTGCCGATACCCGCCTCGCCGCCGACCAGCACCACGGCGGGACCCTCGGCCTCGGCCCGCCGGTACGCCTCGGCCAACGCCGCCAGCTCGGCCGCGCGCGCGACGAAGATCGGATTCCCCACCCCGGCATCGTAGGCGGCCCCAGCGCCCCCGGCCGGGATCTGAACACCCACCTAGGCAGTCCACCCAATGTGCCAGACCCCGCTCAGGAGCGAGGCTCTGACCAGCGGTGATCACCACCGCGACGGCCAAGGAGGAGAGATCGTGTCCCAAGACCCGCGCCGGTGGCTGATGCTTCCGGTGATCCTGTCCGCGTCGTTCATGGCGGCCTTCGACTTCAGCGTCGTCAACGTCGCGGCCCCCTCGCTCCAGACCACCCTGCACGCCGGGTCCGCCGCCCTCGAACTGGTCGTCGGGGGCTACGCCTTCACCTACGCCAGCGGCATGGTGACCGGCGGCAAGCTCGGCGACCTGTTCGGCCACCGGACGCTGTTCCTGCTCGGCATGGCCGGCTTCACCCTCGCCTCGCTGCTGTGCGGGCTCGCCGGGACGCCCGGCCAGCTCGTCGGCGCGCGGCTGTTGCAGGGCCTCACGGCGTCCGCGATGGTGCCGCAGGTCATGGCGCTGATCACGGCGACCTTCCCGCCGGGCGAGCGGCTGCGCGCGCTGTCCTGGTTCGGGGTGACGATCGGGCTCGGCAGCACCGCGGGCCAGGTGCTCGGCGGCCTGCTGCTGGACGCCGACGTGCTCGGCCTCGGCTGGCGGGCGATCTTCCTGATCAACCTCCCGGTCGGCCTGGTCGCGCTGACCTTCGCGGCCCGCTGGCTGCCAAGGGGCCGCGCCGCCAGCAGGCCACGGCTCGACCCCGTCGGCGTCGTCGGCGTCTCCGGTTCCCTCGCGCTGGCCCTGGTCCCGCTGGCGTTGGGCCGCGAGGCGGGCTGGCCGGCGTGGACCTGGCTCGCGATGGCCGCGTCCGTGCCCGCGTTGGTCGGCACGCTCGCCTGGGAACGCCGCATCGCGCGCCGAGGCGGCGAACCGCTGCTCGACCTCGCGCTGTTCCGCGCGGGCTCGTTCCGCACCGGACTCGCGGTCAACGTCGCGTTCATGGCTTCCTTCAGCAGCCTCATGTTCACGGTGACTCTGTTGCTCCAGGCCGGTCTCGGCGCCAGCCCGCTCCACGCCGGCCTCACCTTCGCGCCGCTGGCCGTCGGCTCCGCGCTGTCCTCGATCCTCGGCCGAGGCCTGATCGCCAGGCACGGTCGCCGCGTGATGACCTTTGGCAGCGCCCTGACCGGCGTCGGCGTGCTCGGCCTCGCCGTCGAACTGCGGGTGCTCGGCGCCGACCTCACCCCGCCGTGGCTGCTGCTCCCGTTGGGGCTGGCGGGAATCGGCAGCGGCCTCACGCTCCCGTCGGTGCTCGGCGTTGCCCTGTCCGGGGTGCGGCCCGCGAAGGCCGGTGCCGCCTCCGGGGTGCTCACCACCACCCAGCAGTTCGCCGGCGCGACCGGAGTCGCGGTGCTTGGCGCGCTGTTCTTCGGGGCGCTCGGCACACACCCCGGCCGCGCCGACTTCACCGCCGCCGCGCAGCTGACCCTGTGGATCGACGTCGCCCTGGTCGCCGTCACGACCGTCCTGATCACGCTGCTACCCCGAGCCGCGACCACCCAACCCCTTGTCTCACAACCCAACCGCCAACCAACCGCAGCCTGATCGCCGCAAGCTCCGCACCCCCAACGCTCCGCATGCCTCCCCACGCCCCAAATCTCCCCCCGTCGCTCTCCCTAGGCAGGACAGACACCATGCGCGGCTTTATCACCGACCCCTCCGCCCCGAGCGGCCTCCGCCTGACCGAGGACCTACCCGAACCCGAACCGGCCGAGGACGAGTTCCTGCTCGGCCTCCGCGCGTACGCGATCAACCCCGGCGAGGCGCTGCTGATCAGCCAACGCCCCACCGACTGGCGGCCGGGCCAGGACGTCGCCGGAGTCGTGCTGCGCGCCGCGCGGGACGGCAGCGGCCCGCCGGAGGGCGCCCGCGTCGCCGCGATCCTCGACTGGGCCGGCTGGGCCGAGCGAGTTCCCGTGCCGACCAGGTGGGCCACCGTGCTGGACGACGGGGTGTCCTTCGAGCAGGCCGCCACCCTGCCCATCGCCGGCCTGACGGCCCTGCGCGCGCTGCGCGCCGGCGGCGCGGTGCTCGGGCGCAGGGTCCTGATCACCGGGGCCACTGGCGGCGTCGGCCAGTTCGCGGTTCAGCTGGCCGCCGCGTCAGGGGCGCACGTCACCGCCCTGGTCAGCGGGCCGGACCGGGTGGCCGAGGCGCGCGAGCTCGGCGCGCACGACGTCGTGACCACCCTCGACGGGCCGGACCTTGCACCGTTCCACCTGGTGCTCGACGGCATTGGCGGCGAGACGCTGACCAAGGCGGTGCGCCGACTCGTCCCCGGCGGGACGGTCGCCCTCTACGGCGGCTCCGGCGGTCCCGCGAACCTGCACATCGGCGACTTCTACGCCTCGGGCCTCGGCGCGCGCATCGTCAGCGTGTTCGGCCCGCTACCCGAGGACACCAAGGGCGAGGACATCGGCCTGCTCGCCGGCCTGGTCGCCGACGGCAGGCTGACTCCGAAGATCGGCTGGCGCGGCGACTGGACCAGCACCCAGGACGCCTTCGCCGCGCTGGCCGCGCGAGACTACCGGGGCAAGGCCGTGCTCACGGTGCAGGGAACCGACTGCCCCGTGCTGGACAAGTGGGTCTGACCAACCGTGCCCCGCGTTCCCCTCGCCCAGGGACTCACCAGGGCAACGGGTGGCCGTCCCGGAAGAAACCACCGGTCGGGCCGTCGTCGGGGAGGGTGGCGGCCCACACCACGCTCGCCGCGCCCTCGACGACCGGTCGCCCGCCCGCGCCGCCCATGTCCGTCGCGACCCAACCGGGGCACACGGAGTTGACCAGGATCCCCGCGTCGCGAAGTTCGGCGGCGAACATCCGGGTCACCGCGTTCAGCGCGACCTTGGAGGCGGTGTAGGCGGGCGTGCCGCCGCCCATGCCGGTCAACGAGCCCGCCTCGCTGGACACGTTGACGATCCTGGCGTGGTCGCTGGCGCGCAGCAGCGGAAGGAGCGCCTGCGTGAGCCGCCACGGGCCGTACAGGTTCGTCTCGGCGGCCTCCCGCACCACGGCGAGATCGGCGGTGGTGGCGCGCTGCCAGGTGTCGTAGGTGATGGCGGCGTTGTTGACCAACACGTCCAACCGCCCGAACCGTTTGGCGACCTCGTCCGCCACCCGCGCCACATCCCCGTCGGAGGTGACATCGAGCCGCATGGCCTGCACCCCAAGGCGTTCCGCGGCCGCCGAGGCCGCCTCCGCCGAACGGGCCGTGAGCACCACGGTGTGCCCCAACGCCGCGAGCTGCCGGCAGACCTCCAACCCGATACCCCGGTTCGCCCCGGTGACCAACGAGACGGTGCCGTCGTTCCGGTTACCCACGTTTCGCTCTCCCTCTGCCGCAGTTCCTGTGCCATCAGGCATGATCGACCGTAATGACTGACACCCTCAACGAAAGAGACCGACTAACCCTCGCCTACAACGCTCTGGCCGGCCTGTCCGTCGGCGACGCCCTTGGCGCCCAGTTCTTCGTGCCAGGCAGGTCGCGGCAGGAACTCGCCGAGGGCAATCCCCCACCCGGACCGTGGGAGTGGACCGACGACACCGAGATGGCCTGCACCGTGGTCACCGAGCTCCGCGACAACAGTTCGATCCGGCAGGACGCCCTCGCCGCGTTGTTCGCCGACCGCTGCGAGCCCTACCGGGGCTACGGGCCGGGAGCGGTGGTCATCCTGCACCAGATCCGCGACGGCATGCCGTGGCGCGACGCGGCAGGCGCGGTGTTCGGTGGCCAAGGATCCTGCGGCAACGGCGCCGCCATGCGTGTTGCGCCGCTGGGCGCCTACCACGCAGCGGATCCCGACCGAGCCGCCGACCAGGCCGCCCGCTCCGCCGAAGTCACCCACCTGCACCCGGAGGGCATCGCCGGCGCGGTCGCGGTAGCCGTGGCGGCGTCCGTCGCCGCGTCCGCCAGTCGCGCCGAGGGCCGCCCCGCCCCCGAGGCACTGCTGGACGAGGTGACCGACAGGTTGCCCGCCGGCGACGTCCGCCAAGGTGTCCTGCGCGCCAGGGCGTTGCTAGGCCGAACCGCCGCCGAGGCGGCCTACGAACTGGGCAACGGCTCCCGAGTCACCGCCCAGGACACGGTCCCGTTCACGCTGTGGGTCGCGGCCACCCACCTGGCCGACTTTCCCGCCGCGATCACCACGTGTGTCGCTGCGGGCGGCGACATCGACACCACCAGCGCGATCGTCGGCGGCATAGTGGCGTCCCACACCGGCATCGGCGACCGACCGGGCACGATCGGCGTCCCACCGACGTGGCTCGCGGCTCGTGAACCCCTCCCGGCATGGGTGGTCGAGTAGGCCGTGGCACGGCGGCCGTAGCGGCGGCAGACAAGAGCACGACAAAGATCAAGCCCCTGACCCGTTTACACAGGTCAGGGGCTTGATTCCAACTACGACGCAGACCAGATCTCCCAGCGTGACGCCGAGACCAGCCGCCTGCTCACCGAAGCCCGCAACCCCAACACCCCAGCGGACGCGGCCGTCATCGCAGGCCGCAAGGCTGCGGTGAACCTACTGATCAGTGGCGGTGCGTGGACACAGACGGCCGCGGCGACCGCCCTGGCCGGAGGACCGGCCGAGGTCCATGCCTTCCTGGCCACCGGTCTGACTCTGGCCGTCGAGCAGGATGACCGTGTCGCTTTGGAAAGCCTGGCCGCCACCACCAGCAGGCCCAAGCTCAAGCAAGCCGCTCCCGCCGCTCTGGCCGGATCCCACGACCAGGTGCTCGCGATCCTGCGTGACAGGGCCTACGAAGGCACCGGGATCGACGACGAGATCGAGGTCCAGCGACTGCTGAACACCGGCGGCCCGTCCACCCGGCGTGCCGCCAACGCGGCGCTGTCTGGTTCACCCGCCGACGTGCGTGACTTCCTCAAGAACGGCCAGCAGCAGACCAGGGATGTCGATGAGCAGCTGGCCGTGCAGAAGGTCATCAACACCGGCGGCCCCGAGGTCAAAGCCGCCGGCCAGGCCTCCCAGGAAGGACCCGCCTCCTGGCGGCAAGTTTTCCTGAATTCCGGCCAGTACGCCACTGCCCAGCGCGACGCCGACACCGCCGCCCATGCTGCGGTCATCGCCCGCCACGTCGCGCAGGCCGCCCAGACCGCCGCCACCGCACACGAGACCGCCAACCGGGCCTCCGAGTTCGCCGCCCGCGCGAGCAATGCCTCTGCGGAGGCAGACGGTTGGGCGCGGCAGGCCGAGAACTCCAAGAACGAGGCCGCCCAGGCCGCCAACGCCTCGGCCGATGCCGCCCAGAAATCCGCCGACCAAGCCGTAGCCTCGGCTCAGCAGGCCCGCCAAGCCCAACAAGCCGCCCTCGCCGACGCCCGAGCAGCCGAAACCTCCGCCAACCAGGCCCGCACCTCAGCCAGTCGCGCCAACGACTATGCCGCCACTGCCCAGACTTACGCTGACCAAGCCCGCGCCTCCGAGCTGGCAGCAGGCAAGAGCGCTGACGACGCAGCAGCAGCGTCCGAGGACGCCAAGAAATTCGCTGCAGAGCAGCTGCAGGCCGAAGGCAGGCAACGCAAGGCAGACGCCGATGCCGTGGGCACAGGCAACGTGACGGTTGACGACGAGGCCGCCCTGCGTGCCGTGGGCGGCCAAGAGCTGGTTGACCAGTATCGCAAGGCGCAAGCTGACGCGAACAAGAGTATTTTTGACTGGATCATTCAAAATGGTGGCCAGATTCTGGTCGACCTATTCGCCGGCGGCATTAAGCGTGCGTCAACAATCCTAGCTTTGTCAATTGCTTGATGGGGGTAGTTGATGTGGCCTCCCTTGGTGTGATGTTCGTCAAGGGGCCCGTGATTGCTCGAGCCCTCTGGCGTGTTGGTTCAAATTTTGGAAAATTCATCGAGGAAACATCTATCGCCAAGAATATTGTGGAAAAGGGGAGAACGGTCATCGTCGAAGCCCGGGCGAAGGCGGTGAAACCGACGGGCACCGTGCGGGACAGCGTTAAGGCGACTCAGCCTGAGATCTCTGGAGCGGGGATTCCTAAGTCGTTCGAGCTGTCGACCGATGGTGCGAAGGTGTGGGTGCATGGCAATGCGACCGACCACTTCGCTGAAGCTGCCAAGGGCTTTGCCGCGCGTGGTCTCTCGCCGGAGGCAGTGAAGCTACAGATGCAGCAACAGCTTCGGAGTATGCAGGCGGCAGTTGCCGAGGCGACTAAGGGGGGCGTCCCGTTGAACCAGCGTTTGACTGTGGGGGGTTGGCAGCTAGAGTTCAGGCAAGGTGCCGGGGACCTCTTGCCGGCGCTGATTCACGCCAGAATGGTAGGGTGAGCCGCAATGCCTAGGGTTCTTGGGTCTGTTCCTTGCACTGGTGCATCAGTGGAGGGGGACCGGTGGGTCCCGATGGCAGTCAGATGGCACGTCGATTCTCTCGATCAGCCACTGTACCTATTCGTTTCAGGTAGCAGTGGCGGCTATGTGGAGCTGAAGATCGCGCCAGACTCTGGGGCGCTGCTGGGTCTAGTGATGATTGACGTCCCCCCGAAGGTTGATAGGGCTATTGATATAGAGGGCAATTTCGAGACCGGTGTGCCAGTGCTTGATACCAAGATGTGGCCGTGGAAGGTGACTCCCGACTACTCGGAGCCTGAAAAGCGAGACATCGACTCAACTGAAGATCTGGCTTGTTCATCGGGTGACGATAGTTTTGTGCTGTGGTTCTCTTCCGTTGCGGCGATAAAATACTTGAGGTGTGGCGATGTTGCCGTAGGAATGTCGTCAGATGATGAACTTGTCTGCATGGTCGCGACTCGACTCTCGATTTCGACTGCTGACATGTTGCATCAAGTCGGACAGTAGGTCGAACGGCGAAGAGTGGCACGTGCCACGCTAACGTAAGTGCCCTACGCAATGGCGTGGCAGCAACCAAGAAGTGACCGGCCGTGGCCACTGTCACCGTGACGCTGGGGCGCGGAGCGGTATGGCCTACGCGTTCGAATGGCTGTCAAGTTCGGCTACGACCTGTGGTTTGGTGTCACCCGGCGTCGTCTTGACGATGTCCATGGCGTTGCGGCGTGCGATGCCGGCCGTTTCGGCAAGGTGGTCGCCGGTGGCGCCTGCGGCTTTGGCGACGATCATCGCCTGATTGCGCTCGGCGCAGATCCGATCTACCTCCGATTCGACCTCGGCGAGTTGCTTGGCGAGTCGGCGCACGGCAGTCAGCTCCAGCTCGGGTGGCGGAACGAGCGGGCGCGGCATCGTGGCCTCCTGGGTATGCTGGTGACAGGAGTTCTTCCCTCGGCCCCGGCGAGCAGTCCAGTGCTCGTCGGGGCTTTCGGCGTTCGGGGTGAGGGAAGCGTCGGGGCGGCGAATGATCCCGGTCTGCGCGCCGCGGTGCGAGGCGACGACTGCGGCGGTCTCGGCCGCCCGGTGGGCTGCGGCGACTACTGCGGCGCTGGAGCCGATGCCGTCCACGATCGCGGCACCAGCGCCCAGCGGATTGTGCTCCACGCAGGCGGAGTCGGCGTTGGCTGCGCGGCCGGCGATGTAGGTCGCGGTGGCGAGCTGCAGCGCGGGGTTACCGGGCTGGTTGGTGGCGGTCATGTTGCTGTCCTCCCGGGGACAGGGGCTGACGAAGGAAACGAAGGAACGAAGGAAGTCAATCCGAGCCGTTCGGTGGGTCGGTGGCGCGGCGGTACCGGCGCGCTGGACGGCCTCGCTGAGCTGGGCGTGTGAACTCCTCGTACCCGCCGGTGTCGAGGAGGTCGGCCAGGAGCTCGTCGAGGACTTTCTTCGTGAGATTGCGGCTGAACAACGCGGAAATGTCCTCACGGCTCAGGCCGTCGGCTCCTGCGCCGTCGAGGGCGCGCCGCAGGCGATCCATCTTCGGGTTGCGGATGGTGCGGTCCAGGACGTACTTGGCGGAGCCGATCGCGTAGCGGACCAGCGCGGCAGCCGCTGCGAGGTCGGTGGCGTCGACCAGGTCGCGGCCGTCGAGCACGGCATGTAGGGCGGCGATGCGGCGGCAGTAGGGAGCGGCGCGGCGGGCGAACTCGGTCCAGGCGGCGTCGTCATCGTCGGCGCCGCTGAGCTCGTCGTAGAGCTTGCCGCTCCAAGCAGCTTCGTTCGGGCCTTCTCGGCCAGCTGCTCTGCCTTGGGCGTGCCCTCGGGAATGATCTCCGTGAGGTACCGGCGGTGCTTGGTGATCGGGTCGAGCCCGGCGTACACACGACCCTCAGGGCACCGCTGGGCAGCTCGTCGATGCCCCCGCGCTCCCTCTTCGTGCGGCTCTGACCTAGGGCCAGCGTACGACTGTTTCGCGCCACGAGTGATGTCATGACGGTCCTCAACGTCGCTTCATGCCCTTTGGAAAAAGATCAAGCCCCTGACCCGTTTGCACAGGTCAGGGGCTTGATTTCACCCGGCGAAAGGTGGTGCCCCAGGCAGGATTCGAACCTGCGACACACGGTTTAGGAACGGTCTTGCGTCACACGGTCCCACCTACCGCGTGACCTGCGGCGGAGCGTGATCCCGTGCTGAGGGTGCCTCGAATCGTTTCGCGACTGCTTCGCGCTTCGCGGAAGGCAGCTTCCCGACTGGCGGCTTCGCGCCGACGCGGACCGATGGCTGTGGGCCTCGCTGAGGTGACCCGGCTACCCGTTGGCAAGGCGGCGGAGCCGTCGCGGCAGCCGAGCGCCGTGCCCAGCTCTGCCAGGCCGACCACACTGGCGCTCGTAGGGAGTCCGGTCGCTGCCCGGTGGTTCGAAGATCCATGCGTCGTCGGCGGTGGCGCTGCCCTCGCGCGGCTGGGCCGCGCCGCCCGGCCGTCGGC
>NZ_VUOB01000186.1 GCF_008386585.1 Solihabitans fulvus
TGGGGTACATGTCGGCGAACAGGGATGCGGGCAGCAGGGTGTCGCGGTGCTGGGCCAGGAACGCGAACACGCTGCCGGCTGGGATCAGCTCGCGGCAGGTCTGCCACACGTCTGGTCCTACGGGGCGGGTTGGTGGGTGTCCCTGCATGTCCTCGAACCTGGCACCAAGTCCCGCCCCGCGAGCAGGGCCAGAAACAAGATCTTCAGGACACTTCTAG
>NZ_VUOB01000187.1 GCF_008386585.1 Solihabitans fulvus
CGTAGTCGTCCAGGACGGCGTCGAGCACCTCGTAGTCCGGCAGCGAGTCGCTGTCCAGCTGGTCGGGCCGCAGCTCGGCCGACGGCGGCTTGGTGATCGAGTTCTCCGGGATCGGCGGCACCTCGCCGCGCTTCTCGGCCTCGGCGTTGCGCCACTTCGCCAGCTCCCACACCAGCGTCTTGGGCACGTCCTTGATCGGCGCG
>NZ_VUOB01000188.1:0-1779 GCF_008386585.1 Solihabitans fulvus
GCCGCCGGCTGGGCCGGCCGATGACGGCATGGTTGACGTGGCGGCCCGCAGGGCGGCCCGGATCGCGCGGCGTACCCGGCGGCAAGCCACCGCGCAGGCGCTGCTGCCGGTGGCGGCCGCGGCCGGCAGCATCGCGCGCCTGCTCGCCGAGATCGACAGCCGCGGGGAGATGGCCGCCGTAGAGATCGAACGCGCCCAGTCGGCCGGGGTGACCGACGAGGAACTCGCCGCAGCGGTCGGGGCGGCGGCCGAACGGCACGGCCTGACTCCTGACAGGGCCGAGAGGCTCGCCGTGCTGCTCGGCGTGGACCAGGCCGACGGCAGGGTCGACAAGACGCGCCCGCGACGCTGACGGCGACCGGACTCGATGTCCTGATTGCCACACTCCTACCGAGTGCCAGAACGACACCAAAACGTCCGTTTTGGCACTCGGCAGGAGGTCAGCCAACTGGAAAGCGTCACGCTCCGTGTTAGCCTTCGAACCCCGCTTCACGCGCGCAGCGCGCACTGCGCGTTGGGGCCTCTCCGGGCGATCTCCCGCCGACTTTCCAGTTTCCACTTTCCAGTACGGACCGTGACCGGGCCGCAGAGTCACCACCCGCGGGTGTCCGGGTCGTGGTTGCAGCGCGCCACCGGCGCGTCATTGCCGAGGTCGAGCATCCCGTTCTCGTCGCAGAAGCCGCAGGCGTTGATGGCCGCGCGGCGGGCGGCGATCTCGGCCAGGCGAGCCTGCCCCGCCTCGACCTGGCGGCGCTGTTGGAACGCCGAGCTGTCGCGCTCGATGTCGCGGATGACCTTCAGCTTGCTCGGCGAGAGGTTCGGGATCGCGCGGCGAATGCGCGCCCGAATCCACTTGCGGCAGTGGCGGATGAAGTACGGCAGGTTCGTGAACTCGGGGACGCCGTGCAGCAGGTCCGCCAGGTCCTCCCAGCTCCACTCGTGCTGGCTCAGCAGCTTCGATCCACGGATCACCCCGGCCAGCCAGCGCACCGACACGTCGTCGCAGAGCCGTGGGTCTAGCCGGGACCGCAGGAGCCACTCAGCGGCCCGCACAGCCTCGGATTGACGGTTCTTCGGGCACCGACCCTCGCCAGGTCCCGTTAGGCCCGCAGCGGGCGAATCAGGGCCGTTTCCGGCCACCTGAACCTGGCCTTGGTCCGAGCCCGGCGCAGCCGGTCCGTTATCCACAGCTTGTACGGAACTGGACTTCAATTGATCACCATGACACACCTCTGGGGGGTGGCCATTTTGGTGTTTGTGCAGGTCAACACCTAGAGGGGTGTGCCGGAGGTAGCCGGCGACCGGCCCGCAGTCGGGACAGAGCGTGCTGGGGTCCAGGCAGGCCAGGTTCAGCGGGTCGTGCACGGCGTGCCCACCGCCGGCGTGGACGACGGTCACCGAGCGGTAGAGCAAGAAGTTGGCGGGGTGAACCTGCTCGGCCTGGTGCTGGTGCAGCAGCTGCTCGCCGGGGCTGCGCAGCAGCGAGTGCGCACGGGAGATCGAGGCTTCCTCGGCCTGCTCGGCCTCGGTGACGGGCACCCGCAGCTCGTACACCGGCACCAACCGCACCAGTTCGGGCTCCAGTTCGGCTGCCGTGGCCAGCGCGGCCACCGCCTCGGGGGAGAGGGTCGCCTCGGCGGCTCCGGCCGCCTGGTCGCCGAGCAGGCCGACGCGCAGGGCGTCCAGCTCGGCCCTGGCGCGGGCCATGGCCGCGTCCTCGGCGGCGATCGCGACAGCCATCCGGCGCTGGCGTTCGGCGCGTTCCTCGGTCGTCTCGCC
>NZ_VUOB01000188.1:1840-2341 GCF_008386585.1 Solihabitans fulvus
TCTCCTCCTGCGCCACCTTCGTCAGGGGCCGGCGCCCCCGGTCTGAGCAGCAGCGGAGCACGTTGCAGACGCGCCACCAGCGCCGACGCTTGGCGTTGTAGCGGAACTCCAGGCCCGGCCCGGTCTGCTCACGCATCCGCATCTCCACGGCCTCGATCCACACGTCCGGCGAGTCCGCCGTGCGGGTGTGCGCCAGCGGAGTGCGTTCGAGTACCCAGCGCACCAGGTCGCAGCGGGCGGGCACGGCGATGTACCGCAGGACCGCCCAGCGGATGCCCTGCTCGACCAGGAACCGGTCGACCGCGTGCAGCTGGTCGTACTCGTTGGCGGCGGCCAGCAGTTCCTCGAAGGCTGGGTCGAACACCAGCAGCGGCTCCATCCGGCCGCCGTCGGCGGCCAGGGCGGTCTGGGCCGCGCTGGTGCCGCCGGCCAGGTGCCAGCACTGGGCGCACACGACCAGATCGACGCAGTCGAGCAGCGCGTCGCCCTCGACCAGCGGGG
>NZ_VUOB01000189.1 GCF_008386585.1 Solihabitans fulvus
CCCCGCGCGCCCGCCTCCGGTGGCTGGGCCGACCCCCCCCTGACCGCCCACGCCGACGACTGCTTCGTCGCCGGCGAGGCCAACCACCAGGCGCTGTTCGGCCGGGTGCCCGCCGTCGTGCACCACGGCGGCGCTGGCACCACCATGACGGCCGCCATGGCCGGCGCGCCCCAGGTGGTGGTCCCCCAGGCGACGGACCAGCCATACTGGGCAGGGCGGGTGGCCGAGCTGGGCATCGGCGCGGCGCACGACGGTCCGACGCCGACCTTCGAGTCCCTGTCCTCGGCACTCGAGACGGCCCTGACTCCCGGGATCGCCGCGCGAGCGAGGGCCGTTGCCGGCACGATTCGCACCGACGGGGCGGCGGTGGCCGCGAGGCTGCTGCTCGAACGATAGGAAACGGCTTTCCTCCATAGCCCGATGGCGATCCCACCATGTCGAAATCAGTTCAGCAGCTGTGAGGGGCCTGTGTCAGATCAGGGGTACGAAGACGAACTGCGGTCCGAGCGGGACTACGTTGCCGGGC
>NZ_VUOB01000190.1 GCF_008386585.1 Solihabitans fulvus
CCGCAGCCGTTGATCTGGCTGGTGCGCAACGACACCAGCTCCTGCGTGGACGCCGGCAGCGGCGACTTGTGGATCACCAGGCTGGCGTTGGCGAACCGCTTGGTGAACTTGGCGCCGATCTCGTTGTCGAACATGGCGAATCGGGGTTCCATGACTTCGTCCTCTCTCGTGGTGTCGGGTGCTGCCGCACTGGACGAACACGAGACGCCGGCGGCC
>NZ_VUOB01000191.1 GCF_008386585.1 Solihabitans fulvus
TCTCGCCGGCCTACTTCTTCGACGACGCGACCTCGGCGAGCATCCGCAGCCAGATCGAACTCGCGGTGGCCCTGCGCGACGACGACGTCCGCCGCGCCGCGCTGAGCGAGCTGACCTCGGCGCTGACCGCGTCGGCGGGCACGCTGTCGGCGACCGACCTGCACGTGATCACGGACATGGTGCGCTCGATGAGCGCCCGCAAGTCCGCGAGCACCGACCGCGACGACGCGGACGAGGAGTAGCTCGACCAGACCGGCCAAGTCCCTGGTGCTGTGCTGCTAAAACGGCCGTTTTAGCAGCACAGCACCAGGGCTCTGACGCAACACCAGGGCTCTGACCTGGGCGAGGCAGGGGAGGCCGGGCTCGCGTCGGGGTCGCTCGCCACGTCGAGGACAGCGCAGTACCGTGGTCGCCATGGCCGACGAGGAGATCCGCGTGGTGTTGCCGGGCGACACTGCGGACCAGGTCCATGATCTGGTCGGTCCGGATCCCGCCAGCATGGAGGCGTTCGTCGTGACCGTGGTGCAGGAGCGGCTTCGGCCGCAGGGCCCGCCCGGATTCGAGCGGGCATTCGGCCGCCCGAGCGACGCGGCGCTGGACGCCTCGGCGATGGACCTGCTGGGCCGCCCAAGCCCGTTCGTCCTCCGGCGCCCCTCCACGGGCGCTGCGTGATCCAGGGCTTCGTCTGCGACCTCGGCCTGGTCACTCGGTTCGCCGCGATCGACGATTACGCGCACGGCTTGGTATGGAACGCCTGGCACGCGAAGGTCACGCTAGTCATCCCCACCTCGGTGTTGGCGCTGGCCCGCGCGCAGACCCCCGCCGGCCAGGACGCCATCGCGGTCCTGCTCGGCTCGGAGATCACCACTCTGGACGACCTGGACGGCCGGCGGGCGGGCGAGGTCGGCGCCCTGCTGGCCGCGCCCGACGACCCCGTCGAACTGAGCGCCTGCACGGAGACGCTGGCCCTGGCGCACGTGGTGGCCCTCAGCAGGGAACACGGGTGGCCGGTCATCTCCGATCGGCTGGCCGCGCTGCACTCGCTCGATCCCCGGGTCGAAGTCAAGCTGCTGCGCTGACAACTGCGGTGCCCCGCACGGTCCGGCGCGCGTCCCAGCATCGTCGACGCCCACTGCCTCGGCGAGGTCGACACCCGAGGGACCGCATCGCCTCCACGGCCGGTACCTGCGACGACGTCCGTTCGGGGGAATGCCGAAGCACGTTGCGCGCCTGCGCCGGCGGGGAGTTCTATGGTCGGTTCGCAGGCACTCCCGGGAGGAGGGGCGCGACCTACGCACAGCGGGGAGCGAGCAGTGGCACAGGAGGACGGTGCGACCACCACGCCGCCGGCAGTCCTCGACGGCGACGAGGTCCCGCTGACCTTCGGCGCGGCACTGCGCCAGCGGCGGGAAGCCCTGCGCCCCACCGTGTCGCTGCGCGCGATGGCCAAAGAGATCCACTTCGACAAGAGCCAGGTCTCGCGGATCGAGAACGGCCAGCTGCCCACACCCGAGTTCGCCCAGGCCGTCGACACCTACCTTGCGGCCGGTGGTGCCCTGGTGGCACTGGCCGACCAGGCCCGCGCCCGGCGCCACCCCTCGACGCAGGCGGCGCAGCTGCCCGCCGCGCCGAACAACTTCGTCGGGCGCGACCTCCAGCTCGGCCGGCTGCACGCACTGCTGGCCGAGGCCACCGCGCCCGGCGCGATGGCCGTGACCGTGGTGTGTCTGGACGGCCCGCCCGGCGTCGGCAAGACCGCGCTGGCGCTGCGGTGGGCACACGAGATCCAGGACCAGTTCGACGGCGTGCTGTTCGCCAACCTCCGAGGCTTCTCCGCCGGCGCGCCCGCCGCGCCGCACCAGGTGCTCGAAGAACTGTTGGGAGGGCTGGGGATCAGCCCGGACCAGGTTCCCGCCGACCCGGCGGTCCGCGCGGGGCTGTTCCGCTCGCTGCTGCACGACCAACGATTCCTCCTGGTGCTGGACAACGCTGCCGACTCCCAACAGGTCCGTCCGCTGCTACCGGGCATGCCCAACTGCGTGGTGCTGGTGACCAGCCGGCAGCGCCTGGCCGGACTGGCCATCGACCCGGGAGCGCGGGCGGTGACGCTGAACCCGCTCGACCGCGGCGAGGCGGTCACGCTGGTCGGGTCGGTCATCGGGGATCAGCGCGCCGCGGCCGACCCGGCGGCCGTGGCGGCGCTGGTGCAGCGCTGCGCCTACCTGCCCCTGGCCGTGCGCATCGCTGCCGAACGGGTGGCCTCGCACCCGCATCAGACCGTCGCGGACCTGGTCGCCGACCTCGCCAGCGAGAGCGACCGGTTGGAGCTGCTGTCCGCCGCCGACGACGACACGATGGCCGTGCGCGCGGCGTTCTCCTGGTCCTACCGGGCCCTGGAACCGGATGCGGCGCGGATGTTCCGGCTGCTGGG
>NZ_VUOB01000192.1 GCF_008386585.1 Solihabitans fulvus
AGGACACCTTCACCGAGTACGCGTACTTCTCCTCGTACTCCACGAGCTGGGTCGCGCACGCGCGGGACTTCGTGGACGCCGCGGTCGCGACCAGGGGGCTCGGCGCGGACTCGTTCGTCGTCGAGGTGGCCAGCAACGACGGCTACCTGCTGCAACACGTGGTCGAGCGGGGAATCCGCTGCCTCGGCGTCGAGCCGGCCGCCAACGTCGGCGCCGCCGCGATCCGGAAGGGGGTGCCCACCCTG
>NZ_VUOB01000193.1 GCF_008386585.1 Solihabitans fulvus
TGGCTGCGGGTTTTGCAGCTGCAGGTTTTGCGGCTGCAGGTTTGGGAGCAGGGGCTGCAGGTTTGGGGGCAGCGGCAGCTGCTTTCGGGGCAGAGGCTGCTTTCGGGGCAGGCGCAGCTGGTTTCGGGGCAGGCGCAGCTGCTTTCGGGGCAGGTGCCGGTGTTTTGGCTGACGCAGGTTTAGTAGAGCTTGCAGAAGCTGCAGGAGCTGCCGCAGCCTTAGGAGCTGCAGCCGGTGTTTTGGCTGTTGCCGGTTTCTTTTCCGCGGGTTTGGACCCGGAGGACCCGGATTTCTCGGGTTGCTTCTTCGGTGGCATCGTGACAAAGGATGGAGAAAGTGTTGCCACAATAGTCCAATGTTG
>NZ_VUOB01000194.1 GCF_008386585.1 Solihabitans fulvus
CCGCCGGGCCGGCCGCGCCGCTGCGCCACGCGCCGATGCCGTCATCGGGGATTTCCCCGACCGGTGACCAGTTCCTCATCGACGTCCTCGCTCCGCTCCGGGCGCCGATGAGACACCAAGTCCACTGTGTTGAACTGTTCGCTCGCTCCGCTCCCTCACCGGAAGATCACCTCGGCGGTGGGGGCGAGCCAGTCCTGGGACGCGGCCGTCAGCGACAGCCGGGCGGTGGCGTAGCCGTCCTCGGG
>NZ_VUOB01000195.1 GCF_008386585.1 Solihabitans fulvus
CGCGCACATCGCTGATGCCGACTTGCTCGGCGAGTTGCGTTGCGGTGGCGTGGTTGTCGCCGGTGAGTAGCACCGGAGCGGCGCCGGTCAACCGGGCGACCGCAGCGACCGTACCGGCGGCTTCGGGCCGGATCTGATCGGTGATGCCCAGCACGCCGACTGGGCGGTGTTCGCAGAGCACGACGACGGCGGTGCGCCCGCGTTCCTGGAGGGCGTGGACTGCCGCGGAGGCCG
>NZ_VUOB01000002.1 GCF_008386585.1 Solihabitans fulvus
ATCCTGGACAACGGGAAGCTGCGGTTGCCGAAGGTCGGTGACCTGCGGGTGCGCTGGTCGCGGCCCCTGCCCTCGGACCCGTCCCCGGTCACGATCGTGAAGGACGCGGCGGGACGGTACTTCGCCTCGTTCGTGGTCCAGACCGGCGAAGGCGAGACGCTGCCGCCGGCCGCCTCTGAGGTCGGTATCGACCTGGGGTTGACGCATTTCGCGGTCCTGTCCGACGGCACGAAGGTCACGGCGCCGAGGTTCCTGCGCCGCGCGGCCCGCGCACTCACACGGTTGCAACGAGCCCTGTCCCGCAAGAAGCGGGGCAGCCAGAACCGCAAGAAGGCCGTCGTGAAGGTCGCTCGGGCGCACGCCCGGGTGGCTGACACGCGGCGGGACTGGCAGCACAAGCTGTCCACGGCGATCATCCGCGACAACCAAGCGGTGTATGTCGAGGACCTGTGTGTGGCCGGTCTGGGCCGGACCCGGTTGGCCAAGTCCGTGCATGACGCCGGCTGGGCCGGTTTCACCGCGATGCTGGAGTACAAGGCCGCCCGCTACGGGCGCGCCTTCGCCAGGGTGGACCGGTTCTTGCCGTCCACCCGCATGTGTTCGGACTGCGGCAGGGTCAATGAGAAGATGGCGCTCGACGTCCGGTTGTGGACTTGCCCATGTGAGTCGGTTCACGATCGGGACGTCAATGCCGCCAGGAACATCAAGGCCGCCGGGCAGGCGGACTTCAACGACCGTGGAGCGCGGGTAAGACCGGGACTCGTCCCGGTACCGCGCGGCGAAACGGTAACCCACCCGGACGCCGCGCGGTCCACGCGCGGCGTGGAGGGAATCTCCGTCCTTAGACGGAGAGGATGTCAACCGTGCAGGCGGCGGTAGGCGGCCGCCGCGCCGGGATGCAGCGGCAGCCCCGCCGTGCCGATCAGCGTGCGCACGTCCAGGAACTGGGTGCCCAACGCCTGGTCCGGCACCAGCCGCGCGGACTGCTGCACCAGCACCCGCACCACGGCGGCGGCGATCTCATCGGGCAGCGTCGGCGCGCACACCAACAGGTTCGCCACCCCGACCGTCGGCACCTCGCGCACGAGCCGGTACGCCCCGGACGGCACCGGGGCCTGCTCGTACACCGCGCCGTACCTGGCGCGCAGGCGGTCGGACGCCTCGCCGAGCGGCAGCAGCCGGATGCCGACCTGCTCGTCCAGCTCGGCGAGCTTCGGCGTCGGCACCCCGCCGGACCACAGCAGCGCGTCGATCCGGCCCGCGCCGAGCGCGGCGACGGCGTCGGCCAGCGACAGGTGCTCCACCCTCGCGGCCAGCCCGAGCAGCTCGAACATCCTGGCCCCGACCACGGCCGCGCCGGAGCCCTGCGCGCCGAGCGACACCAACCGGCCGGCCAGGTCCTCGACCGCCTGCACCGGCGAGTCGGCCCGCACCACCAGCTGCATGTAGTTCTCGTACACGCGGCCGAGCGCGTGCAGCGGCACCGGCTGGTCGAACGGCGCGGTGCCGGCCGAGGCGGCCAGCGCGGTGTCGGCCAACACCAGCCCGAGGTCCGCGCCGCCCGCGCGCACCCGGTTCAGGTTGTCCTGGCTGGCCGAGGTCTCCATCGCGGAGCAGCGCAGGTTCGGCTCCGCCCGGTTCAGCTCGGCGGCGAGGAGCCTGGCGAAGTCGAGGTAGAAGCCGCCGACCTCGCCGGCCGCGATCACCAGGGCGCGCGGCGCGCCCCGGTACTCGCTGTCGGCGCAGCCACCCAGTGCGGGCAGCAGCGCGACCGCCGCGCCGCCGATCGCCAGCCGCAGCACCGATCTCCTGGTCGGGTTCACAGGGCTGGCTCCAGCCGCAGCACCGATCTTCTGGTCGGGTTCACAGGGCTGGCTCCAGTGGGAGGCGGACGTGCACGGCGAGGCCGTGTGGCTCGACCGCGCGGACGTCCAGTCCGCCGCCGCGCGCCGCCACCAACTTGTCGGCGATGGCCAACCCGAGGCCGGTGCCCCGCGCGCCGCCGTCGCGGCTGGACCGCCAGAACCGTTCGGTGGCCCTGGCCAGCTCGTCGGCCGGTAGTCCGGGACCGTCGTCGGCGACCACCACCGTGGCGATCTCGGCCGTGCGGTCGGCCGAACAGGTCAGGCGCACCCGCGCGCCCCGGCCCGCGTACTTCACCGCGTTGTCCAGCACCACGTCCAACACCTGGGTCAGGTCCGAGTCGGAGCAGTGCGCGAGGATCGACAGGCCGCCGTCCTCCGGCACGCACAGCAGCACGCCCGCCTGCTCGGCGGCGGGCTGCCAGGCGTCCACCCGTTCCACCAGCGCCGCGCGGACGTCCGCGAACTCCGGTTCGTGCCGGCCGGCGGCCAGGGCCGTGCCGGCGCTCTCCGCCGAAGCCAGCGCCAACAGCCCGTCCAGCAACGACTCCAGCCGCTCCACCTCGGTCACCGCCGAGTGGTAGGTCCGCTGTCCCTCGTCGGCGACCCGGCCGGCCAGCGAGTCCATCCGCAGCCGCAGCGCGGCCATCGGGTTGCGCAGCTGGTGCGAGGCGTCGGCGACCAGCCTGCGCTGCTGGTCGGCGGCCTCGGTCACCGCGTCAGACATCCGGTTGAACGAGCCGGCCAACGCGCGCAGCTCCCGAGGCCCGGCCGTCACGCCGACGTGCGCGGCGCGCTGACCGGCCGCCACGGCCCGCACGCCGCGCTCCAGCTCGGTGAGCGGCCGCAGCACCCACCTGGCGACCACCATCACCAGCAGCACGGACGCCACGGCGGCGGTCAGCGCGCCCGCGAGCACCAGCGCCCACCGCTGCGTCACGTCGCCGGCCGCCACCCGCACCGAGGCGCGCAGCAGCACCGCCCCGGTGACCCGCGTCCCGGTGCCGACCGGCCGCGCGAACAGCACGTCCTCCCGCGACCACGGCAGCACCGTCGCCACCGGCTGGCCCGCCTGGTTGCGCAGCGCCGCGTCCAACCGGGGCGCGAGCGACGGGTCGGTGGCGCGCAGGCCGCCGGACTCGACCACCGGGCGCCGCCGCGCGTCCACGACCACCACCGAATCGCCGTACAGGTCGGTGTAGGCGCGCACCTCGGCGTTGAGCTGGCCGGCGTCCCCGCCGCCGGTGGCGGGCTGGGCGAGCGCGGCGAACCGGTCGACGTCGGCGGTGCGGTCGATCACGAACCGCTGGGTGCGTTCGGCCGCCGTGCTGGTCAGCAGTGGAAGCGCGAACGCGGTCACGGCGGTCGCCGAGAACAGCAACAGCACCACCAGCAGGCGTTTGCGCACCCTGAGGCTCCTCAAGTACCGAGTCGGTAGCCGAAGCCGCGGATCGTGACGATCAGGCCGGGGCGGTTGAGCTTGGCGCGCAGCTGGGTCAGGTGCACGTCCAGCGACCGGGACACCGCGAGGTAGGCGTCGCCCCAGACCTCGTCCATCAGCTGCTGGCGGCTCACCGCCGTGCCCTGCCGGCTGGCCAGCACCGCGAGCACGTCGAACTCCTTGGTGGTCAGCCCGGGATCCGCGCCGCCCACCAGGACCAGGCGGGCGTCCAGGTCGATCTCCACGTCGGCGACGCGGACCGTGCGGCCGACCGGCGCCGTCCGGCTGGCCGCGCGGCGCGCCACCGCGTCCATCCTGGCCAGCAGCTCGGCCAGGCGCGGCGGCTTGACCAGGTAGTCGTCGGCGCCGAGCCGCAGGCCGCGGACCATGGTGCGCTCGTCGGCGCGCGCGGTGAGCACCAGCACCGGCACGGCGTCGACCCTGCGGAGCTTGCGCAGCACCTCGAGGCCGTCGCCGTCGGGCAGGCCGAGGTCCAGCAGCACCAGGTCGGCGTCGCGGTGCCTGGTCAGCGCGTCCGCGCCGCGCCGGACCCTGGTCGGGATGTGGCCATGCGCGCCGAGCGCCTCGACGAGCGCGCCGGCGACCCCGTCGTCGTCCTCGACGATCAGCACCCGCACCGCGACATCCTCTCCACCCGACCGCACCGACAACGCGAGACACCAGTAGACCACCGGCGCGGGCCGGGGACCGCGTCGCGCGGGGTCTCCGTCCTAAGGCAGTGCAAGGTCTTGCCGCGCCGCCTTGCCCCGCGTCGCGTTGGTGCCGAAGGTGAGGGCCGTCACGCGAGGAGGCTGGAAATGACAGTTGGGGCGGGTCAGCGAGGACAGCGCCTGGCCGGGGGTGATCGGCGGGTCACGGCGAACGTGGTCCGGGGTTCGCTCGGCAATCTGATCGAATGGTACGACTGGTACGCCTACAGCGCGTTCAGCATCTATTTCTCCAAGGTGTTCTTCCCGGACGGCAATCAGACCGCGCAGCTGCTCAACACGGCCGCGGTGTTCGCGGTCGGCTTCCTGATGCGGCCGATCGGCGGCTGGCTGCTCGGCCGGTTCGCCGACCAGTTCGGGCGGCGCAACGCGCTGACGGTGTCGGTGCTGCTGATGGCACTCGGCTCGCTGATGATCACCTTCACGCCGGGCTACAAGTCGATCGGCATCGCCGCGCCCGTGCTGCTCCTGTTGGCCAGGCTGTTGCAGGGCCTGTCGGTCGGCGGCGAGTACTCGACGTCGGCGACCTACCTGTCCGAGGTGGCCACCCCCGGTAAGCGCGGCTACTACTCCAGCTTCCAGTACGTGACGCTGGTCGGCGGGCAGCTCATCGCCCTTGGCGTGCAGTTGGTGCTCCAGAGCTGGCTGACCAAGCCCGAGCTGACCAGTTGGGGCTGGCGCGTCGCGTTCGGCGTCGGCGCGTTCGGCGCGCTGGCCGTGATGTGGCTGCGGCGGGGCATGGACGAGTCGGAGAGCTACCAGCAGGAGACCGCCAAGGGCGCGCAGGCGCCGGGTTCGCGCGGCACGCTGCGGGTGTTGTTGCAGTACCCCAAGGAGTGCCTGCTGGTGGTCGGCCTGACCCTCGGCGGGACGGTTGCCTTCTACACCTACAGCACCTACGCCAAGAACTTCATGGTGAACACCAGCGGCATCGACGCCAAGACCGCGACCTGGATCATGTTCTTCGCGCTGCTGGTGTTCGCGGCGCTGCAACCGTTGGCCGGCAAGCTCTCCGACCGGATCGGCCGCAAGCCGCTGCTGTTCGGCTTCGGCATCCTCGGCACGATCCTGACGGTTCCGCTGCTGACCCTGTTGGCTGGCACGAAGAATTCATTCGCCGCGTTCCTGATCATCTTGGCCGGCCTGCTGATCGTGACCGGCTACACGTCGATCAACGCGATCGTCAAGGCGGAGCTGTTCCCGACGAAGATCCGCGCGCTCGGGGTTGGCCTGCCCTACGCGCTGACGGTGGCGATCTTCGGCGGCACCGCCGAATCGATCGGCCTCTCGCTGAAGCAGGCCGGCAGGGAACCGCTGTTCTACTGGTACGTCTCGGCGTGCATCCTGATCTCGCTGGTCGTCTACTTCTTCATGCGGGAGACCTCCAAGGACTCCCGGCTGGAGCAGGGGTCCGCGACCGTCACCGAAGGCTGAGCCCGCGTCGGCCGCCGTGCGCCGGCACGGCGGCCGAGCTCAGCCGATCCCCTGGCCGGGAGCCAGGATGTGCCTGGGGTCGAAGCGATCCTTCGCCTCGCGCAATCCCGGCCAGGCCGGCCCGAAGTGCGCGGCCCAGTCCGCCTGCGCGAGCGCGACCGCGCTGACCGGGTAGCCGGTTCCGCCCGTGGCGCGGACGAGGTCGTAGAGCGCGCGGTTGGCCGTGGCCATCCGCCGCGCCAGCTCGGCGTCGTTCGGCGGGAAGCGCAGCACGTTGAACTGGAAGACGACGTCCTCGTCCGGCAGGCGCAGCAGGGGAGTGGCGAACCGGTCGGCGCGCAGCGGGGACAGCACGATCCGGCCGAACTCGCCGAGGTCCGCGCCGGTCAGGTCGGCGAGGACGCCGCCGACGAGGTCGTCGACGGCGGAACCGCCGACGAACGAGGTGAACCACGGATGGGGATCGGACCACCGGCCGATCGACCGCAGGTGCTTCTCCAACGGGGACAGCCGGTTCAGGAAGTCCACATAGGACAGTTCGGTGATCGCGGCGTCGGCGCGTTCGTCGGACAGCCCGGCGAGCACGAGGTCGTCGTCGGGCCGCGCGTCCTGGGAGTGCAGGACCGCGGCCTCCAGCTGGTGCCGCCAGCCATCGCCGTCGACCAGAACGGCGCCCTGCACGACGTCGACCCGTTGGGCCGCAAGCAACAGCCGCTGGTCGGCGGTCAGCGCGGGCAGGTCGCGGTAGCGCAGCGTGTACTGGCGCGCCCGGTCCATCGCCGGCACCAACCGCAGGGTCGCCCTGGTGATGACGGCGCACTGGCTGAGCCCGCCGCGCACCGCGTCGAACAGGTCGCGGTGCCGGTCGCGCGAACAGGTCAGGGCCCTGCCGTCGCCGGTGACGACGTCGAGTTCGATGACCTGACAGCTCGCCGCGCCGTGCCGGTGGGTGGTGCCGCCGATGCCGCCCGCAGACACCGTGCCGCCGACGGAGAGTTCGAGATAGTCGGGCAGCACCGGGGGTGTCAGACCGTGCGGCAGGGTGGCGGCGAGCACCGTGCCCCAGGTGGCCCCCGCGTCGACGACCACGCGGTCGCCGCCGACCTCGTGCACGGTCCGGAAACCGCTCAGGTCGAGCACGACGCCGTCCTCGACCAGCGACCTGCCGTACACCGAATGACCTTGTCCCCGCGCGGCGAGCGGCAGCCCGAGACCGGCCGCCCAGCGGACGACAGCCGCGATGTCGGCCGTCGACGCCGGCCGCGCCACCCAGCGCGGTTGCCTGGTGACGAGCCCGCCGAAGTCCGTCGCCGCCGCGTCGAGCGCGTCGGGATCGTCGGTGAGCTCGCCGTCCAGCGCGGGCGGCCGACTTCCCTCGCTCGGCCCCGAAACGGGCGGAACACCGGCTATGTTCATGCGTCACATCGTATCGACGCAGCGGTTGGGGACTGGCGACAATGCACCCGCGTTCGGCACTCCTGGTGCTCGACCTGATCAACGACCTCGTGCACCCCGACGGCACGCTGGCCGCCTCCGGCCCGCTCGCGCACGCGACCGACCGTGGCGTGCTGGACCGCGCGGCGGTGGCGGTCGGGCGCGCGCGGGCGGCCGGTGTTCCGGTGATCTACGTGGTCATCGGCTTCTCGCCGGATCTCTCGGACTTCCCTGCGGACTCGCCGCTGTTCGGCGTGGTGCCAGACGAGCTGGTGCCGAGGCTGGGCACCTGGGGCACGCAGGTGCACGACGCCGTGCGGCCGGCCGACGGCGAGCCCGTGGTGCGCAAGAGCAGGGTGAGTCCCTTTCACGGCACCGAGTTGGCCGAGCTGCTCGAGGCGCGCGGAGTCGACACCCTGCTGCTCGCCGGCGTCACCACCGACCTCGTGGTGCTCTCGACCGCGCGCGAGGGGCACGACCGGGACTACCGGATCGAGGTCCTGGAGGACGCCACCGCGACGGCCGACCAGGAACTGCACGAGGCGGCCCTGTCCGTGCTGCGCCGCACCGCGACGATCACGACCGTGGAGCAGGCGCTGCCCGCCTGACGGGCGCTCGCGGGTCACGCGCGGTCGGCCAGGGCTGCGGCCATCCGGTCCAGCGCCTCGTCGAGCACGGCAGGCGCCGCGGCGAAGGAGATCCGGACGTGTCCGGCGCCGCCGGGCCCGAACGCCGTGCCCGCCACCACCGCCACCCCGGCCGTGCGCAGCAGCCACTTCGCGAACTCCGCCGAGTCGGCGAAGCCCGCGCCGCGCACGTCGGGGAACGCGTAGAAGGTCCCGTCGGGATCCGCGCACTCGACACCCGGCATGGCGGCCAGCGCGGCGACCGTCCGCGACCGCCGCCGCCCGTACTCCTGCGCCATGTCCAGGACGAACTGCTGTCCGCCGGTCAGCGCCGCGATGCCGCCGCGCTGGGCGAAGGACGCGGCGCAGCTGACGGTGTGCTCCTGGACCTTGACCGCCTCGCCGATGAGGTCGGTCGGGCCCGCGACGTAACCGAGGCGCCAGCCGGTCATGGCGTAGCTCTTGGAGAACCCGTTCACCGTCAGCGTCCGGTCCGCGCACCCCGGCAGGGCGGCCAGGCTCAGGTGCTTGCGGCCGGCGAAGATGATCTTCTCGTAGATCTCGTCGGCCACGACGAACAGGTCGTGCTCGGCGGCGAAGGCCGCGATGTCCTCGGCCTCCTCCCGCCGCAGCGCGTTGCCGGTCGGATTGGTCGGCGTGTTGACCAGGATCGCCCTGGTCCGGTCGGTGACGCAGGTGTCGAGCAGCCGCCTGGTGATGCGGAAACCGTTGGTGGGGCTGAGCTCCACCGGAACCGCGCGGGCCCCGACCAGGTGCGCGATCGACGTGTAGCTCACCCAGCCCGGCGACGGGACCAGGATCTCGTCGCCGGGGTCGAGGATGGTCATCATGGACACGAACAGGGCGTGCTTGGCCGACGGCGTCACGATGACGTCGGTGCGGGGATCGACGGCGATGCCGTTGTCCTTGGCCAACTTCGCGGCGATCGCGGTCAGCAGTTCCGGCAGGCCGCGGCTGCCCGTGTAGTGGGTGAAGCCCGCTTCGAGCGCGGCCGCCGCCTCGGCGGCGATGTGCCCGGCCGTGGCGACGTCGGGCTGCCCGCCGCCGAGGTCGAGGATCCGCGCCCCGCCGGCACGGAGGTCCTGCACGAGGTCGTGTATGGCCACCGTCGCGGATCTCGTCAACCCGGCGAACCGTTGCGCCGCACGGGACTTCACGCGCTCACCCGCTCCCAGTCGGCGGCGGCGAGGACGTCGGCCGCGATCGCGTCGGAGTCGTGCACGAAGTCGCCCCACAGCCCCGGCCGGTTGCTGCCGACCTGCATGAACCAGCGGGTGTGCTCGGTGGGGATGCCCACCACGTACAGGCCCGTGTCCGGCTCGCCGTCCCGCGCGACCGGGTGGTACGGGCTGCCGGTGACCGCGACGCCGCCGGTGTGGAACGCCTCAGCGCCGTCGCCGTTGACGTAGCCGGTCCAGATGCCGCGCTCGCGCAGCCTGCGGGTCAGCGGGCTGAGGTCGCGTGGCAGGTCCGGGTACGGAATGCGGGCGTCGATCACCACGTCGACCGCGACCTCGGCGCCGGCGACCTGCGGGGAGGACACCGTGAAGCGGCCGCTGGCGGCGTCGCAGGCGAACCGCGCCCTCGGTCCGATCACCCGCAGCACTCCGCACTCGATCAGCGCGAGGAGCTGCCGGAGCCTGCTCGATGGCGGCCCTGCGGCGAGGAACGCGCTGCGCGGGACGTACCAGCCGAGGAAGTCGTCGCGGTGCGAGGACGGCGTGAGGCCCGAGTAGTCCACCAGCTGGCAGATGAACCGCCGGCAGTCCCGCAGCACGTCGAGGGCCGCCTTGAGCGGCGAGTCCACGTTGCCCCGGTCCGCGTCCACCAGGTCGCGCCGGATGATCGAGGCGAGCTCCCGCTCGAAGGAAGGCCGGTCGGGGAAGGACCGGTCCGCGAACGGCCGGGCCAGCGCGTCGAGGTTCAGCCGGGGGAGGTCCGCGATGCCGTGCTCGGCCGCGATCGCCACCACGTCGGGCAGTTCGGCGCGGGCGGCGACCGCCGAGGTGAACGCGGCGGCGCGCGCGGCGTCGAACCGTTGCCGCAGCGCGGTCGCGTAGTAGACGAGGTCGATCTCGGCCAGCAGCCAGGGCAGCACGTCGGCCCGGAAGTCCAGCGCTCGCACGGAGTTCCGCCGCACGCGCTGCTCGGTGAACAGCACCGGCCGGTAGCCGAACCTCGGCGGCTTCTGGTTGCATCCGCGCGCCGGCAGCGGCATCCCGCTGCGCGAACCGGCCACCAGCACCGGTTCCCGGCCGCTCGGGTGGTAGCGCAGCCCGCCGTCGTCCGCCTCGGTGAACCGGCCGCCCCTGCCGAGGCTGAACGCGGCCATCACGTCGTAGAAGGACAGGCCAAGGCCGAGCACGCCGACCGGGGTGCCCGCCGGGATCGCGTCGAGCGGCATGTCCGCCGCGGAGTCGCCCCGCAGGTAGCGCAGCCGGGGCCGGTCGGCGGCGAACTCGGCGAGGTCGCGCAGCGGCCCGGTCAGCTCCGGCTGCGAGTGTCCCGTGGTGAGCACGACCCGGTCCACCGCAAGGGATTCGCCGCCGGTCAGCGTCAGGAGGTAGCCGGTGCCGGTCGACTGGAGGTCGGCCACCCTGGCGCGGATCCGGCGCAGCGTCGTGGTGTCCGGCAGCCCGCCCTCCACCGCGTCCAGCACGAAACGCAGGTAGCGGCCGTAGTCGGCGCGCGCCGCGTAGCCGTCCGGCGAGGCGTTGACCGGGTCGATCGTCCGCCACCACTCGTACAGCGAAGGGCCGGAACCCGCCCTGGTCGGGCCGTCGTCGGGCAGTCCGGAGAACGCGGACACCATGCCGGCCACCGTGTTCAGCAGGAACCAGGGCGGCTGGTTCGTCCGGTAGATCCGGCCGGCGCCGACCTCGACCGCGTCGATCAGCAGGATCTCCACCGGCCGCCGGACCGGCCGCTCGGCCAGCCTGGCGGCCATCCGCTCCACCGCCATCAGCCCCCTCGGGCCGCTGCCGACCACCGCGACGCGGTACGCCGATTCGGCACGAGGCGCGCTGAGTTGAACTGTTCGCTCGCGCACCGCGTCAGTCGCCGATCCGGCCGACGACGCCGTCCTGCCAGCGCCCGTTGTGCCGGTCGGCCGCCGCCCGGTCGCGGAACGCGTAAGTCTTGAGCAGCCAGCGCGTGCGGGCTCGCTCGGGGTCGTTGATCTCGATGTGCTCGCGGCTGTGCAGGCCGTCCTGGTTGGCGAAGGTGAACAGGTCGCCGGTGCGGATGCGGTGCCGCTGCTTCTCCGACCTGACCAGGACGTTTTTCAACGCCAGCAAGGCGTTCTTCGCCGAGGCCGGGGCGTCGGCCGCGACGGTGGTGTGGGTGTCCACGTAGCGGACGCTGTGGTCGTTCTCCAGGATGGGGTGCGCCTCGGACACGGTGAGGGTCCGGTTGTTGTCCTTGGACAGCACGTCGAACGGGGTGACGAAGTAGGGCAGGCGAAGGGTGTGCTGGTCCTGCTCGCTCAGCCCGGCGAGTAGGGTGCGGCCGTCCACGAAGCTGGTGTAGGTGAAGTCGCCGTCCGGGCACCGCATGCCGAGCAGCGTGATGTAGTCCGCGCGGACGGGGTGGGCGGTGCGGTCGTTGTGGAACGCGAGCTCGCCGTCGCTGAACCCGGTCTGCTTGCCCCGGTAGCGGTTGATGGCGATCACGTCGATGAAGAAGTCCCCGTTGAACCTGGCCCCGTAGGACAGCAGCGGGGTGGCCACCAGCTGGCCGAACAGCTCGAGGAACGCCTCGGCCACGAAGGTCTTCTTCTTGGCGTACTTGTCCGCGAGCGGGTCCTCCTGGTCGAGCACCGGGACGACCTGGTCGACGGGGCAGTTGCGCAGGACGTGCGCGGCCGAGACGCCCTGTTCCCGGTCCGTGCGGATCCGCTCGGTCACCTCGAACAGAAAACGCGGGACCTGACCTCTGTCGATCACATCGGCGACGGCGCGAGAGAACACAGAGTAGTCGCCGTACGGATTCTTGTCGACGGTCTCCAGCGCGGCACGCAGGTCGTCGCGCTGACTGTCGGTGAAGACATGGGAAGGTTGCATGACCGTCTTTCTCAAACGTGTCGGCTCGGCGCACGGGGAACGATGTCGCGCCATACTTTGTGCCTTATCGACTAAAAGCGAGGCCACGTATTCGCGGAGACAGTTATCTAGTTGTTATCGGAGACGATGGGATGATGGGACTGCTGCCGGATCCGCCGAGGCGGCACGATTGGGGCAATTGTCGCTTCTGGCGGATGTTGCAGGCGCGATTCGGCCCAGTAGCGACCCGTCGCGGCATCGGCGACCGGGGCGTGCGGGAATGCCCTTTCCAGATCCGTGATCAGCCGTCGTAGATCGACTTTCGGCCATTCGGCCGTATTTCCTGCACGGTGTTGACGACGACTGTTCGGTGGGGTTTGATCACGGTGGCCTGGGGGCCTCGGCGCTATCGTCACCGTCGATGATAGGACGTCCGAAACCAATCATCGTACCTCGAAAAGGGATTTTCTGTGCCATTCCGAGTGACTGCCGCGCGAGTTTGACGCGAGTATGAACGATCAACAATCCGAGTCGATGTCACACCATCCCGCCTCGGTCGAGGTGATCGACTGCACACTGCGTGACGGCGAGCAGACGCCGGGCGTGTGGTTCACGGTCGAGGAGAAGGTCCACCTCGCCGAGGCGCTGTCGGCCGCCGGGGTGCGCGTGCTGGACGCCGGCTTCCCGGCATCCTCCGGCGCCGATCTCGAGGCGATGCAGGAGATGCGGCACCGCGGCGTGCGCGCCAGCATCGGCGCCACCGCGCGGCCCCTGCCGCAGGACGTCGCCGCGGCCGAGAAGGCGGGTGCCGACGAGGTCTTCATGTTCATGCCGACCAGCGACCTGCGGCTGCGGGAAACCCTTGGCATCACTCGGGATCAGGCGAGCGAGATCATGCGGGCCGGCGCGCGCGAGGTGCTCGGCAGGGGCATGGGCCTCAACGTCGTCTTCGAGGACGCCACCAGGGCCGATCCCGAGCACATGGCCGCGCTGGTCGACGAGGTGTGCAGCGACGGAACGGCCGCGCGGCTGATCCTGGCCGACTCGGTCGGCTGCGCGCACCCCGCCGGCATGCGGAAACTGGTGCGCTTCCTGGCCGAACGGCTCGACCCGGCCGTCGCGATCTGCACGCACGCGCACAACGACTTCGGGCTGGCCACCGCGAACACCCTCGCCGCGGTGGAGGCGGGCGCCCGGGCCATCACCTGCACGGTGAACGGGATCGGTGAGCGGGCCGGCAACGCCGACCTCGCCGAGTGCCTCGCCGCGCTGACCCACCTGCACGGCATCGAGCACGGCGTGGATCCCGAGAGCCTGCCCGCGTTGTCCCGGCTGGTCGAGCGGATCAGCGGCATCCACATGAGCGCAACCAAACCGGTGACCGGGTTCAACGTCTACCGGCACGAGTCCGGCCTCCACGTCGACAGCATGTTGAAGAACACCGCCAGCTACGAGTTCCTGCCGGCGTCGTGGACCGGCGGCGAACGCGCCTACGTACTCGGCAAGCACAGCGGCACCTCGCTGGTCCGGCACATCCTCGGCCGCGCGGGCGCCGAGTGCGACGACGCGACCGCGCACGAGCTGCTGCGGGAGCTCAAGTGCGTGGCCGACGAGCGGGACAAGACCGGGCACGACAGGGCGTTCCTGGCCAAGGAGGAGTTCACCTCGGCGGCGCTGGCGGGCGTTCCCGAGGACGTGCTGATCAGTGGGTACCGACGGCGTGTTGAGGAGGACCGTGGCCGGCAGGACCATCAGTGACAAGGTCATCGACGCGCACAGCGCGGACGACGACGGCACGGCCGCCTACCGCCTGGTCAGGGTGGACGCGGTGCTTGGCCACGATGCGACCACCGCGCTGCTCATCGACGACTTCGAGCGGCGCGGCCTGACCATCTGGGACCGGGACCGGGTGCTGCTGACCAACGACCACTTCTCCCCGCCGTCGACCATCGAGTACGCCGACATCTCCAACAAGTTCCTGCGCTTCGCCAGGGACAACCAGGTGACGAACCTGATGCTGGACAGGGGGATCTGCCACCAGCTCCTCGTCGAGCACCGGCTCTGCCAGCCGGGCGGACTCGTCGTCGGCGCCGACAGTCACACCGTGATGGGCGGCGGCATCGGCACCTGCGCCACCGGCATGGGCGCGACGGACATCCTGTTCACCCTCGTCACCGGCACCACCTGGCTGCGCCGGCCGGAGACGATCGCGGTGCGCTTCCACGGCGAGCTGCCGCCGACCTCCAGCGGCCGCGACATCGTGCTGGAGCTGCTGCGGCTGCTCGGCGAGAGCGGCGCCCAGTACCGCTGCCTGGAGTTCCACGACGAGTCGCGGCCCAAGCTCTCCCAGGACGACCGCTTCGCCGTGGCCAACATGGCCGTCGAGCTCGGCGCGAAGTTCGGCGTGTTCGTGCCAGACGAGGTCACCGCCGACTACTGCGTGCGACGCGACGGCGAACTGCTCGCCACGCCCGTGTTGCCCGACGCGGACGCGGTGTACGAGCGGGTACTCGACATCGACCTCAGCGCGCTGGACGCGCGGATCGCCAGGCCGTACTCGCCGGGCAACGTCGTGCCGGTCAGCGAGGTCGAGTCCGTGTCGATCTCCACCGCGTTCCTCGGCTCCTGTTCGAGCGGGCGGCTGGAGGACATCCGCGACGCCGCCGAGGAGGTGGCGGGCAGGGCCGTGCATCCGGCGGTCCGGTTCATCGTGATCCCGGCCTCGGTCGAGGTGTTCAAGCAGGCGCTGCGCGCGGGCTACGTGGAGACCCTCACCGACGCTGGCGCGACCTTCAACCACTCCAGCTGCGGCGCGTGCGGCGGCATCGACAAGGGCGTGCTCGGCGCGGACGACGTCTGCGTGTCCACCTCGAACCGGAACTTCCGAGGCAGGATGGGCCACTGGGACAGCCGCACCTACCTGGCCAGCGCGCGCACCGTCGCGCGGGCGGCGCTGCTCGGCCGCATCGGCCCCGACCTGTACCGGAACGAAGGCGCGCGGTGAACGAGATCAGCGGTCGGATCTGGCTGTTCGGCGACGACGTCAACACCGACGTCATCCATCCGCCCGCGTTCTACAGCCTCGATCCGGACAAGGTCAGGCGCGGCCTGTTCCACGGGTACGACCCGAAGATCCAGCAGGAGATCCGGCCGGGCGACGTGTTGGTTGCCGGCAGGAACTTCGGCTGCGGGTCGAGCAGGGAGACCTCGGTGCGCGCCATCAAGCTCAACCACGTCGGCGCGGTGCTGGCCGTCGACTTCGCCAGGATCTTCTTCCGCAACGCCACCAACAACGGGTTGCCCTGCCTCACCTTCACGCGGCAGGAGGACCTGCTGTCGCTTCGGCAGGGTCAGCACGTGACGGTGAACCTGGAAGACGCCACCCTGGTCACCGAGGACGGCGTGCGGATCCCGCTCGACCAGCCCGGCGCGTTCGTGCGGCGGATCTGGGCGGCGGGCGGCCTGCTCTCGTTGCTGCCGAACGGTTCCGACGCCGCGCGGTGATCTGACGCCGGCGCTCGGCCGGGCCCGCGCCGGGAGTCCTGGGCGGCGGGGACTCCCGGGCGCGGCGGAGATGTGGCAGAAATTCGTCGATCGGTGGTTTGCGCGGGGGTCGGCCGGGGTATCCCGTGGCACTGACCCGCGCGGACGAGACGGACCACGACATGGCTGAGCAGACACCGGAGTGGGGCGCCACCCTGGAGAGAACGACGGACGGCGCTGGCGGCCGCCTGATGACCACTCGCGCGTTTGAAGGGGAGCGCGGGGTGATCGTCCGGGTGGCCGGGGAGATCTCCGGCCAGAGCCGGGACGAGCTGGCCGGGCTGCTGGTCGCCGCCGTGGAGCGGTGGCCGCTGCTGGTGGTGGACCTGACCGGGGTGAACTATCTCGGCGTCGCCGGCCTTGGCGCCATCGTGTTCGCCGACCGGCACGCCAGGGAGCGCGGCCACGGCGTGCGCGTGGTGGCGAGTTCGGCGGCCACGATGGCCCTGCTGTCCAGGGTGCCGAGGAGCCTCGGGCTCGCGGTGTTCCGCTCGATGATCGACGCGCTGACCGTGTCGGTCCGCTGAACCCTCCGTGCCGCGCCGGGTGATCGCGCGCCGCACCGCTGCCCAGCCTGTCTGATGGCCGGGGTCGGGCCGTCGAACGCTCGACCCCGCGCCACCCGGCCGAAAACCGGTTGTGTCAGGCGGGCGCGTCGGCGAAGCTGGCGGCCAGCACACTGCGGTGCGTCGGCTTGGCGGCGGCGTACAGCTCGCGGCCCGCGTCGGTGAGGCACACGGAGATGCCGCGCCGATCGCTGTCGCACATGCTGCGCACGACGAGGCCCTTGGTCTCCAGCCGTCCGATCAGGCGGGACAGCGCGCTCTGGCTGAGGAACACCATGGCGCCGAGTTCCTGGACGCGGTACGCGTCCTTGACGCCCTCGGCAAGGCGGTCCAGCACCTCGAACTCGCTCGCCCCGAGGCCGTAGCGCTCGTTGAGCTCGCGGTCGAGTTCGCACCACGTCGAGGCGTGTCGACTCAACAGCTCACGCCAGGCGTTCACGACGTCTGTGTCGGTCACCACCGCATCCTAGCAGATGCACGAGCACTATGTGCAACTGAATAAAATGCACTTGCACTAGATGCAGATGCATGGAATGTTCTCTTCCGTGACCCCCTCAACGACCGCTCCGGCCACAGGCGAGCGCTGGAGCCCGAAGCTCTGGGGCGCGCTCGTGGTGCTGTGCGGAGCGCTCTTCCTCGACGGCCTCGACATCTCGATGGTCGGTGTCGCCCTCCCGTCCATCCGCCACGACCTCGGCCTGTCCACGTCCTCGCTCCAGTGGATCGTCAGCGGCTACGTGCTCGGCTACGGCGGCCTGCTGCTGCTCGGCGGGCGCACCGCCGACCTGCTCGGCCGCCGCCGCGTGTTCCTGATCGCGCTCGCGGCCTTCGCCGTCGCCTCGCTGCTCGGCGGCCTGGTCAGCGACCCGACCCTGCTCATCGCGACCCGCTTCATCAAGGGCGTCGGCGCGGCCTTCACCGCCCCGGCCGGCCTGTCCATCATCACCACGACCTTCGCCGAGGGCTCGGCCCGCAACCGCGCGCTGAGCATCTACACCGCCTGCGGCGCCAGCGGTTTCTCCCTCGGCCTCGTCCTGTCCGGGCTGCTGACCGAGGTCGGCTGGCGCTGGACCTTCCTGCTGCCCGTGCCGATCGCGCTGATCGCCCTCGTCGCCGGCCTGCGGCTGATCCCGAGGGAGCACGCCGAGGACCGGGCCGTCGGCGGCTACGACGTGGCCGGCGCGGTGACCGCCACCGCCGCCATGCTGCTGCTCGTCTACGCCGTGGTGCAGGCCCCGAGCGTCGGATGGCTCTCGGCGCAGACCGTGATCTCCTTCGTCGTGGTCATCGCCCTGCTCGTCTCGTTCGTGATCATCGAGCGGCGCACCGCGCATCCGTTGGTGCGACTGGGCATTCTCCGCTCCGGCACGCTGGTGCGGGCCAACCTCGGCGCGGTGATCTTCTTCGGCTCCTACGTCGGCTTCCAGTTCGTCGTCACCCAGTACATGCAGACCCTGCTCGGATGGACGGCGCTCCAGACGGCGCTGGCGTTCCTGCCGGCCGCGCTGATCGTGGCGTTCGCGTCGACCAAGATGGGCTCGCTGGTCGACCGCGTCGGCACCGGCAGGCTGATCTTCGTCGGCTTCGTCGCCCTGGTCGCCGCCTACGCCCTGTTCCTGCGCGCGGGCGACGCGCCGAGCTACGCGGCGGTGATCCTGCCGAGCATGCTGCTGCTGGGCATCAGCTGCGCGCTGACCTTCTCGTCGCTGAACATCCAGGCCACCGACGGCGTCGCCGACGACGAGCAGGGCCTCGCGTCCGGCCTGGTGAACACGTCGATGCAGATCGGCGGCGCGGTGGTGCTGGCGATCACGACGGCCGTGGTCACCGCCAACGCGGGCGAGGGCACGACCGGCCCCGCCGCGCTCTCGGCCGGCGTCCACCCGGCGCTGGCCGTGGTGACCGGCATCGCGGTGATCGGCGCCCTGGTGTCGCTGTTCGGCCTGCGCCGCCGCCGGGCCGCGCAGGCCGCCGTGCCCGCCGGGTCCGTCGAGGACGCCGTGCCGGTGTCCGCGGGATAACCCTCCGGTCCACTGGGGGTGGGGGCCTGCTCGCGCACGGGGGCGCGAGCAGGCCCCTTTGCCTATCACGGCAGGCCCTGGTCACGGCAGGCCCGAGTCCAGGCCGGGCCGGCCTCGGCTCAGCGCAGGCCGAGGGCGCGGGCCAGCGCGGTGGCCAGGTGCACCGGCTCGCGGTCGGTGGCCTGGCGCAGCTGGGTGCGGCAGCTGAACCCGTCTGCGAGCACCGCGGTGTCCCGGTCGGCCGCCCGCACCGCCGGCAGCAACGCCTGTTCGGCGCAGGCCATCGACACCTCGTAGTGGCCGCGCTCGAAGCCGAAGTTGCCGGCCAGCCCGCAACACCCCGCGTCGAGCACGGTCGCGTCCAGCCCGGCCGCCGCGAACACTGTCCGGTCCGCGTCGGAGCCGAGCTCGGCGTACTGGTGACAGTGCAACTGCACCACGGCAGGCGACGGCCTCGCGGCGGGCTCGGCGGGCGCCAGCCGCTCGGCGTCCGGCGCGACCTGCTCGGCGAACGTGCGCACGGACCCGGCCAGAGCCCGCACGTCCTCGTCGTCGCCGGCCAGTTCCAGCGCGTCCGAGCGGAGGAACGCTGTGCAGCTCGGCTCCAACCCGACCACCGGCACCCCGGCACTGGTCCACGGCCGCAGCGTCCGCGCCGTGCGCCGCAACACCCCGCGCGCCACGCCGAGCTGCCCGGTGGACATCCAGGTCAGCCCGCAACACACCGCGCTCCTGGGCAGTTCAACCCCGCAGCCCAGCCGCTCCAACACCGCGACGGCGTCCTGGCCGACCTCGGGATCGAAGCGATTGGTGAAGGTGTCCGGGAACAACAGCACCCGGCGCTCGCCCGTCGACGCGGGCCTGCCGGCGAACCAGGACCGCAGCGACCGCGCCGCCAGCCGGGGGATCTCGCGTTCCCGCGCGATGCCGCCGACGCGCTTGACCAGCCAGCCCAACGGCCCGCCGGTGATCGCGTTGACCAGGCGCGGCACCCGCTGGCCGAGCGCGAGCCACAGCGGCAGGAACCCCATCGAGTAGTGCGCGGCCGGCCGCAGCCTGCGCTTGTAGTGCCGGTGCAGGAACTCCGCCTTGTAGGTCGCCATGTCCACGTCGACCGGGCAGTCGCGCTTGCATCCCTTGCAGGACAGGCACAGGTCCAGCGCGTCGCGCACCTCGCGGGAGCGCCAACCACCGCGCACCACGTCCCCGGTCAGCATCTCGAACAGCAGCCGCGCCCTGCCCCTGGTGGAGTGCCGTTCCTCCCTGGTCACCCGGTAGCTCGGGCACATCACCCCGCCCGAGGAGTTCAGGCACTTGCCGACCCCGACGCAGCGCCGCGTCGCCGCCGCGACATCGCCGCCGTCGGCCCGCAGCGCCAGCTCGGCGCGGCTGGGGATGCGCGCGGGCGCGACCAGCACGCGCAGGTCCCGGTCCAGCGGCAGCGGGTCCACGATCCGGCCGGGGTTCAGCAGGGCGTCCGGATCGAACGCGGCCTTGAACCGGCCGAACGCGGCGATGGCGTCGGGCGGGTACATCCGTGGCAGCAGCTCCGAGCGGGCCTGCCCGTCGCCGTGCTCCCCGGACAGCGAGCCGCCGTGCGAGACGACCAGGTCCGCCGCGTCCTGGAGGAACGCTCGGTAGCCGGCGGCCCCCGTCGCGCTGCGCAGGTCGAAGTCGATCCGCACGTGCAGGCAGCCCTCGCCGTAGTGGCCGTAGGTGATGCCCCTGCGGCCGTGCCTGGCCAGCAGCGCGTCGAACTCCCGCAGGTAGACGCCGAGCCGCTCGGGCGGCACCGCGGTGTCCTCCCACCCCGACCACGCCTCGGAGCCGTCGGCCATCCTGGTCGCCAGGCCGGCGCCCTCCTCGCGGATCTTCCACAACACCCGCTGCTGCGCCGGGTCGGTCAGCACCACCGACCCCGTGGCGGCCGGCATGGCCAGCACCACCCGGCGCGCGGCGTCGGCCGCCTCCGCCCGGTCGGCGCCGCCGGTCTCCACGAACAGCCAGCTCATCCCCTCCGGCAGCAACCCCAGCGCCGCCGACCCCGGATCGCGCCGCCGCACCACCGCGACAAGGCCTGCGTCGATGCCCTCCACCGCGAGCAGGTCGAGGCCGTCCAGCGCCGGCACCTGGTCGGCCGCCGCGTAGGTGTCCGGGAAACCCAACACCACCAGCGCCCGCGCGCCCGGCGCCGGCACCAGCCGGACCGTCGCGCCGAGCACCGTCACACAGGTGCCCTCCGAGCCGACCAGGGCCCGCGCGAGGTCGAAGCCGCGCTCGGGCAGCAGCTCGTCGAGGTTGTAGCCGGAACCCCGCCGGGTCAGCGTCGGGAAGGCCCGCACGGTGTCGACGGTCTCGTCGCGCAGCGCCACCAGGTCCCGGTACAGCCGCCCGACCCGGTCGTTCCTGGCCGTCAGGCCGGCCAGCTCGGCCGCGTCGGTGCGGCCGACCGTCAGCGCGGTGCTGTCGGCCAGCAGCACGTCGAGGGACTCCACGTTGTGCACGGTCTTGCCCCACGCCACCGAGTGCGCGCCGCACGCGTTGTTGCCGATCATGCCGCCGAGCGTGCAGCGGCTGTGCGTGGACGGATCCGGGCCGAACACCAGGCCGTGCCGGCGCGCCCGGTCGTTGAGCCGGTCGAGCACCACGCCCGGCTGCACGGTGGCCAGGCGGCGGTCCTGGTCGACCGAGACCACCCGGTCGAGGTAGCGGGAGAAGTCGAGCACCAGCCCCGAGCCGGTCGAGTTCCCGGCGACGCTGGTGCCGGCGCCCCGGTTGGTGATCGGCACGCCGTGCCGCGCGGCGACCGCGACGGCGGCGTGCACGTCGTCGACGGAACGCGGGCGCACCACCACCGTGGGCACGTGTCGGTAGTTGGAGGCGTCCACCGAGTACACCGCGCGGCTGCCGGCGTCGGCGAGCACGTCGCCGGCCACCTCGGTGCGCAGCGCGGCGACGAGAGTCCGTGACAAGGCTTCCACGGTCCACTCCTACCGCATCCGGACCGTTCTCGGTGTGACGTGCGCCCACGGATCCGAGCCGAGTTCCTGGGTACCAGGTGGTAACGGATAACCTCACGGTCGATCACCAGCACCGATGAACAGGAGCAGCGCGTGGCAAGGTCCGTTCTGGTCACTGGCGGCAATCGCGGCATCGGCCTGGCGATCGCCAGGGCCTTCGCCGACAACGGCGACAAGGTCGCGGTGACGCACCGGGGTTCCGGCGCGCCCGATGGCCTGTTCGGCGTGCGGTGCGACATCACCGACGCGGCCGAGATCGACGCCGCCTTCAAGGAGGTCGAGGCGGAGCACGGTCCCGTCGAGGTGCTGATCTCCAACGCCGGCATCACCGACGACACCCTGCTGCTGCGGATGTCCGAGGACCAGTTCACCAACGTCCTTGACGCCAACCTGACCGGCGCCTACCGGGTGGCCAAGCGCGCGTCCATGGGGATGCTGCGCAAGAAGTGGGGCCGGATGGTGTTCATCTCCTCGGTGGTCGGCATGACCGGCCAGGCGGGCCAGGTCAACTACGCGGCGAGCAAGGCGGGCCTGGTGGGTATGGCCCGGTCCATCGCCCGCGAGCTCGGCTCGCGCAACATCACCGCCAACGTCGTCGCCCCCGGCTTCATCACCACCGACATGACCGCCGACCTGCCGGACGACGTCAAGAAGGAGTTCCTCGGCAGGGTGCCGGCCGGCCGTTACGGCTCGGTCGAGGAGATCGCCGCCGCCGTCGCCTTCCTGGCCTCCGACAACGCCGCCTACATCAACGGCGCGGTGCTGCCCGTCGACGGCGGCCTCGGCATGGGCCACTGATGACTTTCTTGTGCACGACCTGGGAACACACCAACGGAGGACCTAAGTGAGTGGACTGCTCGAAGGCAAGCGCCTGCTGATCACGGGTGTGATCACCGACGCGTCGATCGCGTTCCACGCGGCGCGCGTCGCGCAGGAGCAGGGAGCCCAGGTCGTGCTGACCGGCTTCGGCCGGATGAGCCTGGTCGAGCGGATCGCGAAGCGCCTGCCGACCCCGGCTCCCGTGATCGAGCTGGACGTCACCAACCAGGAGCACCTGGACGGCCTGGCCGACAAGGTCCGTGAGCACATGGACGGCATCGACGGCGTGCTGCACTCGATCGCCTACGGCCCGCCGACCACGCTGGGCGCCGACTTCCTCGCCGCGCCGTGGGAGGACGTCGCCACGGCCGTGCAGGTGTCGGCGTACTCGCTCAAGTCGCTGACGATGGCCTGCCTGCCGCTGATGCAGCCGGGCGGCTCCGTGGTCGGCATGGACTTCGACGCCAGGCTCGCGTGGCCCGCCTACAACTGGATGGGCGTCGCCAAGGCCGCGCTCGAGTCCGTCACCCGCTACCTCGCGCGCGACCTCGGTCCCAAGGGCATCCGGGTCAACCTCGTCGCCGCCGGTCCGGTTCGGACGATGGCCGCGAAGTCGATCCCCGGTTTCAGCGGGCTCGAGGACGCCTGGACCGAGCGCGCGCCGCTCGGCTGGGACCTGACCGACGCCACCCCGGTGGCCAAGTCGATCTGCGCCGTGCTGTCCGACTGGCTGCCCGCCACCACCGGCTCGATGGTGTGGGTCGACGGCGGCCTGCACGCCACCGGCATGTGATCCGCGCCGGCGGCCCGGCCGCCGGCGCGTCGCGGCTCCCGACCTCGGACCGTGCCCGACCGGGCACGGTCCGAGGTCGCTTCGCGTCCCGGACTGCGTTTTCCGCGAGCCACCCCAATAATTCGCGTGCAATCGACCGAATCGGTCAGCACACTGCTGCGATCGCCGACAGGATGACGCTGACCGCTCGGTGACACACCACGGCACGGGGGAGAGGCAGATGGCGGGAGCCATTAGCGCCGAAGGACTCGTGAAGACCTTCGGTGACGTGCGCGCGCTCGACGGCGTGGACCTGGACGTGCCGGAGGGGACGGTGCTCGGGCTGCTCGGGCCCAACGGCGCCGGCAAGACCACCACCGTGCGGGTGCTGACCACCCTGCTCAAGCCCGACTCCGGCAGGGCGACGGTCGCCGGCGTGGACGTGCTCAGGGAGCCGAACCGGGTCCGCAGCCTGATCGGGCTGTCCGGCCAGTACGCCGCCGTCGACGAGCAGTTGACCGGCCGCGAGAACCTCCAGATGGTCGGCGAGCTGTACCAGATGTCCGCGCGCGTGGCGAAGGCGCGGGCGATGGAGCTGCTGGAGTGGTTCAACCTCGGCGACGCGGCGGACCGCACCGCCAAGACGTACTCGGGCGGCATGCGCCGCAGGCTCGACCTCGCCGCCGCCCTCGTGGTGCGGCCGCCGGTGATGTTCCTCGACGAGCCGACCACCGGCCTCGACCCGCGCAACCGGATGGCGCTGTGGGAGGTGATCGAGTCGCTGATCGCCGAGGGCACAACGCTGCTGCTCACCACCCAGTACCTGGAGGAGGCCGACCGGCTCGCGCACGCGATCGCCGTCGTCGACCACGGCAGGGTGATCGCCAGGGGCACCGCGGACGAGCTGAAGGCGCAGATCGGCGGCGAGCGCGTCGAGGTGGTCGTGCAGGACCGCGAGCGGATCCAGGACGCGGTGGACGCGATGGCGACCTTCGCCACCGGCGAGCCGACCATCGAGCAGCACACCCGCCGGATCACCGTCCCGGTCAGCGGCGGCGCGAAGGTGCTCGCCGACCTGATCAGGGACCTCGACGCGCGGGGCGTGCAGATCGACGACGTCGGCCTGCGCAGGCCGACCCTTGACGACGTGTTCCTGTCGCTGACCGGCCACGCGGCCGAGGAGGAGACGCAGAACGCGCCGCCGGGCAGGGCCAGGAAGGGCCGAGGCGCGAAGCAGGCCGAGACGGGGGTGTCCTGATGGCCGTGATCAGTCCGGTGGCGCACGCCACCGCTCCGGTGCCCCAGGGCGGGCTGCGGCAGTCGCTGCACGACTCGCTGGTGATCGCCAAGCGCAACCTGATCCGTATGGTGCGGACCCCTGAGATGATCATCTTCGGGCTGATGCAGCCGGTCATGTTCGTGCTGTTGTTCACCTACGTGATGGGCGGGGCGATCCCGGTGCCCGGCACGGACTACAAGCAGTTCCTGATGGCCGGCATCTTCGCCCAGACCGTCACCTTCGCCACGGCAGGCGCGGGAGCCGGCATGGCGACCGACATGTCCAAGGGCCTGGTCGACCGGTTCCGCTCGCTGCCGATGGCCCGCTCGGCCGTGCTGGCCGGCCGGACGACCGCCGACCTGGTGCAGACGGCGATCACGCTGTTCGTGCTGGTCGTGGTCGCCTTCGCGATCGGCTGGCGGACCAACGAGGGCTTCCTCAGCGCGCTCGGCGGCGTCGGACTGCTCCTGCTGCTCGGCTTCGCGTTCTCCTGGATCGGGGCGCTGATCGGCATCTCGGTGCGCACCCCGGAGGCGGCGACCACCGGCGGCCTGGTCTGGCTGTTCCCGGTGACGTTCCTGTCCAACGCGTTCGTGCCGGTCGGCGGCATGCCGGCGTTCCTCCAGACGGTGGCCTACTGGAACCCGTTCAGCGCCACCGTGCAGGCGTGCCGCGAGCTGTTCGGCAACCAGGGCTCCATCCCGGTCGCCGACGCCTGGCCGATGCGGCACGCCGTGCTCGCCTCGGTGCTGTGGTCGCTGGTGATCATCGCGGTGTTCGCCACCCTGTCGGTGCGCAAGTACCGCTCGGTGCACAACTGACCCGACCACCCGCCTGCACGTCCGCCGGACGCGCGGGCGAGGATTGACGCGTGAGTTACGACGCGCTGCTGTGGCTGTCCTTCGGCGGTCCGGAGGGACCCGAGGACGTCCGACCCTTCCTCGAGAACGTGACCAGGGGCAGGGGAGTCCCGCCGGAGCGGCTGGACGAGGTCGAGCAGCACTACCAGCACTTCGGCGGGGTGTCGCCGATCAACCGGCTCAACCGCGACGCCATGGACGCGGTGCGCGCCGAGCTGGCCGACCAGGGCATCGACCTGCCGGTCTACTTCGGCAACCGCAACTGGCATCCGCTCGCCGAGGACACCGTGGCGACGATGGCCGCCGACGGCGTCCGCCGCGCCCTGGTGCTGCCGACCAGCGCCTACGGCGGCTACTCGGCGTGCCGGCAGTACGACGAGGACATCGAGCGGGCCCGCGCCGCCGTCGGCGCGGACGCCCCCGAGCTGGTGAAGCTCCGGCACTTCTTCGACCACCCGCTGTTCGTCGGCGCGTTCGCCGACGCGGTGCGGGCCGCGATCGAGACGCTGCCGTCGGCGGTCGGCTCGCGGCACCGGCTGGTGTTCACCGCGCACTCGGTGCCCTCGGCCGCCGACGCGGCCGCCGGCCCGCCGGAGGAGGGCGGCCACCGCTACTCCCGGCAGGTCGCCGAGGCGGCCAGGCTCGTCGCGGCGGCCGTCGGCGCGGAGGACTACGACGTGGTGTGGCAGTCGCGGTCGGGCCCTGCGCGCATCCCGTGGCTCGAACCCGACATCCTCGATCACCTGGACGCCCTGCACGCCGACGGCGTGCCGGCCGTGGTGGTCTGCCCGGTCGGGTTCGTCAGCGACCACCTTGAGGTGGTCTGGGACCTGGACACCGAGGCCGCCGAGCGCGCCGCCGAGCACGGGATGGCCTTCGCCAGGGCGGCGACGCCGAGCAGCGACCCGAGGTTCGCCGAACTGGTGGTCGAACTGGTCAGGGAGCACGTCGCCGGCGCGCCTGCGCGCAAGGAGTCCGACTTCCCGGTCGCCGGCTGCACCGTCAACGGCGCGCCCTGCGCGGTCGGCTGCTGCGAACGCCTCAGGCGCTGAGCACCCGTGGGTGGGCCCGCGCGCCGCGACGCGCGGGCCAACCCACGAGCGGGGTCACGGGCCGAGGACGCGGTTGGAGAAGACGCGGACCGCCTCGTCGACGGCCGCGCAGCGGGCCCGGCGCACGGCGTCGGACAGCGGCCGCAGGGCGTCCGCCCTTGCCTGCGTCGCCGAGGCCGACAGGGCGGCGCCCGGCGCGTCGCTGGACGCCACGGTCACGATGGCGGCCAGGTCGGCGGCGCGCTGGAACACGCGCAGCGCCCGCTGCGGCATGCCAGCTGGCCACGGCGTGTGCTCGGCGGCCGCGGTCAGGTCGTCGATCTCCGCTCGCACGTTCGGCCGGTGCCGCGCCACGTCGAGCGAGACGAGCGTCGAGGCCGCCGACCGCATCGCCTCGGTCAGGCCGTGCTCGGCCTCGCTGAGCGGGACGTGTTCCGCGCCGGCCGCCGTCGGCAGGTCGTACACGGTCCATCGGATCACGGACTCGGCCACGGTCTCGGGCACGATGCCGACACCGACCTCGGGCAGCACCACGGCCTCGCCCGCCCGCAGCGCCGCGGCGCTGAGCGGACCCTTGCCGCCGAGCCCGCGCAGGTCGCCGGGCACCGGCAGGGCGAGGCGGCCGCCGGTGGCTCCGGAGCGGCGCAGGGCGGCGAGCAGCAGGGCTGGGCCGGCGGGTGGTTCGCCGGGACCTGGCAGATCGAGCGCGGTGGCGGTGCCGGCATCGTCGGCAAGCACCTCGTGCAGCTCGGCCCAGGTGTTCAGGGCGTCGAGGACGTCGTCGGCTGCGGCTGCGCCGTGCAGCCACCCGGACGTCCAGACGACCAACGTCGCGCTTGGACAGGACACGACGGTCGAGATTACGTGGCTTTGCCCGGCAGGCTCACGCCGGCTCCGCACAGGGCGCGCACCGCCCCCGTGATCACCACGCCTGTGGTGGAAAGTCCACCACGGCTGTGGTGATCAGGGTGTGATCCCGCCGACGTGCCGTTCCAGCAGGTCACGGAACACCCGCTGGCCGGCGGGGTCGGCGAAGGCCCGACGCGGCACAACGTACAGCGGACTGCGGGTCGACGCTCCGGTTCGCAGCACGAAACTCCGCGCCGTCTCCCGCCAGCCGGCCAGCGTCGACCAGTCCAGCTCGCTGCGCGCGGCCCCGACGACGGCGGCGCTCGCCGGCTCCGACTCGGACCCGGTCACGGCCATCCGCAGCGAGCCGTCGTCGGCCGTCCCGGTGACCTGCCGGCTCGCCAACGGGTGCGCCTGAAACGCGCCGCGCGCCTGGAGCGGCGGGATCGCCGCGATGACGGCCGCCGCGACCAGCCCGAACGCCGCCGGATACGGGTCGCCGACGACGAGCAGCACCACCGAGAAGGCCGCGAGGGCGAGGGCGAACCAGGGCGCCCACCGCGCGATCGGCACCACCGCCCGCAGCGCGTCCCGCCAGTCCGCCGGCTCCGGCGTCCAGCTGAAGTCGACGCTGCGCTCCGACTGCTCGTTCACCCGTTCGTGCTCCCTCGCTGTGATCTGTTACGAACATTGGGGATGTTTGCACGCTGCTTTCAGCCAGGTCTCAGGTACGTGGCACATCGTTGTTCGTATGGAGGCAGCCCAGGAATCCGGATCCGCGCGCACCGCCTCGGCGACGGCGCTCCTCGATCGTCCTGACGCGGCCTCGGCCGCCGAGGACGCGACTCCGGCCGCCCAGCCGCCCGCCCTGGCCAGAGGCCACCTGCGCCAGTTGGACATGGTGCGCACGCTGACCTTCCTCGCCGTGATCACGCTGCACTCGATCTCGGCGACCCTGGTGGTCACCGGCACGGCGACCAGCGCGGTGATCATGTTGCTGCACGCGAGCCGGTACGCCTTCGTGTTCCTCACCGTCTTCGTGCTCGTGCACGCCAACCGGGGCCGCAGGCTGAAGGTCGGCAGGTTCTGGCGGCGCAGGCTGCTGCTGATCGGCGTGCCCTACGTCGTGTGGACCGCCATCTACCTGGCCATCGGCCTGCACAGCGGCGTCGTCGACCCGAACAACCTCGCCAAGACCAGCCTCGACGACCTGCTCACCGGCGGGGCCACCTACCACCTGTACTTCCTGCTGATCTCCGCCCAGGTCTACCTGGCGCTGCCGGCGCTGCGCTGGCTGCTGCGGGTCACCACGGGCCGGCACGGCTACCTGCTCGCGGCCGCCGTGCTGGTGCAGGCCGCCGTCGCCGCCGTCATCCAGTACGCGCCGCTGCCCACCACCGACGACACGACGCTTGGCTGGCTGGCCCTGCACGCCAACATGCTGCTGCCCACCTACGCCGTGCTGGTGATCGTCGCTGCCGTGGCCGCGACGCACCTCGACGAGGTGCAGGCCTGGGTGGACCGCAATGGTCGGGCGATCCGGTGGATCGTGGCCGGGGCCGCTGCGGCCACGCTGGCCTGGTTCGCCGTCAACGTGCTGGTCGTCGGGCAGGCCCCGTGGCAGGCGTCCGGCGCGATCCAGCCGCTGTACGTGTTCTGGCCGGTGGCCGCCGTGCTCGGTCTCTATGCCCTCGGCTGTGCCTGGGCGCGGCAGGCCAACCCGCCCGGCGCCCGCGCGCTGTCCTGGGCCTCGGACGCCTCCTTCGGGATCTTCCTGGCGCACCCCGCGATCCTCCAGTTCGTCACCACCGAGCTGGGGCTCGGCGTCGACGGCGGCTCCTCGCACTCGGGCATCACCAGGCTGCTGCTGGCCGTCGGGCTCACCCTGGTCGGCTCCGCCCTTCTGGTGAGCCTGCTCCGCCGGACGGTCCTGTCGCTGCCGCTGGTCGGCCGGCCGCGTCGCGCGGACGGCTTCGGGCTCGGCCACCGCAGGTGGGTGCCGATCGGTGCCGAGACGATCCCGAACCGGTAACACGCCGGACGTTCACTCGAAAGTGTGTTAAAGCTCCCTCGCCGCGGCCGCCGGGCCGCCGCGAGGGGGAGCGAGCGCGGTGTCAGTCGTCGAAACCAAGCCCGAGGCCGACCCGGCCAGCGGCGTCCGGTGGCGGGAACGCGTCGCAGGGACGGTGTTTCCCGTCGGCATCGGCACCGGACCGCCCCGCTGGGCGTACCCGGCCGCCTTCGCCGCCTCGGTGGCCTACCTGCTGCTCATCCCGGCCGGGCGGAGCAGGCTGACCCACGTCTGGGCCGAGGACGGCGCCAGGTTCCTGCTCGACGCGCTGACCCGGCCGGTCGGATCAGCGCTGATCGCGCCCTACGACGGCTACCTGCACACCGTGCCGAGGCTGTGCGCCCTGGTCGTGGCGGCCCTGCCGCTGCCATGGGCCTCGGCCGGCCTTGCCGTGTCCGCCGCGCTGGTCCGGGCCGCCGTGGCGCTGGTCGTGTTCGCGGCCTCGGCCGGCATGCTGCGCTCCCTGCCGGTGCGGCTCGCCGTGGCGGCCATGGTGGTGCTGCTGCCCGTCGGCAACGCCGAACCGCTGGACAACATCGCCAACCTGCACTGGTTCCTGCTCTACGGCGCGTTCTGGGTGCTGCTGGCGCGCGCTCGGTCGCTCCTCTGGAACGCGCTGGCCGCCGGGTTCGTGTTCCTGACCGTCACGTCGAGCGCCCTCGCACTGCTGCTGGTCCCGCTCGCGGCGGCCAGGCTGGTGCTGCCATGGCGGCGGGACCAGCTGATCACCGCTGGCTTCGGGCTTGGCACCGCGGTGCAGGCGGTCGCCATGCTCGGCACGCACCGACCGTCCCACTGCACCGGGCCGGTCGACGTGCCCGGCGCGATCCTCAGCGGCCTGCTGCGCGTGCCGCTGGCCGCCTACACCGGCTCCGAGCAGGTCGCCAGGCTCTATCCGGTCACGCACTACTGGCCGGCCGTGCTCGCCCTCGTCGGCACGCTCGCGATCGCCGCCCGCACGCTGCGCGGCGGCCCCCGGTCGGCAGCCGTCCTGGCGGCCGCGGGCCTGCTGCTGAGCGCGCTGCTGATCGCCGCCGACCTGGTGGTGAACTGGCAGCCGGGCCTGCACGTCGACGCGCCCTTGGTGGTGGCGAACGCGCAGCGCTACAGCGTGGCGCCCTGCCTGTTCCTGCTCACCGCCGTCGCGGCAGGCCTTGACCGGCTGCCCGCGCCCCGAACCCGCAGGAGAGCGGTGCTCGGGGCGCGGTTCGCGCTGCTGGCCGTGCTGACGGCCGCCGTCATCGCGCAGCTTCCCGGGTCGTGGGGGCGGTTGGACGGCCCGACCTGGGACGACTCGGTGACCGCGGCCGTCAGCGACTGCGCGCAGGGCGGCGACTCCACCCGGCTGCACCACCAGCCCGTCGGCTGGTTCTTCGATCTGCCCTGCGCCGCCGTGCCGAGGTGACGCGCGGGACGCTCAGAACCGGACGTCCTCGCCCGGCGCGAGCAGGTGCAGCCGGTCGGCGAGCCCGGCCTGGTCGAAGGCGGCCACCAGGGTGTCGCCGCCCTGGCTGAAGTGCGCCCAGCCCTCGAAGTGCAGCGGCACGACCTGGCCGGCGTCCAGGATCTTCGCCGCCTCAGCCGCCAACTCGCTGGTCAGCGTCAGGAACGCGCCCTCGAGCAGCGGGGTGCTCGCGGCGCCAGCGAACAGCACCGCGACGTCGACGGTGGCGAACCGCTCGGCGATGGCGCGCACCACGTCCAGCGAGGCGTTGTCGCCGCTGACATACACCGTGGGCAGCCCGTCGCCGGACAGCACGAACCCGGTGACCTCGCCGACCAGCGGCTCGCTGCCGTCGGGCCCGTGCTGGGCCGGCACGCCGGTCACCAGCAGCACGCCGCCGTCCGGTCGGGGCAGTTCGACCTCGGTCCAGTTCGGCACCGCTCGCACCGCGCCGCCCAGCCGACCCTCCGCCTGGCCGGTGGACAGCACCAGCGGCGCGTCGGCGAGGTACTCGCGGCCGAGCCGGTCGAGGTTGTCCGGGTGCTGGTCGTGCGACAGCAGCACGGCGTCGATCGGGCCGACCTCGGCCGGCGCGATCGGGCTGTCCATCGTCTTGGTCAGCGACCGGCTGCCGATCGGGTACTCGCCCGGCGCGTCGAAGGTCGGGTCGGTGAGCAGCCGAAGGCCGCCGACCTCGATGATCGACGTCGGTCCGCCGAGATAGCGGACGGTCAGGTTGGTCATGATGTCGCCCCAGTGGTTGATGTTCGTCAGCCGTCGAATCATAGGTGCGTGAAATCGCTGGAGTTGCTCCACGTCGACCCGGCCGACAATTCTGCGTAGCGTCGAAGAAGTGAATCCCGTGCCATCCCGCTTGCCCCTGACGGCCGGAGAGCTGCGCGAGGCCGGATACCAGCCCCGCAGCGTCAAGGCCGAGATCCGGGAGAACCTGCTCGCCGCGCTGCGCGAGGGGAGAAACCCCTGGCCAGGCATTGTCGGCTTCGACAGGACGGTGCTGCCGCAGCTCGAACGCGCCCTGCTAGCCGGCCACGACTTCGTGCTGCTCGGCGAGCGCGGCCAGGGCAAGACCCGGCTGCTGCGCACCCTCACCGGCCTGCTCGACGAGTGGACGCCGGTGATCGAGGGCGCCGAACTCGGCGAACACCCGCTCGCCCCGATCACCCCGGCCTCCCGCCGCCGCGCCGCCGAGCTCGGCGACGAACTGCCGGTCGCCTGGCGGCACCGCTCCGAGCGCTACACCGAGAAGCTGGCCACGCCCGACACCTCGGTCGGCGACCTGGTCGGCGACGTCGACCCGGTGAAGGTCGCCCAGGGCCGCAGCCTCGGTGACCCGGAGACCATCCACTTCGGCCTGGTGCCCCGCGCGCACCGGGGCATCGTGGCGGTCAACGAGCTGCCCGACCTCGCCGAGCGCATCCAGGTCGCGCTGCTCAACGTCATGGAGGAGCGCGACATCCAGGTCCGCGGCTACACGCTGCGGCTGCCGCTGGACGTCCTGCTCGTCGCCACCGCCAACCCCGAGGACTACACCAACCGGGGTCGCATCATCACCCCGCTCAAGGACCGCTTCGGCGCGGAGGTGCGCACGCACTACCCGCTCGAGGTCGACGCCGAGGTCGACCTCGTCCGGCAGGAGGCCGAGCTGGTCGCCGAGGTCGGCGACCACCTGCTCGAGGTGCTGGCCCGGTTCGTGCGGCACCTGCGCGAGTCGGCGTCGGTCGACCAGCGCTCCGGCGTCTCGGCCAGGTTCGCCGTGGCCGCCGCCGAGACGGTGGCCGCTGCCGCGCTGCGCCGCGCCGCGCTGACCGGCGAGTTCCCCGCCGTCGCCAGGCCCGTCGACCTGGACTCCGTGCCGGACGTGCTGCGCGGCAAGCTGGAGTTCGAGGCCGGTGAGGAAGGCAGGGAACAGGAGCTGCTGACGCACCTGCTGCGCAGGTCGATCGCGGACACCGCGCGGACCAGGCTCGCCGGGCTGGACCTGCGTTCGCTCGCGTCCGCCGTGGTGGACGGCCACCCGGTCGCCACGGGCGAGCGCGTCGCGGCGGGCGACCTGCTGGCCGCGCTGCCCGAGCTGCCGATCCTGCACGAGGTCGCCGGCCGCCTCGGCGCGGGCCCGACCGACCCGCCCGGCCGGATCGCCTCCGCCGTCGAGCTCGCCCTCGAATCGCTGTACCTGACCCGCCACCTCGGCAAGGACACCGACGAGGACGACCGAACCGTGTATGGGGGCTGACCAGGTGAGCGGGTACGGACGGAGATACCGGTACGGGCGGTGGCAGGGCGGCGCCGACCCGCTGGCCCCGCCGCCGGACCTGCGCGCCGCCCTCGACGAGCTCGGCCGCGAGGTCATGGAGGGCTCCTCGCCGGCCGCCGCGCTGCGCGAGCTGCTGCGCAGGGGCCTGTCCGGCACCAGGGGCCTTGACGAGCTGACCACCCGGCTGTGGCAGCGGCGGTCGGAGATCCAGCGCCGCAACCGGCTGGACGGCACCCTCCAGGAGGTCCGGCAGCTGCTCGACCGGGCCCTGGAGGCCGAGCGGCGGGAGCTGTTCCCCGACCCGTCCGACGACGCCAGGTTCCGCGAGGCTCAGCTGGACGCGCTGCCCACCGGCACGGCCGCGGCCGTGCGCGATCTCGCCGAGTACGACTGGCAGTCGGCGCAGGCCCGCGAGGCCTACGAGGAGATCCAGCGGCTGCTCGGCAGCGAGCTGATGGCGCAGCGCTTCCAGGGCATGAAGGAGGCGCTGCGCAACGCGGGCCAGCAGGACGTCGAGCGGGTGCGCAGGATGCTCGCGGACCTCAACGACCTGCTCGCCGCCCACGCGAGCGGCGAGGAGGACACGGAACAGCGGTTCCAGGACTTCATGCGGCAGCACGGCGAGTTCTTCCCGGAGAACCCGAGCAACGTCGAGGAGCTGATCGACGCGCTCGCGGCCCGCGCCGCCGCCGCGCAGCGCATGCTCAACTCGATGACCGCCGAGCAGCGCGCCGAGCTGGCCGAGCTGAGCCAGCAGGCGTTCGGCGACTCCGGCATCGGCCAGCAGCTCGCCCAGCTCGACTCGATGTTGCAGGGCCTGCGGCCGGGGGAGGACTGGTCCTCGTCCGGCCGGTTCCGGGGCAAGAACCCGCTCGGGCTCGGCGAGGGCGCGCAGGCCATGGCCGACCTCGCGGACCTCGACGGGCTGGCCGAACAGCTCGCGCAGTCCTACCCAGGGGCGCGGCTCGAGGACATCGACTTGGAGGCGTTGGCCCGCCAGCTCGGGCCGGAGGCCGGCGTCGACGTGCGCAGGCTCGCCGAGCTGGAACGGCAGCTGCGCGACCAGAACCTGCTCGAACGTGCGCCCGACGGCAGCCTGCGGCTCACCCCGAAGGCGCTGCGCAGGCTCGGCGAGACGACGCTGCGGCGGATCGTGGCGGGCGTCCGCTCGCGGCGGGGTGACCGGGACAGCGACCGGGCCGGGTCGGCAGGCGAGCCGACCGGGTCGTCGCGGGCCTGGGAGTTCGGCGACAGCGAGCCGTGGGACGTGTCGCGGACCGTGCGCAACGCCGTGCTGCGCACCGCGTCGACCGGCGGCGGCGAGGTCGCCATCGACGTCGAGGACGTGGAGATCACCGAGACGGAACAGCGGTCCCGCGCCGCGGTCGCGCTGTGCGTGGACACGTCGTGGTCGATGGTGCAGGACGGCCGCTGGGTGCCGATGAAGCGCACCGCACTCGCCCTGCACCAACTGGTGCGCACCAGGTTCCGCACCGACGCGCTGGAGCTGATCACCTTCGGCCGGCACGCGACCACGGTGGACATCGGCGAGTTGACCGCGCTGGAGGGGGCGTGGGAGCAGGGCACGAACCTGCACCACGCGCTGCTGCTGGCCGGCCGCCACCTGCGCCGGCACCCCGACGCGCAACCGGTGGTCCTGGTCGTCACCGACGGCGAGCCGACCGCGCACCTCGAACCGGACGGCGAGGCCGAGTTCAACTACCCGCCGCTGCCCCGCACGCTGGCCAAGACGCTGGCCGAGGTGGACGGGCTGGCCAAGCTCGGCGCCTCTGTCACGGTGTTCATGCTCGGCGAGGACCCGAAGTTGGCGGCGTTCGTCGACCTGGTCGCCAGGCGCAGCGGCGGCCGCGTCGTCGCACCGGACCCGGACGGCCTCGGGGCCGCCGTGGTCGGGGACTACCTGCGCAGCCGCAAGAGGAGGGGGTGACTCTCCCCTCCGGGCGATATGGGGGATAAGCGCCCGGAGGGGAGAGGTCACGGCGGCTTTCGGCGTCCCGCCCGATCACCGCGCAGCAACTCGAGCAGCCGGAACTACTGCGGCACCACGTTCTCGGCCTGTGGGCCCTTCGGTCCCTGGGTCACGTCGTAGCTGACCTGCTGGTTCTCGTCCAGGGACTTGAAGCCAGCGGAGTTGATGGCCGAGAAGTGCACGAACACGTCCGGGCCGCCGTCGTCCTGCTCGATGAAGCCGAAGCCCTTCTCGGCGTTGAACCACTTCACTTTGCCTGTTGCCATCGAAACCTCTCAAGGGGAACTGTCGCCTTCAGGCGACAGGGAATTGAGCTGTCCTGTGTAGTAGACAGAACAGTCACGTATACTAGATTCGTGTCTCGGGCAGTGATCACGCACGCGGGTGGCGTGTATGACCTCGGGTACCACGTGGTGTGGTGCTCGAAGTACCGTCGCGCCGTGCTGACCGGCCCGGTGAAGGACCGGTGTGAGGAGTTGATCCGAGCCAAGGCTGCCGAGCACGGGTGGGGCATCGTGGCCCTGGAAGTCTTGCCCGACCACGTGCACCTGTTCGTTCGTCCCGACCAGACCGCCTCGCCCGCGCATGTCGCCAACCAGTTCAAGGGCGTCACCTCCCGTGTGCTGCGGGAGGAATTCCCGCACTTGAGGTCGCGGCTTCCCACGTTGTGGTCGCGGTCGTACTTCGTCGCCTCGGTGGGCGCGGGCAGCGCGGACACCGTCCGCCAGTACATCGACACCCAGTACGAACGCCCCTGGCGCAAAGTGAAGGCCGGTGAGGGATGAGGCGGTCGTTCAAGTTCCTGCTGCGCCCCACCGGCAAGCAGGCAGTTGCGTTGCGGGAGATGCTGGCCGATCACTGTTCGCTGTACAACGGGGCGTTGCAGGAACGCCGGGATGCCTGGCGGCACGTCTCGAAGACGACTGTCCGCTACGGCGGCCAGTCCGCACAGTTGAAGGACATCCGGGCGTTCGACCCGGACCAGCAGGGTCGGTGGTCGTTCTCCTCGCAGCAGGCCACCCTGCGTCGCCTGGACAGGGCGTTCGCCGCGTTCTTCCGCCGTGTCAAGACCGGGGACAAGCCGGGCTATCCCCGGTTTCGGGGCGTGAGCTGGTTCGACACGGTCGAGTTCCCCACAGACGGCGACGGCTGTCGCTGGAATTCCACCCCTGGTGACAGTGTGACTCGTGTCCGGTTTCAGGGCGTCGGGCACGTCCGGGTACACCGGCACCGCCCCGTCCTGGGCACGGTGAAGACGATCAGCGTGAAGCGGGAGGGTAACCGCTGGTACGTGATCCTCTCCTGTGCCGAGGTCCCGGCCGTCCCGCTGCCCGCCGTCGGCCAGACCGCCGGGATCGATATGGGTGTCGTGCACTTCCTGACCGCCAGCGACGGGACGCATGTCCCCAACCCGCGTTACGAGCGTGCTGCCGCAGCCGGGCTGGCGGACGCCCAGCAGGCCCTGTCCCGCTGTCGGCGTGGCTCCAACCGTCGTCGCAAGGTACGCGGGAAAGTCGCCGCCCTGCACGGCAGAATCCGGCGGCAGCGCCTGGACCACGCGCACAAGACCGCGTTGGCCGTGGTCCGCGCCTACGATGTCATCGCCTGCGAGGACCTGCGGATCGCCAACATGGTCCGTGCCCCCAAACCCAAACCCGACCCCGAACAGTCCGGCGTGTTCCTGCCCAACGGGGCCGCGGCCAAGGCCGGACTGAACCGATCGATCCACGACGCGGGTTGGGGGGTATTCCTGGGCGTCCTCGCGGACAAGGCTGAAAGCGCCGGTCGACGACTGATTCCGGTGGATCCCCGCGACACGTCCCGTACCTGCACGCGGTGTGGGCACGTATGCGGAGACAACCGCGTTACCCAGGCCGAATTCGTGTGCGTGGCGTGCGGACACACCGCCAACGCTGATGTGAACGCGGCGTTGAACATCGCTCACAGGGCCGGGCTGGTCCTGCGCGAAGCCCCAGCGGCTTAGCGAGAAGCCGCCTGCTTCAGCCGGCGGAGGAGTCACGTTTCTCAGTCCTTGCGAAGCCGCACGAGCGCGTTGCGCGCGCCCACCCCGCGCCGATCATCCGGCGAGGGCACCTGATCGTCGCCCACCCTGATCGGCACGAGAACGGCCCGCCGACAGAACCACCCGGACGTGGCGGCGTGGTCCAGCCGATGGGGTCACCGACCGCCGGCGGCCAGCTGGCGGCCGCGCCGACCCGGCACGGCCGACCACGACGGGCGCCGCCTGCGCGCCAGCGCGTAGCAGCCGTCCAGCGACTCGATCACCGACGGCCAGTCGCAGTGCGTCGGCAGCACGGCCCGGTTGTGCTCGGTGACCCGCTCCCGCAGGCCGTGGTCGGTGGCCAGCTCGACCACCGCGTCGACCAGCTCGCCGAAGGTGTCGCAGAGGATGCCCTCCTTGCCAGGCCGGACGAACTCGGTGATGCCCCCGCTGGTCCGGCCGATCACCGGAAGGCCCGCGATCCGTGCCTCCAGCGCGGCGAGGCCGAAGGACTCCAGCTTCGCCGGGGCGATGAACAGGTCCGCGGTGGCGAGCAGGTCGTGCACCTCCGTCCGGTCGAGCCGGCCGGCCAGCTCGACCCAGCCGGTCATCCGGTGCTTGCGCAGGTAACGCTGCATGCCGGCGCGGGCGGGACCGTCCCCGGCCACGGTCAGCCGCAGCTCGATGTCCGCCGGGATCCGCTGCCGTGCCCTGCGGAGCATGCGCAGCAGCGTCATCGGCTGCTTGCGCGGCGCCAACCGGCCGACCGCGATGACGTGCACCTGGCCGCGCTCGACGGCGCGGGTGTTGTCGCCGCGCTGCCGCCAGCCCTCCAGGTCGATGCCGTTGGGCACCACGCGCACGTCCGCGCGGCCCGCGCTGGCCTGCCGGATCAGCATCGCGGCCGCCTCGCTCACCGCCGTGGTCACCACCGGCCACTCGCACCAGCGGAGCGTCGCCTCCAGCGCCCGGTACAGCGCCCGGCTCGCCGCGCCCCACATGCTGTGCACGGTCACCACCGTCGGCAGGCCGCTGCGGACGGCGGCGCGCACCGCGGCCCAGCCGAACGGCGACACCGCGCCGACGTGCACGTGCACGACGTCCGGGGCGATCGTGCGGTAGAGCCTGGTCAGGTGCCGGCCCGCGCGCGGATGCACCGGCAGCTCGTAGGGCAGGTTCGCGATGACGTGGTGCACCGGCACGTCGGGGTCCGGAGGATGGTCGCCGGGGGGCGTCGCGGTGATCACCGCGACCTGGTGGCCCGCCGCAGCCTGGGCCTTGGCCAGGCCGGCGACCTGGACCTCGATACCTCCCAGCCGTGGCAGGAAGCAGTCGCTCACGTGGACAACCCTCACGATCCCCCCTCTTGCCGACTCTGCGGGCGGATACCACTGCACCCGATCCTTGACCGAGTTCAAGCGATTCTCAGCCAATTCCCGCAGCCTTGCCGGATCGGGCGAAGACGCCCCCTGACATCCCCGCCGACCCGTCAACCTCGTTGCCCGTGTGATCCGAACAATATCCGCGGCAACCCGCAAAACGGACCCCGTCGACACGCGTCGGGCCCCACGGAGGTCATGCGCCGCCGTCCTCGCAAAGGGGTGCGATACTAGATCGAGTGCGGCGAACCTGCGTTTTCTTCCACGCGCATCCGGACGACGAAGCGCTGTTGACCTCGGGAACCATGGCGCGGCTGGCGGCCGAGGGGCATCGGGTGGTCCTCGTCGTGGCGACCTCCGGCGAGGAGGGTCTCGCCGCCGCCGCGCTCGCTGGTGATGTTGGTCTCGGCGCCGTCCGGACGCGAGAGCTGCACGCGTCCGCGGCCGCGCTCGGCTGCGCCAGGGTGGAGTTCCTCGGCTACGCGGACTCCGGTCTCGACGGCGCCGCCGAGCAGCAGCCGGGCAGACCAATGCCGTTCGTGCGGGCCGATCTCGACGAGGCGGCCGGGCGGCTGGCGGCGATCCTCCGCGAGGAGAGCGCCGATCTGCTCACCATCTACGACCCGGCCGGCGGGTACGGGCATCCCGATCACGTGCGCGTGCACCACGTCGGCCTGCTGGCCGCGCGGCTCGCCGACGGCCCGCGCGTGCTGGAGGCCACCGTCGACCGCGACCTGCTGCTGCGGGCGCTGCGCCTGGCCGCCACCGTGTACCCGTTCCCGCCGGAGTTCGACCTCGGCCAGTTCGAGCGCGCCTACCGCCCGAGGCGGGAGATCACGCATCGGTTCGACGTGCGCCGGTACGCCGACGCGAAGCGGGCGAGCATGGCCGCGCACGTCTCGCAGGCCACCGGCGGCGACTCGCAGCGCACGCTGGCCGCGCTGCTGCGGCTGCCGCGACCGGTATTTCGGCGGGTGCTCGGCACCGAGTGGTACGTGGACCGGGGACGTCCCGGCAGGCCAGTCGAGCCAGGTGATCCCGCCAGGCCCGCCGAGTCCGGTGAGCCCGGCAGGCCCGCTGAGCCCGGTGGGACCGCTGAGCCCGGTGGGACCGCTGAGCCCGGTGGGACCGTCGAGTGGCCTTCGATGGTCGGGGAACTGCCATGAGCAAACGGCTTAGGCAGGTCGTGTTCGGCGTGGTGTCGCTGGCCGTGGCCGTGGTGCTGGTCGCCGCCGGGATCCCCGCGCTGGCCGGCGCGGGCTGGGACGGGATCCTCGAACAGTTCAACCACCTGACCGGCTGGGAGCTGGTCATGCTCGGCGCGATCTGGCTGGTCAGCCTGTACGCCTACACGTTCGTGCTGACCGCGTCGCTGCCCGGCCTCACCCACGCGCAGGCCCTGACGCTCAACGGCGTCGGCAGCGCCGTGAGCAACGTGCTGCCCTTCGGCGGCGCGCTCGGCGTCGCCGTCACCTTCACCTTGGCGCGCAGCTGGGGGCACCGGGCGCAGGCCATCGCCGTGTCGGCGCTGACCACCGGCATCTGGAACGTGCTGGCCAGGCTGTCGCTGCCGACGTTCGGGTTGGCCGCGCTGCTGATCGGCGGCGACCTGCCGGACGCCAGGCTGACCTTCGCGGCGGCCGTCGCGTTCGTGGCCTGCGCGGTGATCGTGGCCGCGACGGTCGCGGTGCTCGCGCGGGAGTCGATCGCCGCGCGGCTCGGCCGGCTGATCGACCGGATGGTCCGGCCGCTGCCGGCGCGGTTCCGGCCCGCGCCGGGCTGGGCGGAGCAGGGGCTGCGCAACCTGCGCACCGGCACGGTCGACCGGGTGCGCAGCAAGTGGGGGCAGCTGACGCTCGGCATGGTTGGCCACCTTGGCATGCAGGGCGTGCTGTTCGTCGCGTGCCTGTTGGTGACCGGCGGCTATCCAGGTCTGTCCAAGACCATCGCGGCGTTCGCGGTGAGCCGGGTGCTGACCACGGTGGTGGTCACGCCGGGCGGCGTCGGCATCAGCGAGACGGGCACGCTCGCGCTGTTGATCGCGCTCGGCGCGCCGGCCGCGCCGAGCGCGGCGGGGGTGCTGTTGTTCGCCCTGTTCGCGTTCACCGCCGAGATTCCCGTCGGCGTCCTCGGCTGGGGCGTGTGGACCGTGATGCGGCGGTGGCGGCGCGAGCCTCCACCGCAGGAGCCGGCGTCGGACGGCCATGGGCTGACCGCGGCCGGCCATTCGGGCGGCTAGGTCGGAGGGCGGACCGGCTTGCGGCGGTCCGTGTGTCGCCCGTTCCGGTCCGGCCGCCGCGCTGGCAGGATCGCGGCATGGAACGCGTGCTGGGAATCGGTGGATACTTCATCCGCGCCTCGGACCCCGCTGCCCTGGGTGCCTGGTATCGGGACTGCCTCGGCCTCGACGCCGATGAGAACGGCGTGTGGCAACAGGAAGTAGGCCCCACCGTCTTTGCGCCGTTCGAGGTCGGGACCGACTACTTCGGCTCCCGTTCCCAGCAGACCATGCTCAACTTCCGGGTCCGCGACCTGGACGCCATGCTCGCACAGCTTCGCAGCAGGGGCGCCGACGTGGCCGACGAGACCCAGGACATGGACGGCGTCGGCCGTTTCGGCTGGGTCGCCGACCCCGAGGGCAACCGCATCGAGCTCTGGCAGCCCGCCCAGTAGGTCGGATGGGGTGTGGTGGTCAGGCGTCCTTGGCGGGCAGCGGCTTTGGGATGTCGGCAGTGTCGTGGTCGTGGTTGTCGCCGGTGCTCTGCTGCGCCGGGATGGACCGCTCCGGGACGGATCGGCTCGTCTCCTCGGGCGGGGCCTGCGCGGGTGCCGCCGGTGCGGCGCCGGTCGACTTCTCCAGGAACCGCAACAGCTCAACGGGGAAGGGCAGCACCAGCGTGGAGTTCTTCTCGGCGGCCACCTCGACGATGGTCTGGAGCAGCCGCAGTTGCAGCGCCGCCGGGGTGTCGGCCATCGTCATGGCCGCCTCGGACAGCTTGTAGGAGGCCTGTAGCTCGCCGTCGGCGGTGATGACCCTGGCCCGCCGCTCCCGCTCCGCCTCGGCCTGCCGCGACATTGACCGCTTCATGCCCTCCGGCAGCGCGACGTCCTTGATCTCCACCCGGTCGATGCGGATGCCCCAGCCGAGCGCCGGGCTGTCGATCATCATCTCCAGGCCCTGGTTGAGCTTCTCCCGGTTGGACAGCAGGTCGTCCAGCTCGCTCTTGCCGATGATCGACCGCAGCGAGGTCTGCGCGACCTGGGAGATCGCGAACAGGTAGTCCTGCACGTCGATCACGGCCCGCACCGGGTCCTCGACCTTGAAGTACACGACGGCGTCGACCCGGACCGTCACGTTGTCGCGGGTGATGCCGTCCTGCGCGGGCACCGGCATCGTGACGATCTGCATGTTGACCTTCTGCATCTTGTCCACGAACGGCGCGATCATCGCGAGTCCGGGTCCGCGCACCTGGGGCCGGACCCGGCCGAACCGGAACACGACCCCGCGCTGGAACTGCTTGACGACGCGGGCGCTCGCGGCGCCGCTGATCGCGCCGACGGCCAGTATCGCGAGGATGATGTCAACGACCATCGCACCCAACTCCTGCGTTCGCGGATGGGGCTCGTCATGGACCACGGGCTACTGCCGATCTTACCCCGAATCGCCGTGTGTCAAGCGTGCTGACCTGGCAATTCGGCCGTCCGCCGACGCGGCGGCCGCAGCGCGGGGCGTCGGGCGCGAAACCGCTCCTCAGGCGGCGTTCGGGGCCGGCACCTGGTCGAGTGCGGTGTAGACCGGCTTGCCCTCGGCGCGGGCCTGTGCGGTCATCTCGTCTGCCCCGGCCGACGGGCCGCCGACCCGCAGCACCGCGTCGCAGCGGGACAGCAGCTGCCTGGCGATGGGGTGGAAGACCTCGTCGAAGATCTCGTCGCCGACCCTGGTCGACCCGGCGAGTTCGATCAGCGGCAGCGCCAGCGCCTCGCCGGTGACCGGCAGGTGCCCTGCCCGGAACAGGCGCAGCGCGGCCTCGTTCATCGTCGCGACGTTGGCGGCGAGCCTGGCCGGGTCGTCGCCCGTACCGGATCGGTACGGGCCTGCGACGAGGATCATCAGGGGTGCGGTCATCGTTCTCCTTCGGTGGAGCGGAAACCGTTGCGTCGCAACGGGGTCAGGCGAGGACGACCTCGACGCCTGCGGCGCGCACGGCGTCGAGGGTGTCCAGAGCGGTGCCCGGTTCCTCGGCCGCGGTGTCGGTGACGAACGTGTCGACCGCGTCGAGGGTGGCGACCTGGGTGAAGGTCTGCACGCCGAGCTTGCTGGCGTCGGCGACCACGACCGTGCGGGCGGCGCGGTGCAGCGCGATCTGCTTCACGGTGGCGTCCTCCATCGCGAACTCCGACCAGCCGAGTTCGCGGTGCACGCCGCCGATGGACATCAGGAAGCAGTCGAACCGCAGCTGTTCCAGCATCCGCAGGGTGAGGTGGCCGACGAGGCTGCGTTCGCCGGGGCGGGACTCGCCACCGAGCACGAGCAGCCGGATGCCCGGCTGGTCGGCGAGCCGGTTGGCGGCCTGGAGGCTGAGCACCGCGACGGTCAGCGGACCCCGGGCGGTGAGGTAGCCGGCGAGGTGGGCGGTGGTGGTGCCGGCGTCGAGCAGCACGGTCTCGCCCGGCTGGACGAGGTCGGCGGCGGCCGAGGCGACGCGGCTCTTGGTGGCCGACTGCCACTGCTCGCGGGCGGCGAACCCGGCGTTCTCCGGGCGGGTGCCCAACGCCACCGCGCCGCCCCTGACGCGCTGGACCAGGCCCTGGCGCTGCAACTCGTCGAGGTCGCGGCGCACGGTCATTTCGGAGACGCCGAGCCGGCCGGCCAACTCGGTCAGGGAGATCTGCCCGCCGCCGCGCACCAGGCGCAGGGTCAGGTCGAGACGATCAGCGACAGCCACAAGGACTTTCTATCACAGCGGCTGTGAGGAATGGTAGAAGCGTGTGAGATTGTGGCTGGGGTGGTGCCCCGCCGCGCGGCGGGGCACCACGGGCGGACTACCGGACGTAGTCCCAGGCGCCGTACCGCACGGTGCTCGCCGACCAGTCGCCGCCGAGCGCGGCGACGAACTGCTTGACCAGCGGCTGGTCGGCGGTCGCGGCCACCAGCACGAGCTTGTGGTCCTGGGTGACCGAGCCGCCGCCGAGGCGGTCGCGGGCGGCCGGGTTGGCGACCAGTCCGTTGTAGAGGCGCTGCCAGTCGACGCCGGGCACCTCCACTTCGAACGCGTTGGTCCTCGGCGAGGTCTGCGGCAGGTGCTCGAAGGTCAGCACCGCCTCCTGGTGGTACTGCTTGCGGATCAGGTCGGCCACGTCGTGCAGCCGCGTGGCGCTGAAGCCGTCGACGTGGAAGTCGCGCGAGCGCTCGTAGGTGGCCTGCTTCAGGTCCGGCGACCAGTACACGCCGTCCAACAGGGCCGAGCCGCGCACGCGACCCCCGTTGTCCGCCACGATCCCGGCCACCTGGCACGCGAAACCGACCAGCCGGGTCTTCAGCCTCGGGTCCTGCGGGTCGGTGATGATCGCGGTGTTCGGCGTCGCGAAGATCTCGGCCGCCGCGCCGGCGCCGCGCTCGTCCGGCTGGGCAGTGGGCGCGGCCAGCGCGCTGCCGGCGCCGCCCGTCAGGATCGCCACCGCGATGGCGAGAACCGCCGCGACAGAACGACTTCTCATCAATGAGCCCCCATCCGTGTTTGACCGTTTCCGGCCACCCAACGTATCGGTCCGGCCACGGGTCGCACACGGATTTGCGGGCGGTTCCAGCCCGTGGACGCGCGGTTTGCCGCCTTCGGTGAGGCTCAGCCTTCGGTCAGGCTCAGCGTTCGGTGCGGCTCAGTCGACGGTCGGGCTCAGGAGAGTTGCCGCCCGAGGAAGTCCAGCAGCAGGCGGTCGACCTGCTCGGGCAGCTCCAGGTTGAGCATGTGGCCCGCGCCGGGCAGATCGACGCGTTCCGCGCCGGGCACCTCGGCCAGCAGGCCGGCGATCGCCCGGATGTCGCTGGAGTCCAGGTCGCCGACCATCGTCAGCAGGGGAGTGCGCAGCTCGCCGAGCCGGTTGGCCGCGTCGAGCTCCTGCGCCCCGCCGACCATGCCGGAGTGCGGGGTGATGCTCCGCAGGCTGATCTGCCCGAGGCGCTCCCGCAGCCCGGGGTCGAGCTGGTCGGGGGTGCGCAGCGGGCCGTCCACCCAGGCGCGCAGGAACCACTCCACACCCTGCGGGAGGTCGCCGGCGGCGAAGAACTGGAACGCCGAGTTCATCTGGCCCAGCGTCACCGGCTCGACGAACGCGTAGCCGGAGATGCCGGGGGAGATCGCCACGAGCGCGTCGACCAGGTCGGGGTGGGCGAGCGCGAAGTCGACGGCGATCCTGGCGCCGAGCGAGAGCCCGACCAGCGCCGCGCTGCGCACGCCGAGGCCGGCCAGGAGTTCGCGCAGGTCCTCGTAGTGCCGGAAGTCGCCGGTCGAGGTGGACGAGCGCCCGTGGTTGCGCGCGTCGTAGCGGATCACCCGGTATCCGGCGTCGGCAAGCAACGCGAACTGCTCGTCCCACGTCTCCGCCGTCAGCATGCCGCCGTGCAGCAGCACCACCGAGGGGCCGTCGCCGGCCGACTCGTAGTACAGCTCGCCGTCGGTGACCGGCAGCAGCCCGGTCGCGCGGTCGGTCCCCATGCCTCGATTATCGCAGCGACGCCGGGCCGGCGAGTCCGTTTTCACCTGGTCCGCGACACCTCCGACGTCCCAACCAGCGGACGGTCTTTCCAGCGCAACCGCTCGGGTTAGGGTCGGACATATGCAGACCTGGTCATCTCACCCCGTGCCGAGGGTTGCGGGGCAACCCCGCCCCCTGCGGCTGTTCGACACCTCGGCAGCCGAGGTCCGTCCCACCGCGCCGGGCAGAACCGCCAGGCTGTACGTCTGCGGCATCACGCCGTACGACGCGACCCACCTCGGCCACGCCGCCACCTACCTGGCCTTCGACCTGGTGCACCGGCAGTGGCTCGACAACGGTCACGAGGTGCACTACGTGCAGAACGTCACCGACATCGACGACCCGTTGCTGGAGCGGGCCGAGCGCGATCAGGACGACTGGGTGGTCCTCGGCATGCGCGAGACCGCGCTGTTCCGCGAGGACATGGAGGCACTGCGGGTGCTGCCGCCCCGCCAGTACGTCGGCGCGGTGGAGTCCATCCCCGAGATCGTCGAGGCCATCGGCAAGCTGCTCGCCAACGGCGCGGCCTACCGGGTGGACGACGCGGAGTACCCCGACATCTACTTCGACCACGCCGCGGGCGGTCGGTTCGGCTACGAGTCGAACTACGACGAGGCGACCATGCTCAGGTACTTCGCCGAGCGCGGCGGCGACCCCGACCGGGCCGGTAAGCGGCACCCGCTCGACGCCCTGCTGTGGCGCACGGCGAGGGATGGCGAGCCGTCCTGGCCGTCGGAGTTCGGCGACGGCAGGCCCGGCTGGCACATCGAGTGCAGCGTGATCGCGCTCAACCGGCTCGGCAGCGCCTTCGACGTGCAGGGCGGCGGTTCGGACCTGGTGTTCCCGCACCACGAGTTCAGCGCGGCGCACGCCGAGACGCTGACCGGCGAGCACCCCTTCGCCAGGCACTACTGCCACGCCGGCATGATCGGGCTTGACGGCGAGAAGATGTCCAAGTCCAGGGGAAACCTGGTGTTCGTGTCGCGGCTGCGCGCCGACCGGGTCGACCCGATGGCGGTGCGGCTGGCCCTGCTGTCCGGGCACTACCGGCAGGACCGCGCGTGGACGCAGGACGTGCTGGACACCGCGCTCCGGCTGCTGGCCACCTGGCGTGAGGCCGTGGCGCTGCCCAGCGGTCCTGCCGCGGACGGCGCGGTCGCCAGCCTGCGCGACCACCTGTCCAACGACCTGGACACGCCCAACGCGATCGCCGCGGTCGACGCCTGGGCGGCCGAGGCGCTGCTGCGGCGCGGCACCGACGCCGAGGCGCCGACCTGGATCCGCGACGCCGTCGACGCCCTGCTCGGCGTCGAACTGTAGATCCGACACCAGGAGCACCCGTCGCGGCACGCCCGCGGCGGGTGCTTCGTCGTATTGGCGGCGCGGCGGTACCACCAGTTGGCCGAAGGTCATGGTCTGTCAACGGTGAAGAAACCTGGTTTGCGCTGTTGGTCAGGTGGGTAACCGTCGAGCGGACAAGTTGACCCTTTCGACGACGGGGCGAACACCCCTAACGTCGCGGCACGGGAGGATCGGGACTGAGTCGGGCAGTTCGGATTCCGAGGAGGACGCGCGTGACGGTCGAACGGGGTCTGCGGAGGCACGTGGACGGCCCGGTGTCGTCAGCGACTCGACGTAGCCAAGGACGGCTCCCAGGTCAACGACAGTCGATTCTAGGTTCGGTTGACCACTTCTGCGACGGACGCACCGCCGATCCGTCAGTCGAGTCGACACTTTCCGTGGAAAGGCTGCCGTTGGCCACCGGGTGACGCCCACGCCGGACGGGCCCGCCACGGTCGACGTCGTGGCGGGTTCGTCGCTGCCCTAGGGGGTGTCCTGCGGATCTTGTTCGATGGGAGTCGGGATCGAGGTGGTTCCTGGTGGTGCCGCCGGGCCGGCCTCATACCGGGTTGTATTTGGGTGGTTCGGCGGTGCCGCCAGGGGCCGCCTCGGCCCGGCTAGCGCGGACAAGATCCACGGGACGCCCCCTAGTTCTCTTCTGTGACAGAGCCTTTCCCCTTCGGGCAACGTTTTGGAGCCTTGTGCTGGGGTGGCGAACGCGATTTCATCGCCAGGCCGGGCGGAATGATCTGGGCCCTCCCGTACGCCTCGCTCCGGTGCGTTCGACGGGTCGGGCACGCCCAGGAGGGGACGGGTATGACATCCGGCGGACATCCCGCGCGGTCGCCCAGTTTCCTCGTCGCGCTGCTGCGCCGAGGCGCCCCGGTGATCGCGGCGACCCCGGACGACCTGCCCGACCGGGCGGTGGATCCGACGCCGATGCCGGGCTGGCAACGGATCTCGATGATGTCGGTCGCGGCCGAGGCGGCCGTGGCCGACACGCTGCTGATGCGCGCGTGCCGCTACGTCGTGCTCGTCCCGCTGCTGTACCGGATCGCGGTGCTGCCTCCCGTGCTGCTCGCGTTCGTCTCGGTGCACGGTCTGGCCGACATCGCTCCCGTGCTGGTCACGGCCGTGGTTTCGGTGCTGCTCAACGTGTTCGGGGCGGCGTGGGTGCTGCGCGTGACCGGTTTCCGCGATCGCGTCGCCAGGGTGCTGCTGTCGCTGGACGCCGCCGTCGCCCTGCTGCTCAACCTGGTGGTGAGCGCGACGATGCCGGCCGCGTCGCACGGTGCGGCGACCCAGGTGTCGTGGACGTACCTGATCGGCTCCGTCGGGCTGTGGACGCTGGCCTGGGGCGTGCCGGCCGGCGTGGCGCTCGTCGCGGCCAGCGTTCCGCTCCAGGTGGCCATGTCCTGGTCCGCTGGCGACGCGGTGCGCTACGGGTTCGCCGCGACGCTCGGCAACACGCTCGAGTTGGTGGTCGCGATGGTCACGGCCGTCGGCGGGCTGGTGCTCGTCGGCCTCGGCAGCCGACTGGCGCTTGGGGTCGGCATCCGCAGGGGCCGCGAGGCCGAACGCGCTCGCGCGCAACGGAATCTGCACGACACCGTGCTGCAAACCCTTGAGGTGCTGGCGATGTCGCTGCCCGGCGACGCGGAGCACGCGCCGGAACGACTGGTCGAACTGCGCCGCGTCGCCCGCGCCCAGGTGCTGCAACTGCGGCGCAGCCTGGACGAGTCCGCCGACGGAGCGACCCCGTCCAGCCTCGGCGAGGACCTCGCCGGGCTGGCCACCGAGATGGCGCGGGAGGGGCTGCGGGCCCAGCTCGTGATCGCCGATGTGGACGATGACACACTGTCCGAGGTGCGGCGGCTGGCGGTGCGCGACGCGGTGCGGGAGGCGTTGCGCAACACCGTGAAGCACGCCGGCACCCTGGAGGTCGTGCTTCGGGTCGAGGAACAGGAAGGCGGCATCGCGGTGATCGCCCGCGACTACGGCGTCGGGTTTGCCGAGGAGGACCGGCCGCCCGGCTTCGGCATCAGCAACTCGATCGCCGCGCGCCTCGCCGAGGTCGGCGGGACCGCCAGGGTCGACTCCCGGCCGGGACGCGGCACCAGGGTGACGTTGTGGGTGCCCAGGTGAGGACACCGGCGGCGCTGGCGGCGGTCGCGCTGACGCTGGCCGCGCTCGCGGCTCCGCCGTCCGCGGGCAGCGCCTCGGCGGCGTCCTGTGCCGCGCCGGAACCGGCCGACACCAGTAAGATCGAGACCGCGCCCTGGCCGCAGCGGCTGTTGGCGCCAAAGGGAATCTGGCCGATGTCGGAGGGCAACGGTCAGCTCGTCGCCGTCATCGGCACCGGCGTGGACGGCGCGAACGCGCAGTTCGGGCCCGACCAGGTGCGCCCGCCGATCAGCGCGGGCCAGGAGGCCGCCGAGGTGGGCGACTGCGACGGCCGGGGCACCTTCGCGGCCGGAATCGTTGCGGCGAAAGAGGATCCGTCGACCACGTTCACCGGGGTGGCGCCCCGCGCGCAGCTGCTGCCGGTCCGCTACGTGCAGTCGACCGGCGGATCGAGCCAGGGCGGTGGCGACCCGACCGCGTTGGCGTCGGCCATCACCAAGGCGCGGACGGCAGGCGCGACCGTGCTGTTGGTCGTCGTCCCGGCGACCTCGGTCAACGACGCGCTGCGGGACGCGGTGAAGCAGGCGCTGGCCGCCGGCGCGGTGATCGTGTCGCCGGCCGTCGGCGCGGAGGCGGGCGTGCAGAGCTACCCGACGCAGCTGCCCGGCGTGATCGGCGTCGGCGCGATCAAGGAGGACGGCACGCCGGTGCAGCTGGAGGGCGGCGACACCATCCTCGTCGCGGCCCCCGGCGACGACCTGACGAGCACCTCGGCCGGCGCGGCCGGCCAGTTCGGCCGCCGCGCGCACGTGCGGAACCCCGCGTTCGCCGCGGCCTATGTCGCCGGAACGGTGGCGTTGATGCGCTCCTACCGGCAGCTGCGGCCGGAGGACGTCGCCGACCGGCTCGCGCGGACCGCGGCCCACCCGCCGGGCGGCGGCCACGATCCGCGCCTCGGCTGGGGGACGCTGAACGCCTACGCCGCGGTGTCCGCGGAGCTGCCGCCCGCCCAACCTGTTGCGGCGAAACCCGTTCCGCAGCAGGGGATCGCGCCGGCCGCGGCGCCGGTCGTGGCGGCGGGAGAAGGCCGGCTGGCCGGGATACTCACCGTCCTCGGCCTGGTGTTGGCCGTGGCGATCGGTTTCGCCGCAGCCGCGCTGCGTCGGGGCAGGGCACGAGGTTGGCGGTCCGGCCGGCTGGGTTGATGTCCTTGCGGCGCGCGTCCTGTTGCGCGTCGACGAACGCCGCCAAGGGTTTCGGGACTATCGCTCCACCACGTCGATGCACGGCGTGGCGCCGCCGACCACGACGTCTCCCGCCCCCGACCGGGCGATGTGCACGCCGAGGTAGCTGCCGTCCCGGCTGAACTGCGCGGCGACCTCCGCCGGGCTGTCCCGGTTGGTGACCGTCCAGCCGTCCTCGGTCAGCGCGGGGATCACCGAGTCGGCCAGCCGCTGCGCCGATTCCAGCGTGGCCGGCACCCTGACGTTGTACTCCCAGCGGAACGTCCTGCCAGGCTCTGCCGGGTCGCAGTCGAGACGCTCGTTCATGGTGACCGTGGGGCTCGCGCCGAACACCGCCGAGATCCGGTCGGCGACGGCACGCAGTTCGTCGGCGCGGTCGGTGAGCTCGGCGGCGGTGTCGGTCACGAGTCATCCTCCACAGTGGACAGTAGTCACGGTCCGTAGTACGGCGGCGTCGGGTCGGGGACCGGCGGCGGAACCGGCGTGACGATACCGCCGGTGAAGACGCCGTACATATTCCACCACGCGTCCGAGTGGTAGGTGAAGATGTCGGTGTGCGCGCTCACCCCGTGCAGCGGGTGGCCGTCCGGGTAGTTGCCGGTGACCAGGTCGGTGACGCCGGGGAACGTGTTCGGGTCGGCACCATGGCCGTAGCCGAGCAGCTGGACGCCCTGGATGTCCCCGATCGGGTCGCCCGGCGCGGTCATCGAGTAGCGCTGCACCTCGGACTGCGTGTTGTGCAGGTCGCCCGGCGTCCACACGTCGTGCCCCATGCCCGCGGACTCGATGTGCAGCACGCGGTTGGCGTCGAGGCCGTCGTGCTCGGCGAGCCCGACCACCGCGCCGCCGTAGCTGTGGCCGGCGAAGGTGACCTGGGCGTCGCCGGCGCCCTGCGCGTTGATCTGGTCGCGCAGCTGGTGCGAGAACGTCGCGAGGTTGGGCGCCATCGCCTCCGAGTAGCTGGGGTCGGCCGCGCCGCCGAGCCCGAGGGACTGCGGGTTGTCCCCGTCCGCCCAGACCACCATGGCCAGGCTGTGCGTCGGATCGGCCTCGACGAAGCTGCGGCCGTCGGCGGCGTACTTGTCGAAGTTGGCCATGTTCGTGAACGTGCCGGGCACCAGCACACCCACGTTCTTGGTGTTGCTGTTGATGTCCCCGACCAGCTCGGCGATGCGGCCGTTGCCGGCGGGGTCGAACGCGATGATCTTGCGATCGTTCTGGAGGATGTCCTGGTAGAGGTCGATGCGCGACTGCGACTTGGCCAGCCGGTCGGCGAGGTCGCCATCCCCGTCGAAGAACCGGCCGAGCCACGAGCGGTCGTCGTGCGCGTGCTGCTCGGCGAGCAGCATGGCGTGGTTGCGCTCCTCGGCGGTCAGCGCGTCGGCGATCCTCGGCCGGTTGGCGGCGATGCGGTCGGCGAACGCGCCGCCGCCCGCGCCGGCTCCGGCCGCGGCGCCCTTGCCGGCCACCGGGGCGACGGTGTCGCCGCCGAGCAGCGCGCGGAAGCCGTCGGCCACGGTTCGGTCGCCGTGCCGGTAGTTCGCCGCGCCGTTGGTCAGCCCGCCCGACAGCACGCCGAGCCTGCGCAGGTGCGTGTCGAGCTGCTGGCCGGCCGCCGTCAGCGTGTTGCGGTGCGCGCTCGCGGCCTGCTGGGACTGCGGCAGCCCGCCGAACACATGCGGGGCGAGGGGAGTGGCGTCGAGCCCGGTCCGCGCGCCGCGCAGCCGGCCGGCCTGCTCGGTGAGGTGCCCGGCCGCGTCGGTGAGCCGCTGCGGGGCGACCCGGTACGCGGCGTGCCCGCCGGCCCCGCCCGCGGCACCGGCGCCGCCCGCCGGGGGAGTGCCCGTGGCGTGCTGGCTCGCGGTGCGGGCGCGGGACAGGAAGCGCCGGTACTTGCCGTCCGCGTAGGTCGACCACGGCCCGAAGTTCCTGCCATGGTTGGAGATCGCGTACGCGTGCCTGGCGTTGGTCGCCGGGTCCAGGTTGGCCTGCGCGTCGCGCTGGGTGCGCTCGGCCGCCGTGCCGTGACCCGGATTGAGCGACCTGATCTGCCACAGCCCGACCGAGGCTCCCCAGGTGCCGTTGCGCAGACCCAGATCGCCCAGCTCGCCGGGATTGCCACGGGACTCGGCCAGTGCCACCGCGACGGCCGTGTTCAGGGCGTTGCCCCGGAACCCCGCCTGGTAGGCGTACTGGGCGATCTGCTGGTCGGACAGCGGCGCCACCGGGGGCTCCTTTGCTTGTCGGGTAAGGAAACTACTCCTCGCCGAGCACTGCGGGCGCCACGATCGCGGACTCGCCCCAGACGTTCTCGGTCTCCACCAGCCACGGCGGGATCCGTCGTCCGCCGCCCATGTCGCCGCCGCCCATGCCGCCCATCGGCATCATGGGCATCATCGGGCTCATCGCGCGGGCGCCGCTCGCGGCAGCACCCGCCGCCGCGCCCGCCGCCCCGCCGATCAGGCCGGAGGCCGAGCCCGCCGCGTTGCCGAGCATGCCGGGGGCGGCCGAGGGGACGTCCCCGGCGGACACGCCGCCGCCACCGACCCCTCCGGACGACATCGCGCCGCCAAGCGACGGCGTCTTCCCGCCGCCAGCGCCGCCGAGCCCGCCTGCCCCCTCGCCGAGCTTGGGTGAGGCGCTCGGGTTCGCTCCGGTCGGGTTCGCCTGGCCGTCGTCGGCCTTCTTGCGGTTCGCCCAGGACGGCACCTTCGGCATGAGCGAGCCGAACCGGCCGAACGCGGCGGCCGACGCGGCGGCGAGGCCGGCGGTGAACATGTTGCCGAACAAGGGATTGCCGGTGTTGGGCTGAGTCGGCAGGCCGGCAGGCCCACCCGGCACGACCGGGTGGGTCGGCAGCGGCAGCGTGGTCGGCCGCCCCGGCCCGCCGGGCAGCGGGGCGCCCGGCGCCAGGTTGCTGATGATCGGCCGACCCGTGATGCCGCTCGGCCCCGCCGGGGTCGGCTGCGCGCCGGGCGCCGGCACGTTGTCGGCGTTGGGGGACGGCGGAATCGCGTCCTCGACCGACGAGTAGTCGCCGGCCAGCGCGTGCATGACGGCGACGGCCTTGGCGTGCGCGTCGTTGGCCGCGACGACCGCGCGCTGCTGACTCTGCACGGCGGCCACCGCGCCTGCGTGCTGCTGCTGCAACTGCGCGATGGCCGCTGGCGAGGTGTTGCCGTCCACCTGGAGCGGCGTGGTCGCCAGCGTCACGGTGGTCGGCGACAGGTCCGGCACCGCGACCGGAGCTGGCATCTGCGCGCGCGCCACGTCGAGGGCGTCCGCCGCGTTGTGGATCAGGTTGCGCATCGAGAACGCGGTGTCGGCGACCTTGCGGATGCCGTCGGCCAGGTCCGAGATCATGGTCTTGTACTGGTTCGCCGCTCCACCCGTCCAGCCCTCGGTGAAGCCGGCGAGCTGCGCCTCCAGGCTGCCGGCCTGGTCGTGCAGCTTGCCGCCGGTGGAGTCCCACGCCTCGGCGGCCTGTCGCGCCGTGGCCGGGTTTCCCTTGTGCAGCATGACGAACAGGTCCAGGTGACTGAACCGGGAGAAGTCCGTGGTGACGTGCCCGCCGGTCATACCTGGGTGTCCTCTCCACCGGTCAGCGCGTCATCGCCGATCCCGAACGGGATCCCGATGGCCGCGACTGCACTCGTCGACGGTGTGACGTCGTAGCCGCCGGACCAGTTCAGCGCTGCGGCCACGTCCTCGTCGGTGCGCTGGTAGCCCTCGGCGACCGTCTTGGTGACGTTCTCCGCGAACGCGATGGCCTGCTTCACCTGCCCGAGCAGTCCGTGCATCTCCTCGATCGCCGCGCGATTGCTCTCGCTGAGCGACGTCGCCTCGCCGAAGTCGCCGAGCAGCACCGGTTGGCCTGCCGACTCGGTGAGCTGGTCCATCGGTTTGAGCATCCCGTCGAGCTGGGTCTCCAGCTCGCGGGCGAAGTCGGTCAGCGACTTGAGGTGAACGAAGTAGGACGTGTCGGGCATCGCGTGGACCTCTCAGGCGCGTCGCCTGCCGGAAGCCGCTGGTGGACGCAGGGGGAGCGCCACCAGCGGCGGGCCGGATCAGGCGAAGTAGCTGGTGTTCCGGTTCTCCAGCGCCTGCTGGAGGTCGTGCGCCTCGTGCACCTTGCCGGAGAACTGCGCGATGATGTTCACGATGTCCGCGGTCGCGGCGCGCAGCCGGGTCTCCGCGGCCTGCGCGGCCGTGCCGGCCGCGCTGCCCGAGGCGTACCAGGTGTCCTTGATGGGCTGCAGGTTCTGGTGCAGCTGCTCGAGGTAGTCGTTGAGCGCCTTGGCCTTCGCGGCCAGCGACTCACCGCTCACCTGAAGCGCGCCGAATTCGACGTTGATCTGGTCGGCGATCATGTGCCCGCCATCCTTTCCTGGTCGATTGGTCAGGTGTTGGTGAGCCGGCCGAAGACGCCGCCGCCGGCGTCGACGGTGTTGCCCAGGCTGGTCAGGCTCTGCGCGACGGTCGAGTCGCCGGTGCCGTAGTTGTGGAAGCTCTGGTTCACCAGGTTGGACATGGTGTCCAGCTCACGGCTCGCGATGGTCATCTTGTCCTGGAGCTGGGTGTGCAGCTGCCAGAACGCCGTCGCCTGGTCGCCCGCGTACCGGCTCAGCGTCGAGACCAGTTCGCTCTCCAGATCCGACATGGTCTTCTTGGCGTTCGCCGAGCACTCCTCGAAACCCTGCACCGCGCGCGTCATGGCTGCGGAATCGCTCTTGTAGCCAGGATTGTTCACGCGGCACCTCCTCTCACTAGCCGGGGATGTCGCCGGAGCGCCTTCTCCGGCTTTCGCGAGGCAAACACTAGGAAAGCCCCGCCCACGAGCAAACGGCACAAGTGCCGGTCGAACTGACGGCACTATTACCCACAGGGGCCGGCGCCGGTTGCCGACGCGGCCGCCTGCGGGGTCCTCACGAGGCCGGTGGAGTCCACGCGACCTGCACCAACGCGGTGCCGCTGCGGCGGCGCACCAGCTGCCCCCGGCCCGGCGGCTGCGGGCCCGGCTTCACGTCGCCGATCAGCGGACCTTCCTCCTTCGCCCCCGACATCACCAGGCCGGGCGAGCCGAGCTCCCGCACGCGCTGCATGACGGGCTCGAACAGGGCCCGCGACGCGCCGCCGCTGCCCCGCACGATCACCAGGTGCAGGCCGATGTCGCGGGCCTGCGGCAGGAACTCGTGCAGCGGCGACAGGGGATTGCGCCCGGTGGTCGCCACCAGCTCGTAGTCGTCCACCAACAGGAACAGCTCGGGACCCGACCACCAGCTTCGGTTGCGCAGCTCCTCGGCGGTGACGTCGGGGCCGGGCAGCCGCGTCTGCATCGCCCTCGCGACCTCCGCGACCAGCCCGTTGAGCACCGGCTCCGCGCCCGCGTAGCCGAGCAGGTGGTCGCCGGTGACCGCGTCGAGCAGGCCGCGCCGGTAGTCCACGACGATGATCGCGGCCTCCTTGGCGGTGTAGCGGGCCATGATGCCGGCGGCGATGGTGCGCAGCAGCCCGGTCCGGCCGGACTCCACGTCGCCGAACGCGAGGAAGTGCGGGTCGGCACCGAAGTCGAGGTAGACGGGCTTGAGATCGGCCTCGGCGAGCCCGAGCGGGATCTTCCTGCCCGGCACCTCCGCCACCCCTGGCAACGCCGTCAGGGACACCTCACGGGGCAGGAGCCGCACCTGTGACGCGGGCTTCCCCGGCCACGCCTTGGTGATCCTGGCGACCAGGTCGGTCGCGCCGGCCGCCGCCGTCGCGCCGCGCTGGTCGCCGTCGACCCGCGCCAGCGCGGTGAGGAAGTGCAGCTTGTCTCCGGTGAGCCCCCGGCCCGGCGCGCCCGCCGGCACGTTCAGCGCGGCGCGCCGGTCGATCGCGGAGTCCGCCGGGTCGCCGAGCCGCAGCTCGAACCGGGTGCCGATGCTGTCCCGCAGCTGCGCCCGCGCGGCCATCCAGGTGCTCGCCGAGACCACCACGTGGATGCCGAAGCCGAGGCCGCGCGCGGCCAGCTTCGTGATCGCCTCCTCCAACGCCTCGTACTCCTGGCGCAGCGTCGTCCAGTCGTCCACCACCAGGAAGACGTCGCCGAACTCGCGCCCGTCCGCGCCGCTCTCGGCGAACTCCGCGCGCCGCTGCCTGAACGTGGCGATGGAGTCGATCCCGTTGGCGGCGAAGAACTGTTCCCGCTCAAGGAGCAACGTGACGACCTCGGCGACCACGCGCCGGCACCGTTGCGCGTCCCGCCGGTTGGCGTACCCGCTGACGTGCGGCAGGCCGGCGATCGGCCCGAGCGCGCCGCCGCCCATGTCCAGCACGAAGAACTGCGCCTCGGCCGGCGTGTGGGTCAGCGCGAGCACGCCGATCAGGCTGCGCAGCAACGTGCTCTTGCCGCTCTGCGGCGCGCCGACCACGATGGCGTGCCCGGCGGCGCCGGACAGGTCGGCCCACAGCAGGTCGCGGCGCTGCTCGAACGGCTTGTCCACGATGGCGACGGGCACCACGAGGCGTCCGTTGCCGCCCCAGCCGAGCGGGCACAGGCCGCGCTCGGGATCGACGCCGAGCGGCGGCAGCAGCTGGTCCAGCGTCGGCGGCTCGTCCAGCGGCGGCAGCCAGATCTGGTGCGCGGCCGGCCCCCGGCCCGTCAGCCGGGACACCATCGCGCCCATGATCGTCTCGGTCGCGCCGCCCTGCTCGACGGCCGCGGTCCTGGCGGGCGCGACCTCGCGCGGCGGCGGGAGCCGCAGCGGGGCCAACGTGAACGGCACGACGGCCCGCTGCTGCGCCGGGCCCGCGATGACCTGCCCCCTCGGCGGCAGGTCGCCGGAGACGTAGGCGGCCTTGAGCCGGATCAGCGTCTCGGTGTCCACCTTCAGGTAGGCCGAGCCGGGCACCGGCGGCAGCTGGTAGGCGTCGGGCACGCCGAGCACCGACCGGCTCTCCGCCGCGGAGAACGTGCGCAGCCCGACCCGGTAGGACAGGTGCGAGTCCAGCCCGCGCAGCCTGCCCTCGTCCAACCGCTGCGAGGCAAGCAGCAGGTGGATGCCGAGGCTGCGGCCGAGCCTGCCGATCATCACGAACAGGTCGATGAAGTCGGGACGGCTGGACAGCAGCTCGCTGAACTCGTCGATGATCACCAGCAGCGACGGCAGCGGCGCGAGGTCCGCGCCGTCCGCCCTGGCCTTCTCGTAGTCCCGCACGGACGCGTGGTTTCCGGCCGCGCGCAACAACTCCTGCCGGCGCACCAGCTCGCCCTTGATCGCGTCGGCCATGCGGTCGACCAGCGCAAGGTCCTCGGACAGGTTGGTGATCACCGCGCAGGTGTGCGGCAGCTCCGTCATGCCGGCGAACGTCGCGCCGCCCTTGAAGTCGATCAGCGCCAGGTTCAGCGACTCCGAGGAGTGCGTCACGGCCAGGCCCGTCACCAACGTGCGCAGCAGCTCGCTCTTGCCGGAGCCGGTCGCGCCGATGACCAGCCCGTGCGGCCCCATGCCGCCCTCGGCGGACTCCTTCAGGTCGAGGTCGACGGGCCTGCCGTCCGGGTCGACGCCGATCGGCAGCCGCAGCCGCTCCCGTGCGCTGCGCGGCCGCCAGGTGATGTCGGTGTCCAGGTCGCGCGGGTCGCCGATGCCGAGCAGGCCGGGCAGGCCGAGGTTCGAGGCCATCGGCGTCTCGGTCACCACCGGCGCGCCCCGGTCGAACGGCGCGAGCCGACGCGCCAACGCCTCGGCCGACGCAGGGTCGAACTGGTCGGGGCGACCGAGGAACGCGATGCCCTGCTCGCCTTCCTCGCCGACCAGCATGCCCATCCGGTCGCCGCCGAGGTGCAGGCACAGCGTGCTCTGGTCCGGCAGGCGGGTCGGCGTCTCGCTCGTCACGTCGAGCACGGTCACGCCGTGCCGGCCGCCCTCGGGGGCCAGCGTGACATCGTCGAAGGTCCGGCCGCCGTCGACCACGACGACGATGTGCTGGTAGTCGAAGCCCATGCCGCCCGCCCTGGTGAACGGCGGCCGGTCGCCGAGGTCGGCGCCGAGCAGCGCCGCCAGCGTCGCGAGGTTGTCGGCGACCAGCCTGGTCGGCCCCGTCGCGTCGGTCGCCCCGGAGCACTGGGCGTGCGGCAGCCACTTCGCCCAGTCCCAGTCGGCCTGCCGGTCCGCCGCGACGCACAGCGCGATCCGCAGGTCGCTCGGCGCGTGGAACGCGGCCAGCTGGCCGAGCAGCGCCCTGGCCAGGCCGAGCATGCCGGCCCGCTCGCCGGTGACTCCTATGTAGGCGAAGGACCGCAGGGACACCGCCACCGGCAGGTCCGACACCGTCGAGTAGGTGCGGATGAAGTGCCGCAACGACGTCGAGCAGACCGGGTCGAGATCCTCCAGCGGCACGGTCTGCGGCGCGCGCAGCGGGGTCGCCAACCGCTGCGGGCCAGCGCCGATCCGCACCCTGCCGAAGTCGGGGTCCGAGCGCCGCCGCTCCCACAGCCTGCCCCGGTCCACGAACGCCCACAGGTCGGCCGGGTCGGGCTGCGCCGCGAGCAGCGTCGCGCGTTGCAGGTCGGCGACCTCGTGCACCTGTTGGCGCAGCCCGCCGAGGTACCGCTGGTAGTCCCGGCGCTCGTCGTTGATCTGCGCCTTCTTCGCCGCGCCGCCGCGCGCCAGCGACATGATGATCATGCCGGCCATCGAGGTCACGAACAGCGCGCCGAACACGTAGGTCATGGCGCCGCCGCCGCGTCCGATGTAGACGAACGACATCGCGCCCATGCCGAGCATCATCGGCATGAACAGCATGAGCTGCATCGCGCCCTGGTTGGATCCCTTCGGCAGCATGGGAGGCGCCTGCAACAGGATCTCGCCGGTCGGGTGTTCCGGCACCGGTGTGCGTCGGTCCCTGCTCCGCGAAGCCGTGGTCATCGGGCGGTCAGTCCTCTCGGCGTGGGCATTCCTCAGGGCCAATCCTGGTCACTTCGACCCGTGCCCTGGTGGGTATTTATGCCGTCCGTCGCGCTGTTGATGTCGACCTACGCTGACGCCCAGCACGCTGGTTTTCGATGATTCGCCGCTTGTGTCGGGATTTCCTCCCGCTCTCGGCCGGTCGTCGGCGACATGGGAAAGGAGCGGCGAGATGAGCACGGGCCAGTACCAGGCGCGGCCTGAGGCGATGCGCTCGACGGTAGGCAATGTCGGCGGGATCATCATGCAGACGATCAACGTCGCGCTCGAGCTGGAGTCGATGCTCGTCTCCCCAAGCTCGTTCGGGATGTTCGGCAGCGCGGTCGCCTCGGCCAACACCGCCATGCAGGGGCAGCAGGTCGCGGCGCTCCAGTCGCTGCTGAAGCTGCTTCAGGAGGTCAACGACCTCGTCAAGCGCAGCGCGGACGACTACGAGGCCGCGGACCAGGCGGTGTCGGCGGGCTACGGCGGCCACTCGACCGGCGGTTCGACGCCGTCGAGCATGTGGTCCTCGCCGACGGCGTCCCAGCTGGCGACCTACGCCCTCAACGACAGCGTCGGCGTCGGCGGCGAGCCGCACTCGGTCGGCAACGTCCTGGACTACATGGGCCGCGTCGGGCTCGGGGACCTCGGCACGAAGCCCATCACCGACGTGCAGTTCCACGACGTCGACGGGTTCGCCAACTGGCTGGACGCGAGCCCGGACAACCAGGCGCGGGTCGGTGTCATCGGGGTCTACTCGGGCACCGTGCGCGACCTCGGCGACGTGCCGGGCGGTGTGCACGGCGGCGACGTCGTCGTGGTCGACTCCCGCAACGTCGCCGACCCGAGCCAGCACGTCATCGGCATCGCGGGCACCGGCGGCCAGCTCTACAACCACGGCCCGATCTCACCCGACTTCGGCGGCCTCGCGAACGTCCGTATCTACCGGCCGATGTCCGCCCCGGTGTGGGTCTGAGAGCCGACTCCCGAGAGGTGAGCTCCGTGTCTTACTTCCCCAACTCCGGCGCGATGGACGCGACCGCCGCCGGCGGCCCGATCACGTTCCTGCCGCAGATCGTCACCGGTTCGCCGGAGCAGATCGCCTCGCACGTGGCGCAGCTGCTGCGCAAGGCGACGCACTTCATGTCGCTGCTCGACGAGTTCGGCAAGGCGTCCGACCAGCTCGGCAAGGTCTGGTCGGGGCACGCGTCCGAGTCCGCGCTGAAGAAGATCTCCGACTCGCTCCAGTCCTTCGAGAAGATCATCAAGGTGCTACAGGACGGCGCCGAGCTGCTCGGTGTCGCCGGCACGCTGGTCAAGACCGCGCAGGAGGCCTACCGGGCCGTGGTGTCCGCGGTGAACCCGACCGTGGCCTCGCTGATGTCGAACTGGTGGACCTACGGCGCCGCGGTCGCCCTGTCGACGGCGACGAGCGCGTCGCTGCGCGCCTTCATCACGGCGATCGGCGCGCTGCTGGAATCCCTCGGCGTCGCCAAGCTCGGGGCGCAGATCTCCTCGTTGGTCTCGATCATCGGCGAGATCGAGAAGCTGTTCGGCGGGCACTCCTCGTCCTCGCCGAGCGGGGGCGGTTCGGTGCCGACCGTCGGCTCCGTCGGGTCGACTCCGATCAGCGGGCCGCAGGCGCCGCCCCCGGTGGCGAGCTCGATCGGCCAGCAGGTCGGCCAGGGACAGCAGCCCTACACCCCGCCACCTTTCACCCAGTACACCCCGCCCGCGCTGTCCGGCGGTCAGGGCGGCGGCTGGCCGGGTGGGCAGGGCGGCAGCTGGCCTGGACTGCCGACCGGCGGTCAGAACGGCAGTTGGCCGGGTCTGCCCGGCGCGGGCGGTCTCGCGTCCGGCGCCAACTCGGGCGACGGCTGGATCGCCGTCGATCCGGCGCAGGCGGCGACCCCCGCGCAGCCGTCCACTCCGGCCGGGCACGGCGCGCCGACCGACGCCGCAGGCGGCGTCGGCCAAGAGGTGAAGGTGACCACGACCCACGACGGCGTCACCACCACGGTCGAGGTGCCGGCCGGTCGCGCAGCCGACATCGATCTCGGCTACACCGTGAACGGCGACCACTTCTCCGAGCACATCGACATCACCGCCGACGGTCGAGTGAAGGTGGACTGACATGAGTTCCGGTGTTGTGGACATCTCCGGCGTGATCCAGTCGATCCTGTCCTCCTACCAGCGCGTGCTCACCGAGTACCAACGCCAGGTGACCGGCGATCCCGGCGCGTTGACCTCGGCGGCGCAGCAGCACACCGAGCAGGCCGGCACGGTCGGCGCGGTCGCCGGAGACGCGACCTCGCGGGCGCAGCAGCTGGCGACGGACTGGCACGGCGACGCCTACACCGCGTTCCGCACCGCGACGACCCAGCTGTCCACGGACCTGCACGCGGTGGAAGCATTGCTGCGCAAGGAGTCCGAGCGGCTTCAGGGCGCGGCGAACGCGCTGACCACCGCCCAGGCCGGCGCGGCGCGGGTGATCGAGTGGTTCCAGCAGTACGCTTCGATCCTCGTCGACGAGGCGCGCACGGCCGCGAGCGGTGCCGTCAACGCTTTCTTCGACGCGGCAACGCAACTGGGCGAGTCGGCGATCAACGCGGCGCGGGCCGTCGCGGACCAGCTTGGCGGCTCCCTGAGCGCGTTGTTCGGTGCCTCAACGGTTCTGGAAGGAGCGCGATGAGCGCTGACATCAATGCCGACGTGACCGGGCTGCTCGAGCAGGTTCGCCGGCAGGAGGAACAGGTCAGGCGGATCCAGCGCAGCGTCGAGACCGCCGAGGTGAAGGGCGCGTCGAGGGGCAACGAGGTCACCGTGACGCTGCGCGGCACCGGGCGGTTCACCGAGATCTCCATCGACCCGGAGGCCATTCGGCGCTACGACGCCCGCAACCTCGGCGAGATCGTGCTGGAAGCGGTGAACGACGGCCTACAGAAGCTCGCCGCCGTCAGCAGCGCGCGCTTCGCCCCCGTCATCGAAGCTGCATCGAAGGGTTTTGAGTGATCTCGTCCGCACGACGGGTGACGGTGGTGACGCCGCTCGCGCGAGTGGACGTCGCCCTGCCCGTGCAGAGCACGCTGGCCGAACTCGTGCCGCAGCTGGTGCGGTTGTCCGGCGCGGAAACCCAGGCGCCGTCGGACAGTCCGGGGTGGGTGCTGACCCGCCTCGGCGGTCCGCCGCTGCCGCCCGGCCTCACCGTCAACGGCGCAGGCGTGCGCGACGGCGAGGTGCTCTACCTCGGGCCGCGCGAACGGCACGTGACCCCGCTGCTGTTCGACGACGTCGTCGACGCCATCGCCAGCGCGGCAGGAACCCGGGCCGGGGCGTGGACTCCGCGCGTGGCGCGGCGGGCCGGCATAGGCGCAGCCGTGACGCTGTTCCTCGGCGCGACGCTGCTGCTGCTCGCCGGCACCTCGGGCAGCCTGGTCGCCCCGCTCGGTTTCGGCGCGTTCGCGCTGGTGCTGCTGCTCGGCGGCGGCGCGCTCGGGCGTGCCTACGGCGACGCGGACTCCGGCGCGGCCTGCGCGGTCGCCGGGCTGGTCGCGGCGCTGCTCGCCGGCATGACCGCGCTGCCGCCGCACACGGCCTGGCCGATCGCCACTGGCCCGCTCGCGGCGGGCCTCGCCGCGGTGACGGTCTATGGCGTGCTGGCCGCGGTCGTGGTCGCCGACCGGCTGGCGTGGTTCAGCGCCGTCAGCGCGGCCGCCGGCCTCGGCGCGATCGCCTCGGCCGTCGTGCTGCTGACCGACGTGACCTCGGCGGGCGCCGCGGCAGGCCTCGCCGCCGTCGCGACCGCGCTGTCCGCGGTCGCGCCGATGATCTCTCTGCGGTTGAGCCGGATGCCGCTGCCGAGGGTGCCGGCGGACATGGACTCCTTCCGCGCCGAGGAGGGCCCGACGCTCGGCCAGGACGTGCTCGACCAGACCTCGGTGGCCGAGCGGGTCCTCGCCGGGCTGCTGTCGGCCTTCGGCGTCGTCGTGTTCGGCTGCGTCATGGTGCTGCTGCGGGATGACTCCCCGTGGCAGGCCGCGCTGGCCGGCGCCCTTGGCGTCGCGTGGCTGCTGCGGTCGCGGTCCTACGCCGGCACCGCGCAGCGGATCGCGCTCGTCGCGGTCGGTCTCGCGGTGCTGGCCCGCCTCGGCCTGTGGCTGGCGCTGCGCGGCGACCGCGTCGTCGTCTTCGGCAGCGTGCTGGCGATCGCCGTCGCGGCCGTCGTGTGCCTGCTGTACGCGAATCGGGTGGTGCGCGGGCGGAAGTCGCCGTACTGGGCGCGGCTGATGGACATCGCGGAGTTTCTCTCGCTCATCGCGCTGCTGCCGATCGTCGGCGTGGTGGTCGGCATCTACGACGCGGTTCGCGGCGCGGTCGGCTGAGCGACGTCGTTACGCGACCTGCCGCGTCCACAGTGGACAACTGTGAGCGCGGCAGGCGTTTGCGGCTAGGCCGTGTCTCGCCCTAGTCGTTGAGCGCGAGGGGAAGCGTGGCGCGCGCGTGGTGCGCATGCCGGCCGTTGAGCGTGAACAGCTTGACGCCGAGGCCGTGCGCGACATGGTCTGGCCGAAGTACCGGCTCGTGCTGCTGCTTCGCGGCGGCGGGAAGTCCGATCCGCACGGTGGTCGCGCCGCGCACCTCCCCGCGCGGCGTGCGGCTCAGCGCGTAGGACGTGCAGGTGAACGCGGCCTGCGGCGCGTGCCGACCGAGCACGGTCAGTGCGTCGCGTTCTTTCCTTGGCACGAAACAGGTCTGCCGCACGCGGCCGGCCCGCCAGTCGCGCCAGGTCTCGGTCACCACGATCGCGCTGTGCCCGGTGAGCCCGGCCGGGTCGGCGCCGAGCGCGACCAGCAGGTCCTGGCGGAGTTGCTGCTCGTCGAGCACCGCGCTCGGCTGGCCGGCGGCGGCGAGCTGGTTGACCAGGCCGAACGCGGCGCTCGCGATGGTGCGTGCCGCCCCGCGCTCCGCGCCGCCCCTGGCCAGCGCGGCCCTCGGCGCGGCCGAGGGCAGGTAACGCAGTGCGAGCCAACAGATCCGGACGTTCTCGGGGGGCGCGCCGCGGTGTGCCGGCGGGCCGGTCACCGACCAGGTGACGAGTTCCGCGCCGGACAGTCGGATGTCCACCCGGTCGAAGGTGGTGCGCAGCGCGGAGACGAGCGCCTCGCTGTCCATTCGCCCGGTGGGGGCGAGCCGCACCACGGCGCTCCAGCCATCGTCCACCCTGGCCAGTCCGATCCGGTTGCCCGCGCGGTCGACGTGCCGGCTGATCCGCAGCCCCGGCAACACCGCCTCGAGCGGGTCGCGCGGCGCGCCGGCCGAGGTCACGCGGCGATGCCGACGTCGGTGGTGGACCTGCACATCGCACCACTGGTACCAGCACAGCCCGTCGAACCGGACGGAGGTGAACAGCACGGCGACCGCGCCGAGCGCGATCGCGACGATGCCGGCCGCGCCGAGCGGAAACACGGTCGCCAACACCGCGAGGCCCGCGAGTTCCCACACCGCGACCTGCGCCGCCCGCACCGGTGTTATCCCGGCCTTCCAAGGCATTCCCGCCGGCCGCGCACCGCGGCGCCTGCTCTTGCCCGGCGGGGTCGAGGCGCCCTTGGCCCAGTCACCGGCCGTGCTCGCTATCGAAGGTGCGGAGTTCATGGCGGAACCATCCTGCCGGTAGTGGAGATCGACCGCGCGCACACTGCCCGCACAGGCACAGTTTGTTGCACACCAAGGCAAAGGTATCGCTCAGCCAAACGTTACCTGGACATACCGCCGACGGGCCATCGCAAACAGGGCGATGTGGCTATGCTCGGTTGGCCGCGCACGGCGCCGGCCGGTGATGGCCGAATGACCTCGCGCCGTGCCGGTTGACAGGTGGCTCGACGAGGGTCACGACGGCCGAAATCGCGGGGGCCATTGGTGTGGACGCAGCGTGACCAGATTCAGGCGTACCAGTTCCTGCGCCGCAGACTGGTGTCCTCGCTGGTGGCCGCCGACGCGAACCACCCGATCTCGCCGAGCCGTCGGCTGGTGCTCGGCACCATCCTCGGGCTGGCCGCCGCGCTGTTGGTGACGGCCGGGTTCGGGGTCGTCGGCGCGCTCAACCCGTCCGGCGCGGCGGACTGGCGGCAGGGCGGCCAGGTCATCGTCGAGGCGGAGACGGGCGGCAGGTACATCCTCGGCCAGGACGGGCTGCTGCACCCGGTGTTGAACTACGCGTCGGCGCGGCTGCTCGCCGGCGGCAACGGCGACAAGACCGTCACCGTGCCGGCGAAGGCGCTCGCCTCGGCGTCGCGGGGCCTGACTGTCGGCATCTCCGGCGCGCCCGACTCGCTGCCCGCCGCGGACCGCCTCGCGGTGGCCTCGGTGATGATGTGCTCGCGCGCCCTGCCCAACGTGCCGGAGGCGACCGAGCGCGTGACCACGGCGATCGTCGGCGGCACGGACTCGGCGCACAAGCTCGGCGACGGCCAGGCACTGCTGGTGCAGCAGCTGTCCGGCCAGCGCTACCTGATCACCGGCGGCCACCGCCTCGCGCTGACCGATCCCGCGGTGGCCGCGGCGCTCGGCTACGGCGACGCGCCCGCCGTGACCGTGGCGCGCGCGTGGCTCAACGCGGTGCCGGCCGGCAAGGACCTCAGGGCGGCGCCGGCCGGTCGCGCACCGACGCTCGTGCCGCCACCGGCGGCGACGGACGCGGTGTGCGTGGCCGGCGACGGCCAGACCAACGCGGAGATCCTGCTGTCCGACCGGGTTCCGCTGCCGTCGGGCGCGAAGGCGATGACGGTGAAGGACCCGCTGAACAAGGAGTCGGCCGGCGCCGATCCGTTGATGGCGAACGAGGTCTACGTGCCGCCGGGGTCCGGCGCCCTCGTGTCGGACCAGCCGGCCCCGAACGCGCCCGGCGGCACCAGCTACCTGATCACGGACTCCGGCATGAAGTTCCCGGTGTCCGGTCAGGACGCGGTGCGGGCGCTCGGCTACGGCGGGGTGAAGCCGCAGGGCGTCGCCACGGGTCTACTTGCGCTGTTGCCGACCGGGCCCGCGCTCGACCCCACGGCGGCGCAGCGTCCGGTCGGGACGAAGACCGCCAATGGTTGACCATCGCCGTTGGCCGGCCGGGACGAGTCGGACAGCGAAGGACAGGCAGCGTGACTGACACCGAGGTCGGGTCCGCGCAGGCGGAGGACGAGTCGACGGGCCGCATCCGCGTCGCCGTGGTCGAGGATCACCCGCTCTACCGGGCGGCGGTCGCGCGGGTGCTCGACCACGCGGCCGACATCGAACTCGGCGTGGTGGCCGACTCGGTCGCCCGCTTCGCCGCAGGCCGGCAGCCGCAGGGCAGCGTCGTGGTGCTCGACCTCAAGCTGCGCGGGCTCCAGGACGCCGCCGCCGTGATGGAGGTGGTTCGGTTGGGGCACAAGGTTCTCGTCGTGTCCGCGCACGCCGGCCAGGCCGAGGTGCTCGGCGCGATCTCCGCGGGCGCGCGCGGCTACCTGTCCAAGGAGGCCGACGGCGACGAGATCCTCAGGGCGATCAGGGAGATCGCGGCCGGCAACAGCTACGTGTCGCCGATCCTTGCCGCGTTCGTGCTCAAGGCGTCCCGGGAGCGGCAGGCCGGTCCGAAGATCCCGCTGTCCCGACAGGAACGCCAGGTGCTGTCGCTGGTGGCCGCAGGGGAGCGGGACCAGGACATCGCCGAGATCATGAAGATCAGCGTGCGCACGGTCCGCTCCTACCTCGACCGCATCAGGGACAAGACCGGTCGGCGGCGGCGGCCGGAGCTGACCAGGTTCGCGATCGAGGAGGGCATCGTGGGCGAGGCGGGCGAGCTGCCGGAGGACTGACCCGCCGGGGAACAGACGCGCGGGGAGCCGCCGGGGAGCGATTGGGGAGCGGCGCTGGGCAGGGTGGGCGCAACGAACCACCACCCTGAGGAGGGAACATGCGCAAGCAGCACTACGCGCTGGCCGGTCTGGTCCTGGCGGCCGGCATGATCGTCCCCGGCGTCGCGTCGGCGAGCGCGCCCGACACCGCGTCTGCCGAAACCGCGTCGGTCGACGCGAACGGCAAGCACCAGACCCGCTGCGAGCGGGAGTTCGACGCGGCCGTGCACGAGGACAACGACGCGTACAACGCCAGGGACGTGGACCGCTACACCGCGATCCTCAACCCGAGGATGATCTTCTTCTTCGACGGCAAGACCAACTACGGTCGCGACGCGATCATGGACCAGGCGCGCAAGGACTTCGCCGTGCCCGGCTGGACCTGGACGTACTCCATCAAGTCCGAGATCGTCTACGGGTGCACCTCGGGTATCGCCGTGATGGAGGCGCACAGCATCTTCCCGGCCAGGGGCACCGACCACCTCTTCACCTTCACCATGAGCCTGGTGCGCGAGCACGGCAAGTGGACGGTCGCGGCGGACACCGTGCACCTCTCGTCCTGATCGGTCAGACGCCGATCAGTCCTGGCCGGGCGGCGCTCGCGGGAGTCGCCGCCCGGCACAGGTCGCAGCTGAGAGCTCCCGGGTTGTCCAGGTGCCGCCGGACCAGGTCGGCGCGGGCGGACCCGAGTTCGGTGAAGATGGCCAGGGCCTCGTGCCAGTAGGACGGATCACCGGTGGCGTGCGCGAGCCCGTCCAGCGCGAGCGCCTCCTGCATCCGGAAACGTCCGGCCCGCGCGAGCTTCATGGCCGTGCGAAAGGGTTCCGCCGCTGGGACGCCGAGCCGTAGGGAGGTCTCGCCGAGGCCGAGCAGGACGCCGCGTTCGGTGGCGGCGCTGCCGATCCGGCGGGCCAACGCGAGTGCCGTCCTGTGGTGTTCGATGGCCTCTCGGCGACGGCCGAGCCGCCCCTCGGTCAGCCCGAGGTTGTTCCAGCCCATGGCCGTGATCGCGGGCGTGTCGTGGTCCAGCGCCAGCGCCCTGCGCAGGTAGTCGGCCGCCTCGACGTCCCGGTTCAGCTGGTGGGCCAGCATGCCCTGGTTGGTCAGCGTGGACGCCTCGAGCCGCCGGTCGCAGACTCCGCTGGCCAGCACCGCGGCGAAGTGGGCGATCCCTTCGGCGGGTTGGTCAGTCCACATCGCCAGCGCGCCGAGGTTGAACCGGATCAGCGCGGTCCCGAGCGGATCGGCCGCCGCCTTGTGCAGCACCGCCTCGTGCGTGGCGCGCCAGTCCGCGAAGTGCCCGAGGTGCTCGAAGAACGCCCGCAGCACGCACGCGAGTTGCCAGTCGCTCGCCGTCGCGGTCGCTGTCGTCAGCGTCGACTGTTCCGCGGTGAGCCAGGCCAGCGCCGCGTCCAGGTCCGCGAACTCCGGCCGGTGCCGGGGCGGATGGGCGACGGTCGGCTCGAACCGGCGCGACTCGCGGCTGATCAGGTCGGTGGCGGCGGTCGCCGTGACGAGGAAGTAGTCGTGCATCCTCGCCCCTGGCAGGTCGCCCTCCTCCTGCGACAGCTCGTGGGCGTACTCCCGCAACAGGTCGTGGAACGTGTAGCGGCCGGCGGTCCGGTGCAGCAGCAGGTGCGCGTCGACCAGGTCCTCCAACAGCGCCTCCGCCTGCTGCGGGGTGCTGTCCGCGAGCGCCGCGGCCGAGTACGCGTCGAAGTCGGCGCCGGGGTGCAGGCCGAGCAGCCGGAACATGCGCTGCTGCGCCGGCGTCACCTGCTCGTAGGACAGGGCGAACGCCGCGCCGACCCCGCGATCCTCCAGCGCCAGTTGGGCCAGCCGGCCGGTCCCGTCCCTGAGCCGTCGCGCCAGTGACGCGACGGTCCATTGTGGACGATGCGCCAGCCTGCTTGCCGCGAGCCGGATCGCCAGCGGCAGTCGGCCGCAGAGCGCCACGACCTCCCTGGCCGCCTCGGGCTCGGCGGTCGCGCGCGGCACGCCGGCGACGTTTCCGAACAGCACCAAGGATTCCTCGGTCGAGAGCACGTCGAGCGAGAGGATCGCGGCACCCTCCAGCGCGGCGAGTCGCCGCCGGCTGGTGACCAGCGCGAGGCAGTCCGTCGTGCCGGGCAGCAGCGGCCGGACCTGTGCCGCGGTCGCCGCGTTGTCCAGCACCACCAACACCTTCCGGCCGGCCAGCTCGGCGCGCCATCGGGCCGTCCGCTGGTCGAGTCCGTCCGGGATGGTCTCGGCGGGCACGCCGACCATGCGCAGCAACCGTTCCAGCGCCGTGGCCGGGTCGACCGGTGCGGCGCCCGGGGTGTGCGCGTGCAGGTCGCAGAAGAGCTGGCCGTCCGGGTAGCGCTCGGCCAGCCGGTGCGCCGCGTGCACCGCGAGCGCGGTCTTGCCGATGCCGGCCATCCCGTCGATCGCGTTGATCACCACCGCCTCGGTGGCGTGCAGCAGCCGGTCGACGTCGGCGGTCCGGCCGGCGAAGTCGGGCAGGTCGTAGGGGAGGGTGCACGGCGCTGGCGGGGCGGTCGGGGCGGTCAGCGCGGGCGAGTCGAGCGCGGGGTCGGCGCGCAGCAGCCGTTCGTGCAGCCGGGCCAGTTCCGGGCCGGGCGGCACGCCGAGCTCGTCGTCCAGCAGCGCCCGGATCTCCGCGTAGACGGCCAGCGCCTCGGCCTGTCGGCCGCACCGGTAGAGCGCGAGCATCAGCTGGCCGCGCAGCGCCTCCCGCAGCGGGTGCGCCGCGATCAGGACTGGAAGTTCCGCCGCCACCTCGGCGGCCTGCCCGACGGCCAGCCGGAGTTCGGCGAGCCGCTCGGCGGCCGCGAGCCTGCGCTCGTCGAGGGCGGCCGCGGCCGTGCGCAGCACCCGTCCGTCGATCCCGGCCAATGCGGGCCCGCGCCACAGGTCGAGCGCGGCGGTCAGGCTCGCAATGGTCGGTGCGGCGGTCAGCGTCGCGAAGGTCTCCGTGTCCAGGGTCGCGTCGGCCAGGCTGATCCGGTAGCCGGGCCCGTCCGTCTCGATCGTGCCGGGGAGCGCGCGCCGCAGCGTGGCGATCAGCTTGTCCACCTGGTGTTTCGCGGTCGCGGGCGGCTCGCCGTCCCACAGCGCGCCGATCAGCTCGTCGAGGGACACGATCCGGCCGGCCGCGAGCAGCAGCGCCGCCAGCAGCTTCTCGGGCTGCTGGCCGCCGATCGGCACGCGCCGCTGGTCGGCGATGACCTGCACCGGCCCCAGGATCCGGAAGTCCACGGATGAAACCTATGTCGCCGAGGCTGCGGCCGAGCCGAATCCCCGGATCGAGTCCGGACCGCCGTGGAATTGTCCGCAGACCGTGATCGTGTCCGGCGATCAGGCTCTGTCGACGTCCAGCGGCATGGCCAGGAACACGGCTACCTCGCCCGCCGACTCCGTGCCGAGGTAAAGGGTCGTGTCCAACCCGCACAGCGCGAACCCCATCCGCCGGTAGGCGCGGATGGCCGGCACGTTGCGGTTGCTGGTCTCCAGCCATGCCGTCACCGCGCCCCGCTCACGCCCGTACGCCAGCGCGTCGCGCACCAGGGACCTGGCCAGCCCCCGGCCCCGGTGCGACGCGTTGACGTACAGGTCCCAGACCACCAGCCTGCGGTTCCATTCCTGGTACTCGGCCGAGACGAACCCGCACAGCTCGTCGCCGTCGACCGCGACCCTGGCCAGGTCGCGCACCGGATCGTCCAGGTCGTCCACCTGGTACCGCTTGACGACCGGCGGATCGACCCGCTCCTCGGTCAGGGTGAAGCCGGCTTCGGCGACGCCCACCCGGTAGATCGTGTCGGTGCTGAACCCGGTGTCCAGGGCCGCGATCGCGGTGGACTCCTCGGGCAGGCGCGCGTCCCGGATCATGATCACCTGACCCAGCCAACCAGAGGTTCCGCCGTCAGGCGACCACCAGGGCGCGCCCGGCCAGCAGCTGGGCCGTCACCTCGGCCACCCGGCCGCCGAGGTGCCGGCAGGTGCGGGTGTCGGAGTCGTGCACGCGGTCCGCAGCCAGGTCGACGTCGGTCTGCGCGCCGGCGCCCACAAAGAACGCCAGCCGGTTCAGGTCCTGCTCGCTGCTCGTCGAGCTGTTCCAGCCGGGGCCGAGCCCGAGGCTGACCCAGTGCATGTGGTGCTGGGCGGCGAACACCATCATGGACATCAGCGCGTGCAGCTTGTCGCCGCTCTTGCCGCCGGAGTTGGTGAACCCGGCGGCCACCTTGTCCCGCCAGGCGCCGACGGTCAACCGCTTCGAGGTGGCCTCGGCGAAGGCCTGGAAACCGGCCGACACGTTGCCGAAGTAGGTCGGGCTGCCGAAGACGATGGCGTCGGCGGCGTCGAGCGTGGCCCAGTGCGATTCGGTGAGGTCGGCGACCGCGAGGACGGCGACCTCGGCGCCGGTGCCGCGGACACCGTCGGCCACCGCCTCGGCGAGGACGGCCGTGTGTCCGTATCCCGAGTGGACGGCGATGGCGACGCGTGCTGGTCGGTGCATTGGCGGCACTCCTTGTTCGTCGGTGGCAGTTCCTTGGTGGCAACGCCAAGCCTGCTGGGCCCACCGGGATCCGCGCCAATACCTGCGTCGATAACCTGACGGCATGGACGTCGACACCCGGTTGCTGCGGTACTTCGCCGCCGTCGCCGAGGAGGGAAACCTGACCAGGGCCGCCGAGCGCCTGTTCGTGTCGCAGCCCGCGCTGACCAAGCAGGTCAAGCAGCTGGAGGCGCAGCTGGGTGTCGAGCTGTTCGTGCGGTCCCGCGCCGGGATGGTCCCCACCGAGGCGGGCGACGCGCTGGCCGCCAGGATCCCCGGCCTGCTGGCGGACTGGGACAGGGCGCTGCGGGAGACCAGGAGCGCGGCCAGCCGCGCCGCCCGCGTGCTGCGGGTCGGTTTCGTGGCCAGCGCGGCCAACGAGAGCACCCAGCGGATCATCGCCGCCTTCACCGGCCGCCGACCGGACTGGCGCGTCGACCTGCGGCAGACCGACTGGTCCGAGCCGAGCGCCGGCCTCGCCGACGGCCGGGTCGACGTCGCCCTGCTGCGGCTGCCCTTTCCCGGCCAGGACCGGTCGAACGTCGCGGTCCTGCTCACCGAGCCGCGCTGGGTCGCCCTCGCGGAGTCACACCCGCTCGCCGCGCTGGCGCGGATCCCGTTCCGGGACCTGTGGGACGAGCCGTTCGTCGCCGCGCCGCAGGAGACGGGCGAGTGGCGGGACTACTGGCTGGCCACCGACGAACGCGACGGCACCGAGCCGAGGATCGGCACCGTCACCCGCACCACCGACGAGTGGCTGACCGCCATCGCGAACGGCTACGGCGTCGCGCTCGCCCCCGAGTCCTGCGCCCGGTTCTACCCACGCCCAGGCGTCGCCTATCGGCCCGTCACCGGGGTCAGTCCCAGCCGCGTCGCCGTCGCGTGGGCCAAGGACGGCGACCCCGTGATTGCCGACTTCGTCCGCTCCTGCCTCGAACACCGGGCACCGTCGGCACGGTGACCCTCGGCACCGCCGCCGGGAGCAGGCCGACCCGGTGGCCGGACGCTCAGAGCCCGGTCGGGCCCCTGCCCGGCCCGCGTCCCCTGCGCCGCAGGTAGCGCTCGAACTCGGCGGCGATGGCGTCGCCGCTGGCCTCGGTCAGCTGGATCTCCGCATCGCCGCGCTCCTCCAACGCCCTGACGTAGTTGCGCACGTCCTCGTCCTCGTCGGCCATCTCGCTGACCGTGCGCTCCCACTCCTCGGCCTGCTCGGGCAGCGCGCCGAGCGGCACCTCCACGTCGAGCACCTCCTCGACGCGGTGCAGCAGCGCGAGGGTGGCCTTCGGCGACGGCGCCTGCGACACATAGTGCGGCACGGCGGCCCAGAACGAGATCGCCGGCACGCCGGCCTGCACGCAGGTGTCCTGGAAGACGCCGACGATCCCCGTCGGGCCCTCGTACCGCGACCGTTCGAGGCCGAACTTCACCGCGGAGTCGGCGTCGTAGGCCGTCCCGGTGACCGGCACGGGACGCGTGTGCGGGGTGTCCATCAGCAGCGCGCCGAGGGTCACGACCGTCGTGATCCCCAGCCGGTCGATGTGCTCGAGCAGCTCGGCGGCGAACTTGCGCCAGCGCATGTTCGGCTCGATGCCGTGCACAAGCACCACGTCGGAGGACGACCCCGGCGGCCGGCACACGGACAGCCTGGTGGTCGGCCATTCGACCCGCCGAGTGATGCCGTCCAGCATGCGGACCGTGGGCCTGGTCACCTGAAAGTCGTAGTAGTCGTCGGGGTCCAGCTCGGCGAGGGGTGTCGCGTCCCAGGTCAGTTGCAGGTGTTCGATCGCGGTGCTGGCAGCATCCCCCGCATCGTTCCAGCCCTCGAAGGCCGCGACCAAGATCGGGTTGGTCAAGGGTGGCTCAGTCGAGGGGTCCTCGGGGCCCATGTCCGGATCGCTCACCGCGCAAGCCTACGACCATTCGTCTGGACGGATGACCGTAGGCTTTCGGCGCGACGGATCGTGTCGCCCCGAGATCGGCTACGCGACGCGGTCCGACGTGCCGCGGCGCGTCCGCCGGGGCCGTCCACAGGCTGGTGCCGCCGCCGTCGAGACCAACACTTTCGGGGCCAATCCGGTAGCGAAGATCATCTGGGGGCCGGCCGGGGACCGACGGGACGCCTGAGCCGGGACACCGGCGCGACGGGGCGCCCCCGACCCTCGCACTAGACTGCGATCGTGACTAATCGCCTGCCAGCAGCCGTGCTGTGGGACATGGACGGCACCCTGCTCGACAGCGAGAAGCTGTGGGACATCCCCCTCTACGAGCTGGCCGCCGAGCTCGGCGGCACGCTGTCGCTCGCCACGCGGCACGAGATGGTCGGCTCGAACGTGCCGACCACGCTCCAGCTGCTGTTCTCCGACATCGGGCGCGAGCCGTCCGAGGAGGACCTGGCGCAGGCCGCGGACTGGATCGCCAAGCGCACCGCGGAGGTGTTCCGGGAGAACCTGCCGTGGCGGCCGGGGGCGGCGGAGGCGCTGCGCGCGGTGCGGGCCAGCGGCGTGCCCATGGCGTTGGTCACCTCGACCGACCGCGAGCTGACCGAGATCGCCCTCGACACGATCGGCCGCGAGCTGTTCGACGTGACGGTCTGCGGCGACGAGGTCGACGGCCTGAACAAGCCCCACCCCGAGCCGTACCTGAAGGCCGCCGGGCTGCTCGGCGTGGACGCGGCGGCAAGCGTGGCCGTCGAGGACTCGCCGACCGGCGTCGCCTCGGCCGTCGCGGCGGGCTGCACGGTGCTCGTGGTGCCCTGCGACGTGCCGGTGGAGCAGGGGGAGCGCCGCGTCTTCCGCGAGTCGCTGGTCGGCGTCGACGTCGCCGTGCTCGGCCGGCTGCTCGCCTGACCCGATCCGCCGGCTGCCCGCCTGACCCGATCCGCCGGCTGCCCGCCTGACCCGATCCGCCGGCTGCCCGCCTGACTCGACCTGCTGGCTGCTCGCCTGACCTGACCTGCCGGCTACGTCACGCGCATGGCGAGGTGGAACACGATGCTGCCGACCACCAGCGGCACCGCGCCTGCCGCGATGCCGACCAGCCTGGCCCGCCGCGCGTCGATGTGGTTCGGCGAGAAGGCGAGCCCGAGCGCGGCGAGCACGGCCGAGGACGCCACGGTTAGCAGCCAGAAGATGCTGCCGGCCAGGACGTGTCCGAAGGTCCGCGCCGACTCCACCACGTAGTCGGGGTTCTGCGGGGTAGCCGCGTCGATGAGGAACGCGGCGGGCGGCCAGCCGACGGCCGCGATGCCGAGCGCCCACACGTAGCACGTTCTGGTCGTCGCGGGCCGGTGGTCGCCACCGGGAGTGGGTGTGCCCGAACCCTCGTTCATCACGCTCATCGGCACCTCCGCCGCCGGGAAACCGGATCGTCCCGCCCGCACCTTATGTCCTGCCTGGCCCGGGTGGTCCCGGATTGCCCCATGAGTGGCATCGTCGGACAGGACGCAGGCCTGTTGGTCCGATCGGCTGATGCCGCCGATCCGGACGTATCGGCCCTCGGTGATCCTGCCTCGTTCGGTGCGCAAGTGTCACCACTGGCCACGGGGGACGGCCAGGTTGGCCACGCTGTTCTGGCGGTTCGTGCTCGAAGGAGCCGTCAAACGGCGGCTTCGGGGTGCCCGGATGGAGTAGGTCGACGGCGGGGATGACAGGATTGCTCCCCGTGAAGACGTTCGACGAGCTGTTCGCCGAACTCAGCGAACGCGCCCGGACCAGGCCAGACGGCTCCGGGACTGTGGTTGCGCTGGATGCGGGCGTGCACGCGCAGGGCAAGAAGGTCCTTGAGGAAGCCGGCGAGGTGTGGATCGCCGCCGAGCATGAGTCCGACGAACGGCTGTCGGAGGAGATCTCTCAGCTCCTCTACCGCCTCCAGGTGCTCATGATCGGCCGGGGGCTCACCCTCGACGACGTCTACCGCTACCTGTGAACGACCAGGGGAGATCACACATGCTGCGGGTGGCCGTGCCCAACAAGGGCGCGCTGGCCGAACGGGCCTCGGCGATGCTGGTCGAGGCGGGATACCGCCAGCGCAACGAACAACGCGACCTCACCGTCATCGACCCGACCAACGACGTCGAGTTCTTCTTTCTCCGCCCCAAGGACATCGCCATCTATGTCGGCTCGGGCGAGTTGGATCTCGGCATCACCGGGCGGGACCTGGCGCTGGACTCGGGCGCCGGCGTTGCGGAGCGGCTCACGCTCGGCTTCGGCGGCTCGACGTTCCGCTACGCCGGACCCAACGGCCATGACTGGACGGTGGCGGACGTCGAGGGCAAGCGCCTCGCCACCGCCTACCCGCGCTTGGTCGGCGACGACCTCGCGCGGCACGGGATCAAGGCCGACGTGATCCGCCTCGACGGCGCGGTGGAGATCTCCATCCAGCTCGGCGTGGCCGACCTGATCGCCGACGTCGTCGGCTCGGGCCGCACGCTGCGCCAGCACGACCTGTCGGCGTTCGGCGACCCGATCTGCGTGTCCGAGGCGGTGCTGGTGCACCGCGACGGCGCGCCGGACTCGCCGGCGAAGGCCCAGCTCACCGCGCGCCTCCAGGGCGTCGTGTTCGCCCAGCACTACCTGATGCTGGACTACGACTGCCCGCGCCGCCTGCTCGACGCGGCTATCGAGATCACGCCGGGGCTCGAGTCGCCGACTGTGGCCCCGCTGGCCGACGCCGACTGGGTCGCGGTGCGGGCGATGGTGCCCCGCAAGGAAGCCAACCTGATCATGGACCAGCTCTCGGCGCTCGGCGCCAAGGCGATCCTGGCCTCCGACATCCGTTCCTGCCGGCTCTGACCCTCCGGATCGTGGGCCGGTGGCGATCACCGGCCCACGATCTCCAGGCTCCGCCCGAATTCGTTGAATCCATTTCCGGTTCGGATGTCTGAATCGAAATTGCCGCCATCGGGAAATGTCGGGTCAGCTGGGCCGATCGGGTGCATGATGATCACCCGAGCGGCGGGTTACTCGAATGCGAATTTCTCAGATCCTTGGTTCCGTGGATTCGGCGACAATGCTGTTGATCTCCAGCCTGGCCTGGCCCGTGATCATCTTCGTGCTCGTGATGGTGCTGTTGATCAGCCAACGGAAGGCCGTCGGTGGCCTCATCGACCGGCTCAAGTCGCTGTCCTACCCCGGCGGCCAGGCCGAGCTGAGCAGCTCGCTGCCGGAGAGCTCGGTGCAGGCCATCTCCACGCTCGTCGACGTCCTGCCGGCCAACCTCCGCGAGAGCCTGGCCGCCGTCGAGGGTGACCGGGCGCGCACGGGCCAGGAGTCCACCTCGGGACCGGCGCAGAACCGGGAGCCGATGGAGGAGGTCTCGCCGGTGCTCATCGGCGACGTCGTCGACCTCGTCGTGCTGCGCACCAAGCTGGAGAACCTGCTCTCCGAACTCGCCGACCCGCCGCCGCCCGACGGCCTCACCACGATCGCCCGCACCACCGAGGTCCTGCTCAACAGGGGCGTGGTCGACTCGGCCTCGGCCAAGGCGCTCAGAGACACCGTCGACATCGCCGACCAGGCCGCGGCGGGCGCCGCAGTGCCGCACCGACTCGCGGTGGCCGTGGCGAACTCCGGGCCCGCGATCCTCGAACAGCTCTCCCTGCTGCGGAGCATCGCCGCCGCGCGCTTCGAGGAGCACGTGCTGGAGGTGCTGCAACAGGAGCTGCCGAGGGGCTGGTCGGTGGAGACCGACGCCGAGTTCGACTCGCCGGAGGACACCTCCGACGACCCGAAGGCCGTCGCCCGCGTCGACGCCCTGGTCAAACACGGCGCGAAGCGGGTCGTCGTCGAGGTGCGCGCCCGCGTGCACACCGGCTCCCGCCGGCAGTTGGACATGCTGCGGGACTGGCTCGCCGCACTGCCGCCGCACCTGCCCGTGCTGCTGGTGCTGCTGGGCAGCGGCCTGGCGCACCACGAGCTGAGGAAGCTGCGGTCCGACCGCGCGCACCCCATCGACGTGCTGCTGTGGGACACGCAGGCAGACGCCCTGATCCCCAAGGTCCAGGTCCTGTCCGGCCAGTCGCGGGTCGATTCCGGGCGGGCGGATACGATCACCGGGTGACTCACCTGTTCAGCACGGCTCTCGCCGCGCTGGGCGCATTCGTCGGAACCAACATCGACGACTTCATCGTCCTGATTGTCCTGTTTCTGGCCAGCCGCACCGGCACGCTTCGCCTTCGACACATCATCGGCGGCCAGTACGCAGGCTTCGCGGTGCTCCTCCTGGTCAGCCTCGGCGCGGCCGTCGGGCTGATGGTCATTCCGGACAAGTGGGTCGGGCTGCTGGGGCTGCTGCCGCTCGCGCTCGGCGTCCGCGGCCTGGTCCTCGCGGCCCGGCACACCGACGGCGACGAGGGGGTGGTGCGCGCGGGCGGGCTGCTCGCGGTCGCGGCCATCACCATCGGCAACGGCGGGGACAACATCTCGGTGTACTCCGTCATGCTCCGCACGCTCGGCACGGTCGACCGGCTGGTCACGCTGGCGACCTTCCTGGTCCTGCTCGGGGTGTGGTGCGCGCTGGCCTCGGTGGTCAGCCGGCACCGGCGGGTGATCGCCGCGCTGGTGCGGGTCGGGCACTGGCTGGTGCCGGTCGTCTACGTCGTCATCGGCGGCGTGATCGTGCTGCGGTCCGGCGTGTTGCTCCAGTTGGCGGAACTCGCGCGCTGACGGCGGCGCGACCGAGGTCCGCCCACCCGGCAGGCGCGAGAAAAGGTCGTGATCTCCCCGAACAGCGCCTTTCGGTTCGGCGATTCCACCCGGGATACTCGAACCATGAGCCATCGTCCCAACGCCTGCTGGCGCCCTGACACCGGTATGAGACCTCCTCGGTCCGGTGTCAACGCCTGACGTTGCGGCCGGCGATGTCGGGGGAGCCGTCTGAATTCGTTCGGTCAACCACCACGGCGATCATCCGCCGGGCGGACATGTACGTCGAGAAGCTCGACGAGGCCGTGCTCGCCGGCCAGCTGCGCGCCGAGGAGGGGCGGCTGCTCGACCGGTTCGAGCGGTACGCGGCTGACATCCTCGACCGGTACGTGCCGCCCGGCCTGCGCCGGGGCGACAGTCTGGTGTTCGCCGAGCTCTACGCGGCGGGGGTGACCCCGCCCGCCGAGGAACCAAGACGCAGGCTGATCGCCGCCCTGCTCGCCGGGGAGACCGAGGCCAGGGGGCCGCTGCGGCTCACGCGCGCGCAGAGCATCCGGCTGGCCGAGGTGTTCGAGCGGCTCGGCGCGGGTCTCGGCCGCGAGAGGCTGCCGCTGCACGCCGCGCACGCCTTCGACCGCGCGGCCGGCCTGTACCTCCAGGTCGAGGAGAACGGCGGCAGGGACCGCTGCCTGCTCGCGCGGTCGCGGGCCAGGCACCGCGCGCGGCCGCCCGGCGTGGTCAAGGCGCTGGAGGCGGTCTCGGACCTGCTGGCAGGCTACGGCTACCAGCCCTACCGGCTGTTCGGGTTCGTGCTCGTGCAGCTGGCCGTGTTCATCCTGCTGCTGACCCAGATCTCCGACACGGCGGTCGGCCAGGACGCCTACATGGTGCTGATGAACTACCTCAACCCACTGGGTTTCGGCGACACCAGGGACATGCCGCACAGCACGTGGGTGCTGTTCGTCATCGAGGGCTACTCGGGCTCGGTGTCGCTGAGCATCTTCTTCGCCCTGTTGGTGCGCAAGTGGTTCCGGCTGTGACGGCCGCTCTCAGCCTGCCGGGAAACGTGCGACCCACCTGCGTTGCCACGGCGTCTCGACCGCCCCGTGCCGGTAGTTCGCCCGCGTCCAGGCGACCGCCTCCGCCGCGGGCACCCCGGCGCGGATCGCCAGGCAGGAGATGACCGTGCCGGTGCGGCCGACACCGCCGCCGCAGGCGACCTCGACGCGGTCCCCGCGCCGCGCGCGGTCGTGCAGCTCGCCGATCCGCCCGATGGCCGCCGCGCGGTCGCGCGGCAGCAGGAAGTCGGGCCAGTCGATCCAGTCGTGCGGCCAGGTCAGCGCGGGCTCGAAGTCCCGGCGCATCCGGCTGCCACCGAGGTAAAGGCCGTAGTCGGGCGCGTCGTCCGGCGCGGGCCGCCGGAGGCCCCGACCGCGGACCCAGCATCCGTCCGGCAGCTCGACGGCGCCGGAGAGGTGTTCCTCGATCATGGGAGGTCAGCGTACGGGTCCAGGTGCGCGACCATGATCGTGCGGTCCTCGCCAGGCCCGAGATAGTCGCGGACCGTGCGCTCGACCCGGAAGCCGGCCGCCTCGTACAGCCGCACCAGGACCGCACTGTCCGGCTCGACGGTGAGCCGGACCTGCCGCACCGCCGCGTCCCGCAGCAGCCGCAACGACCGAGCCGTCAGCTCCGCGCCGAGCCCGAGACCCCGGTGGTCCGGGTGCACGCCGAGGCCGAGCAGCCAGCCGGAGTGGCCGTCCGAGCTTGGCGCGCCGAGCACATAGCCGCACGGCTGGTCGTCGCGCTCGGCGACCAACCAGTGCCGCTGGTGGATGTCGAACAGCTGGCGCAGCACGAAGTACGGGTAGCTGACGTTGCCGAAGATCAGCCGTTCCAGCTCGACGAGCCAGCCGAGGTCGCGTTCCTGCACCGGCCTGATCACCAGCCCGGCCGCGTCGCCACGGGCCCCGCGCGGAGCGAGTCCTGGGCAACGGTCGGTCACCATTCCGCGTTGCTCCGGCGCGCGTGTTCCAACGCCTGCAACGTCTGTAGCGCGATCTGGTCGCGGATCCTGGCCACCAGGGCGTTCCACTGGAGGCTGAAGCCCGGCCGCTGCTCCAGCGCGTCCCACAGCATCCGCATGGCGGGGTCCACGTGCGCGCCCGGCATCCACAGGTGCAGCAGGCGTTCCATCGCCGCGCTGAGGATGTCGATGCTGTCGCGGCCGCCGATCCGGCCCCGGCCGGCCTGTTCGAGCACGAGCCCGAGCGTGGTCAGCAGCCAGTCGTGCAGCGCGAAGTCCTCGCAGAAGCGGACGGCCAGCCCGATCTGGTCCTCGCGCACGGTCAGCTCGACCGTGCGCAGCACCTCGTCGTCGAGGCGCACCACGGCCCTCGGCGTCGCGGAGTCGCCGAACCTGGCCACCCACCGCACCCTGGTCGGCCGGGACCGCACGGACGTGACGTGGTCGAGCTGCGGACGCATCTGCACGCCGCCGATGAGGTGCTCGCTCACCGAGCCGAGGTCCAGCGTCGCCAGCGGCGTGACCTCGCCGAGGTAGCCCTCCGCCAGGTCCGCCGCGTCGGCGGCGCTGGTCACCTCGACCACCCCGGGCTGGCCTGCGTAGTGCGACCACGCCAGCCGGTTGCCGGCCTCCGCCCGCCGCAGCCGCGCCGTGGCCACGCCCTGGAGCACCAGCCCGCCGGTGATCACCGCTCGGGAGTGCACCGTGCCGATGCCGCGCGCCTTCGCGGTGGACCCGGTGGCCAGGCGGCAGTCGATGCCGGTGGTCAGCTCAGGCGACACCGCGCGGCCGATGGGGCGCTCCATGGTCAGCACGCGCTGCCCAGGCACCAGGCCGAGCAGCTGCGTCACGACCGCCCTTGGCAGCGGCCCGGTGTTGTGCAGCAGGCAGGTTCGAATCTCGCCGACGACCAGCACGCGACCGCCTCAGGATCCTTCGATGAACACGTGCGACAGCCGCTCGGTGACGCTGCGCGGCACCCGCAGGCCCTCGGCCGCGCCGCGCGTCACCACCTGCTCGGTCACCGCGTCGTCCAGACCGAGGTGCCCGAGGATCACGCCGACCGCGTGCTCGATGGGCAGGTACCAGCGCGGCAGGATCGACATCGAGCGGTAGGCGGCGAACGGGCTGGCGTGCTTGTTCAACCGGATCACCGCCGGCAGCTCGCTCCACCGGTCCGGCCACGACGCGTCGTCCTGCCACTGCTGCGGTTGCGCCACCGCGTCGCCGTAGTGGCGCAGCATGCCCAGCCGCAGCAGCTGCCAGACCGAGGCGAGGAACGGGCAGGACCAGGCGCGCAGCGGCAGCGCCTCGCCGTTGACCTTGTCGTCGGCGTCCTTCCACATCTCCACGTCGAGGAAGATCGAGTGGTTGCGCTTGCCGAACTCCTGCGGCGGCCGCCACCGTCGCGACCGCATGGCCTGGTCGGACCCGAGGTCGCCGGACCGCTCCCCGTTGCACAGCCAGCCCGACTCGTGCGCTGGCGGGCGGGAGCCGTTGGTGCCGGGGGCGGGCTCCGGCAGCAGCCTCGCGGCGGTCAGCTCGGCCAGCGGCACGTCGTCGGCGACGCAGCAGCCTGCCTCGCGCGCGACGTAGTCGATCCGCACGTCGCACTCGGCGGCGATGCCGACCAGCCGGTCCATGATCGCGGCGGGGCTGGTGTCGTTGCGGAAGTAGTCGTCCATCAGCAGACAGGTGCTGACCCTCGGCTTCGCGCCACCGGTGTCGACGGCGGCGGTCGCCGCGGCGACCCACGGCGCGACGCGCTGGAACTGCCCCCTGATCCAGTCGTCGCCCCTGAGCAGGTCCTCCATGTAGAAGTGCCCCACCTCGATGGACAGGTGGGACAGCGGCACCGCGCGCACCTGGTCGTGCTCGGTCGCCTCGCTGTAGATGGCAGCGCCGACGGTGTCGTTGTGCACGGGCCCCTCCATGTCGTGCCCGGCCGGCCTCACGTCGCGAGCGCTTCCCAGACGACGGGATCGGTCAGTTTCCAGGCCAGTTCCCGGAACGACTGCACCGTCTCCGGGTTGGCGATGTTGCCGGCGACGTCGGCGTCCGAGATGACCTGCTCCCGCCACTGCAACACGGGCTCCATCGGCGTCTCGCCGAGCGTCCTGCTGTGGCCGACCCTGTTGCGCAGCGCCAACTGCTTGAGCTCGTCGTTGCAGGTACGCAGCCACTTGGCCTGCGCGGCCCTGCCCGCGGCGAGCGGCGAGTTCAGTGCGGGCACCGCGGTGCGGACGAACCGGATCGAGTCCTCCAGCCTGCCGACGTCGTGCCCAGCGTCGGCACCGGTGTCGAGCAGCCCGTGCTCGCCGTAGACGAGGCCGTGCGCGGCCACGATGTGCTGCCGCGTCCAGCGGTGGAACACCAGCCACCGCACGGCCACCGACGCCAGCTCCGACTGCGCGGTCGCCTCGAGCGCCATCTCGACCGCGTGCGAGCGGCCCGCGCTGAGGTCGACGACGCACACGTCGAACTCCTGGTCCAGCCTGCGGAACAGCTCGACGCACCGCTGGATGTTCCCCGGCTTGCTGGAGAACTCCGCGCCGCCCCGGTCGCCCGGGTACAGCACGAGCCTGCCGGCCTTGGCGTGCGTGGCCCGCAGCCCCTGCCGGTCGGAGTGGTCGCGCACCTCGAGCGACTGCGGGTTGGCGACGTCACCGACCACATAGGAGTGCAGGCCGCCGTGGTCGATGCCCCGGTCGACCTTGGCGATCTCGAAGATCGCGCCCGCGGTCGGCGAGCCGAAGTCGAAGTCGAGATAGGCGACGTCATGTCGTTGCAGCGACAGGTGATACGCGACGTTGCAGCTGGTCACCGACCGTCCGGTGCCGCCCTTGTCGGAGGACGCGAAGACCAGCATGGCTAGATGCTCCTCGAGGCGTCGAGGCGGGCGACGGCAAGCTCGTCGAGTTCGCGCAACGCCTCAAGCGCGAGGGCGTTGGCCGTGGACGGTCGCTCGTTGATGATCCTGCGGGCCCTGGTCAGCATCGCCTCGATCCGCCCGAGGCCGACGTGCATCGCGGACTGGTCATCGGTGTCGGCCTCCAGCAGCTCCTGGTTCAACAGGTGGTCGGCCTCGTTGAGCAGGTCGAGCGCGCTGACGATCATCTGCGGGCTGCGCAGCGGTGCCACCTCGAACGTGCGCACCGCCGTGACCAGCGCTTCGACCACCCGCTCCGTCAGGTACCAGGACGGCCGGTCCTCCGCGACGGCGGCATCGGTGGCCTCGCCGGGATAGAAGATGCTGGCCGGGTCGTCCCAGAGCCCCGAGGCCAGACCACCGGTCAGCTTGCGCCGCATCAGGTGCTCCATCGTCGCCTCGGCGATCAGCATCAGCTGGTCGCGGGCGTGCACGTTGGCCGACAGCCGCGCGCCCTCCAGCGACCGCTTCAGCAGCAGGGGAGCGAAGTCGGCGACGCTCCAGAACAGCTGGGGGCCCAGCTTGTCCGACCCGCCGAGCTGCATGTAGACGCCGGGCACGTGCAGGGCGACCGCCTGGTCCCCGCGCGTCACCCTGCTGGTGATCCGGCCGCGCCTGGCCAGCTCCTCAAGGACCTCAACGGCGCGGGTCAGGTCGTCGTCGGTGGCCTCGCGGTTGACCAGGTCCTGGATCAGCACCGCGGAGACGAGCAGACTGTAGTAGTCGGACTCCTCGCCGTCGGAGGTGCGCCACGGGATGTCCTCAAGCGGCCAGCGCTTCCCGCCGAACCGGGCGATCGTGGACCAGTAGCGCTGGGTGAGCTCCCAACGCAGCTGGAGCGCGTCGGCGAGGCGGCGCTGCTCCTCGTCGAGCAACCCGAGTTCGCGGGTGCGCTGCGACCTGAGGTCGTTGATCCCGTCGAGCGCGACGACCGTGAAGTACAGGTAGGGCCGGTCCTCGGCGACGCCCTGCCGTACCGCGATCTCCTCGGGGACGAAGTCGATCGGCGCGGCGCGGCTCGCGATGCCCCACGACCAGCCGCACTCGAACAGCAGGTTCTCGTTGTCCAGCCCGACTTCCGCGTCGACACCGATGCGGACGTCGTCGCGCAGCCTCGTCTGCACCCTGCTGAGCCGGTCCTTCAGGTTGCTCAGCACGACGGGTTCCGGCGCGTCGCTCTGGTTCACCATGCCCAGCATCACCTTGCCGGCACGGGAGTCGGGCTCCACCGTGTTCACCACGAAGCTGCGGAGCAGGCCGACCATCGCGGCGGTGAGCCGCCTGCCGACCGCCCGCTCCAGGTCGTCGACCTTCGTGCGCAGCTCGGGCCGCCGAGCGGTCTCCGGCTTGTACACCGCGATGAAGCCCAGTGCGGCCAGGCACAGCGTCACCGACATCGAGTAGTCGTCGACGATGCCGAGCGCGAGCTGCTCCTCGGTGACCTGCGGCCGCGGCGCGTCGGGGTCGGTGCGGGTCCGCAGGTAGCTGTGGCCGGCGAAGATCGGCTCGCCGCCCTCGTCGGTGTAGCGGGAGACGTAGTCGGCGAGCACGTCGATGACGACCCTGGGGATCCTGATGCTGTCGCCGAGCGGCTTGAGCGTGCTCAGCACGTCGTCGGCCATCGCGTCGGGCCGGTCCAGCGCCAGGTTCTCGATCTCCGTCGCGGGGTAGAGCAGCGTCAGCAGCTGCTCGGCGTCGCTGATCGAGTTGGCCTCGTCCCGGCCGCCCCAGACCCACTTCCCGTCCTGGAAGGACGCGCTCACGACCGAGCGCCAGACATCGAGGATGTGTTGCCTCGGTTGGATCCTCACCTTGAGCCACCCCGTGAGTCAGCCGCTGCGCGATAGGCGCGCCGCACAGGCAGCGAGCCCAAAAACCCGTTGCGGCGAGGTGGAACCTAGCAGAACACGAGCTGACCATGCGGGTGATCCCGGCATGCTGGCCCCCGGCCGCCGCCCGGTCAGCGGCCCTCGGTCAGCGGCGCGAGGTCCAGTGCGTCGGCGACGCGGTCAGCGCGGTCTCGCTCGGCCGCCGGTAGATGTGGATATAGGCCAACGAGGCCAACAACACCGTCGTCGTGGCCGTCCACGGCCAGGCCACCGGCGAGTACTTGGTCGCCAGCACCCCGGTGACCGGCGCGAGGCAGACCAGGATCTGGAGCGTCCGGAGGGTGAGGCTGCTGGTGAACCTGGCCGCGATGGAGAAACGCGAGTGCATGTAGAAATACAGCGCGAGCGTGCTCGCGGCCGCGGTGGTGAACGACGCGACGGCCGAGCTGGCGACCTGGGAGAACGTGGCCGGGAGCGAGATGAGAAACGGGAGAACGCCGCCGTACTCGGACAGCGTGTTGCCCAGTTTCATGTAGTTTCCGAAATTGTTCGAGCGGATTCTGGACAGCTCGCCGGAGGCGTTGGCGTAGACGACCAGCGCCATGGTGGAGGCGAAGGCCGCGCCGATCAGCAGTATCCGAACGTCGTCGGGATAGTTGGACGAGGCGAACGAAAAACCGAGCACGAAGGTGATCGCGGCGAGCATCGTGCCGGCGAAGTTGACCCCGCTCTGGCTCTCGTCGGACTGGAGCAGCGCGACGTCCTCGCGCTCGAAGCGGGACACCTCGAACGCGGGGCCCGACGGCATCGGAACCGCGGCGGTGATCACGTGATCGTCCGACTGGAGCAGGAAGGACAGGTGCGACCACGAGGTGAGCGGCACGATGAACCGCTCGTCCGGGTCGACGTACTGCCGGCGGCTCTTGTGCTGTAGGTAGAAACGGTGCACGCCGAAACCGCAGTAGTCATACATGATGGTCCTGACGATGAATCTGCGTGAGAACAGCAGCCGCAGCATCGCGAGATTGTCCGGACTGGCGACGGCGGATATCGATCGCTCGGTCGCGTACTCACTGTTCAGCGTGTTGTCCAGCAGGTGCCCGCCGAGGCCCTGCTGACGAAACTCGGGATGCACCGCGACCGCGTTGATGTACAGATGGTGGTCGATGGGAAGATTCAGCTGGGCGAACGCCACTATGCGGTCGCCGATCGCGCACACCTGCACCAGATCGCCTGCCACGCAGGCCGGGAGCTCACTCGGCGCCGAAGGCTTGTGGATCACGTTGTCGACCGGGAAGCACAATGTGTAGAGAATTTCGAGCTGAGGTAGGTCCTCGGCGACGGCTAATCGAAACACCATCATTGTCACATCGTATCGCGCACAAAGATGCGCGGTAAAGGTCACGGTATTGTCAACGCGATCCGCTGCGGAGCGTGCCGGCGAATGGGTCGTATAGGGCATTCCTGCGAACTCGCCGGCCTGTGCGATGCTCCTGCCGGGGTAGTGATGACACACGAACGGAGCAGGCCGTGATCCTCGAGGTGGCGACGCTGGACGTGATTCCCGGCAGGGAGGCCGAGTTCGAGCTGGCGTTCCGCGAGGCCCGCACGGTGATCGCCGCCTCCCACGGCTTCCTCGGTCTCGACCTGCGTCGGTGCGTCGAACGGCCCAGCGCCTACCTTCTCCTGGTGCGCTGGGAATCCGTCGAGGACCACGAGATCGGGTTCCGGCAGGGGCCGCACTACCCGAGGTGGAAGCAGCTGCTGCACCACTTCTACGACCCGTTCCCCACCGTCGAGCACTACGCGCCAGTGCCTGGCGCGGAAGCGGGGCGGTGACGCCGACCGATGTCCGCCGTGCTCACGGCGTTCGCGCCCATCTGGGTGCTGACCGCCATCGGCTACCTCGCCGCGAGATCGGGTGTGCTCGGCGAGCGGGCCGACGTGACGCTCGGGCGTTTCGCGTTCTATGTCGCGATGCCGGCGGTGCTGTTCACGACGCTGATGGGCAGCCCGATCGGGCGGCTGGCCAACCGGGGCATGCTCGTCTTCGCGACCGGCACGATCGTCGTCGGCGCGATCGGCTTCGCGCTCAGCCGCTGGGTGTTCAGGCGGCGGCTGGCCGAGGCGGCCGTCGGCGCGATGTCGGCCAGCTACGTCAATTCCGCGAACCTGGGCATCCCGGTGGCCGTGCAGGTGCTTGGCGACTCCACGTTCATCGCGGCCGTGGTGCTGTTCCAGGTCCTGGTGCTGACTCCGGTGGTGCTGACCGCCGTCGAGGCCGACACGAACGGCTCGGGCGGTAGGCGGCTGCGCGCGCTGCTGCTGTTGCCCGTGCGCAATCCGATCATCGCGGCCTCGATCGCCGGCGTGCTGGTCAGCGCGCTCGGCTGGCATCCGCCCGATGTCCTGACCCAGCCGATCCGCACCCTCGCCGGGGCCGGCGTGCCCACCGCGCTCATCGTGCTCGGCATGTCCTTGCACACCAAGGCCGATCCGCCGGCCGGCGGCGCCCGCGCCGAGCTCGGCTGGACCGTCGCGCTGAAGCTGATCGCGCAGCCCGCCGTCACCTACCTCGCCGGCAGGCTCCTCGGCGTCGACGGCCACCTGCTGTTCGCGGCCGTGGTGTGCGCCGCGCTGCCCACCGCGCAGAACGCCTTCGTGTTCGCCAACCAGTACCGGCTGGACGACCGGCTGCCGCGCAACGCGGTGCTGACCTCCACGCTGCTGGCGATGATCTCGCTGTCCCTGGTCGCCTGGTTCATGGCCTGACCGGTCGGCTGTCCGCCGGTCGGCGGGTCTTGCGTTGCGCCATTCGGGTTCCTAGGGTGACCTTCCGTCGCCAGTGCGGTGTCCCCGGACACCGCACTGGCGCGATCACACTGGGGGAACACCGAATGCTCAGCCGCTTCATGCCGCCGTCCGGCCCGCCGAGAGTGCTCGCCGTCGCGCAGCTGACCAACTCCGTCGGCGACGGCGCGTACTACGTGTCGTCCGCGCTCTACTTCACCCGCATCGTGGGGCTGTCGCCGACCCAGGTCGGCTTCGGGCTGACGCTCGGCTGGGCCATCGGATTCCTCGCCGGCGTCCCGCTCGGCCACCTGGCCGACCGGGCCGGCGCGCGGGGCACCGCCGCGCTGCTGGCCGTGGCGACCTCGGCGGCCGTCGGCTCGTTCCTGTTCGTCAGGTCGTTCCTGCCCTTCGTCATCGCCGTGTGCGTCTACGCCAGCTGCCAGTGCGGCAACACGGCCGCCAGGCAGGCGCTGCTGGCCGGACTGGTCGACCCGGTGAGCCGGACCGGGATCAGGGCGTTCCTCCAGTCCACGGTCAACGCGGGGCTCGCGGTCGGCGCGGCGATCGGCGGCGTGGCGCTGCACGCGGACACCACGGCCGCCTACCTCACGGTGTTCGCGATGGACGCGGCGAGCTTCCTCGTCTGCGCGGTCGTGCTGCTCCGCCTGCCGACGGCGCCGCCGTCCGTCGCCGTCGCAGGGGAGCCGAGGCTGGCCGTGCTCAGGGACCGGCCCTACGCGCTGATCTCGTTCCTCAACATGATCATGTTGCTGCACATCCCGCTCATCAACCTCGCGATTCCACTGTGGATCGTCGAGCGCACCCAGGCACCGCGCTGGCTGGTGTCCGCGCTGCTGGTGCTCAACACGGCCACCGTCGTGGTGTTCCAGGTCAAGGTCGCCAGGCGCGTGGTCGACCTGGTCACCGCCGCGCGGTCCGTGCGGTGGGCCGGCGTCGTGCTGCTCGGGTCGTGCGCGGTGTTCGCGGTGTCGGGGGCGGGATCGTCCGCGTGGACCGCGGCGGCCATCCTGCTGGTCGCCGCCGGACTCCAGGTGACCGGCGAGATGATGCAGGCCTCGGGAGCGTGGGAGATCAGCTTCGGCCTCGCGCCCGCCGCGAAGCAGGGGCAGTACCAAGGGTTCTTCGGCATGGGCATGGCGGTCGCCAGGATGCTCGGCCCGCTGCTGCTCACGCCGCTGCTGGTCACCTGGGGCGCGCCGGGCTGGCTGCTGCTCGGCGGCCTGTTCCTGGCCGCGGGTCTCGCGATGGGACCGGCCGTGCGGTGGGCCGACCGGAGCCGCGCCGCCGCCGTCGTGACCCCGCCGGTGCTGTCGGCCTAGCGGCTTCGCCCGGATACCGGCCGGCCGCACGGGACGCGTCCGCGAGCTACGTTCTCGGCCGCACCACCAGCGCCTGTGCGGTCCGGCCGACCGGGCCAGCCTCGTCGTGCAGCGCGCTGGTGGCCAGCCCGACCCCGCCGGGACCGATCGTGGTCTCCGCGTCGAGCGCGAACCAGTCGCCGGTCGGCCGCCGGTGCAGGTGGACCGAGAGGTCCGTGTTGATGAAGATCCACTGCCTGATGTCCAGCAGGCTGGACACGCCGCTCGCCGAGTCGGCGACGGTGAACAGTCGTTGCAGCGCCGTGGTTTTCTCCCCGTCGACGAGGTCGACGAGCGGCCGCACCCACACGGTCGCGCCGCCCTGGTCGAACAGCCCGCCGCGCAGCGTCCGCCACTCCATCGCGTCGAGGTAGCCGCGCCCCCAGCCGTCCGGGATGCCCATCGGCCCCGCGGCCTCCGGCGGCTCCAGCCTGCCGGGCCCGCCCGCCGCGATCGCCGCCGTGTCCGCGCCGGAGATCCGCCAGGCGTGCGCCTTCACCACCGGGCGACTGCCCGCCGTCAGCTCGGCGGACAGCAGCTCGACCGTGCGGCCCGGCCGCTCGACCCTGGCCCGCACCTCCAGCTCGGCGACCGGCACCGGCCCGAGGATCTCGAACACGACCCTGGACAGCACGGCGTCCTGCCGGGGCGCGCACCGCTCCAGCTCCCGCACGATCAGCGCGGACGGCGGCCCGAAGTGCTGGCTGTCCGAGGACCACGGCCCCGCGGTCAGCTCGGTCGACAGGTACCTGCCGCCCCCGCGCGGCTCGTAGAACGCCCCACCCACGACAGACCTCCGATGCGATCAGTGACCAAGGCGGGCCCTACCCGCGGGTAATCCCTTGGTCCGCGCGATTTCTCCGCCGGCCGGCGCGCCTAGTCCGCACGGTCCAGCGCGGTCTCCACGCCGGGATCGGGCTCGGGCCACCCAGGGTAGGGCGGGGGCGTGCCGCCGAACGCCGGGCACAGCGCCTTGTGGTCGCAGTAGTCGCACAGCCTGCTCGGGTTGGGCCGGAAGTCGCCCGTCCTGCCGGCGCGCAGGATGGCCTGCCAGATCGCCTCGAGCGTCCGCTCGAAACGCTCCAGCTCCGCCTCGTCCGGTGTGTAGGCCAGGGCCTGCCGGTCGGCCAGGTACATCAGCCGCAGCTGGCGCGGCACGACGTTGCGCAGCCGCCACAGCACCAACGCGTAGAACTTCATCTGGAACAGCGCCTTGGCCTCGCCGATCTCCCTCGGCGCTGCCCCGGTCTTGTAGTCGACCACCCGGATCTCGCCGGTCGGCGCGACGTCGACCCGGTCGATGTAGCCGCGCAGCAGCACCCCGGAGCTCAGCTCCGTCTCGACCAGCAGCTCGCACGCCTCGGGCTCCAGCCTGCGCGGGTCCTCGAGGCCGAAGTAGCCGTCCAGCAGCGTGGTCGCCGAGTCGAGCCACTCGGCGAGCGCCGGGTCGTCCGGGCCGTCGAACAGGTCGATCAGCTCGGTGCGCTCGGCGAGCAGCCGCCGCCACGCCGGCTCGATCAGTTCCTTGGCCCGCTCCGGCACCCGCTCGCCGGCCGGCAGCCCGAACAGCTCCTCCAGCACCGCGTGCACCATCGTGCCCCGCACCTGCGCCTTGGTCGGCGCCTCCGGCAGCCGGTCGACCGCGCGGAAGCGGTACAGCAGCGGACACTGCTTGAAGTCGCCTGCGCGCGAGGGCGACAGCGCTGGCCGACGCACCGGTCTCGCCGCAGCAGGCGACGCCGGCGACTCCGCCGCCGCGGACGGTGCTGGAACGGTGACCACCTTGGCTTGGTCCGACATGCCCCGCACGATAGGGCAGGCCCCCGACAGCCTGATCGTCGCGCCGTGTCACGGCGGTTCCACACCGTGCGTCCTAGGCTGCACGGATGGTCACCACCAGGGGTCGATGGCAGCGGGCCGGCGGCGACGGCGGTCTCCTGCTCGGCCGGGTGGCCGGCATACCCGTGCTGCTCGCGCCGTCCTGGTGGCTCGGCTCCGCCGTGGTCACCGTGCTGTACGCCCCGCTGGTCGGCCGCCTGGTGCCCGAGCTTGGCCCGGTCGCCTCGGCGCTGGTGGCCGCCACCTTCGCGGTGCTGCTCGGCGCGTCCGTGTTCGCCCACGAGCTCGGCCACTGCCTGGTCGCGCTCCGGCTCGGCCTGCCGGTGCGCAGGCTGCGGCTGTTCCTGCTCGGCGGCATCTCCGAGGTGGCGCGGACGCCGACCACACCCCGGCACGAGGGCCTGGTCGCGGTGGCTGGCCCTGCCGTGTCGGTGGTGCTCGCCGCCGTGTTCGGCCTCGGCGCGTTCGCCATGCAGTCCGGCACGCCGCTGTGGCTGCTGGTGGTGCAGACCGCCGTGGCCAACGCCGCCGTCGCGCTGTTCAACCTGCTGCCCGGCCTGCCGCTGGACGGCGGCCGGATCCTGCGCGCGGGCGTCTGGGCGCTGACCGGCCGCAGGGCGACCGGCACCAGGGCGGCGGTCTACGGCGGCGGCGCGGTCGCCGCGCTGCTCCTGGTGTGGGCGCTGATCGGCATCGTGCAGGACAGCCAGGATCGCTGGCTACGGCTGGGTGTCTGCGTGTTGACGGCGTGGTTCGTCGCCGCGGGCGCGCGCGGCGAACTGGCCGCCGAACAGCGGCGTGGTTGGCCGGAGGGCGTGTCGCTGGCCGAGCTGGTCCGGCCGGTGCTGCAACTGCCGGCGGAGAGCCCCGTCGCGGACGCGCTCGCCGCCTCGGCTGGCCGGGGCGTGCTGCTGGTCCGCGCGGACGGCGTCGCCGCTGGCCTGCTCGACCAGGACGCCGCCGCGCGACTCGCCAAGGTCGCGCCGCAGTCGCCAGCCGAACACGCCGCCGAGTCGATCCGCCCCGACACCGTGCTGCTGGACAGCGAGCCGGGGGAGGAGATCGCCGAGCGGGTCATGGCCACCGCCGCGTGGCAGTTCCTCGTCGTCGACGAGGAGGGCAGGCCCTCGGGTGTGCTGCACCGCGACGACCTGCGCAGCGCGCTGCGCGGCCGGCGGCGTTCCTGACCGACCCACACCCGGCCACCTGCGCACGGGCGGTCGAGGGTGACTGTGCGACGATCGTGCGCCGATCGTCCGCTTCTGGCCGCTCGGACTACCGAACAAAGCAGGAGGTTCCCCGCGGTGAGCACCGCCAGTGGTCCGTTTCGTCCCGGTGACCGGGTGCAGTTGACCGATCCGAAGGGGCGGCACTACACGCTGGTGCTCGAACCAGGCAAGCAGTACCACACCCACCGGGGCGCGCTGGAGCATGACCAGCTGATCGGCCAGCCGGAGGGCTCGGTGGTGTCCTCGGCAGGCGGCACCTCGTTCCTGGCACTGCGCCCGCTGCTGTCCGACTACGTGCTGTCGATGCCGCGCGGCGCGCAGGTGATCTACCCCAAGGACGCCGCCCAGATCGTCATGTGGGGCGACATCTTCCCCGGTGCCAGGGTGCTGGAGGCCGGTGCGGGCTCCGGCGCGCTGACCTGCTCGCTGCTGCGCGCGGTCGGCGAGAAGGGCAACGTCACCTCCTACGAGGTCCGGCAGGACCACCTCGACTACGCGCAGCGCAACGTCGAGCAGTTCTTCGGCGAGGTGCCGCCCAACTGGTCGCTGACCCTCGGCGACGTGGCCACGCACAGCGGCGAGGTGGACCGCGTCGTGCTGGACATGCTGTCGCCGTGGGACGTGCTGCCGACCGTCGCGGCGAACCTGGTGCCCGGCGGGGTGCTCCTGGTCTACGTCGCGACCACTACGCAGCTGTCCAAGGTCACCGAGGCGCTGCGCGAGCAGCAGTGCTGGACCGAGCCGTACGCGTGGGAGTCGCTGATCCGCCCGTGGCACGTCGTCGGCCTCGCGGTCCGGCCGGAGCACCGGATGGTGGCGCACACCGCCTTCCTGCTCACCGCGCGTCGGCTGGCCGACGGCGTCGTGGCCCCCCGGCCGCAGCGCCGCCCGAGCAAGGGCTGAGCACGAGCAAGGGCCCCGGCGGGATTTCACGTCCCGCCGGGGCCCTCGCTGTCGGTCGTCCTAGCTTAGTGCGTCGGGTTCGTCGGCAACCCGCTCGAGGAGGGCTTCGGGACGCTGCTGGTCAGCGCGTCCTTGTTGATGCCGCACACCTTCCAGCTGCCACCCTCCTTCGCCAGCTTGTAGGCGATGGGCTCCGGCTTGGTGATGTCCTTGCCGCCGGTGACCTCGAGCGTGAAGGTGCCCTTGTCGCCGTCGAGCTTGATGTCCTTGCCGTCGGCCGCCGCGCCCGGGTCCGGCTTGGTGGTCGCCGCGGTCGGGTGGGCCTTGATGTAGTCCCTGGCCCGCGTCATCTCCGAGTCGCACATGACGCCGTCGTACGCGGCGGGGTCGAGCTTGCCGGCCTTGGCCTGGTTGACCGCGATGCCGATGTACTTGTCCACCACGGCCTTCGCGTCGCCGACGCCGCCGTCACCCGTGCCGGTGCCGGAACCCGAGCCGCTGCCCGAACCCGAGCTGCTGTCGCCCTTGTTCAGCAGGAAGTACAGGCCGGTGCCGCCACCGCCGAGCACGACCACCACGGCGATGATCACGCCGATGATCACGCCGGTCTTCTTCTTGGGCGGCTCGCCGCCGCCGGGGTACGCGCCGAACTGCTGCTGGCCGAAGCCCTGCTGCTGGCCGTACGGGTCCGGCTGGCCGAAGCCCTGCTGGGGCTGGCCGTAGGGGTCGGGCTGGCCGTAGCCGCCCGGCTGCTGCGGCTGCGGCTGCTGGCCGTACGGGTCGGGCTGGCCGAAGCCACCGGTCTGCGGCTGACCGTAACCGCCGCCCTGCTGCGGTGGCTGGCCGTAGGGACCCGGCTGCTGCGGCTGCGGGCCGGTCTGCGGGAATCCGCCCTGGGGCTGGCCGTAGCCACCCGGCTGCTGGCCAAAGCCGCCCTGCTGACCGTACGGGCCCTGCCCGCCAGGGCCGGGCTGCTGGGGTGGGTAGGTCACGGTGAATACCCCCGAGAGGTTGTGCGTCGAGTTCTGGTCCGGGGCCTGCGCCCCAGGTGTACAGCGAGTGAGCCTAAGGAATGCTGTCAACCGTCCGTTCGGCGGATCACCGAACTGTGCATTCGTTGGCTGCCCCCTGCGGATCGGACGCACCCCGGCTCGGATCGGTTCCCTGCGGATGGGGACCGGATGATTGCCCTGGTCAGTTGGTCGGTGTGCTCGGCGACGACGACGTGGCAGGCCCGAACAGCCCGCAGGCGCGCCAGCCCCCGCCCTCCTGCACGAGCTGGGCCGGCAACCCGGTGTCGAGCTTCTTGCCGGCCTGGTCCGTGCCGACCAGCTTGAGCGTGAACGAGCCGCTGGTGCCGTTGGTCTTGAGGTCCTGGGCGGACACGGAGACGCCGGGCTGTGGCTTGTCGGCGAGGGTGAAGCCCTGGGCCTTGGCCGCGCTCAGGTCGGCCTGGCAGGCCAGGCCCTCGAACCTGGCCGCGTCGGTCTTGCCGCTGTGCAACTCGTCCTGCACGATGCTGGCGAACTTGTCCGCGACGCTCTTGGGGTCGGCGGCACTGTCCTTGTTGAGCAGGAAGTACAGCCCGACGCCGCCGCCCGCCAGCAGGACCACCACGCCCACGATCAGGCCGATGAGCAGCCTGGTGCGTTTCGGCTTCGGTGGCCCGCCGCCGGGGAACCCGGGGTAGCCGCCGGGTTGCTGGCCGTAGCCCTGCTGCCACTGCGGGTCCTGCTGGCCGTAGCCCTGTTGTCCGTAGCCCTGCGGCTGCTGTCCGTACGCCGGCGGTTGGCCGTAGCCCGGCTGCTGCCCGTAACCGGGTTGCTGGCCGTAGCCCTGCGGTGGGCCGGAGTCCTGTGGCGGCCCGTACGGATAGGGCTGCTGGCCGGCGGGCGGAAAGCCGCCGCTGGGAGGTCCGTAGCCACCCTGGGGTGTGCCGTACGGGTCCCCGCCCTGCGGCTCGCTGCCGTAGGGACCTGGCTGTTGCGGCGGGTACGTCACGACGGAACCCCTTGCTGGCACGGTGTTGTCGACGGTGCTGACCCGCAGCTTAGTGCGCTGACGGCATGCCGTCCCTACCTGCTGGTCGGTGTGGCGGAGTGGGTCGCCGAGTGCGTGCCGGCCTGCGAGGCGGTGGCGCGCGAGGTGGACGGCGCCGAGGAGCGGAACACCCCGCAGACCTTCCAGCCGCTGCCGTCCTTGACCAGGTCGACCCTGCGGTCCCTGGTGTCGGTCCTGCCGTTGGGCGAGGTCCGCGACCTGACCAGGATCGCGACGCCCCGGTCGCCGCTGTCGCGGACCTCCTTGACCGTCACCTTCTCCGGCGACCTCGGCTTGCCAGAGGACATCGGCGTCGGCGCGGCCACGCGGGTCGCGCTGCGCGCCTGGTCCCGCTTGGCCAGCTCGCGCATCGTGGCCAGGTCCGCCGCACACACGACGCCGACGAAGGCCTCGGGGGCGTAGGCCGCGCCGCTCGCCGCGGTTCGGGTGTACGCCTCGGCGTACCGCTCGGCGGCCTGCCTCGGTTGCGGCGATCCGTCGGCCGGCGCGTCGGCGCCGTTGCCAAGCAGGAAGTACAGGCTCGTGCCGACGCCGCCGAGCAGCACCAGACCGCCGACGGTGACCCCGGCGATCACTCCGGCGCGCCTTCTGCGCGGTGCGTCACCGGACGGTTGCGGCCCGTGCTGGAGCGGCTGGGTCACGATGGTTCCTCTGCTTGCTGGGGTGCCCCGATTCTCCTCCCGGCGTCGATGGCGCCGCCAGGTTGCCCCGGTCGTCGGCGCGTCGGAAGTGCCTTGCGTGCGGCGAATCGCGTCCACCAGGTGAGATGCGCGGGTGCGGCCGGCGGCTCGCGCGGAGAAGAAGATCACGTTCAGGTGACAGTTGTGGGCGGCCCTGGCAACACTGCGGGCGTACGTAGGTGGACCAGTGCTGGACGCACGGTAGCGGGCGGGTGACCAAGTCGGACCCGGGATGGAGTAGTCCATCCCGCCGAGCGGGGGGAATCTGGCCCTGTAGCGGGGCTGGCGCGCCCCGAGATCACATCTTTTGTCGGTGATCGCCGGTACCGTGGAAGGCACGAACACGGGAGGAGGGTGCCGACATGCAGCACGACCGTCCCGGCAGCCAGCCCGAGCAGGGCGGCGAGCGGAACAATGACAAGAACTCTGCTGAGCTGACAGCGCAGATTCGGTTCTTGGAGGACGAGATCGCGTTGCTGCGCCGCAAACTGACGGAGTCACCCCGACACGTCCGTTTGCTGGAGCAGCGGTTGGCTGAGGCGTCCGAGCGCGTCAGTCAACTCACCGAGCGCAACACGAAGCTCATCGACACCCTCAGAGAAGCACGCAGCCAACTGCTCGCGCTGCGTGAGGAAGTGGACCGTTTGGCGCAGCCGCCGAGCGGGTACGGCGTGTTCCTGGCGCGGCACGAGGACGGCACGGTGGACGTGTTCACCGCCGGCCGGCGGATGCGTGTCGCGGTCTCTCCCGCGGTCGAACTGGACGCCATCGGCCTCGGCCAGTCGCTGCGCCTGAACGAGGCGCTGACGGTGGTCGAGGGCGGCGGGTACGAACGGATCGGCGAGGTGTCCACGCTTCGGGAGCTGCTGAACCCGGAGCCGGACAGCACGCTGCGGCGCGCGCTGGTCGTCGGTCACGCCGACGAGGAGCGCGTGGTGCTGCTCGCCGAGCCGCTGGCCGACGCCCCGCTGAAGCCGGGCGACTCACTGCTGGTCGACGCCAAGGCCGGGTACGCCTACGAGCGGGTGCCCAAGGCCGAGGTCGAGGACCTGGTGCTGGAGGAGGTGCCCGACGTCGACTACACCGACATCGGCGGGCTCTTCCGGCAGATTGAACAGATCAGGGACGCGGTTGAGCTGCCGTTCCTGCACGCCGACCTGTTCAGCGAGTACAAGCTGCGGCCGCCAAAGGGTGTGCTGCTCTACGGCCCGCCCGGCTGCGGCAAGACGCTCATCGCGAAGGCGGTGGCGAACTCGCTGGCCAAGCAGGTCGCGCTGGCGCGGGGCGACGAGGACGGCCAGGCCAAGTCGTACTTCCTCAACATCAAGGGCCCCGAGCTGCTCAACAAGTTCGTCGGCGAGACCGAGCGGCACATCCGGCTCATCTTCCAGCGCGCCAGGGAGAAGGCGTCGGAAGGCACTCCCGTGATCGTTTTCTTCGACGAGATGGACTCGATCTTCCGCACCAGGGGCAGTGGCGTGTCCTCGGACGTCGAGACGACGATCGTTCCCCAGCTGCTCAGCGAGATCGACGGCGTCGAGGGGCTGGAGAACGTCATCGTGATCGGCGCCTCCAACCGCGAGGACATGATCGACCCGGCGATCCTGCGGCCGGGCCGGCTGGACGTCAAGATCAAGATCGAACGGCCGGACGCGGAGGCGGCGAAGGACATCTTCTCCAAGTACCTCACGTCCGACCTGCCGATCCACGCCGACGACCTGGCCGAGTTCGGCGGGGACCCGCAGGCGTGCATCGAGGCGATGATCCAGCACACCGTCGAGCGGATGTACGACGAGTCCGAGGAGAACCGCTTCCTGGAGGTCACCTACGCCAACGGTGACAAGGAGGTCCTGTACTTCAGGGACTTCAACTCCGGCGCGATGATCCAGAACATCGTGGACCGGTCCAAGAAGGCCGCGATCAAGGCCGTCCTCGACACGCGCCAGCCGGGGCTGCGGGTGCAGCACCTGCTCGACGCGATCGTCGACGAGTTCGCGGAGAACGAGGACCTGCCCAACACCACCAACCCGGACGACTGGGCCAGGATCTCTGGCAAGAAGGGGGAGCGGATCGTCTACATCCGCACCCTGGTCACCGGCAAGAACCAGGACTCCGGCCGCGCCATCGACACGGCGTCGAACACCGGCCAGTACCTGTAGGCAGTGCCTGTGCGGCACAGGTAGGCAGCGACAGCGCGACCGGCGGGGCCGGCCATCCAACTCGGATGGCCGGCCCCGCCGCCGTTCGCCTACCGTGATCCACCGTGACCGCATCGCCTCCGCCGCAGGTTCGCCGGATCGGCCTCGGGCTCGCCGCGCTCGGCCGGCCCGCCTACATCAACCTGGGCAGGGAAGGCGCGCTGCCGGCCGACCGGAGCGTCGAGTCGATGCGCGCCGCGAGCTGGCGGGTGCTCGACGACGCGCACGCGGCGGGCGTCCGCTGGGTGGACGCGGCCCGCTCCTACGGCCGCGCAGAGGAGTTCCTCGCCGGGTGGCTGGCCGACCGGGGCCACCGGGACGTGACGGTGTCCAGCAAGTGGGGCTACGCGTACGTGGCGGACTGGCGGACGGACGCCGACGTGCACGAGGTCAAGGAGCACTCGTCGGCCAGGTTCGGGCAGCAGTGGGCCGAGACCCACGCGCTGCTCGGCGACCAGGTGTCGCTCTACCAGGTCCACTCGCTGACCAGCGACAGCCCGCTGTTCGGCGACCAGGCGCTGCTCGCCGACCTGGCCGCGCTGCGCGACTCCGGCGTGGCGCTCGGCTTCTCCACCTCGGGGCCCGCGCAGGCCGACGCGGTGCGGCGGGCGGCGGGCATCGAGGTCGACGGCCGCAGGCTGTTCGACGCGGTGCAGTCGACCTGGAACGTGCTGGAACCCTCCGTCGGGCCCGCGCTGGCCGAGGCGCACGACGCGGGACTGCGGGTGCTGGTCAAGGAGGCGCTCGCCAACGGCCGCCTCGCGGTGCGCCCGCCGCGCAGGGTGGTCGAGCTGGCGGACCGGCACGGTGTCGGCCCCGACGCCGTCGCCCTCGCCGCGGTGCTCGCCCAGCCGTGGGCGGACGTCGTGCTGTCCGGCGCGGCCGGCGGCGACCAGCTGCGGTCCAACCTCGCGGCCACCGGTGTCGGCCTGTCACCCGGGGAACTCGACGACCTGGCCGAGCCGGCCGAGCCGTACTGGGCCACCCGCGCGGCGCTGGACTGGAACTGAGCGCCGACCGGGTAATCGGGTCGCGCCATGGGTTTCGTCCTGTTTGACTGGCACGATGATCAAGGCAGACGTGTTTCGCGACCAGCCGACCCTGACCGGGGCGACGGTCCGGTTGGAGCCGATGACCATGGCTCACTTCGACGGCCTTCGGGCGATGCTCGACGACCCCGAGGGCGCGCGGCTGACCGGCTCGCACGGGCACATCTCCGAGGAGCGGGCCCGCGAGTGGGTGGCCACGCGCCATGAGCACCACGACAGGGCCGACTGGACGGTGGTGCGGATCGAGGACGGCGTGGTGCTTGGCGAGGTCGTCCTCAACGAACTCGACACCGACAACGGCTCCGCGAACTTCCGGATCATGCTCGCCGGGCCGCAGGTGTACGGGCGCGGCTACGGCACCGAGGCCACCAGGATGGTCCTCGACCACGGCCTGGACGTCGCCGGGCTGCACCGCATCTCGTTGGAGGTCTACGACTTCAACCCGCGCGCCCATCGGGTGTACGAGAAGTGCGGCTTCGTTCGCGAGGGCGTCCGGCGCGACGCCCTGCGCTGGGACGGCGAGTGGCACGACGCGATTGTGATGTCGGTGCTGTCCACCGACCCGCGCCCGGCGCCGGCCGGCTGATCAGTCGGCCGGCGATCGACGAGCCGAGGTAGTGCCGAGCTGGGGTGGTGACGAGCTGGGGTGGTGCCGAGCGGCTCGTCGCTACCTGGTCAGCCGCATCACCCAGTTGACCTCCCAGCTCGCGCCGTCCGCCGAGTACGCCTGCTGGAACCGTGCCGAGGTCGCGGTGATGTCGTCCCAGACGTGCCGCACCCGCACCCTCGTGCCGTTCGGCCCGTCGACCACCTGGTGGAACTCGCCGACGCCGTCGGTGAAGCGGCCGACCATCGGCGCCCAGTCCGGCGGCGCGCCGGCGCCGTGGATGACGTTGGACCACTGGCCGCTTGCCGGGTCGTAGGCGTGCACGTCCACGAAGGCGATCCGGCGGCCGTCCGGCAGCGTCGCGACCAACTCGTCGACGACGACCTGCCCGTCCAGGAACCGCGAACCGGTGTTGGTGGCGGGAAACTCCTCCCACTCGTCCGCGGTCGGGCTCGATCGGCTCCGTGCTCAGCAATGGCGCTGGTCGGCGTCGGTTGTGCACCTGGAAGGTGCCGATCAGGAAGTCGAAGTCGCCTGGTCCGGTCATGCCTGCAAGCCTGCGGCATGCCGGGCCGCGACCGCCAGTGTCGATCTTCGCCTCGACCGCGTCAGGAGTCGCCGCGCGGTCGCCACGCGGCCGAACGGCGCACACCCGCCGCCTCGGTCCTCGGCGATCGGGCGGTGTGTCGATTCCGTCGTCAATACCTGGGTGATGGTCTGATTCGGTGGGGCCGACCGTGTTGTCTCGCTGCTGCGGGCAGCGCAGATTTCATCCTGGCCATTGTCGGGCTATGGATTGTCGTCGTACTGTCTGGTCGACAATTGTCGCCGCCCTGCGAGATCGGTCATCTTCCCACCGAGTTGCGAGGTAATTCGTGCCTGCATATCTTAGGCGTGCCCGACAGCTGTTCGCCGTCCTGGTTTCCGTGCTGATTGCCGCCGGCCTGCTCGCGCTGTCCGGCGCCACCGCCTCCGCCGACCCGTCGCCGAACGTGTACACGTCGAGCGCGTCCACCATCACCGCGGGCCAGACCGTCACGATCACGGTGACCTTCACGAATCCGGAGACCACCGACGACATCTATCTCTGGCTCGGCCTGCACGCCGCCCAGGAGTCCAACATCTGGACCATCCAGTCCTGCACTGGGTGCGCCCAGCTCGGCACGACCAACGACGTGGGCGGCGCGCCGCAGGCACCGATCGCACCCGGCGCCACCCGCAGTTTCCAGGTCGTTCTGCTTGCCTCGGCAACAACAGTTCCCGGCACGACCGGGACCTTCGACGGATACTTCTACTACGAGACGGCCAGCGGTAGCAAGAACGCCCTGGATCCGACGGCCGTGTCGGTTCTGGTGCTCTCGGCCCCCTGATTGCCGTCACCGGAATCCGCCAATCGGCGACCCGTTCGACCATTGCGGTGACCGCCGCCAATATACGTATTCGGTCGAATAGTCGCGTGCCGAATTCGGACAGGTGAGAAATGTCGTGCGATCGGCGGCGGCCGGGTTCAGTCGACCGGTCGCCGCCGATCCAGGAACACCGTGCCGCCGTCGAGGTCGATGCCGCCGCGCGGCGGGGCGCCGTCGTTCTCCTCGTCGCGCAGCATCAGCTCGGTGCGGCGCTGCGCCAGCTCATCATGTTTCGAGGCGTAGAACAGGCCGGCCATCTCCTCGAAGCCGATGGCGGACAGCGGGGTCCCGCCGGTGTCCGCGGGCCTGCCGCGCCGCCACGGCAGCCAGCTCCGCCGGCCGGCCCACAGCCCGAACCGCTCAAGGGCGGCCAACAACACGAGCAGGCAGACCAGGCCGGGCAGCGACAACGCGAACAGCATCCCCATACCGACGCCAACGTCCGTGCGGGGCAACGGGTTCCGGCCGCGTGGTCAGCTCAGCTCGCCGGCGTCCAGCCGACGGAACCACTCCTCGACGAACAGCCGACCGTCGGGCACCAGCGGCCAGGCCGGGTCGGCCAGCCGAGCCCGCAGCTCGGTCAGCTCCATCCACGCCCCGGACACGACCTCCTCCGGCTGGTGCGTGACCGGGCCGTCCCAGGTCACCTCGAAGACGAAGGCGTGGTAGCGCACCGAATCCACGTCGTACCGCGCGTCGAACAGGTGCCGCAGCGGCACACCCCGCACGCCGAGCTCCTCGGCGACCTCGCGCTCCGCGCAGTCCCACGGCTCCTCGCCTGCCGCCACGACGCCGCCGGACCAACAGTCGTACATGCCGGGGAAGACATCCTTGTCCGCGGTGCGCAGGTGCACGTACACCCGCCGACCGTCGGGGGAGCGGACCAGCACCGCCGTCGCCGCGTGCCACAGCCCCTCGGCGCGCATCCGCGCGCGGGACGCGCTGCCGACGGGATTTCCCGCCGCGTCGTAGACGGCGACCAACTCCTCCTTGGCGCTCACCCCGGGATCGTCGCACGTGGTCATCGAGGCCGACTCAGCCCACGGGCGTAGTGCACCTCAGCCCGTGGGCTTACCCATGATCGCGACCGGCGAACGACGCGGGCGCACGGGCCGCCTTCCTACCGTTGCAGACGTCAGCGACCAGTGAGGGAGTGCTCGTGTCCGTCGTTCCGCACGCAGTTCCGCGAGAGGTTCCGCAGGGGAGCCAGCGATGAGCCCGATGACCGTGTTCCGGCTCGGCCTCGGCGAACTCCGCAACCGCCCCGGCCGCGCGCTGCTGCCCGGGGTGGCCCTCGTGGTCGGCGTCGCCTGCCTGATCGCCTCCCTGGTGCTCAGCGACGCGATGGGCCGGGCGGTGAGCGACGGCGCGCCCCGCGTGCCCGACCAGGTCGGGGTCGTGGTGCACCAGACCCGCATCAGCCCCGCGCCACTGGACCAGGCGATGATCTCCAGGGTGAGCGCCGCCGACGGGGTCACCCGGGTGGTGCCGGTGCAGGAGATCAGGACGGACCTGGTCGGCGCGGACGGTAGGGCAGGCGCGAAGCGCGCCACCGCCGACGTCGAGCTGGACGAGGCCGCGCTGCGCCGGGTGCCCATCGCCGAGGGCCGCTCGCCCGCCTCCGACGGCGAGATCGCGGTGGACCGGGTGACCGCCTACGACCGGGGGCTGCACCCGGGTTCGACCGTGCGCCTCGTCGACGCGGCCGGCAGCCCGATCGACGTGGCGGTCACCGGCGTGACGGTGCGCGGCACGACGGACAAGCGGCCGCTGCTCGTGGTCGGTCCGGGGCTCGCCGCGAAGCTGGATCCCAAGCCCAGCACCGAGTCCCTGCACGTGCTCACCAGGCCGGGCGTGGACCCGGCCAAGGTCCTGGCCGCCGCGGGCGCAGGCGTCACGGCGCAGACGACCGGCGAGCTGCGCGCATCGGCCGACGGCAACCCGCTCGGCGTCCTGCTGCTGCCCTTCAGCATCCTGGCGCTCGCGACGGCGATGTTCGTCGCGACGGCCACCTTCCGCGCGGTGTACCTGCAACGCCAACGACAGACCGCGCTGCTGCGCTGCATCGGCGCGGACCGGGCGCCGCTGGTGACCGGGAACCTGCTCGAGGCGCTGCTCACCGGCGCGACGGCTGGCCTGCTCGGCGCGCTGTTCGGCGGCCCGGTCGGCTGGCTGCTGGCCAGGCTGTTCGACGTGACCGGGCTGTCGGTGATGCTCGGCGCGATCCAGCTCGACCCGCCGCTGCTGCCCTCGCTCGGCAACGTGGTGCTCGGCGTGTCCGCCGCAGCGGCGCTCAGCGCCCTCGCCGCGCTGCGCCCCGCCCTCGCGGCGGCCAGGGTGTCGCCGCTGGCGGCGCTGCGCAGCGCCGAGGGCCAGACCCCCGAGCGCGCCGTGGTCCGGCGGCGCCGCGCGGCCGGCATCGTCCTCGTGGTCATCGCGGGTGTCCTCGCCGCGCTCGGCGTGGCGGCCAGGGGCACCATCGCGGGCCCGTTCCTGGTGGTGTTCTCCGGGATCACCGCCGTCGCTGGCCTGTTCGGCGCGCTCGGACCGGTCGTGGTGCCGGCCGTCGGGCGGATCTTCGGCGGGATCGCCGCACGGATCGGCGGCCCGCTCTGGAAGCTGGCCGCCGCCGAGGTGCGCAGGGTGCCGCAGCGGTCCGCCGCGGTGGCGATGCCGCTCATCCTGGCCAGCGCGATCGTCACGTTCGGCACGGTCGCCCTCGGCGCGATGCACGACATGGCCGAGAAGTACGACTCGAAGCCGCGCGCCGACGCGATCGTGTCCGACAGCGGCGACCGGACGCTGAGCGGGCAGGCGGTGCGCGCCGCGGGCCAGCAGCCGCAGGTCGCGGCGAGCGCGGTGCTGCACAAGGCGACCACGACCGGGCAGGACGGCGAGGGCCACCAGACCAGCACCGTCGTGCTCGGCGTCGAACCGGGGCAGTTGCGGTCCCTGTTCGGCGCGCTCGGGCAGGGCGACGCCACCGGCTTCGGCGCGGGCTCCGCGCTGCTCAGCGAGTGGAAGCTCGAACAGCTTGGCGGCAGGGTCGGCGGGCAGGTCACCGTGCCGGACCTGCCTGGCGGGCCGAGGACGCTGACGGTCGCCGGCACGGTCCCCGCCGACCTGCTCGACTATGCGCAGGTCGTGGTCGCCGACCCCGGGATCGCGCCGGCGAGCTCCGTGCTGGTCGCGCTGAAACCCGGCGCGGACGCCGCCGCCTACCGCGACACCGTGCGGCACGCCCTGCCGGAGGCGCCGTCCGTGCTGGTCGATATCAGGGCGGACCGCACGGCCGAGCTGAACGAGGCCATGCGGCTGGCGAACGTGGCGATGATGGTGCTGCTCGGGCTGTCCGTCGCGGTCGCCGTCACGGGGATCGGCACCGCGCTGGCCATCTCCGTGCAGGAGCGCCGCAAGGAACTGGCGCTGCGCCGCGCGCTCGGCGTGACCAGGGGCGGCGTGCACGGCGGAGTGGTCGCCGAGGCGGTCCTGCTCGCCCTGGTTGGCGTGCTGGCGGGCGGCGCGTTCGGGCTGGTCTACGCCGAGCTGTCGATCGCGTCGGTGAAGGCGTTCGTGGTGCCGACGGCCGCGCTGCTGCCGCTGGTCGTCGGCGGGCTGGTGGTGGTGTCGCTCGCGATGCTCTCCGCGCTCGGGCCCGCGCGGCGCGCGGCCGCGATCCGACCGGCCGCGGGCCTGGCAAGCGGGTGAACGTGCTGGGCCGCCTCGGTGGCGGCCCAGCCAGACGGGCCGGCCCGCGAACGGGGTTCGCGGGCCCCCGACACTGCCCCGTCCTGCTCTGTATCGACCGCGCAGCACCGGTTCTTGATGCGCCGCGCGGTTGACGACCCGGCCGGCGGACGGCGGAGCGTCGAGGGCGGCGGACCGGCGTGGGTCTCGACAGGGGCCGGTCCGCACGCCGTAGGCTGCCGGTATGCGGCGGATCATGGGAACCGAAGTCGAGTACGGCATCGCGGTGCCGGGGGACGCCACCGCGAACCCGGTGCTCACGTCGACACAGGTGGTGCTCGCCTATGCCGCCGCCGCCGAGATCCCCAGGGCGCGGCGCGCCAGGTGGGACTACGAGGTGGAGTCGCCGCTGCGGGACGCGCGCGGCTTCGACCTCGGTGCGCCCGGCGGACACCCCGGCGACCAGGACGTCGAGGACCTCGGCGCGGCCAACGTCATCCTCACCAACGGCGCGCGGCTCTACGTCGACCACGCGCACCCCGAGTACTCCGCCCCCGAGGTCACCAACGCGCGCGACGCGGTGATCTGGGACAAGGCGGGGGAGCGGATCATGGAGGAGGCGGCGCTCAAGGCCGCCACCGTGCCCGGCCAGCCCCGCCTCCAGCTGTACAAGAACAACGTGGACGGCAAGGGCGCCAGCTACGGCACCCACGAGAACTACCTGATGTCGCGCAGCACGCCGTTCACGGCCGTCATCGCGGGCCTCACCCCGTTCTTCGTCTCCCGCCAGGTCGTGGTCGGCTCCGGCCGCGTCGGCGTCGGCGCGGCGGGCGAGGAGGCCGGCTTCCAGCTGTCCCAGCGCGCCGACTACATCGAGGTCGAGGTCGGCCTGGAGACCACGCTCAAGCGCGGCATCATCAACACCCGCGACGAGCCGCACGCCGACGCGGACAAGTACCGCAGGCTGCACGTGATCATCGGCGACGCCAACCTCGCGGAGACCTCCACCTACCTCAAGGTCGGCACGGCCGCCATCGTGCTCGACATGATCGAGAGCGGCCGGCGGTTCGACGACCTGCGGCTGGCCGACCCGGTGCGCGCGGTGCACACCATCAGCCACGACCCCACCCTGCACGCGACCGTCGAGCTGTCCAACGGCCGCAAGTTCACCGGGCTGGACCTCCAGTTCGCCTACCACGAGCGGGCCGCCCAGCACCTGGAGAAGGAGGGCTCCGGCGACCGCGTCGCCGCGCACGTGCTGCGCACCTGGGGCGAGATCCTCGATGCGCTGGCCCGCGACCCGCAGGAGTGCGCCGACCGGCTCGACTGGCCGGCCAAGCTGCGGCTGCTGGAGGGCTACCGGTCCCGCGACGGGCTGGCCTGGGGCTCGCCCCGGCTGCACCTGGTCGACCTCCAGTACTCGGACGTGCGGCTGGACAAGGGCCTGTACAACCGGCTCGTCGCGCGCGGCTCGATGAAGCGGCTGGTCAGCGAGGAGGAGGTGCGGGCGGCCATCACCACGCCGCCGGAGGACACCAGGGCCTACTTCCGGGGTCGCTGCCTCGAGCGTTACCCGGCCGCCGTGGCCGCCGCGTCCTGGGACTCGGTGATCTTCGATCTTGGTCGCGAGTCGCTGGTGCGGATCCCGACCCTCGAACCGCTGCGCGGCACGAAAGCGCACGTCGGGGCCCTGTTGGAGGCCGCGAACACGGCCGAGGAACTGGTCGACGCCCTCACCAGGGGCTGACCGGCGTCGGCCCGACCCGGGTGGGCGGCGACGAATGTCGTCCCCGCTCGGTAATGTTCTTGTTGAGGCCATCCACACCAGGAGGCGAGATGTCCCAGGAACAGGTTCAGCGGCAGGGCGGCGGCGACGGCGACGAGGAAGTCGAGGGCGCCGCACCGGCAGGTCAGGAGCGTCGCGAGAAGCTCGGCGACGACGTCGACGCGATCCTCGACGAGATCGACGACGTCCTCGAGGAGAACGCCGAGGACTTCGTTCGCGCGTACGTGCAGAAGGGCGGCCAGTAGGCGAGAGGCCCGACTCGTTCGGGCCCCACCGCTGACCTAGGCCACCGGGACAGGAGACGAAGCCACACATGGAACCCACGTCGTCCGGGCGCTACCCGGTCGGGGCGCTGCCCCCGGCCTACCTCACCCCCGGGTCCTCGTCGTTCACCGATTTTCTGCGCGCCCAGTACCCCGAGCTGCTGCCGGGGAGTCGGCCAGCGCCGACGGGGGTCGTGCAGGCGCCGCACGGCACGACGATCGTCGCCGTCGCCTACAAGGGCGGTGTGCTGATCGCCGGGGACCGCAGGGCGACGATGGGCAACGTGATCGCCCAGCGCGACATGGAGAAGGTCTTCGCCACCGACGAGTACTCCGCCGTCGGCATCGCCGGCACCGCCGGCATCGCGGTGGAGATGGTGCGGCTGTTCACGGTCGACCTGCGGCACTACGAGAAGATTGAGGGCGTGTCCCTCTCGCTGGACGGCAAGACCAACCGGCTCGCCTCGATGATCAGGGGCAACCTCGAGGTGGCCATGGCTGGCCTTGCCGTGCTGCCGCTGTTCGTCGGCTTCGACACCGACGCGGCCGACCCCGACCGGGCGGGCCGGATCGTCTCCTACGACATCACCGGCGGCCGGTACGAGGAGCGCTCCGGGTACCAGGCGGTCGGCTCGGGCTCGGTGTACGCCAAGTCCTCGCTGAAGAAGCTCTACGACCCGGACGCGGACGCCGACGGCGCGGTGCGCGCCGCGATGGAGGCGCTCTACGACGCCGCCGACGACGACTCGGCGACCTCGGGCCCCGACCTGGTCCGGCGGATCTACCCGGTCGTCATCACCATCGGCGCCGAGGGCGCGACGCAGCTGCCCGAGGAACAGACCGCCGTGGTGGCGCAGGCCGTGGTCGCCGACCGCAGCCAGCGGCCAGCAGGCTGACCGAGCCGAACCCAAGCAGAACCCCGCCGACGTCAGGAGTCCCAGCAGTGTCGATGCCGCTGTATGCCGCGCCCGAGCAGGTGATGCGGGACCGCTCGGAGTACGCCCGGAAGGGCATCGCCAGGGGCCGCAGTGTCATCGTGCTCATTTATGCCGACGGCGTGTTGTTCGTCGCCGAGAACGCGTCGAGCACGCTGCACAAGCTGTCGGAGATCTACGACCGGATCGGGTTCGCCGCAGTCGGCCGGTACAGCGAGTTCGAGAACCTGCGCACCGCCGGTATCCGCTTCGCCGACGTGCGCGGCTACCAGAACGACCCGAGGGACGTGACGGGTCGGTCGCTGGCCAACGTCTACGCGCAGACCCTCGGCACGATCTTCACCGAGCAGCTCAAGCCGTTCGAGGTGGAGCTGTGTGTCGCCGAGGTCGGCACGCTCCCCGAGCAGGACCAGATGTACCGGCTCACCTACGACGGCTCGATCGTCGACGAGCCGGAGTACGTGGTGATGGGCGGCCAGGCCGACACGATCAGCACGGCGGTCAAGGAGAGCTACCGCGAGGCCATGCCGCTCAGCGAGGCCGTCGAGGTGGCCGTCCGCGCGCTCAGCTCGGGCAGCCAGGGGCTGCCGGCCGGCGAGCTGCTCGGCATGGAGCGGCTCGAGGTCGCGGTGCTGGAGCGGGCCAGGCCGCGCCGGGCCTTCCGACGGATCGCCGGGGCGGCGCTGAGCGCGCTGCTGCCCACGGTCGAGGCGCCGGAGCCGCCGGCCGACGAGGCGGAGAAGCCCGCGACCGAGGAGAAGCCCGCCGCGAAGCCGAAGGGCTCCGCCGACAAGCCGGACGACGCGAAGTAGCGGAACCCGTTCCGCAGCACGACCACACGGCCCGGCGCACGACGCGCCGGGCCGTTTCGTTGCCCGTGAGCGAGCAATCACACAGAGTCGCGGATCGTCTTGTGACGGTCGTCATGGCGTCGCCAGAATGATCACCCGACGGGTCAGGGCGGCCCACCGGAGGAGGGCTCGATGAAGGTAGCCAAGGCAGCCGTCGGCGCGGCGCTGGCCGTGACTGCGATGCTCGGCGGCGGCGCGACGGCGCTGGCCGACACACAGGGCGCCACCGCGCACGCGGGGCCGCTGGTTCCGCACAGCGCCCTCTACACCGTCACCACGTGGCACGACGTGAACATTCGTTCGTGTCCGGCCAGCACCTGCGCGCAGGTCGGCGGTCTCGTCGCCGGCCAGCAGCGGAAGGTGGCGTGCTGGGTGCACGGCGAGTCGGTCACCGACGCTGGGGTCACCAACGACATCTGGCTCCAGGTCGGCCACGAGGTCGGCAACCTCCAGTGGGCCAGCGCGGTCTACTTCCAGGGCGACCAGTACGGCGGCATCCCGGCCGACGCGCAGTGCGCGCCGTGACCGAGGCGATTCTTGGCTGAGCCAAGGGAAACTCGCGCCCGACCCGTCGGATCAGGCGCGAGTCCCCGCAGTCAGCGAGTCCCAGCAGTCAGGCGGCGCCGCTGATGAGCGCGGCGGCGCGCTCGCGGATCTCTGGCGAGTCCAGGCCCCGCACCGCGACGGTGGTGCGCCGACGCAGCACGTCGTCCACCTCGGTGGCCCACTCGTGCCGGGCCGCGTGCACGACCTGCGCCCAGATGTCCGGGCCGTCCGGGTGGATGCGCTCCAGCAGCCCGGTGTCCTCGGCGGCCATCGCCAGCACCTCGTGGCTGAGCGTGCCGTAGGAGGTCACCAGGTGGTCGACCACGTCCTCGGGCAGCTGCGGCATGGCGTGCCCGACGACCTCGCCGACCAGGTTCGGCTGTGCCGCACCGGGAAGCAGCGCCGGCACCCCGTCGAACGGGTGCTTGAGGCTGACGCCGAGCTCCGCGCCGACCCTGGCCAGCACGGAGGCGCCGATCCGCCGGAACGTCGTCCACTTGCCGCCCGCCACGCTGATCATGCCGCCGGAGCCGACGGTGATCACGGTCTCCCGCTTGGCGTGCTTGGTGTCCGCCGGGTCGCCGCCGGGGGCCTGCGGCAGCACCCGAAGGCCCGCGAAGGAGTACGCGAGCCGGTCGCGGTGCAGGGCTGCCGCCTCGACGCCGAGCGCGGCCTCGCCGAGGATCTGGTCGATGTCGGCCTCGGTGCACCGCACGTCCGCCGGGTCGCCCTCGTAGGGCTCGTCGGTCGTGCCGAGCAGCAGCTGGCCCTCCCACGGGATCGCGAAGGACACCCGGACGTCGTCGATCGGGATGGTCATCGCGGCCCGCCACGGCTGCTCGGTGCGCAGCACCAGGTGCGCGCCCTTGGACAGCCGGATGCTCGGCGCGGCGGCCGGGTCCTCCATCCTGCGCAGCTCGTCCAGCCACGGACCGGTCGCGTTCACCACGACCTTCGCGTCGATGCCGAACTCCGCGCCGTCGACCAGGTCGCGCAGCTCGACCCCGCGCACGGTGCCGCCGTGCCGGCGCAGGCCGGTCACCTCGACGTGGTTGAGCAGCACCGCGCCGGAGTCGGCCGCCGCCCGCGCCGCCGTGACGGCCACCCTGCTGTCGTTCATCTGGTGGTCGTAGTACATGGCGCAGCCGCGCAGGCCGTCGGTGCGCAGCGCCGGCACCATCTCGGTGGCCCGCTTCGCGGACACCAGCTTGCCCATGCCGTCGCCGAACCGGGACAGCGCGGTGTACAGCAGCACGCCGGCGCCGAGCACGAACCGCGAGTGCGGTCCCTTGTCGTACACCGGAACCAGGAACGGCAGCGGCCGCACCAGGTGCGGGGCGAGGGTGTCGCCGAGCGCCCTGCGCTCGGCGTGGTTCTCCCGAACCAGCGGGATCGCGCCGGGGCCCATCGCCAGGTACCGCAGGCCGCCGTGCACCAGCTTGGACGACGCGCTCGACGTCGCCCCGGCGAAGTCCCCGCGTTCCAGCAGCGCGACCCGGAGTCCGGATCGCGCCGCCGCCCAGGCGGTCGCGATGCCGAGGATGCCCCCGCCGATCACGGCCAGGTCGAAACTGCCCTGACCCAGTCCTTCCCTCGAACGGGCGCGCTGCTCGGTCATCGAGTCCACCATGTCGTCAACTCTCCTCAGTCCTCTTTGTCGTCTTCGTCGATCCAGTCCATCGACCGCTCGACGGCCTTCTTCCACTTGCGGTAGCCCTTGCCGCGGGCGCGCTCCTCCATGCTGGGCAGCCACTCCGCGGCCTTGTGCCAGTTCTCCCGCAGGGTCTCGGTGTCCGACCAGAAGCCGGTGGCGAGGCCGGCCGCGTAGGCCGCGCCGAGGCAGGTCGTCTCGGCGATGATCGGCCGCACCACCGGCACGTCCAACACGTCGGAGAGGAACTGCATCAGCAGGTTGTTCGCGGTCATGCCGCCGTCGACCTTGAGCGTGGTCAGCTCGACCCCGGAGTCGACGTTCATCGCGTCGACGACCTCGCGGGTCTGCCAGGCGGTCGCCTCAAGCACGGCCCTGGCGATGTGGCCCTTGTCGATGTAGCCGGTGAGGCCGGCGATCACGCCGCGCGCGTCGCTGCGCCAGTGCGGCGCGAACAGGCCGGAGAACGCGGGCACGAAGTAGCAGCCGCCGTTGTCCTCGACGGTGCGAGCCAGCGTCTCGATCTCCGGCGCGCTCGCGATCAGCCCGACCTTGTCACGGAACCACTGCACCAGCGCGCCGGTGACGGCGATCGCGCCCTCCAGCGCGTAGGTCGCCGGCTCGTCGCCGATCTTGTAGCCGACGGTGGTGAGCAGCCCGTTGACCGACTTCACCGGCTTGTCCCCGGTGTTGAGCAACAGGAAGCTGCCGGTCCCGTAGGTGCACTTGCCCTCGCCGGGCGAGTAGCAGGTCTGGCCGAACAGCGCGGCCTGCTGGTCGCCGAGCGCGGAGGCCACGGGCAGGCCGGCCAGCGTGCCGGTCGCGGTGCCGTAGACCTCGGCGGAGGAGCGGATCTCCGGCAGCATCGCCCTCGGCACGCCGATGGCGTCCAGGAGCGTGTCGTCCCAGTCCAGGGTGGCCAGGTTCATCAGCATGGTGCGGCTGGCGTTGGTCACGTCGGTGACGTGCCGGCCGGTGAGCTTCCAGATCAGCCAGGTGTCCATGGTGCCGAACAGCACCTCGCCGACCTCGGCGCGCTCGCGCAGGCCGGGCACGTGGTCGAGCAGCCAGCGGGCCTTGGGGCCGGCGAAGTAGGTGGCCAGCGGCAGCCCGCACAGCTCGCGGAAGCGGTCCTGGCCGGCGTCCCCGCCGAGCTCGCGGACGAGCTGGTCGGTGCGGGTGTCCTGCCAGACGATGGCGTTGTGCACGGGCTTGCCCGTCGCGCGGTCCCACACCACGGTGGTCTCGCGCTGGTTGGTGATGCCGACCGCGACGAGGTCGTGCACGGTGATGGACATCTTGCTCAGCGCGCCGTGCACGACGTCGAGCACGTTGTCCCAGATCTCCTCGGCGTCGTGCTCGACCCAGCCGGGCTTGGGGAAGATCTGCCGGTGCTCCTTCTGCGCGACGGAGACGATGCTGCCGTCGTGGTCGAACACGATGCAGCGCGACGAGGTGGTGCCCTGGTCGATCGCGGCGATGTACTGCTGGCTCACGGGATTCCTCCGGTTCAGAAGAAGGCTCAGAAGACGGCGATGTCGACGAGTCCGGCCAGCGCCCCGCCGATGAGCGGGCCGACGACCGGGATCCACGCGTAGCCCCAGTCGGAGCCGCCCTTGCCGGGGATCGGCAGGATGGCGTGCGCGATGCGGGGGCCGAGGTCGCGGGCGGGGTTGATGGCGTAGCCGGTGGGGCCGCCGAGCGACATGCCGATGCCGACGACGAGCAGGGCCACGATCAGCACGCCGGTGCCGGACACGGCCAGCCCCTTGGTCTGCCCGGTGGCCAGGATGACGAAGACCAACACGAAGGTGGCGATGATCTCGGTGAGCAGGTTCTGCGCGGTGTTGCGGATCTCGGGGCCGGTGGCGAACACGCCGAGCACCTCGTCCTTGTTGGCACGGAACTGCCCGAGGTAGGCCAGCCAGCACAGCACCGCGCCGACGATCGCGCCGAGCAGCTGCGCGCTCAGGTAGAGCGGCACCTTGCTCCACTGGCCGGTCTGGATGGCGATGCCGATGGTGACGGCGGGGTTCAGGTGCGCGCCGGACAGCGGCGCGCTCGCGTACGCCCCGGCCAGTACGGCGAAGCCCCAGCCGAAGGTGATCACGGTCCAGCCGGCGTCCTTCGCCTTGGACTTGGCGAGCACCACGCCGGCGACCACGCCGTTGCCGAGGAGCAGCAACAACATGGTGCCGAGGAACTCACCGAAGAAGATGGTCTTGTCAGTCATCCGCGCGCCTCTCATGCCGAATGGCGTTCGACAATGTCGTACGCCGTGCGCGGAATTCTGTGCCGCCACTCACACCGTGTCAACCCTTCCGGAACCTCGTCTTCACCAGCGCGAAACACCCGCCTGCGCTACCAGGGGATGGCGCCGAGCTCCCGCGATATGGCCCTGGCCGCCTCGCGGACGTAGGACACCAGGTCGGTGCGGGGTTCGCCGGCCGAGTCGCACAGCCGCTCGACGGGGCCGGACACGCCAATCGCGCCCACGGTCACCGTCCTGCGGTCCCGGATCGGCGCGGCGAGCGAGACCTCGCCCTCGACCAGCTCCTCGAGGTCGGCCGCCCATCCTCGGCGGCGCACGTCCTCGAGGGCCTCGGCCAGGCGCTCCGGCTCGGTCACGGTCGCCTCGGTGAACCGGGCGAGCGGCTGCTCGCCAAGCTCGCCGACCGGATCGTTGGCGAGCAGCACCTTGCCAAGCGCGCTCGCGTGCGCCGGCAGCAGCGCGCCGACCTCCAGCACCTGGCTGCTGTTGTCCGGGCGGAACACGTGGTGCACCACCAGCACCTGACCCTCGTGCAGGGTGCCGATGCGCACGCTCTCCCTCGACCGGCCGGCCAGCGAGTCCGACCAGTTCAGCGCCCTGGTGCGCAGCTCGTTGCCGTCGAGGTAGCTGCTGCCGATGTGGAACAGCGCAGGCCCGAGCTGGTACTTGCCGGTGTCGGGGGACTGCTCGACGAAGCCGACGTGCTGGAGCGTTCGCAGGATCCCGTGCACGGTGCCCTTGGGCAGGTCCAACGCGGTGGCCAACTCGCCGACACCCATCTTGCGGGCGCCGCTGGCGAGGAGCCGCAGCACCGCTGCCGCGCGCTCGATGGACTGGATCAATCCGGGCACACAGGCACTGTAGCCCTCGGCCGTTCGACTATGTCGAACGGTGTCGGTTTGCTACGCGTTCGGGCGATAGACCCGCAGCGCGCCCTCGCGGGCGGTGAACCGGAACCGGTTGCCCGCGCCGATCACCTCGCCGTCGGCGGCCAGCGCCACCGGCGGCCCGAGCACCTCGATGTCCAGCGCCGCGCGCTCCTGCTGCACGTAGGTGTGGCTGCGCAGCAGCGCGCCGGTCAGCGGCGCGAACCCCTTCGGCTCTTGACTTCCTCCTCGCCGTTGAACGACGAGGATTCCTACCGCGCCTGGCGACGCGAGCTGCGCGCTGTCAGGTCACCTCGGCGGGTTCCCGCTTCACCGACCTGTGCCCGACTGCTCGGTCTTACCTGGTCTCCACGGGCGTTTCACGTCTCCGCAAGCCCTGCGGCGACAAGTCACGCTGTGTCCGTCGTGACGATTTCGAGGCTTCCGGAATCACCCTTCGCCCCGCACGTGCACAGGCTAACACGATCGATTCAGGGCACTGGTCGAGCCCTGGCGGCCCTCCCGGTCGGCCGCCTCCGGCACGCCGACGTCTCTGGCGAAGTGGTTCAGCGTCCCGGTCGGCAGCACCAGCAACGGCAGGTTGTGCCGCGACCGTCCCGTCGCCGCCGGCCACGCCGAGCGCCCGCACCCATGGGTCCGCGACGGCGTCCGTCAACTGCCGCACCAGGTCGACGCCCACCTCGGGCTCCAGGATCCGCGCAGCCGGCCAGAGCCGCGCGAACTCCGCGCACGGATCGTGGTCGCCTGCGCCCGAGTCGGGGTTGACCAGCAGCACCAGGCCCGCGCCGGTCGGCGATCTCGACGCCGTGTTCGCAGACGCGGGTGAGGACGTCGGCGGCGTTCGCAGCCCGCGCGCACCGGCCATCAGTTCGGCGGCCGGGCGGCGGCGCGGAAACAGGCGCTTGGCGACCAGGCTCGCCGAGGTGCTCGCGATCGCGATGGCGGCGATCCCCCTGAGCCCCGCGCGCCGCTGCTGGCCCTTCCGCATGGCCAACAGGGCGGCGACGGCGAACCACAGCCCGCTCCTGTTCGCCGAATGCGACAGCGACTTCAGACCCTGGTCCGCCGCGCTGCGCGGCAGCGCCGCGGATCGCCTGACCAGGGCCTGATCGGCTTCGTTGACGCTCGCAAGAGACCTGCGCACACGCCTGAACACCCCTCCGACCGTAGCCGGACGGTGGCCGACACGCCGTTCGACCCCCGAACGGCTCACTGATCGACACGCCATGAGCGCCTACTGTTGAGGGATGCAGCGGCGGATCTTCGGCATTGAGACCGAGTTCGGGGTGACCTGCACCTTCCATGGGCAGCGCAGGCTGTCACCTGACGAGGTGGCGCGGTACTTGTTCCGCCGGGTGGTCTCCTGGGGGCGGTCGTCCAACGTGTTCCTGCGCAATGGCTCCCGGCTGTACCTGGACGTCGGTTCGCATCCGGAGTACGCGACGGCCGAGTGCGACGACCTGGCGCAGCTGGTCACCCACGACAAGGCGGGTGAGCGCATCCTCGAGGACCTGCTGGTCGACGCCGAGCGTCGGCTGGCCGACGAGGGCATCGGCGGCGACATCTTCCTGTTCAAGAACAACACCGACTCGGCGGGCAACTCCTACGGCTGTCACGAGAACTACCTGGTCGCGCGGGCCGGCGAGTTCTCCAGGATCGCCGACGTGTTGCTGCCGTTCCTGGTGACCCGCCAGCTCATCTGCGGGGCCGGCAAGGTCCTCCAGACCCCGCGCGGGGCCGTGTACTGCCTGTCGCAGCGCGCCGAGCACATCTGGGAGGGCGTCTCCAGCGCCACCACCAGGTCGCGGCCGATCATCAACACCAGGGACGAGCCGCACGCGGACGCCGAGCGGTACCGGCGTCTGCACGTCATCGTAGGCGACTCGAACATGTCCGAGGTGACGACGCTGCTCAAGGTGGGCAGCGCGAACCTCGTGCTGGAGATGATCGAGCAGGGCGTCCAGTTCCGCGACTTCAGCCTGGACAACCCGATCAGGGCGATCAGGGAGATCAGCCACGACCTGACCGGCAGGCGGACGGTCCGGCTGGCCGGCGGCAAGGAGGCCTCCGCGCTGGACATCCAGCGCGAGTACTTCGAACGCGCCGTCGAGCACGTCGAGCGGCGGTCGCCCGATCCCGTCGCCCAGCGCGTCATCGAGCTGTGGGGCCGGACCCTCGACGCGATCGAGGCAGGCGACCGGTCCAAGATCGATCGTGAGATCGACTGGGCGATCAAGCACCGGTTGGTCGAGCGGTACCAGGAGAAGCACGGGCTGGAGCTGTCCAGCCCGCGCATCGCCCAGCTTGACCTCGCCTACCACGACATCCGCAGGGGCCGGGGCATCTTCGACCTGTTGCAGCGCAAGGGACAGGTCGAGCGGGTGACCGACGACGGCGAGATCGAGGCCGCGAAGGACACCCCGCCGCAGACCACCAGGGCCAAGCTGCGCGGCGACTTCATCGCCGCGGCGCAGGCCGCCGGCCGCGACTTCACCGTCGACTGGGTGCACCTCAAGCTGAACGACCAGGCGCAGCGGACCGTGCTGTGCAAGGACCCGTTCCGCGCAGTGGACGAGCGCGTGGAACGGCTGATCTCCTCGCTGTAGCGGCAGGACGGCGGAAACTCGCGTTCACCGACGCGGGTTTCCGCCGTTTCCGTGAGTTCTTCGGTGTTTCTACGGCATTTGGCGCTTGCGGCGGGGGCCGGTGAGCGTGTCGAGATCGATGGTCAGCTCGAACGGCTCGGTCGTCTCGTAGGTGCCAGTGAACCGGCCAAGCAGGCTGTATCTGCCGGTCCTGTGGTCCAGGGCGTGCACGGTGACGCCGGGGCCGTCCTCGGACAGCACGTCTACTACCCAGTAGTACGGGATACCGTTGGCTGCGTACTCAGCCGCTTTGGTGCCGTAGTCGCGCGCCCAGGACTCGCCGGGAGACACGACTTCGATAGCCAGCCGGGCGTCCTCGGCGTGGAATCGCCCCGCGTCGGTCTTGTCGGCGGGAAGCACGACGACGTCGGGAATCCGGCGCGGACTGACCCCGCTGAACTCGCCCTCGAACTCCTGAACTGCTTCCCAGTCCTCGGGGAGTTGGTCGTTGAGCAGTCCGGTCAGGCGTTGGGTAGCCAGGAGATGTGGGCCACTGGGGCGGTTCATGACGAGCAGCAGTCCATCCTCGATCTCGTAGCGGTGGCTGTTGTCCTCGGGCAGCGCGTCGAACTGCTCGACGGTGATGGGGTCACCGCTGTGGCCGGGAGCGCTCACGGCGTGGATCCTCCCTAGGCACGCGAGGTGGCGAACAGGACGTATTCGCAGCTTAGCTGGATGTGGCCTGGATGATGGAGTGACCCGGGCAGTGCTGCTGGGGCTCCTGTGGTTGAGTCGGGGGAGTTCCCGTCCAGCAGGAGGAGCTATGCGCGCGGTGGCCGTCACCGGCTTCGGAAGCACACCCCGGCTCATGGAGCTGCCACGGCCCGAGCCGGGGCTCGGCGAGGTCCTGGTCCGGCTGCACGCCGCCGGCGTCAACCCGTTCGACTGGAAGGTCGTCGACGGGATCCTCAAGGACGTCGTCCCGCACGGCTTCCCGTTGGTGGTGGGGATGGACGGCGCGGGCGAGGTGATCGAGGTCGGTAGGGGGATCACCCGCTTCCAGCCGGGCGACGCCGTCTACGGCCAGTTCATGCGGCTGCCGCAGGGCGGCGGTTCCTACGCGGAATTCGCCGTCGCCGACGAGTCCGCCATCGCGCTGGCGCCGCGCAGCGTCGGACCCGCCGAGGCCGCCGCGATCCCCACCGCGGGGATGACCGCGGCCAACGTCCTCGCCGCGACCGGGGTCGTGGACGGCGTGCGGGTGCTGATCGTCGGCGCGACCGGGGGAGTCGGCACGTTTGCCACCCAGTTGGCCGCAGGCCGGGGCGCGCACGTCATCGTCACGGCCCGAGCCGCCAGCGCCGAGCTGATGCGCGGGTTCGGCGCGCGGGAGGTCGTCGACCACACCACGGGATCGGTCGCCGACCAGGTGCGCGCGGCCCACCCCGACGGCGTCGACGTGCTGATCGACCTGGTCAGCGACCGGGCCGCGCTGACGGAGCTGGCCGGCGTGGTGCGCGACGGCGGCACCGTCGCGAGCACCATCGGCGCCGCCGACGTCGAGGCGCTGACGGCGAAGGGCCTGCGCGCCAGCAACTTCCAGAACACCTCCTCGGCCGCGCTGCTGGACGCGCTCGCCGTACAGGTCGACTCCGGGCTGCTCACGGCGCCGATCGGCCGCGAGGTGTCGCTGGACGAGGCGCCGGCCGCGCTGGCGGACAGCCGAACCGGCCGCGCCGCGGGCAAGACAGTGATCCTGCTGGGTTGAGGGCGGTGCGGTTGCGTTGCCGGTGACACGGCTGGGGTGACCGCGATCCGGCGTGGCTGAGGGCGGTGCGGCTGGGCTGGCCGCGATCCTGCCGGGCTGAGAGCCGTGCGGCTGGGCTGGCCGCGCGATCCTGCCGGGCTGACGGCGATGCTGCTGGGCTGACGGCGATGCTGCTGGGCTGACAGCGCGTTCCGAGCGTTGGCGCAACCTCCGGACGGGGGCAGACACGCGGCCGCGAGTGCGGCAGCATGATCGCGATCTGCCGGGTCGTCGAGAGGTGGTCCCATGCGGGCGCTCGTCCGGATGTTCGCGTTGGCCGGTGTCGTCGTGTCCCTGTTGCTGCCAGCCGTCGCGCAGGCGGCGCCGTGCCCGACCCCGTCGTGGCGGCTCACCCTGACGGGAGTGGACGCGCGGCTGCGCGGGCTGTCGGCCGTCGACGACGAGGTGGCCTGGGCGAGTGGCAGCAAGGGCACCGTGCTGCGGACCGTCGACGGCGGCCGGACCTGGCGGCAGGTGGCTCCGCCGAACACCGGCGCCCTGGACTTCCGGGACATCCAGGCGTTCGACGAGGACCGCGCGGTGGTGCTGTCCATCGGCCCCGGCGCCTCCTCCGGGATCTACCGCACGGAGGACGGCGGCGCGCACTGGTCGCAGACCTTCGGCAACACCGATCCCAACGCCTTCTACGACTGCATCGCGTTCTTCGACACGCGCAGGGGCCTGGCGCTGAGCGATCCCGTGGACGGCAAGTTCCGCCTGGTGTCCACTGTGGACGGTGGGCGCAGTTGGCGGCCGGTGCCGACCGAGGGCATGCCGGCCGCGCTGCCCGGCGAGGGCGCGTTCGCCGCGAGCGGCCAGTGCCTCAGCACCGCGGGCGGCCACGACGCCTGGATCGGCACCGGCGGCGGGGCCACCGCGCGGGTGCTGCACTCCGCCGACGGCGGCCGGCACTGGGAAGCCTCGGCGACCCCGCTGCCGAGCAGCCAGTCGTCCGGCGTGTTCGCCGTCGCCTTCCGGGATGCGCGGCACGGCCTGGCGATCGGCGGCGACTTCGCGAATCCCGGCTCGCCGACTCCGGCCCTCGCCGTGAGCGCGGACCGGGGACGCACCTGGCAGGGCACCCCGCAGGCTCCACGGGGCTACCGGTCGGGCGTGGCGTGGTCGGGTCGTCGGTCGGTGGTCGCGGTCGGCCCGACCGGCAGCGACCTGAGCACCGACGGCGGCGCGCACTGGACGCAGTTCGACTCCGGCAGCTTCGACACCGTGAGCTGCACCGAGGACGGCGACTGCTGGGCGGCAGGAGAGAAGGGCCGCGTCGCCCGCCTGATCGAGCCGGACCGCGACTAGCGTCCTTCGCGACGAATCGCCGGTGCGCCAACGAATCGGGCCCGTCGCGGTGCTGACCCGCGTGCGGCCTCGGGCTAACGGGCGGTAGGCAGTCCGTGCGCCTCGGCCAGTCGCGCCAGCGCCGCGCCGAAGGCGGCGGTGCCCGCCGGGTCGAGCGCGCCGAGCAGGTCCGTGTCGAGCTCGCGGGCCAGCCGGACGGCCCTGCGCTGGAGGTCGCGTCCCTGCGCGGTCAGTTCGATCAGCTGGCGCCGCCGGTCCACGGTGTCGCGGACCCTGCGCACCGCGTCCAACGCCTCCAGCTCGTCGAGCATGTCAACCACCACGCTCGGGGTGACGCCGAGGCCTCGGGACAGGTCGAGCTGCGCGAGCGGGGCGTCGGCGAGCAGTTCCAGCACTCCGCAGTGGCGGGGGCGCAAGCCCAGCGGCACGAGTGCCTCGGCGAACCGCGCGGTGGTCGCCTGGCCGAGCTTGCCAAGCAGGAACACCACGGTTTCGGTCACTGACTCTTGCCTCGCCATGGCTGTCACGTTAGCGTACCCATATGATTCGGCAACCGAATGATATGGCTCCCGACCGGATGAGTCGGAACGTTGCGATCGGCACGGTGCTCGCCACCGTTCTCGGCTCCGGGTACTTCGCGGTGGGCGGCCTGCTCGCGCCCGGCACGCTGGTGCCGGGCGGGGACACGCCGGCCGCCCGCACCTTCGCCGCGTACGTGGCCGCGCGCAGCGCGATCCTGCTCGGCGCCGCCCTGTGGCTCGTCCTGCGGCGCTCCTGGCACGACTTGCGGCTGTTGCTCGTGCTCAACGGGAGCGTGCAGGTGCTCGACGCGGTGATCGGTGTGGCCAAACATCAGGCCCCGCAGGCGATCGGGCCCGTCGTGTTCGCCGCGGCGTTGTTCGGCGCAGCGGCACTGCTCGGTCGCGGCGCGTCACCGTCGAGAGAATCTGCTGCCTGACTGTCGTTTTGGTCGGACACGATCGGGCAGTTACGGCCCTCGGGCTTTCGTGATCGAATTGGTGTCCCCGCGTCCCGGCATTCACTGATTTCCGGCAGGGGTCTGGACGCGGGCCGATCCTTGATCTAAATTTCCGCCAACGCGCCTGCCGAGCTGGGTGGATGCCCGCAGGTCCGAGGCGTTCCGAGGTGCGCGGAAAAGGATTTCCGCCCATTTTTCGCGCACCGTGGAAGATTTTCTCGGTGTGCCGCGCGCACGCCGCGAGGAGGTCGGCCGATGATTTCCAGCCGGGCTTTACGGGTGTGCGGCGTCCTGGCTGCGATCGCGCTGCTCGGGGCGTGCGGCTCCGGCAGCGCGTCCCCGAACGACTCGCTGGTGCGCCGCGCGTCCGCCTTCCACAAGCTCACCATCGGCATCGCCTACGACGTGCCCGGCATCGGGCTCAAACGTGTCGACGGCAAGGTTGTCGGCTTCGACATCGACGTCGCCCGCTTCATCGCCAACGAGCTCGGCGTCCAGGACCGCGACATCACCTGGCGGGAGGCGGAGCCGAGCGAGCGGGAGAACCTGATCAGGAGCAACGCCGTCGACCTCGTGGTCGAGGCGTATTCCATCACCGACGAGCGCAGGAAGCTGATCTCCCTGGTCGGCCCGTACTTCGTGGCGGGGCAGAGCCTGCTGGTCCGGCTCACCGACAACGACATCACCGGGCCGGACCACCTCAACGGGCACAAGCTCTGCTCCGTGACCGGCTCGACCTCGGCCGAGGAGGTGCGGGACAAGTACGCGCAGGGCACCCAGCTGGTCGAGTACAACCGGTTCTCCGACTGCGTCACGGCCCTGCTCGGCGGCCAGGTGGACGCCCTGACCACCGACGACGTGGTGCTCGCCGGCTACGCGGCGCAGAACCCCGAGCTGCTCAAGGTCGTCGGCAAGCCCTTCACCAAGGAGCTGTACGGGATCGGCCTGCGGCTCGGCGACGCGGACGGGAAGACCGCGATCGCCGCCGCGCTGCGCAAGATGATCGACAGCGGCGCGTGGAAGCGCTCGCTGGAGGCCAACATCGGCCCGTCCGACTACCCCATTCCCTCCCCGCCCGTCCTCGACGGCAAGTGACCGCCTGTCCTCGACGGCAAGTGACCGCCGCCGTGCGACCCCGGCCCGGTTCGGCCGAATGCCCCATTCGCCCTGCATGGCGAGGTGAACGGGACATTCGGCCACGCCGCACCCGGGTGTGTCGACAGCGCGCGGCTGGTCAGCGTTAGGGTGCCTGCGTGGCCACCGCACGCGCCGAACGGCTCGTCAACCTGGTGTTGTGCCTGCTGTCGACCCGTCAGTACCTGATAGCAGAGCGCATCCGCGCCATCGTCCCGGGCTATGCCGACGCACCCACGGACGAGGCGTTCTTCCGCATGTTCGAACGCGACAAGTCCGAACTGCGCGACCTCGGCATCCCGCTGGAGACCGGGCGCAACTCCATGTTCGACAACGCGGACGGCTACCGCATCGCCCGCAGGGACTACGAACTCGGCGACATCGACCTCGAACCCGACGAGGCCGCCGCCGTCGCCCTCGCGGCCCGGCTGTGGGACTCGCCGCAGCTCACCGGGGCCGCGCACGGCGCGCTGCTCAAGCTGCGCGCGGCCGGCGTCGACGTCGACCAGGCCGCCCCCGCCGTGATCGAGCCCAAGGTGCGCACCAGCGAGCCCGCGTTCGCGCCGCTGCTCGCCGCCGTGCAGGCCGGGCAGGTGGTCAGCTTCGAGTACCGCAGGCCGACCCCGGCCGAGATCCGCCGCCGCACCGTCGAGCCGTGGGGCGTGGTCGCCTGGCGCGGCCGGTGGTACCTGGTCGGCCACGACCAGGACCGCAGGGCCACCAGGTGTTTCCGGCTCTCCCGCGTGGTCGGCGAGGTCAGGACCATCGGCAAGCCGGGGGAGGTGCGCCGGCCGACCGACGGCACCGACCTCGACCTGCTGTCCATCGTGGCCGGCAGCAACCCCGGCGAAGCGCAGCCGGCGTCGGCGAAGCTGTGGGTCGCGGACGGCCGCGCCAAGGGCGTGCGCAGGCGGGCCCGGACCGTCGGCAGGCGCACGGTGGCCGGCGTCGACGGCGACCTGCTTGAGCTCGACCTGAACTTCCCCGACTCGGCGGCCAGCTGGATCGCCGGATTCGGCCCCGACGTGGTGGTCCTGGAACCCGAGCTGCTGGCCAAGGGCGTGCGGGAACGGTTGTTGGGCGCGCTCGCCAGGCAGCGGGCCGGAGAGGTGCGCAGGTGAACGGCACGGTGGTCCTCGAAGCGGACGTGTCGGCCGGGCAGCGGATGGGGGAGGTGCGCGCGTGAACGGCTCAGCCGAACGTCTGCCCAGGTTGTTGGCCCTGGTGCCCTACCTGCTGGCCAGGCCGGGTATCCGCATCGACGAGGTGGCCGCCGACTTCGAGGTCACCGAACGGCAGCTCCGGCGCGACCTGGAACTGCTCTGGATGTGCGGGCTGCCCGGCTACGGGCCCGGTGACCTGATCGACCTGTCCTTCGAGGGCGAGACGGTCACCGTCGCCTACGACGCCGGCATGAAGCGCCCGCTGCGGCTGACCGCGGCCGAGGCCACCGCGCTGCTCGTCGCGCTGCGGGCGCTCGCCGACACGCCAGGGGTTGCCGACGCCGCCGCCGTGCAGCGGGCGCTGGCCAAGATCGAGGCGGCCGTCGGGCAGGCCCAGCCCGCCGGCGTGATCGTCGGGCTCGGCAGCCGCGACACCAGCGGCACCATCGAACTGCGCGACGCGGTCCGCGCCGCAGTGCAGCGCGGCAGGGCGCTGCGGATCCGCTACTACACGGCGTCGCGGGACGAGGTCACCGACCGGGTCGTCGACCCGATGCGCCTGCTGCTCGTGGAGGGCCGCAGCTACCTGGAGGCCTGGTGCCGCTCGGCCGAGGGCGTCCGGTTGTTCCGGCTCGACCGCATCGACGAGGTGACCGAGCTGGACGAGCCCGCCGCGCCGCCGCCGCACGCCCAGCTCACCGACACCTCGGAGGGCCTGTTCCGGCCGGAGCCCACCCAGCAGGTCGCCAGCCTGGTGCTCGAGCCGGACAGCCGGTGGATCGCCGAGTACTACCCGGTGGACGAGGTGACCGAACTCGGCGACGGGCGCACCAGGGTGCTCATGCGCTACGCCGACACCTCGTGGATGGTCCGGCTGCTGCTCGGCCTCGGCGGCGACGTGCTGGTGGAGGCGCCGGACGAGCTGGCCGCGCAGATCACCGCGCGGGCCCAGGAGGCATTGGACCGGGCGGATCACCTGCTGGTCACCTGAGCCCGTTACGGTGTGCTTGTGCCGTACTTGCCGACCGTGCTGCTGGTCGCCCTAGGTGTGCTGCTGTTGGTCCTGATCGCGCTCCGGACGGTGCGCGCCGTGCGTCGGTTCAACGGGGTCAGGACCATGGTGGCCAGGCGCATGGACGATCAGGCCGGCCTGCTCCGCGCCAGGTCGGCCGCGTTGGGCGTGGCCTTCGCCGAACGCCGGTCGGGCAGGGGTTCCCGCGTAGGATCGAGGGAACCGGCGGGGCGTCGTGAGTAGTCTTGGCGCCGAGGCGGAGCTTCGGTCGTCACCGCAGGTGTTGGATCACCAAAGCACCCAGAGCTGAAAAGGACGGTCCACACGGTGGGGGCAAATCCACTCCGCCGCGAGCGAGCCGCGGGTCGGGGACGTCGTCGCAAGGGGCGCAAGAACAACCCCGACGGGACTATGACGCTCATCGAGCACCTGTACGAGCTGCGGCACCGCCTTGGCCTGGCACTCCTGGCGATCTTCGTCGGCGGCATCCTCGGCTTCCTGTGGTTCCAGTTCAACATCGGGCCGATTCCCAAGCTCGGCTCGCTGCTGACCGAGCCGTACTGCCAGCTGCCGCAGGAACTTCGGGCCGACATCGGCGGCCACGGCGAGTGCAAGCTGCTCCAGACCGCGCCGTTCGAGGCGTTCCTGATCCAGTTCAAGGTCGGCATCGCGGCCGGCGCGGTGTTCTTCAGTCCGGTGTGGCTCTACCAGCTGTGGGCGTTCATCACCCCCGGCCTGTACGCCAAGGAGCGCAAGTTCGCGCTCGTCTTCGTGTCCTGCGCGGTCGTGCTGTTCGCGACGGGCGCGGTGCTGGCGTACCTGGTGGTGCCCAAGGGACTCGAGGTCATCCTGCACTTCGGTGGCAACCAGTTCATCACCGCGCTCAAGGGCGACGAGTACGTCTCGTTCATCCTCGGCATGCTGATCATCTTCGGCGTGAGCTTCGAGCTGCCGCTGCTCGTGGTGATGCTCAACCGGGTCGGCATCCTGCCCTACGACAAGCTGCGCCGCTGGCGTCGGGGCATGATCTTCGGCCTGTTCGTGTTCGCCGCCGTGGCCACGCCGGGCAGCGACCCGTTCTCCATGCTGGCGTTGGCCGGCGCGCTGACGATCCTGTTCGAGTTCGCCATCCAGCTCGCCAGGCTGCACGACCGCAAGAAGGCCAGGCAGCGGGTGGCCGAAGGTTGGGAGGGCGTCAGCGACGACGAGGCGTCGCCGCTGAACTACCAGCCGGAGCCCGTCGCCCCGGCCGAACCCGTCGAGACGCCCGCCGCCGACCCGCAGCGCGTCCGCTACGACGACGCCACGTGAACCAGGGACGCACGGCGGCGTTAGCCGGGGTGCACGCTGCGCTGCTGGTCGTGCCGGCGTCCGGCCTCGGCCGCGCGGCCAGGGTTGCCGGGAGCGTGGCCGAGCGGCTGCGGTCCGCCGCGGGCCGGCTCGACCTGCTGGTGGCCGACAGCGCCGCCGGCACTCGGGGTCTCGCCGCCCGCGCGGTCGCCGACGGCGTCGACGTGCTGGTGGTGGTCGGCGGCGACGGCGCGGCACACCTCGGCGTGCAGGCGTGCGCCGGCACGGACACCGCACTCGGGTTGGTGCCGGCCGGCACCGGCAACGACCTGGCCACCGCGCTCGGCCTGCCGGCCGATCCGCTGGCCGCCGCGGACTCAGTGGCCGATGCGCTCCGCTCCGGGACGCGGCGGCGGATGGATCTTGGCAGGCTCGGGTCGGGCACCTGGTTCGCCACCGTGTTGTGCGCGGGCTTCGACTCGGCGGTCAACGAGCGGGCGAACGCGATGCGCTGGCCGCGCGGGCCGCGCCGCTACGACCTGGCGATCCTCGCGGAGCTGGCCGGGCTGCACACCTCGCCCCTGGTGGTGGAGACCGACAACGGCACGCTCGACCTGGACGGCACGCTGGTCGCGATCGGCAACACGTCCCACTACGGCGGCGGCATCCCGATCTGCCCCGGCGCCGACCCCACCGACGGCCTGCTCGACCTCACCGTGGTTGGCGCGGCCAGTCGCCGCCAACTGGTCGGCATCCTGCCCAAGCTGCGCACCGGCCGGCACGTGGACCATCCGGCGGTGACGACCCTGCGCGCCAGGTCGGTGCGGATCGCGGGGGAGAACGCCTGGGTCGGCTACGCCGACGGCGAGCGGCTGGACCGGCTTCCGCTCGCCGTGACGTGCGTGCCGGGCGCGCTCACCGTCGCCGCGTCCTGAGCGGGCGCTCAGACCGCCTCGGGGTAGAGCGTGTTGGCGACGTGGTGGGTGTCCGCGTACTCGCGAACCGAGGCGATCCTGCCCTCTCGCACCGTGAACACCCCGAGGCACTTGTTGTGGTAGGCCGCGCCGTTGGCCGCTGTGGCCCGCGAGGTCCACTCGGCGACCACCTGGTCGCCGTCGGCGAGCACGTTGGTCAGCTCGATGAGCACGGGCTCGCCGGCCTTGAGCCGGGTGCCGACGCCGCCGAGGAAGTCGTCGACGATGACGTCCCGCCCGGTCCAGACCTTCGAGAGCGGAAGCGTGCCGGGGTACTCCCAGGTGGCGTCCTCGGCGAAGCTGTCGCGGATCACCGCGAGGTCGCCGTCGCGGACGGCCTCGACGTAGCGGACGACGACGCTCTTGGGGTCGGTGACGGTCATGGCGGTGTCTCCCTGGTGCCTGTTCGGACGAACTGGTTGAGCTGGTCGGACTGTTCGAACCTAGTTGATATTGAGCACGGCGTTGCTGTGACAAATCTTGAAACGTCAGGTCAGCTGGACTGTTATACCGTCGCGCCATGATCGCTACGGCAACCGCTCGCCCTGCCCGTCTCTCGATAGCCGGGCACGGCCGTTTCGTCGCGGCGATCGTCGTTGACTCGGTCGGCACGGGGGTCTTCATCCCCGTCACGATGCTGTACTTCCTGGCGACAACCTCGCTGTCGCTGGTGCAGGTGGGCGCGGCGCTGACGGTCGGCGGGCTGCTGGCGCTCCCGGCGGGCCCCCTCGTCGGCGGGTTGGTCGACCGGTACGGCTCCAAGCCGGTGCTACAGGCGGCCAACCTGGCCCAGGCCTTCGGCTTCGCCGGGTATCTCGTCGCGGACCACACCTGGCAGATCGCCGTCTGCGCCTGGGTGAACAGCGCCGGGCGCGCGGTGTTCTTCGGCTGCTACGGCGTGACCGTCACGGCGCTGGCCGCTCCCGGTGACCGCGAGCGCTGGTTCGGCCTGCTCGGGTCCCTCCGCAACCTCGGATACGCGCTCGGCGGGCTCGTGGCGGCCGTCGCCGTCGGTGTCGGGACACGCAGCGTCTACACCGCGATCGTGGCCGTCAACGCCGTGTCGTACGTCGCCGCCTTCGGTCTGCTGCGGGCCGTTCCGAACGCCAAAGCCGGGCGCGACGCCGCCGGAGGCTGGCGGCAAGTGCTCCGGGACTGGCGGTTCCTGCCGGTCGTCGGACAGCAGCTGTGCTTCGCCGTCTCCCTGTTCGCCTTCAGCATCGCGATCCCGGTCTACGCCGTCCACGTGCTGGGGCTGCCGGGCTGGACGGCCGGGGCGGCCTTCGTGCTCAACACCCTGTTGGTCGGTTTCGGTCAAAGCGTCGTCGTCGGCAGGCTGCGGGGACGCGTCCGCAGCCGGGTCCTCGTTGCGGGGCACGGCGCCTTCGCCGTCGGCTACCTGCTGTTCCTCGCCGCCCGCGGCGTGGACGTGACCGCCGTCGCCGTCGGCGTCCTACTGCTCGGCGCAGCCGTGTACACGCTCGGCGAGATTCTCGGCGGCCCGGTCTCTTCGACGATCGCCGCGGACAGCGCCCCGGACGCCCTGCGCGGCCGGTACCTCGCCTTCAACCAACTTGCCGTGACCCTCGCGGGAGCAACCGCTCCGATCATGCTCTCCGGGCTACTGTCGACAGGGGCTTCCGCGACCTGGTTGACCCTGGTCGGGGTCAGCGTCCTCGGGGCGACGCTCGCCACCGTGGTCGGTAGGACGGTGCCGGCGGCGCGGAAGCGCATCGGGAACGGCTAGTACTCCAGCTGACAGCAGTTCTTGCGCGGCAGGTCGGATCGGTCAGGACGTGGCGTCGATCCGAACGTGCAGCCCTTCGGCGAACGTCCGTGCCGCCGCCAGATCGGCGGCGTCGGGCCGCGCCTTCCTGATGCCACCGACGAGCTTGAACGGAAGATAGGTGTCCAGTGCGCGACACGAGAAGGTGTCGACCACCTGGAAGCCCTTCTGTTCGAGCAGCCGTACCAGGGGGCGGGAGAAGCGCTGGAACCGCGCTTCGGGGAATCCGCTGGTGGCGAAGACAAACGCCGCGCCTCGTCGTTCCTCCGGGAGTGACTGGACGAACTCGCGCAGCTGTGCGTGAAAGGACCCGAGGAAGATCCCCGAGCCGAATCCCACGAGGTCATAGGTGGCGAGCTCGGCCGCGTCGATCTGCTCTGGGGTGACAACGCGGGCCTCCAGGACCTGGCCCATGACGTCGGCGACCCTCCTCGTGTTGCCATGGGACACGGACGTGCACACGATGACGGCCTTCATGACGATGCTCTTTTCGCTTGCCCGATGTCGGTGTCGTGCTGGTCGGATCGACTACATCCCTCAGAGACACCGCCCGAGCGGCGAACGTGACATCAGGGGAATGTGGTCCCGGTCACCACGACCGACCGCATGATCGGCAAACCCGGGCGTCGATCGGTGCGCGTCACCTGCGGCGGTCGGAAAGCTGTTGGTCGTACAGGCTTTCTGGTCGCAGGTGCGTCCTGGGGGACTGCGTCTCGCCGGGCTGGTGGCCCTCGGTCGGCGAGTCCTGCCTGCCGGTGCAGCCAAGCGCCCAGTTGTGCGCGGTTGGCGGGTTCTCCACGTGGTAGGTGCCCACAGAACAGTTCCACAGCACGCTGTTCGCGCCGGCCCAGCCCTGCCCACTGCCCAACGGTCGCGTGCGTGTACTGCTTCCCCAGTGCGGTGGGCAGCGGCACGTCCCTCCCCGGCGAGAGTCCGCGTCGGTGGACCGTAGGTTGGGCGCCATGGAGCTGATCCTGCGGGAGATCACCGATGGCAACCGCGACGCGATCCTGGCGCTGCGGGTGGCGCCAGGGCAGGAGCGGTTCGTGGGGTCGGTGCGGCGCGCGTTGGCGGACGCCGAGGAGTACCCACAGGCCAACCCGTGGTGCCGGGCGCTGTGTGTCGGGAACGGTCCGGTCGGGTTCGTGATGGTGAGCTGGAACGTTCGGCCGGAGCCGCCGAACCTGATCGGGCCGTGGTTCCTGTGGAAGCTCATCATCGACGAGCGGCGCCAGGGCCGCGGCTACGGCGCCGAGGCCGTGCGCCAGGTGGCCGCGCTCGTCCGGGCCGAGGGCGCCACGGAGTTGCTGACGAGCTACCTGCCGGAGGACGGTGGTCCGGCCGGGTTCTACCGGCGGCTCGGGTTCGTGCCGACCGGAGAGTTCGACGGGAACGGCGAGCCCATCGTGCGCCTCGCGCTGTCGTAGAAGCGCTGTCGTAGAAGCGTTTCCGTAGAGGCGTTGCCGTAGAAGCGTTGCCACCGAAGGAACGTCCGGCCTGTGCTAGTCGACGCCGACGGCCCGCAGCGTGGCGAGCACCAGTGTCCTGGCGACCTCGACGGTCTCGGCGAGGGAGACCTCCTCCCGTGGCCCGTGGGCGAGACGCACGTCGCCGGGCCCGAACTGGAGCGTCGGCACGCCCTCGGCGGCGTAGAGCCTGAGGTCACTTCCATAGGGCGCACCGCGTTCGCGTGGCCGGGTCGCGCCGGTGGCGTCGGCGTAGGCGGTCCCGACCAGGTCCCGCAGCGGATGGCCGGACGGCAGCCTGCCGCTGGCGAACTGGCCGCCGGACCAGGTCACGGTGGCCGGATGCTCGCGCAGCCACGGATCGTCGGCGCAGGCCTCGGCGACGCACCGCTCCAGCTCGCCGCGCGCCGCGGCGGGGTCCTCGCCGAGCCGGACGCCGAGCCTGCCCTCGGCGACGAGGGCGTCCGGCACGCTGCTCGCCCAGTCCCCGGCGCGCAGCGTGCCGACCGACAACGCGTAGGGGATGCGGTACTCCGCCATCAACGGGTCGGCTCCGGTGTTGCGCCGCGCCTCCAACCGGGCCAGCGCGTGATGGATGGGCAGGTACGCGTCGATGGCGCTGACCCCGGCATCGCGGGTGCTGGCGTGGGTGGCGAGGCCGGGGACGTCGATCCGGAAGGTCAACGCGCCGGCGTTGGCGGTCACCACCGTGCCCCCGGTCGGTTCGGTGATGATGCAGGCGTCGCCGGTGTGCCCGCGCTGGAGGGTGCCGAACGCGCCGAGCCCGCCGTCCTCCTCGCTGACCACGAAATGGGCCGCGATCCGGCCGCGCAGCCGCACCCCGCTCGCGCGGATCGCCTCAAGGGCCGCGAGATTCGCCGCCACGCCGGCCTTCATGTCGCAGGCGCCCCTGCCGTGAATGACATCGCCGACCACCCTCGGCACGAAGGGATCACCGTGCCACCGCGCGCGGTCGCCGGGCGGCACGACGTCGACGTGGCCCTGGAGGGTCATCGTCGGCCCGTCCGGGTCGCCCGAGGTGGTGGCCACCAGGCCCCAGGCCTCCTCGCGCGGCGCCTCCGTGCCGGGGAAGCCGGGATGGGCGCGCAGCGCGGGAAGATCCATGGCCCACAGGTCGACGTCAAGGCCGAGCCGGTCGAGACGGCGGGCGAGCAGGTGTTGCAGCTCCGACTCGGCGGCGCTGCCGGTCACGCTGGGGACCGCCAGCAGCTCCAGCAGGGTGCGGGCCAGGGCAGCCTCGTCGATCGCGGCGAGGGCGGCGGACTCTGCGGCAGCGAGCGCTGAGGTCATCGGGTGCTCCCGTCACGGTGACGATCACGACTGTGCGATCACTGCTGGAACTTACGCGCCAGTTCGCTTGGCGGAACAGGGAATTGGCGGAACAGGGAACGGGGAGGCCGGCAGCAGCCGGCCTCCCCGCCTGTCATGCCAGGATCATCAGCTCAGGGTGACCGCCGCGTCGTCGATGACGAAGGACGTCTGGAGCGAGCTGTCCTCGACACCGGTGAACTTCAGGGCGAGGGTCTGCCCGGCGAACGACGACACGTCGACCGTCCTGAGCACGTACCCACTGGCCGCGTCGACGTTGGAGTAGCTGGCCAGCGTGGTGGTGCCACTGGTGACGGTCAGCTTGTCGTACGCGGTGCTGCCCGTCTCTGCCGTGTCGATGTGCAGGTAGTACGTCAGCGTGGCGTGGCAGCCCGCCGGGATGGCCACCGACTGGGACAGCGTGTCGGTGTGGCTGCTGCCGTAGCCGTCGAGCCAGGCGTTCCAGGTGCCACCGTGGGCGGGCTGCTGGGAACCGTTCTGGCCGATGACACCGCTGCTTGCCGTCCACACGGTGTTACCGGACTCGAAACCGGGGTTGCCGAGCTTCTGGCCGCTGCATCCGCCGGTGGTGCCGACGGTCCAGCTGAACGACGCCGAGCCGGTGTGGCTGGCGCTGTCCTTCGCGGTCACCGTGACGGTGGAGTTGCCGGCGGTGTTCGGGGTGCCCGAGATCGTGCCGGTGGAGGCGTTGATCGACAGGCCGGCCGGCAGGCCGGTCGCGGTCCACGTGTAGGGCGCGGTACCGCCACTGGCCGACAGCGGCAGGTTGACGGCGGTGCCGGTGGCGGTGGACTGGTTGCCAGGGTTGGACACCGTGACGGTGCCGGTCGCGCTGCACGTCGGGTCACCCGACTGAGCCGGCACGCTGACGGCGTCCCACGCGGCCTTCACGGTGTTGAACTCGGTGCAGCTGCCGGGGAAGAGGTTCTTCGCCGCGGTCAGCGTCCAGGTGCGGTAGGCCAGGTACGAGCTTGCGCTGGTCTTGAGCAGCATCGCGTTGTAGAAGATCTTCACCGCGTTCTGCACGCCGAGCCCGGTGACCGTGGAGTTGTTGCAGGTCGGGCTGACCGGCTGGCCGTTGGTCGGGTTGGTGCCCTCGGCAAGCAGGTAGAAGAAGTGGTTGCCCGGTCCTGCGGCGGAGTGCACCTCGGTGCCGGGAATCGAGCTGCTGTAGCAGTTCGGGTCACCCAGCGCCGACGGGTTGTACATGTTGCGGATCGGGCCGTTGCCGACCAGGTTGATCTGCTCGCCGACGAGGAAGTCCGGCACGTCGTACGGCGCGGGCTCGTTGGCGAACCACTCGGTAGAAGCACCGAAGACGTCGGCGACGAACTCCTGCGTGCCGTTGCCGGAGATGCCACCGGGGGTGTGGTCGTCGATGCCGTGGCCGTGCTCGTGGGCGACGACGTCGATCGCGCCGATCCACTGATTGTTGTTGTTGTGGCCGATCTGGACCTGGGAACCGTCGTAGTAGGCGTTGACGTCGGCGAGGCCGACACGGATCGGCCAGCCGCCGCCGTTGCCATCGAAGCTGTTGCGGCCGAGCCACTGCGACAGCATCTTGTTCTCGGTCTGCGCCGCGAACAGCGCGTCGACGCAACCGGTCTCACGGCTGGTGGCGTCGCCGTTGCCCCAGTGGTCGCTGGACTTGGTGAACGTGGTGTTGTTCGCCGCGTCCTGGCAGCTGACGTTGCTGAGGGCAGGGTCCTGCATCGAGTAGGTGCCGCCGGACTGAGTGGTGTCCAGGTGCACCGGGTTCGGGCCGTTCCACGCGCTGGTGCCGTCGCCGTGCAGGACGTGTTCCTGCGTGTGCAGCACGGTTCCGGTGGTGGCGTCGACCACGACGTCGAGCTTGCTCGGGCCCTCGGCGTCCTTGCCTACCACGGTGCTCTGCCAGGCGAGCTTGGGCGTGCCGAGCGCGTAGGTGACCAACTGCGCCGCACTGACACCGTCCACAGCGGACAGCTGCTTGCGGGCGGTGGCCTCGGCCTCGGCCTTGGTGACCTTGGGGGTGAGCGTCGGCAGGGCGATGGTGCTGTCCTGGGCGACCGAAGTGCCCACGACCTGTCCCGTCGAGTTCGTCGCCACGACGAAGTCGCCGCCGACGACCGGCAGACCCCTGTAGGTCCTGTCGTACGGGACGTACTTCAGTCCGTTGGTGGACGAGATCGTGGCGTGCTGCTGGAAGGTGTCGTCCGCGCTGGCGTGCAGCGCGGCGGGCCTGCTTGCCACGAGACTCTGCGCGGCGTTGACGGCCATCGCCTCGGCGCTCTGGGGAGCGGCAGGGGTTGAGGCGGTGGACGGTTGCGCCTGCGCGACGGTGCTCGTGGCGACGGCTGCGACCAGGATTCCGGCCGCGGCCAAGGAGACGGAGTGTCTCAGCTTCATGGACAGTTCTCCTCTGGGCAGGGCGATTCCGGCCCGGGTGGCGGGCCGGTATCGGTAGAGGTGAAGGTGTTGCGAGATCGCGCACCAGGATCCGGCGTCAAGGGGCGGCAAACAACCGGCAAACGTACCAAGCTTATTAACAGTCGACTATATGTTGTGTTGTGAATATGTCACATACCGTGAGCAACGGCGTGATTCGGGTGAATCGGTCAGATCTTCCCAGGCTGTGGGAAGCGGACGCCGCCGCTGTGCACATCCCCGCCCACAGCGAAAAATGGCCTCACCGCCCGGATCGCCTAATGCGAGATCACCTACTGCGAGATCGCCGCGACCGGCAGCAGACCGACAGCAAAGGCCGGAGCATGACCGAACCCTTGTCGCCGCTGGACAATCCCGCCTGGGCCTCGTTGACCGGTCCGCACGCCCACTTCGCCGAGCGACACGGCCAGCTCAGGCGCTACCCGGTCGACGTCGCGCCGTTCGTCGCGGTGCCGGACCACCCCGACGAGACCGTGTGGCGCGACATCGCGGCGCTCGCCGGTCCCGGCGCGCAGGTTCCGCTCACCGGCTCCCTGACCAGGAGGACACCGCCGGACGGGTGGGAGGTGGTCGACCTCGGCGCCGGGGTGCAGCTCGTCGACGACAGTGTCGCGGCCAGGGCGGACGCCGAGGCGGTGCGGCTCGGGCCCGCCGACGTGCCGGAGATCCTTGCCCTTGTCGACCGAACGAAGCCCGGCCCGTTCCTGCCGCGCACCATCGAACTGGGCACGTATCTGGGGATTCGGCGCGGCGGCGCGCTGGTCGCGGTCGCCGGGGAGCGACTGCACCCGCCGGGGTGGACCGAGATCAGCGCGGTGTGCACCGACCAGGCGTTCCGGGGGCAGGGGCTGGCCACCCGGCTCGTGCTGGCGGTGGCGGCCGGCATCAGGTCGAGGGGAGAGACGCCGTTCCTGCACGCCATCGAGACCAACGCCACCGCGATCCGGCTTTACGAGTCGCTGGGATTCCGGCTGCGCCGCACGGCGACGTTCCGCCTCGCGCGCGTCCCGTCGGTCGAGTCCGCCGCCTGAGGTCGAACGGAGCGCGACGAGCGGCGCCGAACAGTCCACTGTGGAGGGAGCGGGGTGGGTGGTTCCGGCCGGCCTGGTCGCGTTGGTCGCCGCCGGCTCGCGCTGGAACACGGCGGCGCGGGCACCGGCGTCGGGCACACCGGTGTCGGGAACGCGCGGTTCGCTCCGACGGCCCCTGGCGTGCAGACTTGGCTGATGACCATCACGGGACCGGCCGTCGAGAAGGATCGCTGAGATGCACTCGGTTGGCCTTGTGCTGCACCCCCGGCGCGATTCGGCGCCCGCGGTCGCCGCGGTGCTGGACTGGGCGGCGAACCGCGGCATCGAGATACTCGGCATCGCCGACGAGATCGGCAGGCTGGACTGCGCGGCGGTCGGGGTGTTGCCCGCCGAGCTCGGCCGCCGGTCCGACCTGATGGTCAGCCTCGGCGGGGACGGCACGATGCTGCGCGCGATGCGGCTGGCCGACGGGCAGCGCGCCCCGGTGCTCGGGGTGAACCTCGGCAAGCTCGGCTTCCTGGCCGAGGTCGACGTGCCCGACCTGCCCGACGCGCTCTCGGCCATCGACGGCCACGAGTTCACCATCGAGCCCCGGCTGGCCGTCGACGCCGTGCTCGGTGGCCAGACCGTCACCGCGTTCAACGACGTGGCCGTGGTGCGGGTGCCCGGCGACGGCAGCGCGGTGGTCGCCGTGCGCGTCGCGGGCCAGCCGTTCGTCAGCTACTCGGCCGACGCGGTCATCGTGGCGACCCCGACGGGGTCCACCGCCTACAGCTTCTCCGCGGGCGGGCCGATCACCAGCCCGGCGGTCGAGGCGCTGCTGGTGACGCCCGCCGCGCCGCACTCCGCCTACAGCCGGGGCGTGGTGCTGTCCGTGCACGACGAGGTGGTGCTGGACATCCTGCCGTCCAGCGGGCGACTGGCCGTCGAGGTGGACGGGGAGGTCGCGGGCTACGTCCAGCCGGGAGACCGCATCGAGCTGCGGGGCCGACCGAGCGCCGCGCGCGTGGTCCGCCTCGGCCTGACCACGTTCTACCAACGCGCCCGCCGCAAGTTGCGGCTCACCGACTCCGCGGAGATTCCCCCGAGTGCGCCGGACGGCGCGGGTGGTTGGACCTGACGGTTCCGGCCTGTCGCACGGTTTCCGCGTTTGGTGCATGGGGGAGCCGTCAGCCGGTATGTTGATCAGTTGTTGCCGCGCACGGTCAGGGGCAGCACAGGTCGACCAGGAGAACGCCAAGCATGTGTACCGGCCCCACCCACGCCCTTCAGGGTGCGATCGTCGGCCTCGCCGTCACCGCAGCCGTCCCCACGATCGTCGGCTACACCCCGACCGTGCCGGCCATCCTGCTCGGCACCGTGCTGACCGCGGGCGGCGCGCTGCTGCCGGACCTGGACATGCCGCGCTCCACCGCGTCGAAGTCCGTCGGGCCGATCACGGACGTCATCTCGGACGGCGTGCAGGGGCTGTCCCGAATCACCTTCCGGCTCACGGCCAGCCGCGCCGACCGGGCACACATGAAGGGCACCCACCGCGGCCTCACCCACACGCTCGTGGCCGCCGCCGCGCTCGGCGCGGGCTTCACCTGGCTGACCGGCCTCGGCCGGATCGCGGCGCTGGCCACCGTGTTCCTGGTGTCGTTCGTGGCCCTGCGGGGCCTGCCACCGGTCGAGAAGAACTTCACCGACCTGATCACCGCCGCCGCGATCACGGGCGGCGCCTGGTGGGTGCTGACGACCCAGCCCGTTCCGGCGTGGTGGATCGGCGGCGCCATCGGCGTCGGCTGCCTCACCCACCAGCTCGGCGACGCCACGACGACGCACGGCGTGCCGTTGTTGTGGCCGTTGCCGCTGGCCGGGCAGCAGTGGCGGGGCCTTGGCATTCCCCGTTTCATGCGGTTCCACACCGGCGGCCCGTTCGAGAGCCGCGTGCTCCCTTGGCTGCTCGGTGCCGGCCTCGCCGCGCTGCTGGTCGGCCTCATCCCGGGTGCGTGGGCCGCCTGCGGCCACGTCGTGCAGTCCGCGCTGCACCACAACAGCTGAGCGGTCAGTAGGCGCCCTGGCCCCTGATGACCGCCGTGAACGTCTTCGCGACGATCAGGAGGTCGAGCGCCCACGAGGCTTCCTCCAGGTAGCGCAGATCCAGCCTGACCGTCTCCTCCCACGGCAGGTCGCTGCGCCCGCTCACCTGCCACAGACCGGTGATGCCCGGCTTGAGCAGCAGCCTGCGCGCCGCCCGTTGGTCGTAGTGCCCGAGCTCCTCCGGCAGCGGCGGCCGGGGGCCGACGATGGACATGTGACCCGCCAGCACGTTGAACAGCTGCGGCAGCTCGTCGACGCTGTATCTGCGGAGGAAACCGCCGACGCGGGTGACCCTGGGATCCCGCCGCATCTTGAACAACAGGCCGGAGCCCTCGTTGCGGTCGGTCAGACGGATCGTCAGCTCGTCGGCGTTGACGACCATGGACCGGAACTTGACCAGCGGAAAGATCGTGCCGTGTCGGCCGCAGCGGCGTTGCACGTAGAACGCGGATCCCCTGGTGTCGACCATGACGGCGACCGCCACGACGAACAGCAGCGGCGCGAGGACCAGCAACAAGACGAACGCCGCGAGCCGGTCGACGACCGGCTTCAGCCGATGCCACAGGGGAATGACCAGGTCCCTCGGCACGCCCGTCCAGGCGGCGGTGGTGTCCGGCTCGGTCTGGCTGAGTCGGACGTAGCGCAGTGACTCGGCCGGCGGGGTCGCGCCGAGGGTCCTTGCCTCGTGCAGGACCAGTTGGCGGTACAGAGCGTGCAGATAGTCCTCCAACAGGGACATCGCGATGACGCCGATCAGCCGCCGGTCGTCCTCCCGGCTGGGATCGAGGCGGCCCTGGATGCCGGCCGGGTCGACGACGGACTCACCGCCAAGGCGCAGGTACAGGACGCGTGCCATGGTGGACATCGCCAACACCATGATCCGGACGGTGCCGCGGTCCTGCCGCGGTCCCGGGTCGCGCCGGGACCGATACCTGGTGCGGTCGAAGACGTGCCTGGCCGTTCTGGCCAGGTCCGCGCCGATCCTGGTGAGCTCCCTGCTGGCGTCCTCCGCGGGATCTCCCGGCACGATCACGCCCGCGTACTCGTTCGCCACCGCGGCCACGTCGGCGACCGTGCCCATGATCTGCTGGAGGTCGCAGCTGCTCGGCAGCGGCCCGGGCGCGAGCGTCCGAGCGACGAGCGCGGCGTGGCCGAGGACCGCGCGGTCGAGTCGCCCGCCACCGGGCACCTCGAGGAACGGAGGACTGCCGTCGGCCAACCGGAACAGCTGCGCGGCGTCGTCCTTCGCGATCTTCGCGAGATCCGCGCGCCACGGCTCGTAGTTCGTCCTGGGATAGGGCACGCGCTGGCGCCGCTCGCTGTAGGTGCGGAACAGGCGAGAGGCGATGGTGTCGCCGTGCACGTCGAACGCGTCCGTGCTCCAGTACGCCTCCGGCGCGGCCGCCTCGGCGAGGATGTCGTCCAGCTCGCTGGTCGAGGGCAGCCGGAACGTGTGCTCGGACTCCAGCTCGGCGGTCAGCCACGCGCAGAACGCCCGGGCGTCCTCGTGCCGCATGCCGGCGGCCGGCTCGTCCTCCGCTCCCGCCGGGAAGACCGAGTCGACCCAGTGGTCCGGAATCCGGCAGTCGTCGACGGAGTCGAGGAGGTGCTGGTATTCCAACCAGGTGACGGGCGGGCCGGTGTACACGCCACGCGACACGCGTCGCTCGCGGGCAGCCCTGAGCAACAGGCGCGCCCGCGCCGCGTTGCGCCTGCTCGCCGGGTTCGCCCGCAGATCGGGCGGGTTGAGCCGCTGCTCGACCACCGACCGCGCCTCCGGCGACAGCTCCCTGGCCTCCTCGACGCACTGCACGGCCAGCGCCAACAGCTCCGCCTCCCGCCCGCCATCGGCGCGCAGGAACGCGACGACGAGGTCAGTGGCGTCCGCGTTGGCCGCGTACAGCAGCGCGGTCTCGTGCCACCAGTCCTGCTGCACGGCCTCGATCAGCTCGTGCCCGAGGTTGTTCTCCCTGATGTGCTCCGCCGCGAGGAACTCCTGCAACGTCAGGTGCGCGAACGTCAACAGGTCCCGTTCGCGCTCCAGCAGCAGGCCGCTGGACTCCTCGACCCTGCGCAGGAAGTCCACCGGGCTGACCCGGACGGTCACCCTGGTCAGCGCGGGCCTGACCAGTTCGGCCGCGTCCGCCGTGGAGATGTCCCGGACGCCGAGCCGCATCATCGCGTAGGCGAGTTCCTGGAGGACCATCTTCTTGCGTGCCGCCGGCATGTCCAGGGCGATGCCGCGCGCCTCGTGGCGCTTGCCGAGGAACACCTCGCAGATCTCCCGGTACAGCTCGGCCCTGCTGCCAGGCAGGGCGTCGCGGTAGTGGTGGACGGTGGCGATCATGGTCAGCAGCAGGGGGTTCGACGCCAGGTCGTGCAGGGCGCGGGTCTGGTCGAGGCGCGAGGACAGCTCCGCGGCGCCTCTGGCTGCGGCGATGCGGGAGGACGCGTTGTCGCCGCCATAGGACCGGATCGAGGTGGCGCTGTACCACTGGGTGATGAAGGCGTCGATCTGGTCCGGGCTGAAGGCCTGCACCCTGAGCACGGTGGCGCCGGTGATCTCGTTGTCCCGATAGCCGAACGGCCGGCTGGTGATCATCAGCAGGTTGTCGGTCTGCGCGCTGGCCTGGGTTTCCAGCCACGAGGCCATGGCGCGTCTCGTCGCCGGGTCCGCGATCTCGTCCAGCCCGTCCACCAGCAGCAGGAAGCGGCCCCTGCGGAGGTTCTTCTCGACCCACTGCGGAGGCCGTGGCCGGCCGCCGATGGAGGGCAGCGTCCGCTCGATCAGGTCGACGAGGTCCCTCGGCGTCGAGAAGGTCCAGTCCCGGTGATCACGCAGGTACACGATCACCGGGATCTTGCGCGGCGCCCTGAGTCTGGCCGCGGTGCGCGCGTTGCTCGCGGTGACGAACGCGATGTGCCTGAGCAGGGTCGTCTTGCCGCGGCCAGGCGGGGCGAGGATCGCGATGACGGAGCCGATCTCCCGTCCGCCGTCGCGCAGCCATTCCCAGATGTCCGCGCCGTTCGTGGTCCGGCTCGGGCCGTAGCCGACGGGGTTGGTGCTCGGCCGCACCGCCGGATCGGTGTCCAGGGCGAGACGGACGTAGATGTCCTTCATCTCCAAGGTGAACTCGGCCTTGGTGGTGACGCCCTTGAGGTCCACATACCGCGTCTCCGCGGCGACGTAGCGGAGGTAGTACCGGGTGTAGGGGGAGAGGAGTCGTTGCACCGCCCCGTCGAAGGCGTCGGCGGCGCGGGCGCTCCATCTGCTGCGGAGCTGGGTCACCACTGCGGCCGCGAATCCCACCAGCAGCACGCCGAACTCGTAGGCGAGGGTGAGCGCGACCGTGAGGGGCGGGTGGTCGCGCAGGGCGGGAATGCCGGCAATGCAGCCAACCGGGACACCGACGGCGGCCAGAACAGTCACGGCTGCTTTCGGTAAACCGGAGGTCATCGCGGTCGTTACCCCCTGCTGAGGTACCCGTGGTGACTTCGTATCGCCGATCATCGCGCCCCCGTTACCGGCGGCGTCGGCGGCGCGCGCGGGCACGCCGAACCACCTCGCGAGGACGGGGTCGAGAGCGGGTCAGACGCTGCGCAGCACCGAGACGACGGCGCCGAGCACGACGGCCCGATCGCCGTCGATGACCTCGTAGGCCGGGTTGCGCGGTTCGAGGAAGACGTGGCCGTTGCGGCGCCGGTACACCTTGACCGTGGCCTCGTCGTCGATCATCGCGGCGACGATCTGGCCAGAATGCGCCTCCGGCTGCTGGCGCACCACGACGATGTCGCCGTCACAGATCGCGGCGTCGACCATCGAGTCGCCGCGCACGCGCAGGCCGAAGACGTTGCCGCGCCCGGTGAGTTCGCGGGGCAGCGTCAGGATGTCGTCGACGTGCTCCTCGGCCGGGATGGGGGTTCCGGCCGCGATGTTGCCGACCACGGGCACCGGCACCGAGTCGCTTGCCGAGTCCTGTGTGGCCGGTTGACGCAGGAACACCCGGACGTCGATCGGGCGGGACATCGTGCTGCTGCGACGCAGGAAACCCTTGTCCTCGAGACTCGCGAGGTGTTTGGACACAGAGGACGACGACCGCAGGCCGACCGCGTCGCCGATCTGTCGAGTGCTCGGCGAGTACCCGTGCCGCACCACCCAGTCCTGGATCGTGGCCAGGATGTGCTGCTGACGTTGCGGCAGCTCCGAGGCGTCCAGGTGCTCGAACGCAGCACGATCGTCGTAGGCGGTCACCCTGGCAATGGTATAGGCACTCGATCGAGGCCGGCTCACCGGCTCGAACTCGTCGCTCCGTCACATCTCGCCGCCGCCCGTCACATCTCGCCGCCGCCGTCCGTCATAGCGGCGGCACCGTCACCGGAGGGTGCGCGCGATCGAGTTCCGAAGTGAGGATGATCATGTCTCAGCGGGTCGAAACCACCGTGGCCGGGCAGGTCGACGGGCCGCCGGACGGCCGCCGGCTCGGGCTCGCGTTGCTCGTCATCGCGGCGGCGCAGCTCCTGCTCGTGTTGGACGGCACCATCGTGACCGTTGCCCTGCCCCGGATCCGGGACGCACTGTCCATGCCGGACGCCGACCTGAACTGGGTGCTCACCGCGTACGCGCTGGCGTTCGGCGGACTGCTGCTGGTCGGCGGCCGCGCCGGCGACCTGTTCGGCCGCAGGCGGGTGTTCCGCGTCGGGTTGGTGGTGTGTGTCGGGGCCTCGCTGCTCGGCGGCCTGGCCACCAACGGGACGATGCTGATCACCGCCAGGGCGCTCCAGGGCGTCGGCGCCGCGATCGCCGCGCCAACGGCGCTGTCCCTGCTGGCAACGACCTTTCCGGCCGGGGCGGCGCGCAACCGGGCGCTCGGCGTGTACGGCGCGATGGGCGGGCTCGGGTCGGTGGTCGGGCTGCTGCTCGGCGGCGCGCTCACCGAATACCTGAACTGGCGCTGGATCCTGTTCGTGAACGTCCCGATCGCCGTGGCGATCCTGGTCGGCACCAGGGCGTTGGTCGAGGGTGACCGGGAACGCGGCGGGCTCGACCTGGCCGGCGCGATTACCGCGACGCTCGGCCTCGGCTCGCTGGTCTACGCGATCAACCGGGCGGGCCTGCATGGGTGGACCGACGGCGTGGCCGTCACCTTCGACGTGGTCGCCGTCGTACTGCTGACCGCCTTCGTCGTCCTCCAACGCCGCGGCCCGAACCCGATGGTGCCGCCGAGGGTGCTGGCCGATCGCGGCAGGCTGGCCGCGAACCTCGTCAACTTCCTTGTCGGCGCTGGCATGTTGGCCACGTTCTACTTCCTCACCCTCTACCTCCAGGCGGTGCGGGGCTACGCGCCGATGCTCACCGGCGTGGTCTACCTGCCCTTCGCCGTCGGCATGCTGGTCGCGGCGGGCGCGATCGGTCCGCTGCTGCTCGCCCGCACGTCCGGGCGGGTGGTCATCATGGTGGGGATGCTGCTCGCCGCGGTCGGCATGGCCTGGTTCGGCCTGCTCACCCCGGACCAGAACCCCTTCACGGTGCTGCTGCCCGCGCAGCTGGTCACCGGACTCGGCCTCGGACTCGCCTTCGTCGCCGTCACCATCGCCGGCGTGCACGGCGTCGACCCCTCGGACACCGGCGTCGCGTCCGGGCTGGTCAACACCACCCAGCAGATCGGTGGCGCGCTCGGACTCGCCGTCCTGGCCGCCGTCGCCACCTCGGCGACGGCGCACCAGCCGGCCGGCACCGCGCCGCGCGACGCCCTCACCCACGGCTACACCACTGGGATTCTCGCCGGCGGCGCGCTGTACCTGGTCGCGCTGTTCGTCGCGGCGTTCGCGCTCGGCCCGCGCGCGGATCGTCGCGGCGCTCGTGCCGGGCGACGCTGAACCCGTCCGCCGCGCTCGCGCGGACGCGGTGATTTCGATCGAAATCTGAAGCAGTGAAAGGAACTGACATGTCAATTGACCGAAGGAAGGCGCTCGCGCTCGGCGCCGGCGTGGCGGCGTTGGCGGCGGCCGGCGGCATGACCGGCGGCATGACCGGTGCGTCGGCGGCGGCCGGGCAAGACGTGCCGAGCGACCGGGAGCTGGCCGCGTCGCTGCCCGGCGGGTTCCGCAGCGCGCACGCGACGGTGAACGGCACGCGGCTGCACTATGTGGCCGGTGGGGAGGGCGAGCCGCTGTTCCTGCTGCCGGGCTGGCCCGCGACGTGGTGGAGCTACCGCAAGGTCATGCCGACCCTGGCCAGCCGCTACCGGGTCGTCGTCGTCGACCTTCGCGGCATGGGCAGCTCCGCCAAGCCGCAGGACGGCTTCGACAAGAAGACGATGGCGCGGGACGTCCGCGAGCTGGCGCGCCAGCTCGGGTACGACAGCGTGCACATCGCCGGGCACGACATCGGCGCGATGGTGGCGTTCAGCTTCGCCGCCAATCATCCCGAGGCGACGCGCACGGTGACGCTGCTCGACGTCCTGCACCCCGACGACGGGCTCTACGAGCTGCGGATGTTGCGGCGTCCCGACGGCCCCATCAGCATGTGGTGGATGGCGTTCAACCAGGTGCCGCTGCTGCCGGAGCAGCTGCTCGCCGGCCGAGCCAGGCACCTGATCGACTGGCACTACGGCATCGGGCTCGTCGATCAGTCCACTGTGGGCGATCGCGATCGCGCGGTCTTCGCGCACGCCTACAACACCGAGGAGGACGTCCGGTGTGGAAACGGCTGGTACAAGGCGTTTCAGCAGGACATCGAAGATATGCGGAGCTATCCCAAGGTGACCGCGCCGCTGCTCGGCCTGGCCTCGCCGTTCGCGTACCCGTGGTTCCAGGGCACCCTGCCGAGGATCGCCACCGACGTCCGGGGCGTGGTGAAGTTCGAGAAGTCCCTGCACTGGCTGTGCGACGAGGAACCGGAGCTGGTCTGCCGCTCGCTGCTGGGCTTCATCGGCTGACCGCGCCCCGGCTACCGTCCACGTCGGCGCGCCCGGGTCCGTCCGGCGCGCCGGCTTCGCCGTTGTCCACCTCGAACGAACGGAGCTCCATGACCGACGACACGTTCCTCGACCAGGTCGCTGACCGACTCGCGGCCCTGCCCGCCGTCGACGCCGTCACCCTCGGCGGCTCGCGCGCCCAGGGCACCAGCACCCCGGACAGCGACTGGGACCTCGCCGTCTACTACCGCGGCGGTTTCGACCCGGCCGATCTGCGCGCGATCGGTTGGGACGGCGAGGTTTCCGACCTCGGCGCCTGGGGTGGCGGCGTCTTCAACGGCGGGGCGTGGCTCACGATCGACGGCAGGCCCGTCGACGTGCACTACCGCGATCTCGACGTCGTGGAACACGAACTGGCCGAGGCCGGGCAGGGCCGTTTCCACTGGGAGCCGCTGATGTTCCACCTCGCGGGCATTCCCAGCTATCTGGTGGTCGCCGAACTCGCCGTCAACCAGGTGCTGCGCGGCAGCCTGCCGCGCCCCGAGTTCCCGCAGGCATTGCGGGACAAGGCTCCGGGCGAGTGGCGGGGCAGGGCTGCCGCGACGATCGCCTACGCGAAGGGCGCGTACGTCCGGCGCGGCCAGGCCACCGAGGTCGCCGGCGCGGTGGCCACCGCCGCGATGCAGACGGCGCACGCGGTGCTGGCCGCGCGCGGCGAGTGGGTCACCAACGAGAAGCGGCTGCTCCAGCGGGCGGGCCTGCGCGGCACGGACGCGATCGTCGCCGCGCTCCGGCCGGACCCTGCCACCCTGTCCCGGGCGGTTGCCGAGGCCGAGCAGTTGTTCGAGGCCGCCGCTCGGCGTGGATCTGGCGATGATCCTGCGTGCTGACGGCGGCAGACCCGTACCCTACGGCAGGTCACTGACCGGAAGTGGGGGAGTAGCCGGATGCAGCCTGGCGAGCACGGTTCACCGCAGCAGGACTTACCGCGGCAGGACTACCAACACCAGGGCCATCCCCAACAGGGATATCAGCAGCCCCAGGGTTGGCCGCAGCCGGGCATGGTTCCGCAGCCGATCGGCCAGGCGCCGACGGGCGGTGGCTGGGGGATGCCGCAGGGCAAACCGAGGACCAGCACACCCGTCGGCGTCGTCGCCGGGCTGCTCGCGCTGGTCGCCGCCGGCCTACTGGTGTGGTTCGCGGTCCTCAACATCTCCTACGCCCAAGGGGACTTCGCGTCGTCGGGCATGGCATGGCTGAATGTGGTCCAGGCGTTCGTCTCCGCCGCCCTGCTGGGGTGGCTTGGGGTGTACATGTTCACCCGCATCGCAGGCGTCGCCTGGATTCTGGCCGCCCTCTGCGTGCTGCTCGCGGTGCTGACCGTCGCCTTCCAGCCGCTGCGGGGCGCGGTGAGCTTCAGCGCCCAGTTCGACTTCGTGTTCGGCTTCCACAAGACGAACGGTGTGGCGATCGGCCTCGCCACCATCCTTGAGCTGCTGACCGCGATCGTCGCCGTCGTCGCGGGGGCCACCAACCGGTCGAGATGAACGGGACAGGGTCAAGGCCTGCGCACGCATCGCGGGGACCAGCACGGGTAGCGCGGCCAGCAGCGCGATCCCGCGCAGCACACCAGCGACGGGATAGGGCGCGCGCAGCCCGAACCCGTGTGCGAGCAGCCCGCCGGTGAGCGCGCCGAGCGGAATGAGCCCCCAGCCGAGCATCTTGTAGACGCTGGTGACGCGGCCGAGCAGGGACGGCGGCACGAGCTGCTGCCGGACGCTGACGGTCACGATGTTCCACAGCGTGGTGGCGAATCCGTTCACCGCGAGGAATGCGCCGAGCGCGACCGCGTTCGGGCTCAGTCCGATGCCGACGAACGCGACGACATTGGTGGCCAGCGCGGTCAGCAATGCTGGGAGCGCGCCGATCCTGCCGACGACGCGGGCGTTCACCAGGCCGCCGATGACGCTGCCGAGCGCGGCCCCGGTGAGCAGCAGGCCGTAGCCGCGAGTGTCGAGTCGCAGTTCCTGGGTGGCGAGCAGCACCAGCGTCACGTTGGCGAGTTGGCCGCAGAAGGTGTTGACACCGAGCAGGACCGCCAGCGTCCGCAGCAACCGGTGCCGGCCAAGCCAGCGCAGTCCGTCGACGACGGCGACGCGCCCCCGCACCTGCGCGTCGCGCCGGGGCGACCGCCGGGGCAGCGTCGCCAGCAGGACGGCGGACAGGACGAACGAGGCGGCGTCCACCCCGAACGGCAGTGCCGCCGCGAGCGCGAACAGCACACCGCCGGCGGGCGGTCCCGCGAACTGCTGGCCAACGACGGTGATCGTCTGTTGGTTGCCGTTCGCCCTGTGCAGCAAGGGCTTCGACACGAGGTCCGGCAGGGTCGCCTGGGCGGCGTTGCCGAACACGACGTCGCACGCGCCGAGACCGAAGGCCACGACGGCGAGCGCCGGGATGCCGACCGCGCCGATCGCCGCCATGGCCGCGAGCGCGCCGACGATCACCGCCTGGATCGCCTGCGACCGCCACATGAGGGCGACCCGGTCGTGCCGGTCGACGAGCGATCCAGTCGGCAGCGACAGCAGCAGCCAGGGCAGGTACGCCGCGGTCGAGACGAGCGAGACGAGCCGGGGGTCGCGGGTGATCGTGACAGCCAGCAGCGGCACCGCCGCCGTGAACACGCCGTTGCCGACACTGTCGATCCCGGTGGCGCACCACAACCGCCAGTAGGCCGGGGAAAGGCGCGGCGCGGCCGCGGTCTGCGTCATGCCGGAATCGTGGCGAGCCGGAGTGCCAGTCGGACACTGTTTAGCTCGGTGCTACATACTTGGCCGCGGTGACCCTGACGATCGAACTGGGCGTGGCGGAGTTGGCGGCGACCCGCTTCGCGATCTCGCCGCTGTCGGAAACGGTGGCCTGCCTCCAGCAGGTGGCAGGCCGCGACCGGCACGCGGTCAACCTGCCGTGGCTGCGGTGGGCGCAGGACGAACTCGGCCGCGAACCGCTCGATCTCGCGCGGACCTGGCCGCTGATCGTGAACGACCGGCGCAGCTGGCCGGAGTTCCTCGTCCCCGCTCCGCGCGACCAGGGGGCGTCCATCGAGGACGATCTGGCCGCGGTGCTGCGGACCACCGCGCGTCAGGTGCGGGCCAGTCTCCGCCGCGTGTTCGGCGACGACCTCCCGGACGCCGCCGCTGCGCTCGCCGCGCGTCCGGCGGCGGGCCTGCGCGCGATCGTCGCGGAACTGCGGGCGGCGCACGACCGTCTCGTCGCGCCGCACTGGCCGAGGATCCGAGCGGTTCTCGACGCGGACGTCGCGCACCGCGCCAGGCAGCTGGCCGCCGGTGGCGCCGAGAGGTTGTTCGCCGACCTGCATCCGGACCTGCGCTGGAGCGAGGGCTGGCTCAGGCTGGCCGGAGAACGCTGGCGACCCGAGCGCGTGGTGAATCGCGGTCCTGGCGGCCTTGTCCTCATCCCGGTCGTCCTCGGCCCCTCGCACGTGCTGATCAAGAAGAGCACGTCGACGCAGACCACCGTGCGGTATCCGGCGCGCGGCACTGGTGCACTGTGGACGGCGGGGACGCGGCCGCCGTCGGGCAGCGCGGTCCGGCTGCTCGGCCGGCCGCGAGCCGAACTGCTCCAGGCGCTGTGTTCGCCCGCGACCACCACCGACCTGGCCCGTGCGCTCGGCGTCACCCCGAGCGCCGTGTCCCAGCACCTCGGCGTCCTGCGCGACAGCGGGCTGGTCGCGCGCGAGCGCGCCGGACGCCACGTCCTGTACCTGACGACCGCCCTCGGCGCTGCCCTGCTCCGCCGGTCATGACTGTCCTGGTGAGCGCGCGGTCGATCGTGATCGCTACGACTTTCCCTAGATCCTTTTTGCACGTCCCGGTGGACGGTTGACCGGTAGATAGAGTCTGTGCTGCCTGTGCGCGGGAGCGACACAGCGATTGCCGACCCCAAGGGGGCAGCACCAACGGGGATCACGCGGAGAGGGACGGGTAGCGACCATGCCAGCCAGGGGCAGCCGGGGACCACGGCCGAGCGGTCACGTTCCCCCTCCGCCGGTGTCGCCACACAGGCCGCCACCGCCACAACACGCCCCAGCGCCGCACCCTCCGTCGCCGCCGTCAAGGTTCGGCGCGCAGCCAAGCCCGCATGGCCACGCGCCGGGTGGCGCGCGCCCGCAGGGACACGCACAGGGCGGACCGGGGCCGCAGGGCCACGTGCCGGGCGGCCGGGGGCCGCAGGGGCACGCGTCGGGTGGCGGAACGGGGTCGCCGGGCGGGGTGTCCTCGATCGGCCGCGCCGCCGCGTCGTCGATGACCGGGATCGGCCGGTCCGCGTCCCAGGCGCACGGCCTGACGACGAGCCTTGGCAAGTCGTTCACGCGCCCCGGTTCCGCAAAGCCCGGCGGTGCGGCCAGCCCGAAACACGTCTCGCCCCCGTCGCCGCGCTCGCCGGTCCCGCCGCACTCGACGACCACGTCCCCGTCCACGACGCCCGGCCCGACCAAGCCGTCCTCGTCGCCGCACGAGCCGTCGGGCGGCGCGCCGAAGCCGGTCGCCGACCCGCACTCGACGTCGTTTCCCGGACCGCAGGACCAGCAAAAGCTCCATCAGCAGCAGGCGGCCGGGCACCAGGCCGAGGCGGACAAGCAGCAGAAGCTGCGCGACGACCACAAGAACGCCGCCGCGCTCGAAGCGGAGAAGCAGAAGCAGGCCAAGGCCGAGATGGACTCGGCGCGAAAGCGCTTCGAGGACAACAAGAACGCGGCCGCGCTCGAGGTGGAGAAGCAGAAGAAGGCCAGGGCCGAGATGGACTTGGCGGAGAAGCACCACAACGACCACAGCAACGCCGCTGCGGCCGAGGTGGAGAAGCAGAAGAAGGCCAGGGCCGAGATGGACCTGGCGGAGAAGCACCACAACGACCACAGCAACGCCGCCGCGGCCGAGGTGGCGAAACAGAACAAGGCCAGGGCCGAGATGGACGCGGCGCGGCAACACTTCAACAACCACAATGCGGAACTCGGCAAGCTCGGTCCGCACCAGCAGGCCGCCGCCGCGCATCACCAGGCCGAGATGGCGAAGGCCGACCAGCACTACCGGCACAACGAGCAGCTCGGCAACCAGTCCGTCCAGCAGCAACAGCAGCATCAGGCTGAGATGGACAAGGCCAAGCAGCACTACCAGAACCACGAGCACCTCGGCAATCAGTCCGTCCAGCAGCAACAGCAACACCAGGCCGAGATGGACAAGGCCAAGCAGCACCACCAGGACCACGACAAGCTGGGTCAGCAGTCCGTCCAGCAGCAGAAGCTGCACGAGGACGCCATGGCTGCGGCCGACAAGCACTACCAGGACCACGACAAGCTGAGTCAGCAGGCCGCCCAGCAGCAGCAACATCACCTGACCGAGGCGGACACGGCGCAGAAGCTGCACGACCAGCATCAGGCCGCGGCCCAACACCACGCGCAGCAACAGGTCGAGCAACACAACTTCCAGCAGGCGGTCGACAGCTACTACAAGTCGGGTGTGCCCACGCACGTCCCGCTGGTGCACCAGGGCGGCTCCGCCATCGGCGCGGGTTTCGCCGACGACCGGGCCACGATCTCCCAGCAGTTCGCGCACAAGGCCAACCCGAGCGAGATCTACGGCATGACGCATGCCAGCCCCGACCACTTCTATCCCGACACGATGGTCGGCGGCAAGATCGTGCAACAGACGATGACCGGTCAGCAGTACGCACAGCTGTTCGCCAGCAACCCCGTCGTGCACAACGCGTTGACGAGCAATCCGAACAGCCACGTGGTGGCCATCTCGTGCCAGGCAGGCGCGGGGAAGGCCTTGCCGGACTTCGCCAACGCCCTGCACAGCATGGGATACACGAATCCGGTCCGGGGCTACACGCCGATCGTGCACGCCAATCCCGATGGTTCGGTCAGCGTGAGTGATGACGGCGTGAAGACGCGTCCGCCGCTGCCGCACGAAGTGATTACCATCCAGCCACCGAAGCCCTGAGGCTCGGACCGAACCGCGGCGACACCACCATGGAGACTCCCTTGGCCGATGACCAGGCCCAGCCCCCGGCCGAGCAGCAGAACTGGATGATGTTCATCGACCCGGCGTGGGATCCCGCGCGGGACGGGACGCCGCCCCCGGAGGCCGTGCTCGGCGGTTGGTTGCTCGACCAGGACGGCGCCCCCGGCCTGTTCCACCCCAACGCCGAGTACCGGCCGCTGCACCCCGACTCGCCGACGGATCCGATCGACGCCTCGCTGCGGCAGGTCCTCGCGGGACAGCAGTCGGCCGACCTGTTGCTCACGGCGTTGCGCGGGTCCTACCTCGAGATCGCGCTCGGCGAGGACGACCGGCCGATCGTGACGCCGGCCCCCGACCTGGTGCACTGCGTGCTCGTGGTGACCGCCGCAGTGCACAAGGACAAGGTCATCCCGGACCGGTGGCGACAGGTCGGGCTGGCGGAACTGGTCGCGCTGCTGCCCGAGGGCGTCGACGTGTTGATCAACCCAGGCGCGCCCGCGTCGATGCGGCTGCTGGCCAGCGTGCTACGGGAGGCTGTCGCCGCGCCCTGAGTAGTCGTGGAAGCCGCGCCCGCTCTTCCGGCCGAGCCGGCCGGCGCGGACCAGGTCGCGCAGCTGCCGGCACGGCTCGAACACCGCGTCGCCGGTGCACTCGCGCAGCACCAGGAGCGTGTCAAGGACGGTGTCCAGCCCGATCAGGTCGGCCGTGCGCAGCGGCCCCATCGGATGGCCGAGGCACGTCTCGAAGACCTCGTCCACCGTGTCGGCGTCCGCGGTGCCGGCCCCGGCCACCTCGGCGGCCTGGTTGACCGCCAGCATCAGCACCCGGTTCGACACGAATCCCGGCGCGTCGCCGACGACGATGGCCCGCTTGCCCATGCCGGCCAACAACCGCACGGTCCGGTCCAGGGTGTCGTCGCTGGTCGCCTCGGCGCGGACCACCTCGACGGCGGGCTTGAGCGGCGCCGGGTTCATGAAGTGCGTGCCGATCACGCGATCCGGCCGGCCGGTGAAGCCGCCGAGCAGGCCGATCGGGATCGCCGAGGTGCACGACGCGAACACCGTCGCCCGCGGGCACACCCGGTCCAGTGCCCGGTAGGCCGCCTCCTTGACCGGCAGCCGTTCGAGCACGCACTCCACCACGAACTCGGCCTCGGCCAACGCGGCAGGGTCCTCGGCCCACCGCACCCTGGCGAGCACCGTGCCGGGGGCGTGCCGCGCGCCGGGGCCGCCGAGCAGCGCGTGCAGCCGCAGCCCGTCCCGCAGCCGCGTCGGAGCGCTGGCGCGCGCCCCGTCGTCCGGATCGACCGCGACCACGTCGTGCCCGGCGCCGGCCAGGCACTGCGCGACGCCGATACCCATCACGCCGACACCGAGCACACCGACTCTCACGGGTGTCTCCGATCGACGACGCGGACGTGACCTGGCGGCGACACCGAAGGCCGGTCCTCGGGCAGCGCGAGCAGCACCTGCTCCTCGGTCCGCTCGATCGGCTCGAACCCGGCGAACCTCAGCGTCACCATCATGATCCGGTTCACCGGGGTCGGCACGAACCGCGCGACCGGCCTGCGGCCGCGCGCCAGGGCGTCGCCGACGATGTGGTGCAGCAGGGCGGCGCCGACGCCCCGCGACAGCACCCGGCAGGACATCAGCAGCAGCTCCAGCACGGTGTCGCGGCCCGAGTGCGCCACCACGGCGACGCCGATCGTGCCGTAGGACCCGAATCGGTCGGTGAGACCGGCCACCAGGACCTCGTGGTCGTCGGCCGCGCACAGCGCCCGCAGCGCGGCGAGGTCGAAGGTCCGGCCGGTCGTGTTCAGCTGGTGGGTGCGCAGGGTTAGCTCGTGCACGCGGGCGAGGTCGTCCTCGGTGGCGCGGTCCAGCGTCATGGCGAGGTCGAGCGAGGCGAGGAACTGCGCGGACGAGCCGGCGAACTCGTGCCCGGCGCGGACCCTGCGCTGCTCGGCGCGGTAGTAGTACCGACGGTTCGCCGACTCCTCGGTGACGTGCGCCGGCTGGAACTCGCGGAGCGCGTGGAGCCCGCCGACCTGGTCGGCCCGGTAGCGGCGCACCATCGGCAGGACCGAGGCGACCTCGGCCAGTTCCGCGGCGTCGTTGTCGACGAACGCGATGGTGTCCAGGCCGAGGTTCAGCTCGGCGCCGATGCGCCGGATGGCGTCGGACTTCGCGCCCCAGCCGATCTCCAGCGCGCAGAACAGGCCGGCGAGGTCGTGCTCGGCCAGGTGCGCCGCCGCGGTCGCGTGGTCGCCCCGGCTGGCCACCGCGTGCAGGATGCCCCTGCGGTCCAGCGTTCGCAGGGTGCGCACGGCGGCCGGGAACGGGCCCGGCCGGTCGCCCTCCAGGACGACGCCGTCCCACAGCGTGTCGTCCAGGTCCCAGACCAGGCACTTGACGGTGCTCGCGGGGGCCGGGGTCACCGGGACCGCCCCGGACGGCGCAGCGCGTACTCGCCGAGCCGCAGTTCGGCGGGCTCGTCGGCGCCCTCGATGATCCGCATGACCTTGGCGTCGCGGAAGAACCGGCCGACGGTGCTGTCCTGCGCGCAGCCCGCCGCGCCGTGCAGCTGGACGGCGTGCTCGCTGAGGGCGCTCGCGGCGCGCGCCGCCGCGTACTTGGCCAGCACGGTCTCCGCGATCGCGTCGGCGTCGGCCCGCGCGCGCAGTTCGGCGGCGTGCTCGCACAGCCTGCGTGCCGCGCTCGCCTCGACCAGGTCGCGGCCGAGCAGCGCGCGGACCGTCTCGTGTTCGGCCAGTCGTACCCCGCCCTGGCTGCGTCGCCCGACGTGCGCGGCCGCCAGGTCAAGGCACGCCTCGGCGAGGCCGACACAGCCCCAGGCGACGGTGAACCGGCCGTGGTCGAGCGCCGTCGCGACGACGTGCGACAGGCCGAAGCCGGGAGCGCCGACGAGATTCTCCTGCGGCACAACGACATCGTCGAACCGGAGGTTGGCGAGGTGCGCGGCGCGCATGCCGAGCTGCCCGCCGATCGGCTCGACGGTGACGCCCGCGCGGTCGGCCTCGACGAGCACGGCGACCGGTTTCCCGTCGAGCGCCGCGAGCACCAGGTAGACGTCCGCGACCGCGCCGAAGGTGACCCACAGCTTGCGGCCGCGCACCCGCAGCCCGCCCACCGTCGGCGTCGCCGAGGTGGTCGCGGCGGACAGGTCGGTGCCCGCGCCAGGCTCGGTCGCGGCGAACGCGGCCCGCCGCGCGCCGCTGGCCAGCGCCGGCAACCAACGCGCCCGCTGCTCCCGATCGCCCCAGCGCAGCACGGCCGCGGCCACCATGCCCTGCACCGTGACCAGTCCGCGCAGGGCGCTGCACGCCCCTCCGAACGCCGCGCACAGCTCGCCGAGCTCGGCGGGAGACCGACCGAGGCCGCCGTGCTCTGCAGGCACGTCCACGGCGAGGAAGCCGGCCCCGGCCACGGCGTCGAGCACGTCGGTCGGGATCGCGCCGCGCCGGTCCCAGCCGCCGGCCTCCTCCCGCGCGGACCGCGCGAAGGCGACGGCGTCGGCCAGGGCGGTCGATGCCGTCATGTCACGACCCTCCGGAGGTTTCGGACAGTTTGTGTCGGACAAATCGGGCTATGCGGTTCATTGTCCGAAAATTGTCGAGATCGAGGTCCTCGACCTCGACGGTGAGTCCGAAGGTCCGCTCGACGTGCGTCACCAGTTCCAGCGCGAACAGCGAGTTCACCAGGCCGAGCGCGAAGTAGTCGTCGTCGGGGTGCGGAACGCCCTCGCCGACCGCGCTCGAGAAAAATGTGCGGATTTCGTCAACGACCTCGTCGACAGCCGTCTCCGACCGCGTCGAGCGTTGGTTGACCATGCGACCTCCCTGCCGCCTCCCGGACCGAAGGTAACACGGCGAATATATGCGCAATATGTGCCGGGCGGAGCAACGGTATTCAGCCGACCGACCGGTAACTCCATTGTGGACGATCGGTTTCCCGTGGGAATCCCGTCAGCCGTTCGGTGGCTTGTCCGGCCCGTTGACATGCTGTGACGATGGCCATCTCGCACTGGTCGCCGGTTCGCCGATGTCGAAGATCGAGACACCGTGGGCCAGCTAGTCGAAACGGTCAGATGACGTACGAAGCGCCGCCGACGCAGTCGGCCACCGAACCGTACCCATTGTCTTCCGCCCAGCGTCGCCTGTGGTTTCTGGAACAACTCAGGCCAGGTGGTTCCGAATACAACACCAGCATTGGATACCGGCTGCACGGGCCGCTGGACGTCGGCGCGCTGCGTGCCGCGCTGAATGGCCTCGTGATCCGACACGAATCGTTGCGCACAACATTCCGAAACGTCGACGGCTCGGGCGTGCGGGTGGTGAATCCGCCCTTCGAGGTGCCGCTGCGATTACGCGAGGCGGCGCCGGGGGAGGAGACCGACGCGGCCCTGCTCGACGAGGTGACCAGGCCTTTCGACCTGCGCGAAGGGCCGCTGGTGCGGGCGTTGCTGCTGCGGCACGACCGGGCCGAGCACCTCCTCGTGCTCGCCATGCACCACCTCGTCACCGACGGCTGGTCGATGGGGGTGCTGACCGTCGAGCTCGGCAAGCTGTACTCGGCGGCCGCGCGCGGCCGGCCCGCGACGCTCCCGCCCGTGTCGTACCCGGACCCGTCGGCCCGGCCCGCGCAGCCGGACCTGGACGCGCAGATCGCCTACTGGCAACGACAACTCGCCGGCGTGACCCCGCTGGAGCTCCCGACCGACCGGCCCCGCCCAGCCGAGCGCTCCTCGGCCGGCGCGATCCACCGGTCCACGATCCCCGCCCCGCTGACCGCCCGCGTCGCCGCGCTGGCCAGATCCATGGCCACGACCCTGTTCACGACGCTGGCCGCCGCCACCCAAGTGCTGCTCGCCAGGCACAGCGGTCAACGCGACATCGCCATCGGCGCGGTGACCTCCGGCCGCGACCGGGACGACCTGGAGAACCTGGTGGGGTTCTTCGTGAACACCATCGTCGTGCGCGCCGAAGTGGACGGGTCGGCGAGTTTCGCGGAGTTCCTCGGGCGGGTCCGCAGCACCGTCGTCGACGCGATGGCCAACGACCAGGTGCCCTTCGACCGGTTGGTGGAGCTGACCCAGCCGGAGCGGGACGCCAGCCGCCCGCCGCTGGTGCAGGCGATGGTCGTGCTCCAGAACACTCCCGCGCCGCTGCCCGACCTGGTCGGCGTCGAGTGCGCCGACCTCGAGTTGCCGAGGGCGGCGGCGTTGTTCGAGCTGAGCTTCGAGTTCCGGCTCGCGGACGGCGAACTGCGCACCACCATCGAGTACAGCACCGACCTGTTCGACGCGGCCACGATCGCGCGACTGGCCGAGCAGCTGGCCGTGCTGCTGGCCGGCATCGTCGCCGATCCAGGGTGCGCGCTGGCCCGGCTGCCGGTGCTGCCGCCCGCCGAGCGTCGGCTCGTGCTGACCGAGTGGAACGACACCGGGACGGCGGAACCCGGCTGCCTGCACGAGCTGTTCGCGCGGCGCGCGCTGGAGCGGCCCGACGCCGTCGCGGTCACTGTTGAGGGCGCCGGACTCACCTACCGGGAGCTGGACATCCGCGCGAACCGGCTCGCGCACGCGCTGGCCGCCAGGGGAGTGCGCCCCGACACGCTCGTCGGGCTGTTCCTGCCGCGCGGCGCCGACGCGATCGTCGCCATGCTCGGGATCCTCAAGGCGGGCGGCGCGTACGTGCCGCTGGACCCGGCCTACCCGGCGGACCGGATCGCGTTGCTGGTCAACGACTCCGGGCTGCGGCTCGTGGTCGCCGACGCGGCGGCGCGCGACCGGCTGCCGCCTGGTGTCGAGGCCGTCGGCGCGGACGAGGGGGCGCTCGCCGGCTACCCCGGGCACGCTCCTGAGGTCGCGGTCGCGCCGGACAACCTCGCCTACCTCATGTACACCTCCGGCTCCGGCGGACGCCCCAAGGGCGTGCTGGTCGTGCACGGCGCGGTGGCCAGGCTGTGCGCCGACGAGCACGTCCGGTTCGCGCCGGCCGACGTGCTGACGCAGTACGGGACGCTGTCGTTCGACTCGTCCACGTTCGAGATCTGGGGCGCGCTGCTGTCCGGCGCGCGGCTCGCGGTCTGCTCGGAGACACCGACCGCGACCGGGCTCGCCGCCGACGGCGTCACCACGTTGTGGCTGACCGCCGGCATGTTCCACGAGATCGCCGGCGTCGACCTCGAACTGTTCGGCGGGGTCCGGCGGCTGCTGTCGGGCGGCGACGTGCTGTCGCCGCAACACTGCGGGCGGGTGGTCCGCCGGTTTCCCGGCCTGGCGCTGACCAACTGCTACGGGCCGACCGAGGGCACCGCCTTCACCACCTGCCACGACATCCGCGAGGCGGACACGCTCGGCGCGTCCGTGCCGATCGGCCGGCCGATCATCGGCACCCGCTGCTATGTCCTCGACACCGACCTGAACCCCGTCCCGATCGGCGCGCCCGGCGAGCTGTACATCGGCGGGGACGGCCTGGCGCGCGGCTACCTCAATGACGCGGGCCTGACCGCGGAGCGGTTCGTCGCCGACCCGTTCGGCGTGGGCACCCGGCTGTACCGGTCCGGCGACGTGGTGCGCTGGTCGGCCGACGGCGTGCTGCACTTCCTCGGCCGCGTCGACAACCAGGTCAAGATCCGGGGCTTCCGGGTCGAGGTCGGCGAGATCGAGGCCGCGCTGCTGCGGCATCCCCGCGTGGAGTCCGCCGTGGTGTTGGCGCGCGAGGACATCCGCGACCACAAGCGGCTCGTCGGCTACGTCGTGCCGCGCGGCGAGGTCGATCCCGGCGAGCTGCGCGCGTTCCTCGAGTCGACGCTGCCGGCCTACCTGGTGCCCAACGCGTTCGTCGTGGTGGACCGGATGCCGTTGACGAACAACGGAAAGATCGACCGAGCGGCGCTGCCCCGCCCGGAGACGCCGGCCGACCGCTCCTACCTCGCGCCCCGCACCGAGCACGAGGAGATCCTGGCCCAGGTGTGGGCGGAGGTGCTCGGCCTGGAATGGGTCGGCGTGCACGACAACTTCTTCGACCTCGGCGGCGACTCCATCCTGAGCATCCAGCTGGTGGCCAGGGCGCGACAGCGCGGGCTGACGGTGACCTCCAAACAGGTCTTCCTGCGACAGACCGTCGCCGGGCTGGCCGCGTCCGCGACCCGGTGCGGCCCCGGCGCGGCGCCGGACCGGGCCCCGGTGTCGGGGCCGGTGCCGCTGACGCCGATCCAGCGCTGGTTCTTCGACACCGTCGGGGACCGGCCGGAGCACTTCAACCAGTGGATCGCGCTCGACCTCGTCGCCGACGTCGACCCCGACGCGGTGCGCGCGGCCGTGAGGGCCCTGGTCCGCCAGCACGACGCGCTGCGGCTGCGGTTCGAGCGCAGGGACGGCGACTGGCACCAGGACGGCGCGGCCGAGGCGGACACCGCCGGCTGCTTCCGCCGTGTGGCCCCGGCCGACGCGGATCCCGTCGGCCGCGCGGCGCTGTTCGACCGGGTCGTCGCCGAGACCCAGGCCGGGCTGCGGCTGGACACCGGTCCGTTGCTGGCGGCCGTGTTCGGCGAACTCGACGCAGGGCCCCGGTTGGTGCTGATCGCGCATCACCTTGTGGTGGACGGGATCTCCTGGCGGATCCTGGTCGAGGACCTGGCCACCGCGTACCGCCAGGCGGTCGCCGGCGAGGACGTCGACCTCGGGCCGAGGACGACCTCGTTCCAGGACTGGTCGCGGCGGCTGTGCGAGCACGTCGCCTCGGGCGCCCTCGACGACCAGCTCCCGTACTGGGCCGAGGCGGCGGACGGGCCCACCGAGGGCGCGGGCGGGCCGCCCCGAACGATCACCGCGCGGCTGCCGGCCGAGCCGACGGCCGCGCTGCTGCGGGACGTGCCGGCCGCCTACCGCACCCAGATCAACGACGTGCTGCTCGGCGCGGTGGCGCGGGTCTGCGCCGACTGGACGGGCCGCGACCGGGTGGCGTTCGACCTGGAGGGCCACGGCAGGGAGGAGCTGTTCGACGACGTCGACCTGTCCCGCACGGTCGGCTGGTTCACCACGCTGTTCCCCTGTGCGCTCACGGTGCCGCGCGGCGGTTGGGGCACGGTGCTGAAGGCGGTGAAGGAACAACTCCGCGCGGTGCCGACCAGGGGACTGGGCCACGGCGCGCTGCGCTACCTCGGCGGCCATCACCTCGGCACGCGCGAGGCGTTGCTGCGCTTCAACTATCTCGGCCGCTTCGACGAGTTCGCGGCCGACGGCCTGTGCCGGTCCGCGCCGACCCCGATCCGGCTCGACCGCGCCGACCCGGCGAACGGTTCGGCGCGGCTGGACGTCACCGCCAGTGTCACCGCCGACGGCGAACTCGCGGTCGACTGGACCTTCTCGCCTGACGTGCACGAGGAATCGGTGGTGCGCGGGCTCGCCGAGCGGACCCTGTCGGCGCTCGCCGAGATCATCCGGCACTGCGCCGAACCTGGCTCGGGCGGCTGCACGCCGTCGGACTTCCCGCTCGTCGCGCTCGGCCAGGCCGACCTGGACCTGCTCTGCGGCAACGGACACGACGTGGCCGACGTGTATCCGCTGACCCCGATGCAGGGCGGCATGCTCTTCCACAGCCTGTCCGCGCCGGGGGTGTACTTCGAGCAGCTCTGCTTCACTCTCACCGACGTCGCCGACCTCGACGCGCTGGCCCGGTCGTGGCAGGGGGTCGTCGACACCACGCCCGCGCTGCGCGCGGCGGTGGTCTGGGAGGGGCTGCCCGAACCCGTCCAGGTCGTGCGCCGCCGCGCGAGGCTGCCGATCTCCCGGCACGACTGGCGCGGCCTGTCGCAGGACCGACAGGACGAGGAGCTGCGCCGCCTGCTCGCCGAGGATCGCGCCGCCGGCCTCGACCTCGGCTCGGCGCCGCTGCTGCGGCTGGCGATCGCCCGGCTGGACGGGGCGCGGGTGCGGCTGGTGTGGTCGTTCCACCACATCCTGCTGGACGGCTGGAGCACGTTCCAGGTGCTGTCCGACACGATCGCCGGCGTGCGCGGCGGGCCGATCCCCAGTGCCCGCAGGCCGTTCCGCGACCACCTGGCCTGGCTGTCCGAACAGGATGGTGCCGCGACGGAGGAGCATTGGCGTGCCGTGCTCGCCGACTTCCGCGCGCCGACCGCGCTGCCGTACGACCGACCGCCCGGCGCGGCACACCGGGCCTGCTCGACGGCCGCGGTGACCGGCGAGCTCAGCGTCGCCGACTCGGCGCTGCTGACCGCGTTCGCGAAACGCAACCGGCTCACGGTGAACGCGATCGTCCAGGGCATGTGGGCGCTGCTGCTGGCCAAGCACAGCGGGGAGCGCGACGTGTGCTTCGGCGCGGTGGTCTCCGGCCGGCCCGCCGACCTCGTCGGCGTGGACACCATCGTCGGGATGTTCATCAACACCGTGCCGGTGCGGGTGGACGTCGGCACCGCAGGCGACCTGGTCGCCTGGTTGCGCGGGCTCCAGGACGCGCAGGTGGAGTCCCGCAGGTTCGAGCACGTGTCCCTGGCCGCGCTGCGCAGGTGGAGCGGCCTGCCAGCGGGCTCGAACCTGTTCGACAGCGTCATCGTGTTCGAGAACTACCCCGTCGACCGGGACGCGCTCACCGCCGACGGCATCCAGCTGGAGAAGGTGACGGCCGTCGAGATCACCAACTATCCGCTCAACCTCGTCGCCGCGGGGGGTTCGCGGCACACCGACCGGCTGTCCTACCTTGTCGGCTACGACCCCGAGTTGTTCGACCGGGCGACCGCCGAGGCCATCGCCACCGGGTTCCGTGACCTGGTGGCGGCCCTGGCCCGCGACTCCGTGCGCCCGGTCGCCCCGAGCAGGCCGCGACCCCGGCGGCCGGTCGTCGCCCCGATCCCCGACGAGCAACCCTATGTCGCGCCAAGGAACCGGACCGAACAGGCGGTGGCCAGGATCTGGGCCGACGTGCTCGCGGTCGACCGGGTCGGCGCCAACGACAACTTCTTCGCGCTCGGCGGGGACTCGATCCTGAGCATCCGGGTCGCCGCGAGGCTGCGCGCCGAGTTCGGTGCGACGCTGCCGCCGAGGGTCCTGTTCGACAACCCGACGGTCGGCGCGCTGGCGATGATGTTCGAGCATCCGACGATCGAGGCCATGGCCCGCCTCGTCGACCTCGGGACAGAGCCAGCGCACGACTACGAACTGTGAGGCGAGAACTCGTGCCAGGCGACGACATCGCGATCATCGGCAGCGCAGCGCTCCTGCCGGACGCCGACACGCTGGATGCCCTGCACGACAACCTGTCCGCCGGCCGGGACAGCGTCGGCCAGCCGACCGGGCAACGGGTGCACCACACCGGCGGCGAGGCGGGCGTGCGCTACATGTCCATGGCCTACCTCGACCGCATTGACCTGTTCGACCACCGGTTCTTCGGGCTTCCGTTGCGGGAGGCCGAGATGATGGACCCGCACCAGCGGATGATCCTGCGGCTGGCGCACCAGGCCGTCGAGAACGCCTGCCACGCCCCGAAAAGCCTGCGCGGCTCCCGCACGGCCGTCGTCGTCGGGTACTCCCGCTCCGACTACTACACCCTCTACGAGGAGGACGACCCGCAGCAGCTGCTCGGCGCGCTCGGCGCGTCGATGGCGGCGCGGATCAGCTACCTGTTCGATCTCACCGGGCCCGCGCTGGTCACCGACACGGCGTGCAGCAGCAGCCTGGTCGCGGTGGCGCAGGCCGTCGCGGCGCTGCGGCGCGGTGACGCGGACCTGGCCATCGCCGGCGGCGTCACGCTGCGCCCGGTGCTGTTCCGGCACGACGAGCACAACCCGTTGCGGGGCATCGAGTCCGAGGAGGGGCGCTGCCGGCCGTTCGATGAACGCGCCAACGGCACCGTCGGCGGCGAGGGCGGGGGAGTGGTGCTGCTGAAGCCGCTCGCGGCCGCGCTCGCCGACGGCGACACCGTGCAGGCCGTGCTCAAGGGCGCGTCGGTCAACCACAACGGGTACCGGATGGGGAGCATGAGCGCGCCGAGCCAGCTCGCGCAGGCCGAGGCGATCACGGACGCGTGGCGTGACGCCGACGTGGCCGCGCGGACGGTCGGCTACGTCGAGTGCCACGGGTCGGCCACCCCGCTCGGCGACGTCGTGGAGGTCGACGCGCTGGGCCGGGCATTCCGGGACGCCGGGGTGACGGCGCCGCGCTGCGCGATCGGCTCGATCAAGGGCAACATCGGGCACCTGGACAACGCGAGCGGCATGGCGGGGCTGTTCAAGGCCATGCTGAGCGTGCGGCGCGGTGTGCTGTACCCGACCGCGCATTTCAGTTCGCCCAACCCGTTGATCGACTTCGACGGGCCCGTCTACGTCAACCCGGCCGAGCGAACCTGGCGTGAGCCGGCCGGGACGGCCCGGCGCGCCGGGGTCAGCTCGTTCGGGCTGAGCGGCACCAACGTGCACGTGGTGCTCGAACAGCCACCGCCGCCCCGCCCAGCCGAGCCGGACCGGGACCGCGAACTTCTGACCGTGTCGGCGAAGTCGGCGTCCGCGCTGCGGCGCTACCGCGACCTGCTCGCCGACTTCCTCGACCACACCGAGCATTCGCTGCGCGCCGTAGCGCACGCGATGAACCGGGGGCGCGACGACTACCCGTACCGGGTCGCGATCACCTGCGCCAGCAAGGAGGAGGCGAGCAAGGCGCTGCGCGCGGCGGCGCTGCCCGAGGAACCGGCGCCGGACGCGCCGCCGATCGTGTTCCTGTTCTCCGGGGACACCGTGGCCGCCGACGCGGACCTGCGCGATCTCGGCATCGCGCAGCCGCCGTCGAACCAGGCCGCCCGACTGGTCGCGGCCTGCCACGCGCGCCACCGCCGCGCGCTGTCCCTTGGCCTGCCCGACGGCCACCTCGTCGGCTTCGGCGCCGGCAACCTGGCGGTGCGCGTGGCGCGCGGGGACCTGCCGCTCCGGGATGCGTTGGCCGCCGCTACCGAGCTGGACACCGTCGTCGGTGCCGACCGGGCGCGGCTCGCGCAGGCGGTGCGCCAGTTCACCAGGGACGGCGCGGTCCTCGTCGAACTCGCGTCGGCCGGCGGACTGTCCCGCGAGCTGCGGCGGCTGGCCCCGCAGCTGCTGTGCGTCGAGTTCACCGGCCGGGACACGCTCGACCACCTCGCCGAGCTGTACCGCCTCGGCGTCGAGGTGGACTGGGACCGGTTCTACGCGGGGACCCGGATCCCGCGCGTCGAGGCGCCGACCTACCCCTTCGACGAGGTGCGGTGCTGGTGCCGGCCGGCCGGCGTGCCCGTGCGGACCGAGGGAGGCGGGCGAGCCGAGCGGCCGCCGGGGCCGGCCCCGGAGACCAGCGCGGACGCCGAGCGGCGAGTCGCCACCGTGTGGGAGGAAGTCCTTGGCGCGCAGGAAGTCGGACCCGACTCCGACTACTTCTCGTTGGGCGGCACGTCGATCGCGGGCATCAGCGTCCTGCGGCGGCTGGAACGCGACTTCGGCGCGGAGCTGAGTTTCGGGGACCTGTATGCCTTTCCGACGGTCCGCGCGTTCGCGGCCCGCGTGCTCGCCCTGCGCGTCAGCGACCCGCACGCCGACGACCACCGGGCGATCGCGCCCGTGCCGCGCGGCGGCCGGCTGCCGCTGTCCTTCGGCCAGGAACAGCTCTGGTACCTCGACCGGCTCGACCCGAACAGCCCGACCTACAACATCCCGCACGACCTCCGGCTGACCGGACCGCTCGACGAGGCCGCGCTCGCCGCCGCCGTGCGCGACCTCGTCGCGCGGCACGAGGTGCTGCACTGCCGCATCCCGAGCGACGACGACGGCCTTCCCTACCTGTGCCCGCGCACCGAGGAGCACGCGTTCCCGGTGCTCGACCTGAGCGCGCTGCCGGAGGCCCAGCGGCACGGGTCGGCGAGGTCCATCGTCGCCGAGGAGGCGCGGCGCCCGTTCGACCTCGCCGAGGGACCGCTGGTGCGGACCACCCTGATCCGGCTGGCCGACGACGACCACGTGCTGCTGTGGACCTACCACCACATCGTCTTCGACGGCTGGTCGCCGACCGTGTTCTTCCGCGACTTCACCGAGTTGTACGAGGCGCGGCTGGCCGGGCGCGCGCCGGCGCTGCCCGACCTGGCCGTCCAGTACGCGGACTACGCCGCCTGGCAACGACAGTGGTTGTCCGGAGCGCGACTCGACCGCGCGATGGCGTTCTGGCGCACCGAACTCGCCGGCCTGACGCGGCCGGAGCTGCCGCTGGACCGGCCGAGGCCGCCGGTGCGGACCTACGCCGGGGACCTGACCAGGTTCGTGGTCGACGGCGAGCTGGCCGAACGGGTCCGTCGGTTCAGCCAACAGCACGGCGTCACCACGTTCGTCACCATGCTCGCCGCCGTCGACGCCGTGCTGTTCGGGTGGGGCGGGCTCACCGACGTCGTGGTCGGCGTCGGCACCTCCGGCCGCACCAACCCGGCGACGCACGACCTGATCGGCTACTTCAACAACCTGCCGCCGTTCCGCACCGAGGTGCACGGCGACCTGTCCTTCGCCGACCTCGTGCGGCGCTGCGCCACCACCGTGGCGCGCGTGCTCGACCACGAGGACGTCCCGCTGGAGAAGATCGTCGCCGAGGTGTGCGATCACCGCGACGCGGACCGGCACCCGCTGTTCGACGTCGCCTACACCTACCAGAACGTGCCGCAGGACACCGCGACGCTCGCCGGCCTCGACTGCACCCAGTACCTCGACCACACGATGGCCGGGATCGCCGAGGGCACCGCCAAGTTCGACCTCACCTTCGGCGTCATCGACCAGGACCGTGGGCCGATGGCCGGCTACGTCGAGTACGCCACGGCCGTCTACGACCCCGCGACGGCCCGGCGGCTGGCCGACCTGCTGCCGGCCGTCGCCGCCGCCGCGATGGCCGACCCCGCCCGGCGCGTCGCGGACCTGGTCGCCGGCGAGGAGCCGCCCGTCGACCTGATGGCGCACGAGTCGTTCGAGCGCTGGGCCGCCGAACGGCCGGACCACCCAGCGGTCGTCGACGAGCGGGGCACGCACATGTACCGGACGGTCAACCGGCTGGCCAACCGTGTCGCCCGCCGGCTGATCAGCGCCGGGGTGGCGGCCGAAACCCCGGTCGCCGTCGCCGCCGACCGGGGCGTCGGGCTGGTGGTCGGCTGGCTCGCGGTGGCCAAGGCGGGCGGCGCGTGCGTGCCGATCGACACCGCCTCCCCGGCGGCGCGCAGGGACGACCTGGTCGCCGGCTGCGGGGCCCGGATCGTGTTGACGGACAAGGACTTACTGGTCGGTCCGACCAAGGACGGCGACGACGCGAACCCCGAACGCCGCGCCGGGCCTGACACCCTCGCCTACCTCGGCTACACCTCCGGCTCGACCGGCAGCCCGCAGGGCTGCGCCGTCGAGCACCGCAACCTCGCGCACACCCTGCGCTGGTACCGGCGGGCGGCCGGCATCACGGCGGCGGACCGGCTGCTCCAGGGCGTTTCGCCGGCGTTCGACGCGGCCATGCTCGAGGTGTGGGCGGCGCTCGGCAGCGGCGCGACGCTGTGCGTGGTCCCGTCGCTGCGCGACGAGCCGAGCCGGCTGCTGCGCTGGCTGGCCGACCACGAGGTGACGGTGGCGTTCCTGCCGACGCCGCTCGCCGAGGTCGTGCTTGCCGAGGGCGAGTGGCCGGCGAACCTGCGGCTGCGGGTGCTGGCCACCGGCGGCGACCGGCTCCGGTTCCGCCCGCCAGAGCGGACCCCGTTCCGGGTGCTCAACATCTACGGCCCCGCCGAGTGCTCGATCGCGTCCACCGCGGGCTACGTCGCCGCGACCCCGGCAGACACGGTGCCCGACATCGGCCGGCCGATCACCGAACTCCACCTGCTGGACAACCAGAACGGCGAAGTCCGAAGTGGACAGTGGGGTGAGGTGTTCGTCGGCGGCCCCGCCGTCGGCCGCGGCTACCACGGCAAACCCGGCCTGACCGCCGAGCGGTTCCTGCCGGACCCGTTCGCCGGCACGCCAGGCGCCCGCATGTACCGGACCGGCGACCTGGCCAGGGTGCGCCACGACGGGACGCTCGAGTTCGGCGGCCGGGTCGACGACCAGGTACAGGTCAGGGGGCAACGCGTCGAGCCTGCCGAGATCGAGCGCGCCCTCGCCGCCCATCCCGGGGTGCGCGAGGCGCTCGTCGTCGCGGCGACCGCGCCAAGCGGTTCGGTCCGGCTGGTCGCCAACGTCGTCGGCGACCGGATCGACGGGGCCGAGCTGATCGCGTGGACGGCGCGTCGGCTGCCCGCCTACCTGGTGCCAAACGACGTCGTCGTGCTGGACCGCCTGCCGAGGACGGCGACCGGGAAGTTCGACCGCAGGAGGCTGACCCAGATGCCAGTGCCGACGCAGGACGACCTCGCGGACCAGGACCAGCACGGCCGCGCGGAACGCGTGCTGACCGAGATCTGCGCCGACCTCCTCGCGGTCGACCGGGTGTCGCCGAAGGACAACTTCTTCAGCCTCGGCGGCGACTCGATCCTCGGCGTCCGGGTCGCGGCGCGGGCGGCGAAGGCCGGCGTCCACTTCACGCCCCAACAACTCCTCCAGTGCCGCAGCGTCGGCGAACTGGCCACCGTCGCGGTGATCGCCGACGCGGACACCCCGCCGCCGGTGCCAGCGCCGAGCCCGCCGCCGGCACCCGAGGCGACGCCGGCCGGGCCCCTCCAGCTGACCCCGATCATGCGGAGCTTCCTCGAGCGCACACCCGCCAGCGTCGGATCCTTCATCGAGGTGCAGACCCTCGAGGTCGCGCCGGAGATCGACGGAGCCGCCGTCCGGGCCGCCGTCGACCAGCTGGTCACCATGCACGAGGCGCTGCGGTATCGCTTCCGCCGCAACAGCATCGGCTGGCACGTCGAGTGCGGCGACACCGTCGACCCGACCATCGTGGACACGCGGGTCCTGCCGCCGCTCGGCGACGCCGAGGAACGCGCGGTCATCGTGGCGGACTGCGAGGCGATGCAGGCGGACCTCGACCTCGGCAGGGGGCCGCTGCTGCGAGTCCGCCACTACCGCAGGGGCCGCGGCCGACCGGGGCTGATCGTCGTCCTGGTGCACCACTTCGTCTTCGACAACATGTCCATCGTGGTGCTGCTGGACGACCTGGACACCCTGCTCGCCGACCACCTCGCCGGACGGTCTCGGCCCGCGAGCCCCCGACCGGCGGCCTGGCGGGAGTGGTCGCGACACCTCGGGGCCATGGCGCAGTCCGACGAGCTGGGCGGCGAACTCGGCTACTGGACGGCGGTGCTGCGGTCCGGGATGGCCTCGACCCCGCCGCGCGGGTCGGCAGGCTCGGCCGGCGGCATCGTCCTGCGCGACCTCGACCCGCCGCGCGTGGCGAGCGTGCTCACGGCCAGCGCGGCCGAGGGCAGGGAGGCGGCGACCTGCGCGGCGGCGTGCGGGCTGGCGCGCTGGCAGGGCACCGCGGGCGCGGCCATGATGGTTGAGGGGGAGGCGACCCCGACGGTGTACCGGCCAGGCGGCAGGGGGCCGTCGGTCGGCTGGTTCACCAGCCTGCACCCCGTCGTCCTGCCGGTCGCGCCAGGCGCGTCGGTGCGCGAGGCGCTGCCGGCCGCCACCGACGCGATCCGGTCGGTGCCCAACGACGGTGTCGGGTATGGGATTCTGCGCTACCTGACCCCGGGATTCCCCGCGGTGGCGGAGTTCCGGTCGCTGCCGGAGCCGGACGCGATCATGCTGCACGGCCCGAGCGACACGGGGGCGTTCGACGTCGGCGTCGGCCTGCTGCGCACCAGATGGGACTTCGGCGTGAATCTCAAGGGGCCGGTGGCGTCCTGGTTCCCGCTGATCATCGCGACCGCCGTGCGCGGCGGTTCGCTGCGGCTCGCGCTGGCCAGCACGAGCACGTACGGCCAAGAGGAGCTGGCGGCGCTCGCCGACGAGATCGTGGCCGCCTTCGCCGAGCTGGCAACGGAATGATCGCGCTCGCGGCGTCCGGCTGGTACGTGCCGGCCACGTCGGTCCCGGTCGCCGAGCTGCCCGAACTCCCCGAGCTGACCGAGGCCGAGCGGGCCACCTGCGCCGCGCTCGGCATCGAGCGGGTGCCCGTCGACGACGCGCTCACCGCCACCGACCTCGCCGTGCGGGCGGCGCACCGCGCGCTCGCTGCGGCGTGCCTGGACCCGGCGTCGATCGACGCGGTGATCACGGTGGAGCCGCGCGCGCCGGACACGCTCGTCAGCTCCGACTCGACCAGGTTGCAGGCGCAGCTCGGCGCGGACCGGGCGATGGCGTTCTCGGTTGGCGGACTGGGTTGCGCGTCGGTCACCCCGGCGCTGCTGGTGGCTCGTGGGCTGCTGCACACCGACTCCGGCGTGGAGCACGTGCTGGTGGCGCACGGCAGCAAACCAGCGTCGCCGCGCCGCTACCGCCATCCCGTGACGGTCAACGGCGACAGCGGCGGCGCGCTCGTGCTGGCGCGGCGCGGGCCGGTGCAGATCGTGGACATCCTGTTGGAGACCAGCGGTTCCTACGCCGACCTGTTCCGGGTGGTCTACCGCGACCGGCCGTTCGAGCGGTGGCGGGAGGAATGCGCCGACCTGCCCGCCTACTCGTTCCGGCTCGCGGTCGAGACCCGCAACCGGCTGCGCTCCCTGACCGGGACGCTGCTCGACCGCAACGGGCTCGGCCGGGGCGACATCGCCTGCTACGTCAGCCAGAACCTGTCCGTCGGGGCGTTCCGCGCCTACGAGGACGCGCTCGACGTCACCATCGCCGACGCCTGCTTCGACAACCTCGCGCGGTACGGACACCTGGGTCCCAACGACGTGTTCCTCAACCTCACCACCATGATCGAGCGCGGCAGCCTGAACGACGGCGACCGCGTCGTGCTGCTCAACGTCAGCCCGGCCGCGGGCTGGAGCGCGCTGCTCGTGCGGATCGGTGCAGAGGAACACACCGCGCGCCTGCTGTGACGACGGCGTCGACCTATCGAGGCCGGTGCCGCTGAACCGCAGTCGCGGTGGCTTCCTCGCCGTGTTCCCGCAGCCCGTCGACCACGCCGGTCACGTCCGCCGACGGACGGTTCTGGCTGAGCTTGAACTTGGCCTCGACGCGGGTACCAGCATCTCCGAGCGAAGTGGCGTGCCAGACGTGCCATTGACTTGCTGATTGGGAATGCCACTTCGCGTTCGGGGTTGTGCCGGGCCAGCCCGGCGTCCACCGACGCGATCCGCGCGTCTCGCCGCAGGTGCTGAGCCCGTCCGGGTTCGTCCGGGTTCGTCCGGACCCGTTGCCGGTCGCTCGCCGGCCGACGAAGACTCGATGAGGTCAACAAACCGCTTCACCCTAAGGATATTGGGGGACCAATGCGGAAATCTCATATGTTCGTGCGCAGGGCTCTGACGGCCCTGGCGGCCCTGGCCATGCTGGCGGTGCCCGCCGTCACGATGGCGGGCACCGCGCAGGCGTCTGGCCAGATCTTCGGCTCCGGCGGCGGCTGCCGCGCGCTGTACGACGACGGCAGCGGACACCAGTTCCAGCCGTCGATCAGCTGGGACGGCGCCAACGTCGTCAGCCACACCAACGGCAACTACAACTGCTCCGACGGCTACCGCACCACCGACGGGTGGAACGTCTACGGCGCGACCCTCTCGCTGCTCAAGTACAACTCCAGCAACGGGAACTGGGACAACGTCGAGCAGCAGGGCTGCAACGACGTCTCTGGCCACGGAAACACCCACGTGTGGTGCAACAACGCGTTCTCCTGGCACGGTTACGGCTACTACATCATGGACATCACGGCGTACGAGGACACCGGTGGCTCGTGGCACCCCACCGACATCGAGTCGCCGCAGATGTACGTGTACTACCAGTGCTGCATTAACTAACCAGGTCGCATCCGGTCGGATAGGCGATTGACGGACGGGCCGCCCAGCCGCGCGCTGGGCGGCCCGTCCTCGGCACGCGGCTCCCGTCACCCGCCGGGTCGGCGCTTCGGCTGTGTCATCGGGATTTCATTGCCCGCCCCTAGCGTCGCTTTTGTACACCGGCTGAACCGCGGCAACGGCGGCGCTCGGATCGCGCAGACCACCGCAGCCGGGCGAGCCCGCCCCCGAGCCGTGAGGTGACCCGTGTTCCGAACCCGCTTGTCCCTGTTGATCGCCGCGGCGGCCGTCGTGCTGATCGCGGCTCCCGCCGGCGCGGCGCCGGCCGCGCGGCCCGGTGCGGCCGGTGGAGTCAAACCGTTCGACTGCGGCGTGCCGAGCACCCGCGACATCGCCGTGACCAGGAAGGTCTACGAGGTCGGCCAGCGAAGAGGCGTGTCGCCGAGAGTCATGCTCGCCGGGTTCGAGACCGGCTGGGTCGAGTCGCACATGAACAACCTCAACTGCGGCGACCGCGACTCGCTCGGCGTGTTCCAGCAGCGCCCGTCGCAGGGCTGGGGTTCGCCGGACCAGGTGCGCGACGTCGACTACTCCTCGAACAAGTTCTTCGAGGTGGCGCAACAGATGGAGCCCGACGTCGGCGGCACCGCAGGCAACCTCGCGCAGGCGGTGCAGCGGTCGGCCTACCCCGACCGCTACGACCAGAGCGAGGGCATCGCCGTGCAGATGCGCGACGAGGCGTTCCAGCCTTACGGCACGATCGGCGACAAGTACGCCGCGATGGGCGGTTCGAACAGCCCGCTCGGCAACCCGGTCAGGGCGGAGGCCGACGCCCAGCTCGGCGGCCGGTTCACCGAGTTCGAGCACGGCATGATCATCTGGCACCCGGACGTGGCCTGGGCCGTGTACGGCGACATCCTCCAGAAGTACTGGGCCACCGGCTCCGAGAGCACGTGGGGCTTCCCGACCATGGACGAGGCCGCCGCCGGCACGTCGCCGGGCGGCACCACCGGGCGGTACCAGAACTTCGAGCAGGCACTGTTCCTGTGGTCGCCGGCCACCGGAACGCACATCGTGCACGGCGCGATCGGCGGGGAGTTCGGCAGGAGCGGCAACGAGCGCGCGCTCGGTTTCCCCACCAGCGACGAGATCTCCGGCAGCGGCGGCGAGATCTACCAGACCTTCCAGAACGCGGTGATCCACTACACCTCGAGCAGGGGCACCTGGATCACCCACTGACGGCGGGGCGGCCGTCGCCTCGGTGCGCACCGCGCGTCGGCCGCCTGCCCCCGCTGTCCGTGCCTGCCTGAGGCGCGGACCCTCCCGTGCCCGGCTGCCGCCCCGATGGCAGCCGGGCACGGGCTTGCGTCAACCGATCGCGTTCCCCATTGCGACACAGCGCCTTCGGCGGCGCGTTCGTGGCGCGGCAAGTACATTCCGGGGAACCACGAAGGGACGCACATGAAGATCGCAGTACTGGGCACCGGCGAGGTCGGCCGCCGACTCGCCACCAAGCTCGCCTCCCTCGGCCACGAGGTGACGATGGGGTCCCGCACGGCCGACAACGCGGCCGCGGCCGCGTGGGCCGAGGAGAACGACGCAGCGCACGGCACGTTCGCCGACGCCGCCGGTGTCGCGGACCTGGTGGTCAACGCCACCAGCGGCCAGGTTTCCCTTGCCGCGCTTGAGGCAGCGGGCGCGGACAACCTCAGCGGCAAGATCCTCGTCGACGTCTCCAACGCGCTGGACTTCTCGGGCGGGTTCCCGCCCAAGGTCGGCCTCCCGGACGGCGGAAGCGTCGCCGAGCAGCTCCAGCGGGCCTTTCCCGAGACGAGGGTCGTCAAGACGCTCAACACGATGAGCAACAGCGTGATGGTCGAGCCGAGCCGGGTTCCCGGTCACCACACCGTGTTCCTCAGCGGCGACGACGAGCGGGCCAAGGCCGAGGTGTCGGCGCTGCTGGAGTCCTTTGGCTGGACCCCGGCCCAGATCACCGACCTCGGCGACCTGTCCAGCGCTCGCGCCACCGAGTCGTTCGTGGAGCTGTGGCTGCGGCTCTACGGGGTGCTCGGCCCGGTCGACTTCAACATCTCGGTGGTCACCCCGGCGGTGTGACGGCGCGGTCGCGTGTCCCGGTCGGCGTTCATCGCGCACGCCGACCGAGAAGTCCTCGCGGTGGTGGGCCGTCTCGCGCTACCCGGCCGGCTCACCCGGCCGGGACGAGCGCCTTGACCGCGATCGAGGCGGCGCCGGCCACCGTCGCCTGCCCCGCCTTGGAGGCGCGGTCGGTCGGCGCGGTGAACACGGTCACCACCAGCGGCGCGTGGTTGGGCGGCCACACCACGGCGACGTCGTTGACCTCGCCGGCCGCGCCGGAGCCGGACTTGTCGCCGGCCCGCCAGCCGGCCGGCAGCCCGGCCCTGACCAGCGCGCCGCCGGTGGTGGCGGCGGTCAACCAGCCGGTGAGCAGGTCGCGGCCGGCGGGGTCCAGCGTGTCGCCCAACGCCAGGGTCCTCAGGTCGGCGGCGAACTGGGCCGGGGTGGTGGTGTCGCGCTCGTCGCCGGGGGCGCCCACGTTCAGGTCGGGCTCGAGCCGGTCGAGGCGGGTGACCTGGTCGCCGGTGGTCCGCACGTACGCGGTCGCGGCCGCGGGCCCGCCGAGCACCTGCTGGAGCAGGTTCACCGCGGTGTTGTCGCTCACGGTGATCGCGGCCTCGCACAGCGCGGACACCGTCATGCCGTCGGCGACGTGCTGGGAGGTGACGGGTGCGTACGACAACAGCTGCGACCGGTCGTAGCGGATCAGCCTGTCCAGCAGGCCGGGCTGTCGGCCGCGCAGCGCGAGGATCGCCGCCACGACGAACACCTTGTGCGTCGAGCACATCAGGAACCGCTCGTCGGCGCGGTGCCCAACGGTCCTGCCGGTCCCGGTGTCCACCGCGGACACTCCGAGCCGGCCGCCGAACTTGGCCTCCAGCGCGGCGAACGCCGCCTCGGCGGCCTGGTCGGCCGAAGGAGGAGCCGATGACGCACCCGATGACGACGCGCCGGGCGGCGTCGCGGTGGTGGAGCAGCCGACGAGCGCGACGCCGAGACCGGCCAGCCCGCCGTGCAGCAAGGCACGGCGGGATAGCCGGCCGCGTCGGATTCGGTTGTCGGGCTGCGGCATGTGGTCTCCCGATCGTGTCGAACAGGTCGAATCGAACGATCCTCCACAGAGCAGGACGTGCGGGCCGCCGCCGCGTTGCCGCGAACGGAGCAATCAACCTGTTGACACCTGTCCCCGTCAGGGAAGGACGGCGACCGTTCCGCAGGTGAGGGATCCGTTCACCGTCAGCGGTGGGCTGTCGACGCTGTAGGTGGCGGTCAGCGCGGCGTTGACGAAGGTGACCGTCCAGACGCCGTTGTTCTGCTTCGCCGTCACTCCCGCCGCGCGGGTCTTCACGAAGCCGCCGGGATGGGCCGCGGTGCCGAAGGTCAGCGACCAGCCGCCGCCGGCCACGCCGCCCACTTTCGGGGGCGGGGCGTTGTCGTCGGCCGGCGCGCCGAAGGAGTACAGCTCGCCCTTCGCGACGGTGCACGCGCTGCTGGTGAACTTCGCCGTGCCAGACTCCGCCCCGGAGTAGGTGAGTTCGCCGCCGCCGCTGGCCGAGGCTCCTGGCGTGGCAGGGGTGCCGGCTGCGGCCGATGCGCCGGGCGAGGCCGCCCCGCTCGCGGGCTGGGTGCCGGCGCCCGGACTGGTCGGGGAGGACCCGCATCCCGCGGTGAGGGCGAGTGCGGCGAAGGCCACGGCAGTGTGCGCGAGCGCGCGCCGACGCGGTTGGTTCGGTGTCATCTGTTTGCTCGTCTCCTGGTGAACGGTCGCCGACGTGCCGGGCGATCGGGGGTGGGCGGCCGGCGTGCCGCCGGCTGTGACGCCCTGGTTCGGAGCAATGCGATCCTGGCCCCGGTCCTGCGATCGGTCCGGCGCCGCGCGGATCAGGCCAGCGGAATCGCCGGACGCACGTGCAGGTGGTCTACGTCGTCGGTGTCCCGCAACCACTCCGCGTACTCGGTGTCGCGGAACGCGGTCGCGACGGTGAGCCAGGACACGAACTCGCCGCCGCCGCCGTGCACCGCGCTGCCGCCGTCGCCGCCGCACACCACGCCGGGGTCGGCGGTCCGCTCGTCCTGGTAGGGGTCCTGGCCGATCTCCAGCCCGAAGATGTTCGGCAGGAGATGCGGGCCCTCGGCGGCCGAGTACGGGTCGCCGCCGGCCGGGTAGGTGTCGCCCCAGCGGAACAGCGTCGGGGCGCCCCCGCCGCACGCGTGCTCCCACTCGTCGGGGGTGAGCAGCCGCTGGCCGATCGCCGCCAGCCGGTCCACCTCCTCCTCGTACAGCGGGCAGTCGAGCAGCCAGGCGGACCGCACGGTCCAGTCCGCGCCGAGGATCACACGTGCCTCGCTGGACCATTCGATCTGGTAGCCGGGCGCCGGGGTGGTCGAAGGCTGCGCCGCGCGCGCGTCGGCGATCAGCCGCACGATGTCGGGGTGGTCCGGCGGCACGGCCACCGCGCCGGCCTCGACGGCGGCGACCGAGACCAGCAGCGGCGGCAGCACCACCGTGCGCGGCGCGGAGGTCATCGAGTCGACGAACTCCTGGAGGTCGAGGCGTAGACCGGATTCCGCCGCGCTCGTCGCGTAGCTCGCCGACTGCTCCGGTGTCGCCACGAAGCGACCGCCGTCGTAGCCGACGGCGACCTCGCCGCCAGGCACGAGGGAGAACCGCTGGCCGCGGACGTCGAACAACGCCGTCCGGCCGGTCCTGCCGGCGAACTCGTGCGCCCGGACCCCGAGCAGCGTCCCGCCGACGCGGTGCGCGATCGACGACGCGACCGCGCGGGCGGCACCGTCGTCGAGCATCCGCCATTCGGCCGCATCCGTGATCACCAGGGCAGTATGCAACGCCGATTCGCGCGGCGCCCGGCCCGTAAGACTCTGATTCGTTGCCCCCGGTGGCACCGGCCGGATCGTCGCGAGGTGCGGCGCCTGCCCCATTCAGCCGGCACACGCGCTATTCCCCGCAGAGCCCCGCGCATGTCATCGTGACCAGTGGACGCAATTGGTCTGGACCTCTAATCGGCCGACGAAAGGACCGGGACGATGCGCGGTACCACGGTGTTGCCGGGAACCCCCAGCCTGACACCGCGTGCGGGCGAGCTGCCGATACATCGGCTGGAACTGCCGATGCCCAACGCGCTTCCCTTCGCCGTCGGCACGTTCGACACCATCGGCCCGATGGCCCGCGCCCCGTTCCCGCACCGGCACACCTTCCACGAGATCGTCTACGTCACCGCCGGCACGGGGATGCACGTCGTCGACTTCGCCCGCTGGGAGCTGCGCCCGCCGCACCTGTGCGTCATCGCCCCCGGCCAGGTGCACCACTGGGACACCGTGCGTGGCCTCGACGGGTTCGTCGTGCTGTTCACCGACGACTTCCTGCTCGAGCACCGCGCCGACCGGGACGTGTTGCGGCGGCTGAGCGAACGGCCCTGGCTGACCCTGGACGACCGCGCGCGGGCGCGGACGGACCGGCTGGTCACCGAGCTGCACGACGAATACCGTTGCGGGGACGAGGGAACCGAGTCCGTGCTGCGCGCGCTGCTGCACGTCCTGATCGTCCGCGCGGCCAGGCTGCCCGAGGTCCCGGGGGCCGCGCCGCCCGCGCGGGCCGGGGCGGTGGCCGAGGAGTTCACCCAGCTGATGGGCCGCACCGACCTCGCACTCTGGTCGGTGCACGCGTTCGCGCAACGGATCGGCGTCACGCCCGGATACCTCGCCGAGGCCGTCAGGGCCACCACCGGACGCACCCCGTCCGAACTGGTCAGAGAGGCGAGGATCCGTGAGGCCAAACGACTTCTGGCCGGCACGGACCTGACGGTCCGGCAGGTGGCCAGGCGGACCGGGTTCACCGACCCCGCCTACTTCTGCCGGTTCTTCCGCAGGGAGACCGGTCTGCGTCCCGGCGACTTCCGCCGATGCGGCGACGTGCACTGGGGCGACGCGTTGGAAACGCTGTCGCCGCAGTAGGAGTCGGGGTAGGAGCCGCCGTGGGAGCAGCGGAAACAGCGACCCGGAGATTCACCACGACCGGCGAAGTCAGTCCATCGTCCACGCCGGGCCACGGTCGTAGGTTCGAGAGGATTCCCGACGCCCCCACAAGGAGCCAGCATGGACGCACCCCAGGACGGCGACCGCAGCACCCCTGAGGGAAACCGTCACGACACACCCGGCGCCGAGATGGGCTCCCGGCAGTTCAGCCGCAAGGCCGTGTTGCGCGCCGCGTTGGCTGCCGGAGTCGCGGTGCCGGCCGCCCTGCTCGGGGTCCCCGCGTTGGCCCGCACCGTCAACGCCAAGGGCGGCGCCGTCGTGCCGACGCCCTCGTGCCACGACGGCGACGAGCCGACCATTCCGCAGACGGAGGGCCCCTACTTCAAGCCGAACTCCCCGCTGCGCACCTCGCTGGTCGATCCCGGCACCGTCGGCACCCTGCTGAGCGTCACCGGTTACGTGTTCGGCCTTGCGTGCCTGCCGCTGCGCGACGTGCTGCTGGACTTCTGGCAGGCCGACGACAACGGCGCGTACGACAACTACGGCTACACCTTCCGGGGACACCAGTTCACCAACGCGCAGGGCATGTTCACGCTCAGCACCATCGTGCCCGGCCTCTACCCCGGCCGCACCAGGCACATCCACGTCAAGGTGCAGGCGCCGGGGCAGTCGATCCTCACCACCCAGCTGTACTTCCCGAACGAGCCGCGCAACAACACCGACTCGATCTTCGACCCCCGGCTGGTCATGACGGTCCGCGACGGGTCGGGCGGCCGCGAGGCCACGTTCGACTTCGTGCTGGACGTGCCGCAGACCGGCACCACCACCCCGACGACCCCGACCACGACCACCACGACGACCACCACCGGGCCCAACCCGCCCGGCGGCGGAAGCTGGGCGGCCGGCACCTCCTACGCGGCGGGCGACCGGGTCACCTATGGCGGGGTCGCCTATGTCTGCCTGCAAGGCCATGTGGCACAGACGGGCTGGGAACCGCCTGCCGTGCCGGCGTTGTGGCGGGTCGCCTGACCGTCAGGCGCGAGATTCGTCCGTCGATGGCGGCGGCGAACCACGACCGGCCGGGACGTCGAGCACAGCGGAGCCACGGTTGACGCGCGCGAGGCGCGCGCCGGCCGACGCGGCGTCGTCGCCCAGCTGACGGGCGACAGCCGTGGCGACTTGGCGGAGATCGCCACGTGGTCGCCAGGAGCGGCCGGGCGACGACGCGCTCGATGTCCCGGCCGGTCCTGGTGCCCTGCCGATCCTGCTGCACCGCCGGTCAGAACGGCGTGAAAACGCACTCGAACCCGCACTTCTTGCCCGGCCGATGGGTCGCGGCGACCCAGTACTCGCCGGGGCGGACCACCCCGCCGATGTACTCGTTGAGCTCGGCGCTGGCGTTCGCGGAGCCCACCTCGTTGGTCGGCGGGTTCTCGTAGCCGATCAGGAGTCGCACCCGCGCGGTCCGCCCGCTGACGAAGTACGCGGCCACGTACCCGAGCGAGGTGGCCTGGTAGACGGTGTCCATCGCCGCACGGAAGCGCGGCGCGGCGATGCCCGGCGCGGTGACACTCGACGCCGTAACACCGGGAGCGACCTGGCCGCGCAGCGCGTCCTCGGCGCGCGCCACCAGTTGGTTCAGGCGCTCCCGTTCGTCGGCCAGCGTCCCCACCAACCCGGTCAGCTGCGCCACCCGGCCTTCCAACTCCTCGACGCGGGCGCGCAGCGCCTCGTCCCCGGATCCATCCACTACGCGACCTCCAGTCAGACCGGCAGCCATCGGTCGAACCCTAGGAGGCACAAGGAATCCGCGGCGGACAGGGGTCGTGGCCGAGCACACGCCCGAACCTCCAGGGCGCGCTCGATCTGAATCCCCGACAACGGCGGCNNGCCGCCGTTGTCGGGGATTCAGCCGTGCCCGGTCAACCCGGTCACCGCGGCCTGATGCGGCCGGTCTGGTTCGTGCGCGGGCAAGGGTTCTCAAGCTGGTCACACGGCGGTAACATGCTCGCTTGAAAGAGATCGACAAATTGTCGCAAGAAACTGACACAACGAAGCTCATCATCGAACTCCGCCCTGAAATGCCATCGGGTACGCGGGTCTGATTTCGCACGCCCACTCCACCGTCGTTGTCCGTCGTCCGCGTCGTACCCCTGCTTTATCGATGTAGACAAAGGATCACCATGAGAAGAAGGCGCACCACAACAGGACTGATAGTCGCGACGCTGGTCGGCCTCGCGGTCGCGGCACCGCCGATCGTCGGCCTGGCACCGCCCGCATCCTCGGCCGGCTCGAACCCCGCGCCGCGCGACACCGCCGACGTCCCGGCCGCCGCGTCGCCGAACCTCGCACTCGGCCGGCCGGCGACGGCGAGCAGCCACACGCAGGACTACGTCCCAGGAAACGTCACGGACGGGAACCAGGCGAGCTACTGGGAGTCGACCAACAACGTGTTCCCGCAGTGGCTCCAGGTCGATCTCGGTTCCTCGGCCGGCGTGAACAAGCTGGTGTTGAAGCTCCCGACGGTCAACTGGGGTCCGCGCACCGAGACGCTGTCGATCCAGGGCAGCGTGGACAACACGAACTTCGCCACGATCCTCGCCTCGGCCGGCTACGCGTTCGACGGCTCGGCCAACACCGTCGCGATCAACGTCACCACCACGACGGCGCGATACCTGCGGCTGAACTTCACCGCCAACACGGGATGGCCGGCGGCGCAGCTCGCCGAACTGGAGGTGTACGGGCCGAGCGGCGGCGACACGCAGCCGCCGACCGCGCCGACCAACCTCGCGGTCACCACGCCGACCTCGGGGCAGGTAGCGCTGACCTGGGGCGCGTCGACCGACAACGTCGGCGTCACCTCGTATGCCATCTACCGCAACGGTTCTCTCGACACGACCGTCGACGGGACCACGCTAGGCCACACCGAGGTCCAGCCGGACAGCGCCACCGTGCAGTACTACGTGGTCGCGCTCGACGCCGCCGGCAACACCTCGCCGCCGAGCAACACCGTGACCCGACAGGGCAATGGCCCCCCGAGCACCAACCTCGCGCTCGGCAAGCCGGCCACCGGCACCGCGAACACCTACATCTACGTGCCGGGCAACGTCACCGACGGCGACCTGACCACCTACTTCGAGGGTTCGACCTACCCGAGCCAGGTCACCGTGCGGCTCGGCGCGAACGCCGACGTCTCCTCGGTCGTCGTCGCGCTCAACCCCGACCCGGTGTGGGGACCCCGCACCCAGACCATCGAGGTCCTCGGCCGGGAGCAGAACGCCTCCGGCGTCACCTCCATCGCCGCGCCGAGGAGCTACTCGTTCGACCCGGCCTCGGGCAACAAGGTCACCATCCCGGTGACCGCCAGGGTCGCCGACGTCGAACTCTCCATCACCAGTAACAGCGGCGCGCCCGGCGGGCAGGTCGCCGAACTCCAGGTGTTCGGCGTGCCGGCGCCCAACCCCGACCTCGCCGTCACGGGCTCCTCGTGGTCGCCGACCTCGCCGACCGAGACCGACCCGGTCACCCTCTCGGCGACGGTGCGCAACGTCGGCACTGCCGACGCGGCCGCCACCGACGTCAACTTCTACCTCGGCAACACCAAGGTCGGCACCGCGCCGGTCGACGCCATCGCGGCCGGCGCGTCCAGAACCGTCTCCGTGCAGGCGGTCGCGCAGAACGCGGGCAGCTACCAGTACACGGCGAAGGTCGACGAGTCCAAGAGCCTCATCGAGTTGAGCTACGCCAACAACAACTACACCAACCCCGCCGCGCTCGTGGTCGCGCCGGTGCAGAGTTCGGACCTGGTGGCGGCCGCGGTCGACTGGACGCCGAACAACCCGTCGCCCGGCAACACCGTGGCCTTCTCGGTGGCACTGAAGAACCAGGGCACCATCGCGTCGGCCGGCGGCTCGCACGGCATCACGCTCACGCTGGTCGACTCGGCCAACAACACCGTCAGCACGCTCACCGGCTCCTACGGCGGCGTCCTCGCGCCCGGCGCGAGCGCGGTCGTCGGCCTCGGCTCGTGGACCGCGGCCAACGGCAGGTTCACCGTGCGGACGGTCATTGCCGTCGACGCGAACGAGCTGCCCGTCAAGCAGGGCAACAACACCAGCAGCGCGTCGCTGTTCGTCGGACAGGGCGCGAACCTGCCCTACGGCAAGTACGAGGCCGAGGCGGGCGCGCTCGGCGGCGGCGCGGCGATCGTCGGACCGAACCGGACGATCGGCGACCTCGCCGGCGAGGCGTCCGGACGGCAGGCGGTGACGCTGAACAACACCGGCAGCCACGTCCAGTGGTCCTCACGGGAGCCGACCAACACGATCGTCGTGCGCTTCTCCATCCCGGACGCACCCGGCGGCGACGGCACCACCGCGACGCTCGACCTCTACGTCAACGACACGTTGGTGCAGCCGCTGAATCTGACCTCGCACTACGCCTGGCTGTACGGAGCGGAGACGGGCCCAGGCAACTCGCCGAGCGCTGGCGCTCCCCGGCACATCTACGACGAGGCGAGCTTCCTGCTGCCGGCGTCCTACCCGGCGGGCAGCGTCATCAAGCTCCAGAAGGACGCGGCCAACACCTCGCAGTACGCGATCGACTTCATGGAACTGGAGCAGGCAACGCCGATCGCGAACCCGAACCCCGCCAGCTACCTCACCCCGGCCGGATTCGGGCAGCAGGACGTGCAGAACGCGCTGGACAAGGTCAGGATGGACACCACGGGCGCCTACACGGGCGTCTACCTGCCGGCCGGCCAGTACCAGACGTCGAGCAAGTTCCAGGTGTACGGCAAGGCGGTGCGGATCGTCGGAGCCGGGCCGTGGTTCACGCAGTTCAGCTCGCCGTCCGGGCAGTCGGACACGGACGACGGCTTCTCCGTCTCCGCCACGGCGAACGGCTCGACACTGCGCGGGTTCGCGTTCTTCGGCAACTACACGTCCCGCATCGACGGGCCCGGCAAGGTCTTCGACCTCACCGACGTGGCGAACCTGACGATCGACGACATCTGGGTCGAGCACACGGTGTGCGCCATCTGGGGCACGCACGTCAGCGGCCTCAACGTCGCGGACCTACGGATTCGCGACACCTTCGCGGACGGCATCAACTTCACCAACGGGTCGCAGAACAACACGGTCGACAACTCCGAGGCGCGGTCGACCGGCGACGACAGCTTCGCGATCTTCGCCGCGCAGGACCACAACTCGGCGGACCTGACCGGCAACACGTTCAAGAACCTGACGTCGCTGCTGCCGTGGCGCGCGGCCAGCTTCGCGATCTACGGCGGCGACGGCAACACCTTCGAGAACCTGTACTCGGCGGACACGCTGACGTACTCGGGCCTGACGCTCAGCTCGCTGAACTTCAACTACCCGTTCCAGGGTTTCGGGGCCAACCCGAAGACCGTCGTCAGGAACATCTCGCTGGTGCGGGACGGCGGCCACTTCTGGAACGGGCAGGTGTTCGGCGCGATCTGGGTGTTCTCCGCGACCCAGCCGTTCCAGGGCCTGCGGATCACCGACGCGACGATCACCGATCCGACCTACTCCGGGATCATGTTCCAGACGGACTACGTGGGCGGCACGGCGCAGAACCCCGTGCAGGACACCATCTTCACCAACACCACGATCACCGGAGCACGGCAGAGCGGCGACCAGTTCGACGCGAAGTCGGGCTACGGCATCTGGGCCAACCCGCTGCCCGAGCCCAACCAGGGTCCCGCGGTCGGCTCGGTGACGTTCAACGGCCTGACCGAACGCGACAATCACGTGGACATCCAGAACACGACCACGACGTTCACCATCACGGTGAACTGACCAGCACGACGGCGTGCTCCGCCGGGTCGATCGCCGACCCGGCGGAGTACACCGACACCGCCCTCGGCCTTAGCCGGGCAGCCGCCAGAGCTGGTTGGGGTTGCCGGAACAGTCGAAGATGATCAGCTTGGTGCCGTCGGCGCTACCGCCGCCGCTGGCGTCGAGGCACCGGCCGGAGACCGGGTTGAGCAGCGTGCCGTTGGACTGCGGCTGCCACTGCTGGTTCGCGCCGCCGTTGCAGTCCCACAACTGGACGGCGGCGCCGTTCGCCGTGCCCGCCCACGCCACGTCCATGCACTTGCCCATGGACTGGATCGTCCCGTCGGCCGAGGCGGTCCAGGTCTGGTTGGACTGCTGGTTGCAGGTCCACAGCTCCAACTGGGTGCCGCTGGTGTTGCCGCCGCCGGTCACGTCGACGCACTTGCCGCCGATGCCGGTGATCGCGCCGGTCGGCCGGTAGTCCGTGGCGAACGCGGCCCGGCCGACGACGCCTGCCTGGTGCGAGGTGGCGAAGAAGCCGGCGTCCTGGCCGGCCGCCGCGCCCGGCACCGTGGCCGAGCCGACCGTCACCCAGGTGCTGCCGTCCGCCGAGTAGGCGCCGGTGTAGGTGTTTCCGCTGCGGCTGAGCCGAAGCCAGGACGGATACGCGGCGCTGCCGACCGACGCGCTGGTGCTGTCCAGGTAACCGTTCCCGTCGCTGTCCCACTGGAGCACGTAGCCGTGCTCCGGGGTGGCCGCCAGCACCACGTAACCGGGCGAGGAACCCGCCGAGGAGATGCTGTTGCGCACCATGATGCCGGCCTTGGCCCACGGATCGGTCGGCTGCTGGGCTGTGAGCCGCACGGTCGTGCTCGAACCGTCACCGAAGACGCCGGCCTGGTAGGTGGCCTGGTACTGGTCGACCCCGGTCCACGCGTCGGCGCCGCTGCCCGACAGCGTGAGGTGGTCGGCGGACTGAGCGAAGCCGGCCTGGCCGCCGGAACTGTAGGTGCGGTAGGGGGCGCTCACCGCCGACCCGCCGCCGGACACCCGGTACATCGCCGCGCCGTGCGCCGGCACGGTGGCGCTGATCGACCCGGTGGTGGAGCCGTTCTGGTGGCTCCACAGGTCCCTGAGCCCGTAGCTGGCGGCCGGCGCGACCCCGGCTGCCGCGGCGGTGGTGGCGATCGTCGCCGCCGCGCCGCCCGTGTTCACCAGCAGCACGGCCGCGTCGCCGTTGGCCAGCGGCTTGGTGAGCACGGAGGTCGACCCGCCCGTGGCGATCACGTGGCCCTGCGCGCCGAGGGAGTCCTGGTCGACACCGATGACGTCCTGGTTGAGGTAGATCGCCAGCGTCGCCGCGCTCGCCTTGCGCAGGTCGGTGCCGGCGATCAGCGGCGCGGCCATCTCCGCCCAGAGGCTGAAGTGCGTGCGGTACTCGGTGTCGGTCATGCCGCCGTTGCCGACCTCCAGCATGTCCGGGTCGTTCCACGCGCCCGGCGCGGCGTGCTGGTACAGCGGCGCGTTCTGCCCGAAGATCGAGGCGACCGAGCCCCAGTTGTCGCTGATGTCACCGGTGGTGCGCCACAGGTTCCCGGTGGCTGGTCCCCAGTTCCACGGGCCGGCCTCGCCCCAGTTGCAGATGCTGTAGCCGATGGTCCGGCCGGTGGCCCGCAGCGCGTCCCGCATCGCCGTGTACCGCTGGGTGGCGCTGACGCCCTGGTTGTTGCAGTTGTCGTACTTGAGGTAGTCGACCTGCCAGGACGCGAACAGCGCCGCGTCCTGGGTCTCGTGGCCGAGGCTGCCGGGATAGGACTGGCAGGTCAGGGTTCCCGCGCTTTCGTAGATGCCGAGCTTGAGCCCCCTGGCGTGCACGTAGTCGGCGACGGCGGTGATGCCGTGCGGGAACTTGACCGGGTCGGGCACGAGGTTGCCGTTGCCGTCGCGGTTCCTGGCCATCCAGCAGTCGTCGATGTTGACGTAGGTGTACCCGGCGTCGCGCATCCCGTTGGACACCAAGGTGTCCGCGGTCTGGGTGACCAGTTGCTCGTCGACTCCGCACCCGAACGCGTTCCAGTCGTTCCAGCCCATCGGCGGCGTGTTGGCGAGCGTGTTGGGCAGTGCGTCGGCCACGGGCGCCCCGACCAGCGTGAGTTGGGTCAGGGCCGCGGCGACCAACGCGGCCAACGACAGGGCGATCCCTCTTCGTCTCATACTGTTCCCTCCGGTCGGCAGGAAGCATGCGGCGTGCTGATCGGGTTGGCAGGTTCCAGCGCCGGTTGAGCCTGCCGGTGCAGTCCCAACGGATCGGTGTGTCGGCTGCCGTAGCTGGTCGCGTGCGGGGCGGGTTACCCGGCGGTCGGCGCTGAGGTTAACTCCGCATTAATTCGCACACAAGACTCAACTTGCGATCAGAGTTAAACAAGAATCCTCACCAGAGGCGTGCTGGGCGAGGTTTCGAGCGGTGCGGATGCTCAGTCCTGTTCGATGGCCGTCCCGACCTCGGTGAACCCGCGCACCGCGGCGAGCCGGTCGGCCTCGGCCTCGACCGCGGCGCGGCCGGCGCGGGACAGCCGCGCGAACGGCCGCACGCTGACGTCGAGGCGCCTGCGCCCGCTGCCCTTGCTGCGCCAGGTGCCGGCGATCTCCCCGTTGTGCAGCAGCGCGCCAGGATTGCCGAGCACTCGCCAGACTTCCTTCTGTAGCAACGGATCCGGCACGAGCGTGCCGCGGTCGCGCGCCTGGAGGAACGGGTCGAGCGGCGGCAGCAGCCTGGTGAGCTCCGGCGCCTCGGCCCGCCGCAGCGCGGCCACCTCGGCGTCGGGCAGCCACGCGCGCCGGCCGTCCACCCGGACCTCGACCAGATCGGCCGGCCACGCCGGCCGGACCTCGGCCTGCGACGTGCCGAGGTAGCCGGCGAACTCGGCCGGGGTGGCCGGACCGTGCAGCCGCAGATAGGCGTCCGCGACGGCCGACGCGCCCGCCGCCTGCTCGGGCACCGGTGGCCGGTTCTCCAGCGGGGTCAGCAGCAGCGGCGAGCTGCCCGGCCGGTGCCGCACCCCGGCCGGCAGGCCGACCTGCTGGAGAATCCCGCCGTACACATGGGTCGCGCCGCAGCCCCGGCACTGGTAGGAGTACGCGTCGGGCAGCGCCGCCGTCACCGCCGCGCTGACCTCGCCCTTCGGTGTCGGCCCCGAGACCGCAGCGCGCAGCGCCGTCGCCACGGCCGTGAACGCCTCGACGCCGCCGACACCGGCCGCCTTCAGCGCCGAGCGCTCCGTGCTGAGACGTGCCATCGCGTCCGCGTCGCCGCGCGGCCACAGGGCCGCGCTCAGCGCAGCCAGATCGTCCCGCCGGTGCAGGTGTGGTGCCCCGCGAAACGACCACAGCAACGCGAGCGGCCCGTCCTCGGCGACGGGATCCCCGGCCGCCGTGGCGGGCAGCCGGGCGGCCAGCGCGACCGAGGCGGAGCCCCTGGTGTCCTGCACCCCGAGGTCGAGGACGGCGAGCTCGGTCGCGGTCGGCGTCCGCCGGTCGAAGCCGTGCGCCGCGATCCGATACGCCACAACCTGTGCGCGGGTCACCTCGAAGACCATGCGGGCAGTGTGCATCATCGGTTCCTGACCCGCGCGACCATCCGGCGCGCCGCGCGGTTGACCTCAAGCCAGGTCGAAGTTGAACACTGGTCGCAGACGTTGTGATCAGGGAGGAACCATGGCCATCGACCCGACCGGAGTGCTCGACGAGGCGTACGAACGCCTGCACCGCACGGGACCGGAGTTCGACGGCTGGCTGAGCAACCACGGCCCGATGGCGGTCGAGGCGATGACCAGGGCCGGCCAGGGCGAGTCCGTGCACCACTGGCTGGACGACTACGTCCGGCGGCTGGACGATCTTCCCAAGGCCCGCGAGCCGATCGTCGGATGGCGCGAGGCGCTCGGCGACGAACGCCGCATCGGCGACTGGATCGAGCTGTTCACCAGGGAACTCGCCGAGGCCCCGTGGCGGGAGGTGCTGGCGAGCTGGTGGCCGAGGCTGCTGCCCGGCATCGTGGCGGGGGCGACCCACGGCGTCATCCGGGTCGGCCACGCGGTGCGCGTGCTGCTCGACCAGGAGCCGACCGAGCCGAGGATCGCCGAGCTCGCGCACGGGCTCGGCTACTGGGCGGCGCGCTGGCAGCTCCTGCCGTGCGTGCTGGAACCGGCCGGCCGGCTGCCGGTGTCCGTTGCGCTGGAGGAGATTCCGCGCATCGCCGACCAGACGGGCGGCATCGTGGCGCGGGTCGGCCGACTGGCCGGCCTGGACGGTTGGTCCACCGCGCTCGCCGCTCTGCGCGTCCCGTCCGGCATCGACGACGCGCGGACCCTGCTGACCGAACTGGTGGACACCGCGACGCTGCGCTATCGCACGCACGGCCACGGATCCGGGGTCATGCTGGTGCACGCGGTCACCGCGCCCAACGCCGTGCTGCGCACCTTGCCAGCGCTGCCCCGCAACCTGTGGGGGCAGAGCATGGCGGCGGCGTGGGCCGCCAGCGCGGCGGTGACCTCGGTCTACGCGCCGGCGACGGCCGCCGAGGAGTCGACCCTGCCGACCGGGCCCGACGGGCCGGACGCCGCCGCCGAGACCATGGCGCGGGCCGTCCGACACGGCGACGAGCACGCGATCAAGTTCGCCGACACCGCGGTGGACACCTATGCCAGGACGGGCGATCCGCGCGCCCTCGCGGCGGCGACGCGCGCCACGCAGCTGATCGAACCCCTTGCGTGACGCGGCTCGACACGGCGAGACCAGTCGCCGCCCGGATCGGGCACTCCGTCAGTTCCACGGCTATTCCAAGCGCGGCGGCACATTCCGGATGCCCGAGTGGACGTTCGGTGGAAATGCGACGCGCGGAGTCGGGAATACGGCCGTGACGCACGGCGAAAACGTTGTGCGGCCTTTCGCCATGGCGAACGTCCGCGTCGTCAGACCGTCGGGCTCGCCCACTCGGTGCGGCCGGTCTGGTCGTGTGTCCGATGGGGATCGGCCGCGCGCGAGCGCGCCTTCGCGCCCCTGCCGGTGGTGCCGAGGTCGCCGCGCATGGCCTCCTGCACGTTGCGGACCCGGTTCTTCACCAAGCTCATTCGGTCGGACATGTCGCGCTCGGCGCGGTCGGACGGGTCGAGCGGCTTGGCCGCGATCAGGTCGTACACCATGTCGTTGAGGCAGTCGTGCGCCTCCTGGCCCGCCTTCACGACCGGGCTGGAGCCGACGATCTTGATCGCGGCCAGGGTGTCGACGCAGTCCGCGAGAATCGCGATGGGCTTCTTCAGGTCGAGGTCCCGGCGCAGCTCGAACTGCGCCATCGCGAGGCCGACCGACCGCGTGCACTTGTCGATCAACGCCAGATAGCGCGCGTACAACTCGAGCCGCTGCTGCGACCAACGGGCGCGGTCCTCGTACTCCCAGTGCAGGTGATCGTGTCGAATGTCCTGCTCACGTCGTTGGCTCTCGCGCCACGCGTTGATCAACTGCGCGCCCACAATGCTGATGGCGGCGAGGACTGCGATGAGAAGCGGCATCCAGAGCGACTCTTGTCCCGATGGCACGGCAAACAAGATAGCGACGACCGAAACCCCGTCTCATTTGGGTGATGGCCTGGTTTTCGTGTTACTGCGACGGTATCTTCCCGCGCCCGGTACCTGTTCGAGTATTCAGGTAAAAGGTGTCCACGGATCGGAAAGCCCTTTTTCGCGCCGATTGACCGCTTTATCCGACGCGACTGTGGCACGACCGCGACGCGAGCGCCGCGCGGTGCGGTGGCCACCAGGGGAGTGCCGCCGGGGGAGTGCCGCCAACGTCTCGGTCGCCGGGATGTGACAGCAATTGTATAAGGGCTGTTATGATCCCCGGATGGTCGAAGGCGGCACGCCGGACCGGTTCGGACTGGCCGAGGGCAGCGCATGGCGATAGGGCACGCGCTCATCGACCTGACTCCGCTGCGGTCGTCGCCGGCGTTCCGGCGGCTGTGGATCGGCCGGGCGTTCTCCGGGTTCGGCGGCCAGCTGACGCTGGTCGCGGTGATGTTCCAGGTCTGGCACGCGACCGGCAGCACCGTCTGGACGGGTGCCGTCGGGCTGGCCCAGGCGGTGCCGTTGATCGTGTTCGGGCTGTTCGCCGGCGCGGCCATCGACCGCGTCGACCGGCGGAAGTTCTACCTGGTGACCACCGTCGGCCAGGCGGTGTGCGCGATTCTCCTTGCGGTGCAAGGGTTCTTCGGGCAACTACCGGTGATCGCGGTGCTGCTGCTCGTCGCCGTGCAGTCCTGCTTCGTCGCCGGTGGCGGCCCGGCGGCGCGCACCTTCCTTCCTCGGCTGCTGCCCGGCGACCAACTGGCGGCCGGGTTGGCGTTGAACCGGATCGCGTTCCAGGGCGCCATGTTGCTGGGGCCGGCGCTGGGTGGGCTGCTCCTTGGCTGGTTGGGCGTCGGCGGCTGCTACCTACTCGACGCGATCACGTTCGTCCTGGCGTTCTACGGCGCGTTCGGGCTGCCGCCGATGCGCCCCGACGGCGAAGTGTCCCGTCCCGGCCTGCACGGGGTGCTGGACGGTCTGACGTTCCTGGTGCGCAGCCCCGTGGTGCGCGGCGCGCTGCTCACCGACCTGGCCACCACGGTGCTGTCGATGCCGATCAGCCTGTTTCCGTTGGTCAACGCCGAGCGCTTCGGGAACAACCCGCGCACTCTCGGGCTGTTCCTGTCGGCCATGGCGGTCGGCGGGGTGCTCGCGTCGGTCTGGTCGGGGGTGTTCACCAGAATGGCCCGCCCAGGCCTGGTGATGCTCTGCGGATCGGCCACCTGGGGTGTGGCGCTCGCCCTGTTCGGCATCGCGCCGAACCCGTGGCTCGGGTTGGCCTTCCTGGTGTTGGCGGGCGCGGCCGACACCGTCTCGGTGGTGTCCCGGGGCACGATCGTGCAGCTGCACACCCCGGACGCGCTGCGGGGCAGGGTGGCCGCCGCCGAACAGATCGTCGGGCAGGCCGGCCCGGACCTCGGCAACCTGCGCGGCGGCCTGGTCGCCGGCGCGACGTCGGGACTGGTCGCGCTGGTGAGCGGTGGCCTGCTGTGCGTGGCGGCGGTCGCGCTGGTCGGCGCGAGCATCCCTGGGCTGCGCCGGTTCTCCACTGCGGCGTCCGCGCAGAGCCGGTGACCGCGCGGGTCTCGTCCGGGCGACGTCGGCACCGGTAATGACCAGTAGTGCGTGTTAATGCTCTGTTCAGGTCAATTCCGTGCAGGTATTGACAGTGCGGGCCGGTCTGCGGTGTCCTCATTACCGGTTAGTCAGTTGAGGTCGCCGTCCCGCCCTGTGAGCGCAAGGACACCGCCGATGACTCTGCTACGCACCCCGATCCGCCTGCTCGCCGCGTTGGCGGTGGCTCTCGCGGGCACGGCGGTCGCCGCCGCCTCGCCGGCCGCCGCCGTCAACGCGACGCCAACCACCATCCCCGCCCTCCAACAGTGGACCGGCGGCACCGGCGCCTACACCTTCGGCGCCGCAACGAGAATCGTGCGCGCCACCGGCGACGCGGCGGCACTCCAGGCGACCAGTCAGACGCTGGCCGAGGACCTGACCGCGCTGTCGGGGTTCACCATCGCCCAGGTCACCGGCAGCACCGCCGACCTGACGCCGGGCGACATCTATCTCGGCCTCGGTTCGACCGACACCGGCCTCGGCGCCGAGGGCTACCAGCTCGCGATCACCGACCGGGTGGCCGTCACCGCGCGCGCCGACGCTGGCGCGTTCGCCGGCACCCGCACCCTGTTGCAGCTGCTGCACCAGGGTTACGCCGTGCCGCAGGGCAGCGCGCGGGACTGGCCCGCCTATGCCCAGCGTGGCCTGATGGTGGACGACGGGCGGAAGTTCTTCACGCCAGCCTGGCTGCGCAACCACATCCGCGAGCTGGCCTACCTCAAGCTCAACTACCTGCACCTGCACCTGTCCGACAACCTGGGCTTCCGGATCCAGAGCGACACCCATCCCGAGATCGTGTCGGCCGACCATCTGTCCAAAAAGGACGTCGCCGACCTGGTCGCGTTGGCCGCCAGGTACCACGTGACGATCGTGCCCGAGATCGACATGCCGGGACACATGGACACGATCCTGGCCGCACACCAGGACCTCCGGCTCGTCGGCAGCGACGGCACGGTGAACAACGGCTACATCGACCTGGCGAAGGACGCCTCGTACACCCTGATGAAGGACCTCATCACCGAGTACCTGCCGCTGTTTCCCGGCCCCTACTGGCACATCGGCGCGGACGAGTACGTCACCAACTACGGCAACTACCCGCAGATGCTGACCTACGCGCGCGCCCACTACGGCGCGTCGGCGAACGCCAAGGACACCTACCTTGGCTTCGTGAACTGGGCGGACGGCGTGGTCCGCGCAGGCGGCAAGACCACCCGCGCCTGGAACGACGGCCTGTATGGCGGCAGCGCGGTCACCGTGCACCCCGAGGTGGTCGTCGAGTTCTGGACGAACTCAGGGCTCTCGCCGCAGCAGCACGTCGACAACGGCCACGAGATCATGAACGCCAGCTGGGATCCGACCTACTACGTGCTCGGCGGCGCGAAGCCCAACGTCACGTGGGGCTACGAGACCTGGAACCCCACCGTCTTCCAGGGCAACCAGACGCTGACGGCGGCGGGCCGCGCCAAGGATCTCGGCGCGAAGCTGCACGTGTGGTGCGACAATCCGAACGCCGAGACCGAGGACACCGTCGCCGCCGGCATCAAGGATCCGCTGCGGATGCTCGCTCAGCAGACCTGGGGCTCGCCCAAGCTCGCCGCCACCTACAGCGCCTTCCAGGGCGTGATCGCGAGCGTCGGTCGCAACCCCGCGTGGCCGACCGCCGCGCAGCCGGGCAACCTGGCCGCGAACCGACCGGTCACCGTGTCGAGCACCGAGACGCCGAACTTCCCTGGCGCCAACGCCGTCGACGGCGACTACGGCACCAGGTGGTCCAGCGCCTACGCCGATCCCCAGTGGCTCCAGGTCGACCTCGGCACGACCAGGTCGATCGGGCGGGTGAAGTTGACCTGGGAGACCGCCTACGGCAAGGCGTACCAACTCCAGACCTCGGCCGACGCGACGAACTGGACGACGATCTACCAGACGTCCACCGGCGTCGGCGGCGTCGAGGACCTGACCGGGCTGACCGGTTCCGGCCGCTACGTGCGGATGCTCGGCACCGCGCGCGGCACCACCTACGGCTACTCGCTCTACGAGTTCGAGGTCTACGCGCCCGGCTCGACGCCGGGGCCGGTGGCCTCGGGCCAGACCTACACCATCGGCAACCTCGGCTCGGGCAAGGTTGTGGACGACCCGGCCAGTTCCACCGCCACCGGCACGCAGTTGATCCAGTGGGCCAGGCACGGCGGACCCAACCAACAGTGGAAGGCCACCGGGAATCCCGACGGCAGCTTCTCGTTCACCAACGTCGCCAGCGGACTGTGCATGGACGTCAACGGCGGCTCGACCGCGTCCGGCGCGGCGATCATCCAGTGGACCTGCCACGGGGGAGACAACCAGCGGTGGCTGGTCACCTCGGGCTCGGCCGGCGTCACGGTCACGGGCAAGGCAAGCGGGCTGACGCTCACGGTGGGCGGTGTCGCGGACGGGGACCCGCTGACCCAGGCCACCGACACTGGAAGCGGCGCGCAGCGCTGGACCTTCACCCAGGTGTGAGGACCGGGCGCGCGACGCCGGACAGTCCGGCGTCGCGCGCCGACACCCGTCAGCAGTCGACGAGTTCCGGGCTCTGGTTGAGCAACTGGCCCCTTGGCGACACGAACGCGCGGTAGGCGGCGCCGTCGACGGCCGACGGGCGGAACGCGCCGACCTTGTGGCAGTTCTGGAACGCGAGCCGCACGCCGAAGTGCCGCTCGAGGCCGCCCCGGATGGCGTCGGAGGCCAAGGCGCGCAACAACTGTCCGCGATCCGGCTCGCTCGGCGGCGGCGTCGCGTCGGCGGCGAACTCCTCGGCGCCCGCGTCGAGGTCGGCCACCACCCGGCTGATCACCTCCCACGCGTAGGGCAGGGACTCGCGCACGCAGTCGACGAACTCCGCGTCGTCGACCTCGCCCCGCTCGGCCTTGTCGAGCAGGGCGGTCGGCACGGTAAGGGACATGGTCGGTACCTCCTGGTGTGTTGGGGTTTCCGGTCAGTTGGGGACGGGCGCGTGGCCCGAGCGCGACAGCGCGTCGGGACTGATGACGAAGTCGGGGTCGACCTGGTCTGCGAGGTCGGCGCCCGCGCGGTCGTTGCCCCAGGCGCGCGCGTTGCGCAGGTGGAACTCGACCGCCTGGCGCTGATAGGTCGGCCAGTCCTTGTCCGTCGCCTCGGCCAGCGCGCACATCGCGGCCAGGGCCGCCCGGTTCGCCTGCTCCAGCCGGCCGATCGGCCGGACCTCGCCGCGTTCGGCGGCGCGCACGTGGTCCGACCGGCCGAGCCAGGTGAGCAGGTCGTCGCCGACGCGGTCGCGCAGGAACTCGAGATCCCGTTCGTCGCTGACCTTGTTGCCCACCACGGCGATCCGCACGCCGAAGTCCCTGGCGTGGTCGAGGTACTGACGGTACACCGCGACGCTGCGGACGGTGGGCTCGCAGACCAGGAACGTGACGTCGAACCGGGTGAACAGCCCGGAGGCGAAGGAGTCCGCGCCCGCGGTCATGTCGACGACGACGTACTCGCCGTCGCCGTCGACCAGGTGGTTGAGCAACAGTTCGACCGCGCCGACCTTCGAGTGGTAGCAGGCCACGCCGAGGTCCCGTTCGGCGAACGGGCCGGTGACGGCGAGCCGCGCGCCGCCGACCTCGCGCACGCAGGCCCGGTAGACCGGGTTGTCCTCGGCCACCCGCAGCAGGCGGGAGCCCGCGCCAGGCGGGGTGGTCTTGATCATCGCGTCGGCGGAGGCGATCCGGGGATTGGCGCCGCGCAGGTGGTCCTTGATGAGCGGCAGGTGCGCGCCGAGTGCCGGCAGCGCGGCGGCCTCGTCCTCGGTCGCGCCGAGCGCGACGGCGAGGTGCTGGTTGATGTCGGCGTCCAGGGCCAGCACGGGACGCCGCTGGTCGGCGAGGTGGCTGATCAGGAGGGAGGCGAGTGTGGTCTTGCCGCTGCCTCCCTTGCCGACGAAGGCGATCTTCACGGTCGGGGGCTCCAACGGTTCGTGGCCCGGCGGGGTCCGGGCGAGATCAGGTCACAACGAGGAAACGGTTTTCGTTAGCAGTAGGACCCTACCTTGTATCGGTAACCGTTTTCACTTAGCGTCCCCGACACGCCCGCACCGTGGCGTCGTCGAACTGAGGGCGTGTCGCCCTCGTGGAAGGACACTGTCGTGAGGAAAGCCCTGTCTGCCGCTCGGTTCCGAGGACGCGGCCTGATCGCCGCCGCCGGCGCGGCCGCCGTGATCACCGCGGTGAGCGGGTGCGCGACCTCAGCCCCGGCGTCGACGGGCGCGAGCAGCGCCGCCGGGTCGACCACGAAGATCGCCGTCGTGGCCGCGGAGAACTTCTGGGGCAGCATCGCCACCCAGCTCGGCGGCGACCACGCCACGGTCACCAGCATCATCAGCAACCCCGACACCGACCCGCACTCCTACGAGGCCACCCCCGCCGACGGGCGCACGGTCGCCTCCGCGCAGTACGCGATCGTCAACGGCATCGGCTACGACGCCTGGGCGCCGAAGCTGATCGCCGCCAACCCCAACGACAAGCGCACCGTCCGCACCGTCGGCGACCTGGTCGGCGTGCAGGAGGGCGGCAACCCGCACCAGTGGTACTCGCCGGAGAGCGTGCGCAAGGTCGTCGACGCGATCACGGCCGACTACCAGAAGATCGACCCGGCCGACGCGGCCTACTTCGACAAGCAGAAGCAGGACTTCGAGAACAAGGCCCTCGACCGCTACACCAAGCTCATCGCGGAGATCAAGGCGAAGTACGCCGACACCCCGATCGGCGCGTCCGAGTCCATCGTCACGCCGCTGGCCGAGGGCCTCGGCCTCAAGCTGCTGACGCCGGAGAAGTTCCTGGACGCCATCAGCGAGGGCACCGATCCGACGGCGGCGGACAAGGCCACCGTGGACCAGCAGATCTCCGGCAAGCAGATCAAGATCTACGTGTACAACAGCCAGAACTCCACCCCGGACGTCAAGGCCCAGGTCGACGCCGCCACCGCAGCCGGCATCCAGGTGGCCACGGTGACCGAGACGCTGGCCCCGGCCACCGCGACCTTCCAGGACTGGCAGGCCACCCAGTTGCAGGGCATCGAGCAGGCCCTGGCCAAGGCGACTGGCAAGTGAGTCTGCGCCAAGGCGAGCGGGCGGTGGGCGGCGACAGCCCGCCGCCCGCCCGGCCGCCCGACGCGGCGATCCGGCTGCGGGGCGCGGCGGTCCGGCTGCGGGGCGCGGCGGTCCGGCTCGGCGGCCGGACCGTGTGGTCCGGCGTCGACCTCACCGTCGGCGCCGGCGAGTTCGTCGCCCTGCTCGGCCCCAACGGCGCGGGCAAGTCCACCCTGGTCAAGGTCCTCCTCGGGCTGCTTCCCCTGACAGCAGGGGAGATCAGCGTGCTCGGGGCCCGACCCGGCCGAGGGAACCACCGCGTCGGCTACCTGCCGCAGCGGCGCAGTTTCGACGCGGCACTGCGGATCCGGGGTGTCGACGTCGTGCGGCTCGGCCTGGACGGCGACCGCTGGGGCGTCCCGCTGCCAGCCTTCCTCGCGCCGAGGGCGCGGCGGCGCGCGGCCGAGGACCGGATCGCCGAGGTGATCGACCTGGTCGGCGCGACGGCCTACGCTGCACGGCCCATCGGCGCGCTCTCCGGCGGCGAACAGCAGCGGCTGCTCATCGCGCAGGCCCTGGTGCGCAGGCCCGACCTGCTGCTGCTCGACGAGCCGCTGGACAGCCTCGACCTGCCCAACCAGAGCGCCGTCGCCGCGCTGGTCGCGAGAATCTGCCGCAGCGAAAGGGTTTCCGTGGTGATGGTCGCGCACGACGTCAACCCGATCCTGGGCTACCTCGACCGCGTGGCCTACCTGGCCCACGGCGGCGCGGCCACCGGCACCCCGGAGGAGGTCATCACCGGAGCCACCCTCAGTCGCCTCTACGACACGCCGATCGAGGTGCTGCGGACCTCCGACGGCCGGCTGGTCGTGGTCGGCCAGCCGGAGGCCCCCGCGAGGCACACCGACCGGCACGGCGGCGACCCGAGGGGCGACACCCGATGACGCCGAGCTGGAACCTGGTCGCCGACCTGCGGGACCTGTGGTCCTACCCGTTCATGGTCAACGCCTTCCGCGCCGGCACGATCGTCGCCGTGCTGGCCGGCGCGATGGGCTGGTTCATGGTGCTGCGCCGCCAGTCCTTCGCAGGCCACACGCTGGCGGTCGTCGGATTTCCCGGCGCGGCGGGCGCGACGCTGCTCGGCGTCGCCGCGACGTTCGGCTACTTCGCGTTCTGCGTCGCCGCCGCGCTGGTGATCGCCGCGCTGCCGTTCGGGGCCGGCGGCCACGGCCAGGAGTCCGCGGTGACCGGCACCGTGCAGGCGTTCGCGCTCGCCTGCGGATTCCTGTTCGTGGCGCTGTACAAGGGTTTCCTGTCCGGCATGAACACCATGCTGTTCGGCAGCTTCCTCGGCGTCACGACCACGCAGGTGGTGGTGCTGCTGGTGATCGCGGCCGCGGCGCTGGCGGTGCTGACGCTGATCGGCCGCCCGTTGCTGTTCGCCTCGATCGACCCCGACGTGGCCGCCGCCCGGGGCGTGCCGGTGCGGGCGCTGTCGGTGGTGTTCCTGGTGCTGCTCGGTTGCGCCGCGGCGGAGGCCAGCCAGATCACCGGCACGCTGCTGGTGTTCGCGCTGTTGGTGATGCCGGCGGCCACCGCGCAGGCGCTCACGGCGAACCCGCGCTGGAGCCTGCCGCTGACGATCGTCATCGGCCTCGCGGCGACCTGGCTCGGGCTCGGCGTGTCCTACTACACCTCCGGTCCGCTCGGGTTCTACGTGACCACCTTCGCCTTCGGCGGGTACGCGATTACCCGGCTTGCCGGGCTTGCCAGGTTTGCCGGACTGACCGCGCGGGGTGCGGCATGACGGCGCTGCCGGAGTTCCTGCGCCACGCGCTGCTGGCCGGCACCGCGATCGCCGCGGCGGCCGGGCTGGTCGGCTACTTCCTGGTGCTGCGGGCGCAGGTGTTCACCGGGGACGCGCTGAGCCACGTCGCGTTCACCGGGGCGCTGGCCGCGTTGGCGTTCGGCGTCGACCCTCGGATCGGCCTGTTCGCCGCGACGATCGCGCTGGCGCTGCTGATGGGCGCGCTCGGGCGCAGGGGGCGCGCCGACGACGTGGTGATCGGCAGCGTCTTCGCCTGGATCCTCGGCCTCGGCGTGCTCTTCCTGACGATCTACACGACCTCCCGCAGCACCGCCAACGGCACTGCGGGTGTCACCGTGCTGTTCGGCTCGATCTTCGGTCTGTCCGCCGACCAGGCCACGGTGTCGGCGGTGATCGCGGTGGCGATCTGCGTCGCCGTGCTCGCGTTGGCCAGGCCGCTGCTGTTCGCCAGCATCGACGAGGCGGTGGCCAGGGCGCGCGGCGTGCCGGTGCGGCTGCTCGGCTTCGGCTTCCTCGCGCTGGTCGGCGCGGCGACCGCCGAGGCGACCCAGGCGGTCGGCGCGTTGCTGCTGCTGGGTCTGCTCGCCGCGCCGGCCGGCGCCGCGCAGCGGCTGACCGCCCGGCCGTTCGTCGCGCTCGCCCTGTCCGGTGCGCTGGCGGTGGGGGAGCTGTGGGCCGGCCTCGGCCTGTCCTACGCCGTCGGCTCGCTGCCGCCGAGCTTCGCGATCCTCGCCGTGGCGACCGGGGTCTACGCGGTCGTGTGCGCTGCGACCGCGCGGAGGGGCCGGTCGCTGAAGTCAACCTGAACGAATTCGGCTCCGTCCCGTGGTTTCAGGCCGCGCTCAGGCGGCGGCGACACCGTTGGTGACGACCGGCGGTGCGCCGGCTTCGATCGTGGGACCGAGGAGCAACCTGTGGATGCGACAACACGCCGACCGAGCCGCGGCAGGATCGCGCGAGTGGCCGGTGCCGCGCTGACCGTCGGTGGTCTCGTGTTGGCTCTCACCGCGTGCGGGAGCTCGTCCGGCGCGTCCGGGGCGAGCTCGACGCCGCCGTCACCGTCGTCGAGCAAGGGCAAGTCCGGCAAGCACGGCGCCACCGGGGTGACCGGCCAGGTCACCGCCGAGAACGGCGACAGCTGGACCGTCACCACCAAGGCGGGCAAGCAGTTCACGGTCGCCATCACGCCGCAGACCCAGTTCGGCACCAAGCAGCAGCCAGGCACCAAGGACCAGTTCCCGGTCGGGACCGCAGTGCGGGTCGCCGGACAGGTGAGCGGCACGACGGTGACCGCGTCGCGGGTCGCCCCGCCTGCCCCGCCCAAGACCTCCACGAGCGCGTCGCCGACCACCACGACGTCCTGACGAGGGGTGGGGCCGCGCCGGGCACGGAGCCCGGCGCGGCCTCGGCGGATGTCAGTGCTGGACGGACGTGCTGACCGAGAAGTCCGCGAAATAGGCGTGCACCGTGGACTTCGGGCCCCACGAGGTGTCGTGGCCGCCGAAGAACGTGGAGAAGAAGACGCCGGAGAACGGGATGGTCGAGATGCCGGCGGTCTTGGCGTTGAGCACCTGCTTCCCGTCGTACCAGACGGTGACCTGCTGGGCCTTCCGGTCGACCTGCTGTTCGATGGCGTGCCAGCCGCCGTCCGCGGCGAAGTGCCACGAGCCGAGGCCGAGGTCGACGCCGTAGCCGGTCGGGCCGGACGTGGTCGGCGAGTAGAAGTAGACCTCGCCGGGGTTTCCGCCGCGCCACATGTAGCGGGTCGAGAAGCCGCCGCAGTGGTTTCCGCCGCTCTCGCAGCCGATCGCGCCGCCGTAGAGGCCGGGCAGCTTGCCGGCCTTGCCCCAGTCGTAGTTGGTCGGGAACTTGACGTAGTACTTGAGGTCCAACGTCTGCGCCGACTTCAGCTCGGGATGGTTGACCTGCCCGAAGTCGGTGTAGAACTGGCCGCCGCCAGGGTTGGGGCAGTTGGAGCAGGAGTTCGCCGAGGATCCCTTGCCGTAGGTGACGTCCAGGACCGGCCCGGCCGGCGACGCCGGGTCCGCGGCGGCCTTGAGGTCCTTGAAGCCCCAGGTGCCCTTGCTGGCCTCGCCCCAGGCCTTCGACCAGGTCGAGGACGGGAAGCCGGCGAACGTGCCGGACCAGGCCGGCGCCGCGGCGTGCGTGGACGTGTCGGATGCGGTGGGGGCGGCCACCGCCGAGGTCGCGGCGGCACCGAGCAGGCACAGGGCCGCCGTGGCCGCGAGCGCGACGCTCCGAACGAAGGTAGCTGTCATTGCTGGCTCTCCTTGCCAGGTGCGCGCGGCCGCAGTGCCGCGTTGGCAGGAGAAAATGGGCTGCCCCACGGCAATCGACTGGCTGAGACCGCGCGTTGCTGTCGGCAACGGCCGCCCCCAACGTGGAGGGTGGCCGCCTGGCGGGGCGTGTCCACCTTGGCGGAGCCGGGCGGACGCGTCAAGCACGCAGATGGGTCAGAGCGGGCGATGCATGATGTGCAGTCCCACGAAGCCGTGCACCGGATGGTCGAACCCCTCCGGCAGCGTGCCGAGCACGGCGAAACCAAGCGACCTCCACAGCGCGACGGCCCTGGTGTTGGTCTCCACCACCGCGTTGAACTGCATGGCGCGGTAGCCCGCCGCCCTCGCCCAGTCCAGGGCGTACTCGCCGAGCGCGCGCCCGACGCCCCGGCCCGAGTGCGCCGGTGCCACCATGAAGCTCGCGCTCGCGACGTGCGCGCCGGGGCCCGCCTGGTTGGGGTTCATCTTCGCGGTGCCCAGCACGACGCCGGCCGCGTCGACGGCGATGACCGTGTGCCCCGGCGGTTCGAGCAGCCAGATCGAGCGTGCCCGGTCCTCGGTGAGGTCTCGGTCGTAGGTGTAGGTCTCGCCGGCCGCGACGATGTCGTGCAGGAACGGCCAGATCGCCGGCCAGTCCTCGACGCGCACGGGTCTGATCTGCATGACAGCCAGCATGACCGCCGGTCACGCCGCACCGCGACCGGATTTCGGTGCCGTGCGACCGGATTTCGCGCGGTGCCTCGGTCAGCCTTCCCTCGCCGACTCGACCTGCCCGGCCGACGCGCCGGGCGAACCACGCCGGACCGACTCGAGCAGCAGCTGCGACACGTCCCGCACCTCGACGTTGGTGGCCACCGCCTCGCTCTGCCGTTGGTCAAGGCCGTCGGTGAGCATGACCCGGCAGAACGGGCAGCCGGTGACGATGGTCTCGGCCTCGGTGGCGATGGCTTCGTCGACCCGCTCCAGGTTGATCCGCTTGCCGATCTTCTCCTCCATCCACATCCGCGCGCCGCCGGCTCCGCAGCACAGCGACCGGTCCGCGTGCCGAGGCATCTCGGCGAGCGTGGCCCCGGCGAGGTCGACCAGTTCGCGCGGCGGCTCGTAGACCTTGTTGTGCCGGCCCAGATAGCAGGGATCGTGGTAGGTCACGGTCGGCCCCTCGGCGCCGGCCACCGGCTTGACCGGGGTCAGCGCGCCGACCCGCACCAGCCGGTTCAGCAGCTGCGTGTGGTGCACGACCTCGTAGTGCCCTGCCAACTGCGGATACTCCCGGCCGAGAGTGTTCATGCAGTGCGGGCAGGTCGTCACGATCTTGCGCTGGTTCGGTTCGCGGCCCTCGAACACCGCGTTCAGCGTCTCCACCGTCTGCTGCGCCATCATCTGGAACAGGAACTCGTTGCCGGAGCGCCGCGCCGGGTCGCCGGTGCAGGTTTCCTCCATGCCGAGCACCACGTAGTTCACGCCGGCCAGGTGCAGCAGTTCCGCCGTGGCCCGCACGGTCTTGCGCGCGCTGTCCTCGAACGCGCCGGCGCAACCCACCCACAGCACGTACTCGACGTCCTCGGCGAGCGCGCCGTCGAACACCGGCACCTCGAAGTCGAGGTCCTTGGCCCAGTCGAGCCGCCCCGCGTTGTTCTGTCCCCACGGGTTGCCCTTGTTCTCCAGGTTGCGGAACAGGGTGCCGAGCTCGCTTGGGAACTCCGACTCGATCATCACCTGGTAGCGCCGCAGGTCCACGATGTGGTCGACGTGCTCGATGTCCACCGGGCACTGCTCGACGCATGCGCCGCAGGTGGTGCAGGACCACAGGACCTCGGGATCGATCACCCCGCCGACCTCCGCCGTGCCGACCAGCGGGCGGGCCGCCTGGTCCGGTCCTGAGCCGGGCACCCGACCGAATCCGGACTCGGGCACGCCGTGCCCGCCGCCCGGCACGATGTCGACGCTGCCCTCCTCGGGCGTGGGGACACTGTCGATGAGGTACGGAGCCTTGGCGAACAGGTGGTCCCGCAGATCCATGATGACCAGCTTGGGGGACAACGGTTTCCCGGTGTTCCAGGCGGGACACTGGCTCTGACACCGGCCGCACTCGGTGCAGGTGGCGAAGTCCAGCATGCCCTTCCAGGTGAAGTCCTCGATCTTGCCCCGCCCGAAGACGTCGTCCTCGCCAGGATCGTCGAAGTCGATCGGCTTGCCGTGCGACTCCATCGGCAGCAGCGGACCGAGGGCGTCCGGCAGCCGCTTGGTGGTGACGTTCAGCGGTGCCACGAAGATGTGCAGGTGCTTGGAGTGCAGCACCAGCACCAGGAAACCGACGATGACGCCGATGTTGCCGAGCAGGAACACCGTCTCGACGACGGAGTTCGCGGTCGCGCCCAGCCCGGCGAGCGGCTTTGCCAGCAGCCAGGAGGCGAATGGCCAACCGCTGTCGCCGAACGGGAAGTGCCCGGTGTTGACCTGTGCGGCCCGGTACAGCAACAGGGTCACCATGACGCTCGCGATCATCGCGAGCACCAGCCAGGCAGGGCCGGTGTGCGAGCCGTAGAACCGGGACGCCCGCTCCTTGCGCTGCGGCGCGTTGCGCACCCGGATCACCGCGAACGTCGCGAGGCCGGCGAGCACGCCGACGGTGAACAGGTCCTCGAGGAAGCCAAGCCACGGCTGCCGCCCGAACCACCAGAACGCGAAGTCGGGGGTGAACAACGCGCCCCACGCCTCGACGATGGTGAACAGCAGCACCACGAATCCCCAGAACGTGACGAAGTGCGCGACGCCGGGCACCGACCAGCGCAGCAGCCTGCGCTGGCCGAACACCTCGCGCAGCTGCGCCGCAGCCCGCGCGCCGATGGCATCCGTTCGGCCGCCGGTCGGCTGACCGGAACGGATCAGCCGGAACAGCCACCATGCGCGCCTGCCAGCCAGGCCGAGCCCGACGATGGTCAACAGCAGGCCGAGAACCAACCGAACCAACACGAGCCCTCCGCGTCCGGTAACAGGTGTGCGTCAGTGCGAGCGTCCGTAATAGCGGCACGCCTTGATGGCGTAGCGCATCGTCCGAACCCGCCAGTACTTCTGGTAGAGCGCGGTGCCGCGCGGCAACCCGAGCGTCAGGTCTCCGCCGGCCGACGGGTCGCCCTCGTCGTACCGCTCGGTGGCCCAGCCGAGCCGAGCCCGCCGCAGGGCCATCCCGCTGGACGCGAGGCCGCCGGGATCCGGCGGCGGATCGTTGCAGAACCGGTGCCGCAGCTGGAGATTGGGCAGCCCGCCCTCGGTCACGCCGGCGACGCCGCCCTCGTGGTCGACGACCGCGCGCCCCGGATGATCGTGCGCGCCGGTCAGCCGAACCGGGAGTCCACAGTGGACGCACGGATAGCCGACGCGGCTGCGGAAGGCCTGCCGCCGGTCCGCCTGGGTCGACGGATCCCTCGGGGTACCTGGGCCGCGCCCGAACGCGCCTCGATCGGCGCCCGCGACCGCGTCGCCCGCCCGGCGAACCCGCCATCTCATAGCTGGGCCTCCTCCGCCGGTGTGATCGACGCCACTTCGAGGAGGCTAGTGAGGGTATTCGTCGGGGCGCCAGAGGCCGAGTGGCCCATACACTCCCATGGCGCAACGGAACGTTCCGTATTCCGCTATCTGCCGCGACGAGCGCGCCCCGCGCGCAGCGAGGACGACGCGGCGGTACCGCCGAGCACGATCAGCAGCACCACCACGATGACCAGTTCGCGGGGCCTGGTCAGCGACGACGGCGGCGGTTCGCCCGGACGCCGGGGGCCGACCGGTGCCAGCGCGAACGCCCGCTGGGACGGCCGAGCGGTCGGCGCGACCGACCCGCTCGGCACCGAGGAAGCGGTGCCGCCCGGTCCGGGTGGCTGCGCCGCGCCGGGCGGCGGAGTCGTTGTGGCACCCGGGACTGCGCCGTTCGGCGGCGGTCCGTTCGGCTGGCCCGGCGCGTTGGTCGGGGTGCCGCCTGGTGGCGGGACCGTCGGCGGCGGGCCGGTTGTCGGCGGTGGGGGCGGGGGAGTGGTCGGCGGCGGCTGCGCGGCGGCGATGCAGCCGGTCGCGTCCGTCTCGAACACGGCCGGTCCCGTGGCGACCGCCTGGGCCCCGCCGGATCCGTCCAGCCGCACCCGGTAGAGCCGGCTGCCGCCGTCGGCGCCGTTGACGGCGTAGAGGTTTCGCTCCGCGTCGACGACCACCGAGCCGTAGCCCGGCCAGACCGGCGAACCCGGCAGCCCGGCCGGGGTCGACACGACGGAGACGTCCCCGGTGCCCGGATCGATGCGGACGATCCGCGCCGACCCGTAGCCGGTGGCGGACACCCCGTACAGCGCGCCGCTGGCCGGATCGCGGCCGATGTCGCCGACGCTCAACCCCAGCAGTGCGGGCCGGAGTTCGGTCCTGCGCAGCACGCGCAGATAGGAACCGCTGGCCGGGTTGACGTCCACGGCGTAGAGGAGGAAGTCCACGTGCACGTACAGCGTGCCGCCGAGCACCTCGCCGCCGTAGGAGTGCTCGAGATACGGGTCGCCCCACCACGGCGCGTCCGTGCCGCCCGGCCGGCCGAGATCGGTGACGACGCCCCGGCGGTCGAACCGCACCACGTGCGCGCCGTCGATGAACTGCCGGCCGAGGTGACTCGTGGCGATGCCGTAGCCGGTGTCCTGGTCGGCGGCGTAGCCGATCGCGGTCACCGTGTACCCGAGGTCGGCGACCCGGCTCGTCTCGCCGGTCGCCAGTTCGACCCGGGACAGAGTGGACGACGTACCCCACGAACCGGTCCGCACCTGATAGGACACGCAACTCGGGGCCGCCGCACCGGCCGGTGGCCACCCGATTGCCGTAATCGCGCACAGTACGAATGAACCGCTCAACGCGAACAGTCGCAGGGCGATCGATCGTCGACGCTCGATGCTTGCGGCGGCACGGTGTTGTCTGCGCATTCGACGCTCGCATCTCCGGGATTCACCCGTATCGCAGGCTTTACCGGAACCGTATCCGGTGATCTAGTTGCTGACTAGTGGGCTTTGTTGAGCCGACCCTGTCAAGCGATGCCGAAAGAATGACCTATGACTGTTTCCTGGTTAGTCGGCGGCACCGTGACGGATTCTGTTGCGCCATTAGTGTGATAGGAGTCGGACGAATGAGTGTTTATCTCGAGGGGCTGCTCTGGGTGCTGGCCGCCTCGGTGTTCGCGGTGGGGCTGACCGTCGCGATTCGACGATTCGGGTCGGCCGAGCTGCGCGAGGCGAACAACGACGCGGCCGGCAAGGTCTTCAGCATCGTCGGCGGGTTGAGCGCCGTGCTGATCGCGTTCGTCCTGATCGCCCAGTTCGACGGAATCACCAGCGCACGAGCCAGTACGGCCAGGGAAGCGGACAACCTCGTCGCGGTGTACTGGGCGGCGGATTCCCGCCCTGCCGCCGTGCGGGCGCAGATTCAGGAACTCTGCCAAAGCTATGCGAAGGAGGTCGCCGACGAGGAGTGGCCTGCCATGGCGCGCGGCGAATCGGTCAGCGCACGCGGCGGGGAACTGCTGGACAAACTGCACGCCGCCATCGCCTCGGACACCACGACCTCGGTGCAGGCGCAGGCCGCCACTGATCCGATGCTGGAGCTGTACATGGCGCGGCAGGACCGGCTGGAGCGTGCCGCCGAGCGGGTGAATCCCGTGGTGTGGCTGGCGCTGATCATCGGCGCGCTGATCTCCATCCTGTTCCCGCATCTGTTCGGCGGCCCCAAGTTCGCCGCGCACGCCATCATCATGGTGACCCTCAGCGCCACAATGGTGTTGCTGCTGTTCGCGATCTACCAGTTGCAGAACCCCTTCGGCGGCGGCGCGCGGGTGACTCCTGAGGCGTTCCGGCTGGCGCTGGACCGTTTCGGGTCACACCTCGGTTGACCGGTGATCGTCGGCGTGCGACCGTGGCCGCACCCGAGGGTGACACGGAGGCCCGGTGGAACCGGCTGCGCAGCACGGCATGGGGCCCCGACGTGGGATCGACGGCGAGACGGTGCGGCTGCTGCCGATGCCGGGGCTCTACCTCGGTCTCGGCCTGTACCTGATCTGTGTCGCGGCGGGCGGCGCGCTGGCGCTGGCTGGCGTCCTCCGCGAGCTGTGGCTGGCGATCCTCGCGCCCGCGGTGCTGGCCGTCGGGCTGTTCCTGGTGCTGCGGCGCGGGTTCGGCGTTCGCCTCGACGACGCCGGGGTCACCGTGCTCCGGCCGTGGCGGCGGCGCACGACCCGGTGGGCCGACATCGGTGGGCTGGTGTTCCTGCACCGCCCCAGCCCCGACTCGCACGACACCTGGCTGGTGCGGTTGGCGGTCGAGCCGGGGGCGGGTCTGCGGCGCGGAGACATCCCCCGGCACGCGCCCGGCCCGGTGCTGATGCGGTTGACCACGGTCGGCACCGACCGCGAGCCGCCCGCGCCGGGCGCGAACCGGGAACTGGCCGCGCAGGGCCGGATCTTCCGCGAGCTGATCCGGCGCGGGGTGCCGGTTGAGGAGCGCGGCTACGTCGACTGGGTCCTGCGCGCGACTCCCTGAACTGTCAGCTCTTGGGCAGGCCGGGCGGGTTGACCTCCGAGGTCGGCACGGCCTCGTTGGACAGGCCCCAGCGCTTGAGCACCTCGGCGTACTTGCCGTTCCTGATCAGCTCGTTGAGCGCGTCGGCGAACGGCTTGACCAGCCCGTTGTCCTTCTTCGTCGTGGCCGCGATCTTGCCGACGAGGTCGCCGCCGCCGGACTGGGTGCCGATGATCTCGGTCTGGCCCGACGTGGCAGCGTGGTAGCTCGCGCTCGGGTTCGGGCCGAGATACGCGTCGATCCGGCCGGACTGGAGGGCGAGGTAGTAGTCCGACGCGTTCTGGAAGTACTTGATGTCGACCGGTTTGAGGCCGGCGCGCTCGTCCTGTTGGCTCCAGCTCACCAGGATCTTCTCCTGGTTGGTGCCGGAGCCGACCGCGATCGTCTTGCCTGCGACGTCCTTTGGCCCGGCGACCTTCCAGTTGCCGCCCTTCTTCGCCTCGAAGGCGAGCGTGTCCAGCCGGTAGGTCGCGAAGTCGTACTTCTCCTTGCGTGCCTCGGTGACGGTGATGTTCGAGAAGCCCGCCTGGTACTTGCCGCTGTCCAGGCCGACGAACAGGTTCTCCCAGGAGGTCACCTCCAGCTGCGGTTGGAGGCCGAGGACGCCGGCGACCAGCCACGCGATGTCGTTCTCGACGCCGATGGGCGTCTTGTCGTCGGTGGCGTAGAAACCCAGTGGCGGCACGGAACCCGCGGTGCCGCCGATGACGAGCCTGCCGCCGGCGCGCACGTCGGCCGGCACCTCGGCGGCGATCCCGTCCACCTTGTCCGCGGTGATCCGGTGCTGGTCCGGGCTGAGGTTGACGGTCTGCCCGGACGGCCCAGCCGCGGTGGACGTGCCGTTCGCCCCCGCGCTGCCGCCGCAGCCGGCCAGCGCGAGAGCGGCGACGATGGTCAGGGCTGCGGCGGCGGGCCGGCGGCGTCGGTCGAGGATGGACACGTGCTTCCTCCAGTGGGGCGAACTGCGTTGCGGGACGGGCGAAGCGGGGTCAGAGAACCTTGGACAGGAACGCGCGGGTGCGCTCGTGGCGCGGCGCGTCCAACACCTGGGCTGGCGGCCCCTGTTCGAGGACGAGCCCGTCGTCCATGAACACCACGGAGTCGGCCACCTCGCGGGCGAACCCGACCTCGTGGGTCACCACGATCATGGTGGTGCCGCTGCGGGCGAGGTCCCGCATGACGTCAAGCACCTCGCCGACCAGCTCGGGATCCAGCGCCGAGGTCGGCTCGTCGAACAGCACCAGCTTCGGGTCAAGCGCCAGCGCGCGGGCGATCGCGACGCGCTGCTGCTGACCGCCGGAGAGCTGGCGGGGAAACGCGTCCGCCTTGTCGGCCAGGCCCACCCGGTCGAGCAGCCGTCGCGCCACCGGATAGACCTCCCGCCTTGGCCGGCGCTGCGCCGACAGGGGCGCCTCGGCCACGTTGTCCAGCACGGTCAGGTGCGGGAACAGGTTGAAGCTCTGGAAGACGAACCCGATGTGGGTCCGCTGCCGCAGGATGTCGCGCTCCTTCAGTTCGTGCAGCCGGTCGCCGACCCGGCGGTAGCCCATCAGCTCGCCGTCGACGCTGACGTGGCCCCTGTCCACCTTCTCCAGGTGGTTGATGCTGCGCAGCAGGGTCGACTTGCCCGAGCCGGACGGCCCGAGGACGACCGTCACCTCGCCGGTCCTGACCCGGAGATCCACGCCACGCAGGACTTCGAGCGTGCCGAAGCTCTTGTACACGCCCCGCAGGTCGACCATCGGACGACTCATCGACTCGCCTCCCCGACTGGACTCAGGTCGCGGCGCGCGGCGGCGGCCCTCAGCTGGCGCAGCCTCGTCCTGGCGCGCTGCAACGGGGTCGGCGGCAGGCTGCGCGCGGACCCCTTGGCGTAGTGGCGTTCCACGTAGTACTGGACGACCGACAGCACGGTGGTCAGCGCGACGTACCAGATCGTGGCGACCATGAGCAGCGCGACCACGCGCGTGTTGCGGCCGTAGATCACCTGCACCTGGTAGAACAGCTCGCCGATGGCCATTACCGACACCACCGAGGTGCCCTTGAACAGGCTGATCACCTCGTTGGCCGCGTTCGGCAGGATCGACCGCATCGCCTGCGGCAGCACGATTCGGCGGAACTGTCGCCCCTTCGGGATGCCGAGCGCCGCGGCCGCGTCGAGCTGCCCGTGGTCGACGGCGATGATGCCGGAGCGCACGATCTCCGCGGCGTAGGCCGCCTGGTGCAGGGCGAGCCCGAGCACGGCAGCGCCGATCGGACTGACCAGGTCCTTGGTCTCGAAGGACAACAGCGCGGGGCCGAACGGCACGCCGACGTCGAACCGTTGGTAGAGATAGGAGATGTTGAACCAGAACAGCAGTTGCACGATCAGGGGGATGGACCGGAACGCCCAGACATAGGTCCAGCCCACCGTCTGGAGGAAGGAACTCCTCGACAGCCGCATCAGCGCCACCACCACGCCGAGCGCGAACCCGAGCACCGTGCCGTACACGGTGAGCTGGATGGTGACGCCGACGGCGTGGACGATCACGTCCGCGGTCAGGTACTGGCCGACGGTGGCCCAGTCCCAGCCGGGGTTGGTGGCCAGCCCGTGCGCGAACTGCGCGACGAGCACGAGCACCACGACGACGCCGACCCACCGCCACGGGTGGCGTGCCGGCACCACCGGGAGCGCGGCCAGTTCGGCGGACTCGTCCTGCGCGGCCGGCGTCGCTGTCGGCGGATCGGCGGCGGCGAGCCGAACGGGTTCGGAGGACAGGCTCATGACGGTTCCTCCTGCGGGGGAACGGGAACGCCGCCGCCGCCCGGCGCCGGAAGGGCGGGGCGGACGTCGTCACGGCGTGCGGGAGTGCCGTTCCTGAGCGGAACGGAGTGGTGCTGCGTGGCTGCGCTAGGCCTGGTGCGTCGTCAGCCGCGACAGATGTCGCTGTCGGTGTGACCGAAGTCCACGTGCCGGCGCGAGCAGAGAACCGTGCGGTTCATCGGGCGCCTCCCGGCTCTGTCGACAGTTGTGCTGACCAGTGGTGAAACGGTAGCGACGCTCGTGGTGGCCGAACAAGACGCCGGCCCGAGGTGTCCAGTCGCTGAAACGGCCGCGACCCGTGGTTGACAGGCGGCGGCGCCGCTACGGGGTGCGCAGGATGTGCCCGTGCGGCCTGGCCGCCGGGGTCGCGGCAGGCTCGACAAACCACTCCCGGCCGAGCAGGAGCCCGAAAACGGGCGCTGGCAACCGAAGTAGCGCCCGGAACACGGGCGCGGCCCGGCCCCTGCCGTGGGTCTGGGACCGGTGCGCGGCGAGCGCCGCGCGCTTCTGCGCGGCGAACCCTCGGACGTCGATCCGGTGCGTGATCGCGGCGCGCGCGCTGTACGCGGAGCGGATGACCGCCGGGTCGTACCGCAGCGGCAGCCGAAGGAAGCGCAGCACGGCGAACAGCCTGACGACGGGCTCGCGCGGCATGGTGGCCTCCAGCACGCGGGGCGTGCCGGCCAGCTCGGCGGCCATGGCGCCGACCCGGTGCACCCGCACGTGGTCGCGGTGCCCGTAGCCGCCCATCGGGTCGTAGCTCAGCAGCACCTCGACGCGCTCCTCGCGGAGCAGGTCGGCGAGCCGGGCGGCGGCGTCCTCGACGGTGGCCCTGGCGAAGCGGGTGCGGTCCGGCGGGTCCGGATAGAGCACCGGCCCGTGCCCGCTGTCGGCGTAGCCGAGGTGCACGACCCTCGCGACACCCAGCGCCGCCGCGCTGGCCCTGAGCTCGTCCAGCCTGGCCTGCCCGTCCGGGCCGGTCGCCTCGCCCATCAGGCCGTCGCAGGCGACGGCGATGACGACCCGGTGCCCCTCCGTGGCCAGCCGGGCCAGCGTTCCCCCGGTCAGCAGCGCCTCGTCGTCCGGATGGGCGTGAAAGGCGAGGACCGTGGCCATGATCACCATGCTCCCAGACGGCCCTGCGCCGACGGTGGTGACCTGGAATTCCAGTGCGGCGAGAATCCTTCTTGAGTAGGAATCACGATGGCTTCAGTGTAGACCGAAATCAAGTCTGGCCGGTCCGCCACCACCTTGTCGGTGGGATGTGACAGCCTTGAGGCGTGGTCGACAGTCCTTCTCGGACCCCTGCCGAGGCATACGAAGAGTCCCGCCGCCGTGCGCTCCGGCCGAAGTTGACCGACTTCCTGCCGGTGCTGTCCTTCGAGCTGGACCCGTTCCAGCTCGAGGCCTGCGAGGCGCTGGAGAACGGACACGGGGTGCTGGTGTGCGCGCCAACCGGCGCCGGCAAGACGGTGGTCGGCGAGTTCGCCGTGCACCTCGCCCTCGCCCGTGGCCGCAAGTGCTTCTACACGACGCCGATCAAGGCGCTGTCCAACCAGAAGTTCGCCGACCTCACCGCGCGGTACGGGGCGGAGTCGGTCGGCCTGCTCACCGGCGACACCTCCATCAACGGCGACGCGCCCGTGGTCGTGATGACCACCGAGGTGCTGCGCAACATGCTCTACGCGGGCTCCTCCGCGCTCAACGGCCTGTCCTACGTGGTGATGGACGAGGTGCACTACCTGGCCGACCGGTTCCGCGGCGCGGTGTGGGAGGAGGTGATCCTGCACCTGCCGGAGCACGTGCAGCTGGTCAGCCTCTCTGCGACGGTCAGCAACGCCGAGGAGTTCGGCGAATGGCTCGTCGAGGTCCGCGGCGACACCACGGTCGTGGTGGACGAGCACCGGCCGGTGCCGCTGTGGCAGCACATGCTGGTCGGCAACCGCATGCTCGACCTGTTCGTCGGCGAGGCCCAGGACAGCGAGGCTCGGATCAACCCCGAGCTGCTGCGGCGCGCCGAGGACCTCGGCAGGCTGCACGTGCCGTGGGGCCGCCAGCGGCGCGGCGGCAAGGCGGGCCAGCAGCTCGGCGGCCAGCGCAGGACGGGCTTCCGGCCGGCCTCCAGGGTCGACGTGGTGCAGCGGCTGGACAACGCGGGGCTGCTGCCGGCCATCGTGTTCGTGTTCAGCAGGGCGGGTTGCGACGCCGCGGTCGGCCAGTGCGTGCGCGCCGGACTGCGGCTCAACGGGCCGGACGAGGTCGAGGAGATCCGCACGATCATCGACCAGCGCACCAGGGACCTGCCGGAGGGCGACCTCGGGGTGCTCGGGTACTGGGAGTGGCGCGAGGCGCTGGAGCGCGGTATCGCCAGCCACCACGCCGGGCTGCTGCCCGCCTTCAAGGAGACCGTGGAGGAGCTGTTCGTCCGCGGCCTGGTCAAGGTCGTGTTCGCCACCGAGACGCTGGCGCTGGGCATCAACATGCCGGCCAGGACCGTCGTGCTGGAGAAGCTGGTCAAGTACAACGGCGAGGCGCACGTCGACCTGACGCCGGGGGAGTACACGCAGCTCACCGGCCGGGCCGGCCGGCGCGGCATCGACGTCGAGGGACACGCCGTGGTGGTGTGGCAGCCCGGCATCGACCCCAAGCAGGTCGCCGGCCTCGCCTCCACCCGCACGTTCCCGCTGCGCTCCTCGTTCCGGCCCGGCTACAACATGGCGGTCAACCTGGTGCACCAGGTCGGCGCCTCGGCGGCCCGCGAGCTGCTGGAGCAGTCCTTCGCGCAGTTCCAGGCGGACCGGTCGGTGGTCGGCCTGTCCAGGCGGATCGAGCGCGGCAAGGAGGCGCTGGCCGGCTATGCCGAGTCGATGACCTGCCACCTCGGCGACTTCACCGAGTACGCGGCGCTGCGGCGGCGGGTGTCGGACCGGGAGAAGGCGCTGGCCAAGCAGAACAGCAACGACCGCAGGGCGGAGGCGGCCGCGTCGCTGGAGAAGCTGCGCAAGGGCGATGTCATCGCGGTGCCGTCGGGCCGCCGGATCGGGCTGGCGCTGGTGATCGACCCCGGCCTCGAACCGCTTGGCGAGCCGCGTCCGCTGGTGGTCACGGAGGACCGCTGGGCCGGCAGGCTGTCCGTGTCCGACTTCCCGACCCCGGTCGAGGTGCTCGGTCGGGTGAAGCTGCCCAAGCAGGTCGACGTGCGGTCGCCCAAGTCGCGCCGGGAGCTGGCCGAGGGTCTGCGCAACACGGGCATCGTCGCGCCGAGCCGGGGCAGGCGGCGGTCCAACCCCGACGACGACGCGGAGCTGGCGACGCTGCGCAGGGCGTTGCGGGCGCATCCCTGCCACGGCTGCCAGGAGCGCGAGGACCACGCGAGGTGGGCTGAGCGGTACTACCGGCTGCTCGCGGAGACCGAGCAGGTGGAGCGCAAGGTCGCGGCGACGACGCACTCGCTGGCCAGGGCGTTCGACCGGATTCGGGCGCTGCTGCGGGAGCGCGGCTACCTGGCCGCCGACGAGGCGGGCGAGGAGAAGGTCACCGAGCACGGGCAGCGGCTGACCCGGCTCTACAGCGAGTCGGACCTGCTGGCGGCGGAGTGCCTGCGGCGGGGCGTGTGGCGCGGGCTCGGCCCCGCCGAGCTGGCCTCGGTGGTGTCGGCGTTGGTGTACGAGGCGCGCAGGGACGGTTTGACGGAGCCGCGCCTGCCGGCCGGCCAGGTCGCGGACGCGCTGCTGGCCACCCAGCGGTTGTGGGTCGACCTGGAGGAGGACGAGCGGCGGCACAAGCTCGACCGCACCAGGCAGCCCGACGCGGGTTTCGCGTGGCCGGTCTTCCGGTGGGCGCGGGGAGAATCCCTGGAGAAGGTGCTCATCGCGGCCGAGGCGAACGGCCAGGAACTATCGGCTGGCGACTTCGTGCGGTGGTGCCGGCAGGTGATCGACCTGCTGGACCAGGTTCGCGACGTGATGGGTGGAGGTGACCCGGTTGGCGCAGTCGCGTCGAAGGCCGTGGACGCCCTGCGTCGAGGTGTGGTAGCTATGGCCACGGTCTGAACAAGCTTTGCGGGGCGGCCAGCGCCGGGGCGTGATCCTGTGGTTTGATCGCGCCCGACGGCCAGTGATCGGCGGCCGTCGCCGATTCTTCACGTGTCCGTCCCCGAATCCGGAGGCCCCATCATGACCAGCCCGTACGGACCGTCCGGGGGGAACGACCCGCAGCAGTGGGGCCAGCAGCCGCAGCCCTACGGCGGTGGGTACACCCCCGGCACGCCGTCCGGCGGCTTTCCCAACCAGGGCGGCTACCCCCAGCAGGGGGCGCAGCCCGGTTATGGGCAACCGGATCCGGCGCAGCAGGGCGGCTACGGCCAGCAGCCGGGTCAGCCGCAGTTCCCCGGCCAGTACGGCCAGCAGCCCGGTCAGTACGGGCAGCCGCAGCCGACGCAGCAGTTCCCCGGCCAGTACGGCCAGCAGCCCGGCTACCCGGGTGCGCCGCAGCAGCCGAAGAAGAAGTCCGGTGCGACGATGTGGATCGTCATCGCCGTGGTTGTGGTGCTGCTCGGCGTGTTCGCGGTGCTCGCGTTCGTCGCGCCGGGGTTCATGAACAAGAAGGTGTTCGACAACGCCGCGGTGCAGACCGGCGTGGTGAGCATCCTGAAGGACAACTACAAGATCGCCGACGTGTCGGGGGCCAAGTGCCCTGCCGGCCAGGAGGTCAAGAAGGGCGCCACCTTCAACTGCACCGCGACGATCGGCGGCAAGGACAAGACCGTCGCGATCACGGTGAAGACCGACGACGGCGAGTACGAGGTCGGCCAGCCGCAGGGCTGACGACCCTCGGTTGTTCGCTAGGCGAATAAACTAGTTCGCACCAGCGGGGAGTCCAGGGCAGTATCGGACCGTGACCGATCACGATGTCCGGGTCCTGGACTCCTCGCAGTTGCGGGACGCGCACCGCTTGTTCTGCGCGACTCTTCACTTCAAGCCGCTTGAGGGCGAACACTGGGCGCAGGCCGCCCAGACCTACCATCCCGGTAGGACGTTCGGCGCGTTCGACGGCGACGCGATGATCGGCACGGCCAGCTCGTTCGCCTCGGGGCTGCGGGTGCCTGGCGGTGCCGTGGTGCCGATGGCGGCGGTCAGCCGGGTCGGGGTGCGGGCCGACCGGACCCGCCGGGGCATTCTGAGCGCGTTGATGCGCGTGCAGCTCGAGGACGTGCGCAGCCAGGGTGACGTGGCGGCGTCGCTGCGCGCCAGCGAGAGCGGCATCTACGGCCGGTTCGGGTACGGCGTGGCGACGCGCGGCCAGACCGTGCGGATCGAGCGTCGGAGGGCGGCGCCGCGTGCCGGTGTGCCGAGCGGCGGTGAGGTGCGGCTGGTCGACCCCGAGGTGGCGTTGGACGGCCTGCTGCCCACGCTGTTCGAGCGCATCGCGTTCGAGACGCCCGGCGCGGTCGTCCGTTGGCCGGAGTACTGGGGCAGCATGTCGCGTCGGGCGGCCAAGGAGGGCGACGCACTGGTGGTGGCCGTGCACGCAGGGGCGGACGGCGACGACGGTTACGCGATCTACCAGGTGACCCGGACCGGCCACGGGCTGTCCGGGAAGTGCGAGCTCGTCGTGCACGACCTGTGGGCCGAGACCCCCGAGTCGCGGGCCGACCTGTGGCGGTTCACCTGCGACGTGGACCTGGTCGACGAGGTCGTCGCGCCGCTGCGGCCGCTCGAGGAGCCGGTCGAGCTGTTGTTCGCCGACCGCAGGGCGGTGTCGGTGAACGAGGTGGTCGACGAGACCTGGCTGCGGTTGGTCGACGTGCCGGCCGCGTTGGCCACCCGCGCCTACGGTGACGCGCCGGACGTGGTGATCGGGGTGCGCGACGCGCTGTTGTCCGACAACGACGGCAACTACCGCGTCGGTGCCGGCGGCGCGTCCCGCACCGACAGCGCGGCGCAGCTTGAGGTCGACGTGGACACGTTGGCGATGGCCTACCTTGGCGACGTGCGGCTGTCGACGCTGGCGTCGGTCGGCCGCGTCCGGGTGGCCGATCGGGACGCGCTCGCCTCGGCCGACGCGCTGTTCTGTGCGCAGGCGCGGCCGTGGGCGGGCACGTTCTTCTGAGCGTCAGGTCTGCCAGCGCGTGACGGCGTTGGCCAGTTGCGCTGGCACGGTCGGGGAGTGGTTGCTGACAATGGGAATCGCCCTCCGCTCGTGCCAGCGCTGCTGGCAGGAGTCCGAGCAGAAGTAGGTTGATGGCGAAGCGAGCTGGACAGTGCCGCAGGTGGCGCAGGGTTCGGACATCGACCCTCCCGGTCCGCACGTGGTCTGGTGAGATCCACTGTGCTGGCCGGATGGGACGGTGCCGTTTCCGTCGTGTTTCGGTTGCCGGACAGGCCGTTGCCGGACAGGCCTAGGTGGCCAACCGAGTGTTGACGGTGGTGCGGCGTTCGATCGGCACGTCGAGGACGGCGATGGCGGATTCCACCAGGCTGCCGAGGTAGAGCAGGTCGTCGTGCTGCCGCACGCCGGTCACCGACCGGTAGCCGCCGCCGACCAGCCGGACGTGCCGGGTGATCCGTCCGGCGCCGTCCAAGCCGAGCAGCCCGCTCGTCCTGGGCGGGCGCTTGGCGAGCGCGGCGGCGATCGGCGCGGCCGCGCGGCGGGCCGTCGGCGGCACGCGGTGCAGCAGGGCCAGCGCGGGGTTTCGGGGTTGCGGCAGCGCGGCCCAGATGGTGTCGTGCCGGCCGGTGGAGAGGTTGTCGGGGAAGCCGGGCAGGTCGTCGGCGAGCACGTCCGCCTCGCCGGCGTGCGGTCCGCCAAGCCACAGCCGGGTGATCCGGTAGCCGCCGGTCTCGGCGACGGCGACGTAGGACCCGTCGGCCGAGGCGGTGACGCCGTTGGCGAACTGGAGTCTGGTCAGCAGGACCGTGACGCTGCCGTCGGGGTCGCGCCGCAGCAGCCGCCCGGTGCCGCGGTGCGCCAGCAGGTCTCCCGAGTAGTGCGCGAGGTCGTGCGTGCGGGACGAGTCGGTGAAGTAGATGGTGCCGTCGGGTAGCACGGTCGCGTTGTCGCACAACAGCATTCGCTCGCCGTCGACGCGGTCGACGAGCGTGCGCACGGTGCCGGTGCGCGGGTCGACGGTGAGCAGCCCTCGGCGCGCGTCGCACACCACGAGGTGGCCGTCCTTGGCGATCTCGATGCCCAGCGGTCGGCCGCCGGTGTCGGCGACCGTGGCGATCCTGCTGCCGTCGGGATCGACGCGCAGGATCCGGCCGTCCGCGACGCCGGTCAGCAGGTCGCCGTCGGCGTCGACGGCGATGTCCTCGGGACCGCGTCCGTTGATCGGGATGAGTCGCATCCTCGGTGCTCCTGGCGGCTGGATCGGTGTTGCGGGGCGGGTGGATCGTGACCACCCGCCCCCGTCACCTTGCCATGTGCCGCGTGCGATGGCTCGCGACTCACCCGCCTGCGTGCACGCGCAGCAGGACCGTGCCGTGCGCGGGCACGCTCGCGCTGATCACGCCCGTGGAGGTCGTGTGGCCTTTGGACCACAGGTCGGTGAGTGTGTAGGAGTGCGCGGCCGGCAGGCCGACCGCGGCGGCCGTGGTCGCGATCGTGGCGGTCGAGCCGGTCTCGTTGTAGAGCGCGACGGCGCGGTCCCCGCCGCTGAGCGGCTTGGTGAGCACGCGGAGGCCGCCGTTGTCCGCGACCTGCGTGCCCTGCCGGCCGAGCGGGTCCTGGTCGACGGCGATGACGTCGGCGTTGCCGAGGGTGGCGAGCGTGGTCGCGGTCGCCTTGGCCAGGTCGGTGCCGATCAGCAGCGGCGCGGCCATCTCGGCCCACATGGAGAACTGGGTGCGTTGCTCGGTGGTGCTCAGCCCGGCGTTGCCGATCTCCAGCATGTCGGGGTCGTTCCAGGCGCCGGGGCCGGCGTACTGGGCGAGCGGGATGTTCTTGGCGATGATGGACTGGAGTCGTGACCAGGTCGGGTGCACGTCGGAGGTGGTGCGCCAGAGGTTGCCGACGGCGGGGGACCAGTCCTCGGTGTTGATCCCGTTGTCGCCCTTCTGACAGATGCTGAACACGATGGCCTGCCCGGTGGCCCGCTGCGCGGCGGCCAGTCCGTCGCGCATGTCGGTGTACCGCTTGATGGTGGCCGCCCTGGTGTCCTGTCCGCTGGCCTGCTTGCAGTTGTCGTCTTTCAGGTAGTCGACGCCCCATTTCGCGAACTGCATGGCGTCGGCGGCCTCGTGGTGGAACGAGCCGGGGAAGCCGTGGCTGCTGCACGTCATCAGGCCGGAGTCGTTGTACAGTCCCAGTTTCAGCCCGAGGCCGTGCACGTAGGCCGCCGTTCCCGAGATGCCGTCGGGGAACTTCGACGGGTTGGGCACCAGGTTGCCGGCCGAGTCGCGGTTGGGTTGGGCCCAGCAGTCGTCGATGTTGACGTAGGTGTAGCCGGCCTGTTGCAGCCCGGAGGTGTGGATGAAGTCGGCGGTCTTGCGCACGAACGCCTCGGTGACCGAGCAGCCGATGGCGTTCCAGTTGTTGAACCCCATCGGCGGGGTTTTGGCCAGTCCGTTGTCCAGCGCCAGCGCGGCGGGCGCGCCGAGCACCGCGGCGGTGGTGACGGAGGCGAGCACGCCCAGCGCCGCCAGCACGCCGATCAGTCGTCTACGCATGCGAGTTCTCCTTGCCAGCGCTAGTGGACGCAGCGCTAGTGGACGGGGATGACGCGCAGCAGCCGGGAGCCGTGCGCGGGGAGCGTGGCGGCGAAGCGGTCCCGCTGCGGGCCGAGTTCGGTGTGCGTCCACAGGTCGCGGACGAGCGCCCGGCCGGTGAAGCCGAGGTCGCGCCAGGTGGCGGTGACGGTGGCGGTCGACGCGTCGAGGTTGAACAGGGCGACGGTGTAGCTGCCGTCGTGGTTGTCGCTGAACCAGGTCTGTTGCTGGCTCGCCTGGGACACCGGGTGGGCGGGATGGCCTGCCTGGTCGACGGCGACGACCTCGTCGTTGGTGAGCATGCGCAGATCCTGACTGTCCATTGTGGTCAGGTCGGTGCCCAGCAGCAGTGGGGCGGCGGACGCGGCCCACAGCGTCATGGTGCTCTGCCGCTCGTCGGGAGTGAGGCCGTCGCGGCTGCCGTTGCCGATCTCCAGGGAGTCCAGGTCGTTCCAGCCGCCGGGCCCGGCGAAGGGCACCCACTTGGGCACGTCGGCGAACCGCTTGGCGACGCGCAGGTCCCAGTTGGTGAGGCCGGGGCAGTGGCTGTAGCACTCGACGTCGCCCTCGATGCGCCAGCCGTTGCTGTCGGCCCGCCAGGTGTCGGCGTTGGCGAAGCTCAGCGAGTTGGACAGTTCGAGGTGGATCGGGCGGCCGGTGTGCGCGATCGCGTCGTGCCAGTGCGCGATGTCGGCGCGGTTGTCCGCGGGGTTGCGGCCGCCACCGGGCCCGACGAAGTCCATCTTGACGTAGTCGACGCCCCAGGACGCCAGCAGGTCGGCCTGGGACTGCACGTACCGCGCGGCCCCCGGCTTGGTGAAGTCGATGCGCCACGCGTCCCCGACGGTGTTGCCCAGCGTGCTCGTGTCGGCGATGTCCTTGGCGTGGTAGGGAGTCTCGTTGATCGGCAGGTTCGCGTCGACGGCCGCCTTGGGGATGCCGGGCACCAGGTAGAGGCCGAACCGGAGGCCGAGCGCGTGGAGGTGTGCGGCGAGCGTCGGGATGCCGTGCGGGAACTTGGTGGTGTTCCAGGTGTTGCGGCCGTAGCCGTCGAGGTGGTCCGACCAGCCCGCGTCGATGTTGACGTAGCGGTAGCCGTGCGCGAGCAGCGAGTCGTGCATGACCTTCGCCTGCGCCTCGATGCCGGCCTCGGACACGTTGCCCCGGATGGAACTCCAGCTGCTCCAGCCCATCGGCGGGGTTGCTGCGACGACCGGGTGCGCCGGAGGTGTGCCGGGGATCGGCACGAGCACGCCGATCCAGCCGAGTGTCGCGCCGAGCAGAACGCCGAGCCAACGGGTCACCATCGCCGCCTACTTCCCCTTGGACAGTCACCAGTGGGGCAGCCCGGCGGCGTACGGGCGAGCCTGAACGGCTCTAGGTGTACCGCCAGGGATGGGCTGAGGCAAGGACTGCGGCCGTGAACATCGGTTGTCTTCAGCAACGAGCCAGGTGGAACGGGTGGGAAAGCGAGAAGTTCGCGTGATTCATCGGGTCAATAAGCGGTGCTTGGCTCGACGTGTTTCCGCCCTTTCGGCACAACGGGTACGAATCCGTGTTCGACCGGTTGCGGGCTGTCACATTGCGGCCGGCCCGGCCGATAACCGTGGCGAGCGACTCGCGACTTGGGGGGCTGCGTGACCGGACGCGTGACACTGGCGGGACGCTCGCGCGTCACGGGTGAGCTGTTCGACCACTGCATGCGGCGCACCGGCGACGAGCCCAGGGAACTGCCGATCATCGTGCTCTGCGGCCCGCGCGGCACCGGGAAAACCGTGCTGCTGCGATATCTGACCGACAGCTGCGCCGACTCGGTCGCCGTGCCCTACGTGTTCCACGACTGCGCGCGCCGGCCGCCGGAGTCGGCCTGGCGGCTCGTCTGCGACCTCGCCGACGACCTGCACGGCCACCCGTGGCGCAAGTTCGGCCGACTCAACTTCCCCAGGGTCACCCTCGGGCGGCTGGCCGCCGCGCAGGACCGGCTGCCCGACGACCTCTCGGCGGCGCAGGACGCGCTGGCCGAGGCGCTGCGCCGCGCGGCCAACCTGCGGGACCGCGCCGACGCGGCGGGCGGCATCGTGCTCGACGTGGCGCAGGCGTTGCACCTGCCCAGCCTGCCGCCCGACCTGATCAAGCGCTTGGTCGGTCGCGCGGCGAGCTCTCGGCAGGCCGTCGAACAGCTCTACCGCAGGGGACTCGGCTGGTACCGGTCGGAGTTCGACCACCCGCAGCACAGCGGCCTGCGCACGCTCGTGACGCTGAACTGGAGCCAGCACTCGGCCGGCCGCGCCGAGCGGGCCAGGGCGTCCCGCATGCTGACCGAGGCGCTGCTCGCCGACATCGCCGACAGCTACGGCAGGCGGCGCGGGTTCAACTGCGCGATCCTGCTGGACAACTGCGACGCGGGCGGCGCGGCGGACTTCCTCAACGACGTGGCGGACATCCGGGCGACCAGGTCGGGCGGCGGCGCGGCCGACCCCGTTCTCGTCGTCGCGGCCAGCCGCACCCAGCCGGCGCTGACCGGCCTCGCCGACGCGTGGATGTTCCCGTGGGAGACCGACCGCAAACCCGCGAACCGCATGCCCGAACCGGACACGGCCAGCTACCTGGACTGGCGGGAGAGTCGTGGCCCGCAACGGGATCCGGCCTCGTGGTGGTACCCGGTGCACCTGCGCGACCTCGCCGTCACCGAGCTGGACCGGTCCCTCGGCGAGCGTCGCCGGTTCGTGCACCGCCTCACCCACGGGCACCCGTGGAGCGTCCGCGCGGTCGCCGCCGCGATCCCGACACCGCAGCCAGGCCGACAGGCTCGGGAGGGCGACTTCCGCCGCGTGCTCGACGCGTTCGAACAGCAGGCGGGGCACCTGTTCGCCGGGCTGCCGGACCGGATGCGCGCGAACCTGGTCCGCTGGTCGGCCGCGCGCGACCTCGACACCGCGATGCGTTCCGGCATCACCAGGGGCGGCGGCGGGGTCGGCACCGCGCTGTACGAGGAACTGGTCAGCCGGATGTGGCTGGTGCAGGACGGGCGGCCGCACCGCGTCGGCCTGCATCCCTGGCTGCGCAGGCTCCTGCTGCACGAGCTCGCGGTGGCCGGCGACGGGTGGAAACCCGTGCACACCATGCTCCGCGACTACTGCCTGACCCACCGGCTGAACCTCGACGCCGCTTACCACGACCTGGCCCTCGGCGACGTGCGGCCCGCGGTGCGCCACCTCGGCGACAGGTTGCACGAGCTGAACGCCGAGTCCTGGATCGCGGAGTTCAACACCGTCACCTCCGCGCCGAGCGACAGCGACCGGACCCCGCTGGAACTGGCCACCGACCGGCACGACGGGCTGATGGGCGGGCGGTCCGAGACCGTGCTCGGTTCGGTCGTGGAGAACACGCTGTGGTCGATGGTCACCGCGCGATGGCTGTGGTCGGACCCCGTGCGGGACCCGTTGATGACCATGAACGACACGATCGCCGAGGGCTTCCTGCGCCTGGCCGAGGTCGCCTCGGCCGGCATGACCCGGTACCGCGAGGAGGCCAGGAGATACCGGGAGCTGACCGCCCGCTGAGCCGGCGCCGACGACGAAACCCCAGGGGACAAGGCATGGCCGACGAGGAAGAGCGACGAGCTGGGCGGCAGCGCGACGCCGACGAGGACGAGCGCCGCGTGCGGGCCAAGCGCGCCGCCGACACCGAAGCCGAGGCGGACGCCGACGCCGATCCGGTCGCGGCGGAGGAGCCCGCCGAGGTGCGACACGGCCGCCCGCTCAACCCGAGGCGGCCCCTGCACCGCAGGCCGCTGCCCTGGGTCGCCGTGGGAGTGTTGGTGTTGCTGGTGATCGGGCTGCTGGTGTGGGCGCCGTGGCGACAACCGACCGTGCGCGTCACCGACGGCGGCGACGTGCTGGCCGACTACCTCGGCGACGTGTCCGGCCGGATCAGGGACGAGAACCGCAGCCTGCCGGACGGGAACTTCGTCAGCGTCGCCTTCATGATCGCCATCCGCACGCCGGCGGACGACATCAACGGCCAGTCCGCGATCCTGCACGAGCTGGAGGGCGCGTTCCTCGCCCAGCACTGGGCCAACCATCCCGACGGGACGGCCGCGTTCGCCACGGACCGCCCGCTGGTGAAGCTGTTGGTCGCCGACACCGGGTTCAAGGGCACGGACTGGTCGGAGACGGTGGCGCAGCTGGTGCGCGCCGTCGGCGAGCAGCACCTGGTCGCGGTCGCCGGGCTCGGGTCGAGCACCACGCAGACGCAGGCGGCCGTCGACGAGTTGGCGCGCAACAAGATCCCGATGATCGGGGCGGTAGTCACGTCGGCGAAGCTGGCCGCGGCCGGGCTGGTGCGGGTCGCGCCGACCGACCACAACGAGACCGACGCGATGGTCAACTACCTCAGGGGCACGCAGGCGTGGAGGGACGCGGCCGACCCGAAGTCCTATCTGGCGTACCTGATCCAGGACAAGGCGGAGAACGACACCTACGCCGCCGACCTCGCCCAGTCGTACCGGAAGTCCTTCGGCGAGGGTGACCAGGGGAACGACAGGGTCCACGTGCTGCTCCAGGACGAGCAGGGGCTCTACGACGGGTCGCAGCCGGCCGCCGGCAACGCGCTCAGCCGCCAGGCGGACACCGTGTGCGTGATCAGACCCAGGGTGGTGCTGTTCGCGGGCCGCAGCCAGGACGTGCAGACCTTCGTCGCCGACCTCGCCGGGCGGCGGTGCGCCGACGCGCCGATCACGGTTGTCACCGGCGACGACGTCGACCACCTCAACATCCCGCGTCCGCCGGGGGCGGGCCCGCTGTGGGTGGAGCAGAACTCCGGCATCGAGGTCGTCTACACCGCGCTGGCCTCGCCGCAGACCTGGCAGCTCGACCAGGACGCGGTGTCGCGGTCGACCGTCGCGCGCTTCGCCACCTGCGTCGGCTGCTTCCTGCACTACTTCGCCGACCCGAAGGGGCTCGACGACGGCCACGCGATCATGGCGCACGACTCGGTGCTGACCGCGGTCACCGCGGCCCGCAACGTGGTGTCCCAGACCAACCCGACGCCACCACCCGCCGCCGCGCTGACCAACGGCCTCTACTCGATCGACGCCCAGCACGCCGTGCCCGGCGCGAGCGGCTACATCTACTTCCAGGGCTCCACCAACGGCCAGGACGGCGTGCCGGCGAGCAAGCTGGTCCCCATCCTCAAGCTGAACCCGGACGGCAGCGCCACCGAGCAGGGGCTGTCCTCCGGCACCGGTACGCTGCCGGGGCCGCCCAAGTAACGGCGACTCGAGGACCTGCCCTGGCCTAGGCCACCGCGCGGACGGCCGCGCGGATCAGGTCCGCGACCGCGTCCGGGCGGGACACGTGCGGCAGGTGCGAGGTGTCCAGCTCGATCGTGTCGGCCCCCATCTTGGCCGCCATCGCGCGCTGCGCGCCCGGCGGCAGCGCGCGGTCCCCGGCTGCCACCAGATACCAGCTGGGCAGGCTCGCCCAGGCCGGGGGACCGGACCGGTCGGACTGGGTGGCCATCGCCAGCGGGCGCTGTGTCACCGCGAGCACCGCGGCCCGCTCCGCCGGCACGTCGTGCGCGAGGACGTCGTGGAACCGAGCCTGGTCGAGGTACACATCGACGCCGGTGCCGCCGTCGGGCAGCGGGAACGGCCTGGTGACGATCGCCTCCTCCGGCACCCCGCCGGGGTGGTCGCCGACGGCGTCCTGGGCGTTCTCGCCCTCGGCCGGCCCCATCGCCGCGAGGTACACCAGGGCGCGGACGTTGGGCTCCCGCCCCGCGTTGGTGATCACCGCGCCGCCGTAGGAGTGCCCGACCAGCACCACGGGGCCGGGCACCGTGCGCAGGACGCTCGCCACATAGGCGGCGTCGTTGTCCTGACCCCGCAACGGGTTCGGCGGCGCGAGCACGGTGTGCCCGTCGCGCAGCAGGCCGGCGACGACCGCGTCCCAGCTGCTCGCGTCGGACAGGCCGCCGTGCACCAGCACGACCGTCGGCCTGGTCATGCCGCGCCGTTGAGCAGCGCGGCCTCGACCTCGGGAGCCAACCCGACCGCCGGCCGGTCCTTCCGGTGCGGCGCGACGCCGCCGAGGCCCGTCAGCCAGGTCCACGTGTCGGCCACCGTCTCGCCGACCGGCCGGCACACCAGCCCGGCCGCGACGGCCTTGGACGCGTCGGCGCGGTGCATGGTGTCGTACAGCTCACCCGGCGGGAGCCAGATCGGCAGGTCCGTCCACGGCTGCACCCCGGCCGCCGTGATCGCCTCGGGATCGACCCAGCGCAGACGCGCGTCGGACCCGGTCGCGGCGACGCACGCCTCGAGCAGTTCGCGCATCGTGGTGTGGCCGGGCTGGCTGACCAGGTTGTACGGCCCGTCGAGGCCGCGCTCGGCCGCGTCGAGGGTCCAGCGGGCGAGGTCGCGGACGTCGATGTACTGCAACCGCAGGTCGCTCGGCCCTGGAGCCAGCACGTCGCCGCCGCGCGCGATCCGGTTCAGCCACCACGGCAGCCTGCCGATGTTCTCGTACGGCCCGATCACGAGCCCGGCCCGCGCGAACAGCGCCCGGTCGCCGAACTCGGCCGCGACGGCCAGTTCGCCGCCGCGCTTGGCATTGGGGTAGTCCACGTCGCCGTCGTCCGGCGACCCGTCGACCAGCGGCGCACTCTCGCCCGCGCCGACCGGGCTGGGATAGGCGTACACCGACCTGCTGGACACGTAGACGTAGCGCCCGACCCGCCCGGCCAGCGCCCGCGCCGCGTCGCGTACCGCAGACGGCGCGTCGGTCCAGGTGTCCACCGCAATGTCCCATTCGCCGCCGTCGAGCGCGGCGAGCCCACCGGGAGCGGTGCGGTCGCCGCGCAGCCCCGTGACACCCGAGGGCGGCTCGTGCGTGCCCCGGTTGAAGACGGTGACCTGCCAGCCGCGCGCGAGCGCGTCCTCGACCACGGTCCTACCGACGAACTCGGTTCCGCCAAGCACAAGAAGCCTCATGGGCGGTAGTCTGCCGGTTCGGTACCGCCGATCCGGGCATTCTCGCTCACGGCGAAATCGCCCGAAGCGGAACTTTCTGCCGGCCGGGTTGCGGGAAGCAGACGCTGGGACGGTAGCCACGGCCCTCGGCCGGTGTGATCATGGCCTGCGGGCCCGCTTCCCTGGGCGGGTCGCACCACGACCGGAGGAGCTGTCGATGGAGCGTCGTACCGTCCTGCGTGGTCTGCTCGCCGTGCCGCTCGGCGCAGCGGCCGCGACGTACCTGGCCGATCCCGCCAACGCCGACTACACCACCACCGTCAACCCGTCCGTGAACTGGGGCACCTGGGAGGGCTGGGGCACCTCGCTCGCCTGGTGGGCCGCGGCGTTCGGCGACCGCGACGACCTCGCCGACATCTTCTTCACCCGCAACACCGTGCAGTACCAGGGACAGTCGCTGCCCGGCCTCGGGCTGAACATCGTGCGGTACAACGCGGGCGCGTCGACGTGGCACAGCATCAACGGCGAGTCCATGGTGACCTCGCCGAACATGATCCCCGGCCGGCAGGTCGAGGGCTACTGGCTCGACTGGTACAGCGCCGATCCCGCGTCGAGCAGCTGGAACTGGTACGCGGACAGCAAGCAGCGCAACATGATGTGGAAGGCACGCGACCGGGGCGTGAACCAGTTCGAGCTGTTCTCGAACTCGCCGATGTGGTGGATGTGCAAGAACCACAACCCGTCGGGCGCCGCGGACGGCAGCGAGAACCTCCAGTCGTGGAACTACGACCAGCACGCCGTGTACCTCGCGACGATCGCCCGCTACGCGCACGACCGGTGGGGCGTGAACTTCACCTCGGTCGAGCCGTTCAACGAGCCGTCCAGCTCGTGGTGGAAGGCCGACGGAACCCAGGAGGGCTGCCACTTCGACCTGTCCACCCAGCGGACCGTCATCAACAACCTGCGCGCCGAGCTGAACGCGCGGGACCTGGGGTGGATGCCGGTGACCGCGTCGGACTGCTCCTACTACGACGAGGCGACGGCCGCGTTGAACAGCTTCGACTCGGGCACCCGCAACAACATCGGCCGGATCAACGTGCACGGCTACCAGTACGGCGGCGGCCGGCGCGACCTGCTGTTCAACGCGGCCTCGGCCGCCGGCAAGAGGATCTGGAACTCCGAGTACGGCGGCGGGGACACCAGCGGCATGGAGACGGCGAGCAACCTCAACCTGGACTTCCGCTGGCTGCACCCCACGGCGTGGGTCTACTGGCAGGTGGTGGACGGCGGCGGCTGGGGCCTGATCCAGAGCGGCAACGGCGCCACCGGGCAGGTCAACCCGAAGTACTTCGTGCTGGCGCAGTACATGCGGCACATCCGGCCGGGCATGCGGATCATCGACGGCGGCGAGGGTAACACCGTGGCGGCCTACGATGCGGCCAACCACAAGCTCGTCATCGTCGGCACCAACTACGGCACCGGCCAGTGGATCAACTACGACCTGTCGCGGTTCGGCACGCCATCGCACGACGGCGCGCTGGTGGATCGGTGGTGCACCAACACGGGCGGCGGCGACAGCTACGTCCACCACGCGGACACCTACGTGCGCGGCACCCGGTTCTGGTCGTGGTTCGCGCCGAACACCGTGCAGACCTTCGAGGTCCCCGGGGTGTACCTGTGAGGTGACACCGGCCCTGCCCCGGCCGCCGCCATGCCGGCGGCCGGGGCGCGGTCGAGTCACCCCGACGTTGTCCGCGCTCCGTGGCGGTGCGACCTCACGCGGGCACGGCGGGGATGTCCCGGTCGAGGTCGGCGCGCAGCTGCGCGAAGTCGATGCCGGCCTCGGCCAGCACCTTGGCGGCGAGGCCCTCGCCCTCGCGGAGCAGGCCGAGCAGGAGGTGTCCGTCGGCGATGTGCTTGTGTTTCAGGCGAAGCGCCTCGCGCAGGGACAGTTCGAGGACCTTCTTGGCGCGCTTGGTGAACGGGATGTGTCCGCCGCCGGCGAACCTGCCCGCCCTGGTGTGGGCCGGGTCGCGGTCGAGGGCGCCGCGGCCGAACGTGGCCTCGACCTTCTCCTTGATGGCGGACAGGTCGATGCCGATCGTCCCCAGTGCGTCCGCGTCCCGTGCGTCGAGGCCCGGCGTCCCCAGCAGCCGGAGGACCGTGGTCTCTGCGTAGGCGAGGTCGAGGCCACGGACCACGAGCAGTCGGGCCGCCAGGGTGTGTGGCTGGCTGAGCAGGCCGAGCAGCAGGTGCTCGGTGCCGATGTAGTGGTGGCCGAGGCGGCGTGCCGCGCTCTGGGCGAGGACGACCGTCTGGCGCGCGTCCTGCGTGAACTGTTCGAACATGTCTAATTCCCCCGTCGCAGTAGTCCGCGCCCACCGGCGTACTTCTTGTGCACCGCCTGCCTGGTCACGTCGAGGCAGGCGGCGATGTCCTGCCACGACCAGTTCTGGTCCCTGGCGTTCTCGACCTGGAGGGCCTCGAGGCGTTCGACCAGGACCCGCAGCGCCCGCACGGCCCGCAGGCCGACGGCCGGGTCGCGGCTGCCCGCGTCGGAGGCCAACTGTGCTGTGTCGCTCACAGGTGTCAACGTAGGTTGACGCGCGAGACATGTCAACCTTGGTTGACGCGAGGGTCGGGATGGCGCGGCACGGGTGCCGGGGGAGGAGCTGCCGTGCCGGGGGCCGTCAGGCGCTGCGCGCGGCCATGATGTGCGGCATGTTCTCCTTGCCCCAGGCGCTCAACGGCCGCAGCGCCGCGTTGAGCGACTCGCCGAGCGGGGTGAGGGAGTACTCGACCCTCGGCGGGACCTCGGCGAAGACCTCGCGGTGCACGATCCCGTCGGCCGCGAGCTCGCGCAGCTGCTGGGTCAGGATCTTCTCGCTGACGTCGCCGACCAGCCGGCGCAGCTCGCCGAAACGGCAGGCCTCGCTGGTGGTGAGCGCCCACAGGATGAGCACCTTCCACTTGCCGTCGATCACGTCCATCGCGGCGTCGATTCCGCAGGCATACGGCTGAACCTTCACGTCACCAGTATGCGGGCTTTCGCGGTGCGGCGAACGACCGTGCGGGTGGCCCGGGTCCTACCGAGCCACCCGCCCCGCCTGACTTCGCCTAGCCCATGCCTAACCCGCGCCTAGCCCACGCCGTTGAGGAAGCTCTGGAACTCGTTGTCCAGCCGCACTCCGTAGGTCAGCTCCCCGCTGGAGTCGCCGCCCTCGTTGTCGCCGCCGACGCTGGCGACCACCGTGCCGTGCTGGGTGTTTGCGTCGTAGTTCACCAGGAACGCGGCGCCGCTCACGCCGTCGCCGAACGCCTTGCCGCAGTCCGCCTGGAACTCGTCCTTGTGCCCGCTGACGGGATGCACGGTGACGGGGACCCCGCAGTAGTACGGCCGGCCCTTCGCTGCGATCGGGTAGCCGATCGAGGTGATCGAACCGGAGATCGGCGCGTTGATCTGGTAGTCCTGCCCGCCGACCACGTCCTGGATGTTCTGGCCCTGCCCATTGGGGTTGAGCTCGAACAATGCGACGTCGTAGTCAGGGTTGCGGTGCAGGATGCCTCGCTTGGACGGCAGGTGGTAGGCCTTCACGCTCCACTTGCCGTACGGCGCCTGGTTGCCGCTCGCCGTGTCGTACCCCGGAGTGAAGCTGAACGCCGAGCCGGGCGGGTGCACCACCAGGTGGTCGATGCAGTGCGCCGCGGTCAGCACGATGTTGTGCTTGGGGGTGTTGAGCACCGTGCCGGTGCAGATCTGGCCGTAGCCGACGAGCGACAACGCCCCGACGGTGGGGATCGCCCCCGTCGGGGCGGCGTCGCGAGGTGCGGTGGCCGCGGTCGCGGTGGCCGCGGTGGCCGATAACAGGAACACCGCTGCCGCGGCGGCGAGAACGCCGGTGAGAGTGCGCGACAAATCTCCTCCTGGGTCGTCCGGGCCTGCAAGAAAGGCCGTGTTGCCAAGGAAGATCATCGTAGGGCCGCCGCGGCGACCGCGGTGGGTGTTCGGGAAAAGGCCAGTGTGTGTTTGGGAAAGGGCTGTCGGGACGGGACTTCGCGGGTGCGGGACGCGTGAACCGTTGGCGCGCAGCTCATCACGCGACCGCGCGGCGCGGTTGTCCTGCCCCGTCGGGAGTGTCTAGTAGGCGACGCCCACGACCTGCCGCGCCGTCGCCGGGTTGTCCACCATGGCGAGCATCGCGTGCGCGAGGTCCGCGCGGGAGATCGACGTGCCGCGCGGCACGGTGCCGCCGATCGTCGTGCGGTATTTGCCGGTCAGCGGCCCCTTGGTGAGGTAGGGCGGCCGGGCGATCCGCCACTCCGCGTCGCTGCCGCGCAGCTCCTTCTCCATCACGGCGAGATCCGCGTAGACCTCCCGCAGAATCGCCCGCAGCAGCGGGATCATGATCGCGCGGGAGAAGAACGGCTCGCCGTCGGGAAGCTCACCGACGGGCACCGCGCTGATCGCCGCGAACCGCCGCACCCCGCAGTCGTCCATGGCGGTCAGGATCGAGCGGGTCGCCGCCGAGGCGATGCCGACGCCCTTCCTGCCGTTGGCGCCGAGCGCGGAGATGACCGCGTCCTGCCCCTCCAGCGCTTCGTGCAGGGCCGAGGGGTTGGTCACGTGCGGGGTGAGCACCCGCAGGTCGGCGTGCTCGATGGCGAGCTTGGCCGGGTCGCGGACGACGGCGGTCACCTGGTGCCCGGCGTCGAGTGCCTGCCGGACGACGTGCCCGCCGGTGCCGCCGGTCGCGCCGAAAACCGTGAGTTTCATGAGCCACGCTCCAGGGTGGGTAAGTGTTCACTCACCGAGTAGGATGGTCACTCGACAGCAGTCCGTCAAGCCAAGGCAGTGAAAGGTCCCGATGCCACAGCAGCCCGCCCCGACCCGGCAGCGCATCCTCGACGCCGCCGACCGGCTCATGCGCACCATCGGCCTTGCCAGGGTCACCACCAAGGAGATCGCCCGCGCCTCGGACTGCTCGGAAGCCTTGCTGTACAAGCACTTCGCCAGCAAAGAAGAGATCTTCGTCGCGGTTCTCCAGGAGCGGCTGCCCGCGCTCGGCCCGCTGCTGGCCGAACTCACCGCCGACGCCGGCGGCCGGGACACCGGGCAGTGCCTCATCGACATCGCCAGGCAGGCCGCGCTGTTCTACGAGGCGAGCACGCAGATCGGAGCGTCGCTGTTCGCCGAGCCCGCCCTGCTCGAACGGCACCGCGCGGCCCTGCGCGAACTCGACGCCGGCCCGCACAAGCCGGTGCTCGCGCTGGCCGAGTACCTGCGCCGCGAGCGCACCGCCGGCCGCATCCGCACCGACGCGGACCCCGACGCCGCCGCGGCCATGCTGCTCGGCGCGTGCCACCTGCGGGCCTTCCTCGCGCACTTCACCGGCCAGCCGCCGCCGCAGTCCGCCGAGGCGTTCGCCGCCGGCCTGGCCGGGACGCTCATGGCGGGCCTCGCGCGCCAGTAGCGCGACAGGAAAAGCAACGAGAAGTCTCGTTGTTCGCCCGATTGGGTTGCCTCCTGCCGCCACACCGCCTCGCAGCGAGCCCAGCCGCCGAAATGCGTTCGCCCACCGAGCATCGGATCGGACACCATGCCCGGCGTGCCACCAGCATTCATCCCCGGTATCGAGTTGTCCGCCCGGCTGTACCGGGAAGCTGTGCGGCCCCTGCTGTCCGACCACTTTCCCGGACTCACCCACACCGCGGCCTTGATAGGTGCCGGCTCCGAGGTCCTCGGCTTCGACACCGAACGATCCACCGACCACGACTGGGGACCACGCCTGCACCTGTTCCTGGAATCGGCGGACGTCGCCGCACACCGCGACACGATCTCCAGCCTGCTGGCCGAACGACTGCCCACCAGCGTCGCGGGCTATCCCACCGACCTGATCCCGATCGGCAACCACGACACCCGCCACATGCAGTCCACCACCGGGCACATCCACCATGCGGTGGTCATCGCCGAACTCGGCGACTGGCTGACCGGCCACCTCGGCTTCGACCCCTTCGCCGAGATCACCACCCTCGACTGGCTGGCCACCTCGACCCAAGCCCTGGCCGAAGTCACCACCGGCGCGGTCTTCCACGACGGATCAGGCGACCTGCGCCGGGTTCGCCGTGCGCTGGCCTGGTACCCCGACGACGTGTGGCGCTACGTGCTGGCCTCTCAATGGCAGCGCATCAGCCAGGAAGAACCGTTCGTTGGCCGCTGCGATGAAGTCGGCGACAACCTCGGCGCGGCCATCGTCACCGCCCGCCTGGCCCGCGATCTGATGCGCCTGTGCCTGCTGATCAACCGCACGTACCCGCCCTACGGCAAGTGGCTGGGCAGCGCCTTCGCCCGCCTTCCCCGCGCCGCGCAACTCGGCCCGGTGCTGTCCGCCGCCGTGGCGGCCACCACGCCACACGACCGCGAACGGCACCTGACCGCCGCCTACGAAACGGTCGCCACCCTGCACAACGAGTTGACGCTGACGGCACCGGTCGATCCGCACGTTCGCCCGTTCCACGACCGCCCGTTCCAGGTGCTGCACGCCGAACGCTTCGCCACCGCCCTGATGGCCACCATCACCGACCCGGCCATACGGGACCTGCCGATGACCGGTGCCATCGACCAATTCGTCGACAGCACCGACGTCCTCGCCCACCGCACTCGCAGCCGGCACCTCGCAGCGGCGCTCTACCCGTCACCTCGATAGGCCGACGCTCCCGCGCCCTCGCACCATGGCGCCACGCGACCGGGGTCGACCGCCTGCCACCCGCAACGATGACTTGCCAAGCCCCACAGGGTGGGGACATCCCCACCGAGAAGGTGGACATGTCCCCACGGAGAAGTAAGGGGCTGCCTCCAGTGCGCGGCAACGCGATCACCGGCGATGCTTCCCACGTGACGATGAACCACGCAAGTCAAGGGGCACAGGGCATGCCCATCGACCGCAACCGCGTGAGCCGGCGGGGACTGTTGGCAACAGCGGCAGTGATCGCGGTAGGCGCGGTCCTGGCTCCCTCGCCGGCCCAGGCCGCACCGGAGGGGAAGCAAGGTCCGGTCGTCCGCGCCCTGGAACAGGCGGCTCACCCACTCCGCTCGACCGAGCCCGGGAGGAACACGGCCGACCTGCGAGCCCTCGGCTCAATGATCGGCGACGCCAAGGTGGTCGGCCTCGGCGAGGCCACCCATGGCTCCCACGAGTTCTTCACCATGAAACAGCGGGTCTTCCGCTATCTGGTGGAGGACAAGGGCTTCACCACCTTCGCCCTGGAGCTGAGCTGGTCGGCGGGCCTGCGGATCGACGAGTACCTCCAGACCGGCAACGGCGACGCCAGGACGATCGCGAACGAGACGCTGACCAACTCCCCGTGGGACCGCGAGGAGTTCGTGAACCTCATCGAGTGGATGCGGGACCACAACCGCCACCACCCCGGCCGCACCGTCCACTTCATGGGCGACGACATCGGCGCCCCCACGCTGGACGACGGGTTCTTCGGCCGAGTGACCGACTACGTGCGACGGGACCATCCGCAGTCGCTGCCTCGGCTCACCGAGCTCTACACCGGACTGCGTCCGATCGACGACGTCTTCGCCTACCTCGGCAAGCCACTCACGGAACGACAGCGCCTGGCGGCCCAGGCCCAGCAGGCCCTGGACCTGGTCAGCGGCCTGAAGGGTTCCGGAGGGGACACGTTCGACTGGGCCGAGCAGAACGCCCGATCCATCGCCCAGACCACCGCGTTCCTCACCGTGGATGTCACCAGCCCGGACTCGCTGGCCACCTCCGAGCGTTTCCGCGATGAGGTGATGGCCAAGAACGTCACCTGGTGGCAACGGCACACCGGCCACAAGATGCTGCTGTCGGCACAGAACACCCACGTCGGCTACGTCGCGGGCAATCCGACGCTGTATCCCAAGACGCAGGGATCGTTCCTGCGCGACGCGATGGGCGCCGGCTATCTCCCCGTCGGCGCCACCTTCGACCGGGGCTCCTTCCTGTCCAAGGACGCCGCCCTCGGCGGCGACTGGAAGAAGTTCACCGTGGACGCCGCCGGGCCCGGCACGAACGAGTTCACCCTCGACCAGGTCCGCTACCGGGACTACTACCTCGACGTCCGCAACGCCCCGGCCGCCGCGCGTGCCTGGCTGAGCCACCCCCGGCCCACGCGCAACATCGGCACCCAGTTCCCCACCGGTCCCGAGGACATCGCCATCGCCCGCTCCTTCGACGTCCTCGTCCACCTGCACGAGGTTCACGAGGCCGACAAACGCCAGCCGTGACAGTCCAAGCGCAGATCCGGCATGGCGTGATCGATGACGTAGTCACAATCCACTGTGGACTTCGATGTTCGTCGAGAGCCGTCATCCGATCGGGCTGTTTCGCCGCGATATCCATGAGTTCGCCGCACGTCCATGCAAACCTGGCTTCCGAACACGCAGCTCGTTCCGCCCGATCCCAGCACCTCTGTGGGGAGTTCATGAAGACGTCGAAGTTCGGTGCCGTACGGCTTGCCGCAGCGCCTGTCCTGACCGCGGCTACGGCCGCCGCGACCGCGCAGGCCACAGCCTCGGCAGCCACCCAGGTCGTGCTGACGAACCTGGACGGTGGTCGGACCGTGGTCGCAGCGGCCGGCGGCGATGTCGAGGTCCGGCTCACCGCATACCGCGAGCAGGGGCTCAACTGGTCCTGGAGCATTCCGCAGGCCAGCACCCCCGAGGTGCTCAAGCGGACGGCGGGCACGGCGGAACCGTCCGGAGGCGCCCGCGCTGTCTTCCACGTGCAGCACCCGGGCACCGGCAAGATCACCGCGACTCGCCATTGCCGCCCCAACCCCGGGAAGGCTTGCCTCGACGTCGTGGCGCCCTGGAAGGTCACGGTGGACGTCAAGTAGGCGGCTGCCTTGGATCTTCTGCCTGTTCAGAGGCATCTCAGGGCATCATGTCGATGCCGGCGGTTTCGTGATCACGTCACGGTGAGAGTTCTCGTGGCGTCAGCTCGAATTCCGTCCACTGGAAACGGGCGGCAGTTCCGCCGCTTCAGGCGAGCTCGTCGATCTTGGCGCGCACCTGTTCGGCGTCCGGGTGCCGCAGTTCGCTGAGGATCGTGTGGGCCCGCCGCCAGCTCTCCCGAGCCGCGTCGTGGTTGCCGACGGCCTGATGGACGTCACCGAGGTGGCTGTGCATGGCGGCCTCGTCGTACCGGTCACCCAACTCCGCGCACAGGGCCAGGGCCTGTTGGTAGCAGTCGACCGCCTCCGCGTGGTGGCCGAGGCGGTGATGGATGTAGCCGAGGCTTTCCAGGGTGCCGGCCTCGCTGAGGCGGTTGCCGAGTTCCCGATCCAGCGCAAGGGACTGTTGGCAGTGAAGGTCAGCAGGGTCCAGGGAAGCTGCCAGGCATGGGTGTCGAAGCCCGCGTCGACGGCCACCGCCAGGGCCGCGAGCAGCACCGGGCGCTCCACCACGAACCAGGTGCGGGCCTGGCTGTCGTCGGTGAGTTCCTCGGGTGTCACCCGGGCTGGCCTGGGTCGAGGGCGATCGGTTCGAGGGGCGGATGCACCAGCAGGGCCGCGGTTCGGCCGGTGTGCAGGTAGTGGTCCAGCATCCGGTGCATCGCGGCGTCCCGGTCCGCGTCGCTGTCCACAGTGGCGGCTTGCTCGGTGGCGTAGGCGCGCAGCAGCTCGTGGAACGCGAACCTACCGGGACGATGTTCGTCAAGCAGATGGGCCTCGGTGAGTTCCCGCAGTGCCACGCGGGCATCGACCGGACCGGTACCGGCCAGGCTCGCGGCGGCCGCCAGTGAGATGTCGGGACCGGGGTGCACTCCCAGCAGCCGGAACATCCGCGCCGCGTCGGCGCCCACCGATCGGTAGGACCAGGAGAACACCGCACGCAGATTGGTCGCCAGGTCCTTGCTCTCCAGAGGATCTAGGCGTGCGCGGTTGTCCCGTAGTTCCTCGGCCAGCGTGGCCAGGAGGAAGGCGGGGCGCGCGGCGGCCCGCGCGGCCGCGATGGCCAGTGCCAGAGGCAACCTGGCGCACAGGGCGATCAGTTCGTCGGCCGCCTCGGGCTCGGCCGCGACTCGGTCGCGGCCGAGCCGGAGTGCCAGGAGTTCATGGGCCTCCGTTGCGCTGAGCAGGCCGAGGGTGAGCAAATGGGTGTCCTCGGTGGCGACCAGGCCGGTGAGTTCGTGGCGACTGGTCACGATCGTCATCGCGGTGGTGCTGCCCGGCAACAGGGCACGCGCCTGGTCGGAGTGGCGGGCGTTGTCCAGTACCACCAGCATGCGGCGGCCGGCGAGCAGGCTGCGGTACAGCTTGGCCTGCTCGTCCAGGCTCGCGGGGATCCGCTCCGGCGGCACCGCGAACGCGTCGAGGAATCCCCGGATCGCCTTGGCCGTGGGCATGGGCAGGTCGGCGGTACTGAACCCGCTGAGGTTGACGTAGAGCTGGCCGTCGGGAAATCGGTTCTCGGTCTGCCGTGCCCAGTGCACCGCCAGCGTGGTCTTGCCGATTCCCGCCGCTTTGCGAGCGACGCCGCCTCGATAATCGTTACTGGGTGACGATCAGCGTCAACGCCACTGGCCGGTCGTGCTCGTCCCGTAGGTCGACGATCGTGGCGCTCTCGTGGTTGGTGAGGAACCCGATGGAGTTGGCCTCTCCGTTGGAGATCTCCCACCAGCCCTCCGCGAACGCGCCGGGCTCCTCGCGCCCGGCAGCGGCCTGTTCGACCTGCCCGAACGACTTCCGCACGACGAGACCGAGTTCCTCCTGCTGTGGCAGGCCTCTGCGCCGCAGTTCCGGTGCCGCGAGCTCCAGCAGGCGGTCGGACTCGAAGCCCATCTCCCAGCCGATGCAGGTGATGCCGAAGCCGGACAGGACGTTGTTGTCGTCGCCTCCGCCGGGCGCGTGGTCGGTGGCCTGGAACATGACTGCGGCGGCCTGGACGACCATGCCGCGCTCCTCCGGCTTGTACCAGTCGGGACCCTCGGCGATCACGACGGGGTAGCGGCCGGCAGGGATGGTGTTCGGTGGGTCGTAGATGAGCCCCGATCCCTCGCCGGAGCCCGGGGCGAACAGACTCATCGAGCCGCCGTCGTTGGGGGGAACGATCAGCTCGGTCACCCGCCGGAAGCGAGTGGCGTGCGGCGCGTACATCAGTTTTCGCGCCATCTCGACGATGTCTTTGTCTTCCACGGTGGGTGAGGGTAGTGCAGGACACTGACAAACCCGCAGCAGACGGTTGATTCGGCGCTGGCGGACAGCGAAGGTGCGGCAGGCAGGGAGGTTCCCGAGGTAGGAGTGCGTGTGGCCCCGGTAGTCCAGGACCAGCGGTCAGCGCTGACCTACGTAGCCGGGCCTGTCAGGCGTCCTCCGGATCCAGGTCCCCGAGACGCTCCCGACCGGTGTCGAAGTAGCTGCTTAGATACTCGTCCGGCGGAAGCTCGCTGTCCCGAAGCAGCGAGAACACCTCGACGCCACTGCCGATCTCGTTGGCGGTTGGCAGGGCATACGCCTGGGCGAGGCCCACGTAGTCGACCTGGTTGCCCTGCGCGTACTCACGTGCCTCGGATTCAGCCAACGCGATGGCGTCTCGCAGCGATTGGGCCTGCCACAGCAGGATACGTTCCTCGAACGGCGTGTCCTGCCAGGTCGTCCAACGGAAAATGCATCGCACGCTGTACCAACCGCCGACCTGGTCCGACATCTGGCCGTTCCCCACTCTCATCGCATCGACGTCGTGACCGGTGGGTGTGGTGCCCTGGAGAGCCACATCGACCGGAACGCACAGGTCAGCGTGCCATGGTCGAGTTGTCGCACAGTCAGGACGAGGTGGGGTCCTCCAGATGCCATACCTCCTGCATCGGTGACCACCAGCTTCCGGACTCCCGCTCGGCAAGCGACTCCTGGCACGGGTCGGTGAGCGTCCACCAGCGCTGCGTCTCGGGATCGGCGGCGACGCGGGCCTGGTCGGCGTCGTGGTCGGCACCGATGTACTCGTAGTAGCCGAACAACAGGTCGCCGTGCAGGAAGATGCTGAAGTTGCGCATGTTCGCGTCGAGCATCGTCTGCTCGACGGCTGGCCAGACGGCCGAGTGCAGCCGCAGGTACTCCGCACGCCGTTCCGGGCGCAGCCGGATCACCATGCCGTAGCGCTGTGTTCGCTTCATGTGCTTCTCCTCGACAGCCGAATGGCGGTGGCAGGCGCGGCGCCGCCGGCAGGGTTCGGTGTTATGCGTTGAGCACGGTGCTTTCGGGCTCCCGGTCCGCCCCGACAGCGTGCAGGCGGCGCCCGGCGCGTTCGGGCCGGATGTGCGCACCGCCGGACAACGGGTCCGGGACCAGATGGCTGGCGGCGGTGATCGCCTCCTCGTCGATGCGCAGGCCCAGGCCGGGACTGTCGCCGAGGACGTAGGCCCCGTTCTCGATGTGCAGGTCGAGGGAGACTCCCAGCGCGGGCCGGAGATCCTGCAACTCGCTGACCAGGTGGTTGGGGACCGACGTCGCCGCGTGCAGCAGACCGACCGGCGTGGTGCCGATGGGGCTGACGGGCAGATCGTGAGCGTGCGCGAGGGCGGCGACCCGCAGGAAGTGGGTGATGCCCCAGACCGCGGCCGTCTGGACGATGTCGACCGCTCCGGCCGCAATGAGCGGGCGGTGCTGTTCGAGCCCGGTGAGGTTCTCCCCGGTGGCGACCGAGGCGCGGATGCCTCGGCCCACCGCAGCGTGGCCTTCCACGTCCCAGCGCCGGACCGGCTCCTCGATCCAGGTCAGGTCGAGAGTGCGCTCGATCTCGCTGACGTAGCGGACCGCCTGCTTGCGCGTCCAGGTCTCGTTGACGTCGAGCATCAGGCTCGGTCGTGCGCCGTGCCCGGCGTCGGTGAGGAGGTCGCGCAGGAGTGTCAGACGGTGCCGGTCGCGGTCGACGTCGAGACCGCCCTTGATCTTCGCCGCGCGCAGTCCTCGGTCGGCGTAGGCCTGGTACGCCGCAACGAACTCGTCGTCGTCCAGGGCGATGTCCAGACCAGAGGCGTAGGCGGGCACGCGGCGGTCGCGGCCACCGAGCAGCCGCCACAGCGGCTCGCCCGCCGCCTGCGCCTTGATATCCCACAGCGCGGTGTCGAGGGCGCCGATGGTGCCGAACACCGCGCCGGCGTGGCCCGCCTTGAACGTCCGGCGCAGCATCCGGTCGTAGAGGGCGGTGACCGACCGAGGGTCCTCTCCCTCGATGGCGGTGAAGACGCTCTCGATCTCCACATGGGGGCCGAGCCCGACACCGGTGATGCCCTCGTCGGTCTCCACGAGGACGATGGGAACCCGGATGAGGCCGTCGGTGTACACGCCGTTCGCGTCACCGGCCGGCCGGCCCCAGTCCTGGACCGTGGTGAGCGTTCGGTAGCGAGCGATGCGCATGTCAGCCCTTCGTGGATCCGGCGGTGACACCGTCGGCGATCTGGCGTTGCAGGAACAGATAGGCGACCAGGACCGGTACGGCGGCGATCAGCACACCGGAGGCGAACGTGGGGATGTCGTCGGAGTACTGACCGCGCAACGACGTGACGCCGACCATCAGCGTGCGGTGCTCCGCGGACGGCATCAGCAGCAGGGAGATGAGCACGTCGTTCCAGCAGAACAGGGCGTTGAGCACGCCGACGGACAGCAGCGCCGGGGCGCCGATCGGGAGCATGATCCGCCAGTAGACCCCGTAGACCGAGTTCCCGTCGATGCGTGCGGCGTCGATGATGTCCGGCGGCACGGTCGAGTAGTAGCTGGTCAGCAGGAAGATCGTGAACGGCAGGAACTGCGCCACGTACGCGAGGATCAGCCCAGGATAGGTGTCGATGAGGCCGGTGTCGGCCATGATCCGCGCCAGCGGAACCATGATCACCTGGAACGGGATGAACAACGCGGCCAGGATCCCCAGGAAGAGCAGGGACGAGCCGCGGAAGCGCAGCCGGGCGAGCGCGAAGCCCGCCATCGACCCTAGCAACAGCAGCAGCGCCACCGAGCACGCCACGACGACCACCGAGTTCAGGAAGTACCGGGACATCCCGACGCTCGTCCACGCCTTGACGATGTTGTCCCACCTCAACGAGTCGGTCAGGGAGAACCGGTCGAGGACGTACTCGCGGCGGGTCTTCATGGCGACGTTGGTGGTGAACACCAGGGGGTAGATCGTGGCCAGCGCGAGCGCAGCCATCGGGATGGCGGCGACCCATCTGGTCAGCCGGGTGCCGGACATCAGTCCTCCTTGCCCGCGCGTCGCAGGATGCCGATCTGGCCAAGTCCCACCACGAGCATGATCAGGAACAGCGCTGTGGACGCCGCGGAGGCGAGCGCAGGTTGGTTCATCTGTCCCTGCTGGATCCAGACGTAGTACTCGGGCAGGTAGGTCGATCCGGCCGGCCCACCGCCGGTCATCACGTACAGCAGGCCGAACATCGACGTCAGCATGCCGATCATCGTGGTCACGAAGACGAACTGGATCGTGCGCGACAGGCTGGGGATGATGACGTGCCAGATCGTCTGCGGCAGCGAAGCACCGTCCACTTTGGCCGCGTCGAGCACCGAGGAGTCGAGGGTGGCGAACCCGGCAAGGAAGACGACCAGCGCCATGCCGAACGTCGCCCAGATGTGCACGCCGACGACCGCGAAGATCGCCACGTCCGGATTGCCGAGCCAGTCCACCGGTCCGATGCCGAGGCCGCCGAGCAGCGCGTTGAGCGGACCGTCGAAGGCCAGCAGCAGGTTGAAGATCGCGCCGACGATCACGGGGGAGAGCACGGCGGGGAAGAAGTAGACGCCGCGGTAGAGCCGGTGTCCTGGCACCTTCAGGAAGATGAAGGTCGCGAGCAGGCCGGGGATCGCCACCGCCACCGGCAGCAGCAGCACGAGCAGCCCGACGTTGCGCAACGCGGTGCGGAAGAGCGGATCGTGGAGCAGCGTGAGGTAGTTGTCGAGACCGACGTTCATGCCGTTGCGGGCGCCGTCGCCGGTGAAGGAGAAGTTGATCCCGAGCAGCAGCGGCCACAGTCGCAGCCCGGCGATGATCAGGATGGCCGGAGCCAGGAGAACCAGGGGCGCCAGGCGTTCGGCCCGTGAGCCCCGGCGGTTGCGCCGCGCCGACGCGGTGGCCGGCCGGGGCGCCGGTGCGCGGCCGGCGGTGTCCTCGGTGGGCCCGGCCGTGGCCGGGCCCACCGAGGTCCGAGAGTGTGCGGACACGTCGATCAGCCCGTCTTGTCGGAGGCTGCCAGCTGCGCAAGCACGTCGTCCACCGTGATCGAATCGCTGAGCAACTGCTGGGAGAGGCGTCCCATGAGGTCGACCGTCGTGGACGACAGGGCGACGTGCAGGGCAGGCTTGCCGGTCTTGACCTCCGCGACGATCGCCTTGGCGGCCGGGCCGCTCTTTGCGATGTCGATCGTGGTGTCGGACGCGATCGCGCCACCGTCGAGGGAGAACGCCTGGAGGGGTTCGGTCGAGGTCAGTGACCGCACGACGTCTGCGGCCAGCTTCGGGTCCTTGGTCCACTTGGCGACCGCGTAGCCGATGCCACCGTCGTAGGGCAGGCTCGGCTTCGCCGCGGGGTTGACCAGGGGTGCCTGCATGACGCCGATCTTCTCCGGCGTGAGGAACTCGGCGAAGTCCTTCCAGTGTCCGACATCGGACATCAGGCCGATCACGTTGGCCGCCTTGCCGGAGCTGAAGGCCGCGAACGCGTCGTTGAACATCGCGGTGGAGTTGGCGCCGTCGGTGTTCAGCCCGGTGTCACCGGCCTGCTTCCAGAGCTCGAAGATCTGCTTGACGTCCGGCGAGGACCAGTTCCGCTTGCCGGCGATCCAGTCGTCGTACTCCTGCGGGGTCAGGACCGCGGAACCAAGCGCCGATAACCAGAACTGGATGCCGAAGCCTTCCTTGTTGCCAAGCGCGAAGCACTTCGCCCCGGTCTTCTGGGTGATGACACCGCAGTTCTTGATGAACTCGTCCAGCGTCGTGGCGGGAGCGTCGGGGTTGAGGCCGGCCTTCTGATAGAGGTCCTTGTTGTAGTAGATCGGGTGCCCTTGCAGGGTCACCGGCTCGGCGTAGGTCTTCCCGTCCTTGGCGAACGCGTCCCAGCCGGTCAGCCGCTGCCTGTCGTCGGCGATGTAGGAGTCCAGCGGGGCGAGCGCGTCGGACCGATCGCGGATCTTGCCGCCACCGTTGAACATGATGACGTCCGGTCCCTTGCCGGACTGGATCGCCGCGCCGAGCAGTGTGTAGTACTGGTCGAAGGGCTGTGCCACGAACTCGAGGTTCACGCCGGGGTGCTTCTTGGCGAAGTCGGCCTTGGCCTTCTGGATGTAGCTGGCCGCCTTCGGGTCACCCGACTTCCAGTCCCAGACCACGAGCTTGTCGCTCGAACCGCCGGACGAGGAGCCCGGCCCGGAGGCGCTCCCGCAACCCGCTGTGAACGCCAGCCCCACCACCAGGGCGGCGGTCCATAGTGTGCGCTGCTTCATTGCTGCTGCTCACTTCTTGAGACGGTGGCCGGGCGGCGAGCTGCCCGACGAGGTGCGCTGAACGTAATTCGTATGACGTATTACGTCAACGGTCGATTGTCGGTACACTCGTTCGCACGCTCTCGGCGCCTCGGCGGGAGTGCAACCGGAGGACAGATGACGGCATCAGGCCAGCGGCCGATCACGAGCGCGCCCACAGTGCAGAGCTGGGAGCGCCGGCCGACGAACCTGACCAGGGCGGTCACCACGGAGCTGGTCGGACGCATCGTGCGCGGTGAGCACCCTTCCGGAACGTCGTTGCCGCCCGAGCCCGCGCTGTGCGAGTCCTTCTCGGTGAGCAGGACCGTCATCCGCGAGGCGGTGAAAGTCCTACAGGAAAAGGGTTTGGTCCAGGTGCGCCAGGGCGCTGGCACGCTGGTGACCCCGCAGTCGATGTGGAACGTGCTCGACGAGCTGGTCCTCGGGGCCGTCATCGCCGAGGACGAGACGCTGGGCGTGCTGGACGACCTGGTGGTGACCCGCAGGCTGCTCGAATCGGACATGGCCCAGGTCGCCGCGAGGGTCGCCGACGAGGAGACCGTCGACGCGCTGCGAACTCTCGTCGATCTCATGGATCAGGTGGTGGGCGACCCGGCCGCCTATCGCGTGCACGATCACGCCTTCCACGACAGGATCATGCAGGCTTCCGGCAACCGCATCGCCAGGGGCGTCGTGCGGTCGTTGGAAAGCCAGGTCTTCCACACGGCCCGCTACATGGGCCGGACCGATCGCGAGCTGTGCCGCGCTTCCAACGCGGGGCACCGCCGCATCTACGAACGGATCGCGGCGCACGACCCGACCGGCGCCTCCGACGCGATGTTCACCCACATCACTGAGGCCTGGCTCGTGCGTCGCAGCGACGCGGGAGAGCCGGGCCGCCTGGAACGTTAGGTCTGTCGCGCCGACGATGTGCATCGCTTGGTGGACAAGGATTTCGCTGAAGCGGTGCGACCGGCGCGCGTGGATCACGGCTAGTGTGCAAGCAATCGACGAACGGAGCGAGCGGGTATGGGCGACTTCGACGGGCTGGTGGCTCTGGTCACCGGTGGCGGGTCGGGCATCGGCCGGAGTACGGCCGAATTACTGTCCGGTCGCGGTGCGCGGGTCGCCGTGCTCGACCTTGCGGCGAACGGCCTGCCGGAGGAGATGTTGTTCGTGCGGACGGACGTCACCGACGATCGGAGCGTCCGCGACGCCGTGGCTGCGGTGGTCGCGCACTTCGGCGGCATCGACGTGGTGGTGAACAACGCGGGCATCGGCGCGCAGGGTGACGTGACCGCGGCGACCGACGACGAGTGGCTCACGGTGTTCGACGTCAACGTGGTCGGGATGGCCAGGGTAGCCCGCGCCTGCCTGCCGCACCTGCGCGACTCCCGTTCCGCCGCCATCGTGAACACCGGTTCGATCGCGGGGACCGCGGGTCTGCCGCAGCGGGCGGTGTACTCGGCGAGCAAGGGCGCGGTGCACGCATTGACCCGCGCCCTCGCCGCCGACCACATCCGGGAAGGCATCCGGGTCAACGCGGTCGCGCCAGGCACCGCCGACACGCCGTGGGTGCGCAGGCTGCTCGACTCGGCGCCGGACCCGGCGGGCGAGCTCGCGGCGCTGGAGGCCAGGCAGCCGCACGGCCGGCTGGTCAAGGCCGAGGAGATCGCCGCAGCGATCGCCTACCTCGCAGGCCCGGCGTCGGGTTCCACCACCGGGACCGTGCTCGCCGTCGACGGCGGCATGGACGCGCTGCGGTTGCGTCCCCGTGGCTGACATCGTGAGCCGACTTGGTCTCGGCACCTCCCCGCTGGGCAACCTGTACACCGAGGTGACCGACCGCGAGGCCCGCGCCGTGGTCGACGCGGCGTGGGAGGCCGGCATCCGGATCTTCGACACCGCCCCGCACTACGGGCTCGGTCTCTCGGAACGGCGGCTCGGCGCCGCGCTGAAGGACCGCCCGCGCGAGGAGTTCGTGGTGTCCACCAAGGTGGGACGGCTGCTGGTGCCCAACCCTGATGGGGCCGGGCGGCTTGACGACGGCGACAGCTTCGCGGTTCCGGCCATCTGGCGCCGCGAGTGGGACTTCAGTGCGGACGGTGTGCGGCGCAGCCTGGAGTCCTCGCTCGACCGTCTCGGGCTCGACCGGGTGGACGTGGTCTACCTGCACGACCCGGACGACCACTGGGAGCAGGCGGCGGGCGAGGCGATACCCCTGCTGGCAGAGCTGCGTGAACAGGGCGTGATCGGCTCGATCGGGGCCGGCATGAACCAGTGGCAGATGCTCGCCAAGTTCGTCTGCGAGTCCGATGTGGACAGTGTTCTGCTCGCCGGTCGCTACACCCTGCTGGAGCAGTCCGCGCTGGCCGAACTTCTTCCGCTGTGCGCGGAACGTGGGGTGGACGTGCTCGCCGCGGGGCTGTTCAATTCCGGGCTGCTGGCTCGCCACGAGGTGCCCGACGATGCCCACTACGACTACCGGACCGCGCCCGCGGACGTGGTCGACCGCGCCCGGCGGATCGCCGCGGTGTGCGCCCGGCACGACACGACGCTGCCGGCCGCCGCGCTGTGGTTCCCCTTCGGCCATCCGGCGGTGACCGGCGCGCTGATCGGAGCCCGTACGGCGGCCGAGCTCCGGGCGAACGTCGCCGCGTTCGCCGCGCCCCCTCCGCCGGGGTTGTGGGCGGACCTGCGTGACGAAGGGCTGCTCGAGGCCGGCGTGCCGACGCCGTGACCGGAACAGCATTGACGAGGAACGGATGAGGAACGGCAATGCGACTGCTACGAGTGGGCGATCCCGGCACCGAGATTCCGGCTGTGCTCGACGATGCCGGTCAGGCGCGGGATCTGCGCCCGGTGACGAGCGAGATCAACGGTGACTTCCTGGCGGGCGGCGGGGTGGCGCGGGTGCGCGAGGCCCTGACCGGCCTGCCGGAGCTGGACGTCACGGGGATGCGGATCGGCGCGCCCGTCGCCCGTCCCGGCGCCCTGGTGTGCATCGGGCTCAACTACTCCGACCACGCGGCGGAGACGGCGGCGGAACCGCCGAGCGAGCCCGTGGTGTTCATGAAGAACACCAACACGGTCGTCGGGCCGAACGACACCGTGCTGGTGCCGAGGGCGAGCGCGAAGACCGACTACGAGGTGGAGTTGGCCGTCGTTCTGGGCGCCACCGCGCGCTACCTGGACAGCCCGCAGGACGCGGCGGCGGTGATCGCGGGCTACGCGATCTCCAACGACGTCAGCGAGCGTGAGTTCCAGATCGAGCGCGGCGGCCAGTGGACCAAGGGCAAGTCCTGCGAGACGTTCAACCCGTTGGGGCCGTGGCTGGTCACCGCCGACGAGGTCGGCGACCCGCAGGCGCTCGGCCTGAGGCTGAGCGTCAACGGCGAGCTCCGCCAGGACGGCAACACCAAGAACATGCTGTTCGGCGTGCACCACGTCATCTGGTACCTCAGCCAGTTCATGGTCCTCGAACCCGGTGACGTGGTGAACACGGGCACGCCTGCTGGGGTCGCGCTCGGGGTCAACGACTTCGGGTACCTGCGCGCCGGCGACACGATCGAGATCGGCGTCGACCGCCTCGGCGTCCAGCGGCAGCGGGTCGGTCAGGCATGAGCGCGGTGCGCCGGATCGACGCCCACCACCACCTGTGGGATCTCTCCGCGCGGCCGCAGGACTGGCTCGACGGGCCGGAACTGACGCTGATCCGGCGTGACTTCGGGCTCGCGGACCTGCGTGCGGCGACAGGGTCGGCCGGCGTGGACGCCACCGTGTTGGTCCAGGTGCTCAACGACTTTGACGAGACGGTGGATTTCCTTGCCCTGGCAGGGAAATCCGACCTGATCGCTGGCGTCGTCGGCTGGGTCGACCTGACCGCGTCCGACGTCGCCGAGCAGCTCGACCGGCTGAGGTCGGGGCCGGGTGGCGACCGGCTGGTGAGCATTCGGCACCTGGTGCAGTCCGAGCCCGACCCGGACTGGCTGACGCGTCCCGACGTGCTGGCCGGGTTACGCGCGGTGCGCGACGCCGGGCTCGCCTACGACGTGCTGACCCGGCCGCACCAGCTGCCGGCGGCGGTGGCTGCGGCGCGGGCGGTGCCGGACCTGGTGTTCGTGTTGAACCATCTGTCCAAGCCGGACATCGCGAGCCGGCTGCTGGGACCGTGGGCGACCCAGCTGGCGGCGTTGGCGGCGGAACCGAACGTGGTCGCCAAGGTGTCCGGCCTGGTAACCGAGATTGGTCCACAATGGACTGTTGAGGAGTTGTGGCCCTACGTCGACGTCGCGCTCGAGGTGTTCGGTCCGCGCCGGCTGATGGCCGGCACGGACTGGCCGGTCTGCCTGCTCGCGGCCTCCTACGAGGACGTCCTCGGTGCGGCCTCGCAACTGTGCGCCGGCCTCTCCGCTGGCGAGCGCGATCAGATCTTCGGTGCGACGGCCGCCCGCGTCTACCGGTTGGGGGCCAACTGATGGACACGGTTCGGCTGGCCTACGGCGAGCAGGGGCTGGATCTGCGGGTCGATCCGGCCGTGACCACGGTCGTGACTCCTCAACACCACCGGATCTCCGAGCCACCGGGGGAGGTTCTGCGCAGGGCGCTGCGTGTCCCGGTCGCTGGTCCGCCGCTGCGGGAGCGCGTGCGCCGTGGCCAGACTGTGGCCATCTCGGCCTGCGACGGGACGCGTCCGCAGCCCCGCGAGCTGATGATCCCGGCGATCCTGGCGGAGCTCGACGGACTGGTCGACCTCGATGACGTCGTGGTGCTGGTCGCGACCGGCACGCACCGGGGCAACTCCGAGGCCGAGCTGCGCGAGATGTTCGGCGACGAGGTGGTCGACACGGTGCGGATCGTGAACCACGACTCCCGCGACCGCGCGAGCCTGACCTGGCTGGGCGAGTTCGGCGCGGGTGTTCCGGTGTGGCTCAACAGCGAATGGGTCGCCGCGGACGTGCGGATCACCACCGGTTTCGTCGAGCCGCACTTCTTCGCCGGGTTCTCCGGCGGGCCGAAGCTGGTCGCGCCCGGCCTCGCCGCACTGGAGACCGTGCTGGTGCTGCACGACGCGCACCGGATCGGGCACCCGATGGCGACCTGGGGGATCATCGAGGGCAACCCGGTGCACGACGACGTGCGCGCCATCGCGGCCGCCACCGGCGTGACGTACGGGTTCGACGTGGTGCTGAACCAGGACAAGGAGGTCGTCGCCGCGTTCGGCGGGGACCTGCTCGCGATGCACGCGGAGGCGGTGCGCACCGCCCGCGAGGTCGCCATGCAGCCGGTGCCCCAACTCTTCGACGTGGTCGTGACCACCAACTCCGGCTATCCGCTCGACCAGAACCTCTACCAGGCGGTGAAAGGGATGTCGGCCGCCTACCAGGTGACCAAGCCGGGCGGCACGATCGTGTGCGCGGCCGAGTGCCGGGACGGCTTCCCCGATCACGGTTCGTACCGCGAGGTGCTGGCCTCCGCGGGTTCGCCTGCGGAGTTGTTCGCGGAGATCTCCGCGCGCCAGGTCACCGTGCCGGACCAGTGGCAGGTGCAGATCCAGGCCCGGATCCAGGCCGCCTGCCGGGTGGTCATGCACACCTCGTACCTCAGCGACGCCGAGCTCGCCACCGCACACCTGGAGCAGACCGAGGACGTCTCCCGCACGGTGGCGGACGCTCTTGCGGCGGCCGGACCGGAGGCTCGGCTGTGCGTCCTGCCCGAGGGCCCGCAGACGATCCCGTACGTCGCCGGAGCACCCCGATGAACGGCTCGGTCTTGGTCTGCCTTGACAAGTTCCGCGGTTGCCTCACGGCCGCGCAGGCCTGCGCGGCGGTCGCCGCCGGCGTGGAAGCCGCGGGCGGCCGTGCGGTGGCGATGCCAGTCGCCGACGGCGGCGAGGGCACCCTGGCAGCCTTGGCCGGAGCCGGTTACCGCGAGGTGTGGGTCGAGGTCACCGGCCCGACCGGACGTCCGGTACGCGCCGCGTTCGCCGTCCGCGGGTCCCGCGCGGTGATCGAGATGGCCCAGGCGAGCGGCCTGGACGTGCTCCCCGGCGGCGTGGCGGCACCACTCGTCGCCGACAGCCACGGCACCGGCGAGCTGATCCGCGCCGCGCTCGACCACGGCTGTCTCGACATCGTGCTCGCGGTGGGTGGCAGCGCCACCACCGACGGGGGAGCGGGCCTGCTGCGCGCCCTCGGCGCCCGCATCACCGACTCGCGCGGCGCGCCGGTCGGGCCGGGCGGCGCGGCCCTGACCGGTGCGGCCAACGTCGATCTGTCCACATTGGACTTCAGATTACGGCTGGCGCGAGTGACTCTCGTGTCCGATGTGGACAATCCACTGACCGGCCCGTCCGGCGCCGCAGCGGTGTTCGGCCCGCAGAAGGGCGCGTCCCCGCGTGACGTGGAGGTCCTCGAGCGGGGGCTGCGGCAGTTCGCCGAGGTCGTGGCGGCCGAGATCGGCGGCGACTTCCGGGAGTCACCTGGCGCGGGCGCGGCCGGCGGCACCGGTTTCGCCGCCCTCGCCGCTCTCGGTGCCCGGCGCGTGTCGGGCGCGGAGTTCGTCCTGGGCGAGGCCGGCGTCGAGCAGGCCCTGCGCGCCGCCTCCCTCGTCGTGGTCGGGGAAGGCCGGTTCGACGAACAGAGCCTGCGCGGCAAGGCCCCCGTCGGAGTGGCGTCGGCGGCTCGACGGCACGGCGTGCCGGTCGTTGTGGTGGCCGGCGACGTCCGGCTCTCCGCTGCCCGCATGCGCGAGGTCGGTGTGGTGGCCGCGTGGTCGTTGCTGGAACGCGCCGGCGGCCTCGATGCCTCGATCAGCCGGGCGCCCGCGCTGCTGACGGAGATCGGGCGCGAACTGCCCGCCGTGGCCGCGCGAGGAGGGGCGGCATGACCGGATCGGAGGCGGTGGACCTCGGCTTCGCGCGGGTCGACATCGGCCGCGAAGCCCGCCAGGGACTGCCCGAGGTCATCTACGGCACCGGCAAGACCGCCGCCGAGATCGCCGCGATCGCCCGCACCTTGTTGCGGCACAACACCGGCCCGGTTCTCGCAACCCGCGTGGACGGCGACACCGCCGCCGCCGTCCTGGCCGAGGTCGCGGCTGCCGCGGTCCCGGGCAGTACCTACGACGCCTCGGCCCGCCTGCTCCTGTGGCGCCCCGCCGCACCGATCGGGTTCGCCGTGGTCGTCGCCGCCGCGGGCACCGCCGACCAGCCCGTGGCCCGCGAAGCCGCCGCCATCGCCGCCGCCGTTGGTCTCACCGTCACCACCGTGACCGACGTGGGCGTGGCCGGCCTGCACCGGCTCCTCGCCGAACAGGACCGCCTGCGCGCCGCCGACACCGTCATCGTCGTGGCCGGTATGGAAGGCGCGCTCGCCAGTGCCATCGGCGGCCTCGTCGCCTGTCCGGTGGTCGCCGTCCCCACTTCCACCGGCTACGGCGCCGGCCTGGAAGGCATCACCGCCCTCCTGGCCATGCACGCCTCCTGCGCCGCCGGCATCACCGTGGTCAACATCGACTCCGGTTTCGGCGCCGCGATGGCCGCCTTCCGCCTCTCCCGCGTTGTCAACCGGAGCACGACGTGACTCGCGTCTGCCTCATCTCCCCGTTTGCCGGCCTGGCCGGTGACATGCTGCTGGCGGCCCTCGTCGACGCGGGCGCACCGCTGGAGGCGATCCGCGCCGCCGTCACGGACACCGGCCTGACCGGCTGGGACCTCGCCGTCAGCCGCGTGGTGACCCACGGCCTCGCCAGTAGTCGGGCCGTGGTGTCGGTGACCGACGACGCCACCAGCCGCAGGGCGGGCGAACTGATCGCCATGGCCGGCCGGATCCGCGACCGCGCGGTGGCGGACACGGCGGCCGCGGCGTTGCGCGCCATCGCCGAGGTCGAGGGGCACCTGCACGGCGAGGACCCGGACGAGGTGCACCTGCACGAACTCGGCGGCCACGACACCCTCGTGGACATTGTCGGCGTGGCCGCGGCACTGCGCGCCCTCGACGTCCGCACCGTCCACTGTGAACCGTTGCCGCTCGGCAGCGGCACCGTCCGCACCGCCCACGGCGTCCTGCCCTGTCCGGCCCCGGCAACCGCCGCCCTGCTGCGCGGCGCACTGGTCACGGGTACTCCTCTGGTCGGCGAGACTGTCACGCCGACGGCCGCCGCGCTCCTGCGCGCGCTGTCCGCCGACTACAGCCCGCCGCCCCCGATGCGGTTGTCCGCCACCGGGTACGGCGCGGGCACCCGGACCCTGCCCGACCGCCCCAACGTCGCGGTCGTCCGGCTCGGCGAGCTGGAGACCGCGGACGTGCGGGACCTGGTGGTGCTGGAGACCAACCTCGACGACGTCACCGGTGAGCTGCTCGGCTACGTCGTCGGTCACCTGCTCGACTCCGGCGCCCTCGACAGCTGGGTCACACCAGCCGTGATGAAGAAGGGCCGGCCGGCGCACGTCCTGCACGCGCTCGCCGCTCCCGAGACGGCCGACGAGCTCGAACGGCTGATCCTCGCCGAGACGGGAACCCTCGGCGTGCGGCGAACCACCGTGCGTCGGACCGCAGCGGACCGCAGCACCGACATCGTGCAGGTGCACGGAATGCCGGTGCGCCGCAAACACGGTCCACACCACGGCAAGCCGGAGTACGACGACGCCGTCGCAGTCGCCAGGCAGACAGGTCTGCCACTACGCGTGGTGCTCGCCGTGGCCGCGGAGAAGCCGGAGGAGAGTTGATGGACAACAGCGCACAACTCGTGGCACGCCTCGCCGAGATCGGCCCGCTCGCCGTGGCGTTCTCCGGCGGCGTCGACTCGGCACTCGTCCTCGCCGCCGCAGCCCGCGCGCTGGGGCCCGGCGCGGTACTGGCCGTCACCGCCGACTCGGCGAGTCTGGCCGCCGCCGAACTGGCGGACGCGGCGGCGTTCGCGGACCGTCTCGGCGTGCGGCACCTGACGCCGGAGACCGCCGAACTCGACAACCCCGACTACGCCGCCAACGGCCGGAACCGTTGTTACTTCTGCAAGTCCACGGTGCTGGACCGGATCTCCACGGTCGCAGCGGAGCACGGCCTGACCGCGGTCGCCACCGGCGCGAACGCCGACGACGCGAGGGACCCGTTCCGCCCCGGCATCCGCGCCGGCGACGAGATCGGCGTGCACACCCCGTTGCGCGACCTCGGGATGTCCAAGGCCGATGTCCGCGCGGTCAGCCGCCTCTGGTCTCTGTCCACTTGGGACAAGCCGGCGATGCCGTGCCTCGCGAGCCGGGTCCGGTACGGCATCGCGATCACCCCGGCGCGGCTGGCCAGGGTGGAGCGCGCCGAGGTGGCGGTCCGGGCGTGGCTCGCGGACGCGGGCATCCCGACCCGGGATCTGCGGGTCCGTGACCTCGGCGACGTCGGACGGGTCGAGCTCGACCCGCACCTGGCCGACCGGCAGGAGATCCGGCTGGCGCTGGTCGACGTCGTGCGGGCGGCGGGGTTCGAGGGGGGCGAACTGGCGGCGTTCCGGTCCGGGGCGCTGAACCACGAGTGAACGCTCACTGGTTCGACAGCACCGCGACGTCGACCGGACGGAGACGGGAGGTCGAGGAACTGCTCCAGCGGGTCGCACAGTGGGCTGAAAAACGCAAGGACGTCGTCGGTGTGCTGCTCGTCGGCTCGTGGGCCAGGCAGGCCGCGCGCGAGGACTCGGACGTGGATCTTCTGCTGCTCACCGAGGAGCCGAGGCGGTACGACGCCGCGTCACTGGCCGAAGAGTTGAGCCTCGGTGCATTCGTCGTCAACCGCACCTGGGGGCCGGTCACCGAGTGGCGGTTCGTCACCGGGTCGGGCCTGGAGATCGAGGTGTGCGTCGGCACGCCCTCGTGGGCGGACACGTCGCCGGTTGACCCGGGGACGCGGCGCGTAGTCTGCGATGGCGTGCGCCCCGTGTACGACAGGAACGAACTGTTCGCCGCGCTCGTCGCGGCGTGCGCGCAGGATCAGTGAGCCGACCGCGTCCGCGCCGCCGCGACAGCTCTCCGCGTCCTTCGGCTGACCAGGACGGCCGACCCGCTGTGGCGTATTCAGTCCGCGCGTGTCTGTAACTTTCACTGCCCGGATGTCCTTTGTGGACCTTGGGTCATAGCCTTGAAGTGGCAAGATCGCCCGGACCCGGCGGCAGGACCCCGGGTGTCTTGGCGCATGGATTGACAATCTTCCTCTCGGAACCACAGGCTGGCGCGACATATGTTAGCGATAACAGTCGTCTCACTCACGGGAATGCCGATCTGGACGTGCAACGGCGGGAGCAACCAGAAGTGGACCTGAAGCCGGCTGGGAGAAGATCGTCATGAACAGGGGAAGCACAAGCCGCAGGAGTCGAACCCTGATCGCTGTACTCGGCGCCGCGGCGATGGTCGCGGTGGTGGCGTTGGGGGTGACGCTGGGGACCCACACGGCTCTGGCTGACGTCACCGGCGCACTGAACGGTGTCGGTTCGGGTCGGTGCCTGGACGTACCGAACGCCAGTCAGACCGACGGCACCTACCTACAGATCTACGACTGCTCGGGCGGTGGAAGCCAGCAGTGGACGTTGACGGCCAACGGCCAGTTGACGGTGTATGGCGGCAAGTGCCTCGACGTGCCCGGCCGCGCGACCGCCGCCGGTACCCGGGTGGAGATCTGGACCTGTAACGGTGGGGCCAACCAACAGTGGCGGGTGAACTCCGACGGTACGGTGGTCGGGGTGCAGTCCGGGCTCTGCCTGGACGTCACGGGTGCCGGTACGGCCAACGGCAGCGCGGTGGAGATCTGGACGTGCAACGGCGGCAGCAACCAGAAGTGGACGGGCTTGTCGACGACAACCCCGCCCACCACGACCCCGCCGACCACGACTACGACCGGGGGAGGCGGTAACTGCACTCTTCCGTCGACGTACCACTGGACGTCGACAGGTGCGTTGGCGACGCCGCAGAACGGGTGGGTCTCGCTCAAGGATTTCACCAACGTCGTCTACAACGGCAAGCACCTCGTCTACGCGTCGAACGTCTCGGGATCGTCGTACGGCTCGATGGCCTTCAGTCCCTTCTCGAACTGGTCCGACATGGGCTCGGCCGGCCAGATCGGGATGAGCCAGGCCGCGGTGGCGCCCACACTGTTCTACTTCGCGCCGAAGAACATCTGGGTGCTGGCCTACCAGTGGGGTGCCTGGCCCTTCATCTACCGCACGTCGAGCGACCCCACCAACCCCAACGGCTGGTCCTCGCCGCAGCCGCTGTTCACGGGCAGCATCTCCGGCTCGGGCACCGGCCCGATCGACCAGACCCTGATCGGTGACGGCACGAACATGTACCTGTTCTTCGCCGGTGACAACGGCAAGATCTACCGGGCGAGCATGCCGATCGGGAACTTCCCCGGCAACTTCGGCTCGTCGTACACGACGGTCATGAGCGACTCGACGAACAACCTGTTCGAGGCGGTCCAGGTGTACAAGGTCCAGGGCCAGAGCCAGTATCTGATGATTGTCGAGGCGATGGGCGCGGGTGGGCGCTACTTCCGCTCGTTCACGGCCAGCAGCCTGAACGGTTCGTGGACTCCGCAGGCCAGCAGCGAAAGCAACCCCTTCGCTGGCAAGGCGAACAGCGGTGCCAACTGGACCAACGACATCAGCCACGGTGACCTGGTCCGCAACAACCCGGACCAGACCATGACCATCGACCCCTGCAACCTCCAGTTCCTCTACCAGGGCAAGTCCCCCAACGCCGGTGGCCCCTACGACCAACTGCCATGGCGGCCGGGCGTCCTGACGCTGCGGCGCTAACGACCGACGCCTGACCGACGCCTGCCTCGGGGAGGAACCCCAGCCGCCCGGCGGCTGGGGTTCCTCTCGGCCGACCTGCGGGCGGGTCAGGTTCGCAACGGCGTCGACGTCGTCGTCGGCCACGGCGTCGCAGTTGACCACCCTTGTCTCGCGGTACCGCTGGAGGAACTGATGAGAACGACAACCGGACCAGGCCGGCTGCTGGTGGCGGCGAGCGCGGCTCTGGCGCTGGCCTTCCCCGCGCTGACGCCGGTCGCCGGCCACGCGGCGCCGGCCGCGTCGCTGAGCGTGGATCTCGCGTCGAAGCTGGGACCGTCAACCGGAGTGGGGGAGGGATTCCTCTACGGCATCACCGAGGACGGCACGCAGCCGGCGGATCAGTTCCTCCGGCCGCTCGGCATGAACGCCTTCCGCGGCGGTGGGTGGTTCTCCGGCGGCTGGATCAAGGACAACTACCAGTACGGATCCGCCGTCAAGGCCGACATCAGCTCGATGACCGCGCAGGCGAAGCGGCTGACCCAACCGCCGTACCACGTTCAGTACCAGGCGCTGCTCACGGACATCTACGGCATGAACGGCGGCCAGCCGTCGAACACGATGTACCCCTGCGACAACGGAAACTGCTCGAACTGGGTCAGTTTCATCGACGCGTCGGTTGGCGCGTTGCAGGCGTCGGGGCTGAAGTTCGCCTACGACATCGACAACGAGCCGGACATCTCGGTGTTCTGGACGCGGGGCGTGAACAGCGCCCAGTACTTCCAGATGTGGGACGCCGCCTACCGGGAGATCCGCCGAATCGCGCCGGGAGCGCAGATCGTCGGCCCGTCGTTCGCGTACACGCCGCAGAGCCGGCCCGACCAGTGGCAGACGTGGCTGGCGCACGTGAAGGCGGCGGGGACGGTGCCGGACATGATCACCAACCACAACGAGGGTGACGTCGACGACCCGGTCACCGTCTCGCAGTCCCTGAACAACGCCCTGTCGAGGGCGGGAATCGGCCCGGTGCCGCTGTCCGCGAACGAGTACCAGCCGGCCGACCGGCAGACCGCCGGCGTGACCGCGTGGTACCTGGCGCGCTTCGCCCAGTCCGGATACGCCAACGCGATGCGCGGCAACTGGGTCTGTTGCGTGACACCGAACCTGACCGGCGTGCTGACCCAGAGCGGCGGGACGTGGCAGCCGACTGGCAACTGGTGGGCCCTTCGTGACTACGCCGACCTGACCGGAACCCTCGTGGCCACCTCGGGCCAGGTCGGCTCGACGGCGATCTCCGCGTCCGAGGACGCCACCGCCAAGCGGGCGGTCGCCATCATCGGGGACTCCAACGGGTACACAGGCGGGTCGTCCGTGACGTTCAACGGCCTCGCGTCGGTCCCCTGGCTGGCGAACAACGGTTCCGTGAACGTCACCGTCAACCGCATTCCCGACCAGGCCCCACTGTCCGCGCCGCAGGTTGTGTACAACCAGAACGTCAGCGTCTCCAACGGATCGATCACCGTGCCGATCACGTTCCAGGCATCGCACGACGCGTTCGCCGTCTACCTGACGCCCGCTTCGTCCAGCGGCGGCGGCTTCCCCGGCGGCTACCACCAACTCGCGGTCGCCAACAACGGCCTGTGCCTCGACGTGTACGGCGCGAGCTCGGCCGCCGGCGCCGCGATCAACCAGTGGACCTGCGGCGCACAGGCCAACCAGCAGTTCCAGTTCGTGCCGTCCTCCGGCGGCTACGGCGAGCTCCGGGCGCAGAACTCCGGTCAGGACGTGGTGGTCGCCGGCAACTCCACCGCGCAGGGCACTCCCGACATCGTGCAGGAACCCCCGAACGCCACAGCGACCGCCGGCCTGTGGCAGCCCGTGCAGCAGTCCGACGGCTCGTACGAGTTCCGCAACCAGAACAGCGGCCTGTGTCTTGACGTGTACGGCGCCGGCAGCAACCTCGGCCAGCAGCTGGACCAGTGGCCGTGCAAGAACGCGCCGGGGACCAATCAGGACTTCATGGTGCACTGACCCCGCTCAGCCACGAGACGGCAGCCTCGACCCCTTGGTCAAGAAGGGGTCGGGGCTGCCGTGTTTCGTACTGTGCTGGACCTCCTGCCGGAGAACAGCACGACGAATCCTCGTCGGGCGGAAACCTTTTCGGCAGCGGCGGCAACTAGCAGGCGGAACCGATGACGATGAGCCGTGCGCGAGGCGCGGCGGATTCGAGGAGAGCCGCGATGAGTGAGACCGAGCCCACCCGCCGACCCGTGCGTCGGCGCGGTGGCGCCGCGCAGCGCAGACGCCGCCGCTGGACGGCGATCGCCCTGGTCCTGGGCGTATCCGCGCTGGTCGGTTCCTTCCTGCTGTTGACGCGGGACGGACCGAAGGCGGCGGCCGTGGCGGTGGACCCCACCACCTACTACCAGTTCGTCTCCGTGCGCAGCGGCAACGCGCTGGACGTGGCCGGCGCGGACGACGCGGACGGCGTCCGGATTCAGGAGGAGAAGCGCACCACCGACGCGGCGAGCCAGCAGTGGCAGGTGAAGCTCGTCGACGACGGTTACTGCCAGCTGGTCAATCACAACAGCGGGAAGGTGTTGGGAGTACGGAAGGCCGCCACGGCGCGGGCCGACATCGAGCAGCAGTCGGACACCGGCGCCGTGACCCAGCAGTGGAAGCTCAGCGATGCCGGTGACGGGGCGGTGAAGATCGTCTCGCGCGACAGCGGCCTGGCGCTTGGTGTGAACGACGGCGCGGACGGCCATGCGGTCGTCCCGTCCGCCGATCGGGGCGGCATGGACCAGCAGTGGAAGCTGGCGAAGGCGGACAGCCCCGCCAAGCCCTCGGTTCCCGCCCGGGCCACCGCGCCCAAGCCTTCCACCAGCGTTTCCGCCCCGCCGCCCGCGTCCGTCCCGCCAGCTGCGACCTCAGCCAGTCCGGGCAGTTACACCTGGCGAAACGTCCAGATCGGGGGCGGTGGCTTCGTCACCGGCCTGATCTTCAACCCCACGCGCAGGGGCCTGCTGTATGCGCGAACCGACATGGGCGGCGCGTACCGCTGGGACAACACGGCCGGCCAGTGGCTCCCGCTGACCGACTGGATCGCGGACTGGAACCTGATGGGCATCGAGAGCGTGGCGACCGATCCGGTCGACCCCGATCGCCTGTACCTCGCGGCCGGCGACTCCACCGAGGACTGGTCGACCAACGCCGCGATCCTGCGCTCCACCGACCAGGGCAGGACGTTCCAGCGCACCGACCTGCCGTTCAAGCTGGGCAGCAACGAGGACGGCCGGTCCGCGGGCGAACGGCTCGCGATCGACCCGACCGACCACGGCACGCTGTACCTGGGCACCCGCAAGAACGGGCTGTGGCGCAGCGCCGACTACGGCGTGACGTGGAGCCAGGTCGCCGCGTTCCCCGTCAAGGACGGTGCCAGCAGCGGAGCCGGCCTGTCGTTCGTGACCTTCGGCCCGGCCGGCAGCAGGACGATCTACGTCGGTGCCGCCGACCGAACCACCTCGCTGTACCGGTCCACCGACGGCGGCAGCACCTGGCAGGCCGTGCCCGGCCAGCCCACCGGGCAGCTGCCACAGCACGGCGTTCTGTCCGGTGACGGTGCGTTGTACGTGACCTACACCGACTCCCTCGGCCCGAACGGAGTGAAGGCCGGGTCGGTGTGGAAGCACACGCCGTCGAGCGGAACCTGGAAGGACGTCTCGCCGATCCCCGCCACCAGTTTCGGCTACGCCGGGCTTGCGGTGGACCCGCAGCACCCGTCCACGGTGATGGTCACCACCCTCGACCGCTGGTGGCCCTCGGACGAGCTCTACCGCTCCACCGATGGCGGTGCCACCTGGAAGGCCCTCGGGGCCACGTCCGTCCGGGACTCCTCCGGGGCGCCGTACGTCGGTACCGGCATCGGCCACTGGATGGGGGCGCTCGCCCTCGATCCGTTCGACTCGGGGCATGTGATGTACGGCACCGGATCGGGCCTCTGGGCCAGCAAGGACGTCACCGAGGCGGACAACGGCGGCGCCACGCACTGGACCGTCCCGGTCAAAGGGCTGGAGGAGACCGCCGTCCTCGGCCTGGTCGCGCCGCCCGGCGGCAAGCTGATCAGCGCACTCGGCGACGTCGGCGGATTCCGCCACGACGACCTGGACAGGGTGCCGGCCGCGGCCTCGTCCGGACCGCGCTTCAACAACACCACCGGAATCGACTTCGCCGAGGCCCAGCCGAACATCGCGGTCCGCGTCGGCTACGGCAGCGCGGAGCGCGGCGCCTACTCCACGGACGGCGGCGTCAGCTGGACGCCGTTCGCCGGGGCCCCGGTGAGCGCCGCGGGTGGCGGCAGCGTGGCGATCTCGGCCGACGGCGGCACCGTGGTGTGGACTGCGTCGGGGCAGGCGCCCTACGTCTCCACCGACCGGGGCGCGACCTGGACGGCGTCCTCGGGCCTGCCCAAGGGCACGGTCGTGGTGGCCGACCGCGCCGCGGCGGGCAGCTTCTACGCCCTCAGCGGCGGCACCCTGTTCGCCAGCACCGACCACGGCCGGAGCTTCACCGCTCGGGCCAACGGGCTCGCCGATGGACGCCTCAAGGCGGCGCCGGGCAGCGCCGGGGACCTGTGGATCGCGGGCGTCGGCGGCCTGTCGCACTCCACCGACGGCGGGGCGCGCTTCAGCAAGGTGGGCGGCGTCGGGGAGGCCAGCGCCGTCGGCTTCGGCAAGGCCGCTCCCGGTGCCAGTTACCCGGCCGGCTACCTCGTGGGTACGGTGAACGGCGTCACCGGGGTCTTCCGCTCCGTCAACGGCGGCGCCACGTGGGTACGGATCAACGACGACCGGCACCAGTACGGCGGGGCCGGCGGCAGCGGCGCCATCACCGGTGACCCCGCTGTGTTCGGCCGGGTCTATCTGGGCACCAACGGCCGTGGCGTGGTGTACGGCGACGTGTCCTGACCACCGGCCCTGCCGCCGGTCGGGTCGGCGCGAGCGCCAGGCCCGACCGGCGGCCACTGGTACGTTGCCTCCCTCGTTGGGGCGCATGGGTAGGAAGAGAGCAACCGGGACACATGCTCCTCGATGACGCGTCGGCGGAGTTCCACGACTTCTTCGAACGGCACTACGCCGAGCTGGCTCGTCTCTCCCGTCTGCTGACCGGCGAGACCGATGCCGCCGACGACCTTGCCGCGGACGCGCTGATCGCCCTGTGGCAGCGCTGGGACCGGCTGCGCCAGGCCGAGCATCCGCTGGCGTACGCCAGGGGAGTGGTCGCGAACCTCGCGCGGGAACGAATCCGCAGCGCGACCCGCGAGCGCCGCCGGATCGCCCTGTTCTGGTCACCGGGTTCGCAGCAGGCGCGGAGTCCGGACGTGGCCGCCGTCGTGGACGTGCGGGCGGCGCTCGGCCGGTTGCCCTTCGGCAAGCGGGCCTGCGTCATCCTCCGGCACGCCTTCGACCTGTCGGAGAAGGACACCGCGGATGCGCTGGGAATCTCGGTCGGTGCGGTGAAGAGCCAGACCTCGAAGGGACTGGTGGAGCTGGAACGGCTCCTCGGAGTGCAAGCGGCCGGGGACCTGGCAGCGGAGAGGGGGAGCCGGTGAACGAGGAGATCAGCAGGCGACTGCGCGAGGCGGCCGAGGCACACCAGCCCGACCGCGACCGGATGCTGGCACGCGTGCACCGCGGCATGGCCGGCACCACCGTCCGCCGCAGGGTGCGGTCGTGGCCCAAGGTGGCGCTCGTCGGCTCCGTCGCGGCCGGCGTCCTGGCCATCGCCGGCCTCGCCGTCGCCGGAGTCATCCCGACCACGCCGGCGCGCCCGAACGGCGAGACCACTCTCGTCGTCCCGAGCCCGACCACGACATCCAGCTCCCCGGCCTCCTCTCGCGCCACCGTCGGCTCGGCCGCGCCGCCCGCCTTCGGCGACCTGGTGCTC
>NZ_VUOB01000020.1:0-66230 GCF_008386585.1 Solihabitans fulvus
GGCTGGCGCGTGCCATCTCCGATGCCGGGTGGGCGCAGTTCGTGCGGCTGCTTCAGGAGAAAGCCGAGCGCTACGGCCGCACCGTGCACGCGGTGTCCCGGTGGCTGCCCAGCTCGAAGACCTGCTCGATGTGTGGGCACGTCATGGACGCCATGCCGTTGAAGGTCAGGTCGTGGACGTGTCCCGGGTGCGGGGCGAGGCACGACCGGGACGACAACGCAGCTCGCAATATCCTCGCCGCCGGGCAGGCGGAGAGGCGAAACGCCTGTGGAGCCCGTGTCAGTCCTTCCTCCGGGGAGGCCGTGGGTGAGGAAGCAGGAACCATCCCAGACGTGGCGTAGCCGCGTGGGAATCCCAGGCCTTCAGGCCAGGGAGGATGTCAACACTCGACTTCGCGGCACGACCTCGCCTGCCCGCTTCGGCCTGACCGAGCAACGGGCCGAGGAACAGTTGCGCGCGGCCGGCTGGTGGCTCGGCGGCCATCCGACCGAGGGCAGCGAGCCCGTGCTCGGCGCGTTGTCCCGCAGCCCCGATCCCGATCTGGCGCTGCGCGGGCTGGACCGGCTGCGCGAGGCGCTCGGCGCGGACTGGCCTGCGCTCGCCGAGGCGCTGCGCGACGACCTCGGGCTGCGCGGCAGGCTGGTCGCCGTGCTCGGCGCGTCCACCGCGCTGTCCGACTTCCTGGTCGCCAACCCGGACCGCTGGCAGCGGCTCGCGTCGAGCACCGATGACCAGCCGGCCGACGGCTTCACCTCGGCACTGCTGACCGCCGTCGGCGCCGACCCGTCCGGGCCGCCGCCCGGCACACCGAACGGCGCGCGGGCGACGCTGCGCGGCCCGCAGGCGGTGCGGGCGCTGCGCCTGGAGTACCGGGGGCTGCTGTGCCGGGTCGCCGCCAACGACCTCGCGCACGTCGTCGAGCCGTCGCTCGCCGATCCAGGGTACGACGAGGTCGCCGGGCAGCTGTCCGACCTGGCGGTCGCCGCGCTGCGGGCCGCCCTCGCGGTGGCCGCGGCCGAGGTCGGGCCTGCGGACGGGCCGCTGCCGTGCGAGCTGGCGGTCATCGCGATGGGCAAGTGCGGGGGCCGGGAGCTGAACTACGTCAGCGACGTGGACGTGGTCTTCGTCGCCGAGGGCGATCTCGCGGTGGCGGCCAGGCTGGCCGCCGGGATGACGCAGGTCGCCGGGCAGGCGTGCTTCGAGGTCGACGCGGCGCTGCGTCCGGAGGGCAAGGCGGGCGCGCTCGTGCGGACGCTGGACGGGCACGTGTCCTACTACCGCAAGTGGGCGCGGACCTGGGAGTTCCAGGCGCTGCTCAAGGCGCGGCCGGTGGCGGGCGACCCCGAGCTCGGCGAGCGTTACCTGGCGGCGCTCGGCCCGCAGGTGTGGACGGCCGCCGACCGGGACGGGTTCGTCACCGACGTGCAGGCGATGCGTAGGCGCGTCGAGGACCACGTGCCGAGCGGGATCGCCGACCGGGAGCTGAAGCTGGGCAGGGGCGGGCTGCGGGACGTGGAGTTCGCCGTGCAGCTGCTGCAACTGGTGCACGGCCGCAGCGACGAGGCGCTGCGCATCCCGACCACCACGCAGGCGCTGGCGGCGCTCGGCCACGGCGGCTACATCGGCAGGACCGACGCGATGGAGTTCGGCGAGTCCTACCGTTTCCTGCGCACGCTGGAGCACCGGCTCCAGCTCCAGCGGATGCTGCGCACCCACCTGTTCCCCGCGGACGACGACAAGGCCGGCCTGCGTTGGCTGGCCCGCGCGGCCGGGCTGCGGTCGGACAGCAGGCGGTCCGCCGACGAGGTGCTGCTCGTCGAGTACCGGCGGCACGGGAACCAGGTGCGGCGGCTGCACGAGAAGCTGTTCTACCGGCCGCTGCTCCAGGCCGTCGCCAGGGTGCCGGCGGAGGGCCTGCGGCTGACGACCAAGCAGGCCGTCGCGAGGCTCGCCGCGCTCGGTTTCACCGCGCCGGACGGCGCGTTGCGGCACATCGAGGCGTTGACCGAGGGCGTGTCGCGGCGGGCCGCGATCCAGGGCGCGCTGCTGCCGGTGCTGCTGGACCTGCTCGCCGAGACCCCGGACCCGGACGGTGGCCTGCTGGCCTATCGGCGGGTGTCCGAGGCGCTCGCGGAGACGCCCTGGTACCTGCGGCTGCTGCGGGACGAGGGCGCGGTCGTCGAGCGGCTGGCCACGCTGCTCGGCACGTCGAAGCTGGTGCCCGACCTGCTGGTCCGGGCTCCGGAGGTGTTACGGCTGCTCGCGGACACGCCCGCGCTGGTCGGACGCGATCCCGCCGAGGTGGCGACCTCGCTGCGCAGCGCCGTCGGCCGGCAGCGCGATCTCGGGCGGGCGGTGGCCGCCGCGCGGTCGCTGCGGCGGCACGAGCTGCTGCGGGTGGCCAGCGCCGACCTGCTCGGCCTGCTGGAGCTGCCGGCCGTGTGCGGGGCGCTGTCCAGCGTGTGGGCGGCGGTGCTGGAGGCCGCGCTGGACGCGGCGCTGTGGTCGACCGGCGCGGCGGCGGTCCGGCCGGCGACGATCGCCGTGATCGGCATGGGCAGGCTCGGCGGCCGGGAGCTCGGCTACGGCTCGGACGCCGACGTCCTGTTCGTCTGCGAGCCGACGGAGGGCCACACCGACGACGAGGCGGTGCGGTTCGCGGGTTCGGTCGCCGAGACCGTGCGGCGGCTGCTCGGCTCGCCGAGCCAGGACCCGCCGCTTGAGGTGGACACGGACCTGCGTCCGGAGGGCCGCAACGGCCCGTTGGTGCGGTCGCTCGACTCCTACCGCGCCTACTACGCGCAGTGGAGCGAGGTGTGGGAGGCGCAGGCGCTGCTGCGGGCCAGGTTCGTGGCCGGCGACCGAGGGCTCGGTGAGCGGTTCCTCGCGGCGGTGCAGCCGGTGCGGTATCCGGCAGGCGGGTTGGATGCGGCGCACGCCCGCGAGATCCGCCGCATCAAGGCCAGGGTGGACGCGGAGCGGCTGCCGAGGGGCGCCGATCCGACCACGCACACGAAGCTGGGGCGCGGCGGCCTGGCGGACGTGGAGTGGACGATCCAGTTGCTCCAGCTCCAGCACGCGCACGAGGTGCCGGCGCTGCGCACGCCGTCCACACTGGCCGGTCTCGCGGCGGCCGCCGAGGCGGGGTTGCTCGACGCGGCCGACGCCGAGGAGCTGCGCGCGTCGTGGGTGATCGCGACGAGGGCGCGCAACGCGGCGACCCTGGTGCGGGGCAAGCAGTCCGACCAGGTGCCGACGTCGGGTCGGGAGCTGGCCGCGGTCGCGTCCGCGCTCGGCTATCGGTCCGACGTCGACCCCGGGGAGTTCCTCGACGAGTACCGCAGGACGACGCGGCGGGCCAGGGCCGTCGTCGAGCGCGTGTTCTACGAGGGCTGAGGGGTGCTCCGGTGGCAGCCTGGGTGGACCTGAGCCACAGTGGAGGCTCGGGACCTGTCGCAACGCGAACGAAATCGGGGTTGATCTTGCCGTGAAAGCTGTCGCGCAGAACGCGTTCGGCGATGCCGATGTGCTGTCCTTGCAGGAACTGCCCGAACCGCTTGTCGGGCCGGACCAGGTGCTCGTCGAGGTGCGGGCCGCCGGCGTCAACCCGGTCGATCTGCTGGTGCGGGCCGGGTACCTGCAAACCGCGCTGCCACACCACTTCCCGCTGATCCCCGGCTGGGACGTCGCCGGGGTGGTCATCGCGGCGGGGCCCGCCGTGGCGGACTACGCGCCGGGCGACGAGGTGTACGGCTACCAGCGCAAGGACGACGTGCAGCACGGCACCTACGCCGAGCGGGTCGCCGGGACCGAGCGGGGGCTGGCGCACAAGCCGACGTCGCTGAGCTTCGAGGAGGCCGCGGGCCTGCCGTTGGCCGGGCTCACCGCGTTGCAGTCGTTGCACGCGGCCGGCATCCGCGAGGGCGACACGGTCCTGGTGCACGCGGCGGCCGGCGGGGTCGGGCACCTCGCGGTGCAGATCGCGCGGGCGCTCGGCGCCTCGCGGGTGATCGGCACGGCGTCGGAGCGCAACCACGAGTTCCTGCGGTCCCTCGGCGCGGAGCCGGTGACCTACGGCGACGGGCTGGTCGAGCGGGTCGCCGAGCTGGTTGGCGGGGACGGCAGGGTGGACATCGCGTTCGACTGCGTCGGCGGGAGCGCGCTGGAGGCGTCCACCGCCCTGGTCCGGGATCCGGCCCGCAGCGTGTCCATTGTGGACGCAAACGTGCGTGAACTCGGTGGCAAATATACGTTCTGCAAACCGAACAGCTTGGACCTGCGGTGGCTGGCACAGCTGGCCGACGCCGGCGGGCTGCGGGTGGAGGTCCAGCAGACCTTCGCGCTGGCCCAGGCCGCCGACGCGCACCGCCTGCTGGAGGGCGGGCACGTGCGGGGCAAGGTCGTGCTGACCGTCTGACGTCCGAGGCGGTCCGACAGGCCGTCCGACGGGGTCCGACAGGCGTTGTGGGCCCGGCACGCCGAGGTTCGACGGCGTGCCGGGCCCACAAGCGCGATTGGCTGGTTGGTGTCAGTCCTCGGGGTCCTCGGCGACCTCGGGAACGGTGGAGTACACCTCGACGACCCATTCCTCGACGAGCACGTCCTCGGACTCCTCGTCCTGGACGAGGCGGTTGGACAGACGCACACCCAGGCCGAGCACGTCGGCTGCGTGCACCGCCTCGATGGCCTCCTCGGCCGAGTCGAGGATGTTGGTGGAAAGCAGTTGCGGGGCTGCGAATTCGACAGCGTCAGTGGACACGGCGTGACCCTAACCTTCGCCTCGGCGGCCGGATGCCGGGGGCACCTCGCCCGTTGGGCGGATCGGCACGCGCGGTAACCTTCTCGACGCGCCAAGTGACAATTGTGGCGGGGAGAGGGAAGTTGTGGACACACACACGTTGGAGCAGGTGTGTGCCGACTGCGCCGGCACCGGCACGGTTCCCCACAGCAAGGACCACACCAGGCAGTGGGCGGAGCGGACGCTCGCCGAGCCGCCGTGGTCCGGACAGCTCGGGGAACTGCGGTCGCGGTGGGAACGGGGCGTCGGCGTGACGGCCGGCTCGTCCTTCGAGCAGTACGCCGACCTGATGGGCAAGTCCGACCGTCGGTTCCGCTTCGTGGCGCGGCTGTACGCGCAGGCGTACACCGGCCCGCCGTGCGCGACCTGCCAGGGCCTAGGCCGCACGCCGACCGAGGCCGGCAACGAGCTGTTGCAGTTCCTGCGGCAGTGGGGCACCCGGAACTGAGTGAACGGCCGAGGGCTAAACGGCTGAGGGCCGAGCGACCATGGCGGTCACTCGGCCCTCAGCCGGTCGGTCGAGCCCCTCGGCCCGTCCCGTCGCGCGGACTACACGTCGTAGTACAGCGCGAACTCGTACGGGTGCGGGCGCAGCCTGATCGGGTCGATCTCGTTCTCCCGCTTGATCCTGATCCAGGTCTCGATCAGGTCGGGGGTGAACACGCCGCCCTCGAGCAGGTAGTCGTGGTCGCGCTCCAGGTTGTCGATCACCTCGGCCAGCGTGCCGGGGACCTGCGGGACGTCGCGGGCCTCCTCGGGCGGCAGCTCGTAGAGGTCCTTGTCGATCGGGGCCGGCGGCTCGATCTTGTTCTTCACGCCGTCGAGGCCGGCCATCAGCATGGCCGAGAACGCCAGGTACGGGTTGCCGGACGCGTCGGGGCAACGGAACTCGACGCGCTTGGCCTTCGGGTTGTTGCCCGTGATCGGGATGCGGATGCACGCCGACCGGTTGCGCTGCGAGTACACCAGGTTCACCGGCGCCTCGTAGCCGGGCACCAGGCGGTGGTAGGAGTTCACCGTGGGGTTGGTGAACGCCAGCAGGCTCGGCGCGTGGTGCAGCAGGCCGCCGATGTAGTGCCGCGCGGTGTCGGACAGGCCGCCGTAGCCGGACTCGTCGTGGAACAGCGGGCTGCCGTTGGCCCACAGCGACTGGTGGCAGTGCATGCCGGACCCGTTGTCGCCGAACAGCGGCTTGGGCATGAAGGTCGCGGTCTTGCCGGCCTGCCACGCCGTGTTCTTCACGATGTACTTGAACAGCTGGAGGTCGTCGGCCGCGTGCAGCAGCGTGTTGAACTTGTAGTTGATCTCGGTCTGACCGCCGGTGCCGACCTCGTGGTGCGCGCGCTCGACGGTGAAGCCGGAGCCCTGGAGGTTCAGCACGATCTTGTCGCGCAGGTCGGCGAAGTGGTCGGTCGGGGAGACCGGGAAGTAGCCGCCCTTGTAGCGGACCTTGTAGCCCTTGTTGCCGCCCTCCTCGTCCGCGCCGGTGTTCCACCAGCCGGCCTCGGAGTCGACCTCGTGGAAGGAGGCGTTCTGGGTGGTGTCGAAGCGCACCGAGTCGAAGATGTAGAACTCGGCCTCCGGACCGAAGAAGCAGGTGTCCGCGACGCCCGACTCGGCCAGGTACAGCTCGGCCTTGCGCGCGATGTTGCGCGGGTCGCGGCTGTAGGCCTCGCGCGTGAACGGGTCGTGCACGAAGAAGTTGACGACGAGTGTCTTCTCGATCCGGAACGGGTCGAGCCGCGCGGTCGCCAGGTCCGGCAGCAGCAGCATGTCCGACTCGTGGATCGACTGGAAGCCGCGCACCGAGGAGCCGTCGAACGCCAGGCCCTCCTGGATCGCGTCCGCGTCGAAGGCATCCGCTGGCAGGGTGAAGTGCTGCATGATGCCCGGCAGGTCGCTGAACCGGACGTCGACGAACTTCACGTCGTTCTCAGAGATGAACCGCAGGACCTCGTCGGGATTGGTGAACACCCTCGTTGGCTCCTTCGTCAGAATTTTCGTCTGCTGGTCGGCCCCGCCAAGAACGAGGTCGCGGTCGTCGGCCGCCGCGGGGCCCGCGTCCGGTCGCGTGATGACGCTAGGGCCGAGGTGTTGCCCGACCGTCACTCAGATGTTTCACCAGTGTTAACGGGACCTGATCGAGCAGGTTTCGGACCTGCCGGTCCTCACCCGGTGAGCACGGCCTTACTCTGGTGGGGTGAGTAGGTGGACCGGTTCGTGGCTTTCTGGCCCGCGCGCGGCGTTGGCACCCGGCGCCGACGCCGGCGACCGGCCGGCACAACAGTGGCGGGGTGAGCGCCTCGGGCTGCCCCGCAGCGGGCCCGGCTCGGTCGCGGGCACCGGCCGTCGCGCGGTGGCGTTCCTCGTCGACGCCGTGCTGGCCGGCGGCGTGGCCGGCGTGTTCACGTTCCCGCACGCCCCGCAGAACTGGAGCCTGCTCGCCTGGTTCCTGATCACCGTCGTCGCGGTCGCGTTCTTCGGTTTCACCCCCGGCCACGCCCTGCTCGGCCTGCGGGTCGCCAGGATCGACGACGTCGCCATGGTCGGCCTGCCGAGGGCGATGCTGCGGACCGCGCTGATCTTCCTGGTGATTCCGGCCGTCGTCTGGGACACCGACGGGCGGGGCCTGCACGACAAGGCCACCCGCACCATCGTGCTCCGGATGCGCTGAGCTACGCGGACTCGGCCGGCCCCGCGGGATCGGCCAGGTGCACCGCGTTCGCCCTCGTCACGAAGCCGAGCCTGCGGTAGACGCGGTCCGCGCCGTCGTCGCCCGGCGTCAGCCACGGGAGCGTCGCCCCGGCGAGCCGCCAGCCAGCCTGCACCGCGTGCGCCGTGACCAGGGCGCCGAGCCCGCGCCGCTGATGGCTCGGCAGCGTCGCCACCCCGACGATCTCGGTCACCTCGTCGGCGACGGCCGTCCACGAGGCCGCGGCCACCGGCACCCCGTCCAGCGTGGCCAGCACGCTGCCGCCGTCCACCGGAGGCGGCGGCGCCGTGCCGTCGCCGTCGCCGAGCGACATGCCGAACGCGGCGTTCGCGACCGTCCGCGCCTGCGTCGCCTGCTCGGCCGTGGTGACCAGCTCGACGACCACCCCCGCCGGGGTCGGCGGCAGGGTCAGGTCGGCGGGGTCCATGGTCAGCAGGGGCATCCGCTTGTCGACCTCGACACCGGCGGCCACCAGCGCGTCCACCGCGCCGGGGCTCGCCTCCTCGACCAGCTCGAAACGCACCCGCCCCGGCGCGAACGCCGCGCGCAGCACGGCAAGGGCCTCGGTGACCTCGTGCACCGCGCTGCCAGGCGAGGCCGCAACGGCGTAGGACATGAAGTCCGGGCCGTCGACGGTCAACAACCCGGTGAAGGGCGCGGCGGCCACCACGCGGCGATGCCGGCTCACGGAGGCGAGCTGGGCGGCGGCGATCCGAGTTCCGATGTGCACGGCCGCACGCTAAGGCCTGCCCCACCCACCACGAAACGGATTACCGCGCTCGTGTGTGGAAGGCCATCGCACCAGCACCCGCCCGCGCCGCGCGCCGCGTTCACAGGCGGCCATACGCGGCCATACGAAAGCCCGCCCCACCCGCCGCGAGTGGGCGGCGTGCGGGGCGGGCTTCGACGTGTGGTGCGGGGACTCGGGTCAGCGGCGGCGCATGGTCCGCTGCACGTTGCGCATCTTGGCGCCCTGCGGCATCGGGCCCTTGGGCAGCGCGGCACCCCGGCTGGCCAGCGCGGTGAGCCTGGCCTCCATGGTGTCCACCTGCGCGGGGCTGATGTTGCGTGGCAGCTTCATCAGGTAGCCCTGAAGCCCCTTCAACGGGATCTGGCCCTCGTCGTTGCCGACGATCACGTCGTAGATCGGGGTCTCGCCGACGACCCTGGAGACCCGCTTCTTCTCCTGGGCGAGCAGCGCCTTGACCCGGTGCTGCGCGCCCTCGGCGACCAGCACCACGCCGGGCCGGCCGATGACCCGGTGCACCGCGTCGAGCTGGGTGGTGCCCGCCACGGCGGGGGTCACCTTCCACTTGCCGCGCAGGTTCTCCAGCGCCCAGGCCGCCGCGCCGGGCTGGCCCTCGGCCTTGCCGTAGACGTTGCGCTGCACCCTGCGGCCGAACACGACGACCGCGAGCAGCGCGCCGACCGCGAGGCCCAGCGGCAGGAGCACCCACTGAAGCCCGAAGATCAGGCCGACCCCGAAGGCCACCGCGGCGGAGCCGAGGAACACGCCCAACATCCAGGGCAGGAGTCCCTTGTCCTCGCGGCGCTGCATCTTGAACGCCTCGAAGATCTGCCCACGCTTGGCGCGACTCGCGGCGCGCCGCGCGCGTGCCGCCTCCTTGGCGGCCGCCTTGTCCTGCTTAGGAGCCATGCCCCTCAGGATACGGCTGCCCGGCCGGCTTGATGACGGGTGCCACCTGCTTGCCGGTCGCGATCTGGAAACGCCGGCCCGGCGGGTGGTCGAACGGCGCGGGGAGGCTCTGCGAGGATGCCGGCATGGACACCGAGCGTCGGCTGCTGGAGGGACTTGATCCGGAACAGCGGGCCGCGGTCGAGGCGCCGCGCGGACCGGTCTGCGTGCTCGCGGGGGCGGGCACCGGCAAGACGCGCACCATCACGCACCGCATCGCCTACCTGGTGCACCGCGGCCTGGTCGTGCCGGGCCAGGTGCTCGCGGTCACCTTCACGGCCAGGGCGGCCGGCGAGATGCGCACCCGGCTGCGCGCGCTCGGCGTGCCGGCCGCGCAGGCCCGCACGTTCCACGCGGCCGCGCTCAAGCAGCTCCGCTACTTCTGGCCGCGCGTCGTCGGGGACGACCAGTGGCAGTTGCTCGACGGCAAGCTCAGGCTGGTCGCCCAGGCGGCCAACCGCGTCGGCGCGCCGACCAGCTCCGAGTCGCTGCGCGACCTGGCCAGCGAGATCGAGTGGGCCAAGGCGTCCCTGGTCGGGCCGGAGGACTACCCGGCGGCCGCGGCGCGCACGCGCAGAGAGATGCCGGGTCCCGCCGAGCAGGTCGTCGCCGTCTATCGGACGTACGAGGAACTCAAGACGCGGGCCAGGATGCTCGACTTCGACGACCTGCTCCTGCACACGGCGGCGGCGCTCGAGGAGCACAGCGAGGTCGCGCTGGAGTTCCGCGACCGGTACCGGTGCTTCGTGGTGGACGAGTACCAGGACATCACCCCGCTCCAGCAGCGCGTGCTGGACGCCTGGCTCGGTGGCCGGGACGACCTGACCGTGGTCGGCGACGCCAACCAGACGATCTACTCCTTTGCTGGCGCGTCGCCGCGTCCGCTGCTGGACTTCCCGAGGCGGTTCCCCGAGGCGGCCGTGGTGCGGCTGGAGCGGGACTACCGGTCGACCCCGCAGGTCGTGTCGCTGGCCAACCAGGTGATCGGCGCGGCCCGCGACCGGCCGGCAGGCTCCCGGCTGCGGTTGATCGGCCAGCGCCCCGACGGCCCGGTGCCCAGGTTCGCCGAGTTCGACGACGAGCCCGCCGAGGCGGCGGCCGTCGCCAGGCGCATCAGGGAGCTGCTCGACGGCGGCGTGCCGGCCAGCGAGATCGCGGTGCTGTTCCGGGTCAACGCCCAGTCCGAGGTGTTCGAGCAGGCGCTGACCGAGGCCGACATCCCGTACCTGGTGCGCGGCGGCGAGCGGTTCTTCGCCAGGCCCGAGGTGCGGCAGGCGATGGTCACGCTGCGGATGGCCAGCGGGAGTCCGCAGCGCGGCGAGCTGCCCGACGCCGTCCGGCAGGTGCTCGGCGGGCTCGGCCTGACCGAGGAGCCGCCCGCGGGCGGTTCGGCCCGCGAGAAGTGGGAGTCGCTGCTCGCGCTCGTCGAGCTGGCCGAGGAGCTCGCCGCGACCGTGCCGGACGCGGACCTCGCGAGGTTCGTGGTCGAGCTGGACGTCCGGGCCGAGGCGCAGCACCCGCCGACGGTGGAAGGCGTCACGCTGGCGTCTCTGCACGCAGCCAAGGGCCTGGAGTGGGACGCGGTGTTCCTTATTGGCCTGGTTGAAGGGACGCTGCCGATCCAGCACGCCGACGGGGACGACGCGGCGATCGAGGAGGAGCGCAGGCTCCTCTATGTGGGGGTCACCCGCGCGAGGGAGCACCTGTGGCTGTCCTGGGCGCTGTCCCGCGCGGCGGGCGGCGCGCGCTACCGCAGGCGCAGCCGGTTCGTCTACGGACTCGTGCCGGACGACCACCCGGCCGCGCGGCTGGCGAAGTCGCGGCAGGAGGGCCCGCCGAGCTCGCGCGGCCGCGCGAAGCCGATGTGCCGGATCTGCGGCGATCCGCTGGTCGGCACGTTCGACGTGAAGCTCGGCCGCTGCGGCGACTGCCCGGCCGACCTGGACGAGGACCTGCTGGTGCGGCTGCGGGTGTGGCGGTCGGAGCGGGCGCGGGAGCTGAAGGTGCCGGCGTACGTGGTGTTCACCGACGCGACTCTGGTGGCCATCGCCGAGCAGCGTCCCGAGGACACCGCGGGGCTGGTGTTGATCTCCGGCATCGGGGCTGCCAAGCTCGACAAGTTCGGCGCTGACGTGCTGTCGCTCGTGCATGGCGGCGGTGCGGAAACCACCTGATCCAGCGGTACTTCGAAAAATCTTGAGCTAGTTCGGAAAACCTGTTGCACCCGTGTGGCAGCGCCGCATAACCTGCATAAGCCGGGCACGGAGTGCCCGAATCGGACTTCATGACGACGATGCCCCTGAGGAGGTGGCCCCGATGAGGATTCTCAACCTTTCCTGCGTCCCTGGCTACCTTCCGACCGGGGGTACTGGCGCGTCCTGGACGGCCGCTGTGGCGAAGCCACGCGGCACCACCGTTCGGTACGCCATGCCGTCTGTCGCCGGGCTAGCCCTGGTGAAGCGCCACAGCCAGATCGTCGATGTTCCGACCAGCTTTGCGCCGTCCGCGCACGAGCGAAGTACCTGACGCCCAAGTCAGGACTCAGGCTCACGAAGGCCGCGGACCGCAAGTCGGTTCCGCGGCCTTTGTGTTTTTTCAGATGGGATACCCAGCACCGCCAGACAGGAGATTCTCCATGTTGACCGCAACCGTCCCGCTATCCAGCGGGACGCTGCCTGAAGTGTCCGAGCCTGGGGGAGTCGGCGTTGCCGGCCTGCTCGACACTGCGCCCGCTACTGGACTTGACCTGCCCTGTCGCACCAACAACCCGGACCTGTGGTTCGCCGATGCTCCTACCGAGCTGGAGCAGGCCAAGAGGTTCTGTGTCAGCTGCCCGGTGAAGAACGAGTGCCTCACCGGCGCGATCGCACGGCACGAGCCCTGGGGAGTGTGGGGCGGCGAGATCTTCGAACGCGGCGCGGTGATCGCGCGCAAGCGGCCTCGCGGTCGTCCGCGCAAGGAAGATCGAGCCAGGGAAGCAAGTCCAGCAGCAAACACCAGCCAGGAGGCCGCAGCATGACCGCTCGTCGCACCACCACCGGTACCGCACTGACCGCTGATCTGAACCCCACGAGGAACATCGCCATGTTGATGCATGAAGACCTAGCCAGAACCCGAATGCGCGAGGCGGAGCATTCCGCCGAGCGCCAGAGGCTCGTCCATCGAATATCCGCCGCCCGCCGCTGGCGCCGGATATCCGGTTGGGCCGAGCGGCGCGCCCTCCAGCTCGCCGACCAGCTCTGAGCCACCCCGGCGGCACCCGTCCCACGGGTGCCGCCGGAATGGCCCTAACCCAACCGCAGCACCCGGCTGTGGCCCGCAGCTGCGGGCCTGAATCGCAGCATCTCGGCTGCGGCCCGCAGCTACAGGCCTGAATCGCAGCATCCGGCTGCGGCCGCAGCCGTGGTGCTCAGGCGGTACCCGGCTGTGGCCCGCAGTCACAGGCTTGAACCGCGGCATCCGGCTACGGCCGCAGCCGAGATACCCCAAGCGGTACTCAGCTGCGGCCGCAGCCGTGGTGTTCAAGAGGCACCCGGCTGTGGCCCGCAGCCACAGGCGTGAACCGCGGCACGCGGCCGAGGTCCGCAGCTACAGGCCTGAACCGCAGCATCCGGCTGTAGCCCGTAGCCGCAGGCTTGAACCGTGGCATCTCGGCTGCGGTCCGCAGCTACAGGCCTGAACCGCGGCATCCGGCTGCGGCCGCAGTCGAGATGCTCAGGCGGCACTCGGCTGTGGCCCGTAGTCACAGACTTGAACCGTGGCATCTCGGCTGCGGTCCGCAGCTACAGGCCTGAACCGCGGCATCCGGCTGCGGCCGCAGTCGAGATACCCAAGCGGCACTCAGCTGCGGCCGCAGCCGTGATGCTCAAGCGGCACCCGGTTGCGGCCCGCAGCTTCAGGCCTCAACCGCAGCACCGGCCGAGGCTCGCAGTCACAGGCGTGAACCGCAGCATCCGGCTGTGGCCCCGTAGCCGTAGGCCGCAACTGCGGCACTCGGCTGCGGCCGCAGCTACAGGTTTGAACCGCGGCACCCGGCCGAAGCCCGCAGCCACGGTGCCTAATCGCCGGCCCGCAGCCAACGGGCCCCGACCGCCAGCACTCAGCCCCGACCGCCAGCACTCAACCTCGGCTCGCAGCCGCAGCCGCAGCCGCAGCCGGAGCCGGAGCCGGAGCCGGAGCCTCCGACCATGGCCCGCAGTCGGGCTGTCCGGTGTGTCGGTTGGCGGCGAAAACCCAATCAGCCAACGGAAATCGCAGCTACGGCCGGTGTCGCCCTCCTAAATGACAGGAGGACGGCCCCGGTCGTCTGTACGGTTTGCCTGTGACCGGACACACACATGACGGCGTGGACTGGCCCGCGCGGCTGGTCGCCCTGCGGCGCGCGGACCAGACACAGACAGCCGAGCTGCGGACGGTGGCCGAACGCCTGGTCAGCGCGACCTGCGAACAGCCGACCGTCCTCGACATCGGATCCGGCGCTGGCGGCATGAGCGTGGCGCTGGCCTCGGAGCTGGACAAGCGCGGCGGCGGCACGCTCATTCTCGTCGACGCCGTGCCCGAACTCCTGGACGCGGCCACCTCGGCGGCCCGCGCCGCGGCCAACGGCGCGGTCCGGGTCCGACCGGTGCTCGCCGACGTCGCCAAGGAACCGCTGCGCGACCTGGTGCCCCCGGCCGACCTGATCTGGGCGGCCAGGGTCGTCCATCACCTACCCGACCAGCGCCACGGGCTCGACCAGCTCGTCGGTGCCCTCGCGCCGGGCGGCTGGCTCGCCCTCGCCGAGGGCGGCCTGGAGACCCGCTGCCTGCCGTGGGACATCGGTATCGGTGCCCCCGGCCTCCAGGACCGGCTCGCGGCCGCCCGCGCGGAGTGGTTCGCCAGCATGCGCGCGGACATGCCCGACTCGACACGGCTTCCCGTCGGCTGGAACATCGCCCTCGCCGAGGCCGGCCTCGGCGAGGTGAGCGCATTCAGTTATCTCATCGATCATCCTGCTCCCATCTCCCGCGTCGTCGCGGACTCAGTGATGGACTGGCTTCGTTGGCTCGGTGACGTCTCCGTCGACAAGGTCAGCGACGAGGACACCGAAACCGTGCGCCGACTGCTCGACCCGGACGATCCCGCCTACGTCGGCTCTCGGCAGGACGTCTTCCTGTTGCAGACGCTGACCGTGCACCTTGGTCGGGCCGCCTGGCACTGACCCAGATCTCAGATCTCAGGTCCCACACCTGGGATTTCGGACCTCCGTGACGCTGTGGTCGGCGGGCCTGCGGGCGTAGCGTCACGGAGGTGACGGAGGCGGCATGCGGCAGGTGCGGGAAGCGGCGAGACAGCGCCGCCGATCCGTCCGAGCTGCTTTCCTGGGTGACCGAGTCGGAGCGGGGCAGAACGACGTGGCTGTGCCTGGCCTGCGCTCGGGCCCACGTTCGCGACATCGAGAGCAAGCTTCCTGCGGACTACTGGTGAACCGGTCGTCGGCCGGCTGCCACCGCCGGAGCCAGTTCGCCCAGATCATGACGTCACCACCATGGGCTCGGCCGCCCGGCGCGTCGCCGCCTGGTGAAACGAGCGGGTGAGCTCCCGCCGCACGCCACCCGGATCGGCGTGCAGCCGGGACACCGGGGTGCGCAGCACCGTGACCCCGGCGGCGGCGAGCGCCCGGTCCGTCCTGTCCGCCCGGCGCCGGTCGATCGCCAGCTGGCTCCGCGAACCGATCTGCCAGGCGAGCGCCACCTCGCCCCACCAGGCATCGGCCGTGCCGAGCGGGGTGCCGGCCGGGTCGTTGACCGGCACGTGCCAGCGCGGCTTGGGCAACGGGCAGGCGTTGACGACCGCTCGCGCCCATGCGTCGGTGATTGCCCTGGCGCGATCGGTGAGCCAGTGCAGCGCGTTGCGGGCGGCGGCGGTGCCGCGCCGGCTGCCCGCGTCCAACTCCGCCGTCAGGTCGGCCACCGTGCACGCGCCGTGCCGGACGACCTCCCCGAGCAGGCTGTGCAGCAGGACAGGGTCGGGCTGCCGCCGCGCGGCGTCCAGGGTGGCGCGGGCGGGCGGCGCGAGCGGCAGCCCACATCGGTACACCGGCGGCGGCAGTCGGGTGGTGCGTTCGATGTGCACGAACTCGCGGCCGGTCACCTTGCGGGTGGCCGGCAACAGCACGTGCACCTGGTCGGGTAGCGGCAGGTGGGTGAGGCCCTGCTCGCGCAGCGAGTCGACGCCGGTGACCACCGCGCCCCGGCCGGCGTAGGCGAGCGCGGCCTGCACCTGCTGACGTCTGGTCGGCGTGCCGTTGCCGAGCAGCAGCACGCCGGGGAGTAGTCGTTGCCAGGGGCCGCCGGGGCGGCAGCGGACCTCGATCGCGGAGCTGGACACGCCGGCAGCCCGGAGCTGCGCGGTGCGCACCACGCCGTCCGCGGCGGCGGAGAGTAGGGCAGGCACGGTGTGGAGTGATCGGCTTTTCATGGCTTCAATCGTCTTGCGGGGAGGGCGATTGTGGAAGCCGGATCGGTGGATTGTGGATAACTCGACTATGTGAATGTCTGTTTAGGACTGTCTACTGTGGATAGCTATGGATTGTGCTCGCGGCCGGTGTGCGGGTGGGAGATGATTGGTGCGGTGGTGGCCCCCTGGGGTGCTCCTATGGTTTGTCAAGTGGGGTTTGAGGCGTGGTGTTGGGCCTGGTGAGGGTCTTGTGGATCTCTCTGGCGATGTAGTTCTTCAAGCATCGCAGGATGTCCTTTTTTGACAGTCCTTGCTGGGTGCGGCGAGCGGCGTAGGCCTGGGTCCTGGGACAGGAGGCCAGGCGCGTGCAGGCGATCATGTGTAGCGCTCGGTTGGCCTGGCGGTCGCCGCTCCGGGACAGGCGATGGCGGTCGGTGCGTCCGCTGGAGGCCGGCATGGGAGCTGTGCCGAACAACGCGGCCAGGGCCGCGGGAGTGCGGACACGGTCGGGGTTGTCGCCCAGGGTGGTCAGGATCTGTGCGGTGGTCTCGATCCCGAATCCGTGCCGGGCCACCAGTTGTGGGCAGGCGAGGGTGACCAGGGTCCTCGGGTGTGTGTCCAGGTCGGCGATCTCCTCGGACAGGGACCGGTGGCGGCGGGCCAGGGCACGCAGGGCGGTCTTGGTGGCCTGCTCGGGATCGGCGGTGTTGTCGGTGGGGCGCAGCCGTAGGCACGCCACCAGCAGGCCGGTCGTGCTCAGGGCCCTGAGCTGGTCGCGGAGCCGGGTGCGGTGACCAGCAGAGACTTGAGCTGGTTGGCGGTGGCGGTGCGGGTTTTGACCGCGCCGGCGCGGGTGGTGTGCAGGGCGCGGACGGCCTCGGCGATCCCGGTGCCCAGTTTCGGTGCGGCGCTGGCGCGTTGGGACATGACGGCGTCGGCGGCGGCGTAGGCGTCCAGGGGGTCGGGCTTGCCGTGCTGGCGGCGTTGTCGGCGGTCGGGTTGGTTGACTTCGACGACGGTGATGCCGGCGGCGTGGAGGTGGCGGGTCAGGCCGGCGCCGTAGGAGTTGGTGCCCTCGATTCCGGCGGCGTGGACGCGGCCATGTGAGCGGGCCCAGGCCAGCAGGGCGGTGTGGCCGGCGGTGGTGGTGGGGAATTCTAGGTCGGTCACCCGCCGGCCGGACAGTCGCACGATGGCGGCGTGGTGGGTGTCGTGGTGGGTGTCCACTCCCAGGATGACGTGGTTGGTGGTGGTGTGGGGTCTGTCATGCTGGGTGGTGCCGCCTTCGCCGTTGTTGGGTTGGTGGGGCGGCGTGTGTCGGCGGGGCTGGTCGGACAGCACAGTGATGGGCGAGCCGGCAAGCTCCTATCAAGTCACGGCCGGCCCGTCGGCGCACACCCTTTCCCTTTCGGTGGGCTTGGTCCGGGTCGCCAGATCCCAGGGAAGACACCCCGGTGACGGGGGTCGGTGGGAGGGCGAGGCAGACCCGAACCAGACCCGCCGGTCCCGCCAGCCTCACAGCTGCTCGACGGAACACCCAAATCCTCACTGTGGGCGGGGTCTGCTGGGTGGATGGGGTCTGCTGGGTGGATGAGGTTCGCTGGGCGGGGCGGGGTCCGCTGGGTGGGCGGGTGCCGGCGAGGTCTTTTGGGGTCGGGGGTGGATTACGGGCGGTGTGAGCGATCTGGTCGGGTGTCGGGCGATGTGGCGGGGCCCGCGGCGGTGGTGTCCCGTCCGTGGTGCCTCGTCCGTGGTGGCGGAGTGCGCTTGGTGGCGGAGTGTGCTGGTGGTCTGGTTGCGGTGGCTGGTCTTGGCGCGGGGTGCCGGTGCGGATGTGGGAGTGCTCTTCGCCGTGGGTGACGTGGTGGACCCGATGCGACCGGTTTTGCTCTCGCGGTGTTCGGGCGGGCGGCTGGCGATCTGGATGGGTGCAGTGCGATCGGTGAGGTGGTTGGGGATGCCGAAGTCGGTGTGCGCCTGGGTGTTGCTGGTGTGGTGACGGGTGGTCTGGACGTTCTGGGTCGCGTGGGAAGTCGGAGTTGGCTGGGTGTGGGCAGGGCTTTGATGGTGTGTTGTTCCGAGGCGACCGTGTCCGATGCCGGTGGTGGTGTGCTGGCGTGGCTTCGGTCGAGGCGGTGTTCGAGGCGGTGTGTGGAACCTGTGGTGCTGTTGTTTGACAGTGAAACGTGGTTCGCGCCCCGCCCGGTCCGGTGATCGTGCCCGTGCCGGTGGGGGCGAGGCGTTTCGTCTCGGGGGCAGTCCGGCGTCGCGGGGCAGGGCGGGACTGGGCGAGTGGTTGCGCTGCTGGTGCGGGCGATGGTGGCGCGCGGAACGGCGACGGGCGCCAGTCGGTCGATTTGGCGGGCTGCTCGACGGCGCTGTTCGTGTGCAGAGCTAGGTGGGCTCCGCGGATGGCGCTACGCGGGAGGTTGCCGGTCATGGGCGACGGGCGTTGCCTTGTGGGTGGTGGGCAACGGGACGGTGATCTCCTCCGCTGGCTGGAGGTTCGCCGTCGTGGGGCACATGGTGCAGCGCCTGGCACCGGAAGGTGGTTGCCAGTGAAGGGTGTCCTTGCGGCGGGCGGGTGGTTCAGTCGGCGAAACCGGGCTGCCAGCGGGAGACGATTCCTCTGGCCGCCACCTCCGCGTTGAGCTGGCACAGGATTCCCGTGGCGCCCAGGGTGACTCGGTGGATCAGCAGGTACTGCGGCGGCAGGTTGAGCGATCGGCCGGTGCGGGAGTCGGGGCTGCGCAGGTCGCCGACGCGTTCCGCCTGCGACTGGAGCCAACGGCGGGTGAAGCGGAACCGCTCGGGCCGCAGCGGTTCGACGAACGGACCTAGGTAGCGCAGCACGTCCTCGGCGTGCAGCACCGTGCCTTCCCTGATGAAGTGCTCCGTCCGCAACAGCTCCAACAGGTCCGCCGACCGTTGCTCCAACGCCAGCTTGGTCATCAGGCCGAGCGTCCTCGGCAGCCCCTCGGGCAGCCGCGCGCACGCCCCGAAGTCGAGCACGCACAGGCGCCCGTCCTCGCGCAGCATGAAGTTGCCTGGGTGCGGGTCGGCGTGCAGCAACCTCGCCCTGCTCGGCGCCGAGAAGTGGAACTCGGCCAGCAACCCGCCGGCCAGGTCGCGCTGCTCCTGCGTGCCGTCCCTGATGATCGAGGCCAGCGGGATGCCCTCGGCCCACTCCGCGACCAGGACCTTGGGCGCGCTCGCCACGACCTTCGGCACGTGCGTGTGCTCGTCACCGTCGAACGCCTTCGCGAAGGCGCGCTGGTGGTCGGCCTCGGTGCGGTAGTCCAACTCCTCGACCATGCGGTCGCGCAGCTCGTTGAGCAGCGGCTTCACCTCGGCGCCCGGCATCAGCGCCTGAAACACCCTGCTGAACCGCTGGAGCTGGCGCAGATCGGAGAGCAGCGCCTCGTCCGCCCCCGGGTACTGCACCTTGACGGCGACCTCGCGGCCGTCGTGCCAGACGGCGTGGTGGACCTGGCCGATGCTGGCCGAGGCGGCCGGCTTGTCCTCGAACTCCGCGAAGCGGCTCATCCACTTGCTGCCGAGCTGCTCGGCCAGCACCCGGTGCACGGTGGCGGCCGGCATCGGCGGCGCGGCCGTCTGGAGCTTCGTCAGCGCCTCCCGATAGGGCGCGGCCATCTCGTCCGGCACGGCGGCCTCGAACACGCTCAGCGCCTGCCCGAACTTCATCGCGCCGCCCTTGAGCTGGCCGAGCACCGCGAACACCTGTTCGGCGGTCTTGGCCGACATCTCGGCACTGACGTCCTCGGCGCTGTGGCCGACCAGCCGTTTGCCCCACCCGCCGACCACGCGGCCGGCCACTCCGAGCGGGAGGCTGGCGAGCTTGGCGGTGCGCTGCACGGCCTTCCTCGGGATCTCGGTCACCCGGTGATTGTCTCCTGACGCATGTCGGAGCCGCAGCAAATTGCATGCCGTGACTTGCGGTACATCATTCGGCGTCCCTCAACCCATCGTGGCACGCGTTCGCGCCACAGTCGCAGTGGGGATGAGGAAGCCACGGCCGCCGTTCCAACACCCCGCGCAGCGGATCGAGCTCCAGGGTCGCGTTCCACGTCGGGGGTAGCTCTTGATCGGTCGCCGGCCAGCTGAGCGCGAGCAGCGCCTGCGCGACGGCCAGCCCGGCGGTCGCCTGGGCGGTCGCCAGATCGGCGGGCTGCGGCCGGTCGGCCAGTTGGGCGGCCACTGTGGACCAACACGGGTCGAGATCGCATCTGTGCAGATCGGCGCAGCGAAGGCAGCTGGTCCTGCCGGGCAGCACGAGCGGACCCACTAGGCCGACACCCTCCCTGACCCGCACCGCCAGGTGCGGCACGCGGTCGGCGACGAGCGCCGCGACCAACTGCGGGCACGGCACGATCGCGTCCGTCAGCACGGCCAGGCTCGGCGGGTAGTGCGGGGTCTGCGACCCGAGGCGCACGACGCCGGACGCCCGGCGCAGCGCGTCGTCGGCGGCCTCGCGCCGCGGCCTGCCGACATCGGTGTCCAGGTAGCCGCAGCCGGTGTCCTCCTGGCGGACCAGGCCGTCGGCGACGAGCTGCACCCGGCCGACCCCGGCGGCGGCGAACAGGGCGCCAACCGCCACGGCGAGCCGGCCGTTCCCGTGCACGACGATCGTGGTCTGCTCCCGCGCCACCGGCACCCGCGAGGTTGGCTGCCCGGTGCGCAACGCCCACGTGGTCGAGTCGGCGGACAGCCGGCCGATGGCGGTGGGCTGGCCGTGCGGGCGACTCGGCGGAGCCTCGTCCACGAGCCCGGCACGGACCAGGTCGGCGAGCAGGTCAAGCACGTCGGCGGTGTCCTCGCCGCGCGCGGTCGCGCGGGCCACCAGCTCGTCGACGGTGTGCCGGCCGTCGAGCGCGCAGAGTTCGGCGACCAGCGGCGGGGAGAGGCCGTCCACCACCATGGCGTGTCGGGGGTCGGTGCCCAGCTGGACCTCGTCGGGGCGTCGGCGCAGCACGACGAGCCCAGGCAGCACGCGCGGGCGCCTCGGGAGGGACGGCCGCGCGGATGGCGGGCGCTTGGTCGCGGATGGCGGGCGCTTGGTCGTTCTGGTGGGTTTCGCGATTGTGGTGATCGACATGGCGGCAGCGTGCCAGGGGCGGCGCGAAGGGCGAAATGGCTGTCCACAGGCGTGGAGGTTGTCCACAGGGGGCAGGCGGCGGGCTTGACAGCGGGCGTGGAGGGGCGGGGTGGCGCGGCGGCTTTGGAGGGTGCGGGCGCGTGCTGCGGACCGGTGCGGTCTGGCAGCGGAGGGGTGTGGAGGTTGGGATGGCGCGGCCACTTTGGGCGCGTGCTGCGGAACCGGTGCGGCAGCGGAGGGGCGAGGTGGCGGGGCGAGGTGGCGGGGCGGCGCGGAGGGGTGCGGAGGGGCGAAGCGAGGTGGCTCGTCGAGGTGGCGGAGCGAGGTGGCGGCGCGGCGCGGAAGGGTGCGGAGGGGCGAAGCGAGGTGGCGGGGCCAGGTGGCGGAGCGAGGTGGCGGGGCCAGGTGGCGGAGCGAGGTGGCGGGGCCAGGTGGCGGAGCGAGGTGGCGGCGCGGCGCGGAAGGGTGCGGAGGGGCGAAGCGAGGTGGCGGGGCCAGGTGGCGGAGCGAAGTGGCGGGGCGGCGCGGAAGGGTGCGGAGGGGCGAAGCGAGGTGGCGGGGCCAGGTGGCGGAGCGAAGTGGCGGGGCGGCGCGGACGGGTGCGGAGGGGCGGGGCGAGGCGGCGAAGCGAGGTGGCGGGGCGCGGTGGCGGGGTGGGATGTGGCGTGATGGAGATGGCGGGACATGTGGTGCGTTGGGCAGGAGACGGGAGGCAGGGGGTGCGGCGTTGGGCGGCGCGTGGGGCGTGGGGCATGGGGACGCGAACGGGGCGGCCCGCCTCCCACAGCAGACCGCCCCGCTCGGTGTCGATCAGGAAGCCTTACCCAGGATCCTGGTCATCTTCGTGCCGCAGACCGGGCAGGTTCCCTTGGCCATCCGTCGACCGTTGGTCTCCTCGACCTGTCCGGAGAAGTCACGCTTCTCCCGGCACTTCACGCAGTAGCCGTTGTAGGTCTCGGCCACAGCTCCCCTCCCTTGCATCTCCTGCCTCGGACGGAATCCGCCGGGGCGTGGTGAGCACGGAATCACGCCGCGCTCGGGGACCTGCGAGCCACGCTACCTGTGCGGACGTGCGGATTCGTGCAGGTGGCCTGGCGCGTCTCGACCCGTTCATCACCCATTCGGACGAATGGGTGGGGCTCGATACACCTGCGCTTGGCGGCGGCGTTTCGTCGGTGCCTGGCCTTACCGTGATGCACATGGCCGAACCGCGGGTGGAGGTGCGGCGCAGCGCCAGGCGCCGCCGCATGGTCAGTGCATACCGGGAGGGCGACACCGTCATCGTGCTGCTCCCGGCACGGATGACCAGAGTCGAGGAGGAACACTGGGTGGCTGAGATGCTCAGCCGCCTCCAGCGCAGCGAGACCCGTCGACGCTCGCCGGCCAGGGCGTCCGACGAGGCGTTGCTGGCCCGGTGCGCCGAGCTGGCCGACCGCCATCTGGACGGCGACGCGCAGCCGACCAGCGTCCGGTGGGTGCCGCCGATGCGCACCCGTTGGGCGTCGTGCACGCCTGCCGACGGCACGATCCGCATCAGCGAGCGCCTGCGGGATGTGCCGTCCTGGGTGCTCGACTACGTCCTGGTGCACGAACTCGCCCACCTGCGGGTGCCCGGTCACGGCAGCGACTTCTGGGCGCTGGTGCACCGCTACCCGAAGTCGGAGCGGGCCATGGGCTACCTGGAGGGTCTGTCGGCCGCGGCGGGGCTCGGGATCACCGAGGACTGATCGGAGGATCGGCTACGGCTGGCTGCGGCCAGGGCTGGTTGACAGACGACGAAGGGCGCCTCCCGATGGTGTGGGAGGCGCCCTTCGTGTGTGTGGTCGTCAGGGTGCGGCTGGCGGCGGGTTCTCCTCGCCGTCGGCAGGCTTGGTGTCGGCCGACTTGGTGTCGGCGTCCTTCGCCTCGCGTGCCGCCTGCTCCCGCTCCTCGGTCCGCCGGATCTCGGCGATCGGGTCCTCGAGCGCGGCGCGCGAGGAGCCGAGCCGCTCGGCGAACTCCAGCGGGTCGTCCAGGTCCTCGGCCGTCGGGGCCAGGTCGGGGTGCTCCCAGACGCTGTCCCTGACCTCGATCCCGTGCTGGTCGCCGACGAGCTTCCACAGCGCCGACGCCGCCCGCAGCCTGCGGGGCCGCAGTTCGAGGCCGACGAGCGTGGCGAAGGTCTGCTCGGCGGGGCCGCCGCTGGCACGCCGCCTGCGCAGCGTCTCGCGCAGTGCGTCCGCGCCGGGCAGCCGCTCGCCGACCGCCTCGGCGACCACGACGTCCACCCAGCCCTCGACCAACGCCAACAGCGTCTCGAGGCGGGTCAGCGCGGCCTGCTGCTCCGGCGTGGTCTGCGGTTCGAGCATGCCGGACCGCATGGCCTCCTCGATGCTCTCCGGGTTGCTCGGGTCGAGCTGTCCGGCGAGCTGTTCGAGGGCCGCGGTGTCGACCTTGATGCCGTGCGCGAACTCCTCGACGGTGGCCAGCAGCCGCTGCCGCAGCCACGGCACGTGCGTGAACAGGCGCTGGTGCGCGGCCTCGCGCGCGGCGAGGAACACCAGCACCTCGCTGGCCGGCCGCTCCAGGCCCTCGGTGAACTTCTCGATGTTGCGCGGCAGCAGGGCGGCGACGCCCTCCTTGCCGAGCGGCAGCCCCACCTCGGTCGAGGTCAGCACCTCGGAGCCGAGCTGGGCCAGCGCGGTGCCCAGCTGCGAGCCGAACGCCATGCCGCCCATCTGGCCGAGCATCGACAGCAGCGGGCCGGCGGCCTCCTTGGCCTCGGCGGGCATCGCCTCGACCCATGCGCCGGACACCCGCTGCGCCACCGGGTCGCACAGCCGCTGCCAGGTTGGCAGGGTGCGGTCGACCCAGTCGCGTGCGGTCCACGCCTCGGTGACCCTGCTGCCGGCCGGCAGCGTCGTCGTCGGGTCGAGCCACATCTCGGCCAGATGCAGCGCGTCGGCGACGGCGGTGTTCTGGTCGGGCGCGAAACCGACGCCGCCCTCCTGGCCGGCCAGGTGCTGCTGCGCGATCTGCTTGGCGAGGTCGTAGTTGACCGGACCCGCGCTGGTGGTGCCCGCCTGGCTCAGCATCTGGCCGAGCTGGCTGAGCATCTGGCCCAGCTGCCCGAAGTCGAACTGCTCGCCAGGGCCCGGCATGCCCGGAATCGGGTTCTCGCCGCGTTCGGAGGGCTTGTTGTCGTCGGGGTCAGCCGGTCCGAACCCGAACGGCTTGTCAGTCATGCCGTCTCCTCGCTGGCGTCGTTCACGCTCTCCACGGTACGCGGGCCGCGCGCGTCCAGCCCGTCTGGTCTGCTCGATTCGGCAACAGTCTGCTCTGGGCGAAACGACCGCCGATCGGACCAATCCGGTCGCCGATCCGTGGACGTCACGGCGGTCCTACATGGACTGGTCGTAGGCTCTTCGACCGTGGAGAAAAGCAGCGAGGGCAGCAGCGAGCGCGTCGCCGTCGCGGCTGACGACGCGGCCGACGCGGCCAAACAGGCGAAGCGGGCGAAGCGGCCCTCCGGATGGCAGCTGACTCGCCGCACCTGGACGCTCATGATCAGCGTCCTGGTGGTGGCGGCCCTCGGTCTGCTCGGCGGCCTGGTCAAGGTGCCCTATGTCGCGCTGGGGCCGGGGCCGACCTACGACACCCTCGGCGCGGTCGGCGGCAAGACCGTGGTGCAGATCAGCGACCAGCAGCCGTTTCCCACCACGGGCCACCTGACCATGACGACGGTCTCGCTCACCGACGAGGTGACGCTGTTCGGCGCGCTCGGCCTGTGGGCGAGCGGCCGGTACGCGCTCGCGCCGCGCGAGGAGTACTACAAGCCGGGGCAGTCCGAGCAGCAGGTGCAGCAGGACAACGTCAAGGCGTTCCAGGACTCGCAGACCAACGCCGAGGTGGCCGCGCTGCGCTACCTCGGCTACCAGCTCAAGGTGACCGCCGACCAGATCGTCAAGGGCAGCCCCGCCGACAACACCATCGAGCCGGGCGACCGGCTGGTCTCGGTGAACGGCAAGACGTTCGGCAACTCCGACGAGATGCGCGAAGTGCTCAAGGCCACCAAGCCCGGCGACAAGGTCGCGGTGACCTTCCAGCACGACAAGCAGGAGCCGCGCACCGCGGAGATCACCCTTGGCAAGAGCGACGACCGCACCTGGGGCTTCCTCGGGGTGTCGCCGATCGACCAGGCCGACGTGAAGTTCAAGGTGACGATCACCCTGCCGGACGTCGGCGGCCCGTCGGCCGGCCTGATGTTCGCGCTGGCCATCATCGACAAGCTGACCCCGGACAACATCAACGGCGGCCAGTCGGTCGCCGGCACCGGCGAGATCGACCCGGCGGGCAACGTCAAGCCGATCGGCGGGATCCCGTTCAAGATGATGGCCGCCCGCGACGGCGGCGCGACCGTGTTCCTCGTGCCGACCGCCAACTGCGAGGAGGCCAAGCAGAAGGCGCCGGACGGCCTGCGGCTGATCAAGGTCGACAAGCTGGCCGACGCCGTGTCGTCCCTCAAGGCGATGAAGGACAACAAGGACACGCCGCACTGTTAGGCGTTCGGAACGACCGCTGTGGTCCACAACGCCGGCCTCGGCACGGCGTTGTGGACCACGCGCGCGTAGGGCTACGGGCGCAGGGTCTCCAGCAGCGCGTCGGTCAGGTTGGGCGCGAGCTCGGGGTGCTCGTGGATCTCCTCGGGGCGCTCGGTGTCGCCGCGCAGCCGCAGCACGCACGCGGCCGTGCCGTCCCGCAGCACCGCGGCCACCAGCCTGGCCTCCCGCCGCTGCGGGTGTTCGGCGGCCACCTGCCTGGCGGCCTCGTCGTCGTGCTCGTCCTGCGGCAGGTCTGCCTCGGCGTCGGGCGGCAACACCACGATCTCCTGGGCCAGCGCGCAGCCGAGCACCGCGTCCGGCCACTCGATCCCGGCCAGCGCCTCGGCGAGGTCGGTGTCGGGCAGCGAGTCCTGGGCCACGGGCGTCAGCGCCGCCGAGGCGTCCAGTTGGTCGGCGAGCTCGGGCTGCTGGTTCAGCAGCTCGGCGGTGGACACCAGGGCAAACAGCTGCGGGGCCTGGTCCCATCCTGCGGAGGCGACGAACTCGTCGACCTCGCGTGCGACGGCGGGCAGCAGGCCGGGCTGGTTGTCCGGCAGTTCGGGAGAGGACACGCCACCATGGTCGCATCCTCGTCCCGGGAACCAAGTACGACGTCCGTAGAGTTGAACACCACGGGAGCTCAGTCGCGTGCGGCCGCTCCCAACCACGATTGATCGCGACCCAGGAGCGTGCCAAGTGGCCATGCGGCCCCCGGTCGGACTGCCGAAGTTGTCTCGACGCAGTCGGATCCTGCTCATCATCGGCGTGGTGCTCCTGGTCGGACTGATCGCCGGAACCAGGCTCCTCGACACCTACGTGAACTGGCTGTGGTTCGGGGAGGTGGGCTATCGCCAGGTCTACGGCAGCGTCCTGCTGACCCGCCTCGTGCTGTTCTTCGCCGTCGGCGCGGTGGTCGGCGGCCTGGTCGCGCTGAACCTCGTGATCGCCTACCGCACGCGCCCGGTCTTCGTGCCGGTGTCGGGGCCGGAGGACCCGGTGGCCCGCTACCGCTCTGTGGTGGTCCGCAGGATGAAGCTGTTCGGCATCGGCCTGCCGGTGCTGGTCGGCCTGATCGTCGGCGCGGCCGCGCAGAACGACTGGCAGGTGGTGCAGCTGTTCCTGCACGGCACCAGCTTCGGCACGACCGACCCCGTGTTCCACAACGACATCGGCTTCTACGCCTTCAAGCTGCCGTTCTACACGTGGCTGCTCGGCTGGCTGTTCATCGCGATCGCGCTGTCGTTCTTCGGCGCGATGGTGGCGCACTACCTGTTCGGCGGGATCAGGCTCGCGGGCCGGGGCGGTCAGCTGTCCGGGCCGGCGCGGACCCATCTCGCGTTGGTGGCCGGCACGTTCGTGTTGTTCAAGGCCGTCGCCTACTTCTTCGACCGCTACACGCTGCTGTCCTCCAGCCGCAGTGACCGGTTCAACGGCGCCACCTACACCGACCTCAACGCGGTGCTGCCGGCGAAGCTGATCCTGTTGTGCATCGCGGTGTTCTGCGCGGCGGCGTTCTTCGCTGGCGCGTTCATGCGCAACCTCCAGCTGCCGGCGATCGCGACCGTGCTGCTGGTGGTGTCGAGCATTCTCGTCGGCGCGGCCTGGCCCGCCGTGCTCGAGCAGTTCTCGGTGCGTCCCAACGCGAACGAGAAGGAACACGACCCGATCCAGTCGAACATCGCGGCAACGAAACAGGCATACGGTCTCACCGACGACAAGGTGGAGACCAAGAACTATCCCGGCAAGACGGATCTGTCGCTCAGCGAGGTCAAGGCGGACCAGCCGACGATCGGCAACATCCGGCTGATGGACCCGAACGTGCTGACCAAGACGTTCACGCAGTTCCAGCAGCGCAAGAACATCTACGGCTTCCCGCCCAAGCTGTCGGTGGACCGCTACCAGGTCAACGGCCAGGTCAAGGACTACATCGTCGCGATCCGCGAGCTCAACACCGACGGGCTCGCCGACAACCAGAAGGACTGGATCAACCGGCACCTGACCTACACGCACGGCAACGGCTTCGTGGCCGCCGAGGCGAGCAAGGTCGACTCGCCTGCCGACTCCAACGGCGGTGGCGGCGGCTACCCGGTCTTCACGGTCAGCGACCTCAACAACAAGGGCGAGGTCAACCAGGGCGACATCAAGGTCACCGAGCCGAGGGCCTACTACGGCGCGCTGGCCACCGACTACGCGATCGTCGGCGGACGCGGCCCCAACGTGGCAGGCGAGTACGACACCGAGGCCACCCAGTACACCTACAACGGCAAGGGCGGCGTGCCGATCGGCAACTGGTTCAACCGCCTGGTGTTCGCGGCCTCCTACGGCGAGCGCAACATTCTGTTCAACCAGGCCATCGGGCCCGACACGAAGATCATGTTCAAGCGTGACCCGAGGGAGCGGGTGCAGGAGGTGGCGCCGTGGCTGACGGTGGACACTGACCCGTACCCCGCCGTGGTCGACGGCAAGATGCAGTGGATCGTCGACGGCTACACGACGTTGGAGAACTACCCGTACGCGCAGCGAACCTCGTTGGGGCAGGCCACCAACGACACGCTGGCGTTGCAGACGCGGCAGCCGGACAAGACCATCAGCTACATCCGCAACTCGGTGAAGGCGACCGTCGACGCCTACGACGGCACCGTGACGCTGTACTCGGTCGACGACAAGGACCCGGTGCTCAAGGCGTGGATGGGTGTCTTCCCGAACTCGGTGAAGCCGGCCAGCGCCGTGTCCGACGCGCTGCGCAAGCACTTCCGCTACCCCGAGGACCTCTTCAAGGTGCAGCGGGAGATGCTGGCCAAGTACCACGTGTCCAACCCCGCCGACTTCTACTCGGGACAGTCCTTCTGGGACGTGCCGAGCGACCCGACGGCCGAGGGCGCGATCGCGGCGCAGCAACAGGGTCAGTCCAGCCAGGTGAGCACCCAGCCGCAGCAGCCGCCGTACTACGTGCTTGCCGGTGACCCGACCGTCGGGACCGGCAAGGTGGACTTCCAGCTGACCAGCGCCCTGGTCAGCCTGCGGCGGGAGTTCATGTCGGCCTACGTCACGGTCAGATCGGATCCCGACGACTACGGCAAGATATCCGTGCTCACTCTGCCGACGGAGACGCAGACCAAGGGCCCGCAACAGGTGCAGACCCAGTTCCTGTCCTCGTCCCAGGTCAGTACGGACATCAACCTGTTGTCCCAGCAGAAGACGAAGGTCGTCTACGGGAACCTGTTGACGCTGCCCGTCGGCGGCGGGCTGCTCTACGTGGAGCCCGTGTACGTCGAGCGCAGCAGCCAGAACACCTCGTTCCCGCAGCTGTCCAAGGTGCTGGTCAGCTTCGGCGGCCGGGTCGGCTACGCCTCGACCCTCGCGGACGCGTTGGAGCAGGTGTTCGGCAGCGGGGCCGGTCAGACGACGCAGCCGGGCCAGAACGGGCAGAACACGGGCACACAGACGCCGTCGAACTCGTCGTCGCCGCCGAGTTCGTCGACGGGCGCGAGCCCGCCGTCCTCGGTGAGTCCCGATCTGGCCAAGGCGGTCGATGACATCCAGGCCGCGTTGCAGCGGGTGAAGGCCGCCCAGGCGTCCGGGGACTTCGCCGCGCTCGGCCAGGCGTACAAGGACCTCAACGACGCGGCGAACCGCTTCGAGCAGGCCAAGGCGGCCAAGCCCAGCACGTCGAACAGTCCGCCGTCCTCGGTGGTTCAGTCGCCAACACCGACGGGCTGACCCCCGATTTGCACTGAGCTGCCCCACCCCGTATAGTTCTAATTACCGACGCGGGGTGGAGCAGCTCGGTAGCTCGCTGGGCTCATAACCCAGAGGTCGCAGGTTCAAATCCTGTCCCCGCTACTATCGCTGGGAGCCCCTTGTTTGGCTGACGCCAAACAAGGGGCTCTTTTCGCATTTACACTGGGGGGCCTAGCCCCCCAGACCCCCAGCCGGAGGGGCTTCGCCCCCCGGACCCCCTTTTTTGGCGGGTTTGCGCTGGTGAGGGTGGGTTTCGGGGGGTGGTAAAAACCGCTCCGTGGGTGGTGTATAGTTGTCCTTACGACGCGGGGTGGAGCAGCTCGGTAGCTCGCTGGGCTCATAACCCAGAGGTCGCAGGTTCAAATCCTGTCCCCGCTACAAAGTAAGAAGGCCCGGCACGAGAAATCGTGCCGGGCCTTCTTCGTGTTGGAGGGTTGCGTCCGATTGCCGTCCGTGGCGGATGGTGTGTCAGGTCATGTTTTCGATCCAGTACTGGGCGCAGGTCATCGAGCACACCCTGCCCTCGCCGGAGACGGTGCGATGCCGCCTGATCTGCTTGCCGCAGACCATGCACTCGTCCTTGCCGGCCTGCTCGGGAATGCTGCCCGTCGCCCAGGCCTTGGCACTGCGAACGACCTTGTGTTCCAGCCACTTGATGCCCACAGTTGCACCTCCGGTGCCAGGGGCGGGATCGGCCACCCGCCTACCAAGAGTGATCTTCCCAGTGCTACGCGTATCCGCCAGCCCGAAAGCCGCAGATCACCGTCTTGCGCGAAGTTCGGTTCACCACCAAGGCCGAAATGATTGCGGCGCGTAATTCCGTGGCCCTTCGGCGCGCCGATCGGGTTAGCTGCCGGCATGACACCGGAGGTCCTGATCGGCCTGCTGGCCGAGCCGGAGCGGCTGCGCGTGGTCGCCGCGCTCGTGCTCGGAGCCCACACCCAGACCGAGCTTGCCGCGTCGACCGGGCTGCCCCCGAAGCAGGTCGGCAAGGCGCTGCGTCGGTTGGAGGCAGGCGGCCTGGTCGCCTCTAGCCCCGCCGGGCACGAACTCCGCGAGGAGCTGTTCAAGCGGCCGCCAGGGCGGCCGCGCCCGAGGAGACCGTCGAGGACTTCGGCTACGTCGACGAGCGCGTCGAGGCGGTGCTGCGCGCCTTCGTGCGGGACGGCAGGCTGCTCGCCTTCCCCTCGCAGCAGAGCAAGCGCCGGATCGTGCTGGAACACATCGCGTGCTCCTTCGAACCAGGGCGTCGCCACACCGAGCGGGACCTGACGGCCGTGCTGGCCGCGTGGTGCGAGGGCGGCAAGGCCGACCACGTCACGCTGCGCCGCTATCTCGTGGACGAGGGGCTGCTCAGCCGCGCGGACGGGGTGTACTGGCGGTCAGGTGGCTCGCTGGACGACCTGGCCGGCTAGCCCGGGGATTCCGGCTCAGTTGGGGTCGGAGCCGCGCCAGGCGGCCCACCACAGGCCGAACGCCGCGGCGATCGAGGTCGCGCCGAGCCAGCCGTAGAACCCGCTGTCGTCCAGGAAGGCCCAGAACAGGCCGACGAACGGCGCGGGAACCAGCAGCGGGAGGTCGGCCCGCAACTGCCGGCCGAGCCCGGCGGTGCGGGTGGCGTGCCGGACCTCCTCGGCGTCGGGCCAAGCCGGGCCGTCGCCTCGGCGGCCGCGCGGAAGCTTCGCGGACACCGGCCCGGACGGGTACAGCACGACCGGCTCAGGCCTGACGGTCTCCCCGGCGGCCGAAACCGCGTCCGAAGTCGGGTCCGATGAGGAGTGCGGCTCGACCGGGAGCACCTCGACGGCGACCAGCCGGTCGCTGGTCGGGTCGCCGTGCAGCCGCACCTCGGCGGGCGAGGGCAGCGCGACGAGCACCGGGTCGTAGTAGACCGGGATCCACCGCTCCGACCCGTTCTCCGTCTCCAACCAGGACCGGGTGAGCAGGCCGGACTGGAGCCGCACGCGGCGGACCAGCGCGGTCCGGACCGGCGCGCGGGTGGTGCGCGACCTGCTGAACACCCGCCAGCCGGACAGCCCGAGCAGCAGCACCACCACCAGTCCCGAGGTGATCACGCCGCCCTGGCCTCGGCCGGCCTGCACCAGCACCGCCGCGCCGGGGATCATCGCCTGGTCCGGCCGGGCCGGGTCGTAGGCGATCTCCGTCTTCGTGCCGACGGGCGGCCTGCCGGAGCCAAGTGGCACGGCCGCGGTGGCCTGTCGGCCGTCCGGCAGCGCCCAGCGCACCTCGACGGCGTCGCCGTCGGCGCCGGCCTGCGTGCTGGTGATCTCGCCGGTGGCCCGCGCGGTGAACCGGCCGATCTGGTCGCTGGCGTCGTGCCAGGACAGCCAGGAGAAGCCGGCGACCACCGCGCAGACGGCGACCGCGATGGCGATGGTCACCAGCCCGTGTCGGACGGGCCGCACCCCGAGCAGGGCGCGCGGTCGGCTTGGGTCAGGGGTCGGCGTGCTCACCAGGACATTTTCGCTGGTCGCCCGGTGGTGAACGCACGCAGGGCCCGCCGGGACATCCCGACGGGCCCTGCGCGGAGACGAGCCGCTGGCTACTTGAGCCAGCCGATCTTGGTGTAGTCGGTGGCGGCGAGGCCCTCGTTGCCGAAGTTGGCGAGCTTGTCCTTGATCGCCACGATCGACGGCCGCCGGTACAGCGGCAGCGAGTGGCCGAGATCCCAGACCTGCTTGTCGATCTGGTTGAACAGCTCCATGCGCTTGGCGTCGTCCAGCTCCTCGGACGCCTGCGCGATCAGCGCGTTGATCTTGTCGTTGCCGACCTTGCCGTAGTTCTGGTCGCCGCCGTCACCGAGCTTGTAGTCGACGGTGGTGGTGTCGAGGTTGGTGACGTCCATGTTCGCGAAGTGCGTGATGTCGAAGTTGCCGGGGATGACCTGCTTGTCGAAGAAGCCGTCGTTGGAGACCTCGTCGATCTTCACCTCGACGCCGATGGCGGCGAGCTGGTTCTGCACCAGCTTGGCCTCCTCGTCGCTGGCCTTGTTGCCGGCCGGCACCACGTCGCGGACGGTGAGCTGCTTGCCGTCCTTCTTGCGGAACTGGCCGTCCAGCTTCCAGCCGAGCTCGTCCAGCTTCTTCTTGGCGGCCTCGGCGTCGTAGGTGTAGCCGGCGGAGTTGTCCTGGTAGCCCGGGAAGCCGTCGAGGATGATGTGGTTGCCAAGCGGCTTCGCGTCCGGGATGAGCTGGCTGACCTCGGCCTTGGTGATGCTGGCCACGTCGATGCCCCGGATGATCGCCTTGCGCAGCTCCGGGTCCTTCACCACGGAGTCGCCAGAGCCGTTGAACAGCACCCAACGCATGTTCGGCAGGGTCGCCTTGCGGAACACGACACCGGGGATGGTCTGCGCCTTCTTGTAGGCGTCCAGGTTGCCGGCGATGCCGCTGAAGTCCAGCTCGCCGCTGGCCAGGGCGTCCATCGAGGCCGCGCCGCCCGTGGTGCTGATGTTGCGGAAGATGATCCGATCCAGCTTCGGCCTGTCACCCCACCAGTTGTCGTCGCGGACCACGATCACGGTCTTCGCCGTCGGGTCGGCCTGGCCGAACTTGAAGGGGCCGCCGGTGACCTTCGGCTTCTCGGCCCAGCCCTTGTTGAACTCGTCCGGGTTGCTGGTCATCGACTTCGGGTAGAGGACCTGGAACAGCCGGAACCACTCGGCGTACTTCGGCTGGAAGTTGATCGTGAACTCGTAGTCGTCCGCGCCCTTGGTGATGTCGGACACGGCCGAGTAGCCGGACGAGGAGAGGACCACGAACGCCTTGTCCTTGCCGCTGACGGCCTGCCACTGGGACTTGTAGTCCGCCCAGGTGATCGGCGTGCCGTCGCTCCACTTGGCCTTGTGGTTGAGCTTGTAGACGACCTGCTGCGGGTCCTTGGACTTCAGCTCGATGGAGTCGACGTAGTCCTTGTTGGCGGTGAAGGTGCCGTCCGCCTTCTCGATCGAGGGCGTCGGCATCATCGAGCGGGTGATCGGCGGGATGTCCCCGCTGGTCGCGTCGCCCTGAAGTTCGTTGAACTGGACCGGGTAGTCCTGCACCGGGTACTTCAGCTCGCCGCCGTCCTTGAGGTTGGCGACGTCCTGCGGGTTGATGTCGTTCTGGCCAAGCGCGGCCTTCGGCGCGGGAGCGTTGCTGTTGGTGCCGCTGCCGCCGCAGGCGGTCAGGAGCATGAGCGCGGCAGTGATCGGCGCGGCGACCATCGCCAGCCTGCGAGGAACGCGACTCACGGCAGGGTCCTTTCGAGTCGAACTAGGGCGGCCCGTGGTGGGCCGCCCATGTGCCTCAGCCTATGGAGTGACAGCTCAACATCGACCACGTTCCAGTGGCTGGGAAGCCACCGTTCGGCGGATCTTCCTGGGAAAAGGCGACGGCCCGGCGGGAAATTCCCGCCGGGCCGTCCCCGGTGTCACAGATCTCGTGCGTCAACAGTCAAATCAGCTGGTGAAGCCGATCTTGGTGTAGTCGTACGGGTTGTTGGCGTAGCCGACCGCGCCGAAGTTGGCGATGGTCTTGCGCACCGCGACAGCGCCGGGAGCCTGGTAGATCGGCAGCTGGTGGCCGGCCTTCCAGATCTCCGTGTCGAGCTGGTTGGCGATCTCGGCACGCTTGGAGTCGTCCAGCTCGGCGTTGGCCTTGTCGAACAGACCGTTGATCGTGTCGTTGCCGACCCGGCCGTAGTTCTGCGCGACGTTGTCCTTGTCGAGGTAGTAGATGCTCTTGCCCGAACTGATCGGCCACGAGTTGCTCAGCCAGCGGAAGCCGGTGATGTCGAAGTTGCCGACGTTCACGTAGGACTTCCAGAAGTCGGCGGCCGGGACGGTGACGATGTCCAGGTTGACGCCGATGGCCTTGAGCTGCGTCTGGGACAGCTGGGAGATCTGCTGGCTGATGTTGTTGCCGGCGGTGATGATGTACCGCAGCTTCAGATCCTTGCCGTCCTTCTTGCGGAAGTCGCCTTCCTTCTTCCAGCCGAGGTCGTCCAGCGCCTTGTTGGCCGCGGCGGCGTCGAACTTCGCGACCGACGAGTTGTCCTTGTACTCCTTGGCACCGATCAGGAAGATGTGGTTGCCCAGAGTCTTGGGGTCAGGCGTGATCTGGCCGAGCAGCGCCTTGGCGATGGTGGCGGTGTCGAGGCCCTGCATGACCGCGAGGCGCAGCTTCGGGTCGGCGAGCACCGAGGTCGGCGCACCGTTGAAGGTCATGTGCGTGTAGTCCGGCGTCACGGCCTGACGGATCGAGATGTCCTGCATCTGCTTCGCGCGGGTGTAGTTGTCCACGCTGGAGCCGATGTCGTACCAGTCGATCGCGCCGTTGGCCAGCGAGTCCGCCAGCGCCTTACGCTCGATCACCCGGAAGGTGATCTTGTCGAGCTTGGCCTTGTCGCCCCACCAGCTCGGGTCACGCTCGATGGTGACCAGCTTGCCGGTCAGGTCGATCGTGCCGATCTTGAACGCGCCGGCGGTGACCTTCGGCTTGTCCACCCAGCCCTTGTTGAACTCGTCGGCCGTGGCGTTCAGCGACTTCGGGTACAGCGGGGAGAACAGGCTGGTCCACTCCGCGAACTTCTTCTTGAAGGTGACCTTGACCTCCTGCGGGGAGGCGCCCTTCTCGACCTTGTCGATGTCCTCGTAACCGGTGGTCGAGGAGACCTGGTAGGCCTTGTCCTTGCCGCTCAGCGCGGTCGCCTGGGCCTGGAAGTCCTCCCAGGTGATCGGCGTGCCGTCGCTCCACTTGGCCTTGGGGTTGATCTTGTACGTGACGACCTCGGGGTCCTTCGACGTGAGGTCGGCGGAGTCCAGGTAGTCCTTGTTCAGCTTCAGCGAGGCGTCGGCGTTCTGCGTGAACATCAACGGGAACATCGCGTTGATCATTCGCGCGCCGTCGGCGACGGTGCCGTCGACCTCGTTGTAGTTCCAGTTGTCCGGCATGTTGTCAATGGGCCACTTGAACTCGCCGCCGTCCTTGAGCTTGGCGACATCAACCGCGTTGATGTCTGACAAGCCCTGCTGCTGCTGGTCGGCGCCCTTCAGCTTCTGGCCGTCCGAACTGCCGCCGCCACATGCCGTCAGCACCATGGCCGCTGCGACCACGGGCGCGACGAGCGCGACCAATCTACGTCGACTCACTCTCGTGAACCTCCCTCAATACCCGGCCTCGTACATCGTGGCCCGGAGTCCTGACCAGACATTACGTCCGGAACGTCCTGCACTGCACTGCTTTGCCCCGACTGTTATCGCTCCTAGACCACTTGGCGAGGTTCCGCGTAGTGGCACGCGGCCTCGTGGTCCGGAGCCTGGACCGCGCGCGGCGGCTCCACCTCGATGCACTTGCTCTGCTTCTCGGGTGGCAACGACGCGTGCAGGAAACACCGGGTGCGGAACCGGCAACCCGATGGCGGGTTGGCCGGGCTAGGCAGGTCCCCGGTGAGAATGATCCGTTCCCGCGCCCGTTCCTTGATGGGGTCGGGAATCGGGATGGCGGACAGCAACGCCTGGGTGTACGGGTGCTGCGGCGAGCTGAACACGGAGTCCACGTCGCCGATCTCCACGATCTTGCCCAGGTACATCACGGCGACCCGGTCGGCGATGTGCCGCACCACCGACAGGTCGTGCGCGACGAACAGGTAGCTCAGGCCGAGCTTCGCCTTCAGCTCGTCGAGCAGGTTGATCACGCCGGCCTGGATCGACACGTCGAGCGCGGACACCGGCTCGTCGAGCACCACGAGCTTCGGCTCGAGCGCGAGCGCCCGCGCGATGCCGATGCGCTGGCGCTGGCCGCCGGAGAACTCGGCCGGGTAGCGGTCGGCGTGCTCCCTGCGCAGGCCGACGAGCTTGAGCAGCTCGGGGATGCGCTTGGCGATCTGCTCCTTGTCGATACCGTGCACCTGCATGGGTTCGGCGATCACGTCGCCGATCGGCATGCGGGGGTCCAGCGACGCCATCGGGTCCTGGAAGACGACCTGCATGTCGCGGCGCACCGCCTTGCGGCTGCGGCCGTTCAGCGCGGAGACGTTCTGGCCGAGCACGGAGATCTCGCCGCGCATCGGCTTCTCGAGGCCGAGGATCTCCATCAGCGTGGTGGTCTTGCCGCAGCCGGACTCGCCGACGACGCCGAGGGTCTCGCCCTCGCGGATGTCGAAGGTGATGCCGTCGACCGCGTGCACGGTGCCGATCCGGCGCTTGAACACCACGCCCTTGGTGACCGGGTACTCCTTCACCATGTCCCGCACGTCCAGCACGACGGTGCGCTGGTCGCGTGGAATCCTGGCGACCTCGGGCTCGCCGATGACCTCGACGCCGAACACCTCGGCGGCGACGTCGACGGCCGCGGCCACGCTCGCCTCGTCGGCCTGCACCTCGACGGCGCCGAGCTCGTCGCTGCGGATGCAGGCCGCGTAGTGGTCACCGGAGTTGTCCACTTCGGACAGTGGCGGTTCGTCGGTGAGGCAGGCGTCGACCGCCATCGGGCAGCGCGGCGCGAACGGGCAGCCCTGCGGCAGGTCGACCAGCGACGGCGGCTGGCCCTCGATGGGCACCAGCGGCTGCTTCTCGTCGGCGTCCACGCGCGGGATCGAGCCGAGCAGGCCGAGGGTGTAGGGCATCCTCGGCCGCTGGTAGACCTCGTCGACGTGGCCGGTCTCCACCGCCTTGCCCGCGTACATGACCATCAGGCGGTCGGCGAAGCCGGCGACCACGCCGAGGTCGTGCGTGATGATCACGATGCCGGCGCCGGTGACCTCCTGCGCGGTCTTGAGCACCTCGAGCACCTGCGCCTGGACGGTCACGTCCAGCGCGGTGGTCGGCTCGTCCGCGATGATCAGGTCGGGGTCGTTGGCGATGGCCAGCGCGATGACGGCGCGCTGGCGCATGCCGCCGGAGAACTCGTGCGGGAACGCCTTGGCGCGCTCGGCCGCGTTCGGGATGCCGACCAGGTCGAGCAGCTCGACGGACCGCTTGGCGGCGGCCTGCTTGGTCACCCTGCCCTTGCCGTGCACCAGAAGGCCCTCGGCGATCTGGTCGCCGACGGTGTAGACCGGCGTGAGCGCGGACAGCGGGTCCTGAAAGACCATGGAGATCTTGCGTCCACGGATCTTGGACAGCTGGTCGTCGGAGAGCCCGATCAGCTCCCTGCCCTGGAACTTGATGGACCCGGAGATCCTGGCCTGCGAGGGCAGCAGGCCCATCACGGCGAGCGAGGAGACCGACTTGCCCGAGCCGGACTCCCCGACGATGCCGAGCACCTCGCCGGGCGAGACCTGGTAGCTCAGGCCGCGCACGGCCTGCACTCGGCCCGACTCGCTCGGGAAGGACACGGCGAGGTCGGAGACCTCCAGCACCGGGCCGACGTCGCTGCTGCCGCCGGCCGGCTCGAAGAGGGTGTCTGCGGCGGTCATCGGTGCTTACCTTCTCCCTGGGGAGCGGGCATACCGCGGCGCTCCGTCTGCACGTCGAACTTGGCCTTGCGAAGCTCACCGAGCGCCTTGCGCTTGCTCTCCTTGCGCCGGCCCTTGGTGGAGCTCGGGTCGAGCGCGTCGCGCAGGCCGTCGCCGGCGAAGTTGACCGACAGCACGAACAGCACCAGGAAGCCCGCCGGGATGAAGAACAGCCACGGGTAGGTCAGCGTCGACTCGGTGCCGTCGGAGATCAGCGTGCCGAGCGAGACGTCCGGGGGCTGCACGCCGAAGCCGAAGAAGCTCAGCGACGTCTCGGCGAGCACCGCGCTGCCGACGTTGATGGTCGCGTCGATGATCAGCAGCGAGGCCATGTTCGGCAGGATGTGCTTGAAGATGATCCGCCTGGCCGGCTGGCCCATGAACTTGGCCGCCTTGACGAACTCCCGCTCCTTGAGCGTGAGCGTCATACCGCGAACGATGCGGGCGGTGATCATCCACTGGAACACCGCGAGCAGGCCGACGAAGATCAGCCAGGTCTTGCCCCGGAACGCGGGGCTGCAGATCGCGATGATCAGGAACGACGGCAGCGTCAGCAGCAGGTCGACGATCCACATCAGGGAGCGGTCGGTCCAGCCGAGGAAGTACCCGGCCGTGGTGCCGACCAGCGCGGCGAAGCTGGTGGAGATGATGCCGACCAGCAGGCCGATCGTCAGCGACTTCTGGAGCCCGCGCATGACCTGCGCGAACATGTCGGTGCCGATCTTGTCGGTGCCGAACCAGTGCGTGCCGCCGGGCGGCACGAGGAACGAGGTGTAGTCCTGCTGGTCGTAGGTCCACTGGGTGAACAGCGGATAGCAGAACGCCAGGAAGTACAGCACCACGATCAGGGCGAGGCACACGAGCGCGGCCTTGTTACGCACGAAGCGTCGCAGGACGAGCCTGCCTCTGCTGGTTCCCTTGTCGGGATCGGGTGCGGCGTCGACAGGGCTGCCCTGGGCCGCGCCGGTGGTACCGGCGGAGTCACCCTCGTTGAGGATTGTGGTCACGTCGTCACCAAACCTAGATCCGGATTCGGGGGTCGAGCGCGGCATACAGCACGTCGGCAAGCCAGCCCGAGACGAGCACGCACACCGCGATGAACAGCGTCACGGTCGCCGTGATGTTGGTGTCCTGGTTCTGGATGCCGGTGATCAGCCAGTCGCCCATGCCGAACCAGGAGAAGATGCGTTCGGTGAAGGTGCCGCCGACGATGAGCAGGCCGAAGCCGAAGGCGAACAGCGTGGCCATCGGGATGAGCGCGGTGCGCAGGCCGTGCTTGAACAGGGCCTTCCGTCTGGTCAGGCCCTTGGCCTGGGCGGTGCGCAGGAAGTCGCTGCCGAGGACGTCGAGCATGGCGCTGCGCTGGTAGCGGCTGTAGTAGGCGACCTGGCTGAGCACGATCGTCAGCGTCGGCACGATCATGTGCTGTAGTCGGTCGACCAGCGCCGCGCCCCAGCTGCCGCTGAATCCCGGTGTGGTCTCGCCCGTGAACAACAGCACGTTGCTGCCGATCGAGTTGTTGATCGACTGCGCGCCGGTCTTGAGCAGCGTCGCGATCACGAAGACCGGAGTGGACAGGACTACGAACGAGAAGATCGTCGCGAAGTAGTCGCTGAACTTGTACTGCCGGATCGCGCTGATCACGCCGAGCAGCACGCCGAGGGTGATCCCGAGGGTGATGCCGAGCAGGAACAGCCGGAGGCTCACGCCGGCCCTGCGGCCGAGTTCCTCGGTGATCGGCCGGTTGGCGATGGTCTGGCCGAAGTCGCCCTTGACGACACCGCCCATCCAGGTCACGAACCGCTCGGGGATCGGTTGGTCAAGGTGCAGGTCGTGCCGCTTGGCGTCGATCGTGGCGGCCGGCGGCGGCGGGTTGCGCTGCTGCAGGACGCCGATCGGGTCGAAGGTCACCGAAGCGAGGGTGAACGCCAAGAAGGTAGCGACCAAGGCCAGCACGACGTAGTTGACCAACCGTCGCAACAGGAATCCGGTCACCTGTGCCTCAGTCCTTCCAGTGATACAGCGACGGTCTCAAGCATCGGCTGCGGGGCGCTCTGGATGAGGCGCTCGACGGTGCTTCTCAGCCGATGAGATTAATGGAGCGTAACTCGCTTGACGGATGCCATTGACCAGGTCCCTGATCGGAGGGGGTCCGGCGACCGCATTGTGAAACGTCCCTGTTCAGTTTTGTGTGATGCTGCTCGGCGTCGGTCCGCGCTCGTTCGAAGGCAGCCTGACGGACGGCACGACAATGCCGTCAAGGTCGGAATCCTGCGTGTGGGTCATCTGTCCCAACTACCGACTTTGGTCGGGTCTTGGTCACGGTCTGGTGTCAGTGCGAACTCCGACTGACCGACGGTGTTTGTCCAGGCACTGGCCGCATCGCCCGCGCACAGTTCACGGCCCTCTGCGCCGGATGCCGGACACGCGCGTCGGGTCGGTCGTGTCCGCTGGTCCGCTTGGCGCAACGGGGACTAGCCCGCTGATCAGCCACTGTGGACAGATCTGGAGACCATTGTGGACAGCCGTGCCTCGGCGTGGCACGGTTGACAACGTGTCAGAGCTGAACGCGACCGCAGCCGCGCTGCTAGGGCTGCTGCACGACGGACCCAAGACCGGTGGACAGCTCGTGGCTGAGGCCGGAGAGCGCTTCGGCGCGTTCTTCAGCGTCACCCGCAGCCAGGTCTACCGCGAGCTGCCCGCGCTTGCCGAGGCCGGACTTCTCCGGCTCGGCAAACAAGGGCCGCGCTCCAGTCAGCAGTACGTGCTCACCGCGGCGGGAAAGAAGACGTTCAAGGCGTGGCTCACCACCGAGCCGGGCCCTGATCACCTGCGCAGCCCGCTGATCCTGCGACTGGTGCACGCCGGATCGCTCACCGGGAAGCAGCGCGCGACGATCGTCGACGCGGCCCGCGCGGTCTACACCGCCGAACAGGACGCGGCTCGTACCGCGGCCAAGACGGCGGAGGACCCGTACGCCAAGGCGGTCGCCGAGTTCGGTCTCGCCCACGCGAAGGCCGTGCTCAAGCTGCTCGACGCGATTCCTACCAACGGCTGACAAAGCCGCACACTGGCTGTCCGGGCGTTCGACGGCGAGAGGTCTGACGTAGTCTCTCGCCGTGAACCCGGACGTCGAAGCGGACCTCAACGAACTCTCCGCCACTCTCGGCAACATCGAGGCGGTGCTGGACCTGGACGGACTTCGTGCCCAGGTCGCCGAGCTTGAGGAACAGGCGGCCAAGCCGGACCTGTGGGACGACCAGGAGAAGGCGCAGCAGGTCACCAGCCAGCTCGCGCACCGACAGGGTGACCTGCGCCGGGTGACCGGACTGCGGTCGCGGCTCGACGACCTCGGGGTGCTCTACGAGCTCGCCGAGGACGAGGGCGACGCCGGCAGTCTCGCCGAGGCCGACACGGAACGCGGCAAGCTGCGTGCCGAGATCGCCTCGCTCGAGGTCAGGACCCTGCTCTCCGGCGAGTACGACGAGCGGGACGCGCTGATCACCGTGCGTGCCGAGGCCGGCGGGGTGGACGCGGCCGACTTCGCCGAGATGCTGCTGCGGATGTACTCGCGGTGGGCGGAGCGGCACGGCTACCCGGTCGACGTCTACGACACCTCCTACGCGGAAGAGGCTGGCATCAAGTCGGCCACCTTCCGGGTGAAGGCGCCCTACGCCTACGGCACGCTGTCGGTTGAGCAGGGCACGCACCGGCTGGTGCGCATCTCGCCGTTCGACAACCAGGGCCGTCGGCAGACCTCGTTCGCCGGCGTCGAGGTGGTGCCGGTCGTCGAGTCCGCCGACCACGTGGACATCGACGAGAAGGACCTGCGCGTCGACGTGTACCGCTCGTCGGGCCCCGGCGGCCAGGGCGTGAACACGACCGACTCGGCGGTGCGCCTCACACACATCCCGACCGGCATCGTCGTCTCCTGCCAGAACGAGCGCTCGCAGCTCCAGAACAAGGCGACCGCCATGGCCGTCCTCCAGGCCAAGCTGCTCGAGCGCAAGCGGCAGGAGGACCGCGAGAAGATGGACGCGCTCAAGGACAGCGGGTCGAGCTGGGGCAACCAGATGCGCAACTACGTGCTGCACCCGTACCAGATGGTCAAGGACCTGCGCACCGAGCACGAGGTCGGCAACCCGAGCGCGGTGCTCGACGGCGAGATCGACGACTTCATCGAGGCCGGCATCCGCTGGCGCCGACAGACCCAGAACTGATCGCAGGCGGGGCGGTCGAGGCGGCCGGCAGGACCCCCGGCGGACGCCATGACGCCCTGGTGAGACGTACGACACGCCGGGCCGTGTGAAGATTGTTCACACGGCCCGGTGGTCTCTCCTGGGCGCGGCGGGTGAGCCGTATCACCGCAGGTCAAGATCAATACAGTGGGCGTGACCCAGGCTTTACAGCGGTCACCGGTAGACTCGCCGCTCGTGATTCGGCTCGAACACGTGTCCAAGGTCTACAAGACCTCCACCCGCCCCGCGCTCGACGACGTCTCGGTCGAGCTTGACAAGGGCGAGTTCGTGTTCCTCATCGGCCCGTCGGGCTCGGGGAAGTCCACCTTCCTGCGCCTGCTGCTGCGTGAGGAGGTGCCGAGCAAGGGCCGCGTCTACGTGTCCAACTTCGACGTGGCCAAGATGGCCCGCCGCAGGGTCCCCCGCCTGCGTCAGTCCATCGGCTGCGTGTTCCAGGACTTCCGCCTGCTCTCGAACAAGACGGTCGCGGAGAACGTGGCCTTCGCGCTCGAGGTCATCGGCAAGCCGAGGAACACCATCCGCAAGGTGGTGCCCGAGGTGCTCCAGCTCGTCGGCCTCGACGGCAAGGCGGACCGGATGCCGCACGAGCTCTCCGGCGGTGAACAGCAGCGGGTCGCGATCGCCAGGGCGTTCGTGAACCGGCCGCTGGTGCTGCTCGCCGACGAGCCGACCGGAAACCTGGACCCGGACACCAGCCAGGACATCATGTTGCTGCTGGAGCGGATCAACCGCACCGGCACGACGGTGCTCATGGCGACGCACGACCACTCCATCGTCGACTCCATGCGGCGGCGAGTGGTCGAACTGCACCTCGGCAAGGTCATCCGCGACGACGCCAGGGGCGTCTACGGCGTCGGCCGCTGACCTTCGAGCTCCCCCCGAAACCGCCCCCGACCCCCAAGGAACGCCGACCCCGATGCGTGCCAGCTTCGTGTTCAGCGAGGTCATCACCGGCCTGCGCCGGAATGTCACGATGACCATCGCGATGATCCTCACGACCGCGATCTCGCTAGGTCTGCTCGGCGGTGGTCTGCTCGTCGTGCGGTTGATCGACAGAATGCAGACCGTCTACTACGACAAGACCTCGGTCTCGGTCTACATGACCAACGACATCAGCGCGAACGACAAGGACTGCTCGCAGCAGCTGTGCTCCTCGCTGTGGAACGCGCTGCGCAGCACCTCCGGCGTGGACACCGTGACCTTCGAGAACCGCGACAAGTCCTACGAGCGGTTCAAGGAGATGTTCGCGGCCCAGCCCGAGATGCTCAAGGTCGTCCGCCCGGAGGGGCTGCCGGCCTCGTTCCGGATCAAGCTGACCGACCCGCAGCGCTCGGACGTCATCGTCCAGGCGTTCACCGGCAAGGCCGGCGTGAAGGCCGTCGACGACGGGCGGCAGGTCCTCACCAAGCTGTTCGACCTGTTCGGCGGGGTGCGCAACGCGGCGTTCGTCATCGCGCTGTTGCAGGCGTTCGCCGCCCTGCTGCTGATCTCCAACACCATCCAAGTCTCGGCGTACACGAGACGGACGGAGGTGGGGATCATGCGTCTGGTCGGCGCGACCCGGTGGTACACGCAGTTGCCCTTCCTCATCGAGGCGGTGGTCGCCGGGCTGATCGGCGCCGTCCTCTCGGTCGGGTTGCTGCTCGGAGCCAAGACGTTCTTCCTGGACAAGATGCTCGACGCGCCAATCCAGGCCGGCATCGTGCCGCAACTGGGCAAGCTGGACGTCCTGATGGTGTCGCCGTGGCTGTTCCTGACCGCGATCGTGATCTCGGTGACGACGGGCTACGTGACGCTCCGGCTCTACGTTCGCCTGTGATAACCACTGGCCAGGTCACGTAAGGTCATCGACATGGCGAAGGAACAGGGCAGGAAGGTGATCGCGTCGAACCGCAAGGCTCGGCACGACTACACCATCCTCGACACCTACGAGGCCGGAGTGGCGCTCGTCGGCACCGAGGTGAAGAGTCTGCGCCTCGGGCGGGCCTCGCTCGTTGACGCCTTCGCCACCGTCGACGACGGCGAGGTGTGGCTCCGCAGCCTGCACATCGCGGAGTACGAGCTCGGCACCTGGACCAACCACGCGCCCCGGCGCAACCGCAAGCTGCTGCTGCACCGCGCGGAGATCGAGAAGCTGATCGGCAAGACCCGCGAGGGCGGCCTCAGCCTGGTGCCGCTGTCCATGTACTTCAAGGACGGCAAGGTCAAGGTGGAGTTGGCGCTGGCGAAGGGCAAGAAGTCCTACGACAAGCGGCAGACGTTGGCCAAACGGGACGCGGACCGCGAGATCACCAGGGCGGCCGGCCGCGCGGCCAAGGGCAGGCACTGATCCACCCGCTGCGCGAGGACCGGGACGTGCCGGGCTGGCTCGCCTCGCATGGCCTGCCCGGCCTGGTCGACCTGCACGTGCACTTCCTGCCCGACCGCGTGATGACCAAGCTGTGGGATTTCTTCGACGACGCGCTCACCCACTACGGGACGCACTGGCCGATCCGCTACCGGCTGCCGGAGGACGAGCGGCTGGCCACGCTGCGCGGGCTCGGCGTCGTCGCGTTCGCCCCGCTGGTGTACCCGCACAAGCCCGGCATGGCCGCCTGGCTGAACTCCTGGGCAGGGGACTTCGCGCGGCGCACCCCAGACGCCGTGCCGACCGCGACGTTCTACCCGGAGCCCGGGGCGGCCGACTACCTCGCCGAGGCGCTGTCCGCGGGGGCTCGCTGCGTGAAGGCGCACGTGCAGGTCGGCGGGTACGACCCGCGCGACCCGCTGCTCGAACCCGTGTGGGGCCTGCTCGCCGAGGCAGGCGTGCCGGCGGTCGTGCACTGCGGGAACGGCCCGGTCCCCGGCGCGCACACCGGCCTTGACGTGTTCGCCGAGGTCCTGGCCAGGCATCCCCGGCTGGTCGCGGTGCTCGCGCACGCCGGCATGCCGGACTACGCGGGCGCGCTCGACCTCGTCGCGCGCTACCCCAACGTGCACCTGGACACCACGATGGTCGGGGTGGCCTTCAGCGAGGCGATGGCCCCGCTGCCGGCCGACTGGGCGGGCCGGCTCGCCGACGTCGCCGACCGGGTCGTGCTCGGCTCGGACTACCCCAACATCCCCTACGACTACGTCGAGCAGCTGCGCGCGATCGCCGACTGGGCGTCGGCCGACGACCGGCTCGGCCCCGCGTTCCTGCGCGCCGTGCTCCACGACACACCAGCCAGGCTGCTCGGCCTGCCGCGCTGATGACATGAAGGGACCCTTCACGACACTGGGTGTCCTGAAGGGTCCCTTTGCGACACATCAGTTGCGGGCGAGGGCGCGTTCGCGGGGTGCGGGGACGGGCTCGGGTGCGGCGGTGGGCCTGGCCGCGACGGTCTTGGGCTCGACGGTCTTGGGCTCGACGGTCTTGGACCCGGCGGCCTTGGCCACGCGGACCGGGGCGGTCAGCAGGAGGCCGGCCAGCAGGGCGACGACCCAGGGCAGCGGGCCGGCGAAGAGCCCGGCCGATGCCGCCGGACCGAAGCCGCCGACCGTGAAGCCGAGCAGGCCCGCGGCCACCAGCACCGCGCCGGCGAGGACCCGGCCGAGGCCGCCGGGCGTGCCGGCCTGGGCAGGCTGCTCCGCCTCGAAGCGGGCGAACAGGCGCACCAGGCCGATCAGCACCACCAGCACCGCGGCGAGCCACAGCGGCGCGATCAGCCACCACGCCAGGCCGTCCGGGTTCGGCGTCCGGTAGCCGAGGCCGATCACCGTGATGCCGGTGATCACCGCGAGCGCCGACATGTGCCACAGGTAGACGGTCATCATCCTTGGCGCCATCGCCCGCAGCACCGCGGTCACCCTCGGCCGGGCCGCCCAGCGAAGCAGCGTCCGCCTGGCGAGCAGCGCGAGGCCGAGCTGGCCGCACGCGAGGCCGAGCAGGCAGATCGTCGGCGGGTTCATGTTGGACAGTGGCGCACCGGGCATCCCGATCATGCTGGTGGGGTAGGGACCGAACGCGACCAGCAGCGCGGTGGAACCGAAGCCGGCGACCGACAGCAGCGCCGCGCCCCGCCGGGTCAGCCGCTCGAACAGCCCGTCGGCGTAGCACAGGCCGAGCTGGTGCACGGCCAACCAGACGACCACCGCGTTGAGGTAGCCGGCCTGCTCGATCCAGTTGAACCGCAGCACGTCCACGCCGACCGCGACCAGGGCGAGCGCCGGCAGCACGGCCAGGCCGAACCTGCGGTGCGCCGCGACCGCGAGCGGCGTGCAGAGCACGGCGGCGAGGTAGACCACCAGGAACCACAACAACTGCGGCACGACCGCCGCCGCGAGGTGCACCGGCTGCTCGGGAACTCCCAGTGCCAGCAACAGATGCGGCAGCGGGATCCACACGGCGGCCAGCGGCAGCACCGGGATCGCCAGCCGGCGGACCCGCTTGGCCAGCCAGTGCGCGGGCTCGCCGCCGCGCTCCACATGCGACCGGTAGGACAGCGAGTTCGCGGCCCCGCCAGCGATGAACACCAGCGGCATCACCTGGCTGAGCCAGGTGATCACCCACCAGCCGGGGGTGGCGAGCGCGTTGCCGGCCTGAAGCTCGTTGCCCCGCACCGAGAACACCGGCATGAGGCAGTGCTGGAGCACGACGAGAGCAGTCGCCACCACCCTGATCAGGTCGATGAACGGATCGCGAACCCCTGTCCTGAGTCGCACTGTGCTGCCCCCTCGACGAGCTGGAATCTGTCGAGATGAGCTTGTCGCGCAACGGCCTCAGCCACAGCGGTGCCAGCCAGCGTCTTCCGCAGGGTGGCACCACCACGGCCTTGGTGGGGCTAGCCCCACCCCTGGTGATCTACCCCTGGTGAGCTAGCCAAGGTTGAGGAAGGCGAGCACCGCCCGAACCCTGCGGTGCTCCGAGGAGCTGGGTTCCAGGCCCAGCTTGGCGAAGATGTTGCCGACGTGCTTCTCCACCGCGCCGTCGGACACCACCAGCGACTTCGCGATCGCCGTGTTCGCCATGCCCTGGGCCATCAGCGCCAGCACCTCCCGCTCGCGCTGGGTGAGCGCGTCGACCGGGTTGCGCCTGCTGCGGGCCATCAGCTGGCTGATCACCTCGTGGTCGATCGAGGTGCCGCCCGCGGCGACCCTGCGGACCGCATCAACGAACTCAGCGACGTCGGCCACCCGCTCCTTGAGCAGGTAGCCGACGCCGCTGGCGCCTCCGGCGAGCAACTCGACCGCGTATCTCTCCTCGACGTACTGGGACAACACCAGCACCGGGAAGTTGGGTATCCGTTTCCTGGCCTCGATCGAGGCACGTAAGCCCTCGTCGGTGAACGTCGGCGGCATCCGCACGTCCACCACGGCCAGATCGGGTCGATGCTCGGCGATCGCGTCGAGCAGGCTGTCGCCGTCCTCGACGGCCGCCACCGTCTCGATGCCCTCGTCGGCGAGCAGCCGCTGCACCCCGGCGCGCAACAGGACCGAGTCCTCGGCGATCACCACACGCACGGCAGCTCCGCGCGGATCACGGTAGGCCCGCCGAGCGGGCTCAGCACAACTAGCACGCCGTCAATAGTGGCAGCCCGGTCCGCGAGGCCGGCGAGCCCACCGCCCGGTTTCGCGCTCGCGCCGCCCTGGCCGTCGTCGGTGACCTCCACGATCACCTTGTCCTCGACCCTGCGGACTGTCACCTCGGCGCGGGTGGCGCCCGAGTACTTGGCGACGTTGGTGAGCGCCTCGCCGACCGTGAAGTAGGCGGTGCTCTCCACCGCGGCCGGCGGGCGCGGCTCGACCTCGACCGTGACCTCAACTGGGATGGGGCACTTGGCGGCCAGCGAGGACAGCGCCGCGTCGAGGCCCCGGTCGCCAAGCACCGACGGGTAGATCCCCCTGGCCAGGTCGCGGAGTTCGGCGATGGCGAGCTTGGCGTCGGCGTGCGCCTCGTTGATCAGCGCGCGGGCCGCCTCCGGCTCGGCCTCCAGCTTCGCCCTGGCGCGGCCGAGGCCCATCGCCACGGCGACGAGCCGCTGCTGCGCGCCGTCGTGCAGGTCGCGCTCGATCCGGCGGCGCTCCGCCTCGGCCGCGTCCACGCCGCGCGCCCTGCTGGCCTGGAGGCGCTCCGCGCGCGCCGACAGCAGGCTGGCCCTGGTCGGGCCGAGCAGGGACTCGGCGAACAGGCCGTGCGCGAGGCCGAGGCCGCGGATCAGGCCTCTTGGCAGCCTGGCGAGCGCGACGCCGACCACCGGGATCAGGATGGCGACCAGCGTGAGCAGCCACAGCGCCACGGTGAAGACGAACTCGATGATGCCGACCGGGAACAGCAGCACCAGGTAGAGCACGTCGCGCCAGGTCGCGGAGTCCGTGGTGCGGGCCCACCAGCGGCGGACCAGCGTGTCGTCAGGGATGGGGAGGTAGGGGGACGGGATGAGCACCCCGACGGCCCGCGCGCGGCGGCGCTCCAGCTCGGCGGCGCGGCGCGCGGTCAGCAGCGCGAAGGCGAAGATTGGCAGGCCGACCCAGACGACCGCGGTGCCCACGCCGACCACGAGCAGCAGGACGGTCAGGACGAACCAGACGATGCCGAGAGGCAGGCCGGGCAGCAGGCAGGCGGTCGCCACCAGAGCGTTGGGGGCCTGTCTGGCCTCCGTCGTCGAGCTGGTCATGGTCTCCTGCCTCGGTTCACCGGATGAGGTGAGCAGCGTCCCGCGTCGGCCCAGGTCAGCGCCATGCGGTTGGCAAGCGTCCCGGGGGTAGGGCCAGCCCTACCTTCGCCGGGTGCCAGCGTAATGGGAGTGATCGCCGGGGTCGGAGGCGTTATGATGGGTGGGTCAGGCTCCACCAACTATGGGGGTGAACGGTTTCGACTCTGGACGTTGAGTCAGGGGAAGCGTGCAGGTGCAGGCGAGAGACCACCTTAAGCGTCATCGCAAACCAATAAGCGCCAAGACTACGAGTCAGCGCGACGTCGCCCTCGCTGCCTAAGCGAGTGCGTGTCTGTCGGTCCGGGAGCGCCTCCGTCCCGGTCACCGGCATCAGCTAGGAGGCTTACCAGCAGACCCGGCCGCGGAGTCTGTTCGGGAAACCCACAGCGGCTGGGCCCGTCACACCGGACTTGTTCGCGTGACTGGTGGGGCCGAGTAGAGACATAGCGAACTGCGCACGGAGAAGTCCTGGTAATACGGCAGAGGACCCGGGTTCGATTCCCGGCACCTCCACTCGGGCGAGCCGTGTCCGCGTACTGCGCGGACCGGCTCGCTTCGGATTATGTTGGGGGCCGAGCCCCCCATGCCCCCCCACGGTGCGAGCTCCTCGGGTTCCAGCCTGGTTGCGTTGGGCTTTGACCAGCGCGCTCGCGCCTTCGGCGCTCACAGGTCGTCCTCGTCCAAGGCCAGGGTTCGAACCGGGTGTCGAGCGAGATGGTCACGCTCCACCTGCTGCTCCAGCCTCGTGGGCCTCGCGGGTGCTGACGGTGTCTGCGATGGTGATCCACGACACTATGTGGGCGCGTTCCCGGTGCCGGTGTGAACCGCTCTTCGGGACTTGCCACCGGCGGGCTGATAAACGGTGAATTGCGGGCCGGGAAATTATGCATGACATTGCTGTTTGAGTACGGGTCGTTACTCGTTGTGTTTGGTGTGGTGTGCTGCGGAATTGGCTGGCGTGGCTGTGACCTGCGACGTAGGGTCTACGGCTAGACAGCTGGCTCGCGCGCGGGGGAATTTCGGCGCGCGACCTGGCGTTGTCAGGGGTTGCTGGTAGACAAATGCCGAAGTTCTTCCAGCCCTCGGTCATGAGAGTTCGCCGCTCGACGACGTCGTCGGGTTCCGCGCATTTCCCCGCACCACAGACCCGCCCTAACACCTAAGGACGCCGTCACAATGAGTACCACCTCCGAGCCGGTAGTCACCGGCACGTCCGACGCGACCGGGGCCCTTGCCGACGCCCCCGGGCCGGACCCACGCCGCTGGTTGGCCCTGGGGGTCATCGCGGTCGCGCAGCTCATGGTGGTGCTCGACGCCTCCATCGTGAACATCGCGCTGCCCTCGGCTCAGCACGCGCTGAACATCTCCGACGCCGACCGCCAGTGGGTCGTCACGGCCTACACGCTGGCCTTCGGCGGGCTGCTGCTGCTCGGCGGCCGCATCGCCGACTACGTGGGCCGCAAGCGCATCTTCGTGATCGGCCTGATCGGCTTCGCCCTCGCCTCGGCGCTCGGCGGCGCCGCGCAGGACGCGACGATGCTGTTCGCCTCCCGCGCGCTCCAGGGCGCGTTCGCGGCGCTGTTGGCTCCGGCCGCTCTGTCGCTGATCACCGTGACCTTCACCGAACCGCGCGAGCGGGCTCGGGCGTTCGGCGTGTACGGCGCGATCGCCGGCGGTGGCGCCGCCATCGGCCTCATTCTCGGCGGCGTGCTGACCGAGTACGCCAGCTGGCGCTGGTGCCTGCTGGTGAACGTGCCCATCGCGGTCCTCGCCGCCTTCGCCGCGCTGCGCGTGGTCAAGGAGAGCAAGGCCTCCGGCAACACCAAGTACGACGTGCCGGGCGCGGTGCTCGTGACGGCCGGTCTCGTCGCAATCGTCTACGGGTTCACCGAGGCCGCGAAGCCGGGTGTCGGCTGGACCGCCGGCAGCACCTTGACGCTGCTCATCGTCGGCGTGCTGCTGCTCGCCGCGTTCGTCGTGGTCGAGGCCCGCACCGAGAACCCGCTGCTGCCGCTGCGCATCGTGCTCGACCGCAACCGGGGCGGCGTGTTCCTCGCCTCGCTGCTGATCGGCGCCGGCCTGTTCGCGATGTTCCTGTTCCTCGCCTTCTACTTCCAGGCGAACCTGGGCTACAGCCCGCTGAAGTCGGGCTTCGCGTTCCTGCCCTTCAGCGGCGGCATCATCGTGACCGCTGGCGTCGTGTCCAACCTGCTGCCGCGCACTGGCCCGAAGCCGCTGATGCTCATCGGCGGCGTGCTGGCCACGGCAGGCCTGCTCTACTTGGTGACGCTGGAGCAGGACAGCAGCTGGCTGGTGCACGTGCTGCCCTCCGAGCTGATGATGAGCATCGGCATGGGCATGATCTTCGTGCCGCTGTCGAGCCTGGCGCTGCACGGCGTCTCGCCGCACGACGCCGGCGTGGCCAGCGCGATGCTGAACACCTCCCAGCAGGTCGGCGGCGCGCTCGGCACGGCGCTGCTCAACACGCTGTACGCGAGCGCCGTCACGTCCTACATCGCGGCCAACGCCACCGGCCCGCAGGACATCCCGGGGCTGATGCCGTTCGCGGCCATCCACGGCTACCACCGGGCGTTCCTGGTTGGCGGCATCTTCCTCGGTGCGGCGTTGATCGCTCTCGCGATCTTCGTGACGGCCAAGAAGTCCGACGTCAACAAGCCGGAGGGCGCCTCGCACGCCATGGCGTGATCCGCCGTCGCGCGGATATCGCCAGATAGGCACTGCCCGTCGTCGGAAGGCGAGCGCTCACCGTGAGCGCTCGCCTTCCGGCGTTTCGTGGGCCGGTCCCGTCGCGTCGGAGCGGCCGGCAAATGGCGTGATCGGCGTCACGGCGGCTGGATAGCCTCGCGGCATGAGCGTTGTGCGCGACGTCGTCGAGTCCGTGGTGGCGGAGACCGGGTTCACTGGGGTGGTCCGGGTGGACCGCGCCGGCGAGGTCGAGTTCGCCGGCGCGTACGGGCTGGCCGACCGCCGGCACGGGATCGCGAACCGGCTCGACACCCGGTTCGCGATCGCCAGCGGCACCAAGGGGCTCACCGCGCTGACGGTGGTCAGCCTCATCGAGCAGGGTCTGCTCGGTCTGGACACCCGGGCGCGTGCTGTTTTGGGCGACGATCTGCCGCTGATCGGCGCTGAGGTCACCGTCGAACACCTGCTGGCGCACCGGTCCGGCATCGGCGACTACACCGACGAGGACGCCGGTCACGCGATCACCGACCACGTGCTGCCGGTGTCCGTCCACCGGCTCGACTCGGCCGAGGGATACTTGGCGGTCCTCGACGGCCATCCCGCCAAGTTCCCCGCCGGCGAGCGGTTCGGCTACCGGAATGCGGGCCAGTGCTCCGCCCTTCAGGACGGGGGTGTAGGCCCGCGCTGGGAGGGCCGCCAGGGCTCGACCAGTGCCCTGAATCGATCGTGTTAGCCTTTGCTGGTGCGGGGCGAAGGGTGATTCCGGAAGCCTCGAAATCGTCACGGCGGACGCAGCGTGACTTGTCGCCGCAGGGCTTGCGGAGACGTGAAACGCCCGTGGAGACCAGGTAAGACCGAGTAGTCGGGCACAGGTCGATGAAGCGGGAACCCGCCGAGGTGACCTGGCAGCGCACAGTTCCCACCGCCAGGCGCGGTAGGAATCCTCGTCGTTCAACGGTGAGGAGGAGGTCAATGCAACGGCGGCTGCGCGGTGCTTGCGGTGCTCGCCGCGCGGGTCGGCGGCGCGCCGTTCCACCGGCTCGTGCGCGAGCGCGTGTGCGGGCCCGCCGGCATGGCGGACACCGAGTTCCTGCGGTCCGACGAGCTGCCCGGCCGCGCGGCGACGTGCCCGAGGAGTCGCGGCGCTACGGCCTCGGGTTCTGGCTGCACGAGTCGACGGACACGGTGTTGCTGGAGGGCTACGACGCCGGTGTCTCGTTCCGCAGCGCGCACGATCCCAGGTCGGGTCGCACCAGCACGGTCATCTCGAACACCTCGACCGGCGCGTGGCCGATGGCTCGGGCCCTGGGGTTCTGGAGGGTCAGGGGCAGGGGGTTAGCAGCCTGACACGTGTGCGCGGCCGGCCAGGAGTTCGCGGACTACCTCGGCCTCCGAGGTGTTCAGCTCGGTGAAGATCGTGAGCGCCTGCTCCCAGTGCTCGCGGGCGGCGGCGGGACGGCCGGTGTCCTGCTCGACGTGCGCGATGCCGTCGAGCGCGCGTCCCTCCTCGTGCCGGAAGTGCGCCCGGCGGGCCAGTTCCAGCGCGGCCCGGTGCCGGCTGGACGCCTCGGCGAGGTCGCCCGCGACGCGGTGGGTGCGGCCGAGGTCGTTGAGCACCTCGGTCTCGCCGCCCTGGTCGCCGATCTCCCGGTACAGGTCCAGCGCCTGCTGGTGGGACGCCAGCGCCTCGGCCAGCTCGCCGAGGTGCCGCCGGATCACCGCGATGAAGTTGATGGAGCTGGCCTCGCCCCTGCGGTCGCCGACCTCCCGCATCAACGCGAGCGACTGGCTGTGCTGCGCCAGCGCCTCGTCGTACCGGCCCTCGTCCTGGGCCAAGCTGCCCAGCCCGCTGCGCACGGCCGCCTGGCCGCGCCGGTCGCCGAGCTCCTGCCACATCTCCAGGCCGCGCAGGTAGTACTCGCGGGCGCGGTCGTTGCTACCGAGCTTCCACCACGCGATGCCGAGGTTCCCCAGCGTCAACGCCTGGCCGCGCCGGTCGCGCAGCTGCTGGTAGATCGCCAGCGACGCCTCGTAGCTCTCCCGCATCTCGTTGTGCCGGCCAAGCGGCTCGAACACGATGCCCAGGTTGTTGCGCGTCCTGGCCTCGCCGACGAGGTTGCCGGCCTTGCGGTAGAGCGGCAGCGCCGCCTCGTTGTGCTCCAACGCCTCCTCGTACCGGCCGGCGTGCCAGTGCGCCACCGCGAGGTTCGACAGCATCCGCGCCTCGCCGTGCGGGTCGCCGAGCGCCCGCGCGGCCGCCAGCCCGATCTGGTGGGTGTTCATCCAGTCGTTGACGTGGCCCCGGATGTAGAGGAACCGCCACAGCACGTCCGCGAGCTGCCAGGCGTGCACCGGCGAGCCGTGTTCGGCCGCGTACCCGATCGCCGTGACGAGGTTCGCACGTTCGGTCTCCAGCCAGCCGACGGCGTCCGCGTAGTCGCCGATGGGCGGCACGGCCGACGGCGGCGTGCCGATGGCCAGCGGGGTGTGGTGCTGGCCGGGCTGGATGGTGTCGGCGGCCACGGCGGCGGTGTGCAGGTAGTAGTCGAGCAGCCGGTCGACGGCGGCGCGGCGCTCGTCGGTCGGCTCGTTGTCGTGCGCGGCCTGGCGCGTGTAGGCGCGGACCAGGTCGTGGAATCGGTAGCGGTCCAGCGCGCGCTGCTGGAGCAGGTGCATGTCGAGGAGCTCCTCCAGCAGCTCCTCGGCCTCCGCCCGGCCTGCGCCGATGATGGCCGCGGCGGCGGTGGTGTCGATGTCGGCGCCGGGCAGCAGGGCGAGCAGCTGGAACTGGTGTCGCTGCCGTTCGGTCAGCTGCTGGTAGGACAGGGCGAGCGCGGCGCCGACGCCCCGGTCCCCGGTGTGCAGCTCGGCGAACCGGCGCTGCTCGTCGTGCAGCCGCCCGGCCAGGTAGCCGACCGTCCAGGTGGGCCGGTGCCGCAGCCTGGCCGCGGCGATCCGCACCGCGAGCGGCAGGTACCCGCACAGCCGCACGACGTCCTGCACGGCCTCGGGTTCGGCGGCGCTGCGCGCGTCGTTGACGACCTGCGCGAACAGCGAGGCCGCGTCGGAGGCCGGCAGCACGTCGATGGACAGCGCGTAGCTGTCGTCGATGCCGACCAGCCTGCGCCGGCTGGTGATCAGGGTGAGCGAGGTGCCGCTGCCCGGCAGCAGCGGCAGGACCTGCGCGGCGCTCGCCGCGTTGTCCAGTACGATCACGGCCCGCCGCCTGGCCAGCTCGGCCCGCCACAGCGCGGCGCGGTCGGCGGTCGACTTGGGGATCCGGTCCGCGTCGACGCCGAGGGCACGCAGCAGCGCGTCCAGCGCGGCGTCCGGTTCGAGGGCCTGCTGGCCGATGGTGTGCGCGTGCAGGTCGATGAACAGCTGCGCGTCGGGGTAACGGTCGGCGAGTCGGTGCGCGACGTGCACGGCCAGCGCCGTCTTGCCGATGCCGGCCATGCCGTCGATGGCCTCGATCACCACGGTGGTGTTGACGTCGTCCAGGTCGGTCGGCAGGGCCTCGAGCAGGTGTTGCAGCTCGGTCTCGCGGCCGGTGAAGTCGCCGAGGTCGCGGGGCAGGTCACGGCGGACCTCGGCGGCGGCCTCCCGCCGGGCCGGCGCGGGGCCGGCGGCGAGCGCGAGCGCGGGGTCGTTGCGCAGGATCTGCTGGTGCAGCTGCTGGAGTTCGGGGCCGGGGTCGGCGCCCAGCTCGTCGGCGAGGCGCCTGCGCGCCTGCTCGTAGCTCTCCAGCGCGGCGGCAGGCTGGCCGGAGCGGTACTGGGCGAGCATCAGCTGGGCGCGCAGCCGCTCCCTGGTCGGGTGGTCGGCCAGCAGCGGCCGCAGCTCGCTGATCGCCTCCGTGTGCAGGCCGAGGGCCAGTTTCGCCTCGATCAGCTCCTCGACGGCGTCGGTGCGCAGCTCGTCGAGCCGCATCCGGTGCTGGTGGGCAAGGCGGTCGATGATGTCGGCGAGCGCGGGGCCCCGCCACAGGGCCAGCGCCTCGGTGAGGCCGGCGTGCGCGGCGCGCGCGTCGCCGGCCCGCAGCGTGGCGCGGGCGGCGACCGTCGAGCGCTCGAACACGACGGTGTCGAGCTGGTCGGGGTCGATCCGCAGGAGATAGCCGGGGCCGCTGCGCTCGATCAGGTCCCGGTTGGCCTGCGTGGTCTCGGCGAGCTGGCCGCGCAGGCGGTAGATCAGCGAGTGCACCGCGGACACCGCGTTGACCGGCGGTTCCTCGCCCCACAGCAGCCACGCCAGCCGCTCGACCGGCAGCAGACGGTTGGCTTCCAGCAGCAGCGCGGCCAGCGCGGTCTGCCCCCGCGTGCCGGTGATCCGCACCGGCGTGTCGCCGTCGCGCACCTCCAGCGGCCCGAGCAGGCGGAAGGTCAGGCCCATGGCGGCCGTCAACGGACGGTCGCGGTGCGACCAGTGGGTAGGTGAGTGTTCGTCACGGCGCGCGCAGGAGTGGCCACGGCATGCAGATTACCGATGGGCAGGAATGCGCGCGTCTGCCTGTTGGCGGTGGTCAGGCCGGACGCTTGTCCCGAAGCAGGCGGGAGAGCGTGGCCACGCCGCGCGAGCAGCTGGACTTCACGGTGCCGATCCCGACGCCCATCACGTCGGCCGCCTCGCGTTCGCTGAGATCGGCGTAGTACCGCAGCACGATCGCCTCGCACTGCCGGCGGGGCAGGGCGGCCAGGGCGTCGCGCAGGACCGCGCGGTTCAGCACGGTGTCCGTCTGGTCCTGCTCGCGGCCCTGCGTGGTGAGCAGGTGCTGGTACCGCTGCGCCACCTGCTGCCGGCGCAGCACCGATCTGGCCTGGTTGATCACGCAGACCCGCAGGTAGGCGGGCATGGAGGCGCCGACGCGCAGCGTCCTGCGCCGCCGGAACACCTGGACGAACGCGCTGTGCACGGCGTCCTCGGCGGCGTTGTGCTCCCAGACCCATCTGGTGGCCAGCCGCACCAGCGCCGGGTACTGCGTGCGGTACAGCTCGGTGAGATCTCGCTCGACGTCGCCCACATCTGGTTCTTGTCCCGGGAGGTCGGGACCGTTCTTGGGAGTTCTCAGGCCGCGATGTCCTGGCGGATGACCTGGGCGATGTTGCGCTCGGCGAGCGCGGTGATCGTGACGAACGGGTTCACGCCGATGGAGCCGGGGATCAGCGACCCGTCCGTCACGTACAGGTTGCGCGCGCCGGTCACCCTGCCGTACCCGTCGGTGGCCTTGCCGAGCACGCAGCCGCCGAGCGGGTGGTAGCAAAAGTCGTCGGCGAACGCCCTGGTGTCGCCGAACAGGTCGTACCGGTAGATCGTGCCGTTCGCGTGATTGATCCGGTCGAGCAGCGACTTGGCCGCCGCGACGGACACCTGGTTCTGCTCGCGCGTCCAGCGCAGCCCCATGGTGTCGGTGGCCCGGTCGTAGACGAACGTGCCGCGCTCCGGGCTCTTGGTGATCGCCAGGTACAGGCTCACCCAGGTCTCGATGCCGGACGGGATGGGCGCGATCTCCGCGAAGACCGGGGTGGTCGGGTTGTTCCAGTCGTCGATCGCCATCGTCGGGATGGACGACTGGAGCATGCCGGTGGGGTTCCAGAGGTGGTTGGCGCGGGCCGTCATGATGTTGCCGTTGGGACCCCAGCCGTTGCCGATCTCGTCGGAGAGCGCGGGCAGCGCGCCGGTGTCCCGCGCGCGCAGCAGCAGCTCGGTGGTGCCGAGGCTGCCCGCGCCGAGGAACAGGTGGCGGCAGCCGATCTCCTTGGTGGCGAGCAGGTTTCCTGCGGTGTCGATCTGCTCGACGGTGAGCAGGTAGGTGCCGTCCGGCTGCTGCGCGATCGTCCTGACCCGGTGCAGGGTCTGGATGGTGACATTGCCGGTGCTGAGCGCGGCCGGCAGGTAGGTGCGGTCGAGGCTGCGCTTGCCGTAGTTGTTTCCGTAGATCACCTCGGCGTTGAGCGCGGACTTCGGCGCCTGTCCGCTCTCTTCCATTGCCATGTAACCGAAGTCGTAGACGTTGGGGACGAAGGCGGTGCCGAGGCCCGCGTTGGCGGCCTGGGCGCGCGACACCCTGGCGAACTGGTAGTAGTCGCTGTTCTCGAAGTAGTCGCGGGGGATCGTCGACACGCCGAGCATGCTGTTGGCCAGCGGGTAGTACCGGTTGTACATCTCGTCGGCGTCGACGGTCGGCAGCACCTGCTCGAAGTAGGAGCGGAGCGGGGTCACCGCCATGCCGCCGTTGACCAGCGAGCCGCCGCCGACCCCCCGGCCGACGTAGACCGACATCTCGGCGAAGTGCACGCGGTCCAGTACGCCGGCGTAGGACTCGATGTCCCGGTTCACCACGTCGAGCCACAGGAAGGTGCCGAGCGGCGCCTCGGTCCTGGTGCGGAACCAGGTGGAGCGCCGGTCGGGGTTGATCATCCGGCAGAAGACCTTGCCGTCCGGGCCCGGCTGGTTCCACAGCTGGCCCATTTCCAGCATCAGCGTGCTGATCCCGGCCTCGCCGAGGCGGAGTGCGGTGACCGAGGAGCCGTAGCCGGTGCCGACCACGACGGCCGGCACGAACGTCGGCCCGGCCGTCGTGGTGGCCTCCGCGGTCGCGGCCGTGGCGGAGATGGCGGTCAGTCCCGCGGTGGCGGCCAGCTGCATGGCGGCGAGCCCGACGAACTGGCGGCGGGAGATGTGAGAGTTAGTCATATCCTTGCATCGTGGCCCTGTCGAGGGCCGCTGACAAGCGAGTGATTCGGTTCAGTGGCAAGGAAAATCTCTGATCAGGTGAACGGCGCTTCGTGGTTGTTCGAACTGCCTTGCCTTACCGGCCTCCAGCCCAACCAAGCGCACGTTTGGGCACGGGTCAGCCCGCTGCGGCCCGCTGGCGGCGCAGCTCCAGGTACTCCCTGATCACCATCACGATGATCGCGATGTCGATGGCGGCGAAGATGGGCAGCGCGATCGAGTTCGTGTGCACCGCGCGAACCAGCTCGTAGACCACGAACGCGCCGAGCACCACGACGGCGACCGGGTACGCCGGCATGATCTTGCGCAATAGGGCGATCACCAACAGGATCTTGATCACCGCGTGCAGCAGCAGGTAGGTGATGGCGAACGTTCGCGAGCTGCCGTCGGCGAAGTTGTGCGCCGCCTCCTGGAGGTGCTTGGACAGCGTGCCGGCCGGGTCGCCGAGCAGGTCCCTGGTGACGATGCTGTTGGCCAGCCCGGTGATCACCCTCGGCGGCAGGAATATCAGCACGACGCCGAGCACGAGTTGGATCAGGCCGTCCAACCCCTTGATCGCGACGGCCACCCGAAACAGCTTGTCCGTGGTCGTCAGCTTCTCGCTCGACTCGGTCATGGCTCTTTCTACCGCAGCTCAGCCGCGTGCACCGCAGTTCGCCGAACATCCGCCGCGGCGAGTCACCCGGGGTGCTCCGGCCAGGAGTGCTTGGGGTAGCGGCCCCGCAGCTCCGCCCTGACCTGCGGATAGCCGGTGCGCCAGAAGGACGCCAGGTCGCCGGTCACCGCGGCGGGCCGGCCGGCGGGGGAGAGCAGGTGCAGCACCAGCGGCACCCGGCCGTCGGCGATCCTCGGCGTGTCGGTCCAGCCGAACGCCTGCTGCACCCGCACTGGCAGCACCGGCTCGTCGGCGGAGTAGTCCACCCGGAGCTGGCCGCCGGACGGCACGGCGACCCGGTCGGGCGCCAGCTCGTCCAGCCGCGTCGCCGCGGGCCACGGCAGCAGCCCACGCAGCGCCTGCCCCGCCTCGATCCGTTCGAGGTCGGCCCGCCGCCGCGCGCCGGACAGCGGACCGGCCAGCCAGGTGTCCACGTCGGCGAGCAGTGACTCGTCGTCCACCGGAGGCCACGGCGCGCCGAACACCCGGTGCAGGAACGCCATCCGCTGCCGCAGCCGCGCCGCGTCGGTGCTCCAGCGCAGCAGGCCGATCCCCTCGGCGCGCAGGCCGGCGACCAGCGCCGCGCGCACGGCCGTCGAGTCCGGTGTGGACAGTCGCCGCTCGCTCAACGTGATCGCGCCGAGCCTGCGCACCCGGTTGGCCGTCACGTCCCCGCCCGACCAGCGCACCTCGTCCACCGTGGACAGCAGCGGCTCGGCCACCCGAACGGCCAGCCGCTCGTCGGCCCTTGCGGCCAACCGGATCCGCCCGTGGCTGCGGCCGGGCTCCCGGTCCGCCACGGCGACGGCGAGCCACTCCGCGTCGCCGAGCCCACTGCCCGGCGGCAGCTCCGCCGCCGTGCCGCCTGCCATCAGATACACCGGCGAACCGGCCGCCCGACGCCTGGCCAGCCGCTCGGGATGCGCCAGCGCCACGACCAGCGCGGGATCGGCTGCGCCGGAACCCGATCCGTCGACCAGCGCGGCGAGCCGGCGCGACTCCCGCTGCCACCGGCGGGTCGCGTCGGTGCCGGCCGAACGCAGCCGGCCCAGCTCCACGTCCAGCGCGGTGCCCGAGGCGAGCCCGTCGTCGTCCAGCAGCGCGACCACCTCGGCCGCGGCCCGCGCGCCGACCTCGGCCGCGCCGTCCAGCAGCGCCCTGGCCAGCCGGGGATGCAGGCCGAGCGCCGACATCCTGCGGCCGCGCTCGGTGACCCGCTCGTCCCGGTCCAGCGCGCCCAACGCCGACAGCACCGCGCGCCCCGCCCGCAGCGCCCCGGCGGGCGGCGCGTCCCACCAGCCGAGCCCGTCGCCGTCCGGCGTGCCCCAGCAGGCGAGTTCCAGCGCGAGCCTGGTCAGGTCGGCGGTGCGGATCTCGGGTTCCGGGTAGCGCGGCAGCGTGCTCTGCTCGTGCTCCGGCCAGCACCGGTACACCCGCCCGGCGGCCTCGCGCCCGGCCCGGCCCGCGCGCTGCTCAGCCACCGCGGCCGACACCCGCACGGTGACCAGCCCGGCCAACCCCCTGCGGTGGTCGACCCTGGACACCCTGGCGAGCCCGGCGTCGACGACCGCGCGGACCCCTGGCACGGTCAGGCTGGACTCGGCGACGGCGGTGGACAGCACGACCCGCCGCCGGGCGCCCTCGCGCAGCGCCGCGTCCTGCGCCGAGGCGGCCAGCCTGCCGTGCAGGGGCAGCACGTCCACGCCTTCGAGGCCGGCGAGCAGCGAGCCGACCCGACGGATCTCCCCGGCGCCTGGGAGAAACGCCAACACGTCACCGTCCACTTCGGACAGTGCGAGACGGATCGCGCGCGCCACGCACGCCTCGGCCCGCTCGCCGCGCACCGGCGGCACGTACCGGACGTCGACCGGAAAGGTGCGGGTGTGCGCGCGCAGCACCGGCGCGTCCTCGAGCAGGTCGGCCAGCCGCTCGGCCGCCACGGTCGCCGAGGTGGCCAGCAGCCGCAGGTCCGGCCGGAGCCCGGCGCGCGCGTCCAGCAGCAGCGCGAGCAGCAGGTCCGCGTCGAGGTGCCGCTCGTGGCACTCGTCCAGCAGCACGGTCCCCACCCCGGCGAGTTCGGGGTCGGTCTGCAACCGGCGCACCAGCAGCCCGGAGGTGACCACCTCGACGCGGGTGGCCGCCGAGGTCTTCCGGTCGCCGCGCACCGCGTAGCCGACGGTCCGCCCGACGGGCTCGCCGAGCAGCGCCGCCATCCTGGCCGCCGCGGCCCGCGCGGCGAGCCGCCTCGGCTCGGCGACGATCACCTTGCCCGCGTCGGCGGCGGCGATGGCGAGCGGCACGAGCGTCGTCTTGCCGGTGCCCGGCGGCGCGACCAGCACGGCGGTGCCGTGCGCCCGCAGCGCCGCGACGACGTCGTCGAGCACCGCACGCACCGGGAGGTCGGGGAGGTCCGCTGGCAGCCGCACGATGGGTCAGTCTGCCCGGGTCGCAGGCGCGCGACGTGCGAGGCTGGGATCCGTGGTTGATCCGCTGCGCGATCCCGATGACCCGGAACTGCTCGACCCGCACCAGGAACGCGACCTGGCCGGTCTGGTCGAGGCGGCGCGGGTGGCCTCCGGCGCGGTGCGGTACGGGAAGGTCGGCCGCGTCGGCTGCGCCACGGTGGTGGTCAACCGCGACAACCCGCTGCCGACCGGCAACCACGCGTGCGCGCTCTACGGCTCGTCCGCCGAGGTCGCCGGCACGCTGCTGAGGCTCGAACGGACCTTCGCCGACATCGGCCGCGCCGAGGCCGTCGTGTTCGCCTCGCCGACCACTGTCGCGGAGATCGAGGGGATCGCCGACGACGCCGGGTGGCACGCGATCGAGGAGTCCGTCGTGGTCGTGCACCGGGGTGGGACTGTCGACGTGTCCGAGGTCACGGTTCGGCCGGCGCGGGACGAGGACCTGCCCGGGGTCGCCGCGTTGTTGGCCGACGAGCTCGGGCTGCCGATGGAGGGCACCGGGCGGCTGGTGCGGCATCTCGGCCAGCGCCTCGACGACCCGAGGTGTGTGTTGCTGGTCACTGACGACCCCGACCCTGGAGCGCGCCGGCTGCTCGGCTTCGCGGCCGGTTTCACCGAGCGCGGCGTCGGGCTGGTCGAGCAGCTGGTGGTGCGGCCGGCCAGACGCCGAAGGGGCCTTGGCGGCGCGTTGGCGGCCCGCGCGGTCGCGACGCTGCGGTCGGCGGGCGCGCTGCTGGTGGCCGCGCAGGTCGAGGAGGGCGGGGCCGGGGACCGGTTCGCGGAGGCGTGCGGGTTCGTGACGGGCTACCCCGTGACGGCCTACGTCCGCAGGGTGGATGAGCTGCTGGATTGAGATTTCACCCGATTGGGTTTATATCCTTAGCGCAGCTAAGTGCGCCGAGGAGGCAACCCGTCGTGGAGACCGTAGAGAACCGCCCACGACTGCCCAACGAGGTGTGGGTCCTGGTCGCCGCGAGCTTCATCATCGCGATCGGGTTCGGCATCGTCGCGCCCGTGCTGCCCAACTTCGCGGCCAGCTTCAACGTCGGCAACACCGCCGCCTCGCTCGTGGTCAGCGCGTTCGCCTTCGTGCGGCTCGCCTTCGCGCCGGTCAGCGGCCGGCTGGTCGCCCGCCTCGGCGAACCCCCGGTGTACCTGGTCGGCATCCTCATCGTCGCCATCGGCACCGGCGCGTGCGGCTTCGCCACCGGCTACTGGCAGCTGCTGCTGTTCCGCTCGCTCGCCGGCGTCGGCTCCACCATGTTCACGGTGTCCGCCGTCGGCCTGCTCATCCGGCTCACCCCGCCCGAGCTGCGCGCCCGCGCGTCCGGCGTGTGGGCCACCAGCTTCCTGCTCGGCAACATCGCCGGCCCGATCCTCGGCGGCGCGCTGGTCGGCCTCTCGCTGCGCGCGCCCTTCGAGATCTACGCCGTCGCGCTGGTCATCGCCGTCCTGGTGGCCTGGCTGTTCCTGCGCCGGTCCACCCTCGCCACCGAGATCCAGCACAGCGAACAGCCCGCCATCACCGTCGGCGAGGCGCTGCGCACCGGCGCCTACCGGGCCGCGCTCGCGTCCAGCTTCGCCAACGGCTGGGCCGTGTACGGCGTGCGGATCTCGCTGATCCCGCTGTTCGTCAGCCAGGCGCTGCACCAGGGCCCCGGGGTGGCCGGGCTGTCCCTGTCGGTGTTCGCCGGCGGCAACGCGGCCGTGCTGCTCATCTCCGGCAGGCTCGCCGACTCGCTCGGCCGCCGCCCGCTGGCGCTCGCCGGCCTCGGCGTCGCCGCCGTCGGCACCGTCTGGATCGGGTTCACCACCTCGGAACCGACCTTCCTGGCCGCCTCGCTGGTCGCCGGGATCGGGGCCGGCCTGCTCAACCCGGCGCAGACCGCCGTGGTCGCCGACGTCGTCGGAGCCAAGGGGCGCGGCGGACCCGTGCTCGCCGCGTTCCAGATGGCCGCCGACCTCGGCGCGATCATCGGCCCGCTCGCCGCTGGCCTGCTCGCCGACCGGATCTCCTACCAGGCGGCCTTCGCCGTGACCGGCTCCATGGCGGTGCTCGCGCTGCTCGTCTGGCTCCCCGCGCCGGAGACCAGGCCGGAGCGCGAGCCGGAGACCAAACCGGAGCGCGAGCCAGAACCCGCCACCCCCGTGTTGGATTCCTCACCCCGATCGGGGACATGACCCCTGGTCAGGTGCGTGGCTCTCAGCGTCCACTCAGCAACCCTCGGTACGCTCCCGGACGTGGCTCGACCTTCGGCCAAGTGGCCTGACGTTGTCGGCATCCTGGTGCGCCTCGGTCTCGCGGCGGTCTGGTTGATCTCCGGTGGCGTCAAGGCCGCCAACCCCAACCAGAGCTATCTGGCGGTGCAGGCCTACGACGTGTTGCCGGCCGGCATGGTCGGCTTCGTGGCGGCGGCGCTGCCGTTCGTCGAACTGGCACTGGGCGTGCTGCTCCTGGTGGGCTTCGGCACCCGGCTGGTCGCCGTGCTGTCGGCGGTGCTGCTGCTGGCCTTCATCGCCGGCGTGGCGCAGTCGTGGGCCCGAGGGTTGGCGATCGACTGCGGCTGCTTCGGCGGCGGCGGGCAGGTCGCCTCGGGTGCCACCCAGTACCCGCAGGAGATCGCGCGGGACATCGGCTTCCTGGTGCTCGCCGGGTGGCTGATCGTCCGGCCGAGGACACTGCTGTCCCTCGACGGCCTGCTCGGCATCGGGCGGCGCGACGAGGAGCCCGGGGGCGACCCGGTCGGCGAAACCGGCTGAGTCGAATCACTGGAACGAGGCCGGCGACGCCGGCGGAGTGCGTGGGAGGACCTGAGAAGTGGGCGGCGCCGAGCGCAACGCGCGGAAGAAGAAGCAGCAGAGCCAGGCACAGGCGGCGCGGGCCGTCGCGGCGGCTCGCGGCACCAACGCCGACCGGAACCGGATGGTCATCGGCGCGGTCGTGATCGTGGTGCTCGCCGCCGCCGTGATCGGTGGCGTGCTCATCAGCAACTCCAGGTCGGACAGCCAGGCCTCGGGGTCGATCCCGGCCAAGACCGTCAACGTGAACTATCCGGTGCAGCGCCAAGACGCCGTCGTGGTGGCCGGCAAGGACAGCGCCAAGGTCACGGTCGACGTGTACGAGGACTTCATCTGCCCCGGCTGCGGCGCGTTCGAGAAGAACAACGCCGACAACATCGAGAAGCAGCTCGAGGCCGGCACCCTCAAGGTGCGCTACAACATGCTGCCGATGCTCAACCGGATGTCCTCGCCGCCTGGGTACTCCCAGCGCGCCGCCAACGCCGGCCTGTGCGCGGCGGACGCGAGCAAGTTCCCGCAGTACCACGCGAGCCTCTACGCGGCCCGGCCCGAGGAGGGCAGCAGCGGCTACACCGCGGACCAGTTGGTGCAGCTTGGCAAGGACCTCGGCATCACCGACTCGAAGTTCGAGTCGTGCGTGCGCGGCAACACCTACGACCCCATCACCACCAAGCACCTCGAGGACACCACCGGCAACCCCAAGTTGCAGCAGGAAAGCGGCGGCCAGAAGGGCTTCTTCACGCCGACCGTGGTGTCCGGCGACGCGATCCAGGACACCAGCGACCCGCAGTGGCTGGACAACCTGATCAAGAAGGCCAACTAGGGCTGACGGCGTTTTCGCCGCGATCAAAGGGTTCTCAGCTCGGGGTGGCTCACTCCAGTCCGGGAATCGGCGGCTCGCCAGCAGACCATCTGGCGAGCCGCCGAGCCTTTCCGGTCTCCGTCCGAGGTACCCCGCCCTGGCCAAGAACCCTGACCACGCAACCGATGCCGAGCCGTTCGCGCAGGGCGTGGTCGAGATCGCGGGCCAGCGCGGCCGTGTCGACGGTGTCGGAGAACGGCTCGACGGCCACCCGGAGTTCGGCGCGCGCCGACACGCGGCGGTCCTCGACCACCAGGTAGTGCGGGCTGACCCTGGGGTCGGCGAGCAGCACCGCCTCGATCTCGGTCGGGAAGACGTTGACGCCGCGCACCACCAGCATGTCGTCCCTGCGGCCGAGCAGCTTGCTCATCCGGCGCAGCGTGCGCGCCGAGCCGTCGGCCGGGCCGGCCAACGTGGCGATGTCGCCCGTCCGGTAGCGCAGCAGCGGCATGCCCGTCTTGGTCAGCGTGCTGAACACCAGCTCGCCGGGTGTGCCGTCCGGCACCGGAAGTCCAGCCGGGTCAACGGCTTCCACGTAGAAGTGGTCCTCGGCGACGTTGAGCATGCCGCCGGAGTCCAGAGACTCGCAGGCCACGCCGGGTCCGATCACCTCGGACAGCCCGTAGATGTCCAACGCCCGCAGCCCGAGCGACCGCTCGATCTGGTCGCGCATCTGCGCGGTCCACGGCTCCGCGCCGAACACGCCGACCCGCAGGCCAAGGTCCGCCGGGTCGACACCCGCCGCGTGCATGGCCTCGCCGAGGTGGATGGCGTAGGAGGGCGTGCAGCACAGCACGTCCGGCCGCAGGTCCTGGATGAGCCGCAGCTGGCGGTCGGTCATCCCGCCGGAGGAGGGCACCACGGTCGCGCCGAGCCGCATCCCGCCGTGGTGGATGCCGAGCCCGCCGGTGAACAGGCCGTAGCCGTAGGCGTTGTGCACCGTGCTCCGCCGGGTGGCGCCCGCGCCGCCGAGGGCGCGGGCCATCACCTGGGCCCACACGTCGACGTCGTGCGCGGTGTACGGGATCAGCGTGGGCCGCCCGCCGGTGCCGGAGGAGCCGTGCACGCACACGATCGCGTCCGCAGGTGCCGCGCGCAACCCGTCCGGGTAGTGGTCCCACAGGTCCTGCTTGGTGACCATCGGCAGCCGGTGCAGGTCGTCCAGCCCGACGTCCTCAGCGCCCGTGACACCGGCGTCCCGCAGCCGAGCGGCCTGGAGCCCGTCCGCGGCGAGCAGCCGGGACACCAGCCCCCGCAACCGCCGCTCCTGCGTCTGTCTGCGAAGCGCGGGCGCGACCCCCTCGGCCTCGGGGTCGACCAGCGGTGCGGCGGTTGGCTCGGCGTGCACGGTCACGCAGTGGGTCTAGCAGGTACGACCGGTCGGCGGAAGCCCTGCCGCACCCCCCGATTTTTGATCGGAGCGGGCGGTGTTGTACGGTATGTAGGCACGCGAACGAGGGCTTACCCCCGGAAGCGTGCGAATAGCACGGGGCTGTGGCGCAGCTGGTAGCGCATCACACTGGCAGTGTGAGGGTCAGG
>NZ_VUOB01000020.1:66252-84258 GCF_008386585.1 Solihabitans fulvus
AACCCCGCGAAACAGGGTCACGGTTCTGCTCCACCCCATTCGAGTGGTTCTGGACTGCGTGCCTGACCACGGGTTCTCGACCATGGCTGCTGCCGTTGCGGGTTGTACGCCGTGGGGGGTTCGCTGGGCTGAACGATGTGCTCGCCGCACCGACGATCTGGGGTCGCCGTTCGCTTGGGTCCTGCCGGTCAGCGACAACCGGCCGCGCTGCCGACGCCATCAGCGCTCTGGAGCCTACGATTCGGCGGTGAGTCTGTTCCCCACCGTGGTCCAGCCGTTGGAGGTTGCAGCGAGCTGTGCGAAGGCTCTCGCTTCGCTTGTGGCTGCGGTACCTCCGGGCGCTGGACGAGGAAGCAAATCGCGGGACCGTCGCTCGCACGCCTATCTTGAGTTCCAACGGGCAGCCTTCGACCTGGCCGGTTACGTCAGCCATCTCAGACTGCTCGCCGGAAGCAGGAAGTTGACTCCTCGCCGATACCTCCGCACAGCGCTGTCGCTCGCGGACGCCCCGCCGTTCGACTCCACCGGCCTCCGCGGTCTCGGTCAGATGGCGCGGGCGATCGCTTCTGTGGCCAAGATGACAGTCGCTGCCGATCTTGTAGGTGACGCGCTACTTCACCACGCCGTGTATCCCGTTCTCGCGGAGACACGGGACGCCGTATCCAAGCTAGGGGCAGCTGCTGCCGAGTTGAGACTTGTCGGCGGTACAGGCCCGCAAGAGCAGGCGGAGGCCATCATCGCCTTGCTGGTGGAGCTTTTCGACCGAGTCTCGGCACCGGACGCGGAGTTCGAAGATTGCCAGGCGACCTTGGGATCGAAGCACCGCGACTTCACAGTCGCTCTTCGCACGGACGTGGCTCGGCGTTGGTGGCATGTCAAGCCACGGCCTCGTACCCACCGATGGCAGTGGTGGCGGTCTCCCCAAGCGAGTATGTTGGGCGGTTGGGTGGCACCCGATCCGAAGAAGCTGATCGCCGACGCGGTCAACGGCCGCGATCGAATATGAACGCCGCTGTTACGGCGGTTGCAGGGCGTGGGCGGTCTCCGCGTGCACGACGTCGCGCAGCTGCACAGGTAGCCCGGACTCTGCGACGCATCCATGATCAAGCGCGTCCTGGCGGACGCACACACCCGCATCCGGGGCTGGTCCCTGAGGAAATCTCGTCGGTTGTGTTGGACCGCCGAGCGTCGATCGTAAATCCGTTCTGGCGATGTCAGTCCCTGGTCACTGAGTCTCCAGCCAGTTCCCTCACCTCACGGCAGTCAAGCGCTTTCGCTTACGTCACTGGGGCCGGCCAAGGATTCTGTGAGTGCTGCCCGCAGTGCTGGAACGACGTGCCTGTCACGAACGACGCTCGCGAGGGCCACAGCATCCCACGGTGACACCGGCTGGGAGACGTTGTCATGATGCGCACTTACAGGTTCCATACTTCCCGCCGAGTCGCGGTAGGGAACCTGAGTAATGAACCGTACTCCAGCACCGTCTGGGCGCCATTGCGCGCGGTGCTCGTCCGCGATGCGGAGCTGGGCGAAGATATCGACCGCAAGGAACTCGTTGATCACATCCTGGTAGAAAGAGTCGTCGCCGGGCACAAGCGTGGCAAGGTCGGTAACCACTGTGGCCAGATAGCTTCCGGGCCGCCGCTGCGGACCGTGCTCATACGGGCCGCCCAGGAGTTGGTCAATTTCTGCACGAGGGTCGGCGCCGGTGGCCGCCAAGCCAATCCCGGAACGGGTGCCGTCGTAGCGGTCGGCGATCCACACTGCGGTCCGTTCCAAGAACGTGCGGGCGACCGAAGCGTCCCTGCCCGCGACGAGCAGTGTTGGTGCGATCAGGCTGACGGCGAAAGAGTCGGCGATGGGATGGGAGCAGCCGGGCTGGTAGCGGAGCAATGTGGCCACCGTGTCGTAAACCCGATCAGGTGGGGGAAGCAGGTCATTCCGCCCACATGGACCGCTTGTGTTGCCCGTAAGGAGGCCAAGCAGGCCAAGGATCTCGACCAGTCGAGCACACGCGACTGGGTACAGGACATGGCCGAGAGGCGAGCCCACAGTGCGGGCCAGCAGAGCACGCGGGTCGGCTGCTACCGGCTCAACTTGATCAAGCAGCTCGCTGGCGCATCCGACGAACAACCGTATAGCTGCTGCTGCTTGCTCTGGCCTGGGAATGGGGTCGGTGGAGGCTGCGGCGTTGAGCGCGTGACACCAGCTTGCACGCAGCAGCATCAGGGCCGTCATCGATGCGAGGTCCAGCCTGCCATAGCGGCGAAGACCGTTGACTAGTACAGCGGCTTCGACCGCTGCTCGTCGCTGTCGAGCAGTGACCTCCTGCCGCGGAGTGGTCGCCGCTGTCAATGTGTCCTGTACTGGGGGCAGCCATGACCGGGAGTGGCGTTCCAATGCCGACAATGTGACCGTTCCGTCGTCGATCGCACCGGCAAGGCTTAGCATCGGACCGTCGCTGATCCCTGCAAGGCCTACTTCCGGTGCCTCGATGAGCCACTCCAGGAGCCGTTCGCGGTCCCAGATCTCGAAATCAGGCCGGCCCCACCGGAGTTCCTGCTCGCGGTATGACTGCGCTTGGGTCGATGCGGCTCCTTTAAGGCGTCCTGTCACGACCAGGACCCCTGCCCTCGGCAGGTTGACGTCGAACGCCGGATGTCCGAGGCCGTCCAAGCGAGCTTCGTCAAGCTGTGGGCGCACCTCCCGCCAGCCGGGCGCACCCATGTCGCCGGCCTTGCTCTGCAAGGCGAACTGATGCAACGTCCACGACGCCGGATCGCCGCTGCCGACGTCCCCGTGGAGCGGCTTTGGTCCCTTGGCTATGACATCCTTGCCGAACTCGAAAGCGCCATGCAAGAAGTGCACGTCGGTGAACCCTCGTGCCGCGAGCAGGGCCAACAGTGGCGCGTCGAACTCGCGTTCAGTGACCGTGTCGAGGAAGGCGCCGACGACGTCGCGAAGCATTGAACTCCTCCCTCTTGCGCATGAGGATCTCGGTGAACCGGCGAGACTGCGCGGGTGTTATCGCGGCCAATTGAGCTTCAACCCGGTTGGCGTTCTCGGGGCTGACGTACAGCGCGAGGTCCGGCCGGCCGTCCTCGTCGAAAGCGATGTCCATCTTGGCCAGCACCATTAGGTAGGCCTCCACGATGTCGTCGCCAGCGTCGACGGTGTTGCCGGCTTGGCTAGTGGCATCGGCGAGCACAGCGAAGTATTGCCGCATCGTCTGTTCGATCATCTGCTGAGCGGTCTCGGCGATCGCCGCATGGAGGTCGTCAAGGTCACCATTGATCATCGCCGGTACGCTGACGTTGGTGATGACCTCCAACTCCACAGACGAGACGGCAGCCTCGTTCTTGCTGGAGGTGCCCGTCATCGGGGCAGGGATGGACTCCATTGGCTCGCGTGGGGTCTGCGCGTACAGGGGATCGAGCGCCATCATGAGATGATCGGTCGCGGCGTCAGCCCACCAGGCGAGCGCGATCCTGTACTCATGTGGTGTCGCCGCCACAGTCAGGTCGTTGCCGTTTGTCTCAGCGTTCGCCGTTGCTGGTGGGCCATTGTTGCCTGACATGCCTCAACGCTAGTTGTTGCGGCATTGAGACGGGAGTTAACACGCCGTCTGGAGACTTTGCGCATTCTCTGGCAGCGATCCTGACACAAAGATCGTTTCCGCCTCACGGCCGCGTGAGTCACGCGGACCCGCAGAGAACGCGGGTTCGCACAGGCCACCCTGACTATGCGGCGGTCCGCCAGGTCGTGTCGAACTCGCTGGTGGAGTTGAGGGCGGCCTTGTCCCAGCGGTCTTGCAGGCATTGCAGCAGGCGTGCCTCGACTGTGGCGGCGACGTGGGAGTAGGTCTCGCGGACCTTGTCGCCCATGACGTGCCCGAGTCGCAGGGCTTGGGCGATCTCAGCGATGGCGTCTTCGATCATCCATGTCTTGTGGCTGTGCCGTAGGCCGTGGAAGGTCATGCCTGGTGCGATCGGCTGCAACCGCATGTCGGGGTTCTTGCGGTGGAGGTTGCCGTCGGCGCAGGGGCGCATGGCGCGGCGGGAGAAGTTGCTGCGGCGGTGCAGCGCGCCGTCGGGGGTGACGAATACGTGTGGGTGGTTGTGGGTGGTCAGGTGTGCGCGGAGAAGGCGGACGTTGAACGGGGCGAGGGTGATGGTGCGGGCGGACTCGTCGGTCTTGGGCGGGCCGAGCCACAGCTTGCCGGCGGCGGACTCGTGCAGCGTGCCGATGTCGGGGTCGATGACGATGTAGCCGGTGTCGTCGTCGAACAGGTGCAGGTTCGGGCGCTGTAGTCCAGTCAGTTCGCCCCAGCGGGCGCCGGTCCAGCCGCCGGTGACGACCATGACCGCGCCGCTGGGTCCATAGTGGGCGGCGATCTGATCAGCGAGACGCAGCACGGGGTCGGACTGTGCCCAGATCTTTTCCTTGCGGCGCTCGGAGTGGCGGCGTCGTCCGCGGCGGCGGGCGCGGATCGGGTTGGCGGCGATGAGCTTTTCGTCGACGGCGTCGGTAAGGATCAAGGACAACAGTTTCACGATGCCGTCGACGCTGACCTGGGCCAGCCCTGTGGCGCGGAGTTGTTTCTTCCAGGCTTGGGCTTTGAGGTTGGAGATCTCGGCCAGGGCGGTGTCGTCCCAGCGGGGCCTGATGTGGTTGCGCAGCATGCTGCGGTAGTTGTCGGCTGTTCGGATGTCGATGTCGAGGGAGTCGAGCCAGTCGTTGGTGTCGACGAACTCGCCGAGCGGGGTCTGCCCTGCGGCGGGGTCGATCCACCGTCCGCGGCGTTGGTCGGATTCCATGTCGTCGGCGTGGTTCTGCGCGGTTGTCTGACTGGTGAAGCCGGGGATGGCGCCGATGGTGTTGTCCTCGCGTCGGTAGCGGACTCGCCAGGTGTTGTCGCCGGATTGTTCGACCCAGGCCATGGTGACCTCTTTCGCAGTGGTGTGGGGGTCGCGGATGTGACGGATGTATGGACGCTCCGTTTGGGGCAGAAGGGCAAGGGCGCTGCGACAACAACTTTCGCCTGTCCGCAAAGGACATCCGTTCGCGTCACTTGCCTTGTGGTGGCGCGGTGTCAGTCACGGCGCGGGCGACGGCTGGTGGTCCGAGCGGGTCGGGCTCCGGCCGTGATGATTGCCTGGAGGTCGGCGTCGGAGAACCGAAGATGCCTGCCAAGGAAGGTGCAGGGCAGTTTGCGTTGTCCGGCTTGGCGGCGCAGCCAGGATTCGGGCACGGTCAGCAATGTGGCCGCCTCTGTAGGGGTGTGCACACGTGGCGCACTGGCCTCGCTGTGGGTGGTCGGCGCTGTGGTGTTGTTGTCCGTCAGCGGTTGCTGTGGCTGACGAGGTTCATGGCGGGCGGTGTGTCGCATGAGGAATCCTCTCCAACGCGACCGCGCTGTGCTGGCGCGTGGGCGGTGGGTTGGCAACGGGCAGCGTGGACGGCGGGTCGAGCGCCCGTTGTATGCGCTCCCCAGATCCGGCGTGAGCTATTCAACGCGCGCCAGGCTGTCGTCAGTGGGCGGTGCTTCCATGAGTCCACCGATGGCGGTTGGCCGCCGTGAACTCGGCGACGGTGATCAGTGGCGGATGCGCCCACGTGTCCGACCAGGTCCATTGCGCTCGGGGAACACGGTGCCCGTGGTGGTGGCGGCCCCAGACTTGATGTCCGGTGTATTTCGGGTTGTTCAGGATCGCCCGCACCACCACTCGTGTCCACACTCCCGGCTGACCAGTCTTCGGATCCAGCGGGGCCGGGTACCGCGCCTCGGTGAGCCGCTGCAGGATCTCACTGGTGGACAGGCGATCCACGCCCCTCCACATAAAGATCATCCTGACGGTGGCGGCCTCGACCGGCTCGACCATCAGGCGTGTCCGCCAGCGTGCCCGCCGTCCCTGGGGCGAGACTCGAACCCGGTGGGGCCGGTAGCCGTAGGGCACCGCTCCGGTGTTGAAGCCAGCACGCACCAGGTCTTCGGACGCCCTGCGGGCCGTGGTCAGGTTGGCGGCGTGGTATTCGCGGAGGACACGCTGCCGAATGACCGACAGGGTGTCGATGTCCCGGCGGGATGATCCGTCCTCGCGCGGTGTTGTCGTGGCGGCGTGCGGTCGCCGTAGCGCTGAGAGTAGGGCGTCCAGTTGTCGTGTGACGCGACTGCGGCGGTCGTCGCTGTCGGGTCGGGGCTGCTGCGTCGGGGTGTGCGCGTTGTTGCCTTGCATGGGAACCCCTCTTCTCGTGGTGGTGGACTTGTGTGCGATGTGGACGACGGAGTTGGGCAATGCGCAGGAGGGTTGCGGTGCTCCGTGTGCTGTGGCGGGGTGTCAGGTCGCTGATTGATCGGTGACGGCGATGTGGAAACGCAGGATCCGCGAGCATTCGTTCTCGATCGGTCTGTTCCTGAGGGGCACTGCTGACGAGTCGCGGGTTCTCGTGCCGCGAGTGCCGTTTGAGCGCGGGGCCGGAGTGAGGGTGAGGGTGGCGGTGGTCATGCCGCGTTTGCCTCCCACCCGCGGCCGGGATGCTGGTCGCCCGTGGTGGCGGTGTCGTCGAGGAGCGCGGCGAGGTCAGCCAGCAGCAATGCCACCGCGTAGGCCGCTTGTTGTGGGACAACACCGTTTCCGAGTGCGCGGAGTTCGGCGGTGCGGGGCAGCCCGAGGCCGGTGGCCCAGCCGGGTTCGAGTCCTTGGAGCCACTCCACGAAGGCCGGTGCCAGCACCGGGCTGCCGTGCCGACCGGGTTGCGTGGGGAACGGCGCGGGGCGTCCGAGTACCCGTTCCCATCGGCGCACCGCCGCCGTGTAGGCGTCCCAGTCCACCTCGGGATGACCCGCCGTCGACGGCTCCTGGTCCGTCGGGTCGGTGACGGCTATGAGATGCCGTCGCCGGTCTCCGGAGTCACCAACCGCATGACCGCCGAGGGCAGCATCAGGTCGCCCTTGGAGCCCCGTTGAGCCGGGCAGCCCTTCGTCCCATCGGTCGCGCGTGGTGTCGGTAGGAACGCCTGCGGGTCCACCAGCGGCAGCACCTGCTGCGACAACGGCGGCCGGAATCCCGCGCCCGCCCGTCGTCCCGCCGTCCCGGTGTCCGAGGCCCGCGGGGTCGGCAGCAACCGGGCTTCGTCGGGCAGCGACGGCCCACCGGTCTGAGTCCGATGCGTGCAGTTCTTCGCGTCGGATGCCGTCGGCGTCGGCAACAACCGCAACTGGTCCAGCAACGACGGACCGCCCTGCCTGCTCGTCGCGCTGATGCCGTTGGACGAGCCGTCGTGCGCGGTCGGCGTCGGCAACACTCCCGCTTCCGCCGTCGACGGCACGGTGGCGGGGCCACGCCAACAGGAATACTCGCTCGCGGCGGTGTGCCGCGCCGATGTCGGAGGCGCGGACGCTACGCCAGAGCGCGTCATACCCTGCTTCGGTTGTGTCGGCGAAAGTCGTGTCCGGTGTGGACGGTGTCTCGTGTTCCTTGCTGCGAGGGGATATGAGGGCTGACGTGGTGTGGGTGGCTCGTGTCGCGCATGCGGCCGTTGGCGGGTGGTGGAGATCACGTCGTGGCATGGTCGGCTCCGGATCATGACGAGCGGTCACCTGGCAGGCAGGGGCCGGAGATTGCTGGGGTGAGCGGCTTCGGCGCGCAGCCCCTGGAGTTCGTCGTGCTGGGCGGCGAGACGGGACAGCGCTTGGGCTTGGAACTCGGTGAGTTCGGCGATGGTGGTGTCGCGCGCGGCCAGACGCTGGGCGAGTGCCTGGATCTCGCTTTTCAGGCCAGTGATTTGGGCGTCGCGCGGGTCGGTGATCTCGCCTGCGGCGCGTGCCTGGGCAAGACGCTGTTCGAACGCTTCCTTCACATGCGGGTAGGTCCGGTAGAGAGCGGCGCGGGAGATCCCGGCGACGCGGGCGAGTGTCTTGATGTCGCATCGGCCACCCGGCGGCAGCTCACCGCGCAGAAGTTGATCGGCAGCCGCGCGGATGCGGTCCTCGATCTGGTGGCGTTGCTGGTCGGTGAGGGGCATGTCAGTCCTTCGGGTTGGTGGCTGCGGCGTCGATCTGTTCGAGCACTCGCAGGCTGCGGGCGTGTTCGGTGTGCAGGCGGGTTTTCTCGGCGCGGCGGGTGGCGCCCAGGGAGCCGAGGAAAACAGCGGTGTTGGCGGCGTGGTCGGCCCAGACGTCCCGATGGCACGGGTGGTGGGTGGCTTGCGGGCAGCGGCCGGAATCGCAGAGCCCGGCCATCGGTGTGTCCGCCTCGGGGGTTCCGGCCAGCCGCAGGCAAAGCGCCCGGGAAGGGTCGGCGAACCAGCAGTAGTTGGCCGACGCCAGGTGGAGGGTGCGGGCGCGTTTGGACAGCAGGTTGAGCACCTCGCGGTCGCTGGCCAGGACCGTGGGGTCGGTGCGAGCGGACTCGGTGAGTTGAGCGTCAACACTGGCGAAGAACTCCAGCAGTTCCCGTGCTCCGGGGCCGGCGGGATGGATGCCCTGCTGGTAGTCGCCGAACGCCTGCAGTGTCAGGTCGAGGTTGCGTTGCTGCTCGTGGTCGCTGACCTCGGCCAACAGTCGAGCTTGGGCGCCGCCGGGTCGGGCGGCGTAGCCCTCGGTCGTCGCGACGGACACGTGCTTGAGGTGGATCTTCGCCGCGAGCAGCCCGCCGGGCCGGTAGGCAAGTTCGATGGCCAGGGTGCGACGCAGCCCGCGCAGAGTCGGCGCGGGGCCGGGAATCGGCGCCAAGCCGAGGCGCTGGCCGGCGGAACCGTTGACCCAGTTACGGAAGGTGGCGTACCGGCTTGCGAACGAGAACCTCCCGAACAGCAACGATTCGTTCTGGCTTCCCTCGTTGTCACCGGCATCGTCGTGGTGTGGCAGTAGTTGTGCGGCGAGTTCGACGGCCCGGTGCACTTCGGCGATCACGACCCATTGGTCGGGTGTGCCGCCGGGCGGCTGGTCCTTGATGACCCGTCCCGCGATCCGATAGCGCGCCAACCCTGGCGCGGTTTCCTGTGGCGGGAGCGGCGCCGCGGTGGTCAGTTCCATCAGCTCACCGGCCCGCATACCGGTCACCGTCGCGACGACCAGCACGCATGCGGTGCGCGCGACCTCGGTCAGATGGGCGACCTCCCCCGCGTGCAGGGGCAGCGTCCACGCAACGGTGTTCTGCGTTGCGGCCACAGGAATCTCGGCCGCGTCACGTCCCCATGGTTTCGCGATACCGACACGCCCCAGGATGTCCTCCAATGGGCGGCGCAACGCCGGAAGCCATGCCCGCTTGAACGCCGTGAAGCCCGCGCGAGCGGCGATCTGGTCAAGGCTGACCGTCAACAGCGGGTCGGCAGGGTCCCAGCCGGTGGACAGGCGTCGGCCGACACGGTGGTCGATCACCTGCGGCAGCGGATCTCCCGCAGCGGCGTAGTCCCGCAAGACCCGTGTGATCTGAGCGACGGGCTCCGATCGGCCAGAGCACCCGCCCGGCCGCGTCGGCGTCACCCGTGCCGCGGCACTGACCCGACGATTCAGCTCGATCAGCAACGGGCTGATGACCTCGACGACGTGCAGTGCCGCGGCGAGCATCGGGCGCAGCACCTCGTCGGCGACAGGCGGGGTCTTGTTCTCGCGGCTGTGCACCACCCCGGCCACGACGCTGGCCGGGGTGCCGTTCCAGGGACGCAACTCCGGCGGGTAGCCCTCGGAGGTGAACAGTTCGCCGTAGGAGAGCAGATCCAGCACGCCGGCCACCGTTTCCCGAACGGAGCCGGCACCGAGTTCCCTAACGGGGCGTCCGTGCTCGTCGCAGGCATGGCGATGGTCTTCCAAGTAGGCCTCGCAGTGCCGTTGGCTCACGTGGGTGAGGCTGGTGATGCCCTGGTCGGTCAGCCAGTTCAGCCAGCGAGTGACCGAGCTCAGCCGCGCCCGACAGGTCGAGATGGTGAACGCAACCCGATAGGCGTGCGGCAGCACCGCCACCGCCTCGTGTCGTGGCGCCAACAACGCGAACAGCAGCTCCTTGGCGATCAACCGGAACCACGGGTTGTGGATCGCCGTGAAATCCCACCGCTTCGCCCATTGCCGCACCTGAGTGGGCAGGTGCGCGATGGCGGTGAAGTCCCACAGATCGTCGTCGAAGACCGGCCCGCGCCCGCCCGCGACGAGTGCGAGTCCGGTGGCCTGGGCGATATCGGCGCCCGCGAACACCGACCGGGCCGACGTGACCGCGCGCGATGCGGCCGTCGTGGAGGGCGTGGTCATGAGGTGGTCTCCTCCGGACGTAGCGCGGGCAGTTCGGTGTCGGTGTCGGCGACCTGGCCGGTGGCGTCGGTCAGGACCGGGGTGGCGTAGTGGTGCAGGATCTCCTCGACGCGCTGGGCGTAGGGGCCGAAGACGGCCATGAACTGTTCGGCGGGCATCTGCCGCCACTGGCGGGCGAAGAACGCTTTGAGCCGCAACAGGTTCGCCGCGTGGCGCGGCGTGAACACCGCCAGCGGACACAGCAGACACACCCACGGCCGCGCCGGGCAGGGCTGGCCCTTCGGCCCGTGCAGCCCGGCGAGTTGGTCGGCGCAGGCCGCGGTGAACACGTCCCGCTGCCCGCCCACCAACTCGGCGATCACCGTGTCGTCCAGGCCAAGCTGCGTCACCAACCGCGGATAGTCCCGAACCAGTGCGTCGGTCTCGGCCGCGGTGAGCACGGTGGGTGGATGCGCGCGGCGCAGCATGTCCGCCTGGGCGTCCTCGATGATCGCGTCCACGGCGTCGCGTTGCGCCGCGGTGGCGGCGCTCAGGTAGTGGTCGCCTTCCACCTGCGGGCTGTGGTTCGGGTCGATCGTGGCCCGAGCGCTGCCATTCCACGCGCGTCGGTCACGGCGGGCTTCAAAGGTGGTGCGGATGCGGTGCAACCGGATCGGCAGCGGCCCGCCATCATCGGCGGTCAGGCCACGACGGGCCACCCACCGGGTGACGGTGATCGGGTCGAACTTCCCGGCGCGCACCATCGCGTGCCCCGTGGCGGTCCCAGAACCGTTCGCGCAGTACCGCAGCCACAACTCGCCCCCGAGCTCGGGCGGGGCGAACTGCCGCAACAGAGCGGAATGCTCCAACCACCGTGTCAGCAGCCGCACCGCCGGCTTGGGCAAGGTGAGGCTTTCCGCGGCGGTGCGGCGCTTGACGTAGGACAGCAGCACGGACGCGTCGCCGGCCCAGTCGATGTCGGACAGCCCGAGGGCGTCGATGCCGTCGGGCACGATGCCGCTGTAGGCGCCGAACAACAGCCGGTAGGCCAGCACCACATCCGATTCGGGGAACAACTCGGCGCGGGCGGCGGGCAAACCGCGCCAGGAGTGCAGGACCGTCCAGCCACACACTCCGACGTGCTCGCCGACCCGCCTGCCGGTCACCGGCCCGAGGTGGGTGAGCAGCCACCGCACGTTGTCCGGGCTCCACCCAGCCTCGCGCGGGTCGCGTCCTGCCGCCGCGGCGGCCAACGCCGTGGTGTGCGCCGCGAACGCCGCGTCGACCAGGTCCCGGCAGGCGGAGATCAGCCGGGACCACTCGGCGTCGCTGTAGGGCGCCAGCGGTGTGGTGGACGGGGGCTGGTTGTAGGGGCGGCCATTCACCAACGCCCGGGTGCGGGCCTGCAAGCACCCGGTCTGGATATCCAGGCTGGCCAGCATCTGGCGCGTGGCCGCTTCCCGCGCATAGGTGGTGCCCATCCAGTACTCGGCCACCCGAGGGCGTGACAGGTCCGCCGCGCCACCGGTGAACCCGCCCGCGTGCAGCGCGCCGGCCATGTCGCGTAGCGCGACCATGTAGTGGTCGACCGTCTTGCCCGAGTCCACGGTGCCGTGTGGGTGGACCATCTCGGCCAGCCCGGCCAACAGGTCCCGTGCCAGCCTCGTCCGCAGCGGCGGGGCCAGGGTGAACGCGGCGCTGCGGCCGTCGCTGAACACGCACGCGATGCCCAACGGCTCGGCGACGACGATGGCGGGCATCAGAACTCGTCCCCGTCCTCGTCGGCGAACTCGTCATCCGCCTCGGCGCGGGTGTCGGCGTCCACCAGACCGGCGGCCATCCCGGCCCGTTCGTAGGCGTCTCGATACACACGGGTCATGTCCAAACGCGACAGGTAGTGCTCCGTGGTGCGCACGCTGGAATGACCCAACAAGTCCCGAAGTACCGCCAACGGGTCCGCTTTGGACAAGTACAGCGTCAGCGCGGCGTCCCCGCCGGTGTCGGCGACCAACTGCGCGGCCTGCTGGTAGTAACCGCCCACCAGCCGTTCCATCGTGGCCATCGAGAACGTGTGGCGCAGCCGGTGCGGCGTCACCGCAGGGAACCGCGGCTCCCAGCGGGCGCGCACCCGGTTGGAGGTGCGGGTGAACACGGTGTTCCAGTCGGTGAACGGGCCACCGTCGGCGCGCACCCCGAGCAGGCACGACCCACCGTCGGGGGCGACCAGCCGGCGTCGTTCCGCCGCCGAGAGCGCGTCCCAGCCGGTGCGCACCCCGTTGATCCACCCGCCGCGCGCGTCCGGGCGGCTCACCCGCAGCGGTCCACCCGCGCGAGCGGCCGGCCGCCACGACGAGCCTTCGACATCCGCCGCGCGCTCCAACCCGACATAGCGGTGCGCCGAGGCCAACGCCGAGTAGCTGATCCACGTCGTGCGGGCGATACCGCCCTTGGTGATCGACACGGGTACCGGAAACGGAATCGGCAACTCGGTCGGCGCCGCCGGCAACACCGGAAGCTCGTAGACCAGCAGATGCGTGAACTCGGCCAGCCGCAGCCCAGTCGCCAACGCCAGCTCGGCGATCACCGCGTTCCGGGCCAGGTTGCGCCCGCGAAACCCGGTATCGGCCGTGCCGTCCGGCGCCAACCCCCGCAACGCGCGCACGAACATGTCCGCGAAGTCCGACTCGAGGTACTTGATCGTCGTGTGGGGTTTGGCCCGCCGCCGTGCGGCGGTGTTCACCTGCCGGCGCACCATCACCCCGTCGAACACCGCGACCGCGTTGCGGTAAGAGAAGGGTTCCGCGGTCGCGTGCCCCTCGGCCCTGGCCCACCGGTAGAACACGGACAACACGCTCATATGCTGGTTCCAGGTGCTCACTGCGAACCGCGCCGGCAGCGGGCCCGCGCACCGGTGTTCGGCATATGCGCCCAGCGCCTGGCGCAGCCGCTCCCGCGAGCCGAACACGCCTACCGCGCACGTGGCCAGGAACTCCATCCATGCTCGCAGCACCCGCGCGTAGTTCCACCACGTGCTGGCCGCCGGGCCGCCATTGATCGGCAACTCCCGCAGCCAGCGGTTCACCGCGACCGTCGCGCGCGGTGTGCCGCCGTCGTCGAACAGCAGGTCCTCATCGACCAGCACCGGCATCCCCTCGCGGATCACCGGCCGGCCGGTCATATCCCAGGATTCCCAGCCCTGCCGGGAGAAAGTGAACAAGATCATGGCGGTGGACGGTACAAACACGACCCGCATCACCGCACGCCACAAACCCCGCCGGGCGGACCCCGACCCGACCCAACCGAGACACGACAGGAAAGCAAAAACAACTTCGGCCAGGTCGCCGAGAACCTTGTGGAGGCCGCCGTTTTTCCAGCGAAGCGCGGCGACGTTCTCCACGACGCACAACGCTGGTCGTAGTACCCGAATGCCAACCACGATGTCGGTCCACAAGCCACTGCGTGCGCCTTTCTCGATGCCCGCGCGCCGTCCGGCGGCGGAGATGTCCTGACAGGGGAACCCGGCGGTGAGCACGTCGACGGGCTCCACGCGCGTCCAGTCGATGGCGCGCAGGTCGCCCAGATTCGGGATGCCGGGCATCCGCGCGGTGAGGATCGCCGCGATGTGTGGGTCGGGGTCGGCGCACCACGCGATCCGGCCGCCACCGAACGCGGCGAGCACCCCGAGATCCAGTCCGCCGTAGCCGGTGCACGCCGAACCGACGACCGGACCCGGACTTGCCGCCACCGACAACACGTGTGGCGTGGCCGCCCGCACCGCCCCCGCCGCCGTCGAGACGGCGGCGACGGGGGCGGGGGCGGGGTGGTGCCCCGATCCGCGTAGGGTGTGGCGCGGTCGGGTGCTCATGCCGCCCAGCTCTCCGGCACGCCCGAGCCACTCCTCGGGTTCCCGGCATGTCGCGCCCCGCCGCTGAACAAGCGTCGGGATTCCTGATGCTCCGTCGCGATTCCTGAACCCGCGCTCCTGCGCAGCGAGGTCCGAAACACCAGCACGTCCTCGTGCGCGATCAGGTGTAGCGGTAGTCCGGCCTCGCGCTGTTTGCGGATGAAGTCGCGTTGGAAGAAGCTGCCGCGGGCGACCAGGTCCTGCTCGGCCGCCCGCGCGAGCAGCGCCACGCACCGCTCGACCGGGATCAGCCCGGCCTGCCGGCCGCAGGCCAGGATCTGTGAGGGCAGATCGATCAGCTCGGCGTGCTCACGCCAGGGCCGGATGGTGATGGCGATGTGCCCACCGGGCCGGAGGTAGCCGGCCAGTCCGGCGAGGATGCGGGTGAACCCGGACAGCAGCCGGTGGTGGCCGATGTTCGCGAGGTTCCCCCTGTCCAAGGTGTTGCCGTAGAGGTGGTGGTACTTCTGCACTCCACCGCCCGGCGTCACCGACACCTGGCCATGCGTCGACGGCCCGTAGGGCGGACTCGTGACCACGAGCGCTGCCTGCCCGACGTACTCCGGCGGCAACAGCGAGGCGAGTTGCCGGGCGTCGCCGTGGAACACCTTGCCGTCGTGGTCGACACCGGCTCCACGCGCGAGGTCGAGGTTGGCGCGGGCGACCTCAACCCAGTGCGGCTCGTACTCGATGCCGACCGCGCGGCGCCCGGCGTGCACGGCCTCCACGAGGGTGGTGCCGATCCCGCACATCGGGTCGAGTACGAGGTCGCCGGGCTGGGTGTAGTGGTCGATGGCGTGCGCGGCCACGGCGGGCAGCATCTTCGCCGGGTGCGCGGTCGACTCGGGTACGTAGCGGTTCTTGCGCTGGGCGGACGGGGAGTTCTGCGCGGTCGTCCACACCGACACCGGCACGTTCTCGTCGTCGCCGTGGGCGTTCCCGGCGTGCGGGTCGAGGTTGTCGATGACCGCGCGCGGGATGCGCTGGGTGGTGTCGTCGACCGGGGTGCCGCCGGAGGTCACGACGGCATGGTGGGTGGTGGCGGAGGAAGTGTCGGTCGGGGCGTGCGGGGAGCGGTCGTCAGCCACAGGATTGCCTTCCTGACGGTGGTGTCCGAGGTGGGCGGGGTTCGAGACCGGGCAGCTCGTCATCGGATGACTCCGCTCTCGAACGCCGCTGTGGCCAGCGCCGGGGCAGGCGGTTCGTGGCCGTGCGGCTGGGCGAAGACCAGGACGTCGGAATGGATCCGCCGATGCGGCGACGGCAAGCCACGTACCTCAGTGCGATGCCGCGCGCGGACGTGCTCCTCGGCCGCCGGACCGTCGGAGTCGGCGGCGAACTGGCCGTCGCGTACTGGTGTGTGCAGGGCGACGATGTGCTGGAGGTAGAGCAGGTCGGCGTTCTGCGCGGAGGCCACCACCGGCCCGCTCGGGTCGACCAACTCGCCTCGCGTCCAGTCACAGTGGGTGAGCACGGCGAGGATGCCGCCGACGCGCAGCAGGCGGGCCGCGAGCAACGCCACGAGGTCACTGGCGCGGTCCCCGGAGTGCTCGGGACGCAGGCTGGTGATGATCAGGTCTGCCTGCGTCGCCTCGATTGGGACGGCACCGAGAACACCGGCATCGCCGTTGGGTGGACTCGGCTGGCGGACGGTCACCGGCGCAGGGCTGGGGCCGCCGACGAGGTCCGCCCAGAACGGTTGCGACGCCGGACCGGTCACCGCGGGGTCCACCGTGACACCGACGACGCTTCCGGCCCGATCCAGCTCTTCCACGACGGCGAGCGCGTCGGCCAACTCCGCGTCTGCCTCGGTGCCGGGAGCGGGGTCGATCGCCCCGTCCGTGCCAACTGTGGCGGGGTGCGGGCGGGTCCGGGTGGTCGGCCAGGGCAGCAGCACGACGTGACCGCCAGGGCTGCTGAGCGAGGTCACGATCGTGCCCAGGATCGGCGTCGGCCAGACCGCGTCGAGGTCGATCGGGACCGGGCCGGCCGTCCATACCGTCGCCGGCGTCGGGGTGGACTTCGAGCCTCGCTTGCGCGCCGTCGCATCGGCCAGGCCGGGCTTGGCGGGGCTGACCCTGGTGGTCGTCGACGCGGTCGGATAGGGGCGGCGGTCCCCGCCCCGGCGGGTGGCCGGCGGGCGGGTGGAATCGCTGCGGCGGCGCGGGCCGCGCGGCGCTGAGTGGGCGGGCTGGGTCACGGGTGTCCTCCAGAGCCAGGTGAAGCGCCGGCGTCGATGCGAGACGCTGATGACACCCCTGAACTCCGAAATAAAGGCCCCTGGGGGACAGTCGGACCCCAACTTTTCTTGTCGACTTTTCCGGTCTCGCCTGGCGATACCTGCGTGGTGGGAAAAGGCTCACACGCTCACGCGCGCGGGAACCATTTCCATCCCCCGCGACAGAGACCGGCGCGAGCCTGGTGAGATTTTTTGGGCAATCGGGGCGCACCTCGCGCGGACCGCCTGCTACGCGCTGTGTTCGCGCGAATACAGCTCTAACCAAACTAGTACCAAACTGGTACTGCACCTCCGTAACGGCAGTTCAATGGGTATTACCGACGATCATGATGTGATCCCTAACCAACCTTCTGATCATTCTCGCGGACGGCAAATAATGATCTTGAGTGGCCGGGAATACGATCACTGAAGATCATCGGTACTAGTTTGGTTAGAGTCCGGTACTAGTTTGGTTAGAGTTTGGTACTACCCCCTGTGGCGTCCTGACGGAGTCGCTTTCCTCCGACTCGCACAGGGAGTCATTCATGGCCACCAACCACGCTTTCCCGCGCCCCGCGTTCGGGCGCGATTCCATGCCTCTGGACGCCGCCCGCGCGGCGTATGAGTGGCTGATCACCGGACCCCGTCCGGTGTCGGTCGACGGCCGCCTGTTCCCCGGCCTGCCCACCCGCCGGGTGCCCTTGGACGAACTGCGCGATCTGCTGCTGGAGCGCGGCTGCACACAGGCTCTGCGCCACGCCGTCTGGGCGCACCTGGTCCTGCTCTCCCGCACCGGCGGCGAGACCTGGACCATCGGCTGCGTCGGTCTCGCACTGCCCGCGCTGACGACGATCGCCACGAAGCTCTCGGCCAAGTTCGTCGGCGACCCCAGCGACATTCACGCCGCCGTCCTGACCGGGTTCCTGACCGAACTCGCCCACATCGATCTGCGCAAACCGCGGATCATGCTGCGGCTGCGCTGGGCGGCCTACCGCGCCGGCCACGTCGCACTGCGCGAGGCTCTGGACGCACCGGTCCCCTCCGGCAGCGGCTTCCGCTCGGCCACCCCGCAGATGCCCTGGGGGCACCCCGACTTCGTCCTGGCCCGCGCCGTCGCCGAGGGCGCGATCACGCCGGACGAGGCGGAGCTGATCGGCGCCACCCGCCTGGAGGGACTGCCGCTGGCCACCGCCGGCGAGGACCGTGGTCTGAACTACGAGGCGGTCAAGAAGGTCCGGCTGCGCGCCGAGTACCGCCTGCTGGCCTACCTGCTGGATGAGGCCCCGACCGACGTCGACACCGATCCCGCCGAGCGAGATCTGACCGACCAGGTCGCGACCGCGCTGACCATCACCAGCGCCTCGCACGCCGTCACTACTGCCCGCGCGACATCACCTTCTGTTACCGAACTGAGCGCTCATCCGGCCAAGAAAGTTCGCCGTCGTCTGTCCCCGGAAGCCCTGAAAACCGGAGTTCAGGGGTGCGGGAGGAAACCAGCCACCCCCGCGACCACCACTGAGCCCGACCGGCCCGCAGCGCCGTCGGACCCGACTCCGGAGGTGCCGCGATGCGCCTGACCCGTTCACCCCGCAAACCCCGCTCCATCCGCCGCCCCACCGCGCCCCGGCCAAGCCATGGACCAATGCCACTTACTTAGCG
>NZ_VUOB01000196.1 GCF_008386585.1 Solihabitans fulvus
ATCCAACGCCGCCAACCGATCCACCACACGGTTGCTGCGCGGCGCCGACACCACCACATTGCTCCCGAACACCAACAACGCCCTCGGCCCATCAGGCTGCCCCAACGCGTCAAGCAACTCGACCGCCGAGCGGCCGGGACCAGGCAACGACTCCGGGTCAACACCCCACACACCGGCGACATGCGCCCGCGCCACCGGAT
>NZ_VUOB01000197.1 GCF_008386585.1 Solihabitans fulvus
CGCGAGCCGGCCGCCGAACCGCTCGCCGGTCGACTCGGCCATGCCGCGCAGGAACGGTTCCGGCTCGGCCATCGTGCCGCCGAGCGCGGCGAGGTAGGCGCGGTGCTCGCGCAGCGAGTCGACCGCGCGGTCGAGGGTGTCGGTGATGTCGGCCGCGTGGGTGGCCTCCGGCGAGGCGGCGACGGCCACCCAGCGCACGCCGTCCCACGGCGCCAGCCCCGCG
>NZ_VUOB01000198.1 GCF_008386585.1 Solihabitans fulvus
CGCGTAGCCGCCCTGGCCGCCGCCGCCCAGCGTGCCCGACGCCGACGAGAACAGGGCGAAGAACGCGAGGTCCAGGTCGCGGGTCAGCTCGTGCAGAAGCCAACCGCCGGACACCTTCGGCCGGAACACCCTGCCGACCTGGTTCGAGGAGAGTCCGGACACCAGGCCGTCGTCCAGCACACCGGGCGCGTGCACCACCCCGACATGCGGGTGCCGTTTCTTGGCCACCGCAAGCACCTTCTCGACGGCGGCG
>NZ_VUOB01000199.1 GCF_008386585.1 Solihabitans fulvus
CCTGCCCGACGCGGCCGGCACGCTCACCGGCATGCGCCGCGCGAACTGCACGCCGGAGAACCTGGCGCGCGCGGCCGTCGAGGGCATGCTCTGCGGCCTCGCCGACGGCCTGGCCGCGCTGCGCGAGGTCGGCGTCGCGCCCCGCAGGGTGCTGTTGATCGGGGGCGCGGCGCGCTCCGCCGCGGTGCGGGCCGTCGCCCCGCTGCTGTTCGGCGTCCCGGTGGACGTGCCGG
>NZ_VUOB01000200.1 GCF_008386585.1 Solihabitans fulvus
GGATCCGTTGGTGCAGCTCGCGAAGCTCCTGGCCGGGCCGGATGCCGAGCTCCTCGGCGAGCACGCGTCTGGCCCGCTGGTACGCGTGCAGGGCGTCAGCCTGCCGGCCGGCCCGGTACAGCGCGAGCATCAGGTGGGTGTGCAGGCGTTCCCGCGTCGGGTGCGTGTCGACGAGCGTGGTCAGCTCGGGCACCAGGTCGGCG
>NZ_VUOB01000201.1 GCF_008386585.1 Solihabitans fulvus
CGCCGGCGCGCTGGTGCTGGCCGCCGGCATCCCGGCGGCGTTCGAGCGCTTCGACTTCACCGTCCCCGTCATCGGGTACGTGATCATGCGGCTCGCGCTGCTCGCGCAGTGGCTGCGCGCCGCCCGCGACGATCCGGCCGGCCGACCGGCCGCGCTGCGGTACGCCGTCGGGGTCTCGGTCTGCCAGGTTGCCTGGATCCTGCGCCTGTTCCTGCCCGTGCCGTGGAGCTGGATCGCCTTCGTCGCGATCGCG
>NZ_VUOB01000021.1 GCF_008386585.1 Solihabitans fulvus
CCGGCCCCGGCAGGACACACCCGCCGGGGACGGCCGGGAGCACCTGCTAGGGGGTGTCCCGTGGATCTTGTCCGCGCTAGCCGGGCCGAGGCGGCCCCTGACGGCACCGCCGGACCACCCGAATACAACCCGGTATGAGGCCGGCCCGGCGGCACCGCCAGGAACCACCTCGATCCCGACTCCCATCGAACAAGACCCGCAGGACACCCCCTAGACCGCGCTCCGACGCGATCGACTCCCGAGCAGCCGGCAGCCCAGGACGCCGAGCCCCGGCCACACCGCGAGGGCGCCGAGGCCGACCACCGTCTCGAGCACCGCCACCAGCCCGCCGAACACGACAAGCAACAGCAACGACACCCGCAGGGCGTCGCCCCACTCGCTCACCACCCGGTCAACCAGGCACCACCAGGACCGGCTCACGCGGCGATGACGCGGACCGGTGCCGCAGCACCGCGTCGGCACGATCCTGGCGCCGGGGTCCTGCGAAAACGTTGAGGCGCCGCCGATCTCCTGCCGCGACCGACCGCGAGGTCTCGACGGTCGGTCACCGATCGCCCGGTCGGTGACCCGATGAGATGAGGTTCTACCCCCGTTCTGGGCTGGTGAGCTGAATCCGGCTGGTCCTACACTGGCCATGTTGTTATTCCCTATGTCCTACGGCTGTTGGGTGACAACGACCGCGCGGCTCCCTGTGACAGCAGGGAGCCGCGTTGTGTGTGGCTCCCGAGATTCCGCGGCGCGACCGAACGTCCCACCGAAGGAATCTCGCCCCACGGAAGGAAATAATGCCCGAACAAATCTTTGCGCTGGTGGTGTAGGGCGACAGGAGCGGCGGGTGGCCCCGTTCTCACGTCGAACGGCCGAGTGACCTTCACTTCGACCTATCGGCCACGCGCAAAACCTGAAACGCTGTCACGTCAACCATTCAACGCGTGATGTCACCCTATCGAGTGAGGCCGGGATTCGGGTTCGTCCGCGATGTCGGGTTGTCCTCGCGAGGTGTCGCGCGCGACTGCTGCATTCAGGTGGCTCGACGCGGCCCAACGGGTCGCCGGAGCGCGTCGGATTATTCGCATAGCGGGGCACGGAACCGGACGATGTCGGCGCGGCGGCCCGAATCGGCGCATCGCCGCGCGATGGGCGGAACCGATCAGCGGGGTCCGACCACCCGATCCCCGGCCAACACCCGGCCGGAGACCCCGGCCGGCAGGTCGTCGGACCCGCCGGCCAGGGACGCGGACACTCGACGTCAGGCTGAGTTCGGCCCGACATCGTTGGTGGTCAACGGAATCCTGGTGACGCCGCTGGCCACGTACTCGTCCGCGCCGATGTCGAACACGCCGACCCGCGCCTGAAGGTCGAAGTCCTTCGCGGCGTAGGGATAGCTGCCCACCGAGGCGTTGATCGCCGGGCTGCCCGAGGTCAGCCGGAACAGCCCGGCGGCGTCCTTGGTCAGCTTCGGGTCGACCGACCGGTAGCCGCCCGTCGGGATGGAGCCAGGGGCCGTGCCCCACACGATGTTGCCCTGGTACTTGACGATCGAGCCGGTCGGCATGGCCACCGCGCTGCCCGAGGTGCCCACCATGATGTTGTCGGCGAGCACGCAGTCCTTCGGATCGAACTTGCCGCCGTCGCCGTGCACCAGGTCGCCCGAGCCCAACAGGGTGTTGAACGCCACGGTGTCCCGGTCCGGCCGGTCGTGCAGCTTGCTGGTCGGCCCGCTGTCGGCCTCGTCGCCGGACCCGAACACGATGTCCCTGCCGCCGGTGTTGGCCACGTAGTTGTTGACGATCCGGTGGTCGTTGCCGTGGAAGCGGATTCCGGAGTCGAACAGCAGGTTGCCCTCGACCACGCTGCGGTTGCCGTGCCGAAGCACGATGTAGCCCCGGCTGTCGCGGATGGTGTTGTAGCGGACGATGTTGTCCGACGACTTGACCGAGATCGCCTCGATATCGCCGTTGGCCTTCTCGAACAGGTTGTACTCGAGGATCGCGTTCGCCGAATACGACTGGTGGTCGCTCAGCCCGAGCCGGATGGACTCGCCGCCGTTGGCTCCGGCGAAGGCGTGGTTGTAGAAGTAGTTGTGGTGCACCCACACCCGCTTGGCCATGTCGTTGGCCGGCCCGAGGATCTGGAGGAACACGCCCTGGCTGGTGCGGTCGTGGAAGATGTTGTGGTCGACCTGCGCGTCGTCGCCGGAGACCGTGAACCAGTTGCCGGCTCCGGTCAGCTGCACGTCGTTGCGGGTGAGCTGGATGTGGGTGCTGCCGGGCGGCACCTGGAGCGAGCCGCCGTGCCGCAGCTGGAAGCCCCTGAGCACCACATAGGAGGCCCCGGAGAAGGCGAACCCGGTCGATCCGGTGATCCGCGCCCTGCCGATGTGCTCGGCGCTGACCGTGATCGGCGCGGTCGCGGTGCCGGAACGCCGGATCGTGACGGCGGTGCCCGCGTTGTAGACGCCGTCCGCCAGCAGCACCTCGTCGCCCGGCTTTGCCGCGTCCACCGCGCTCTGTAGCGCGGCCAGCGAGGTGACCCGCACGGAGTGCGGCGAACTCGCCCCCGACGCGGCTCCTGTGCACCACAGCGTGACCATCAGCGCGCCGACGAGCCCGGCCGCCACTCGTGTCGTTTTCATCCCGATCCTGTCTGTCGGTGAAGAGCGGCGGCGGCCCCCCACCGTAGCGTGAAAGCGTTTACCGTTGGTTTCACGCCCGCGCCATTCGTCCGGACCACTCGGCGCACGTGCACGCCCGTGACGGGTTCGCGCCACTTTGGTGATTCAGGATCATCCCGCGACTACGCCATGCCATGGTGGCCTGATCCAGCGTGGGCGAGGCCAGGGGGCGACGTGGCGGACGAGGCGACAGGCACCGAGCGGCCCGCGCGGTTCCGGGACGTGTTCGCCGTCGGCCAGTTCCGCGTCCTGTGGCTCGCGCACGCGCAGTCCAGGATCGGCGACCAGCTCGCGCGGGTCGCCCTGTCGGTGTTGGTGTTCGACCGAACCCACTCGCCGGCCTGGACGGCGCTGACCTTCGCGATGACCATCCTGCCCAACCTCGCGGGCGGGGCGCTGCTGGCCGGCCTGGCCGACCGCCTCCCACGCCGCACCGTGATGGTGGTCGCCGACGTGGCGCGCGCCGCGCTGGTCGCGGTGATGGCGTTGCCCGGCCAACCGATCGCGGTCATGGTGGTGCTGCTGTGCCTGGTGCAGCTGCCCGCCGCGCCGTTCTCCGCCGCCCGCAACGCGATCCTGCCCGCGATCCTGTCCGGCGACCGGTACGTGGTCGGCGTCGCCGTCATGCGCACCACCGACCAGCTCGGCCTGGTCGGCGGCATCGGCGTCGGCGCCGCCCTGGTGACCGCGCTCGGCACCCGGACGACGCTGGTGATCGACGCGGCCACCTTCGCCCTGTCGGCCGCGCTGATCGCACTCGGCGTGCGCGCGCATCGCCCACCGGGCAACGACATCAGCGGTCACTCGCCGCGCTCGTGGTGGCAGTCGCTGCGGGCGGGGGCGACCCTGGTGCTCGGCGACCGGCGGCTCCGCGCGCTCGTGGGACTGGCCTGTGTCAACGGTTTCTACGTCATCCCCGAGGGCATCGCGGTGCCCTACGCGGCACATATCCACGGCGGGACACCGGCGGTCGGCTGGCTGCTCGCCGCGATCCCCGCAGGCTCGGTCCTCGGCATGCTGACCCTCAAGAACGTCCGCCCGGACTGGCGGTTGCGCGCGATGGGCCCGCTGGCCGTCGCCAGCTGCGCGATCCTGCTACCGACCTGGCTTGCTCCGGTCCTGGTGGTCTCGGTGGCGCTGTGGGCGCTGTCGGGGTTCTTCTCCGCGCACGACATGGTCGTGCAGGCCACGTTCGTGCGGAACGTGCCCGACGCGTCCAGGGGCCAGGCCATCGGCCTGGCGAGCGCGGCGATGCAGACCGCGCAGGGCCTCGGCATCGTCGCGGCCGGACTGCTCGCCCAGGTGCTCACGCCGGCCGCCGTGGTCGGTCTCGCCGGCGCGACAGGGGTGCTGGCCGCCGCCCTCGCGGCCTCGGCATGGGCGCGCGCGGCCTCGCCCCGACCCTCGGTGGGGCGGGGCGAGGCCGGCCTCGACGCGGCCAGCGGCTGACCGCCCGGGAAACACCGGGCCGAGCACCGCTGGGTGGGCGAGCAGGGATCACGTCCAGGTGTTCTCACGCCGCCAGGTGTTCTCACGCATGACCGTTCACCTCCTTCGTGACGGGCCCGCTGTCCCGCCCATGCCCATGGCCTCGTTGCGCCAACCGGGTAACGCTCCAATGGTCTCCCAGGAGAACAGTTACCACGTGTGCCAGTTCGGTTACGCTGGCCGACACGAACGTGGGCATGCGTCCTCGTGAGACACCGGGGGGTGTCGCCAGGTGAGCAGACCATGGCGATGGGTCCGAGGCCACGAACTGTGGACCACGCCCCGTCCTGTCCTGAGTTACGTCCTCGCGGTCGACCTACTTGCGGTGGCGGCGACCGCCGCGACGGCCGGACTGCTGCCGATCACCGGGGCCGACTGGACCCGGCTGGCGATCCTCATCGGCTGCTCGATCGTGCACGTCGAGCTGTCCCGCAGCATCGAACGGGTCCGCAAACTGGCCGCGGGGTCGGGGCCGTTCGTGGACGGGTTGACGCCGTGGCACTTCGCCGCCGTGCTCGTGCTGCCCGCCCCGCTGGCCAGCGCGCTGGTGGTGTTCACCCAGACCTACGTGTGGCTGCGGGTCTGGCGCGGCCGACGCCCGCTGTACAAGTGGGTGTTCTCCGCCGCGACCGTGCTGCTGGCCACCCAGGCCTCCGCCATCGTCCTCGCCGCCGCGCCGGGCGCGCACCCGGGGATTCCCTTGGGATGGCTCGGTATTGCGCTGGTGCTGGTGGCGGCGGTGCTGCGCTGGCTGATCAACTACGCGCTCATCCTCGGCGCGATCCTGGTGTCCTCACCGGATCTGCGCGCGGCGCAGATCGTCAGCGAGTTCAGCGAGCAGGTGATCGAGGCGGGCGCGCTCGGCCTCGGCCTTGCCGCGGCCGGCCTCCTGGAGTTCGATCCCCGGCTGCTGGTCGGGATCATCCTCGGCCTGGTCGCCATGCACCGGGGCGTGCTGCTCACCCAGTTCCGGCACGCCTCCCGCACCGACGGCAAGACCGGCCTGTACACCCCGACGTGGTGGCACCAGATCGCCGAGAGCGCGCTGCGCCGCGCGGTGGCCACGCGCACCAGCGTGGCCGTGCTGATGCTGGACCTCGACCACTTCAAGCGCCTCAACGACACCTTCGGCCACCTGGCGGGCGACGAGGTGCTGCGCGCGGTCGCCGACGCGATCACCGAGACGGTCCGCAGCTACGACGCGGCCTGCCGTTGGGGCGGTGAGGAGTTCGCCATCCTGCTGCCCGAGGTCAACGTCACCGAGCTGCGCGCGATCGCCGAACGCATCCGCAACCAGGTCAAGGCGCTCGTCCTCGACGTCGCCGCGACCGACCAGACCGCGCCGCCGCAGGTGACCGGCCTGACCATCTCCATCGGCGGCGCGCTCTATCCCAGCCCCGGCATCACCGGCCTCGACGACCTCCAGCTCGCCGCGGACACCGCGCTGTACGGCGCGAAGGAGGCCGGCAGGGACCGCGTCCACCTCGCCAGCTCGCCCGAAGTGGCGGCGGCGCACGAGGAGGACGAGGTGTCGCGCCAGGACCGTCGTCATCCCTGAGAGCGGTCGCGCCGTTCTCACTGGTCCACGAGCGCCGGGCGGGGCGACGGTGCCCCGCCCGGCGCTCGTCGACGGAACAGGGCGCGCGTCAGGAGGTCCGCGTGAGCCGCAGCGCGGTCCGGAAACCGAACTCCACCATGGCAACCCCGCCCTGTTCGTCCCGCAGGAAGCGGGCGCTCGGCCTGCGGGTGTCCGTCGCCCTGGCCACCACGTCGTCGGCCACGAAGGCGACCTCGAAGGCGGGCGGGGAGTCGATCTCGTGGCCGACCACGACCATCCGCGCCACCAGGGCGTCGTCTAGCACGGAGAAGTCGAACACCAGGTTGCCCGTCTCGTAGCGTCCGGCGTACTCGGCCAACTGCTGCGGCGACCGGGGCAACGTCCGCTTGTTCTCGATCGGCGGCAGGCCCGCCAGGTTCTCCAGGCACCAGTCGACCACCTTGGGCCCCAACACCGAACCGCCGGAACTGTTGGTCAGCACGGTGACGGCGAACTCCTCGCTCGGCAGCGTGACGAACTCCGACAGCTGGAGGTTGCTCACGTTGCCGCCGTGCCGAACCAGTTCGGCTCCGCCGTGCCGCAGCCGAATCCAGCTCAGCCCGATCTCCTCGGCGGGGAACGCGGCCGCGCGCTGCGGGCGCCACAGCGCGGCCCTGGTGTCGTCGCTGATCGGTGGCGTGCCGTCCGCCTGTCCCGTCAGGAAGAACCGGGCCCAGCGGAGCTGGTCTCGGGCCGTGGACCACAGCCCGCCTGCCGGCGCGGCCGACCGCGGCAGGCCGATGGTGTGCGCGACGGCGGCGACGCCCTCGCGCACGGTGTGGCCGACCGCGTGCCGGCGGGTGAGCACGTCCCACGGCAGGAACATCGAGTCGTTCATGCCCAACGGTTCCAGCAGCCGCGTGCGCACCAGGTCCTCGAACGGGGTGTCCGACACGACCTCGGCGACGCGGCCAGCGAGCATGAACCCGGTGTTGCTGTAGGAGAACACCTCGCCGGGCGGGAACACCTGCGGCAGCTCGTCGAACTGGTCGGCCGCGCCGGCGAGCGCGTCCGTCCCCCAGCCGGTGTCGATGCCCACGTCCCCGAGGAAACCGGCCGAGTGGGTCAGCAGGTGCCGCAGCGTGATCGTCTTCCTGGCGAGCGGATCGGCCAGCCGGAGGCCGGGGAGGTACTCCACGATCGGCTCGTCCAGCCCGAGCAGGCCGTCCTCGGCCAGGGCGAGCACCGCGGCCGCGGTGAACGTCTTGCTCGTCGAGCCGATCATGAACAGCGTGTCATCGACGACCGGCGACGCGGTGTCCACACTGGACACTCCCGTGGTGAGCACCGACTCCTCGCCGCCGTGCAGGACACCCACCACGGCACCGGGCACGTTGGCCTCCAGCGCCCACTGATCGAGCAGGACCTGGAGTTCCTCGCTGGTCTTCGGCACGCGCGCCGCCTCTCACCCGGTTGTCGCCACGATGGCACCACCGTGTCACTGCGGCGCGGCCGCCGGTCCGTCAGAGGCGACGAACACTGGCTGCCGGCTTCGTCGGCTATCACCAACCCGGTGCGTCTGGCCCGCGCACGGCGCGGGCGCGCGGTGCTCACTCGCGCACGGCAAGGACCACGGTCAGGGCCTGGCCCTCCTCCACGCGTTCGTTCCTGCGCACCTGCGCCTTCACCGGAACGACGTAGCGGCCGTCCTTGGGGAACAGGGAGGTCCGCCAGGTGGTCGCGCCGATGGTGGCGGTCACCGGGATCATGCCCCAGCCATAGCTGACGAACCTGGAGAGATCCTCCAGTTCCCGACACTGCTCGTCGGGAACGGTGACGAAGTACCACGGCGAAGGTCCCCGCCAGTACCAGAGTTCGCCGCTGAACGTGAGCTGCACCCGGTCAGTCGCCTTCCCGCTCGCCGTGGCACCACGGGTCACCGTCGAGGGCGGTCATCGCGGGGCGTCCTCGCCGACGCGGCCGTCGATGGCCTCCCGGATCAGGTCGGCGTGACCGCTGTGGCGGGCGTACTCCTCGATCATGTCGACCAGGAGCCGACGCAGGCTCGGCACGCCCCAGCCGGGGAACTCCTGTCCCCGCGCGCGGTCCAGCCCGCCGTCCGCCATGGCCTCGGCGATGAGGCCGCGGGACCGTTCGACGGCCGCGCGCCAGTCCCGCCACACCGCGTCGGGGTCGTCGGCGGCCGTCCACACCCAGTCGCTGTCCCAGTCCTCGGCGGACCAGACGGGCTGTGGCACGCGGCCGTGCAGCTTCCACTCGAACGAGCTCTGCTCGACCCGCACGAGATGGCGCAGCAGCCCGCCGAGGGTGATGGCGGAGGTTCCCACGGTGGTGGCCATCGCGGCGGCGTCGAGGTCGGCGCACTTCCACTCGAGCACCCTGCGATTGCGTTCGAGGGTGCCGAGCAGGGTGTCGAGCTCGTTGCCGGCGACCGGTGGTTCGGTGATCAGGTCCTGGGTCATGACGTGGACGATACGATCGCTCCCGGACGATCCGCTTCCTGAATCCGATGGTGGTCGCGATGTCACTCGAGGTGAGCCCCACCGCGCGCGCCCTGCTGGCGCTCGAGCTGATCCAGAACAAGCCGGGGGTCACCGGGGAGGCCCTTGCGGCCCGCATCGGGGTGTCCGACCGGGCGGCCCGCAGGTACGTCGGCATCCTGCGGGAGGCCGGCGTGCCCATCGAGTCGGTCAGCGGACCGTACGGCGGGTACCGGATCGGGCGCGGGCTGCGCGTCGCGCCGCTGATGTTCAACGCGCCGGAGGCGCTCGGCCTGGTGATGGCGGTGCTCCAGGGGTGGCACGGGGGCACCGACGGGGACCACCCCGTGGCCACCGCGCTCGGCAAGATCGTGCGCGTGCTGCCGGCCTCGGCGGCCGCCCCGGTCGAGGCCATGCGCCGGGTGAGCGCCCAAAACCCCGGCGACGCGGCCGCGAGCCCGGACCCGCAGCTCACCGCAGCCGTGGCGCAGGCGTGCGAGAGCCGCCGCAGGCTCCGGATCCGATACCGCACGAGCAGCGCCGACGGCCGGGAGATGGTCGTCGACCCGTGGGCCGTCGTGGTGCGGCACGGGCGGTGGTACCTGCTGTGCTGGTCGCACACCGCCGACGCCCGCAGGGTGCTGCGGGTCGACCGGATCACGCAGGCGGAGCCGATCGAGGGCTCCTACGATCCCCCGGCCGACCAGGACCCGGTGCGCGAGGTCGAGGAGCACCTGGCGGACGGGTGGAGGTACGAGGTCGAGGTCCGCATCGACGCGCCCGTGGAGCTGGCGGCGCGGTGCGTTTCCCGGACGCTGGGCCGGCTGAGCCCCGTCGACGCGCAGAGCTGCCTGCTGCACGGCAGCACCGACAACCCTCGCTGGTACGCCGGGCAGCTCGCGGCGATGGAGCTGCCGTTCACGGTGCTCGGCTCGGCGGAGGTGCGGGCCGGGGTGCTGGCCCTCGCGGACCGGCTGGCGCGGGCCGCAAAGGGCTAGCGGGTGTGGCCTATCGGCCGCCGGTGCGCTCGTACGGGATCTTCTCGCCCGCCTCGACCGCGACCGGCAGCCGGTTCTCGGCCGGCGGCAGCGGGCAGGTCGCCAGGTCGGTGTAGGCGCAGGGCAGGTTGGTCGCCCGGTTGAAGTCGATGACGACCGCGCCCCGGTCGTCCGGCTCGGCGATGGAGAGGCTGCGGTTCGCCTGGTAGGTCGTCACGCCGGAGGTGGCGTCGGTGAACAGCAGGTGGAAGCTCCCTGGGCGCGCGCCGTTGAACACCGTCAGCCGGTGCGTCCGGCCGGCCAGCTCGAACTCGACCTGGCCAGGGGCGTCGTAGACGTGCTGGAGCCCCTCGACCGCGGCCCCGACGGTCACGGCGCGGGGCGACTCGAACGGCAGGAACCGGCCGCTGACGGCCCAGCGCGGGTCGGGGGCGTGGGCCGGGGTGGTGGTGTAGCCGACCCGCAGCGGGTGGTCGGGGTGCCGTGGGCGCAGGATGTCGTGCCCGCCACGCTTGGCGACCTCGACCACCGCGTCGCCCGCTCCGGCCAGGACGCTCGCCCGCTCCGCGATGATCCCGAAGTCGTGCCAGCCGCGCACCGCGGTGCCGTGCACGGTCAGCTCCTCGCCGTCGGCGAGTTCGACCGTCACGCCGGCCGCGGTGCTGGACCACTCCCCCGGCGCGTCGGGAAAGCGGGTCGGCTCGGCGGTCAACCACCGCAGGCTGGTGACCGCGAGGAAGCCGTGCGGATCCCCGACGGCGCGCTCGTGTTCGGCGTGCCACTGCTCCCACTGGTGAACGAAGCCCGCCCGCTCGGTGGCCTGGACTGTCATGTCGACTCCCTCACGCGCCGGGACGCGGTCATCGTCGGTTCCACTCGGCGGCGAGCAGCTCGTAGGAGCGGACCCGGTCGGCGTGGTCGTGGGTGATGGTGATGATGATCAGCTCGTCGGCCCCGGTGGCGTCGCGCAGCGCCTCCAGATGGTCCGCGACCTGCCCAGGCGAGCCGACGAACTGGGTGTCGACGCGGTCCGCGACCAGCGCCCGGTCCTGGTCGGTCCAGGCGTGCGCGCGGGCCTCGTCCGGCGTGGGGAACGGGATCGCGCCCTCGCCGCTGCGGATGCTGCGCACCCACAGGCCGTAGCCGGTGGCCAGCTCCCTCGCGGTGGCCTCGTCCTCGGCGACGACGACGTCGGCGGACACACTGACGTGCGGACGCGCCAGCTCGGTCGACGGCGTGAACGCCGCCCGGTACGCCTCGGCGGCCTCCAGCACGGTGGCCGGGCTGACGTGGTAGTTCGCGGCGAAGCGCAGGCCGCGCGCGCCGGCGACCTCGGCGCTGATCCCTGCGCTGCTGCCCAGGATCCAGACCTGCACGTCGGCGCCCTCACCGGGGATCACGTGCGCCTCGACCCCCTCGGCGGACACGTAGGTGCCGGCCAGCAGGGCGAGAATGTCGGCGATCTGCTCGTCGTAGGGCTGGGGTTCGGCGCCGGGCTGGCGGAGCAGCCCCTTGTGCAGCCCGAACCGCGGCGAGCGCACCAGGTGCTCGGGGGAGAACCGATTGGCCGGGATCGTCAGGCCGCCGGGTGTGCGGCCGTCGACCACGGCCGCCGCACCGGTCAGCACGGGCTGCCTTGCGGCCGGGGCCGGTTTGCCGCCCGACCGGCCGAGGCCGAGGTCGAACCGGCCGGGATGCAACGCGTCGAGCAGCCCGAACTCCTCGACGGTGGACAGGGCCGTGCGGTGCCCAAGCTGGGTCGCGCCGGAGCCGAGCCGGATGGTGGACGTCGCGGCCGCGGTGAGGGCGAGGACGACGGCGGGCGAGGTGCCCGCGACGCCGGGGTTGAGGTGGTGCTCGGCGAACCAGTACCTGGCGTAGCCGAGCCGTTCGGCCTGCCCGGCCAGGTCGATGCTGTTGCGCAGTGCCGCGGTCGCGGTCGACCCGGATGAGATCGGCACCAGGTCGAGAACCGTGAGCGGGGTGTTGGCCATGGCGGGTCCCTATCTCGCTGGCACGGGCACGGCTGCGTCGACCGGTCCCCAGTGCCATGGCGGGTCGGGAAGTTCGCGGCGCAGCGTCGGGGCGATGTCGGACTGGAACAGCTCGAGGCTGTCCCGGTGCTGGGCGTCGGTGAGGCCGCCGGCCTCGGCGCGGACGTGCAGCACGCTGTGGCCGAACTGTTCGTGGTAGCGGTGCACCTTCTCGATCACCTGTTGCGGGCTGCCGATCAGGGCCGAGCTGCGCTCGACGAAGTCCTCCAGGGTGCGGAAGACCGGTTCGAGGCCGAGCCGCTGCTGGGCCGCCAGCTGGCCCTCGAAGACGGGGCGGTAGGCCGCCAGCGCCTCCTGCGAGGTGCGCGCGGCGTAGTACCCGGCGGTGCCCGCGCCGACCGTGGCGAGCGCGGGGTCGTGGCCGTAGTGCTCCCACCGCTGCCGGTAGTAGCGGACGAGCTCGGCGTACGGCTCGATCGAGTTGGTGACGTTGGCGGAGAACAGCGGGTCGCCGTAGCGGGCGGCGAGGTCGACCGACTCCCGGCTGGTCGCGCTGCCGTGCCAGACCCGGATCGGCTGCTGGAGCGGCCGGGGCCAGACCTCTGCCTCGGTCAGCGCGGGACGGAAGCGCGGCGAGTACGTCACCGTGTCCTGCCGCCAGAGTCGGCGGAACAGCTCGTAGGACTCGGCGTTGCGGTCCCACTGGTCCTCGGCGGTGACGTGGAACAGCTCGCGCTGGGCCGTGCCGTTTCCCTTGCCGATGATCAGTTCAAGGCGACCCTGCGAGAGGTGGTCCAGCGTCGCGTAGTCCTCGTAGGCGCGCACCGGGTCGAGCAGGCTCAGCGTGGTCACCGCGGTGAACAGCCGGATCCGCCTGGTGCGGGCGGCGATGTGGCTGAGGATCACGGGCGGCGACGACGAGATGAACGGCCGCTCGTGCCGTTCGCCGACGCCGAAGCCGTCGAAGCCGAGCTCCTCGGCGAGCACCGCGTTGTCGATCACCTCGCGGAGGCGGTCGTTGGTCGACTTCAGCGCGCCGGTCACCGGGTCGGGGCCGTGCACGATCAGGGTGATGGCCAGGAATTTCACGACGCCACCCTGGTGCCGGTGTCCGCCGAGCGCGCCTCGCCGAGCCCGAGGTGGTCGCGCAGGGTCGCGCCCTCGTACTCGGTGCGGAACACCCCTCGCTCCTGGAGCAGCGGCACGACGGTGTCGGCGAACTCGTCGAGGCCGCCGGGTGTCAGGTGCGGGATGAGGATGAAGCCGTCGGCGGCGTCGGACTGCACGAACTCGTTGAGGCTGTTGGCGATTCCCTCCGGCGTGCCGATGAAGGACTGGCGGCCCGTCACCTCGATGATCAGCTCGCGGGTGGTGAGTCCCTTCTCCTCGGCCAACGCCCGCCACTGGGCCGCGGTGGCCAGCGGGTCGGTGTACTGGCGCACGCTGGCCCTGCCCCTGGCGACGAGATTCTCGCCGACCAGCGGGTCAACCGCAGGCAGCGGCCCGTCCGGGTCGTGCGCGCTGAGGTCGCGGTTCCACAGCTGTTCCAGGAGCCTGATCGCGGTCTGGCCGCTCACCTGCTGGCGGCGGATCACGGCCGCCCTCTCCCTGGCGTCGGCGTCGGTGTCGCCGAGGACGAAGGTGACGCCTGGCAACACCTTCAGCTCGTCCCGGGAGCGGCCGTACCGAGCGAGGCGGCCCTTGACGTCGGCGTAGAAGGCGCGGCCCGCCTCTAGCGTGCCGTGCCGGGTGAAGATGGCGTCCGCCGCCGAGGCCGCGAACTCCCTGCCCTCCTCGGAGTCGCCCGCCTGGAAGATCACCGGTCGGCCCTGCGGGCTTCGCGGCACGGTGAAGTGGCCGGTGATGTCGAACTGGCTGACGTGGTGGTCGAAGCGGCCGGGGGCCGGGTCGCTGAGGAAGACCCCGGAGTCCTTGTCCGCGACGACCTCGTCACCCCGCCAGGAGTCGAACAGCTCCCCTGCCGCGGTCAGGAACTGCCTGGCCCGCTCGTAGCGGTCCTCCTTGGCCAGGAAGCCGCCTCGGCGGAAGTTCTGCCCGGTGAACTCGTCCCAGGAGGTGACGACGTTCCACGCCGCGCGCCCGGCGGACAGGTGGTCGAGCGAGGCGAACTGGCGGGCCACTTCGTAGGGTTCGTTGAAGGTGGAGTTGATCGTCCCGGTGAGCCCGAGCCGGTCGGTGACGGCGGCCAGCGCGGCGAGGACGGTGAAGGTGTCCGGCCGGCCGACAACGTCCAGGTCGTAGATCTCCCCGTTCTGCTCGCGCAGCCGCAGTCCCTCGGCGAGGAACAGGAAGTCGAACTTGGCGCGCTCGGCGGTCTGTGCGAAGTGGACGAAGGAACTGAAGTCGATGTGGCTTCCTGCGGCCGGGTCGCTCCACACGGTGGTGTTGTTGACACCGGGGAAGTGCGCCGCGAGGTGGATCTGTTTGACGGGCTCGCTCATCGTGGTGACGTCCTTCCTGCCTGGCTCAGACGGTGGCGGCGTAGCGGTTGGCTGGGCGGGGCAGGCCGAGCAGCCCGCGCAGGGTGTTCGCCTCGTACGCGGTGCGGAACGCGTTGCGGCGCTGGAGTTCTGGCACGAGGTGGCGGGTGATCTGCGTCAGGTCGTGCGGCAGCGCGGCCGGCCGCAGCCGGAACCCGGTGAGTCCGGTCTGCCGCAACTCCACGAGCAGGTCGGCGAGTTCTCCGGCCGTTCCGGTGAATACGGCGGCGTCGCTGGTGAGTTCGGCGCCGTCGCGCTCGTCGAGGCGCGCCTTGCGGGCGGCGGCGACACCGGGGTCGGGGTCGAGGAAGACCACCAGGTCGGCGAAGACGTGCACCGTCTCGTCCGCGCGGCCGGCCGACGCCTGCTCGCTGCGGATCTCGGCGAGGATCGACCTGGCGTCGTCGGCGTCGCGCGGGGTGACGAAGCCGACGTCGGCCGAGCGGGCCACCAGCCGGTTCGGCTCGCCCCGGTGCGCCAGCGCGGCGACCACGGGCTGGCCCTGCGGCGGACGCGGCGTGATGGACGGGCCCCGCACGCTGAACCTGCTGCCCTCGAAGTCGATGTAGTGCAGCTTGTGCCGATCGACGAAGCGACCGGTGGCGGCGTCGCGGATCTCCGCGTCGTCCTCCCAGCTGTCCCACAGTCGCCGCAGCACCTCGACGTAGTCGCCGGCCTCGTCGAAGAGATCCTTGAGCAGCGCCAAACCTTCCGCCGAATCCAGGTCCTCGATCCGCACCGACGGCACGGTTCGGCGGCCGAAGTGCGCGGCCTCCTCGGCACGTCCGGACACCTTGACCCGCACGCCGGCGCGGCCGGTGCTCACGTAGTCGAGGGTCGCGATCGCCTTCGAGACGTGGAACGGCTCGGTGTGGGTGACCACCGCGGTCGGGATCAGCCCGATGTGCCGGGTCAGGGGCGCCACCCTGGCCGCGATCAGCACCGCGTCCAGCCTGCCCCGCACCCGGTCGGTCCGGCCGTCCGGCTCGGCGCGCCAGGATGACTGGAGGCCAAGGGAGTCCTCGATGGTCACGAAGTCCAGCAGGCCCCGCTCGGCCTCGGCGACCAGGTCGGACCAGTACTGCGCGGTGAAGATCTGGTCGGGCCGGGCGTCGGGCTCCCGCCAGGCCGCGGGATGCCAGCCTGCGCCGTCGAGCGCGACGGCCAGGTGCAGCGGTGCGGGTGATGGTCCAGGCATGGGCGTCTACTCCCTGGTGGCATGCCGAATCGCGCCAGCGCCCGTGCGCGGACGGGTGGAGCGGCGGCAGGGAAAACGGGGCTGCGGAAGGAGGTCAGGCGGCGACGTGCTGGCAGGCCGGACAGAGTGCGGCGGCGACGCGCTGGAGATCGATGTGGCGTCGCGAGTACGTGGTGGCGACGCGGCACCGGGCCTTGGGAGCGGGGACCGCGACGCGCTCAACGGCTGCTCGCACTGTCGCCACCCCCATCCCGATCGGCTCACACCGATGTCGAGTTCGCGCCGTTGCGGCGCCGTCGTCGGCACCGCCAGGTCGTCACCTTGAGCACCCACCGCGCGGGACGGTTGTCGTTGCGCAGGCCGAGATCTGGTGCTGACACTCATGACCTTCGTTCGCACCGTAACGCGGCAGCGCGGCCGGACACAACCATCCTCGGCGGCGCTCGGTATGTGGGAACGTGCGCCCGGTTCAGCCCATCGCCAGCGTGATCGCGTCGGTGACCGTTTCCTTGTGTGTGCCATGGAAGGTGCGTCCCCCGCCGTACAGGGCGAAGTACCACATCGCGTTGCCGCCCGGCTTGTCGCGGCGGTTGTAGTTCTCCAGCGTCACCACGTCCTCGCCGTCCTTGGCCACGACACCGGCGAAGTGGTAGGTCCACGGCGCCTTGCGGCCCGCCGCCCGGTCCTCGTCCTTCTCCTCCCGCTTGCGCGCGCGGGTGCCGTAGATGCCGAACGCCTCGCCGACCTCGGCGGTGGCGGACTCGTTGATGCCCAGCCTTCGGTCACGTTCAGGGTTCGGCGCCTCGTACGGCCGGTAGCGCGACTTGATGAGGTTGCCGACCTTCCCGGTCAGGTCCCTGATGCCCTCGGTCTTCTCGGCCGACAGCGGGCCGTCGAGCAGTGCCGCGCTCTCCGCCCTGTCGACCAGGATCTGCTGGAGGCCGGGGTGGAACTCGAGGTTCTTCCGCTCCATCTCCCTGAGCAGGGTGCCGGCCACCTTGGTGTCCATGCCCGCGGTGACGAGCTGCGCCCGGACGGCGGTGATCGCCTCGTCGACATCCCCGTCGTGCGCCTCCTCGACGTCGACGTCGATCTCCGCCTCCCGCCAGGTGAACCGGAAGTACTCGGTGTCCTTCCGCAGGTTGCGGGCGAGCCGCTCCGGCGTCATCCCCGGACGGGTGACCAGGCGGGCGTAGGCGGAGAAGTCGGTGGTGTTGTTGGGCTCCTGCCGGTGGCTCACACGTTCGCCGCCCTCCTCCTCCGGGGCGAGCAGCACGTTCCCCGCCCGGTCACCGGTCACCTTGCGGGCGACCTCGATGCACTCGTTCACGTCCAGCAGGTCGTCGCCGGTGCGCTCCTCGCCGTGCACGACCATCACGGGCTCCACCCTGCGCAGCCCGCGCTGGGCCAGTTCCTCCGGCACCTCGCCGGAGGACAGCCGAAGCTGGAGCGGCGACCCCCGGTCGCCGAGCGCCTCGTTCGCCCTGTCGATCACGTCGGGCAGCGCGAAGAAGTCCTTGCTCCCGGAGCGCCTGCCGACGGCCATGCCCCCGTTCGTCGAGAAGACCCACGGGGATTCGCTGGATTCGGACTCGCTCTCGGACGAGTGCTCGGCGGACGCGTGCTCCGAACTCTTCTCGGAGAAGTACTCGTCCTCGCTGTCCAGCTCCTCGTCCTCGTCGTGTGCGGCGGCCGGGGCGGCGGTCGCGCCGGCGTCGGTGATGGCCCTGGTGACGCGCTGGGACAGGGAGTCGATGTGGGCGGCGCGGAAGCTGCGGGATCCGGTGCCCTTGACCGCCCGCCAGTCGGTGATGGCCTGCTGGATGGCGTTCAGTAGGTCCTGATGGGGTGAGGCCGGATCGGCTTCGAGGGCCCGCCGCCAGTTCGCCACGGCCGCGTCCACGCGCTGCAACTCGTTGGACCGGCCGGTGGTGAGCGCGAAGAAGGTCTGCACCTTCCAGCGGCCGGCCAGGTCGCGCAGGGAGCGCTGGGCCGGCGACAGGGCGGTAGGCGCGCGCTGGACGACCACCGGTGACCGCTGGTCGGCCAGCAGCCTGCCGACCGCCGCGTTGCCGACGCTGCGTTGCAGCGCGGGCAGCAGCTCCGGCGACAGGCGTTCCGGATGCTCAGGATGCTCCCGGTACGAGGTCGCCGATTCCGCCGACATGGCGTTGCTGATCGGCTCGGCGGCACGCCGCGGCCGACCAGGAGGGGCTGTCCGTTCCGGCCTGTCCTTGGCGTGCATGATCGTCTCCGTCCTGTGCGAGACCGAGCGGCAACGACTCCTGCCTACCCACACCGGACACACGCGAACAGGTCCCCAAGGGCAATCCTCGGGCACCCTTCCCGACACCGGAGCCCGGCGGACCGCGCGATCGCGACTACCGTCCGCGACGCTTTCCGCGCTTGCCACCGTCGGAGGCGCCGGCGCCCCTGCGCTGCCCCCTGCCGGCCACCTTGCCACCGGCCGCCTTGCCTGCCGACCTACCACCGGCCGACTTACCACCGGTCGCCTTGCCGGCCGAGGACTTCCGCTCCGCGTCGGGACGCGCGCCCTTCGTCGACGCCTTCGCCTCCGCAGGGGCCGGTTGGCGCCCCCGCGTGCTGTTGACGGTCCTGCCACGGACGATCCCGATGAACTGCTCCATCAGGTCGGTGGTCTCGTCCTCCGGCCACGACAGCGCGACACCCGACTCAGGGGCGCCCGAGACGGGCCGGTAGGTGAGGTCCTTGCGGTGATGCAGCCGGGCGAGCGACTGCGGCACGATGAGCACGCCGACGCCGGCCGCCACCAGCTCGACCGCGTTCGCCGTCGTGGCAGGGCGGTCGACCGCGGGACGGCCCGGCGGTTGCGCCCAGTCGAGGGCGTCGTCGAGGGGGTGCAGCACGACCTCGTCGGCCAGGTCCGCGACGGGCACCTCCTCGGCCGCCGCCAAGACGTGGTCCTTCTGGATCACGACCACCGTCGTCTCGACGTAGAGCGGAATCGCGCTCAGGCCCGTCCGGTCGATCGGCAACCGCACGAGGCCGGCGTCGGCGCCGCCGGCCCGCACCAGGTCGGCCGCCTCGGCTGCGGACACGCCGACGAGGGTCAGCGCAACATCGGGCAACCGCTCGTGCCAGGTCCGCACCCATTTGGTGGGTGTCACTCCGGGGACGTACGCGAGCCTGAACGAAGGAGGTACATCCGAGCCTGTCACCGGGTCAGATTACCGGGCGTGGTCAGCGGAGGCGCGCGCGCTCGATATCCTTGACCCCATGACGTCGCACAAGACCATCCAGACGATGAAGCCCGCGACCGCGGCGAAGAAGCTGGGTGTGTACCTCGAAGCCACCCCCGCGGAGTTCCGCGAGGGTGTCGTCTCGCGCGACGAGTTGAACGCCCTCCAGGCCGATCCGCCGGAGTGGCTGCGGGAACTGCGCCGCAACGGCCCGCATCCCCGCCAGGTCATCGCGCGGAAGCTGGGCATCTCCATCGGCGGTCTCGCGCGTGGCGGCATCACCGACCCGCTCACCACCGAGCAGATCGACGCGTTGAAGGCGGACAGCCCCGCGTGGCTGGAGCAGGAGCGCGCCACCCAGGCCGAGGTCAGGAAGGAAGAGCAGCGCCTCAAGGAGAAAGCCGAGGAGACGCAGCGCCGGACTTCGTGACCCCGGGCCTGGCCGGCGTGACCGAGGACGGTCAGGCGAGGTCGTCGACCGTGGGCGCGATGGTGCCGAACAGGTCGCCGATGGTGGTCAGGGCCGCCGCGTGGAGGGCCGCCGAGGGCAGGACGGTGCCGTCGGGGGCGGTCAGCGGACGGGTTGCGGTGGCCTCGGCGACGACGGTGGGCCGGTAGCCGAGGTTGAAGGCCCCCTGCGCGGTGAACGTGACGCACATGTGGGTCATGAAGCCGGCCAGCACCAGGTCGGCGCCGGCGCCCAGCTCGCGCAGGGTCTTCTCGAGGTCGGTGTCGTGGAACGAGTTGGGGACCTGCTTGACCACGACGCGCTCTCCCTCGATCGGGGCGACCTCGGCGCAGATGGCGCCGATCTCGGCGCGGATGTCGTAGGGAGTGTTCTCGCCGCCGTCGTTGATGACGTGGATCACCGGGGTGCCGGCGGCGCGGGCGGCGGCCAGCAGGCGGGCGGCGGCCGCGAGGGCCTCGTACGCGCCGTCCAGCGCCAGGACGCCCGTGGTGTAGGTGTTCTGGAAGTCGATCATGATCAGGGTGGCGTCGCCGAGCCTGGGCAGCTGGCTGCCGAGGCCAAACACGTCACGCAGGGTAGTGGAAGCGGTCATGGTGGAGCCCTTTCGACCTGAGGTGAGGGCACGGCGAAGCCGCACGGCGTGCGCGCGTGCCAGTGGGAAAACCGTGGGGTTACTGGTTCAGCTGGTGGTGCGGAAGCGGCGGCGGTAGGCCGCCGGGGTGGTGCCGATCTGCTTGCGCAGCGCCCGGTGCAGGGTCTCGACCGAACCGAACCCGCAGCCGGCGGCGACCTCGCCGAGGGACTGGTCGGTGCTCTCCAGCAGGCGGCGGGCCGCCTCCACCCTGGCCGCCTCGACGTAGGGAGCCGGGCCGGTGCCGGTCTCCTGGCGAAACACGCGGGCGAAGTGCCGCTCGCTCAGGCACATCCGTCCGGCCAGCGCGGCCGTGGACAGATCGCCGTCGAGGTGGTCGGCGATGAACATCCGCAGCTCGTCGATATCCCTGCGGGAGGCGGGCGGCCGGCTCAGCGGGACCGAGAACTGGCTCTGCCCGCCCTGCCGCCGCAGGTACATCACCAGCTGCCGGGCGACCGCGAGCGCGACCTCCTCGCCGAGGTCCTCGGCCACCAGCGCCAGCGCGAGATCCATGCAGGCGCTGATCCCGGCCCCGGTCCAGACGTTCCCGGACCGGACGAAGATCGGGTCGGGGTCCACCGTCACCGCGGGATGGTCGGCGGCCAACTGGGCGGCGGTGGACCAGTGGGTGGTGGCCGTCCTCCCGTCGAGGAGCCCGGCCGCGGCGAGCAGGTGCGCGCCGACGCACACCGAGGCCACCCTGCGGGCCTGCGGCGCGGCCCGCTTCACCCACTCCACGACGTCCCGGTCGATCCTGGCGACCGGGCCGGCCGGGTGCCGGTCGACCGCGCCGGGGATGAGCAGCGTGTCCAGCACCCCGTCGACCTCGGCGAAGGAGAGGTCGACGACCAGCCGCACGCCGGCCGAGGAGGTGACGCTGCCGCGCGAACGTCCGGCCAGCTGCACCTGGTAGCCCGCCCGGCCGCCCGCCTCCAGGTTGGCCAGCGCGAACACCTCGGCCGGCCCGGTGACGTCGAGGAGGTCGACATCGGGGAAGACGGCGATGACGACGCGGCGGGTACTGGGCACGCACCAATCGTCACCCGCACCCCCGATGGCCGCAATGACGCAGTTCTGTCACATCCGGACACGAGCCCCGCACCGCTGCGTCGAGGCTAGAGAGACGGACGCGTCTTCAATGAGACATCACTGTCTCACATGAGCTAGCATCGTCGCATGACGACGAGTCGCGAGGACGTGTTGCGGGCCGCCGCCGCGGTGCTGCTGCACCGGCCGCGCACGCCGATGGAGGACATCGCGCGCGCCGCCGGCATCAGCAGAGCCACCCTGCACCGGATGGTGCCCAGCCGCGCGGCGCTGGTGCGCGAGCTGGCCGCGTTCGCCGTCACGCAGACGCGCGCGGCACTGGCGTCCGCCCGGCTGGAGGAGGGCGAGCCGGTCGAGGCCGTGCGCCGCGTCGTGGACGCCCTGATGCCCATCGCCGACCTGTACGCGCTGCTGTCCGGCGAGAACCAGCTCGTAGAGAGCACCGAGCCGGACGGGCCGTGGTCCGAGCTGGACGGGCTGCTCATCGCCCTCTACCGGCGCGGCCAGGAGGCCGGCGCGTTCCGGCTCGACCTGCCGGCGGAGTGGTTCGTCGACGCGCTGTCCTCGATGCTGGTCGGCGCCAGCTGGGCCGTGCACGACGGCCGCCTCGCCCGGCGCGACGCGCCGCGCGCCCTGGTCGAACTGCTGCTCGGCGGCATCCGCAGGGGGCAGTCGTGACCGGCCAGCGCTCGCGCTGGATCGCGCTGGGCACGCTGGTGCTCGCCGTGCTGCTCATCGCGGTGGACGCCACCGTGCTCGGGCTCGCGATCCCCTCGCTCACCGAGGACCTCCGGCCGACCAGCACCCAGCTGCTCTGGATCGGCGACAGCTACTCCTTCGTGCTGGCCGGTCTGCTGGTCACGATGGGCACGCTCGGCGACCGGATCGGCCGCAAGCGGCTGCTGCTGATCGGCGCGGCCGCGTTCGGCCTGATGTCGGTGCTGGCCGCCTACGCGACGAGCCCGGTCATGCTGATCGCGGCGCGCGGTCTGCTCGGCGTGGCGGGCGCGACGCTGATGCCGTCCACCCTGTCGATCATCCGCAACCTGTTCACCGACGACCGGGAGCGCACCCTGGCTATCGGCGTGTGGGGCGCCATGGCCTCGGCGGGCGCCGCCGTCGGCCCGGTGGTCGGCGGGCTGCTGCTCGAACACTTCTGGTGGGGCTCGGTCTTCCTGATCAACGTGCCGGTGATGGTGCTGCTCATCGCCGTCGGCGCGGTCACCCTGCCGGAGTCGCGCGACCCCTCCCCCGGCCCGTGGGACCTGGCCAGCGCCGCGCTCTCGCTGGTCGGCGTCGTCAGCCTCGTCTACGCCGTCAAGGAGTTGGCGGCCGGCGCGGGCTGGCCGACGGTGCTGGCCGGCCTCGTCGTCGGGGTGGCGGCGCTCACCTGGTTCGTGCGCCGCCAGCTTCGGCTGCCGGTGCCGTTGGTCGACGTGCGGCTGTTCGCCGACCGGGCCTTCACGGGGGCGGTGCTGGCCCAGCTGCTGGCCATCCTCGGGTTGTCGGCGCTGGCCTTCTTCATGTCCCAGTTCCTCCAGCTGGTGCAGGGCCTTCGCCCGCTGGAGGCCGGGGTGCGGGAGCTGCCGGCCACCGCTGGAGCCGTGCTGTTCGGCCTGGTCGCCGGCGCGGTGGCCAGGCGCTGGTCGCCGAGGGCCACAGTGACCGCCGGCCTGGCGGCGATCGGCGTCGCCATGGCCGCCGTGCTCGGCCTGCGCACCGGGATCGGCTTCCTGCCGGTCGGGCTGGGGATGTTCGTGGTGGGCGCCGGCGCCGGACTGGCGCTCACCGTCACCGCCGACATCGTGTTGAGCAGCGCGCCCAAGGAGAAGGCCGGGGCCGCCTCGGCGGTGTCGGAGACCTCCTACGAGCTGGGGGCCGCGCTGGGCATCGCGCTGCTCGGCTCGATCATCACCGGGTACTACCGGGGCGCCGTGACGCTGCCGGCCGGCGTGCCCGAGGACGTCGCCTCGGCGGCGCGGGACTCGCTCGGCGGCGCGGTCACCTCGGCGGGCGGGCTGCCCGCCGAGGTGACCGAGGCGGTGCTGAGCGCCGCGCGGGACACCTTCGTCGACGGCATGCGGCTGGGTTCGGCGGTCGGCGCGGTGCTGCTGCTGGCGGCGGCCGGCACCGCCTGGGTCCTGCTGCGCCGGCCGGGTCACCGCGTGTCCGAGCCGTCGTAGCCGCTGTCGGTGCGGCGGCGGGCGAACGCTCGCGAGCGGCTGCGTGGTCGGCTGCCCTGTTCCGGCGTGGCGGCGGTCATCGCCGCCACGCCGGAGCGGATCAGGGGGCCGCGAGCGCCTCGGTCGGCGTGAGGCGGGACGCCCGGATCGCCGGGTACACGCCGGCGAGCACGCCGATCGCGATGGCCGCGCCGACCCCGCCGAGCACGGTGGTCAGCGGGATCACCGTCGGCCAGTCGCGGGACACCGCATATCCCGCGGTGCCCAGCGTGCCGAGCCCGGCGCCGGCCAGGCCGCCGAGCAGGCAGAGCGCGACGGACTCGGCGATGAACTGTCCCCTGACCTGACGCCGGTTGCCGCCCAACGCCCGCCGCAACCCGATCTCCCGCTTGCGTTCCAGCACGGAGATCACCATCGTGTTGGCCACGCCGACGCCACCGACCAACAGCGCGACCCCGGCGAGCCCGAGGAACAGGCCGGAGAACGTGCTCTGGCTGATCCGCTTGGCCGCCAACGCATCCGACGGCCGACTGACCTGGATCTCGGCCGGATTGGCCGGGAAGATCGTGGCCGCCAGCACCGAACGGACGTTCTCGATCGCCGCCTCCTGCGACCGGATGAACACGACGGTGGGGTGCCCGTCGAACCCCAGCTTGGCGCGCGCGGTCTCCCAGCCGACCAGCACCGAACGCTCCACGTCCGGCGCGAGCGGGATCGGGTCGAGCACCCCGACGACGGTGAACCACTGCGCGCCGATCCACACCTGCGGGTTCGGTTCGCCCGGCCGCAGCTCGGTGATCCCCAGCCGCGTCGCCGCCTTGTCGCCGAGCACGACGGTCGGGAAGGATTCGTTGGCCTGGTTGAGGAACGTGCCGGAGTGCACGCGCGCGCCGATCGTGGGGAGCAGCGTCAGGCGGCTGGCCAGCACGGTCAACCCGGAGCCCTCGCCGGCGGGGATCCGGTCGGAACGGCTGATCGGGACGTGCGTGTTGCCGACCGCGCTGGTCAGTTCGACCGGGCCGATCCGCGCGGCCATCTGCGCCGCCGCCTCGGGCACCTCCGGCAGCTTCTGGGTCATCGGGTTGAGCACCGCCTCGGCCCGCAACAGGTTGGTGCCCAACGTGGACAGTTGATCGTCGAGGGCGCGTTGGCTGGACGCGGGAATCCCGACGACCACGATCATCGTGGCGATGCCGATGGAGATGCCCAACGCCGACAGGACCGCCCGCATCGGCCTGGTGCGGACGCCGAGCAGCCCCAACAGCACCAGGTCGACCGGTCCGAGGCGCACCGGCTTGGCCAGCGAGTCGACGTTCCTCATGTGCGGTCTCCCCGTGCGGTTCCCGTGTCCGACAGGATCCGTCCGTCGCGGATCTCCACCCTGCGCGGCAGCCCGGCCGCGATCTCCCTGTCGTGCGTGATGATCGCGATCGTCGTGCCGGCGTTGTTCAGCTCCACCAACAGATCGAGCACGGCCTCGCCGTTGGCGGTGTCCAGCGCCCCGGTCGGCTCGTCGGCCAGCACCAGGGCTGGCCGGTTGACCAATGCCCTGGCGATCGCCACCCGCTGCTTCTCCCCGCCGGAAAGCTGCTGCGGCAGGTGTTCGACGCGGTGGCCGAGCCCGACCCGTTCCAGCGCCTCGACCGCCATCGGTCGCCTGCGGCGACGCGGCACGCCGGCGTAGAGCAGTCCGGTCGCGACGTTCTCCTCGGCGGACAGCCCCTCGGTGAGGTGGAACTGTTGGAACACAAAGCCGATCTGGCGGCCACGCAGCGCGGACAGCCTGCGGTCCGGCAGCGTGGCGACGTCGTGGCCGGCGATCTCCACGGTGCCGTTGGTCGGCTTGTCCAGCGTGCCCATCAGGTGCAGCAGCGTGGACTTGCCCGAGCCGGACGGGCCGATGATGGCCAGCAGCTCGCCGGCCTCGATTGTCAGCGAGACGCCGTCAAGGGCGCGCACCCCGCCGGGATAGACCTTGCTGGCGTCGCGGATCGCGAGGACCGGGGTCACGAGGTGGTCACCACCCGCATGCCCTCGCGCACACCGGGTCCGCTGACCTCGACGAGGCCGCTGGCGAACATCCCGGTGTGCACCGCCACCGTGGTCGTCGTGGTGCCGGTGACGACCTGCACGGCGTAACCGCCCTCCTGCAAGGCGATCAGCGCGGTCACCGGCACCGCGAGCACGCCCTGTTTGGTCTCGGCGGCCAGCCGCACCTGCACCGGGCCCGAGTCCAGTTGGCCGGCGGCGTTCTGGTCGTCGATCGCGATGGTGACGGCGACCTTCGGCGGCTGCGTCGAGTCGCCGGGCGGCGCTCCGGCCTGGCTGCCGCCTCGGGCGGCCCCGACGGCGTCGACCGTGCCGGCGGTCTGCTTGCCGTCCGGCAGTTGGAGCGTCACCTTGGTGCCCTGCTTGACGAGATCGATCTGCGCGGTGTCCACCTGCGCGGTGACCGCCCTGCCGGTGCCGGTCAGCGCCAGCAGCTCCGCGGCGGCCGGGCCGCCAAGCTGGGCGCGCACCGACTCGACCCGGACCTTGGCCGGCAGCACTGCCAGGTCGCCGACGTCGATCGCGCCGGTCTCGTCGACGCCGATGGACTTCTGCCAGCGTTTCACGGCGGCGGCCGTGCCCGAGGTGAACTTCTCGCCGTTGCCGACGCCCGTGTAGCCGAGCGCGCGCAGGTTCGCCGCGATCTCCTTGACGTCCGGCCCTGCCATGCCCTCGGTGTCCACCTTGCGGTACAGCGGGGTGTCGCCGAAGAACAGCGTGACCGGCTTGGCGTCCACTGTGTACAGTTTCTGGCCCTGGTCGACCACGGTTCCCGCCGAGGGCAGCCAGGTGATCGTGCCGGCCTTCCGCCCGGTGAACGGGGTCGCGGTGGCGTAGCCGAGGGTCCCGTTGATGGTGGTGGTGTTGGCCAGGTCGGTCTTGGTGACCGCGACCGTCTGCGGGGCGGCCGGGCCGGCGGAGGCCGGCGCCTGCGCCGGCCGGGTCAGCAGGCCGTAGCCCACCACACCCGCCGCGCCGACGACCACGAGCAGAACCAGCCAGGACACCAGCCGTCTCCTGCGGTGCGCCCTGGGCGCGTCATCGACATCCTCGTGCTGTGTCAACGGGTTCCGCCGGTGGAAAGCTCCTTCTCACACACCGGCGCCATGGCGAGCCCCTTGGAGACCGACTCGGAGTCGTTGTTGGGACCGCCCAACGCGAACCCGTTGCGCCCGGTCGTGTTGTTCGCTGCGTCCTCGGTGACCTCCTTGACACCCTTCTGCCGCAGGCACAGCACCATCTTGTGCACGAAGTCCATCGACTCGGGGTTGTTCTTGTCGTACTCCCACGGCGGCAGCGGGTACTTCGACATGCAGGCGGCCGCGGCGGGGCTGGACTTGTCGGCGCCACTGCCGGGGTCGGTCACGCCGGTGCCCGACGGCGGTTTGACACCGTGGTCGGCCATGCACTTGGTCCAGGGTTCGAGCATTCGGTCGCGGTCGGCCCCGGTCATATCCAGCCGGTACCTGGGGCGGTCGGCGTCCGCGTTCGACGGCCGTGCCGCCGAGGACTGCGCGGAGGACGGCGCGTCGGTCGCGCCCGAGGTCTGGAGCGTGGCGACCTTGGCGGGTGGGGGTTCGGTGGTGGAACAGCCGGCCAGCGCGAGCAGCGCCGCGACGCCGACGATGCCGGCCACGCCACGGTTTCGGATTGTCATACGGATCAGGTTTCCCGACAGTTGTGAAGATCCAGTTCAACTGTCATGAAGCACCGATGATCGCTCGGGCCGCGATGGCGGCCCACGTCCGGCGCGCGGCGTCGCCGAGTCGATGGCGCGGATCAGGCGGCGGCTCAAGGGGCACGCCGAAACGACGCAGAAATAATGGGGCAGCAAGAACGGCAAGAAGTCACGTATTTCCCCGCCCCCTTCAACTTATAGCGCACCGGGGGGCTTGCGGCAAGACCCGGGGTGGGCAGCAGAATTCGGCGGCCGAAGCCTGTACCTGCGGAAACGGAGTCGCGAAGTGCGTGTGTTGTTGACGAGTTGGGGATCGCGCGGAGATGTCGAACCGCTGGTTGGTCTCGCGGTGGCATTGCGGGAACTCGGCGCGGAGGCGCGGGTGTGCGCGCCGCCGGACGAGGACTTCGCGGCGCTGCTCGACCGTGCCGGCGTGCCGTTGGTGCCGCTCGGCCCGTCGGTGCGCTCGGTGGTCTCCGGCGCGAAACCACCGACGGGGAAGGACGGTTTCCGGCTCGCGCCCGAGTTGGTCGCCGCGCGGTTCGACACGTTCACCGAGGCGGCGCAGGGATGCGACGCGCTGCTGACGACCGGCCTGATGCCGGCCGGCGCGCGGGACGTGGCCGAGAAGCTGGGCATCCCCTACGTGTACGCCTGCTTCCAGATCTACGGACTGCCGTCGCGGCACTTCCGGCCGGGCCAGCGGCCGGGCACGCCGTCCCCGCAGGACGAGACCGACCTGACGGTGCTGTGGGAGCAGGACGCCCAGCGCGTGAACGCGCTGTACGGCGAGCCGCTCAACAGCCACCGGGCGGCGATCGGCCTGGCACCGGTGGACAACGTCCGCGACTACGTCTTCACCGACCAGCCGTGGCTGGCGGCGGACGCGACGCTGTGTCCGTCGCAGGGCATGACGAACCTCGACGTCGTGCAGACCGGCGCGTGGATCCTGCCCGACAACCGCCCGCTCCCGGACGACCTGGTGGCGTTCCTGGACGCCGGCACACCACCGGTGTACGTGGGCTTCGGCAGCATGGCCTCGCACGCCCCGAAGGACATCGCGAGGGTGGCCACCGAGGCGGTCCGCGCGCGGGGCGGGCGCGTCCTGCTCGCCCGGGGTTGGGCCGGCCTGGCCTCGATCGACGACGCCGACGACTGCTTCGTCGTCGGCGAGGTCAACCAGCAGGCGCTGTTCCGCAGGGTGGCCGCCGTCGTGCACCACGGCGGCGCGGGCACCACAACGACCGCCGCCATGGCGGGCGCGCCCCAGGTGGTGATCCCCCGGATCGCGGACCAGCCGTACTGGGCCGGGCGGGTGGTCGAGTTGGGCATCGGCGCGGCGCACCTCGATCCGGAGCCGACCGTCGAGTCCCTGTCGGAGGCGCTCGCAACGGCCCTGGACCCCGACACCCGCACGCGGGCGACCGCGGTGGCCGGCACGATCCGCACCGACGGCGCGGCGGTGGCGGCGAAGCGGCTGCTCGACGTGATCAGCCGGGACAGGGCGCCGATGTCTGGCTGAGCTGCGCGGGATCGTCCAGCTCTGCCCTAACGAAGCGCGGCGTGGGCCGCGTCGAGGCGTTCCGCGTCGGCGCGGTCCGAGCCGTCGCCGGACGCCTCGTCGGCCCAGTCGAGCAGTCGGCGCAGGCGGGGATCCGTGCCGGCCGACGCGATGCGGGGGTTGCCGAGGACGACGTGACCGCTGGTCCCGTCGATCGCGATGAGCGTGCCCTCCCGGATGACGCGTCCGCCGGCCAGCACGGAGCCGGTAGCGACCGTGAGGCCCGAGGCTCCCACGACGGCCGGTTTGCCCAGAGCGCGCGCGACGACGGCGGCGTGGCTGGTCGGGCCGCCGAGGGCGGTGACGACCCCCTCGGCGGCGGCCAGGCCGTGCAGGTCCAGCGGGGAGGTGTGCGGGCGCACCAGGATGACCGGGCCCTCGGCGGCCATCCGGACCGCGGCGTCCGCCGTGGTCGCCACCCTGCCGACCGCAACACCAGGGCTGGCGCCGACGCCTCGCGCGAGGAGGTCGGCCGCGTCCGGGTTCACCAGCCTCGGCGTGCGCGCGTGCCGGAGCTGCGCGGGCGACACCCGAAGCAGCGCCTCGCGGCGATCAAGCACGCCCTCGTCGGCCAGGTCCACGGCGACGCGGACGGCGGCGCGCCCGGCCAGGCCGCCGGACCGCACCTGGAGGAGCCACAACTCGCCTGCCTCGAAGGTGAACTCCACGTGGCACGCGTCGCGGTAGTGGCCCTCGACGCGGCCAAGGGCGTCCAGCAGGCCGGCCCACACCGCCGGTTCCCGTTCGGCCAGTTCGGACAGTGGCCGCGTCGGCGACCTGCCGGAGACGACGTCGCCGCCCTGGCCGCCGAACACGACCTCGCCGAACGGGCCGCGCGCGCCGGTGTTGGGATCGCGGCTGAACGCGACCCCGGTGCCGCTGCGGTCGTCGCGGTTCCCGAAGACCATGGCCTGCACGGTGACGGCGGTGCCGAGCTCGTGCGGGATGCCGTGGAGTCGGCGATAGGTGGTGGCGCGCGGTGTGTGCCACGACGAGAACACCGCCGTGACGGCGAGGTCCAGCTGCCGCGTCGCGTCGTCGGGGACCGGCTCGCCCGTTCGTGCGCGGATGAGGTTCTCGACGCCGCGAATCGCCGCGAGGAGACCGGCCACCTCCCCATCGGCGTGCTCGATTTCCCTGCGTACCAAGGCTTCCAGTGATTCGGGAGCGAGGCCGATGGCCACGGCGGCGAAGCCGGACAGGAACCGCAGGCGCGCGTCGAGGGCGAACGACGGGTCGCCGGTCTCGGCCGCCAACCCCGCCGTGGCCTCGGCGGTGAGGCCGAGATTGAGGACGGTGTTCATCATGCCGGGCATCGAGACACAAGCGCCCGAGCGAACCGACACCGCCAGCGGCCGGTCGGGGTCGCCGAGTCGCCGTCGCGTGGCGGCCTCGAGATCGGCGACGGCGGCCGCCAGCTCGGCCGCCAGGCCGTCGGGAGGTCGTCCGTCGCGCAGAAAGGCGCGGCAGGCCGCGGTGCCGATGACGAACCCCGGCGGCACCGGCAACCCGAGGCGCCGCAACACAACCAGGCCGTGCGCCTTGCCGCCGAGGACGCTCGCGGGCTGCTCGGTCTCCGCCGAGAGCGGGTAGATCCAGGTCATGGTTTCACGGATTCAGTGTCGCGGAATGCCAAGGGTGGCAAGCAGGTCTTCGTGGAGCTGGAACCAGACCGTGTGGTAGGACTCGGTGTTGTCCGTGACGTAGGCCAGCGCGCCGGACCTGGCGCGCGCGAGCGCGTCGGCGAGCCGGATCCGATACCGCAGGAACCGGGGCACCGCGGCGGACAGCTCCGCGCAGACGACCTCGGCGCGCCGGTCGAAGTCCGCGAACAGGTCCAGGATCAGGGCGTCGTTGGCCTGGTCGGCGGGGCCGGGCCGGGTCGCGCCGCCGTCGCGGGGGCGCGTCTGCCACGCCGTGCAGAGGTCCAGCAGCTCGCGGTTGAGCACCAGGAACTCCTCGTACGCCGCCGTTACTGCGGTTCGAGCGTCCGCGGTGTCCAGCTCGTCGGCGATCAGCTCGGCGTCGGCGGCGCGGCCTGCGTCGGTCAGGCCCCACCCGCCGAAGTCGCCGGGAACGTGCGTGACCAGGCCGGCCACCGCGAGGTCGATCAGCGTGGACTCGGTGTCGGGTGACGGCAGTCCCGCCGCGTCGGCGACCCTGGCGAGGCCGGCGAACCCGATGCAGCGAAGGGTGTGCAGCACCACCAGATCGTGGGTCGAGTGAGGCGGGTCGGCGCGCGTCACGGGGTGGCCCCGCCGGATCGCCCGGCAGTGGTGTCGCCCGCGGTCGCCGCCGCGTGCGCCGCTCCCCGCCCGTTGGCCCTTGCGACGATCTCGCCCGCCCGGAGGCGCACCGCGGCCTCGGTGTCCTCGGCATCCCGAACGCCGAAGGCCGCCGCGACCGCGCCACGGTCATCGAGGACGAGCCGAGGGGACCCGGTGTCCTGGCCGAACACCCGGCGCAGGCACCAGGCGAGGTCGCCGATCCGCAGCCGCACGAGACGCCCGAGCTCGGCGGGATCGCCCGTCACCACGACCACAGTGACCTGGTCGCCGGGCCGGGCGGCGCGGACGGCCTCCTCTGCCGCCGCCAGCCGACCGGTGCCGAGGACGACGATCACGCCGTCGGCGTCGAGGCCGACGTGGCGACCGGTGAGCTGGTCGGTCAACGCCTGGGGCGGCTGCCAGGCCTCGCGGACGGCGTGTGCCGGGCCGACATAGGGCAGGTGCGGCGGGTGCCACGCGTCGGCGAGGTCGAGGTCCGCGAGGTGCTGGCAGGCGCGCACCACGTCGAAGGGGTCGCCGAAGCCGACCGCCCGCTCGGCCAGGTGGCCTGCGCCGCTCAACAGCGTGACGACCAGTTCCGCCAGCCGCACCCGCCGCACCGGCGCAGGGAGGCGCGGTCCGCAGGACTCCAGCGCGAGCGCGAGCAGCAGCGCCTCCAGCCTGGTCACCTGCGCCAGCGCGGTGCGGCCGGGTTCGTCGTCGAACACCCCGGCCAGCGAACGCAGCTGGAGGTTCCCGCCTGCCGGCGTGTCGCCGGTGAGGGGCAGCCGTTCGAGCCAGGTGCGCGCGAACGCGCCGAGCGCCTCGGCCGGGCCCTCGGGCACCGGAGTGGCCGGGGCGGTGTCGGCGGGCGGCAGCGAGTCGAGCAGGACCGCCAGGTAGAGCGCGCGCTTGCTGGGGAAGTTCGAGTACACCGCGCCACGGGTCAGCTCGGCCCGCTCCGCGATCCGGTCGATCTTGGCGTCGGCGTAGCCGTGCTCGGCAAACTCGGCCCGCGCCGCGGCCAGCACCGCGGCCTGGGTGCGTTCCTGCTGTTGTGCCCTGGTCAGCCGGACCATCGCGCCCCCTCAGCTCACTGGTGGCCGAAACGATACTCTGATCATCCCGATGTCATGAACATCTGGATGAAAGTTCACCCGGGTCACGGCCGACGCACGGCGCCACCTCCACCGGCAGTGCTGCGGCCGGTGGGGGTGGCGTCGTCGCTCCCGGGGAACGTCACTGCTGCGCGCCGCGCTGGTCCTTCCTGAGCGCGATGGCCTCGGCGATCCGCTTGATCCGGCGGAGCCTCGCGTCCCAGGCCGCCCCCACCGAGGACAGCTGCGCGACCGCGCGAGCGAGCTGCGCCTCGTCCACCCGGTATCTCCGCTCCCGCCCCGAAGAGGTGACGTGCACCAGGCCGACGCGGTCGAGCACGCCGAGATGTTTCGCGATGGCCTGCCGGGTCACGGGCAACCGCTCGCTGAGGCTGGTGGCCGTGCCGTCGCCGTCGGCCAGGAGCAGGTCGAGCATCCGCCGACGGGTTGGATCCCCGACCGCGGACCACAGGTCGTCGTCGACGGCGGCGGTCACGAGGTCGACACCAGCCGCGCGACGTACTCGCCGAGCCGGGGCACGAACGTGTCCCAACCGGAGGAGTGATCGAGGTAGCACTCCTCCAGCTTCGCGGCCTCCCAGCCCATCTCCCGGAACCCGGTCTCGGTGAGCCGAACCGTGGTCCCCTCGCCCGACGGGGTGAGCTCGAAGGTAACCAGCAACGAGTTGGCGGAGTCGTCGACCGCGTCGTCGGGGTAGCACCAGCGGAAGGAGAACAGTCGGGAAGGCTCGGCGGCCACCACGGCGATCGGGGCGACGTGCGCCCGGTCGCCCCAGACGAGCTCACCGACCGCGCCGGGGGTCGGGTCGAACTTCGCGTCGTCGGCCCACCATTCCGAGATGTGCTCCGGGCTGCTGACGACCTCGAAGACCACCTCCGGCGAGGCGTCGACGTGGATCTCCCGTTCGATGCTGCCGTACTCCATGCCCTTCACGGTTCCTCCAAGTGCAACGTTTGGTTGCACGTCACGCTAGCCGACCTCCACCCGTCACGCAACCATCGGTTGCGCATGGTCCGTCGCGACGACGCGCGCCGCGCCGCAATCACCGCCCGACCGAAAGGCATTCGGCGACGATCTCCCAGAATGACACGGAAACAGCGGAGACCACGACACGGCGCGCTTGCGCGAGGCGAGCGCTCGACTCCGCAAAGCCTGGCGTCATCGGGATTTCATCCTCGCTCGATAGATTCACGCCGGGCCGAACGGCTGACACGAACGGGGGCGTACGTGGTCACGGCACACACAGATTGACGGCGGCGGTGTCGGCCACGACGCGTCGCTGAACACGGGTGACATCGCCAGGTGGGCCTACGGAACCGTGGTCGGCACCATGGATGATGATCATCAAACAGTGGATACCTCGATCGGCGGCTACCACGTCCGATTCCGTGAACCAACACCCGAACAGCCCTCACCCGCTCAGCGGTGTACGACCGATGAGGGCAAAGCGACGCTGACGTTGGGCCGAACTTCTCGCAACCTCACCAAGTCGACACCGGGGCACGGCGACGATGCAGGTGGCGAATGGTTGTCCGATGTCAGCAGAAACCGTCAGGGGGTGCACGCCGGCCGAGCGCGCCGGAACACGAGGAGCGCCACGGGAGCTGGGGGACCGTGGGTGCGACCGCCGCTCGGGGCACCACCGTCGAACCAGCGCACTATGGGGGAAGCATGGAATTTCGCGTGTTGGGTTCCCTGTCAATCCGGGACAACGGCGAGGAGTTGATCCACACCGCCGGGAAGCCCAGACAACTGCTGGCCCTGCTGCTGCTCAACGAGCCGCACCGGGTGTCGACCAGCTCGCTGATCACCGAGCTGTGGGACGACACGCCACCGCAGCGCGCCATGACCACGCTCCAGACCCACATCTTCTATCTGCGCAAGGAGTTCGCCAGCAAGCTCGGTGTGACGTCCGGCGTGATCGCGCACGGTCTCCTCCAGACCCGCGACGGCGGCTACCAGATCAACATCTGCCGGAACTCCTTCGACCTGACGGAGTTCCAACGCCTGCGCAACAGGGCGCAGATGCTGCTGCACAGCGGCGACACCCTGGACGCGAGCCGGGTGCTCAGCGAGGCGCTGGGCCTGTGGCGCGGGCCCGCGCTGATGGACGTCGAGCACGGCAGGCTGCTGCGCGCCGCGGTGGCCGAGCTGGACGAGTCCAGACTGGACACACTGACGCTGTTCTTCGGCACACAGCTGGAGCTGGACCGGCATCGCGAGATCCTGAGCGACCTGGCCAGGCTCGTCGTCCGGCATCCTCACCACGAACGGCTGCACGCCCGGTACATGCTCGCCCTGTACCGGTCGGGGTACCGGGCGCAGGCCCTGAAGGTGTTCGACGAGTTGCGGCGGAACATGCTCGACGAGCTCGGCATGGCGCCGTCCGCCTCGATCGCCAGGCTGCGGCAGGCCATCCAGGTCGCCGACACGGCCGCCGTGAACGGCGTCTGCGTGTGACGGTCCCGCACCGACGCGCCGCACCGGTGCGCCGGCCGGCGGTGTGGCCTGGAGGTGTTGTGCGTGGCGGTGTTGTGCCGAGCCGTGTTGGGGGGAGCCCCGCGCCTGGTGGACCGACAGGCCGGGCTCCGCAGCCAACACCTCAGCAAAGCCCTAGAAGGATCCCGCCACGGCGGGCAGCACCGGCAGCTCCGACGACCTCGGCAGTGGCAGCACCGGCATCCGGTCCAGCGCCGGGTCGGACGTGAGCACCGCCTGGTAGTACTGGTGCAGCTTGGGCGACGGTTCCACGCCGAACTCGGTGATCATGTCCTTGCGCAACTGGTGGAACGCCTCCAGCGCGCGGACGCGGTAGCCAGAGCGGTACAGCGCGATGATGAACTGCGCTCGCCGGTCCTCGTGAAACCGGTCGTGCGACACCAGGACCGCCAGCTCGCTGAGGATCTCCCGGTGCAGACCGAGCCGCAGCTCCAGCTCGATGCGGTGGTCCAGCATCGTCGCCCTCGACTGCTCGAGCCCGGCCACCTCGGCGCGGATGCCCGGCCCTGCGGCGACGTCGGCCAAGGCGGGACCGCGCCAGAGCGACAGTGCCTCGCGGAAGTTCTGCGCCGCCGTGTGCAGGTCGCCTTCGGCCATGACCGCCATTCCCGCCCGTTCCAGCCGATGAAAGACCCGCAGGTCAAAACACCCGAGTTCGGCGACGACCTCGTAGCCGTTTCGCGCGGTGCGTAATATCTCGTTGCCGACGGTGTCCATACTCTCGCCGGTGACCTCGGCCAGCTTCTTGCGCAGATGGAAGACATAGGTCTGCACGGCCGCGAGGGCCGTTTTCGGCGCGTGCCCGTCCCACAGTTCGTCTATCAACATGCCCATCGGCACGACCCGCGAGTAGTTGAGCAGGAGCAGTGCGAGAAGCTGACGCGGTTTCCGTGCGGTCGGCACCACCTCCATGTCAGCGCAGGAGATCCTCAGCGGCCCAAGAACTCGAATATCCATTCACCTCTCCGAACATGCGCATATCTCAACCATGGACACGAGCATTCCGGAAGACGAATTCACCATTGAACACAACCCCCAGAAGCATCCTAACAGCCAATTCCGCCTCCGCGTTTGGTCACGTCTTCTCCCCCCAGCCGTCCAAACGCAGAAAACCCTCCAGGTCCAGCATCCCCGGATGCGCCGCCCGCAGCGCGGGGATATCGGCCTGGTAGCCGACGTCGTTGAACCAACGGAACATGCGGATGAAGTTCTCGTCGAAATCCAGGCCGGTCGCGCCGGCGATCACCGCGAAGAAGTCCTCCCAGGAAACCTGCTCGTACCGCACCGAACGACCGGTGACCCGACCGATCACGTCTGCGACCTGCGGCAGGGTCAGCTCGTCCCCCGCGAGGTCGACGGCCTGGCCGAGCCACCGGTCCGGGTCTCCGAACGCCAGCACGGCGAACGCGGCGACGTCCGCGATCGCGATCTGTTGCAGGGGCTTCTCCGGATCAAGCGGCCATGGCAGGACGCCGGACAGCGCGGGCCCGGCCACCTCGTGCCAGTTCTTCATGAAGAAGACCGGACGGAACACCGTATAGGGCAGGCCGAGCCCGTGAATGTGTTCTTCTATCTCGTGCTTGCTGTCGTGGAAGGAGATTCCGGTCGCCCGGTTCGACGACGCGGCCGAGCTGTAGACGAAATGGGCCACACCAGCGTCCTTCGCCGCCTCGGCGAACGCCTTGCCGTGCCGGATCTCGACATCCACGCCGGCCATGAAGTTCTGCACGGAGAAGACTCCGTACACGCCGTCCGCAGCTTTGCGCAGAGACGCGGGGTCGTCGTAGTCGCCGATCACGATCTCCGCGCCGAGTGCCGCCAGTTCGCGCGCGGCCGGCTTGGCGGGATCCCTGGTCAACGCGCGCACGCCGAACCCGTTCGCCAACAGTTCGCGCGCGACGACAGAACCCTGGTTGCCCGTCGCCCCACCGACAAGCACCAGTCGATCTTCATCCCCCAGTGACATGAACCCCGCTCCTCTTCACGTGTCTAGCAATAGACTTCGGCAATCGCCAACTCTCGTCGCCACACAGTTGATCACCTAATATCGTGAGGTTATTTTGTCTTCACGTTACTGGTTCCAGAGCAGCTGTCAAGCCGCTTGACAAGTGCGGCGGCGGTGCACCGCCGCCGCCATGTCCTGTGCGGAGATCTAACCGAAGGTTCGCGGCCGAAGGGAAAGCCCACCGGTGACGTCGATGACCTGCCCGGTGATCCACCGCGCCTCCTCCGAGGCGAGGATGGCGACCGCGTCCGCGATGTCGTCCGGTCGGCCCACCCGGCCGAGCGCGGCCGAGCCGGCCAGCGCGGCCTGGGCCTTCGGGTCCTCGCGCAACGCGGCGAACACGTCGGTGAGGACGACACCGGGCGCGACCGCGTTCACCGTGATGCCCCTGCCGCCCAGCTCGACCGCCAGGGTCCGGCTCATCACGTCGATGGCGCCCTTGCTCATCACGTAGCCGACCGCTGGCGGGGCCGTTCTGGTCGCCAGCGTCGAGATGGTGATGATCCGCCCGCCGTCCCGCAGCATCGGCAGCGTCCGCTTGACCAGGAACAGCGGCGCCTTGGTGTTGATCGCGAAGATCCGGTCGAACTCGTCCTCGGTGAGCGCGTCGAGCGGGCTGAAGCTGACCGTCGCGGCGTTGTTGACCAGGATGTCGAACCGCGCCGCGCCGGTGTGCTCGGTCAGGCCCTCGGTCAACCCGGCGACCAGCGTGTCCACGTCGCCGTCGACACCGAGTTCGGCCGGCACGGCGAACGCCCTGCCGCCCTCGGCCTCGATCGCCCCGACCGTCTCCTTCGCCGCCTGCTCGTTGCTGCCGTAGTGCACCGCGACCAGCGCGCCGTCGGCGGCCAGCCGGCCGGCGATGGCCCGGCCGATCCCCCGCGACGCGCCGGTCACCAACGCCACCTTGCCGGCCAGCCCCGTCACGAGGAGACCCCGGTCAGGCGCACGGGCAGGGTGGCGTGGGCGTTCATGATGAACGACCCACGTGGTTCCAGCTCGGCGACGTCGACGGCCAACCGCAGGTCCGGGAACCGCTCGAACAGCGCCGGCATCGCGATGCTCGCCTCGAGCTGCGCGAGCTGCGCGCCGACGCAGAAGTGCGCGCCGTGCCCGAACGACAGGTGCTCCTTGTTCGCCCTGGTGATGTCGAACCGCCCGGCGTCCGCGCCGTGCACCTCGGGGTCCCGCCCGACGGCCGCGTAGCCGACCAGGATGGGTTCGCCCCGCGGAATGACGACGCCGCCGAGTTCGAGGTCCTCGATCGCGAACCGGAACGGCAGCTGCGCGATGGGCGACTCCACCCGCAGCACCTCGTCGACCACGTCCTGCCAGGTCCGTCGTCCGGTGCGCACCAGCTCGTACTGGTCGGGATGGGTGAGCAGGGCGACGACCACGCCGCAGAGCAGGTTGGTCACCGTCCCCGAGCCCGCGCTGAGGATCAGGTTGAGCGTGCCGAGCAGCTCCGAGTCGGTCAGCGCGGAACCGTCCTCCTGCGCCCCGACCAGCGCGCTGGTCAGGTCGTCGCCCGGCGTTCGGCGCTTGGCCTTGACCAACTCGCCGATCGCCCGCTGCCACTGCTCGATGTTGCGCCTGGCCTGCTCCGCGGACAGCCGGGTGTCGGTGTTCGCCTCGCCGCCGCGCAGCACCGCATCCCGGTCCTCCTCTGGCACGCCGAACAGCTCGCAGATCACCTGCGCCGGCAACGGCGTGCCGTACAAGGACTTCAGGTCGACCACCGCGCCGGGCGGCGTCGCCGCCAACCCGTCCAACAGCGCGTTGGTGATCCGCTCGACCCTCGGGCGCATCTCCGCCACCCTGCGCGGGGTGAACGCCTTGGCGGCCAGCTTGCGCAGCCTGGTGTGGTCGACGCCGTGCGCGGTGGTCATGTTGTCCGACAACCAGTCGATCAACGGCCAGTCCCCGCCGATCTCGCCGTTGGCGAAGGCGGGCCAGTGCTTGCGCGGGTCCTTGGACACCCTGGAGTCGGCCAGCAGCGCCCTGGCCGCCGCGTGGCCGGTGACCGACCAGGCCCGCACGTCGCCGGGCAACAGCACCGGCGTCACCGGGCCGCGCGCGCGGAGCCTGGCCGCCTCGGCGTGGATGTCGGCGCCGGTCAGGTCGAGCGGGATGGGCGCGACGCCGGTCTCCACTCACGCACCCCCTTTGACGCCGGAGATCGCGATGTGGTTGATCAGCTCACCGACGGGGGTGCGGCCGGCCGGCCGGAAACCCGCCTCGGACATCCACTCCTCGTACTCCCTCGGCGTGTAGACCATGCCCTCGCCGGAGGCCACGGCATGGAAGTACGCGGACAGCTCGGCGGCGTGCTGCGGACCGGTCTCGTCGTCGTCCTGCAACGGCGTGACGACGAAGATCCCGGCGCCGTCGCCGACCGCCCGCGACGCCTTCTGGAGCAGCTTGCGAATCCGCTCCTCCGACCAGATCTCCAGGAAGTGTGAGAACAGCACGCAGTCGGCCCCGGTCGGGAACTCGTCGCTGAACGCGTCGAGACCGACGGCCTTCACCCGGTCGTCGAGCCCGGCTGCGACGAGGCGTTCGTTGGCGGTCTTCGCGACCGTCGGCAGGTCGAGAATGGTGATGCGCAGGTGCGGCCAGCGGCGCGCGATGTTCGTCGCGTTGATCGCCCGGCCGCCGCCGATGTCGAGCACGTGCGTGTAGGACGAGAAGTCCAGTGTCTTCACCAGCTCGGTGGACGACATCGCGCTGAACGCGCCCATCGCGTTGTGGAACGCGGACTCCAGCGTCGGGTCGGCGGCGATCCGCTCGTAGAGCGTGGTCGACTCGTCGCCGAACACCTTCTTGAGGCCGACGTTGGTGTTGGCCTTCAACGACTCCCAGAACCAGCCCATGGTCTTGTAGGTGATGTGCTGGTGGTAGGGCACCAGCGCGGCCGCGATCGGGTCGTTGTCCCCGGTGAGCGGCGTCACCACGGCGGTGTTCCGGTATGCGTCGCCCGCCTTGCTGGTCAGGCCGAACGCGGTGAGGCCGAGCAGGAGGACGCGGGTCGGCTGTTCCGCCAGCCCCAGCTTCGCCCCGATCTCCGCCTTCGTCATGCCCGGCTGCTTGGCCAGCGCCTCGAACAGCCCCGACTCGAAACCGGCGCTCAGGAACTGGAATCGGTAGTGCGCCATCAGGATCGAGTGCAGCTCCTCGGCCGGCCCGGCCTGAGTGCTCGCCTGTTCCCCAGTCACGTTGTTCTCCTCCGTTGGTTGGGCGAAATGTGTTGACCTCGAACGAGGTGAGCTGTGTCCGCCAAGATCTGGGCGGAAGAACTAGCTGGCGGGCCAGGCGAGCTTGGCGAAATGCGCGCTGCTCACGTCGACCTTGAGCAGGGTGTGCGCCACGGCGCAGTGCACGTCCCGCCAGGCGCGGCCGACCGGGTGACCCTCGACCTGCATCGCGGTGCCACCGGTGGAGAACAGCCGCTCGATCGCGACCCTGGTCAGCTCGGCGGCCATCGACGCGTCCCGCGCGGTGCGGGCGATGTCGGCCTCGCTTGGCAGCCCGCCCGCGGTCTCGCAGGCCCGCTCGACCAGCAGCCTGGCCGAGTCCAGCTCGGCGGCGGTCTGCGCAAGCACCTGCTGGTAGCGCGGCTCCGGCCGGCCGTCCCTGCTCTTGCGCCCCACCACGTCCGCCCACACCGGGAGCGCGCCGAGGGCCGCGCCGAGCGCGGGCGCCGCGAACAGCGGCGGCATCGAGCCGAGCACGGACACCCGGTAGGCCGGGTCGGCTAGGTGGTCGTTGCACCCCGCGACGACGGCGGTCTGGGCGCAGGTCAGGTGGTCCGGCACGACGGCGCGGTCCAGCACGACGGTGCGGCTGCCGGTGCCGCGCATGCCGACGGTAAACCAGGTGTCCTCGACGGCGAGGTCGCGCCTCGGCACGGCGCAGAAGATCGGCAGACCGTCCGCCGGCACGCAGACCAGCACCCACTCGGCGAAGTCGATCGCGCTGACGAACGCCCACCGGCCGGTCAGCTCCCAGCCGCCGTCCACCCGCGTTGCGGTGCCGGCCGGCGGCAGGGCCGCGGCGATCGGCACGTCCGGGCTGTCCCGCCAGATCTCCTGCTGTCCCCGCCGGGGCAGGAAGGCGGCGATCCGCCCGGACGCGGCGAGCGAGAGCCCGCACCACGAGGCCGAGGCGCAGCCGCCGCCGACCGTGATCAACGCGTGCAGCAGGTCGGGGAACGACGAGCCCGCGCCGCCGAACGCCGCAGGCACGCCGTGGCGCGCGAATCCGGCGGACACCAGTGCCGAGGCGACCTCCGGCGTCAGCCGTCGCCGCGTGTCCGCCTCGGCCGCGTGCTCGGCCGCGAGATCGGCGACCTTCTTCGCGGCGGCGGCCAACGTGGTCGCGGGTGGCATCTGGTCGAGCATGTCCGCACTCCCCTCAACGGCGATCTCTGAACGCTCACAACCCGACCTCAAATAGCGATGAAATGTGGCTATGTCGGGCGCTCGGGACGGATCGGTCAACCGAAAAAGGGGCGCCGCGAACCGAGGTTCGCGGCGCTCCGAGGCGACTCGGCGGATTGATTGCTCAGTCGACGAATTCCGGTAACCGCGCGGCGACCTCAGCGGGCGAGGGCATGGCGGCGATCTCCGCCGCGATGGTTCCCGAGGCCTTGCGATAGGACGGCTCGGCGAGGACGTTCCGCACTTCGGCGGCCAGCGCGCTGGCGTCGAACTCCTCGGGAAGCAGGCGGGTCCCCGCGCCGACCGACAGCACCAGCTCGGCGTTCTGGAACTGATCCGCTCCTTGCGGGACAAGGATCTGCGGCACGCTGGCACCGAAGGCGCCGAGCGTCGTGCCGCTGCCGCCGTGGTGCACGACCAGGTCGAGGTGCGGCAACACGCTCGCCTGCGGCACCCACGGCAACACCTGCACGGTCGACGGCACGCTACCAAGGGCCCGCACGTCGACCTGCGGTCCCGCGGCGACCAACACTCGTGCGTCCACAGTGGACAATCCAGCGATCGCCTCGCGCAGCACCTCGGGGTTGCCGAACGACGTGCCCAGCGTCAGGTACACCAGCGGCGCGCCCGTCCCGGTGACGATCGCCGGCAGCTCTCCCGGCTCCGCATAGGGCACCGGCCGCAACGCGACACGCCGCACGGTGTCCAGGAACTCCGTGTTCTGCAGGGAAAGCGGGCAGACGTCCACGTAGCGGTAGCCGGTGCGCGCGAACTCCGTGCCCAGCTCGGCGGTCACGGTGTCCACCAACCCGGCGACCTCGTGCGCGAACTCCGTGGACGCTCGGCCGAACCCGTGCCGGATCTCGGGCACGCCGGCGCCGGCCGCCGCCGAGGTCGCCCCGACGTTGCCCACCTCGGTGACCATCAGCTCCGGGGTGAACTCGTCGATGATCCGGACGACGTCGGCGGCGAACGCCTTCGGCAGCACGGAACCGAACACGGTCTCGGAGACCCGGCCCCGGTCCTCCTCGGTGAGCTCCGTCGGCGCGCGACCGCCAACGACGCGCCCCACCGCCTCCATGATGCTCAGCCCGGCCGGCACGGCCTCGATGCCCGCCAGCGCGAGCGAGGGGTGCATGACCTCGGCGGTGGCCCACCGAACCTCGTGCCCGGCGGCCCGCGCGGCGCGGGCGAGCGGAATGAGGGGGTAGACGTGGCCGTGGCTGCCGAGGCTGGAAAAGAGAATGCGCATGGACTCCTCATTCTGCGAACCGTGCTCGAGACCAGCCGGACACGGCGGGACCATCGGAACCGCGTTCGTCAGTCCGCCTAGGCGGTGTCGTCCCGCGACTGGCTGTTCATCAGGGTCCGGAAGGCGTCCGCGCCGGGGCTACCCTCGGCGTTCGTGCCCTTCTCGATCACCGCGAGGTTGTGGTAGACGTGCAACGCCGTCACCTCGCGGTCGGTCGGCGCGGCGGCCCTGGAGTCTCCCATGAACTCCTCGTAGTGCAGCCCGTCGACCAGTTGCTTGAGGAATCCGAACGTGTGGTCCTGGCTGGTCAGATCGTCCTCGTTGCCGCCAAAGATGAAGGGCCACAACGCGGTCTGGAGGTCCTCGACGAAATAGAGACCGTCGTGCCGCAGATACGGGAACAGCGCCTCGAACGACGCGATCACGTGCGCGCTGATGTGGCTGCCGTCATCGATGATGACGTCCGGTCTGCCGATTTCGTCGATGACCGCGAGCAGCGAGTCCCGGTCGGACTGGTCCGCCTGGAAGATCGGCATGCGAGGCTCGGCCAACGCCCGCTTGTCCACGATGTCGACGCCGCAGACGATGGCTCGCGGGAAGTAGTGCTTCCACATCCGCAGCGACTCGCCGCCGTCCTGCGGGTCGTCGTAGCCGCCGACGCCGATCTCCAGGATCGTGACCCGCCGGTCCCGCCATGGGCTGAGGTGCTGTTCGTACCGGCGCGTATACTGGTGCAGCGGCCCCCACTTGTCGGTGCCGTAGTAGGCGGCGAGCCTGCCGAGGTCGAGCTGGTCGCGGCGGTCGAGCACGTCGAGGATCCGCTGGGGCGGGCCAGCCCAGCGGTCCGGCAGCGGGTTTCGCGCCAGTTCCCGTTGCGCCACTTCGGCTCCTGGCCAGCGCACGGTGCGGGTCGCGGCCGAGACCAGGTCACGCGGGCCGTACAGCGAGCGCACGATCTCCCCGACCTCCTGGGTGATGACCACCGAGGGAAGGTCGCCGCCGGGGCCGCCGTCCGGCGCCGCCGGCACGGTGAACTCGGCCTTGTGCCCCTCGTGCACGAGGACCAGCGTCGTGTCCGCGTAACCCGCGCCGGCGACCTCGTCGATGCGTGCCCTGAACCGGATCTCCTGGAACAGTAGTTCCGCGACGGAGTCGAACCCTATCGCGGAGATCGTCGCAGCCAGATCGCTCGATCGCGTCTCGGCAGCATCGAGCAGTTGGTTGATCCGGTCCATTCGAGATCCTCCCCGGCCGCATCCACTTTTCCCACACGGTAAGCAGCTCTCCCAGTAGTGGCAAGAGGTTTCGCGCGCATTTGCCGCCCGCTCTACCGGTTCTATAGTGGAAATTGACGGCTCGTTCCGGAGGGGGCCGCTAGGGGGTGTCCTGCGGATCTTGTTCGATGGGAGTCGGGATCGAGGTGGTTCCTGGTGGTGCCGCCGGGCCGGCCTCATACCGGGTTGTATGTGGGTGGTTCGGCGGTGCCGCCAGGGGCCGCCTCGACCCGGCTAGCGCGGACAAGATCCACGGGACACCCCCTAGCCCCCGGAGCCGCGACTAACGGAATTGGTGCGAGTCGACCGGCGGGATGTTGTGGTTGAGCCGGAACAGGTTCTCCGAGTCGTAGACGGCCTTGAGTTCGGTCAGCCGCTGGTAGTCCTTGGGGTCGTACGCGGAGCGCACTTCCTCGGCGGCGTTCTCGCCGTTCATGAAGTTCAGCAGTCGACCGCCGGTGCTCCACGGCTCGATCGCGTCGAGCAGGCGCTGGTGTGCCGGCCGAATCTCGGTGATGTCGGCGCGCTCCAACCGGGAGACCACGTTGAACAGGAACTGCGCGTCGCGGTTGCCGACGGCGTTGTCGACGGCGGGCGGGTGGGCGAGCTGCCCGCCGAGGTGGCGCAGTTCGATGATGTGCGGCAGCGACGTCTTGGGCGGGGCCAGGTCGAGGATGGTGCGCAGCGCGGTCGTGTCGAGGTCGCCGAGCATGAGGGTGCTCGCCTCGTAGGATCCGGGGAAGGGCGGGTCGTTGTAGACGGACCCGGACTGGGTGTAGGGCAGTTCGCCGAGGGTGTGACTCTGCGGGCCGAGCGCCAGGAGCGGCGCGACCAGGCTCTCCCCCGCCCCGAGGTCGTCCGCGGCGTAGGCGATGCGGACCTGGACGATCTGCTTGCCGCGCAACGCCTCCGGGAGCGCGGGCACGTCGGGGAAGGAGATCTGCGCGATCGAGGAGCTCAGCTCGTCCGGCAGGGTCGCGGTCCATCGCAGGTAGGCCTCGAAGACCTCGGCGGCCTGCTCGCCGGCGAACTGGAGCCCGCCGCCGTAGAGCGTGGTGATCGGCATGAGGTCGATCTCGATCCCAGTCACCACACCGAAGTTGTCCCGGCCGCCGCGCAGCGCCCAGAACAGGTCGGGGTCGGAGTCGCCGGTGACGTGCCGCAGCTGGCCGTCCGCCGTGACGACGTCGATGCTGCGCACGTGGTCCGCGGCGTAGCCGTACCGCCGCGACAGCAGGCTCAGCCCGCCGCCGAGGGTGTAGGAGACCACGCCGAGGCCGGGATAGGAGCCCGACAGCGGCGCCAGGCTGGCCGACGCCGCCTCGTGGATCACCTGTTCCCAGCGGGTTCCCGCCGCGGCCCACGCCGTGCCCGCCTCGGCGTTGACCCGCACACCCGTCATCCGGGAGGTGTTGATCAGCAGGCCGCCGTCGGCGGCGATGCCGGCCAGCGAGTGCCCGGTGCCCTGCACACCAACGGGGAGCCCGTGGCTGCTCGCGAACGCCACCGCGGCCCGCACGTCGGCGGGTCCGGTCGCGCCGACCACCACGTCGGGCCGATGCCAGCGGGCGGTCTGGTATCCGGCGCGTTCCGTGTCATACTGCTCGTCGTCGGGGGTGTGCACCGGACCCCTCACCCGCTCGGCAAGGGCCGCGATCTCGGAGGCGTCGACGCCGGAGGACTCGGTGCGTTGCGGGTCCACACTGTTCATGATCGTTCCCCATGGTTGTCGGTGTTCGGGATTCGCCGGCCGGGCACGGGTCCGCACGGCGAATTCGGCTCCGCCAGCGCACGGTTCGGCGACTGCCCTGCGGCGTCGCGCTTCCGGGGCCGTCCACCCGCCCCAACGAGGTAGAATTGGCCGCTCGCAACACTGGCCAGGTAACCTTACCGTCAGGCGGTGTGATGCTGTCAAGTAGCTTGACGAATTGGCTGCGCCAGAAAGGTCGCCCGACATGACGACACCGTCCGGAAAGCTGGACAACGCGGACGAGAGCAAGCTGCCGCTTCCCGCACTGTTCGCACAGGGCAAGGAAGTCACGGTCGGACAGCTCCACCGGCGGCTCGCCGAGGAGGGGTTCGACGGCATCCTGTACTGGCACGGATCCGTCTTCCGGTTCATCGACGCGGAGGGTTCGCGGCTGACCGTGCTCGCCGAACGCTCCGGGCTCACCAAGCAAGCGATCGGTGAGGTGGTCAGCGATCTCGAGCGACACGGCTACGTCGAGCGGACGGCCGACCCGGACGATCGCCGGGCGAAGATCATCCGGCTGACCGATCGGGGCATCAAGGGCCAGGCCGCCGCCGCGCGGATCCTCGGGGAGATCGAGCAGCGGTGGGCCAAACACCTCGGCAGGGAGCGGGTCGCCGCGCTGCGGCAGACGCTCGCGGAGGTCATCCGCCTCGAGAAGGGTCAGTAGCGAGAAAGGCCAGTAGCGAGAAGGACAGTGGACAGGCGCGGCCACCGACCGTCCCCCGGCCTCACGCCGTGCTCGCGGCCGCCAGCACGGCGGCCATGCTGGCGTCGGCGAGGCGCTCTGCGCGTGCCAGGGAGATCGCCTCGTCGACATAGAGGAAGTTCCACGACAACTGGCCCTGGCTGGTGCAGGCCACCGCGGCGAAGTAGCCGATCACCGAGATGCCGCCGACGACCTGCGCCCCGGACAGTCGCCACGCGCCGAGGGTGTCGGGAAAGTCGAACCGCCCCATGTTGGAGATGAAGACGTTGAAGGGGCCGTGCTCCTCCATGAACCTGACGAAGGGCCCGCTGTCCGCGACACCGGCGGGCCCCCTCTCCGCGAGGAGCCTCGGCGGCAGGAAGTGCTCGCCGCGCTCTCGGCGTTCCCTGATCTCGCGATTGACGGACCGGGCCATCGACCACAGGTCGTCGGGCCGGTAGCGGACCACCGAGGGCAACGCCGACACGAAACTGCCGATCTCGTCCTCGGACACCGGCGGGTCCAGCTCGTCCCGGAAGTCGACCGGCGAGCCGATCGCGAACGACGCCGATGTCGGTGCGCCGAGGTCCCGCGCCACGGCGGAGACCATCGCCGCGGCCAACACGCCGTGCATCGAGACGCCCTCCCGCCGGCACGCCAGCGCGAGGCCCTCCAGCGCGTCGCCAGCGAGGAACCGGTGCAGCAACCGGGTTCTGCGGCGGTCGAACGGCACGAAGCGTTCGGGCGCCAGCCGCGTCACGTCGCGCTCGACCGCGCCGGGATCCGCCCCGCCCGTCGGGAGGTCCGGCAGCTCGACCGAGGTTTCCCGGTGCCGCGCCGGGAAACGGGCCTCCGGGGGCAGCACGGATCCACTCGGGACGGGCTGGCCGGCCGGCGGCGGCTCGGCGGTGAGCCGCACCCATTGGCGCAGCAGCGCGAGCACGGTCGTGCCGTCCGCGACGCAGTGCGGAGCGCTGATGATCAGATCGTGCACCTGCCCGGGCTGGCTGACGACGACCGCGCGGGCAAGCGGGCCGGACCGCCAGTCGAGCGGGTGGGCGAGCTCGGTGCCGTCCAGCTCGTCCGCCCAGCGCGCGTCGTCGGGCCGGGCGAGGACCACCTCGCGCAGCGGAATCGGGTTGTCCGTCGGCACGAATCGCGGGTCGACGCCGGACAGCTCCGCCGTGATGGCCTGGCGCAGCAACGGATGCCGGGCCTGTAGCGCGCCGAGCGCGCCGCGCAGCGCAGTCATGGACAGCTCGCCCTCGACGCGCACGCGGGCGGCGCAGTTGTTCGTGGAGAGCTGGTCGGCGATCCAGTACCAGCGTTCCGTCGGGCTCAGTGTTCGCGTCGCCCCCGCGCGCGGGTCGGCGACACCAGGCGTCGGCACGGTCAAGGAAACGGGGATATCCATGCGAAATGCCTCCATCACGCCACAAGACGATCCGCCGATACCCTAAGCAGCAAACCACTCCGATTAGAGCATGATCTGAATCACGCGTCGTCATTAGCCATAATCAACCGCATTTTTACTGCGGCGCGCCAGTCTGCGCCAGCCTATGGACGGCAGAATTCCGACACCCGAACACCTGCCGGACCCACACCGGAGGATGAATCATAGGCCTGCGCATTCTCCGGCTCAGGAAGGGTGATCACCTTGTCCGAGCCCCTGTCCCCCGCCGTGCCCGACCCAGCGCCGGACTACCGGTCACGGCTGCCCGCGCTGACCGGTCTGCGCTTCTTCGCGGCACTGTGCGTCTTCTTCGTGCACGCGTTCTTCCTGGTCGACCCGCTCAAGCCGACCGTGCCGCTGAGCTTCTTCGGCGACCCCGGTGTCGCGAACTTCCTCGCCACGCTGTTCGGCAAGTCCGGGTACCTCGGCGTGACGTTCTTCTTCGTCCTCAGCGGATTCGTGCTCACCTGGTCGGCGAGGCCGGGCGAGCGGGTGACCGCGTTCTGGCGACGTCGGATCGTGAAGATCTTCCCCAACCACGTCGTGATGTGGGCCGCCGCGATGGTCCTCTACGCCTCGGCGTTCACCCCGGTCGGCACCTGGCTGGCGAACCTGCTGCTGGTGCATTCGTACTTCCCGCAGCCCTCGGTGTTCATCAGCGTCAACTCGCTGTCCTGGACGCTGTGCTGCGAGCTGTTGTTCTACCTGTTGTTCCCGCTCATCATTCGCCCGGTTCGGCGGATCGCCGAGCACCGGCTGTGGCTGTGGGCCGGCGTGATGATCGCCGGCATGGTCGGTGTGGAGCTGGTGACCGTGTTCGTCATCCCGGACCATCCCGGCTCGCCGATGCTCGCGGTTTCCGTTCCACAGCAGTGGTTCGGCTACATCTTCCCGCCGCCTCGGCTGTTCGAGTTCGTGCTCGGCATGGTGCTTGCCCGGCTGGTGCGGGCCGGGAGGTGGCCGCGCGTCGGCGTCGCGCCCGCCGCCGCGCTCGCGGTGATCGGGTTCTTCGTGACCAACGCGGTGCCATCGCCGTTCGACTTCACGGTCAGCGCGGTGATCCCGATCGGCGTGCTCATCTGCGCGACGGCCGCCGCGGACGTTCGGGGCACCAGGACCTTCCTGCGCAGCAGGGTGATGGTGTGGTTGGGCAACGTGTCCTTCGGGTTCTACCTGTGCCAGGGCGTCGTGCTCTTCTACGGCCGCCTGGCGATCGTCGGGGACGGGACGTTCAGCACGCCGGTGGCGATCCTGCTGCACCTCGGCTTCTTCGGGCTCACGCTGCTGGCCGGCTGGCTGCTCTACGCATTGGTCGAGCAGCCGATGATGCGGCGGTTCGCGCGCAACCGCAGGCGCGTCCCTGCACCGACCGAACCGGTCGCGGTCGACGGCGTCGCGAGCGCATAGGAGCTGGCGCATAAGGGCTTCAGGGGATCAGGACGGTCTTGCCGGCCAGCTTTCCCTCGGCGGCCCGCTCGTGCACGCTGGCCAGGTCGGTCAGCGGCAGGCGCTCGGCCACGTGGATCCGCAGGTCCCCGGCGTCGACGCGGACGACCAACTCGGCGAGCTGGTCGGCGTCGCTCCGCACGAAGATCCACAACACCCGCACCCCTCGCCCGGCGTCCTCGGGGCCGGGACCGGTGATGCTGACCAGGACTCCGCCGTCGGCGACCAGGTCCACCAGCCGCCCGGTCTCCTCCTCGTTGGTGGACACCAGGTTCAGCACCGCGTCGAACCGCAGCCCGGCGACCGCCTCCGACACGGGGGTTACGGTGTAGTCGATGATCCGGTCGGCGCCGTAGGAGCGGACGCGGTCGTGGCTGCGCGCGCTGGCGGTCGCGGTGACGGTGGCACCGGCCTGCGCGGCGAGCTGAACGGCATACCCACCGACCGCGCCGCCCGCCCCGTTGATCAGGATGCGCTGCCCCGCCTTCACACCGGCGTGCTCGAACAGCATCTGCCACGCCGTGAGCCCGACCACGGGCAGCGCCGCGGCGTCGGCCAGCTCGCCGGTGCGCGGGGCGGCGGCCAGCGCCTCGGCCGGCGCGGCGACGTAGTCGGCGGCGGCGCCGGGCTCGGTCGCCGGCAGGGACCCGACCACCGCGTCCCCGACGCTCCAGCCGGTCACGCCGGCGCCGACCTCGGTGATCACACCAGCCACGTCGCCGTTCGGAATCTGCGGGAACGCAATCGGGATGAACTCCTTCAGCACGCCCGCGCGGAGCACGGCGTCCACCGGGTTGAACGAGGTGCCGGCCACCCGCACCACCACCCGCCCGGCACTCGCCACCGGCCGGTCAACCTCCTCGTAGACCAGGACATCGCTGCCGCCGTAGGAGTGGTAACGCACTGCCTTCACGATCTCTCCTTCGCTCGCCTGCCTCGACGGTACCGCACATAGGAAGGTAGCCTGACTTGACGCCGAAGAACACACCTCTTACCGGATGACTCCCTTACCGCAGGCCAGGTGCGGCGTCGACGAACCGGTCCGTGTACGGGGTCAGGGTCACCGGGCCGAGCAGCCCGACGTCCTGTGCCGCCCGATCGGCGAACGCGGGCTGGACGACCCTGACCCGGTTGATCATCGTGGTCGCGACCGAGACCGCGACGGTGATCCGGCCGGGCCGGACCAGGTCCCGCCGAAGGTCGACGACCCCCGAGAGCTGGTCGACCACGCCGACGCCGACGCCGTTCACGCCGACCCGGAACGCGCCGGCGACGGCGCCGAGGCGCAGGTACGCGCCGGTCGCGTGCGCCCAGCTCGGCGGCAGCAGCACCGTCGCCACGTAGTGCCCGACCCCCACGGCGTCGGCGATCCCGGGCAGCTCTCGCCATGGCCGGAGGCGGACCGAGGGGAAGGACCACTCGACGTGGTTGCTGTCGGTCGAGCGCTGCCCCGGCCGCGCGGGCTGCCAGTCGTCCACGGTGAGGTCCCAGGTCGACAGCTCGACGACGTCCGGGAGCGCCGCGACGGAGGTTCGCACCTCCGCCCCGCCGCCGAGCGTCGTCCGGTACGTGCCGGGGCGGGAGGCACGGACGAGGAGCCGGCCGTCGCGGCGCAGCGCCAGGTCCGCGGTGGTCTCGACGACGTGCGCCGCGACGGCCTCGGACTCGGGCCGGGCGACCAGGCCGGCTGGCCCGATCGCCACGAGCGCCGACCCGTGCGCCGCAAGATCGAGGTCCAGCGTGTGCCGGCCCTCGCCGAGGATGTACCTCGCGACCGGCTCGATCGCGCCGGTCCACGCGTCCAGGACGTGCGGAACACCGAGCGCGGGACCGGTGAGCGACACCGTCGCGGACACCGGGTCCGCGCTGTCGTTGTGGACGTAGTACCAGTCGGTGTCCTCGGAGACCCGCCGAACCGTCCGCACCGACGGCACGGTGGCGTGCGCGGCAGGCTGGATGCCGAGGGACTCCAGCGCCGCCGGCAGCCGCGCGGCGTCCTCGACGCGGTGCACACCGGGCTCGGCGAGGATGCCGGCGACGACGTCGACGAGCTGACGGTCGTCGGCCGCCGCCGCGGCGGCCGACGCGGCATAGCCGGGCGTGCGCGACGGCGGCTCCCCCACGAACAGGACCGGCAGGCCGGCGGCCGCGAGGCCGTGCAGCTCCCGCGCCGCCGGCAGCGGCATGCTCGCCTGGTGGTGCACGATCACCGCGCGGAACGCGGGTCCCGCCGGCAGCAGGACGCCATCCTCGACGTCGTCGGCGCGGTCGCGCAGCAGGGCAGGAGTCAGGTACGCGTAGGTGTAGCCGGCCGCCAGCAGTGCGCGCGCGTCCACGGCGTCGGCGAGGTGGCCGATGCTCTGGTTGTAGACGGCGAGATCGGTGCGGCGCCGCCCGGTCTGGAGGATCGCCTGCGTCCGCGCGTAGTAGGCGGCGACGTCGCCGGTCATCGCCCAGGTCGGCTGGCGCGCGCCGAACGGGTCGGGGAACAGGGTGCCGAACTCGTGGAACCCCGGCCAGCCGGTGTGATCGTCGCGCACGGTGCCGTCGAGGGACGGCGGCCAGTGCGGGTACGCGAGGCCGTGGAACACCATCTGGTTGGCGCCGAGCGCGTACTGCTCGTTCACCTGCCGGGTGATCTCCTGCGGCGAGACCATGTACGGACACGGCCAGGGCGGCCTGGTGAGCGGGGCGAGACCGGTGAGGCCGGGGACGAGCTCGTCGGAGACGATCGTCGTGCCGGCGACATCGGCCCCTGCGGAGACCAGCCGCCAGTCGTCGCCGGTCCCGCAGGCGAGGTTCTCGCACTCCGGGACGTCGAGCAGCGTCGCCGCCTCCGCGATGTCGATGGGCAGCCCGTACGGCTGCGCCCGATACCCGAGGCCGAGGGAGTGTGCCCACTCCAGCATCGGCCGGACGTGCTCGTCGAGGTACAGGTCGTTGCAGGTCTGGTCGACATCGCGCAGGACGCGGGCGCTCGCGTCGGCGTCGCCGCCGGCGAAGGCGAACGCCGGACAAGGCGCGCCGGCGAACCCGCTGCGCAGCTCGGCGGCGAGCACGGGCAGGTACGTCGTCAACGGGTAGCCCCTGCGCTTCTCGAACTCGTCGAGAAACCGCGGCGTCCACAGGCGCGCGGCCCCTGCGGCCACCTCGATCGAGTCGTCGAAGACGGCGCCGCCGACGCGCCGCATGAGCCGCATGACCTTGGGCGACAGCGTGGTCTCGAAGTAGGACGTGAACGCCACCACGCCGTCCCTGCTGAGGTAGTCGACCGCCCTCGCCTCGGGATCGGTGTAGAGCGAGGGCTGGTTCCCGAACGGGAGATCGTTGCGGATACCCGTGCCCCTGCACCAATAGCCGACCAGGACCCAGGCCGCGGTGTCCGGCGGGTCCCAGCGCACCGAGCCGTCCAGCACCGACGAGGTCAGGTCGACCGCCGAGCCGAGGTCGAGCACCGGCGCGTCGCCCGACGGGTCAAGGCACCGGGCGGCGCCCACCGCGACCAGCGTCGGCCGGCTCGTCCGCGTCGTCGAGGTCACGACCCCGCCGACGACCCTCCTGTCCGCGAAGGTCCTCGGCGCGGGCGCCGGCACCGGGCCGTCGTAGGACGCGCCGCCGGTGACGAACTCGAAGGCGTGCACCAGTTCCTTCGTCGAGCTTGGACCGTCGACGTCGAGCCCAGGAACGGCGAGCGGCCACTGCGCGCCGAGCGTGAGGTCCACCTGGAGACCGCGCCCGTCGGCCACCTCCAGCACCGTTTCCAGCGCGGCGATCCACCGGTCGGAGCCGTAGCCGTGCACGTGTGGATCGACGCAGTAGTCGACCGTGCTCTCCCCCGGGCCCCACAGCACGCTCGCGATCTCGACGCCCTTGTAGCCGGCGTCGGCGACCTGGTGGAGCTGGGCGGTCAGCTCGTCGTGCGCCACGGCCGCATTGGGCCAGTGCCAACGGAACATCGCTCCCGTGCCGGGGCTGCCGCAGGCGAAGCGCGCGGCGATCCCAGGCTCGGGCTCCCGGCGGTTCACCGCGTCGACCGCGCCGTCACGGCTGTCCCGACATGGCCGTGTTGAGCAGGTCCAACAACTGTCGTGGCGTCTCGGCCTCGATGAGCTGCTGGTCGTCGACGGTGACGCCGGTGCGTTGGGTGATCCTGGCGGCGGTTTCCATCAGTGCCAACGAGTCGTAGCCGATGTCCGCGAACGGGACGTCCAGGCTGTCCGAGGGCGTGACCCCGGTTTCGGCCTCCCCCGCCGACTCGACCAGTGCCTGGAAGAGTTCCTCGATGGTCAGCTTGCTCATCCGTCCTGTCCTTCCTTGGCGTTGCCTCGTACGACGAGCGCGGAGTTGAAGCCGCCGTAGCCGCGGGCGAGCACCAGTGCGGTCTCCACGCGCTGGTGCCGTGGCGCGTCGAGGACCAGGTCCAGCCCGTAGTCGTCCGGCACGTCCGTGGTGTGCGGGGTCGGCGGGATCACCGAGTCGCGAATGGACAGCAGCGCGGTCAGCACGTCCACCGGGCCCCCACCAGCGCCGAGTCGACCGAAGCCCGCCTTCGGCGCGGTCACCGGAACGCCCCGCCTGCCGAACACGTCCTCGATCGCGGCCGCCTCGATCCGGTCCAGCTCCGGCACACCGGCGGAATCGGCGAACACGACGTCCACTGTGGACACTCCGGCGTCGGCCATGGCCAGCTCGATGGCCCTGCGCAGCGTCGACGGCCGGCCGGAACCGGGCCTCGGGTCGAAGGTGGCCGCGTGGCCGGCGATCTCGCCGTGGCTCGGCGCGTCGCGGCGGCGGGCCGAGCTCCCGGCCTCCAGCACGAGCACCGCGCCGCCTTCGCCTGGCACGTAGCCGTTGACCGCGCGGTCGAACGGGCGGTACGCGCGGCGGGGATCGGCGGCCCGGCTGAGCCGTCCGTGCGCGCTCTGCGCGAGGAACCCCCACGGGTCGAACGCCGAGTCGAACCCGCCCGTCACCATGAGCCGGGCGCCCTCGCGGATTCGGCGCCGGGCAAGGCTGATCGCGTCCAGCCCGCCGGCCTGCTCGGCGACCAGCGCGCCGCACGGGCCACGCATCCCGTGCCTGATGGAGACCTGGCCGGTGTTCACCGCATAGAACCAGGCGAACGACTCGTACACGCTGACTTCGGCGGGCCCCTTGGTCCACAGCTTGCGGAACTCGCGGTGGGTGAACGCCGAGCCACCCTGGGCGTTGGCGAACACCACGCCCTGGTCGAAGCTGTCCAGGTCGCCATCCGCGACGTCCGCGCCGGCCAGCGCGGTCGCCGCGGTGACCAACGCCAGCCTGGTCACCCGGTCGCTCTGCGGCAGCAGCCGTTTCGGCAGGTGCGCCTCGGCGTCGAAGTCCCTGATCTGTCCGGCCAGCCGCACCGGGTAGCCCGAGGCGTCGAAGCCGGTGACGGGGCCGATGCTGGTCCGGCCGGCGAGCACCGCCGCCCAGTGGTCCTCGACGGAGAGCCCGCTCGGCGCCGCGACCCCCATGCCGACGACCTGAGCCGACTCGCTCATGACACCGCCCGCAGGGCCATCGCGCTCTGGAAGCCGCCGAACCCGCTGCCAACGGTGAGCACGTTGTCCAGCCGCGCTTCCCTGGCCTCCAGCGGCACGTAGTCCAGGTCGCACTCGGGGTCCGGCTCGTGCAGGTTCGCGGTCGGCGGCACCACGCCGTGGGTGATCGCGAGCGCGCTCGCGGCGATCTCGATCGAGCCGATGGCGCCGAGGGAGTGGCCGACCATCGACTTGATCGAGCTCACCGGGACTCGGTAGGCGTGGTCGCCGAGGCTGCGCTTGAACGCGGCCGTCTCGTGCCGGTCGTTCTGCTTGGTGCCGGAGCCGTGGGCGTTGACGTAGTCCAGCTCGTCCGGCCGCATCCGCGCCTGGGCGAGCGCGACGTCGATCGCCTCGGCCATCTCCACGCCGTCCACCCGCAGCCCGGTCATGTGGTAGGCGTTGCACCTGGTCGCGTAGCCGGCGACCTCCGCGTAGATCTCCGCGCCGCGCTTGCGGGCGTGCTCGTACTCCTCGACGACGAACATCGCGGCGCCCTCGGCGAGCACGAACCCGTTGCGGCTGGCGTCGAACGGACGGGAGGCGCGTTCCGGCTCGTCCAGCCTCGGGGTGGTCGCCTTGATCGCGTCGAAGCACGCGGCCACGATCGGCGAGACCGGGGTGTCCGACGCGCCGGCGATCATCGCGGCCACGGTCCCCGAGCGGACCAGGTCGACCGCGTAACCGACGGCGTCGATCCCGGACGTGCACCCGGTGGAGACCATGGTGACCGGGCCCTCGGCGCCGATCTCCCAGGCGACCTCCCTCGGCATGGCGCTGGGGACCAGGTAGTCGAACATGTGCGGGGAGAGGTGGTCCTCGTTCATCACCCAGTGCCGCCCGCTGTCGGAGAGCACCAGGTACTCGCGCTCCAGGCTGGTCGCCGCGCCGACCGCGCTGCCGATCGTGACGCCGAGGGTCGCCGGATCCAGCTGGCCGGGGTCGAGCCCGCTGTCCTCGATCGCGTCCCTTGCACACACCACGCTGAACTGCGTCGCCCGGTCCAGCCTGCGTTGTTGGCGCGGGGACAACCCCTCGAAGTCGGGGTCGAAGTCGCATTCCCCGGCGACCTGCGACCGGAATCCGGACGCGTCGAACAAGGAGATGGGCCGCGTGGCCGTGGCACCGGCCGCGATCAGTTCCCAAAAAGCCTTCGTGCCGAGTCCCCCAGGGGCCCGGACGCCAATTCCGGTAATCACAACTCTGCGGGTCATAAAACGACCTTCGACAGGAGACGTCAATGTCCACTAAAGCACCGGTAGAGCAGGAGAGGCATTTCACTGACCGCGCCGGCGTCGGGCGCGACTACGCCCGACGCCGCTATGCCCGACGCGACTACGCCCGACGCGGTTGTGCTCGGCGCCAGACCAGGACGCGGCGCTGGCGGCGGCCGTGCACCGTGGTGCTGGCGTGCAGGGTCAGCCGGTCGCCGGCGAACTCGGCGGCGCGGACCTGCTCCGTGCCGACCCAGTCCGCCCTCGGCGTGACCTCGATCCGGTGTACGACCCGATCGCCGTCCCTGCGCCAGCGCCCGGCATAGCCCATGAAGCCGGGCGCCGGCCCCGGTTCGGTGCGCATCATGCTCACCGAGACGTGCCCGTCCGCCGTGTAGATCAACAGGCCGGACGGATCGGCGCCCAGCGGGCCGGCACTGGTCCGGCCCGCGTCGTCGACGTCGTGGAAGGACACCAGGAGCCACACCCCGACGAGGTCGGTTCCGGCCATGTCAGGCCCGCGCGCTCATGCGTCGAGGATCGCCACGACGCGGGTCCACCCGGCGCCTGCGCCGCCGACCGGCACCGGGAAGCAGGACACCGTGTAGCCGGTCGGCGCGGGCAGCGCGCCGAGGTTGGCCAGCTTCTCCAGCTGTAGGTACTCGCGGGTGCGCCCGTAGATGTGGGCTGGCCACAGTGCCGCGCTGTCACCGGTCCGCCGGTACTCCTCGATCATCGTCCGCATCGGCCGGTCTAGGCCCCACGCGTCGATGCCGATGACCCGGACGCCGTGCTCCACCAGGAACCGGGTGCCCTCGCCGGTGAGACCGGGGAAGTCGGTGAGGTAGTCGGCGCCGCCCCACCTCGTGTCCGCGCCCGTCCACAGCAGGACGATGTCGCCCTCGGCGAGCTCGTGGCCGATCGCGGCGAGGGCGTCGGTCAGGTGCGCCACCGTGATGCCGTCGCCGGCCGGCACGGCCCGGACGTCGAGCCGGACGCCGGGGCCGTAGCACCACTCGAGCGGCACCTGGTCGATGCTCTTCGCCGGTTTCCCGCCGCTGAGCGGCCCGTAGTGCAGCGGGGCGTCCATGTGCGTGCCGGTGTGCGTGGTGAGCGTGACCGTCTCGTTGGAGATTGCCATCTCGTCGGGGAAGTCCTCCGGCGACAGGCCGAGCACGGTGGCGCCCTCCCGGTGGCCGAGCAGGTCGATCTTCACCGGGGTGGCCTCGCTCGGCGTGTCACGCAGGACGACGCTCAGGTCGACCAGGCGCGTCACGCGGCACGTTCCCCGGCCGCGAGACGCTCCGCCTCGATCTTCACCGCGCCGAGGTCGGCCACGCTGTTGCGCTCCACCGCGGCCTTGATCATCTCGTCGGCCTCCTCGTAGGTGTAGGTGCCGGCGACCTTCCCGTCGACCGGTTCGCGCGGCTTGAAGTCGTGCGTGAGCACCAGCTGCGTCCGGTCCTCGCCGAGCGCAAGGGCGCGCCACTCGCCGCCCATGTGGCCCATCATCGGCGCGTGCTCCAGCTGCCGGTAGCCGATCACCTTGCGCTGGACGTCGATGTCGCGGCGGGACACCCAGGTCTGGATCACGCCGTTGACGTCGACGACGAGGCGCGCGATCTGGTGCTCCGGCGACTCTTCCAGGATCGTCACCTGCTGCGTCGGCGGGAAGATGCGCGCGTAGCCCTCGACGTCGACGAGGACCGGCCAGACCACGTCGACCGGCGCGTCCACGGTGACGGTGTGCTCGGTGTGGTGCATCGGGTTACCTCCGGTGGTGCCCGCGGTCAGCAGGACGTCGTGGTTGGCGTAGGCGGCCTCGTAGTCGACCTTCGACCGCCAACGGGCGAGCAGATCGTGCACGACGGGCAGCTCGGAGAACTTCCGCAGGGTGGGCAGGTCCGCGCAGGCGAACTGGGCGATCGCGTTTCCGGTCATGCCCCTGGACTGCTCGTCGACGGGCAGCAGATAATGCGCGCCGTAGCCGAAATCCTTGACCAACCCCGACTTGTACGCCGCGGCGCGTAGTTCCGTGAAGAACCGTTCGCGATCCCGGTCGGCCACCGAGTCCGCAAAGCGGTAGATCAAGGTGTGGATTATCAAGGCGATTCCCCCTTTGTCGGGCAGGCCACCCATGTCCGGTCCAAGCTAGGAAGCCGTCCTCAAAACTCCCTCAAGCCTGGCTCCACCGCCTGGTCGCAGGGAGCGCGCCGGTGAGCGCGGCATGCCGAACACACGGGCGCTCCGGTCGCTACTCCGTCGCGGCCACCACCGAGGGGCACAGCGTGTGCACGAAGGACTCCAACAGATAGGCCAGCCACTGCGCGGTCAGGTCCGACCGCTTTCCCGCCGCGCCTCCCAGCACCAGCCGGTCGCCTTTCCTCACGGCGAAAGCGAACCTCGCGACACCAAGGGCCCTGAGCCAGTCGTCCACCTCGGCCCGCTCGAGATAGGTCGACACCGCACCGGCCCAGCCGTCCAGCACCCGCCGGACGGCCGCCAACGCCTCGGCCCGCTGTGCCTCCCCGTGCTCCCGCCGGAACCCCGCAGCCAGGGCGGAATCCGCGTAGGCGTCGGGAAACATCTGCCGCAACACCTGCTCCGCGGACCTGGCCGGGCGGAGCCCGAACAGCCGGCGACCCGACTCGGGCGCCTCGCCTCGCTCCAACAACGCCACCACCCGCTCCAACACGAACCGGAACGTCTCGGCCGCGTTCTCCGACATCCGCAACACCACACCGTCCGCGGCCGCCACGACGTCCACGAAGTCGGCGGTCGGCAACTGATGAACCGACTCCCCCATCAGGCCGCCCTCACCATGCCGTGCAACCCGTAACCCTGGAGCCGCGCGACCAGCCGCTCGGCCTCGTGCCGGCCGGCGAACCGATCGACCTCGGCCTCGCCACGCGTGTGCACCTGCCACATGAGGTCCACGGCGGCGGGCAACGGCAGCTCACACACCAGGTGCAACACGTACGCCACCAGGTGCACCGTGGTGACGTCGTCGTCGCGCACCACGACCCGCCAACCCATTTCGTCCTTCACGCCCGAATTATGCACAGTTCGCCGACCATGGTCACCCGTGCGGTGCGGCGTCCGGCGGAGGCGTGCGCGTCGGCCTGGCGACGGCCGCGACGCTGGCTATCGTCCCGTTGACGTCGGCGAGTTCGGCGGCCAGCGCGCGGCACTGGTCGCAGCCCGCCAGGTGCGCCTCGACCTGCGTGGTCTCCCGCTTGGCCAACCCGCCTCTGGTCCACGCGCCGAGCCGCTCCGCCGTCGCCCGGCAGTGATCCTCGGTGTGCTCGGCGAGGTGCACCTGGAGGTAGGCCTGGCGCAAGCCCTCGCGGGCCCGGTAGGCCAGCGCGGACACGCCGTTGGGGGTCAGACCCAGCAGCGGCGCGACCTCGGCGGGCGACTGGCCCTCGATCTCGGTGTGCCACAGCACGGCCTGCCACCGCTGCGGCAGCCGGGCGAACGCCTTCGCGGCCATCGACCGCTCAAGGCCGGCCACGGCCGTGTCGCGGAACGGCACGCTGACCCGGTCCGCGTCGGCCACCGTCGTCACGTCGTCGGACAGTTCGATCTTACTGTCCTTTCTGGTCTGTTTGTACGCGGTGTGCCGCAACGCGGTGAGCAGATACGCGCGGAAGCCGGAGTCGGGACCTCGGCCGGCGCGCAGCGTGTCGAGGACCTTCGCGAACGCCTCGGACACGAGGTCGTCGGCCTCGGCGGAGGACCGCGAGAGCTGGCGGGCGAGGTTGTGCGCGGCCGAGACGTGCCGTTGGTAGAGCTGGCCGTAGGACTCGATCGCCGCGCCGCGCACGGACTCGACGAGCGCCTCGTCCGAGTCCGAGTCCGAGTCCGACTGTGCGGTGGTCAGGTCGCCGGAGGCGAGCAAGAACACGGTCCGGACCGTCGTCCTGATGGCCGTGGCACCGTTCACGAGATCGACTGCGACGGATCGCGAGGCGTGGTCTCCACGCCGTCAGCATCGCGGGTGTCGCGGGTCCCGCACATCGGCATCCGGCGAAGATGCGTATGCGCAACGGCCGGCCGTTCGCCGGGTGGTATGCCGAGTGCTGTGTCCTGGCCAGCCGCTACGACGGGTCGCCGAGTTCGTGCGCTGGCGGGACCTGCCGGCGCGAGCTGAGCCCCAGCTTCGACATGATGTGCAGGACGTGCGCGTCCGCGGTCCGCTTGGAGATCACCAGCTTCTCGGCGATCTGCCGGTTGGACAGGCCCTGCGCGACCATCGTGGCCACCTCGCGCTCGCGCGGAGACAGCTCCGCGCCAGCCTGAGCGTCGGATGCGGCGTCGGCGGGCTCCTGCCGCGGCTCGCCGTCCGTGTCGTTCCGCACCGCCTCGAGGATCTCCGTCCCCGACATGCGCGCCCCGACGGCGTGCCAGTGCGCGAACCGCTCGCCACCGAGCCCGGCCCGCGCCGCCTCGTGTACCGACTCCTGCTGCGCCAACAGCGAGGGCAGCATGCTGACCGGGTCGCCGTTGAGCCGCCGCGCGTTCTCCGCATAGCCCAGCAGCCACGCGGCCCTGACGTACCGTTCCTCCCTGGCCGCGTGCCAGGCCAGCCCGAGGCACGCCAGCGCGGCCACCAGGACCTCGCCGATCTCGCCCGCGGCCGCCAGCCCCTCCCGCAGCGGCGCCGCGCTGTCCTCGTACTGGCCGGCCAGCCACCGGATCACGCCCTGGACCACCAGCGTGGACCCGAGGAACTGCCGGTCGCCGGTGTTCTCCAGGTGCACCAGGCCCTTCTCGCACAGCTCCAGCGCGCCGGCCAGGTCACCGAGCACGGCCCGCGCCAGCGCGCCCTCGTAGTGCACCACGGCCATCCCCAGCGTGTCGCCGGTCGCGACCATCCGCTGGTAGGCCAGCTCCAGCGCCGCCAGCCCCTCGTCGACCTCTCCGCACAGGGCGCGCAGGGCGCCAAGATACGCCTCGCTGAACAGCTCAACGCGGTCCTCGCCGACCCGCCGCGCGACCTCCTGCGCCTGGCCGAGCCGGTCGAGCGCCGTGACCAGGTCCGCCGTCCACACCGCGAACACCCCGGTCATGAACAGGCCCCACGCCCGTTCCGGGCAGTCCCCCGGCAGCAGGGCCAGCCCCTTGTCGACCCAGAACCGCCCCTGCGCCAGCGTGCCCGTCGCCCGCCAGTACGGGCCAAGCTGGGCCGCCAGCCACAGCCCCTGCCCGGCCTGACTCCTGCCGGCGTAGGCGTGCGCGAGCGCGGCCTGCACGTCGGCGATCTGCGCGCGCACCGAGCGGTGCAGCTCGACCTGGGTCGAGGTCAACAACTCGTCCCAGAAGCGCTGCCCCAGCTCCCGGTGATAGGCGAAGTGCCGGTCCCGCACCGCGTCGGCGCCGCCGGTCTCGGCGAGTCGGTCGGCGCCGTACTCGCGGATCGTGTCCAGCAACCGGTAGCGCTGGCCCTCCTCGCCGGTGCGCTGCACGACCGACTTGTCGACCAGCCCGATCAGCGTCTCCACCACCCGCGCGCCCGGCAGCTCGCCGCCGGCGCACACCCGCTCCGCGGCGGTCAGCTCGAAGGATCCGGCGAAGACCGACAGCCGCGCCCACAGCAGCCGCTCCGGCTCGGTGCACAGCTCGTAGGACCAGGCGATGGCCGCCCGCAGGGTCTGGTGCCGGGTGAGCGAGGACCGCCGCTCCGCGGTCAGCACGCCGAACCGGTCGTCGAGCCGCGCCGCGCAGGCGGCCAGCGGCACCGACCGCAGCCGCACCGCGGCCAGCTCCAGCGCCAGCGGAATCCCGTCGAGCCGGGCGACCAGCGCGCTCAGGTGGTCCCGGTTCGCGTCGGTGGCGGTGAAGCCCGTCACCACGGCTGCCGCGCGCTGCACGAACAGCTCCCTGGCGTCGGCCGGTGCCAGCGGGGCGATCTGCACGCAGTGCTCGCCAGGCACGTCGAGCGGCTGCCTGCTGGTGGCCAGCACGCTCACCCCTCTGGTCTCGCGCAACAGGATGTCGGAGAGCATCGCGCAGGCGTCCAGGAGGTGCTCGCAGGTGTCCAGGACGATCAGCAGCCGCCGGTCCTGGAGGTGCGCGACCACGGCGTCGAGCGGTTCCATGCCGGGCTGCTGCGGAAGCTCGAACACCGCGGCGAGAGTCGCCGGGAGCAGTTCGGGGTCGTGCAGCGCCGACAGCTCCACCAGCCAGGTCCCGTCGGGGAACTGCGTGCGCAGGGCGTCGGCCGCGTGCAACGCCGTGCGGCTCTTGCCGACGCCGCCCGGCCCGACCAGCGTGACCAGCCTGACCCGCGCCAGCCCGTCCCGGACCAGCGCGACTTCCCCTTCGCGCCCGACGAAGCTGGTGCGCTCAACGGGAAGGCGCCCGCCACGTCGTTGTCCGAAGCCGAACCCCATGGCCACCCCCTGTTGCGGTCCGCCACCCGCCGAGCCCTGGGGCGGGCCGCCACAGTGTAAGCGTGTCGATACGCAGCGTGAATCACCCGAGCGTCATCCACTTCGGCCGATCAGGCGGGCGGCGCGGGACTCGAGATAGCGGCGCTCGGTGAGGCTGAGCGTGCGGCGGGCGGCGTTGCGGTAGTTCTCCAGCGCCGCCTCGACCTCGCCGGCCTGTTCCAACAGGTGCGCGCGGACGGCGGGGAGCCGGTGGTGGCCGTTGATCCGGTCATCATCGTCCAAAGTGGACAACAGGGTCAGGCCGGCGCGCGGGCCCTCGAGTTCGGCGAGGGCGACCGCGCGGTTGAGGGTGACCATCGGGTTGGGCGCGATCCGTTCGAGGATCCGGTACAGCAGGTGGACCTGGCGCCAGTTGGTGTCCTCGGCGCGCGCCGCGTCCGCGTGGGTCGCCGCGATCGCGGCCTGGAGCTGGTACGGGCCGAGCGGCGCGGTGGCCATCGCCGCCTCGACCAGCGCGGTGCCCTCGGCGACGAACCGGGCGTCCCAGCGGCTGCGGTCCTGCTCGGCGAGCGGAACCAGCTCGCCGGCCGGGCCGACGCGGGCGGCGCGCCGGGCGTCGGTCAGCAGCATCAGGGCGAGCAGGCCGGCCGCCTCGCCGTCGCCCGGCAGCTGCCGGTGCACCATGCGCATCAGCCGGATCGCCTCGTGGGCCAGGTCCGCGCGGTGCAGCTCGGGCCCCGACGACGCCGTGTAGCCCTCGTTGAAGATCAGGTACAGCACGTGCAGCACGACGTCGAGACGCTCCCGGAGCTCCTCGGGCGCCGGCATGGCGAAGCGGGCGCCCGCCGCCTTGATGCGCTGCTTGGCCCGGCTGATCCGCACCGCCATGGTGTTCTCCGGCACCAGGAACGCGTGCGCGATCTCGGCCGTGGTCAGGCCGCCGACCGCGCGCAGCGTCAGCACGGTCTGCGACACCGGGGTCAGTGCGGGATGACAGCACAGGAACAGCAGGACCAGCGTGTCGTCGGTGTCCGGGACGTCGGGCTCCGGCTCCCGCAGGGCGGCGTCGGCCTCCCGGTCGCGGCGCGCGCGGTCGCTGCGGAACTCGTCGATCAGCCGCCGCGCCGCGACGGTGACCAGCCAGCCGCGCGGGTTGGCCGGGACGCCCTCGGCCGGCCACTGGACGGCCGCCGCGAGCACGGCCTCCTGCACCGCGTCCTCGGCCTCCTCGAACTGGCCGTACCGGCGGACGAGCACGCCGAGGACCTGCGGCGCCAGCTCGCGCAGCAGGTCCTCGGCGACGGGCTCGATCGTCACATCTCCGGCTGTCCGTCGGCGAACATCACCGGCCGCACCTCGACGCCGAGGCCCTCGACCTTGGCGTCCGGGATCATCGCCGCGAGTTCCAGCGCGCGGTCCCGGCTCTCGCAGTCGATCAGGTAGAAGCCGCCGAGGTACTCCTTGGCCTCGAGGTACGGCCCGTCGGTGACCACCGGCTGCCCGCCGCGCACCCGCACCACGGCGGACTGCGACGGGTCGGCAAGGCCCTGCGTGGTGATCATCTCGCCGGACTTGGTGACCGTCTCCATGAACGCGCCGTGCCCGGTCATGACCTCGTTGCGCTCGTCCTCGGTCAGCGAGTCCCACACGGCCGGGTTCATGTGCAGGTTCAGCAGGAACTTCATGACTTCTCCTCGTTGCGTGGAGGGCCCCGTTCGGGCCCTTCAGCCGCTTGGTCGGAGCCGCTGCCGCCGTCTTTACGTCCGTCGGAGACGAGTTTCCGATCGCTCTCCAACGACACCGGCGACCTTAGCGAGCACCCCGCAGAAATTCCTCCCGACGGAGGTAAAGGCCGGCGGGGCAGCTCCGACCAGCCCGCGACACCACCCGGAGGAGAAGGAGAGCCCGAAATGACCGACACCGAGCGGAGCGCGGGCCGGCGGCAGTGGCTGGGACTCGCGGTGCTGGTGCTGCCCAGTCTGCTGGTGGCGATGGACTCGACCGCGCTGTTCCTCGCGCTGCCTTCGCTGAGTGCCCAGCTCGGCGCCAGCGGCGTCGAACAGCTGTGGATCAGCGACAGCTACGGCTTCCTGGTCGCCGGGTTCGTGATCACCATGGGCACGCTCGGCGACCGGATCGGCCGCCGCAGGCTGCTGTTCGTCGGCGGTGCCGCGTTCGCGGTCCTCTCCGTGGTCGCCGCCTACTCGACGACCCCGTGGATGCTGATCGCCGCGCGGGCGCTGCTCGGGATCGCCGGCGCGACGCTCATGCCGTCGACGCTCGCGCTGATCACCAACATGTTCCGCGACGACCGGCAGCGCGGGAAGGCCATCGCGATCTGGGCGACCAGCCAGTTCGCCGGCGGCGCGGCCGGCCCGGTGCTCGCCGGGTTCCTGCTCGCGCACTTCTGGTGGGGCTCGGTGTTCCTGGTCGCGGTCCCCGCGATGGGGCTGCTGCTGATCGTCGGGCCGAGGGTCCTGCCGGAGTTCCGCAGCCCGGCGGCCGGCAGGCTTGACCTGCTCAGCGTCGGTCAGTCGCTGGTGGCCGTGCTGCTGATGGTCTACGGCCTCAAGCAGCTGACCGTGCAGGGCGCCTCCGGCGTGCTCGTGCCGGCTGGGGCGATCGTGGCCGGCGCGGCCGTCGGCACCCTGTTCGTCCGGCGTCAGCTGACGCTGGAGACGCCGCTGCTGAACCTGCGGCTGCTGGCGAACCGGCCGTTCACCGCGGTGTTGGTCGCGCTGGTGTTCGCCGGCCTGGCGATGGCCGGCGTCGGCATGCTGGTCACCCAGTACCTCCAGAGCGTGTTGGGGTTCAGCCCGCTCGGCTCGGCCGTCCTGTTCGCGCCGATGGGCCTCGGCGTCGCGATCGGCACGATGACCGCGCCCGCGCTCGCCAGGCGGATGCGGCCGGCCACCGCGATCGGCGGCGGGCTGGCCGTGTCGATGCTGGGCTGCGTCCCGCTGGCGCTGGTCGGCAGCACCGGCGGCCCCGCCATGACGATGGTCGGCATCGCCGTGCTGGCGCTGGGCACCGGCCCGCTGTTCGCCCTCGGCATCGGCCTGGTCGTCGGCTCCGTGCCGCCGGAGCGGGCCGGCTCGGCCGCGTCGATGGCCGAGACCGGCAACTACCTTGGCGGCTCGCTCGGGCTGGCGCTGCTCGGCGTGCTCGGCACGGCCGTCTACCGCGCGCACCTGGTCGACGCCGTCGCCGGGGGCGCGCCCGCGGCGGCGGGCCAGACGCTCGCCGGGGCGACGGCGGCCGCGCGGCACCTGCCGGCCGGGCAGGCCGCCGACCTGCTGCGCACCGCGAAGGACGGCTTCACCAGCGGGCTGAACGTCGTCGGCGTCATCGCCGCGGTGATCTTCGCCGGCCTCGCCGTGCTCGTCACGGTGGCCAACCGCACTGCGGACACGGCGAGCGGGCAGCCCGCGCCCGAACTCGTGACCTCGGGATCCTGACGGAAACCGCGTGGCCCCAGGGGAAGCCGGCGTCCCCTGGGGCCACTTGGCGAGCGACGAAACTAGTTGGTCAGCAGCGACGGGTGGTAGCCGCAGTCGACGGTCGACCCGCCGAACGGGTGGTCGGGCGTCGGGTCACACATGCGCAGGTCGAAGGGAATCGTCCGCGCGGTGAAGTCCTGCGGATCGACCTTGGAGCTCTGCACCCAGACCACCATCTTCTCCAGGCTCAGCCCGTGCTTGAACGCGAAGTAGTCGCCGAGCGGTCCGAGCAGCTGCGCGTGGAACCCGCTCTGGAGCACGTTGACGTTGTAGGACTGGGTCCACGGGTCGTTCGGGTGGTCCCAGTCGTACAGGTCGAGGTTGAGCTGCATCTTGTAGCCGTCGAAGCAGTCGGGCGGCCCACTGCCGTCCACCTCGAGGAACAGGGTCATGTCGGCGGGCGCGGACAACGGCCCCGCCTCGGCGTCAGATCGGCGTAGCCGTCAGGGCAGGCCCGGCGGAACTCCGCCGAACGGGGTAACGCACTAGGCTTCGGCCGTGGATGTCGCGATCTTGCTCGATCACCTCAACGGCGCCCGTAGGCACGTCCTCGGCATTCTGGACGGGCTGGACGAGGAGGCCATGCGGCGACCGGTGCTGCCCTCGGGCTGGAGCTGCCGTCAGCTGGTGCACCACCTGGCCCTTGACGACGAGCGGTTCTGGTTCCAGGGGGTCGTCGCCGGGCGGCAGGCGGTCAAGGACTGGGTCGCCGAGGACGCCGGCGACGGCTGGAATCCGCCGGCCGACCTGACGGGCGAGGAGATCCTTGCCTTGTACCGCGCGGAGATCACGCGGTCGGACGAGGTCATCCTGGCGACTGCCCTTGACGCGAAGCCGGCCTGGTGGCCGGACTTCTTCGGCACGTGGCGGCTGGACGACTTCGGCGAGGTCCTGCTGCACGTCCTCACCGAGACGGCAACGCATGCGGGACACCTGGACGCGGCGCGGGAGCTGCTCGACGGGCGGCAGTGGATGGTCGTCGGCTGAGCCGCCGAGCCCGCGCGGACGGGCTCGGCGGTCCGAGAACGTGCTGCGGCGTCAGGGAGTTCTTCGCGGCGCCGCCGGTCAGCGGGCGGCGAGCGTGGCGATGAGCTCGGTGACCTGGTACGCCGTGGGGAAGTCCGGCGCCGCGTACCGCAGGGTGCAGCCGTCCGTGCGCCGCATGCCGGGAACCAGCAGCGCGTGTTCGGTCATGTGCGGCCGCAACACCTGGACCTCCAGGTCGACCGGGCCGTCGAAACGCAGCGCGCGCACGGCATCGCGGTCGGCCAGCGCCAGGGGCACCGCCCGCTCGATCCGCTCGCAGGCCTCGTCGGGATGCAGCAGCGCGGCCGCGCGGGCGCCGAGGGCCCGCTTGACCACCACGGTGTGCATGCCGGGCACGACCTCGGCCGCCTCGGCCGCCACGGTGTCGTCGCCGCTGACCAGCACCGACGGCACGCCGTGGTGCGCGGCGAGGGCCGCGTTCAGGCCAAGCTCACCCAGCGAGCGGCCGTTGCAGCGCACGTCGGCGATGCACCCGCCGGAGATGGTGTGGGCCATGACCGAGCGGGGCGTGCCGGCCTTGCCGTGGTAGCCGATGAACAGCACGGCGTCCACGTCGGCCGCCAGGCCCGCCATCATCCCGTCGGGCTTGGGCGAGCCGCGCAGCAGTTCCGCGCGCCGGTCCAGCCGCTCGGGCAACAGGTTCCGGAACTGCGCGTGCGCCTCGGTGACCAACACCTGGGCGTCCGCCCGGTAGGCGAGCACGCCGCGCACGGCGGCGTTGGCCTCCGAGGTGAACAGCGAGCGGTTGCGTTCGTATTCGCTGTGGCCTGGCTGGATGTCCTCGCCGTGGACCACGCCGGCGATGCCCTCCATGTCCACCGAGACAAGCACCCGCATCCCCATCGCGCCCTCCGGGTCATCGTGCACAGGCCGCTCCGGTGCGGTTGACCGTGGACGATAGCCGGTCGCCGTACTGCGATCACCCGCGCGGCGTCGTCCGAGCCCGACGGCGACGCCCGAACAGCAGGAGCAGCCAGCCACCGGCCAACAGCGTTGCGCCGCAGGCGATCGGGAGCGCGATGGCGGCGCCGGTCCAGGCCAGCTCCTGCGCGTCCGGACCGGGCTGGTCTCCCGACGGCGACCTGCCTGCGTCATCGACCGCGATCGCACGCACGCGGGTGGCGACGAGAAACGTCTTGCCCTGGCAGGCATTGGGGGCGTCGGCGGACAGCGTGAACGCCGCCGGCACGGCGTAGGTCCTGGCCCGTTCGCCCGCGCCGACCACGGAGTCGGCCGGCAGCGGCCGATCCACCATGCGCACGAGGTCGGCCGGGCAACCCGCCGGATCGGACGAGGTGACCGAGCCGAAGGACACCGACAGGAGGCGGACCGGGAACGGATTCGGGTTGTCCACGGAGAACTGCGACGCGCCCCGGCCGCCCGGGTAGAGGTCGGCGACGGGGTTGGCCGAGGCACGCAGCTCGACGGGCCGCCCGCTCGCCGACGCCGCCGGTGTCGCGCCGAACGCGGCGACCGCGGCGAACACGCCGACCGCGACGACCGCGCGGGTGGCTCGGGCGATGCTCATCGGTCCTCCGTCGGGCTGGTCAGCTCCCGCATGTCGCGCTCGGTCCGGACAGCTGCCAGGAACCGGCCCTGTTGACCAGGAAGTACTGGGGCGCGAAGCCGAGCACCGCCACCCCGCTGTCCCTGACGGAACCGGCGGCCGTGCGCGAGGAGGCGATGACCGTCTGCTGGTTCGAGCCGTCGACCCGGACCACGTCGAGGCTGGTGCCCTGTTGCGGAGGATCCGGCCAGGAAACGGTGAGCGAGGACAGCAGGCACCCGAACAGCCCCGCCTGCACCGAGGGAGCGGCCGGGGCGACGAGTTGCCTCGCCCGCGCGGACGAGCTGCCGTCGCCCGAGACCGCCCACGCCGCCTCCGCGCGGCCGGCGCCCAGCGCGACCACCACGGTGACCAGCAGGCCACCTAGCACTGCTCGGCGGACGCGGCCGGCCGCGCCGGACCCGGGCAGCTGCACGGATCCGGCGCGGGAGTCGAGCCCTGCGCACACGGTCGACACGGGTGGGAGCTATCCGGTGACGGCGGTGGCGGAGGTCTTCACCGTGAACACGACGCCCTGGCACGCGCTCGGCGCGTTGGTGTCCAGCTTGAACGCGGCCGGCAGGCTCTGCGCGCCCGAGTTGCTGTTGGCCGGAACGGTGATGGCCGTCGCCAGGGTCGCCGTCGAGTTCACCGCGGTGAGATTCTTGGCGGGGCAGTTGGTCTCGTTGCCGCTCGTGATCGAGTTGAAGGTCAGCTTCGACACGACCACCGGGAAGCCGTTGGGGTTGTCGATGGAGTACTGGGCCGCGCCGGTGCCGCCGGGCCACAGGTCCCCGTTGGGATTGGGGTTCAGCTTGACGACGATCTTCTGCGCGGTCGCGGCGGCGTCGCTGGAGGTGCCGTCGCCGCTGACATCCCACGCGGCGAAGGCCGCGGTGGACAGCATCGTGGCCCCCACACCGATCGCGAGGCCGACGATCATGGCCTTGCGGCGCCTCTTGCGCGGCTTGTCGTCCGAGTGCTTGCTCATACGATTTCCCCGACATTCTGTGCGGCGTGCGGTGTGCACGTCTGCCCTGTGGTCGGCACGGCGGGCGGTGTGACGCTTCCGTCGCCGGGCTGGCAGGGAGATGCCGCGAGGTGGGGTTCGATGACGCAACTCCCACGAGCGATGCCACCTATCACCCGAATGGGTGACCCCCGCAGGCGTAGACCGCTCACCGCAGGGGGGAGATCCGCGGCCGGCCGCGTCGACTACCAGGGGTTACGCGCATCCACCGACCAGGACATCGGACGCTCCGGCGGGCCGCGCTCGTCCCGACCACCGACCGCCCCCCTTGGAGGCACCATGACCGAGGACGACCTCCGCGACCTCGCCCGCGAGATCGCCGACCAGGTCTGGCATCGCGGCCGGTTGGCGGCGATCGACGACCACTTCCGCGAGGACCTGGTGGCGCACGTCCCCGAACGGCCCGCCGTGCGTGGCCGCCGCGCCTACCGGGAGCTGATCCTGGCGACCAGGACGTCGTTTCCCGACCTGCGGCAGGAGGTGGACCTCGTCATCGCGCAGTCCGGCACGGTGGTCCTGCGCAGCAGGTACCTCGGCACGCAGCGGGGCGAGCACGACGGCATCCCGCCGACCGGACGCCGGGTGGAGATCACGGAGCTGCTCTGGCTGCGGTTCGACGGCGACCAGGTGGCAGAGCTGTGGCAGGAGCTCAACAACCTGACCGTGCTCGACCAGCTCGGCGTCATCCCGCCGCGCCAGGCCACCGAGTTCGCGCGGTTCCGGCACGTCCTGCGCACGGTTGGCCGGTTGGCCGCGCTCAAGGCGCGATCCGTTGCCGCGCAACGGCGAGGCGCGAAATGACCGCCGACGGCGTGCTCCCGAAGCCGAGGGCGGAGTTCGGCGCATGGGTGTGCGAGGTGTTCTTCGACCGCATCTGGAACATGGCGGACCCGGACGCGCTGGACACTCTCGACGAGGTCGCGGCGCCGGATCTGGTGTTCCACATCGGAAACCTGCCGCACGCGCGCACTCTCGCCGAGTTCAAGGCCACGGTCCGGCTGGCCAAGCAGGGACAGCCGGACCTCGTGTACACGGCCAACGAGGTCATCGTCGACGGCAATGTCGTTGCGCTGCGCCTGGAGAACGTCGGCACCCACCTCGGCGACTTCGTCGGTGTCTTCCCGCCGACCGGACGGGTGCTGCGGCTGACCGCGCTGCTGGTCGTTCGGCTCGACGACGACGGGCGGCTTGCCGAGGTCTGGCAGGAGGGCGACTTCCTCGACCTGCTGCGGCAGGCCGGCCTGGTGGCCCCGGCCGGAGCCGGGCCGCTGCGCCAGGTCGGCCACGCGCTGAAGAACCTCGTGCGCGGCAAGCGCGCCGGGCGGCGCTAGCCCGTGCCCCTCGGGCGCTGTCCTCCGCGCGGCCGGGCGCGCGGAAAGGCTTACGGGACAGGGAAATCCCGGCGGTCTTACCCTTCGGTGACGAGTCGCTCGTCGACGAGCCCCGTCCGAAACGCGTGCACGACGATCTGGGCGCGATCGCGCGCGCCGAGCTTCCTCGCGATGTTGCGGACGTGCGTCTTGATCGTCTCGCTGGACACGAACAGCCGCTCGGCGACCTGCCGGTTGTCCAGCCCCCGGCAGACCAGTTGCAGCACCTCGTCCTCGCGGCGGGACACCGCCCGCCCTGCGGATTCCTGGTGGCGCTCCTGGAGTTCCGGCGCGACGTAGACCCGGCCGGTCCTGGCCGCCCGCAGGGCGTCGGCGACGACCGATCGGCTGGACGCCCAGGACACCGCGCCGCCCGCGCCCGCCTTCAACGCCTCGCGCACCCGCAGCTGCCCGCGCCTGGTCGGGGCCAGCAGCACGATCACGGCACGGCGCGGTTCGACCACCAGCCGCACCGTCTGGAACGCCGGATCGAGCGCGTCGTCCATGATCACGATGGTGGGATCGCACTGGTGCGCCTTGATGAACAGGTCGCTCACCGTGCCGCACATGCCCGCGACCGTCGCCTCGCGCATGTGGTCGACGACCCGCGCGACGCCCTCGCCGACCAGCGGGGTCGCGCAGGCGATCAGCACCCTGCCCGCGATCGGCGCGGACGCGCGGCCGCCGTCCCGCGCCACGGCCGGGCGCCCATCAGCAGTCTCCATCGAACGACCCTCCACGGCAGGTGGTGCCCACGCGTCCCGGCTAGGCGCGTTGGGACAACCTGACCTCGGTCGCCTGCGGCACGAACTGGTCTGGCATCTGTTCGGCGAGACCGAGCAGGACGGCCAGCGCCTGTTCGGTTCGTTCGCCGGCAAGGCCGTCGCCGAACGGGTTGCCCGAGGCGGTCAGCTGGGCCGTGAACGCCGGATTTCCCAGCAGCCGCCCGGCAACGGCCGTGACGCGCTCCTCGTCCGTGCCGACCAGCAGCGCGCACCCGGCGTCGACCGCCTCCTGGCGCTCGGTGACGTCCCGCAGCACCATGACCGGGACCTTGAAGGACGGCGCCTCCTCCTGGATGCCGCCGGAGTCGGACAGCACGAGCGTGCTCGCGGCGAGCAGCCTGACCAGGTCGGGATAGTCCAGCGGCTCGGTGATCGTGACCCGTTGGCAGTCGCCGAGCGCCTGCCGCACCTGGTCGCGCACCTGGGGATTGGGGTGTGCTGGAAGCACGACCTCCACGTCCTGGTGCTCCCGCACGATCGTCCGCACGGCGTTCAGGACGCCGGCCAACGGCTCGCCCCACGACTCGCGCCGGTGCACGGTCACCAGCAGCAGCCTCCTGTTCCCGGACAACGCGCGCGCCTCGACCGCGGCCAGGTCCGGTTGCCCGAAGGGCGTGCGGTTCCGCACGACCGTGCCGACCGCGTCCACCACCGTGTTGCCGACGACGAGCAGCCGGTCCTCCGCGACGCCCTCGCGCCGGAGGTTGTTCGCGGCGCGCTCGGTCGGCGCGAGGTGCAGCCGCGCGATGGCGCCGACCATTCGCCGGTTGGCCTCCTCGGGAAACGGCGAGTCGAGGTCGAACGACCGCAGCCCGGCCTCCAGGTGCACCACCGGAACCCGCCGCCAGAACGCGGCGAGCGCGCCGGCCACCGTCGAGGACGTGTCCCCCTGCACCACGACCGCGGCCGGCGGGCGATCGGCCCACAGCGCGTCCAGCTGCGGCAGGAGTTGGGCGTACAGCTCGACGAGCCCCCCGTCGACGCGGTCCAGCCGCATGGTCGCGTCGGCCTTGACGCCGAAGGCGGCCAGCGCCTGGTGGACCATCGTCGGATGCTGCCCGGTCGCCAGCACGACCGCCTTCATCCGCCCCGACCTGGCGAGGTCGAGCGCGACCGGGGCCAGCTTGATGGCTTCGGGCCTGGTGCCGACGACCAGGTGCACCTCGGGAACCGGACTGGTGGAAACGATGCGCAGACTCACGATTTGACCCACATCTCACTAGGCGGAGGCAGCGGACCGGCGAACGGCCAGCAGGAGGTTGAAGAAGACGACCACCGACACGGTGGCCATAACGACGATGAACACGGCGCCGCCGACGTTGTGCACGAAGAAGAAGGCGCCCTCGCGGCCGAGCCGGCCGCCGATCACCGCGATCGCGGTGGTGCGGATGACGTTGGCCAGAAAGGACACGCACACCGCGGCGAGCACCGCCCACAGCACGCGCACCGGGCTGAACCTGCTCAGCAGCGCCATCGCGGACGCCGCGAGCAACAGCAGGGCGACCAACACGCCGACACTGCATCCGCCGGACACCACGAAACCCACGGTGGGGTTCGCGCCGTCGCCGAACAGGAACACGGTCTGGGTGGCGAACTCGGTGGCCGCGCCGCCGGGCACGAACAGGCCGACCAACGGGGTGGCCGCCATCGCCTCGACCGACCTGAACCACTCCAGGTCGAGGAACACCAGCACCGAGGCGGCGAGGATCAGCAGGAACACGGCCACGCGGCCGACGCGCGCAGGCCAGGCCACGGTCGGGGTGGCCACGTCGTTGTCGGTCATCCGCCAAGTCCCTTCGACACGACGACCCGCACGGGGTCGCCCTGGAGCACCAGACCGGTCGGCGACACGTCGACCACGCTGTCCTGCGGCGACTCGGAACTCACCTGCTCGACGCGCACGACGAAGCCGAACGTCCGGAGCGCGGCGACCACCTCGGCGGACTTCCTGCCCACGTAGAAGGACTTCTGGACGTCGATCCGGGTTGGGTCCGCCGCGATGTCGATCTCGACCCGGCCGCCCGGCCGCAGGCCGGAGCCTGCTGGCGGCACCTGGGCGGCCACCTGGCCCGGCGCGAAGCCTGCCGGGCTGGTGATGCCCTGGTCGACGCCGAGCCCGAGGCGTTCGAGGACGGCGCGGGCGTCGCCTGCGCTGCGTCCCTTCACGTCCGGGACAGTCACCAGCGTCGGCCGGACGAACGTGTGGAACGAGCCAGCGGTGAGCAGGCCGGTCACCGCCGCCACGACGAGCACCGCGAAGAGCTGGGTGCGCCACCGCAGACGGCCCCGCCCGGCCCGGCCGGCCAGACTCCCGGCCGGCGCCCGCTCGGCGACGGGGGCCTCAGCCGGCATCGCCGCGACCGCGCAGATAGGACGACCGCAGCAGCAGGACGCCGAGGATCAGCACCGCCAGCCCCACCGCCACCACGAGCAGCACCGGAAATCCGGTCGACGCAAGCACACCGGCGCCAACCACCCCTGCGCCGCCGACGAATCCCCCCGTATTGCCGTACATGCCCTACGCCTCCCTCACCTTGGGACCTGCCGAAGTGGACGACACGGTCGTGGCTGGTTGCGGCAGGTTGATACGGCGCATCCGCCGCTATGACGCACGGCGGAGAACTTTTTACCCTCGGGAGGTGACTCGGATACGTCGCGCGGGTGAGGCGAGGACCGGACCGGTCGCGCGACCGGGATTCCTCCGGATCGCTGCGTCATCTCTCCGGCCGGGCGGCATCTACCTGCCGCAAACCGCCGCCGGGCAAAGGAGATGGCACAGTGCTCACCGACATCGCGAGCGGGTTGTTCTACGGAACGACGTTGCTCACGATCGCGATCGGCTTGTCCTACTTCCTCGCCTGTGCTGGCGCCGGGCTGCTGGAGATGCGCGCCGCGGCCAGGGCCGAACCCGGCTCCCCAGCCATCGCCCGGCGCGAGCCGGACGGCGAGTGGGTCTACTTCCTGGTTCCTGGGTTGAACGAGGGCGTCGTGATCGAACAGACCGTGACCGCGCTGCTGCGGACGCCGAACTCGACGATCGTGATGATCGACGACGGCAGCGACGACGGCACCGGGGACATCGCCGAGCAGGCGGGCGGCGACCGGGCCATCGTGGTGCGTCGCGTCCTGCCCAACGCGAGGCAGGGCAAGGGAAAGGCGTTGAACCAGGGGTTCGAGGAGGTGCTGGCGGACGTGGCCCGGCGCGGCCTCGATCCCGACACCGTGTTCGTCTGCGTGATGGACGCCGACGGCCGGCTGTCCGAGGACGCCTGGTCCTATGTGCTGCCGCTGTTCGACGATCCCAAGGTCGGCGGGGTCCAGCTCGCCGTGAAGATCCGCAACTCGGACAAGCTGATCACCAGGATCCAGGACTTCGAGTTCTGGGGGCTGTCCGCGATCTCCCAGTACGGCAGGCGGCGCAGCCGGACGGTGAGCCTCGGCGGCAACGGGCAGTTCAGCAGGCTGCGCGCGCTGGTCGACCTCGGCCGGGACCCGTGGTCCGAGTCGCTGACCGAGGACCTCGACCTGGCCATCACGTTGCTCATCGAGGGATGGCAGCTGGACTCGACCACGAAGGCATGGGTCGACCAGCAGGGCGTGACCGACTACCGCAGGCTCGTCAAGCAGCGCACCAGATGGTTCCAGGGACACATGACCGCTGGCAGGCGGCTTGGCGAGATCTGGCGCAACCGCAAGCTGTCGAACCTCGCCGTGCTGGAGATGACGCTGTACCTGTCCATTCCCTGGGTCATCGTGCTGCCGTGGTCGCTGTTGTTCCACATCGGACTGTTCGTGTCCGTCTCCCAGCTGGCGGCCGACCCAAGCACCATCTTCGGCACCACGCTGTTCTCCCGTGTCCTCATCGGGCTGTTGCTCTACGTCGCGTCGTTCCTCCCTTGTCTCATCTCGGGCTACCTGTACTACCGCAGGGAACGCAACTACGGCTTCTGGCGGAGCTTCCTGCTCGGGCACGTGCTGATCGTGTGGAACTACGTCTCGTTCGTCTCGTGCTGGCAGGCGCTTGGCAGGATGCTCGAGGGCAAGACCGGGTGGGACAAGACCGCTCGGACCGCCGAGGACGGCGCTCCGGAGTCGGTGCCCGCTCCCGCCGCGACGGGCGTCCCGCGCGCCGTGCCAGCGACCGCGGCGCTGCGAACCGAGCAGCCGGCCCAAGCGTCGTCCTGACGCCACCAACCGACCGACCACGAGGACTGGTGTGCCCGTGACTGACGTACTGCTCCTGATCATCGGCGCGGCGCCGCTGCTCGCGGCGTCCTGGTTGGTCCCCCGCGCGCTGTTCCGGTCGGCGACCGACCGGGCGACCGCGACGGTCTCGCTGGCGCTGCTCCAGCCAAGCGCGCTGGTGCTCGTGCTCGGCTACCTGCACCTGCTGCGCCCGGTCCCGCTGGCGGTCGCCTCGGTGGCGACGGGCCTGGCCGGCGTCGCCCTCGCGCTGCGCCGCGACCCCGCCAGGCGGGCCGGGCGGGCCGGGCACGAGCAGTGGGGCGCGGCCACGGGTCGCCGCGCCGTGCTGCCCGCGTTGGTCGTGCTGGCCGTGCTCGTCTCCGTCCAGTACCTGTGGCGCGCGGTCCTCTCGGCGCGGGTGGGCAGTTACGACTTCGACGGCAACGCCTTCCGGCTGCTGTCGGTCGACACCTGGGTGTCCAGCGGGTCGCTCGCGAGCACCCCGCTGTCGGTCTGGTCCTCCTACTCGCCCCAGCACACCGAGCTGTTCACGGCGTACTCCTCGGTGTTCCTCCGTGGCCCGGAACTCGCCTGGCTCACCCAGTTCGGCTACGTGCTGCTCGCCTGTTGCGCGCTGGCGGGCCTCGGCGTCCGCGCGGGTCTGAGCCCGAGGCGGGCGATGTTCGCGACGCTGCTGTTCGCGGCGACGCCGGTGGTGTTCCTCCAGGCCGGCACCAGCTACCCGGATGTGGCGTCCGCGGCCGGCCTCCTGGTCGCCTGGCAGTTCCTGATGGCGTCCGACGATCTCGTGTCCGGCCGGCAGGAGGGCGGGCGGGGCCACGTCGCGGTGTACCTGTTCTTCGCGGGCACCGGCCTCGCGGTGCTGCTCGGCACGCGGGTCTCCAACCTGGTCGCCCTCGCGCTCGCGGTGGCCGTCGCCGGCTACCTGTGTTGGCAGGCAAGGAATCTCGCGGACGGGTCGAGGCGAACGCACGGCCTGCGCTCCCCCCGCCGGTGGCTGGTCTCCTGCGCCGCCGCACTCGGCCTGCCCATGGTGGTCGGGGCGAGCTGGTACCTGGCCACCATCGTGCGGGCGGGAAGTCCGGTCTTTCCGTTGCGCGCGCCGCTGTTCGGCGGCGAGCTTGACCCGGTGGCGACGCTGATCACCCCCAACCGGCCGGTCGAGATCGCCGAACAGCCTTCGCTGCTCGGCAAGCTCGCGGCGAGCTGGACCAACGACGTGTTCCCGCACGACTACGTTTACGACCAACGTCTCGGCGGCTTCGGGCCGCAGTGGCCGGTGCTGCTGGTCGGCCTGCTGCTCGGCGCGCTCACCCTGCTGGTGTTCCGACGCCGCTGGACCGTCCTGCTCGTCCTGCCGACGACGGTCGTGTTCTTCGCCAACCCGGCGCCGTGGTGGAGCAGGTACACCATCTTCCTCGCCGCCATGGCCTGCCTCGGCACGGTGCTCGCCGTGCAGTGGCTGGCCCGGCGCGGCGAGGCCGTGATCGCCCTCGCGCTGGCCGGCATCGCCGGCCTCGGCATGTGGTGGGCGACCAACCCGACACCGGTCACGCTGGCCAACGGCGAACGCGCATCCCTAAGCCAGGCCTGGAATCTCGTGCTGTCCGACGCCGACCAACGCAGGTGGGGCGTCCAGCCGTGGGCGCAGTACACCATGCTGCGGGCGCTGCCGCCCGGCGCGAAGGTCGCCACCCCCGACTCGACCACGGCGCGCTTTCCGCACGTGTGGATCGGCGACCGGCTGGACCGACAGCTCGCCGTGGTGGCCTACCTCGGCGATCTCGACCGGTGGGTGGCCGACGTGCGCGCGGCCGGCGCCGGTTGGGTGGCCGTGAACATCAGGGCGGGCGGCGGTCAGGCCGCGTTGCTGGACGCGGTCAACGCCGCGCCGCAGCGGTTCGAACTCGTCGACGGGTCCGGTGACATCAGGCTGTACCGCCTGCTGGGTCAGGGCACGTCGTGAAACCGAGAGAGGGCAGGGACATCATGAGGTCGACCATCGTCACCGCACCCCGGTGCTCGGCGGCGTCGCGGCACCCGCGCCCGGTGCCCGACCAGGTGCGCGTCGCGCTCCTCGACAGCGCCGCGATCTACCACCGAGGCGTCGAACTCCTGGTCGACACGACCGACGGCCTCGAGTGGGCCGGGGCGACCACCAGTCCCTCGGACATGCTGTCGCTGTGCGAGTTCGCGCCGCCGCACGTGCTGCTCGTCGACTCCGCGCTGGATCCCGAGTTCCAGCTGACCCGGCTGGTGTCGGCGCGCCGGTGGTGGACCGCCGTCGTCGTGCTCGCCAGGACGCCGGCGGACCGCGCGCAGGCCGCGCGGGCGCGACAGGACGGCGCGCTCGGCTGGATCGACCGGGACTGCGCCACGGGCGAACTCCTCGCCGCCATCAGGACGACGCTCGCCGGCGAGATCGCGGAGATCTCGCCGGCGAGGGCCTGCTGACGATGGCTGGCGCGGGCGCTCAGTTCAGCTGGACGACCTGGTCGGCCCGTGCGGTCCCGGTGGTGGCCACGATGGTGAGCGAGGTCGGGTTCAGCAGGACGGGCAGCAGCCCCTTGGCCGTGGCAACGAGAGTCGCGCTCTCCCCAGGCCGCATGGTGAGCACGCACTGGCCGGGGCCCGACGACGGTTCGCGCCCGGTGCAGGACATGGCCACACCCGACAGGAGGCCGGACAGGAGGCCGGGCGACGTCACGTCGACCTGCACCCGCGCGGGCGCTGATCCCTGGTAGCCCACGGTGATCGTGGCCTGCCCGCCGGTTCCCGGCACGGCCGACAGGGTCAGCTTCGGCGCGACCGGCGTGGGCGTGGGCTTGTTGACGGGCCCGTCGTCGCTGTCCACGGTGGCGGCTACGGGTTGTGACCTCGGGGCGGGTGCGGGTGGTGCCGGGGCGGGCGCGGGCGGCGGCGGGGCGGGCGCGGGCGGCGGCGGGGCGGTCGCCGCGCCCGTCCCCGCGGCGGACCCAGCTGACGTGGACTCAGCCGACGTGGCCGCAGCGGCCTCGACTGGTGCCGCGCCCGCCCCGGCAACGGCCTCCGGAACGAACGGGGGCACCGACAGCAGCACCGTCGTGCTCGCGTCCAGCGCGACGAGCGGCGACAGCGCCGCGAACACGGTGTCAGGCTGCTCCGGAGCGGCAGCTGTCTGGCCAGTCGACGAACCGGCCGAGCGTGGCGGGGTCACCCTGGATCCCGGGTTGGCCGGCGGGGTCGCCGACGGGGTCGCCGGGGTCGCTGGCGGCGCGACTCCGGCGTCCCCGCCTGGTCTGCCGGGGGTGTCACCGGCGGGCCGTTTCGGGGGCACCTCCGGAGCCGAGAGCGTGTCGCCGGGGACGCGGGTCGGGCCGACCCGCACCGAACCCGACGCCCTGCCTTCGCCCGCCGTCGCAACGTCGCTGGCGTCGTTGCGGTATCGCGCGGCCGACGTCGTCGCCGTCGTCGCGATCAGCCCGAGGACACCCAGCCCCACCAGGGCCAGGACGGGCTGGCGGCACACTCTCGCCACGCCCCTCGCCATCGCGTTGCCGGCAGCGGAAGCCTGCGCCGGAAGCGTCCCTGCGGCCCCACTTGCCCCACCTGCCCCGCCGGCTGCTCCGCCCAGCGTCGCGGCGTAGACCGCCGCCGCGCCGCCGAGCACCACGGGCAGCAGCACGCCGCGCAGCGGGCCGTTCAGGTCCGCGAGTTCCGCGACCAGGTCGCGGCATCGCTCGCAGCGGTCCAGGTGCGACTCGACGAGCGCCCGGTCGCGGACGTGGAGCTTCTCCCTGACCCACCCGCCGAGCAGCTCCACCACGCGTTGGCACTCGGTGTCGACCAGCGGGAGGTGCACGGCGAGGTACGCCTGGCACAGCCCCTCGCGGGCGCGGTAGGCCAGCGCGGAGACCGCGTTGGGCGACAGGCCGAGCAGCGGCGCGACCTGCGCCGCCGTCTGCCCCTCGACCTCGGTGTGCCACAGCACGAGCTGCCAGCGCTCCGGGAGACGCCGGAACGCCCGGCACATCAGCGAGCGCTCCTCGTTCAGCTCGGCGGCGGCGACCGGCTGGTTGTCATGGCTGTCGCCGGACTCCCAGTACTCCCCGACGAAGTCGACGTTGCGGTCCCGTCGAAACTGGAGATAGGCGAAGTTGCGGACCGCCATCAGGAGGTAGGCGCGGAACGCCTCCGTCGGTCCCTTGCCGACCTTCAGCTTCGACAACACCTGGGCGAACGCGTCGGACACGAAGTCGTCCGCCTCGGCGTCGCTGCGGGCGAGCCCGCGTGCCAGCCGGCGCGCGGCGGCGACATGCCGCTCGAACAGCACGCCATAGGCCTGGTCGTCACCTGCGCGAACTGCGGCCACAAGCTCCAAATCGCTCGTCGAGGCCTCGGCCTCGTCCTCGCTTACCGTGGTTGCCAGGTTGCCCATGGACAGCTGCTCCCGTCTGCTGGCACTCGACCGGTGTGATGGCGGCAGCTCAGCGCTATGACGCGCTTTGCCCGTTTTCCACGTCCCTGGGGTAATTTTGTGAGCCACGTCACAAAGACGCCGGGTCGCGGGCGCCCCGACCCGGTTTCCCGACGCCCGCCGACATGCGTCATGCCGCCGCCGACTCCGCATCCACTGGACTCGGACCGAGACAGGGAGCGTGCAAGGGCCATGTGCGGAATCGTGGGTTACGTGGGGCATCGGTCGGCGTTGGACGTCGTGCTGGACGGGTTGCGGAGGCTGGAGTACCGGGGTTACGACTCGGCCGGTGTCGCGATGCTGGACGGCCAGGGCGGGCTGAGGGTGGAACGCAAGGCCGGTCGGCTGGCGAACCTGGAGGCGCGCCTGGACGAGGTCGGCCGGGACGGCCTGGCCGGCACGACCGGCATCGGGCACACCCGGTGGGCCACCCACGGCGCGCCGATCGACAAGAACTCCCACCCGCACCGCGACGCGACGGGTCGGGTCGCGGTGGTGCACAACGGCATCATCGAGAACTTCGTGGCGCTGCGGTCGGAGTTGGAGGCCGAGGGCGTCGAGCTGTCCAGCGACACCGACACCGAGACCGCGGCGCACCTGGTCGGCCGCGCCTACCGGGACGGGGAGACCGCGGGCGACCTGCCGGCCAGTGTGCGGGCGGTGTGCCGCCGGTTGGAGGGCGCGTTCACGCTGGTGGTCACCCACGGCGACGAGCCGGGCATGGTGGTCGCGGCGCGGCGGTCCTCGCCGCTGGTGGTCGGGGTCGGCGACGGTGAGACGTTCGTGGCCTCCGACGTGGCGGCGTTCATCGAGCACACCCGCGACGCGGTGGAGTTGGGTCAGGACCAGGTCGTGGTGATCACCCGTGAGGGTTATGAGGTGACCGATTTCCACGGTGAGGCGGCGCGGGCGACGCCGTTTCGGGTGGACTGGGATCTGTCGGCCGCGGAGAAGGGCGGGCATGAGTACTTCATGCTCAAGGAGATCGAGGAGCAGCCCGAGGCGTTGGCGAACACGCTGCGCGGGCATTTCGTCAATGGCCGGATCGTGCTCGACGAGCAGCGCATGTCCGATCAGGACCTGCGTGATGTCGACAAGGTCTTCGTGATCGCCTGTGGTTCCAGCTACCACGCGGGCCTGGTGGCGAAGTATGCGATCGAGCACTGGTGTCGGTTGCCGGTGGAGGTGGAGCTGGCTTCGGAGTTCCGGTACCGGGACCCGGTGTTGGACCGGGACACGTTGGTGGTGGCGATCTCGCAGTCCGGCGAGACCGCCGACACGCTGGAGGCGGTGCGGCACGCCCGGGAGCAGAAGGCGCGGGTGTTGGCGATCTGCAACACCAACGGCGCGCAGATCCCGCGGGAGTCCGACGCCGTGTTGTACACGCACGCGGGTCCGGAGATCGGGGTGGCCTCGACCAAGGCGTTCCTGGCGCAGATCGTGGCGAACTACCTGGTCGGGTTGGCGTTGGCGCAGGCGCGGGGCACGAAGTATCCCGACGAGGTGGCGCGGGAGTTCGCCGAGCTGGAGGCGATGCCTGAGGCCGTCTCGCGGGTGCTGACCACGGTGGAGCGGGTGCGGGCGTTGGGGCGTGAGCTGGCTGATTCCAAGGCGGTGTTGTTCCTGGGCCGGCACGTCGGGTTCCCGGTCGCGTTGGAGGGTGCGTTGAAGCTGAAGGAACTGGCGTACATGCACGCGGAGGGCTTCGCCGCGGGCGAGCTCAAGCACGGCCCGATCGCGTTGATCGAGGAGGGCCTGCCCGTCGTCGTGGTGATGCCCTCCCCCAAGGACAATCCCGTTGTGCACACCAAACTGGTGTCCAACATCAGCGAAATCCAGGCCAGAGGCGCGCGCACGATCGTGATCGCCAGCGAGAACGACGACATCGTCCGGCCGTTCGCGGATCATCTGATCGAGATCCCGGCGGTGCCGACGTTGTTGCAGCCGTTGGTGTCCACGGTGCCGTTGCAGGTGTTGGCCGCCGAGATCGCCCGCAGCCGGGGCTACGACGTGGACAAGCCACGCAACCTCGCCAAGTCCGTCACCGTCGAGTAGGACCTGCCCTGACGGACGCCCTCAGGAACGTCCCGAGGGCGTCCTTCAGCACAGGTCGACCACAGCACTCGCGTAGATCCACTTGGTGGCCTCGACGCCGACCAGCAGCACCCGCTGGCCCGAGGTCACCTGACCGGACTTCCTTGCCCGGTCGAGGAACAGCGGAACGGCTGCGCTGCCCACCGCGCCAGTCGTGGCGAGGCTGTCGATCACCCGGCCGGCCAACGAAGTCCACTGTGGAGTGTCAAGTTTGGCCTCGCGCAGGGCGTTGAGCATCCAGCCCGCATTGCCCTCGGGCACCAGACACCAGTCCAGCGAGTCCACGGCGACCTCGCAGGCCGCAAGCCCGTCGGTGATCGCCCTGGTGACCATGGTCGGCGTGAACTCGGCGGCGCCGGCCACATCGACCCTGAGGTCGACGAGGCGGTTGGCCCTGGCCTGCTCGCGCAACGGGGCGTGCGTGCCGCCGCCGACCGACCAGATGCCCGGCTTGCGGTTGCCGCCGATCGCGCACGTCGCCGCGCCGAGGACGCCGCCCGCCTCGTCGCGGGCCCGGAGCACGGCGGCCCCGGCGCCGTCGCCGAACATGTGCAGCGCCATCCGGTCCCGGATGCGGATGTGCGCCGGGTCGCGGTCGAGGTACAGCGGAACGAGCACTGGGGAGATCGCCTCGCAGCCGATCACCAGCGCGGTGCGGAACACGCCCCTTTCCAGGTACATGCGGGCGATGTCCAGGCACTGCACCCAGCCCGCCCCGCCGGAGCGCACCTCCATGGTGGCGCAGGCGTCCAGGCCGAGCCGCTGCTGCACCAGGTTCGCCGTCGGCGGCAGCGGGAACTCCGGCGTGCCGGTCGAGACGAGGATCAGCTCGACCTCGTCGACGCCCATCTCGGCGTCGTCGAGTGCGGCCACGGCGGCCTTCGTGGCCAGGTCCGTGGTGCTCTCGCGGTGTTTGCCGGTGCGCGGGTCGGCCAGCCAGAACCGCTGTTCGATGCCGAGGCCGTCGAGCACCTCGCGCGGCAGCGGGCCGACGAGTTCGGCCAGCTCGGCGTTCGAGATCGGCTCGCCCGGTTGGTAGCCGCCCGTTCCGACGATGTGTGCCCGGTGGTTCACGATGTGTGCGCCTTCCTGGCGCTCGCGGTCAGCACGATGCCGTGCCGGGCGCCGAGGGTGATGTCGGGTTGGAACTCGACGGGATGCCCCGGCACGGGCGCGAGCCGCAGCCGTTGCAGGATGCTGGCCGCGACGATGGTCAGCTCCATCGTGGCGAACGCCATGCCGACGCAGTTTCGCGGACCCGTGAGGTAGGGCTGGTAGGCGAACCTTGGCCGGTCCGCGACGGCTCCCCGCTCGAACCGTTCCGGCTCGAACCGCTCCGGCATCGGCCAGAACTCCGGATCCCGGTGCAGCAGGAACGTGTTGAGCAGCAGGAAGGATCCGGCTGGCACGTGATAGCCGCCGAGCTCGTCGTCCGCCAGCGGCATCCTGGCGACCTGCCACAGCGGCGGATACAGCCGCAGCACCTCGCTGACGACCATCCTGAGGTACTTCAACTGCGGCAGGTCGCGCATGGTGGGCGGCCGGTCGCCGAGGACCGCGCGCACCTCCTCGGCGGCGCGCTCGGCCACGTCGGGATGGGTCGCCAGGCAGTGGCACAGCCAGCCGAGGGTGGCGGCCGCGGTCTCGTGCCCCGCGACGAACAGCGTGGTCACCTGGTCCCGCAGCTGGCGGTCCGACAGTTCGACGCCGGTGTCGGGATCGCGCACCGCCATCAGCATCGCCAGCAGGTCGGCCCGGTCGGGGTCGGCGCCGTCCGACCGCCGCGCGCGGATCAGGTCGAACACGATCCGGTCCAGCGCGTTCCTGGCCAGGACGAACCGTCGGTTGCGCGGCGTCGGCACCCATTCCGGCAGGTCAACGATCGCGATCAGCTTGCGGTTGAGGTGTGCCAGCTCGACCCGCACCGCGCCGGCGAGGTCGGTGGCGTCGTCGACCCAGTCGGCCGTGAACAGGCAGCTGGCCAGCACGTCCAGGGTGAGCCGGTGCAGGTCCGGCCGCGCGTCGAAGGGGACGCCCCGCGCGGCGTGCACCGCCCAGTCCCGCGCCAGCCGCGCGCCGCGGTCGGCCATGATCTCGGCGAAGCCGGTCAGGTAGTCCTTGCGCAGCACGGACTCCACCATGGTTCGCTGCCTGGTCCACTGTGGACCGCTCGTCGTCACGAGGCCCTCGCCGACGGCCGCGCTGATCTTGCGGTCGAAGTCGGTTGGGTGCTGGTAGTTCGCGAAGTTGTCCACCAGGATGTGCCGGAAGTGGTCCGGCCCGGACACCAGGTGCACCTTGACCGGCCCCCGGAAGCGCACCAGGTCGCCGTACTGTTGTTTGGCGGCAAGGAAGGTGCCCATCGGGTCACGCCGGAAGTCGAGGGCCGAGCCGAGCAGCGGGTGCCCGGTTGGTCCCGGCGGCAGGATCCGCGCGCCCATGGTCACCAGCCGCCGCTGGCCGGAGTGAGGCGCATCGGCATGCCGCCCTTCGGGTAGAGGAAGACGTTGGAGGTGGGCACGCACAGGTGCCCCGGTTGCAGGCTGAGCCGGTAGGACTGGAGGATCCTGGCGATGACCAGCGGCGCCTCCAGCAGGGCGATGCCGGAGCCGGGGCACAGCCGGGGCCCCCGCGAGAACGGCAGGTAGGAGTAGCGCGGCCGCTGCGCAGGGCCCTGCTTGGCGAACCGCTCGGGTTGGAAGCCCTCGGGGTTGTCCCAGAACTCCGGATGCCGGTGCACGAGGTAGGGGCTGAGGAACACCTGGGAGCCCCGGGGAATCCGGTGGCCGCCGATGACGTCGTGCTCGATGGGGCTCCGCGACATCGTCCACACCGGCGGATACAGTCGCAGCGACTCCTGGTAGACCAGCCGAAGATAGGTCAGCGCCGGCAGGTCGGCCGCGGTCACCGGGCGATCGCCGACGCGGTCGGCCAGCTCGGCCCGCACCGCGACCTCGGCCTCGGGATGCCGCGACAGCAACGAGAACGTCCACACCAGCGACAGGGCCGTCGTCTCGTAGCCGCCGAGGAAGATCGTCACGACCTCGTCGCGGATCTGCCGGTCGGTCATGCCGCGCGTGCCCGACTCGTCCCTGGCCGCCAGCAACCGGGACAGCAGGTCGTCCCCGTCGAGCGGGTCCCGGCGCCGCCGCCGGATGAGGTCGTACACGAAGCGGTCGAGCAGCGCGCGGGCGGCCACGAACCGGCGGTGCGCCCTGCCGAGCCGCGCGAGGGGAAGCTCCACGAACCGCTGCAACCTCGTGTTGGTGTAGGCGTTGCAGGTCCGCACGGCCGAGGCGATCCGCTCCGCCTGGTCGCCGACGTCGACGCTGAACACCGTGCGCAGCACGATCGTCAACGCGAGCCGCATCAACTCCGGCGTGATGTCGGCGTCGGTGATCCCGGCCCGGCGCCAGCCCGCCACCAGGTCGCCCGAGGCGGACACCATGGCGGGGCCGTAGGACGCCACCCGCGCGCCTTTGAACGCGGGCTGGGCGAGGCGACGCTGCCGGAAGTGGTACTCGCCGTTGGAGGTGAACAGCCCGGTGCCCACGAAGGACTCGAACTTGCCGACGGACAGCGGATCCTTGGGATAGATCGGCTGGTTGTCCTCCAGCACGTGCTGGAGGTGGCTCGGGTGGGTGACCAGGAACAGCCGCAGGGAGCCGGGCAGGGCGAACCGCACGACGTCACCGTGCTCCCGCCACGCCCTGGTGAACGTGCCGACGAGGTCCCTGGCCAGGTGCGGCCCCATGCCGACCACGGGATAGCCCTTCGGGCCCGGCGCCTCCGGCAGCGGCCTCATCGCGACGCGCCCGAGCGGGAGAACCGGACGGACAGGGCGGCGAGGCGGCCAGCCGTGCGCAGCGCGTGGCCGAGCCGCCGCGCCGGGCCAGCGTCCTCCGGCGGCAGCAGGCCGAGCTGGTCGAGAACCGTCAGCGGGCACGACTGCCGCCACAGCTCGGCGACCCGGCCGTGCTCGAACCGCAGCCACAGCGACTCGGTGGCACGGCAGAACAAGCCGGTCGGCGGCAGGCCCAACAGCCACCCCCGGTGCGTGCCGGTGACCACGGTCCGCAGACACACCCGCTGGCCCTGGACGACCGCGTCCTCGACCCGCAGCCCGAGATCCGGCAGGCCCGTGCGCCACGCGCGGACCAGCCGAAACAGGCCGTCCCGATCGAGGGACTCGGTCCAGTTCGGCGAGCGGCCGACGAAACCGGGCTCGAGCAGCGGCGCGACCGCGCGCTCGTCCGCGTGGTTCCACAGTCGGTCCACCAACTCCCTGGCCACGGCCAGCGGGTCGGGTTCGGCGTCAGAAGTCGGGTCCGGCATCGTTCTCTCCCGTCGCCAGAAGGATTTCCCTGGCCGCGTGACAACCGGACACGATCACCCGCAGCGCGCTGGCCGCCTGCGTCCAGTGCCCCGCCAGGTACAGCCCCTCGATGGGTGTCGCGTAGTTCAACCGCTTGCTGCCGGCCTGGTGCGGCGTGTTCGCCCAGCCGTACGCCGCGCCGAACCGGTTCCCGGTGAACCGTTCGAGCGTACGCGGGCTGGCACTCTCCACATGGGACAGTCCGGCCAGGAAGCCCGGGTGGAGTCGTTCCACGAGATCGAGATAACGCTCCTGTAGCACCGGTTTCAGCTCCGACCAGTCCCGCCCTGCGTGGTAGGGGGCCAACGCGGTCGAGGTGACCAGGTGCTCGCCCGCCGGTGCGAGCGAAGGGTCCAGCAGCGTCGGCACGACCACCACCGACGCCGGCGCCTCGGCGGCCAGGAACCGTCGGTAGGTGACGTCGTGGTCGTCCTCGGTGAACACGAACGTCTCGTGCGCCGCGGTGGCCGGGTCGATCTCGCACGTGCTCGCCGCGTACACCACGAACATCGACATGGAAGGCCGCAACCCGGTCAGCCGCCGCTGATAGGCGGCGGGCAGCCGGTCCAGGCCGACCAGATCGTGGAAGGTGTGCCAGGCGTCGGCGTTGGAGACCACCATCGGCGCGCGCACCAGCTGGCCGTCGCCGAGCACGACCCCGACGGCGCGGTTCTCCCTGAGCAGGATCCGGTCGACGGGTGTGCTCACCGCGACCGTGCCGCCGTGCTGCTCGATCGCGGTGACGAACGCGTCCACCAGCCGCTGGAATCCGCCGACGCAGTGCGACAGGCCCCGCACCTGGGTTTGCAGAAACCGCGCGTACAGCTCGAAGGACAGCTCCGACGGCGGCAGCCCCATGTACGGCCATCCCGCCGAGCAGAACGCGCGGCACCTCGGGTCCGCGATGTGCTGGCGGAGCACCTCGTCCAGCGTGGCGCGGCGATACCGGAAGTACACGGTCGATTCGCGCACCGCCCGCCCGAGCTGCCTGGTCGACAGGCGGACCGGCAGCTGCTGGGCCTCGGCGAGAAACCTGGCGCACAGCAGGAAGAACGACCTGATGCCCGGCTCCTCGGCGGGAAACGCGGCCACGTACGCCTCGATCAGGGCCTCCGCGCCGAACGGCACGTCGAGCGTGGTCGAACCGATCACCGCCCGGTACAGCAGGTCGGAGTCGACGAACTCGCACGCGTCCCCGACGCCGAGGTGGTCGAGCAGCCGGTGCAGGGTGCCGCCCGGACCGGCCTCGGGCACCACGTGGATGGCCGGGTCGAAGTACCGTCCGTCCCTGCTGAACCCGTGCGCGTAGCCGCCCGCCCCGGACGTCCGCTCCGCCACCAGCACGCGGCGGCCGTGCCTGGCCAGCAGCGCGGCGGCGGCCAGCCCGCCGAGCCCGCTGCCGACGACCACGGCGTCGTAGTCCGCGCTCGCGCTCGCCGGCCGCGATCCCTCGGCGCCGGCCGGCCCACCAGCGAACCCGCTCACAGCGCGGCCCTGCCGAGGCCGAGCGCGGTCATCGCGCCGCCGTCGACGGGAACCAGCGCGCCGGTGATCCGCGTCGCGTCCGGGCCGGCGAGAAAGCACACCGTCCTGGCGATCTCCGCGGGTTCGACGAACGCCCGCATGGGGATCTGCCGCAGGATGCGCCTGCCCTGCTCGCCGTCCAACAGGTCGTCGACGAGCTCCGTCCTGGCGAAGCCGGGCAGGACCGCGTTGACCCGGATGCCGAAACGCGCGGTCTCCATCGCGCAGCTGCGCGTGAAGGCGTTGATCGCGCCCTTGGACGCCGCGTAGTTGGCCTGGCCGATCCAGCCGCGTTCCCCCATGGCCGATGAGACGTTCACGATCGCCCCGCTCCCCCGCGCCATCAGGTGCGGCAGCACGGCCTGCGTGCAGTGGAAGACGCCGCCGAAGTTGACCTTCATGACGGCGAGCCAGGACTCCGGGGACATCCGGTAGATCAGGTCGTTGTCGGCGATCCCTGCGTTGTTGACCAGGATGTCGATCCGGCCGAACTCGGCGAGCGCGTCGTCGACCATCCGGCGCACCTCGTCGGGCCGCGACACGTCGGCCGCCGTCACGTGCGCGCGGCCGCCCGCCGACCTGATGTCGTCGGCGACCCGCTCGGCCCGCTCCGGCGAGCGCCGATGGTTGACCACGACGGTCGCGCCCTCCTCGGCGAGCGCCACGCAGATCGCGGCGCCGATCCCCCTGGATCCGCCGGTCACCACCGCTACCTGGTCTGCCAGCTTCACTCGGTTCCCCTCCCAGCGACGACGAGGCTGACGTGGCTGCCTCCCAGCGACGAGCTGTTCACCACCGATACGCGCGAACCGGATTCGTGACGCGACAGGTCGTCCAAGGCCAGCAGGCTCAGGAGGGCCCCGCCGACGCCGATCGGTTCGCCGATCGCGACCTTCGGGGCGTGGCACTTCTGCGCGGCCGGCAGGGCGCGGGCGACCGCCGCGCGCTCGGCCTCGTCGGCGGAGGGCAGCCCCGCCGCGGCGAGCCACACGTCGCCGACGGCGTCCGGAGTCGTCGAGGCGTCGCGCAGCGCGGCCAGCATGGCGCGCTCCATCCCCCGTCCCGCCGGGTCCCACAACCCGCTGGACCTCGCGTCGTGCGCCGCGCCCCAGCCGCGCACCTCGCCGAACACGGTCGCGGCCCGGCGGGCGGCGACCTCGCGGCGTTCCAGCACGATCGCCACGCTCGCCTCGATCAGCGCGAGGCCGGCGACGCGGCGGTGGCCGCGCAGCACGCCCTGCCTGCGGTACGCGTCCAGCACGGCGTCGGTGAGCACGTCGGTGGCGACCACGACGACGCGGTCGGCCCGCCCCGCGCCGATAAGGTCGGCGGCGTAACCGAGCGCCACCGCCCCCGAGGCGTGGCCGACGGACACCGTGGAGGCCGGGCCGCGCAGGCCGACGTGCGTGGCGACCTGGCCGGCCGCCTGGCTGTAGACGGTGTTGGGGAACACCGAGGGGTCGGCGGCCCTCGGGCCCTCCGCCAACACCGGGCCGAGGAAGCGTTCGATGGACTCGGCCGGGCCGACGCCGGTGCCCACGATCAGCCCGGTGCGCTCGGCGTCGGCCGTGCCCGGCCCGATGCCCGCCGTGATCAGCGCGGTGGCCGCGCTGACCACGCTCAGGGCGGACAACCGGTCCATTCGCCGCCGAGCCCGGCGGTCCACGAACGGGTCGGCGTCGAAGGCGACCGTCGAGGGCGAGGCGTCGGGCGCGCCGCCGCCGGCCAGCCGCAGCAGCGGCGCCATGCCCTCGCCAGCCGGGGAGAACACGGCGAGGCCCGTCACCACGACCGGCTCCCGCCGGTGCGCGGGCGGTGCGGCGAGGCCGGGTCGGGTGAGCACGACGGCGGCGTTGGCTCCGCCGAAACCCATGCTGTTGGACACCGCGGCCCGCCCGTCCCAGGCCCGTGCCCGGCCGGGCAGGTAGTCCAGGTCGCAGTCGGGGTCGGGGACGTACGCGCCCGCCGTCGGCGGCATGGTCCGGTCCCGCAGGGCCAGCGTGGTGACGACGGCCTCGACCGCGCCTGCTGCGCCGAGCAGGTGGCCGATGACCGCCTTGGTGCTGCTCACGGCGACCGTGTCGCTCGCGGGCCCGAGCGCGGCGCGGATGGCCCTGGTCTCGGCGACGTCGTTCTTCGCCGTGCCGGTGCCGTGCCCGTTGACGTAGCCGATGTCCACGGCGGTCAGCCCCGCGTCGGCCATGGCGCCGCGCATCGCCTCGGCGGCCCCGGACCCGTCTGGCCTCGGCGCGGTGGGGTGGTAGGCGTCCGCGCTGAGGCCGTAGCCTGCCACGTCGGCGAGCGCGCGCAGCCCGGCCCCGTCCGCGAGGTCGGCACGCAGCAACAGCAGCCAGCCGCTGCCCTCCCCAAGCGACAGCCCGGCGCGCGCCCGCGAGTACGGCGCGGCGGGTTCCGCCGCCAGCGACTGCAACGCCGAGAACCCGGCGATCACCACGTCGGACAACGCGTCGACGCCGCCGGCGAGCACCGCGTCCGCCCTGCCGAGCCGGATCAGGTCGGCGGCCAGCCCGATCGCGTTGGCGCCGGACGCGCACGCGGTGTTCACCGCGAGCACCGGCCCCCGCGCGTCGACGGTGACGGCGACCGCCTCGGCCAGCGCCTGCGGGGTGATGGTCCTGGCCACCTCAGGGTGTGGGCAGGCGCCGCGCCGACGCGCGTCCAGCCATGCCCTGGCCGACAGCAGGCCGGCGTTGCAGGTGCCAAGCACCACGCCGAGGCGCTCGGCTGCCACCAGGCCCGCCGGCAGGCCGGCCATCGCCTCGGCCACCGAGGGAAGCGCGAGGGCGAGCGCGCGGTCCGCGTGGTCGAACACCCTGGAGCGGCGGCCGGGCGCCGCCGGTATCCGGTCGACCTCCCCGGCGATCGGGCCGGGCGCGAGCGGCCAGTCGAGGTGCCGGACCGGGGTGATGGCCACCGTGGCGTCCCGCGCCCCGGCCCACAGCTGCTCTGCGGTGTCGCCGAGGCTGGTGATCGCCCCGACGGACACCACGCGGACCCGCCTCGTCGCGTCACTCATCGCCTGCCCCCGATCGGTCCTGGCGCGCCGGTCGGCGCAGGACAACGGCGGTGCGCTGCCCGGCGAGCCCCGAGGCAAGGGCGATCGCGGTGCGCACCCGGCCGACGACCGGGTACTCGCGGATCCACCCGCCCGCCGGGAGGATCGGGTCGACCTGCCGCAGATTCGTCACCGACGGAACCAGGCCCGCGTCGATGGTCAGCGCCGCGATCGCGATGTTCAACGCGCCAGAGGACGCGCCGAGTTCGCCCGTCGCGCCCTTGACACAGGTCAGCGCGGGGGCGGCGGAGTCGCCGACGGCCAGCCGGATCCCCCGTGCCTCGCCGAGGTCGCCGCGCCGGGTGGCGTTGCCGTGCGCCACGATCACGCCGACCTCCCGGCACGGCTCGCCGGCCTGTCCCATCGCCCGGATCATCGCCTCGGCGATCGGCCGCCCTGCCCGGTCCGACCCGAGATGGCCGGTGGGGTCGAAGGTGGTCGCCGCGCCCGCGATCTCGGCGTAGACGTGCGCTCCCCTGGCCGCCGCCGACTCGGCCGACTCCAGCACGAGCACCACGGCGCCCTCCCCCGGCGCCGCGCCGCTGCGCATCAGGTCGAACGGGCGGCACGCCGTGCTGCCGAAGTCGTTGCGGCCGCTCAACACGCCGAGGCCGTCCCACTGCGACAGCGGCCACCAGGACGTCCGGTCGTCCGCGCCGCCCGCCAGCACCAGGTCGGCCTCGCCGGTGCGCACCAGGTTCGCCGCCCTGGCGACCGCAAGCGCGCTCGCCTCGGCCGTGCCGTGGAAGTAGCCGTTGGCCCCGGTCGCGCCGGTCAGCTTGGACAGCGTGAACAGCGCGGTCGACTGCAACCCCTCGACGTAGTACAGCGGGTGGATCACCGAGCTCGCCGCGGCGCCGAACGCGCGGTAGTCCGCCGTGGAGTTCGCGTCCCTGGCCGCGAGGCTGCCCGCGATCAGGTGCTCGGGGTCGGAGATCTCCTTGCCCCCGCTGAGGACTATCCCGATCCGCTGCCGGTCCACCGCGTCGAGGTCGACGGCGGCGTCCCGCACGGCGAGCATCGCGCCGACGGCCGCGAGCCGGTCGTTCCTGGTGCACTGCCGAAGCAGCCTGCGGTTGACGTACCGCTCCGGCGCGAACGCGGTGACCGGTGCGCCCCACTGGGTCGCGAGGTCCGAGCTGGCGACCGAGTCAAGCTGCCGCACCGCGCTCCGCCCGGCAAGGACGTTGCGCCAGCAGACCTGCCAGCCGTCGCCGAACCCGGTGACCATGCCGATGCCGGTCAGCACGGCCCGCCTCACGCCGGCCTCCTCGCGAGCGTGATGCGGCGGGCGACCGCCACGACCCGCCCGTCGACCGTCGCCTCGGCGCGGCAGCTCACCTCGTTCTCCTTGTCCTCCAGGAGGTTCGCGGTCAGGTGGACCCGGTCGCCCGGCCGGACCGGGTGCCGGAACTGGACGCGCCGCACCGCGCCCAACCGCCACTGGGCGGGCTCGCCCGGCGCGGCGCGGCGGGCCAGGTTCACCAGGTCCGCCAGCAACAGCACCCCCGGCAGCACCGGGAATCTCGGGAAGTGCGCGTCGAAAACGGCCGGCGCCGGGGCGATGTCGCGGACGGCCGTCCAGCCGCCGCCCGGTTCGCGGGTCGGCCCGCCGTCGAAGTCAGGCGTCATGACGTCCCTCCGGTGCCGCGCGCAGCAGCATGCTCGCGTTGGTGCCGCCGAAGGCGAACGCGTTGGCCAGCACGGTGTCCACCGCGCGGTCGCGCGCCCGCAGCGGGACGAAGTCCAGGTCAAGCAGCGGGTCCTGCCGGTGCAGGTTCATGGTCGGCGGCACCACCTGGTCGCGCAGCGCGCCGAGCGCCGCGATCACGTTGACCCCGGCGGCGGCGGCCGTCAGGTGGCCGGTCATCGACTTGGGCGAGCTGACGCACAGCGCGTCGGCGTGCGCCCCGAACACCCGTTTGATCGCCGCCGTCTCGCTGGCGTCGTTGCCCGGCGTGCCGGTGCCGTGCGCGACCACGTAGTCGACCTGCTCCGGCACGGCTCCCGCGTCCGCGATGGCCTGCCGCATGGCCTCGGTCGCGCCGCCGCCGTCCGGCGGCGAGTCGGTGATCCGGTAGGCGTTCAGCGTGCTTCCGTAGCCCGCCAACTCCGCGTGCACGGTGGCGCCGCGCGCGACGGCCCGCGCCAAGTCCTCCATGACCAACACGACGGCGCCCTCGCCGAGCACGAAACCGTTGCGGTCCACGGAGAACGGCCGCGACGCCGCCGAGGGGACGTCCTCCCAGCCGTGCGCCAACGCGCCGAGCAGGCTGAAGCCGAGCACGTCCAGCCACGAGGTCAGCGAGTCGTAGCCGCCGGCCAGCACCAGCTCGCACTCGCCGCCTCGGATCATCCGCACGGCCTCGCCGATCGCGTTCGCGGCGCCGGCACACGCGGTGCTGAGGTTGACGACCGGTCCGCCGAAGCCGTGCCGCCTGGCGATGAACGCGCTGGCGTAGGTCTGGTCCCGCAGCGCCACACCGGCGGGATGCTGCCTCGGGTACCTGGCGGCGAGCACGTCGTCGGCCAGCTCGACAAGGTCGGGCAGCTCGACCCGGCCGACCGTGCCGGCCAGGCACACGCCCCTGGTCCATTCGCTGCCCGCGTTCCAGCCGATCCCGGCGTCCCCGATGGCCTCGTCGGCGGCGGCGACCGCGAACCCCGCCGCGCGGGACAGCCGTCGCGCGGCCCTACCGAGCGTGCCGGCCGCGTCGAAACCGGTGACCTGGGCCGCGATGCGGACCGGAAACGTGCTCGCGTCGAAGGTGCGCAACGCGGAGATCCCGCTGCGGCCGGCGACCAGCCCCTGCCAGGTGCTGCGCGCGTCGTTGCCGAGCGGGGTCACCGCGCCGACACCCGTGATGGCGACCCTGGTCATGTCGACCGCTCCCGGCCGCACAGCGCCTCGTACCGGCGCATGGTGTGCGCGGGGTCCTCCAGCCGGGCGGCGGGCACCAGGGCGCAGAGGATGCCCCTGGCCGCCAGCACCGGCGTGCCGCGCACGGACACCACGCCCGACAACGCGGCGGTCCGCTCGCCAAGGGACTCGACGGACCCGTGGATGCGCAGCACGTCGCCCGCTCGGGCGGTGCCGGGACAGTCGACCTCGTCGACGGACAGCAGCGCGGCGCGCCTGCCGAAGTCCGTGGAGGCGAGCACGAGCCAGGAACCCGCCTGGCACAACGACTCCAGGAGCAGTTCCGCCGGCAGGTGCGCCGATCCCCCGTCCCACCGCCAGTAGTCCTCGTTACCCGACAACGACTTCCGCGCCAGGACGGACTGCCCTGGTATCAGGGAGTCGATCCGGTCGACCAGGTAGAACGACATCGAACCTCCAGTCGCGCGCGGCCTTCGATCACCCGCACCGTCACCGATCGTCAGCCGGTGACCGAGTTGGTGACCGACAGCCTGGTGCGCACCAACTGCTCCAGGTTGGCCACGGTGAACAGGCCCATCACGTCGTCCGCCTTCAGTCGACCGGCGAGCGCGGCGCTGTCGATCTGCGGCATCACCAGCCGCAGCTGGGCGAGTCCTCGGTCGGACACGATCTCGTTCGCGTCGCCGAACTCGGCGTCCGGCACACCGCCCTGGACGTAGTCGGCGAGTTCGGCGGCCTCGATGCGCACGCCGAGCTGTCGCTCGATCCGGAACAGGATGTCCAGCAGGTCGATCGACTCCGCGCCGAGGTCGTCGAGCAGGGTCGCCGACCCGGTCACCTCGTCGGGCTCGAGGCCGAGCGCCTCGCCAACGATGTCGCACACGGCCTGGCTGATGCTGTCGCTCATCAACACACCTCTATGTCGGATAGCGATGGGGAAGGCCGGGCCTCCCGTGGGGAACGGGAGGTAGATACGGCCCCGCCGCGTCCATGACGCACGTTTGCCCGAGGAATCGCGGCACCAAGGAATCGCGGCCCCGAGGAATCACGGCCAGAGGGAATCGCGGACCCGGCCTTCGCGCGCCGTTGGCCACCCATCGGGAGTAGCTCGCTCACCCCGCTGGGGTAAATCGGCCATCAACCACGTCGGATCCCGCCCGGCACGCGCATCCAGGTGCCGGACAACGGCCGTACCGGGGTCCACACGGTCCGGCCCGCCGGCCTACTGGCGGGTGACAACCGAAGGGATACTCAAGTGAGATCATCGATCGTGCGGCGCGGCGCCGCAGTGTTCGGGGTGGCCGCTCTCGGCCTGCTGATCGGAGCGGGACCCGCCTTCGCCGACACCGGGACCGCCTACGCCAAAGCAGAACTGATCAACGTGGGACTGCTGAACGTCAACGCCAGTCCCGTCCGGCTGGAAACGCCGCCGAACCATCAGCAGATCCCGCAGCCCAGCGTCAACATCGCCGGTCTGCTCGCGCTGGACCTGGTCGGCGGCGGCCTGCGGGTGGACGCGGACCCGAGCGCCGGCACCAGCAGCGCCGAGGTCAACATGGCCGACGCGAAGCTGACGGCGAACGCGATCCTCGGCAAGTTGGTGTTCCAGGAGAACGGGTTCGACGTCAAGTGTTCGGCCCAGGACGGCAACCTCACCGGCGGCATGACCCTCGCCTCGGCGTCGGTGAAGCTGACGGCCGGCATTCCGCCGTTCAGCGTCGACCTCGTCAACGTCGCGCTGCCGGTGGACCCGGCGCCGAACACCGGCGTCGACCTCGGCCCGTTCGGCAGCATCCTGCTCAACAAGCAGGTCGTGAAGGACGGCGTCATCACCGTGACCGGCTTCGAGTTCTCCGTGGCGCCCGGCTTCTTCGGCGGCGGGAAGATCGAACTCGGTAAGACGACCTGTGGACCCAACAACCACAAGCCCGACGTTCCGCTCGGCAGCCCGATCGGCCTGGCGGCCGGCGTGCTGGTCACCGGGGTCGGGGCAGGCGCGCTGGTGAGCCGGCGTCGCAAGGAGCTGTCCGAGCAGACGATCGGCAGCGACAAGTAGTCGAAGGGACGAACCGACAGTGGTGGGGTTGTCGCCGGCGTTCACCGGCGACAACCCCACCACGCGTCTTCCGCTCCGCCGAATTCGCGTTGAGACTGGGGCGGGCTCGTGCGTCTACAAGGTGAGGACGAATGTCGAGCCGTGCCGGCCCTTGGAGAGCCCGATGAGTCTGCCGCGATCGCCCGCTGGGGCCGCCGCCCAGCGCCGCGTTGTGCCGGTGCGAGAACTGTTCGAGCAGCACTACCTCGCCATGGTGCGGATCGCGTACAGCGTCGTCGGCGACCGCGAGTCGGCCGAGGACGTCGTGCAGGACGTCTTCGCGACGCTCCAGAAGCGCGATCGCGCCGCCGGGCTCACCGAGCCGAGGCACTACCTGACGGTGGCGGTCCTGAACCGGTCGCGGTCGGTGCTGCGGCGCCGGCGACTCCTCCGGCGGGCCGGGCCCGCTCGGGTCGAGCACGAGGAGGCCGCCGACGAGTCGACGATCCGCCGGGTGGAGTCCGATCGCGTGCTGGCCGCCGTCCGACGGCTGCCGACCCGGCAGCGCGAGGTGGTCGTCCTGCGTTTCCTCGAGGACCTCGCGGTGCGGGAGATAGCCCGCGTACTCGGCATCACCCCGGCGGCGGCGTCCTCCTCGTTGAACCGCGCGATGTCCACGTTGAGGCAGCGACTAGGGAGTCCCGATGAGCGATGAACTCGAACAGCTGGTGCGCGGCACGCTGCGTCGGCAGGCGGCCGAGATCACCCAGGACTCCCTGCGCCACCACGACATCCGTCCCGTTCGCAGGTCCCGCGTCGCGCCCGTGCTGCTCGTGCTCGCCTGCGTCGTCGCGGTGGCCGTCGGCTCCGTCCTGATCTACCAGGGGCACACCGCGAGCCCGCTCGGCACTCCGCCGGGCTATGTCGGCTACCAGTGGCGCCTGACGGAGGTCGCGACCGGCGAGGCGAACACCGTGGTGTCGCAGGACATCCGCGCCACGGCGTCGTTCTTCCCCGACGGAACGGTGGTGCTCGTCGACAGCGTCAACGCCCTGACCGGCCGCTACGACGGCACCGCGACCGGCTTCGGCGTCCGCGGCATCGGCACCACGCTGGCGCTCTACGACGGCAGGGACCCGGTGCGGCTAGCCGTGGTCACCGCCGTCGACGACCTCGCATCCGGTCAGCACGTCGACGCGGCCGTCCTCGGGGAGACGCTGACGCTGCGGGCCGCCGGGCGCACGCTGACCTTCCAGCAGGTCGGGCCGGTGCACCCGAGCGACCTGCGGCCTGGGCCGTCCCGTTGACCACGCCGTCCCGTTGACGGCACCGCACGCTGACCGGGCAGCACGCTGACGGCGGGTTGCCTCGACCCGTGAGGCCGAGGCAACCCGCGTGTCGTCTCCGCCCGCTCCCGAACTACCCGGTCCGGAGCGTGGTGCCGAGGTCGTTGGCGATCGTTCGCATCGACGAGAACTCAATCTCCAGCGAGCACGCGGTGGAGACCCGCAGGGAACCGCGCCAACGGTTGGACCACCGTCGGGGCGGCGGGGATGATCCAGGGCAGCCTCGGGCCGCAGACCTCGTCGTGTACGCCGCACCATTGCAGCCCAGCAAGAGGGCCATTACGAAAACAAAAACCGGTCAGCACGTGTATCTGCGGCCGCCCGCACCGCTCGGCGAGCAACAGCTGCGCCAATTCGGCTCAACATTCCATTCGCAATGGACGACACCTCGGTGAAACCGCAGTGACACCGCGGTAATCCCCCGCGCGGGCACCCTTCGTCGTGCCCGTGGCCGCTGGAGCCGCGGCGATGGGAGGAGGGGCATGACCAGCACGTCATCCGTACCGGCGATAGCGGTGCGCGGGCTGCGCAAGTCGTTCAAGGGCACCGTGGTGCTCGACGGCATCGGCCTGGACGTCGACGAGGGGACGATCTTCGCGCTGCTTGGCCCGAACGGGGCCGGCAAGACCACCGTGGTGCGGATCCTGTCCACGTTGATCGGCGCGGACGGCGGCGAGGTGCGCGTGGCGGGCCACGACCTGGCCGGGGAGCCCGACTCGATCCGCGCCGCGATCGGCGTCACCGGCCAGTTCTCGGCGGTGGACAACCTGCTCACCGGCGAGGAGAACCTCGTCCTGATGGCGCACCTGCACCACCTCGACCGGGCGGCGGGGCGTCGCCGCGTCGCCGAGCTGCTCGACCAGTTCGACCTCGTCGAGGCGGCCAGGAAACCGGCGGCGACCTACTCCGGCGGCATGCGGCGCAGGCTCGACCTGGCGATGACCCTGATCGGCGACCCGCGCGTGATCTTCCTCGACGAGCCGACCACCGGTCTCGACCCGCGCAGTCGCCGCATGATGTGGCAGACCATCCGCAGGCTCGTGGCCGGCGGGGTCACGATCTTCCTGACCACGCAGTACCTGGACGAGGCCGACGAGCTGGCCGACCGGATCGCCGTGCTCGACCACGGCAAGCTGGTCGCGGTTGGCACCGCTGAGGAGCTCAAGCGCGGCATCCCCGGCGGCCATGTGCGTCTCCAGTTCGGCGACGGCGCCGGGCTCGACGCGGCGGCGCGCGCCCTCGGCGAGGTGTCGCGGGACGACGAGGCGCTCACCCTCCAGGTGCCCAGCGACGGGAACGTGGCCGCGCTGCGTGCGCTGCTCGACCGGCTCGAACTGGCCGGTGTCGAGGTCGACGGGCTGTCCCTGCACACCCCCGATCTCGACGACGTCTTCTTCGCCCTCACCGGGCACCCCACCGAGACAACGGAGGCGCACCAGTGAACGGGCGCGGCGAGCGAACGACTCGGTCCGGCGCGAAGGGAGGACGGCGATGACCGACGCGATAACGATGGTGCGGCGCAACTTCACGCACACGCTGCGCAATCCCGGCGCGATGATCATGACCATCGGGATGCCGCTCGTCCTGCTGCTCGTGTTCGTCGGCGTGTTCGGGGGCGCGCTGAACGTCGGCATCGGCCCGGCCCAACACAGCGGCTCCTACATCGACTACGTGGTGCCGGGAATTCTCCTGATGACCGTCGGCTACGGCGGCACCACCACGGCGATGGCGGTCAACCGGGACATGACCGCGGGCATCATCTCCCGGTTCCGCACCATGGCGATCTCCCGCACCTCGGTGCTGACCGGGCACGTCGTCGGGTCCGTCATCCGGACGCTGGTCGGCACGGGCCTGGTCATCGGCGTCGCCGTGCTCCTCGGTTTCCGGCCAGCAGGCGACCCGGTCCAGTGGCTGGCCACCATCGGCCTCATCGCGCTGCTCGCGCTCGCCCTGACCTGGCTGGCCGTCGGGGTCGGGCTCCTCGCCAAGACGGCCGAGGGCACGGCTCCGTTCACCCTCGTCGTGCAGCTGCTGCCGTTCCTCAGCAGCGCGTTCGTGCCGCCGGACTCGATGTCGGGAGCGGTCCGCTGGTTCGCCGCGCACGAGCCGTTCACCCCGATCATCGACTCCCTGCGGGGCCTGTTGCTCGGCACTCCGATCGGGGACAGCGGCGTCGCCGCCGTCGCGTGGTGCGTCGGCCTCGCGTTGGCCGGCTACCTCTGGGCGCGGGCGCTGTTCAGGCGGGATCCGAGCTGACGTTCTGATCCCGCGCCCTTAGCGCGGCCAGGGCCGCGGCGCGCAGGGCGGCGTGGTCGAGGTCGGCGTACGACGACACCGCGTCGAGGTACGCCGACCAGTCGGCCTGCTCGGCGACGGCCCTGACGCGCGCGGTGGACATGGTCGGCTGGAACATCCGCTGCCAGCCGAACCGCTCCGCCAGCGCGATCAGCCGCGCCCCCTGCGCCGTCGCGCCTCGGTCGAGGTCGGCCACCGCGACGGCCAGCAGCAGCGAGCCGCAGACCGGGAAGCCAGGGACGGGCGTCGAGGCGACCATGGCTGGCAGCAGCGCAGGCAGCACGGCGACGATCTCGGTGACGAGGTCGAGGTGGCCGTGGCGCGCGTGCGTGACCACGGCGACGGCCTGGACCTCCAGGGCCCACGACCCCGCGTAGCCGAGGTCGCCGCCGGTGTCCCTCAGCCGGTCGGCCGCCCGCCGCCACAGGCGCAGGCCGCCCTCGACCTCGCCCCTGCCGAGCAGGATCTCGGCGCGGATACAGACGTCGGACATCGCCACGCCGGCGGCCTCGTTCCCGCCGTCCAGCTCGGCCAGCTCCAGTCCCCGCTCCGCCTCGTCGAACGCGCCGCGTTGCAGGTCGGCCACCACCATCGCCCAGTGCCCCCGGGAAGCGGTGCTGGACCACAGGCCGAGTTCCGCCGTGATCGACATCGCCGCGCCGATGTGGCGGACCGCGTCCTCCCCCGAGCCGACCTGGAGGCACAGCTCGCCGAGCCTGCCGTGAGCGAGGGCCCGCACCAGCGGGAGGGCGTCCGGACCGAGGCGGTCGAGCATCCGCCTGGCCGCCAGCACCGCGTCGTCCAGGTCGTTTGTGTTCTCGAGGAGGTAGCTGACGGCGTAGTTGGCCATCCCGGCCAACAGCGGTTCCTCGCGGTCGCACAGTGCTTGCAGCGCCTGGACATCCGGGGCACACAGCGCGAGCTGGGTGGCGCCGACCAGCGTGTCCGGCGGGGGCGATGGCAGCCTGCGCAGGGTGGTCAGGCAGCGCGCCGAATGGGTGCCCTGCATGAGCGACGCGATCAGCGCGCACAGCACCGCGGCCATCCTGGTCACCTCGACGAGCGCGGGCTCCGGCCGGAAGTGCGACAGCACCCACGCGGTGTCCTTCGCCAGCGCCCCGAGGCGGGTGAAGTTCGACTCGGTCAGCCACAGGCTGCTCAGCAGTGCCGTCGTCACCGCGACGGCCGCGCCGTCCGCCCGGTCGAGGCCGTAGCGCAGCGCCTGCACCAGGTTGTCCTGCTCGGCCCCGACCAGGCCGATGACCTCGGCGAGGCCGGCGGCGAGGACCGACTCGTCGTGGTCCGCGCCAAGGTCGCGGGCCCACGCAAGGAAGCGGTCGACGACGCGGTCGGTCTCGCCGGCCTCCTCCCGACGCGCCGTGCTGAACTCGCGCACCGTCTCCAACATCCGGAAGCGCAGGCCCGACCCGCTGTCGACCACCTTCAGCAGCGACTGGTCGACCAGCTGCTCCAGGACGTCGTCGTCGCCGAGCAGGTGGCGCGCGGCGTCGGCGGTGAACCCACCGGGGAACACCGACAGCGCGCGCATCGCCGCCTGGCCATCGGGGTCGAGCAGCTGCCAGCTCCAGTCGATGACGGCACGCAGCGTGCGGTGCCGCTGCGGCGCGTCGCGCGGGCTGCCCCGCAGCAGGGCGAACCGGTCGTCCAGGCGGCGGGCGATCTCGTCGACCGGCATCACCCGCACCCGCGCGGCGGCAAGCTCGACGGCGAGGGGCAACCCGTCGAGGCGCCCGCACAGCTCCCGCACCGCCGTGGCCGGCAGGTCGACGTCGGGGCGGGCCGCCCGCGCGCGCTGACCGAACAGCTCCACGGTCGTCGGCAGGTCGAGCTCGGGCAACGGGTACACCGACTCCGAGGAGAGGCCTAGCGGGGCGCGGCTGGTGGTGAGCACCCGCAGGTCCTTGCTCAGCGACACGAGGGCCTGCACCAGGTCGGCGGCCCCGCGCACCACGTGCTCGCAGTTGTCCAGCACCAGCAGGGCCGGGCCGGGGCCGAGGTCGTCCACGATGCCGGTGAGCACGTCCGCCCGGACGGTGAGCGGGCCGGCCGGGTTCCCCGCCTGCCCCGCGCCGAGCGCGGACGCGACCTCGCCGGTCACGTCGCCGTCGGCGGTGACGCCGGCGAGCCCGACGAAGTGCACCACCCGCTGCTCGGCTTGGCGGCCGACCGCGTGGGCGAGCCTGGTCTTGCCGAGGCCCCCGGCTCCGACGATGGAGGCGACCCGGGACGTCCGCAGCAGGTCGGTCACCGCCGCGATGTCCTTGTCCCGGCCCAGCATCGGATTGGGCTCGTGCCGGATGCCGTGCCGGGCCACGGGCGCGTCGCTGAGCAGCAGGTCGCGGTGCACGCCGCGCAGCGCGGGGCCGGGATCGCTGCCCAGGTCCTCGCGCAGCGCCCGCCGGTAGTCGTCGTACCGGGCCAGGGCCGCGGCCGGGCCGAGCGTGGCCGCCTCGCAGCGCAGCAGCTCGGCCAGCAGCTCCTCGTCCCTCGGCCGCTGCGGGACCAGGTCGGCGAGCGGCTCGATCGCCTCGGCATGCCGGCCGAGCCGGGCAAGGGCCAGCGCGCGGGCGCGCACCAGGAACCGATACGTCGGCACGCGCGCCACCCGCAAGGCGGACAACGGGTCGGCGAGGCCGGTGTCCCAGCTCGCAGCCCCGTCGCACAGCGCGAGACCCGCCTCGGCCCGGTCGAGCGCCGCGGCGTGGTCGCCGGCCCTGGCGTGCTCCGCGCTCGCGGACGCGTGAAGCTGGACGGCCGTCGCGTCGACCGCGTCCTCGCCGAACGAGAGGCGGTAGCCGGTGGGGGTGCTGACGATGACGTCGGCGCCCAGCCGCGCCCGTGCCCTTGAGACGAGGAGCTGGAGCGCCTTGGCGGGGTGCTCGGGCTGCTCGTCCGGCCACAGCCCGGCCACCAGCCTGGCGCCGCTACAGCCAGTGCGCAGGTCGGCGGCGAGGAGCGCGAGCAGGTCGCCCAGCCGGGAGCCGGCGATCTCCTGACCGCGACAGCGCACCCGCGACAGCAGGACCAGCTCGATCGTCACCGGAGCCAGATTAGTCCGCGTCGTGGGGCGACACCGAACTTCTCAGCGCGAGCACGACGAGAGCGCCACCGACGGCAGCCACCAGCCACCCCAACCGGTGGACTGGAGAAGCAGGCCGGACAGTTCCGCAACGGCGACAAGGTCCTCAGCCCTGTCGGCGCGTCGAGACTCCTGATCACCCCTCACGCGCCGGATCCGGCGCGGCTTCCAGGGAACGGGCGAGCTGGCGGAGGGCGGCGAGTTCGACATCGGTGGGCGCGGGCGTGGTGCGGAGGTCGGCGGCGACCTTCAGGTCCCAGCCGGTGGCCGCGCGCACGCGCTCGACGTCGACGCCGGGGTGCACCTCGGTGAGGGTGAGTTCGCGGGTCTGCGGATCGGGACGGAACACGCCGAGGTCGGTGATCACCAGCGTGGGGCCGGCGCCGGGCAGCCCGAGGCGCGCCCGGTCGCCGCCGCCCCCGCCGTGTCCCACCGAGGTGACGAAGTCCAGCCGCCGCACGAAACTGCGTGCGCTCTGCCGCAGCACGATGAACACCTCGCGGCAGGACGCGGCGATCTCCGGCGCCCCACCGGCCCCCGGCAGCCGCACGGTCGGCCGCGCGTAGTCGCCGATGACCGTGGTGTTGATGTTCGCGAAACGGTCGAGTTGCGCCGCACCAAGGAATCCGACGTCGATCCGCCCCGGCTGCAACCAGTAGTTGAACACCTCGGGCACGCTGACCACCGCGACGGCGGTCCTGGCGAGAATGCCGTCGCCGATCGACGCCGGCAGCCGGTCCGGTTTGGCGCCGAGCGCCCCCGACTCGTAGACGAGGACCAGACCCGGCGCGTGCGTGCGTCGCGCCAGGTTCGCGGCCGTGGACGGCAGGCCGATGCCGACGAAGCAGCACCGCGCGTCCGCCAGCGCGCGGGCGGAGGCGACCGACATCATCTCGTCGGCGGTGTACGGAACGGGGTCGGTCGGCGGGACATCGGTGCCGGTCACGCGAACACCACCTCCCGCACCCAGCGCTGGAACGAGTCGCGGTGCCGGGCGATGGCGTCCCAGGCGGCGTAGAACTCGTTGTCCCGCTCGGAATAGCCCTGCGCGTACGACGGGTGGGCGCCGCCGGGCACCTCGGCCACCGCCGTCACCACCCACGACGGCAACACCATCGCGTCGGGCATGGGCGTCAGCTCGTCCACGATCTCCTCGACGGTCACCAGGGTTCGCCGCGCGGCCAGCACCGCCTCCTTCTGCACGCCGACCAACCCCCACAGCTGGACGTTGCCGGCCCGGTCCGCGCGCTGGGCGTGGATGACCGTGACGTCCGGGTTGAGCGCGGGCACCGCCGCCAGGTGCTCGCCGGTGAAGGGGCAGGTGATCTGTTTGATGGTCGACGTGACGGTGGCCAGGTCCGTGCCCGCGTAGCCGCGCAACACCGCGAACGGCAGCCCGGCAGCGCCGGCGACGTAGCGGTTCGCCATGCCGGCGTGGCTGTGTTCCTCCAGGGCCAGCGGCGCGGGCCACCCGTGCTCGACCGCGTCCCGAAACCGGTGCAGCGAACCGACTCCTGGGTTGCCGCCCCAGGAGAAGACCAGTTTGCTGGCACATCCGGCGCCGATCAGCTGGTCGTACACAAGGTCCGGGGTCATCCGGACCAGGGTGAGGTCCCGCCTGCCCTGCCGGATGATCTCCCGGCCCGCGGCCATCGGGATCAGGTGCGTGAATCCCTCCAACGCGACGGTGTCACCGTCGCGGACCAGCTCGGCCACCGCCTCGGCCATGGACACGATGTCAGCCACTCGACGACTCCTCCTCTTCGTTGGTGGGTAAGGGTTTCTCCGCGCCGAGGTCCTGATCGGCGAACTCGGCCAGGACCTGTTGGGCGACCCGGAACGCGGCGTTGGCGTCGGGCACACCGCAGTAGATCGCGGTCTGGAGCAGGAGTTCCTTGATCTCGTCGTTGCTGAGCCCATTGCGCCGCGCCGCGCGCAGGTGCATGGCCAGCTCCTCGTGGTGGCCCCTGGCGACGAGCGCGGTCAGCGTGATGATGGAGCGGCTGCGGCGGTCGAGGCCCGGCCTGGCCCAGATGCCTCCCCAGGCGTACTGGGTGATCAGCTGTTGGAAGTCGGCAGTGAACTCCGTCGCGCCCGCCGAGGCGCGGTCCACGTGCGCGTCGCCGAGCACCTCGCGGCGCACCCGCATGCCGACCGCGCGGACCTGCGCGGTCGTCTCGGCCGTGCTGGACACCGCCGCGTTGCCCGCCACCAGCTCGGCCACCAGCTCCGGCCGCTCGGCCGGCGCGAGGTGCGCGACGCCGGGCAGCACGACCAGCCTGCCGTGCCGGACGCCGTCGGCGAGGTGCCGCAGGACCGCGGTGGTGGTCACGATGTCGGCGTCGCCCGCGACGGCGAGGACGGGCGCGGCGATCTCGTGCAACCGGTCGCGGACGTCGAACGCGGCCAGGGCCTCGCACGCCGCCGCGTAGCTCGCCGCGTCGGTGTCGCGCAGGTCCCGCAGCAGCGTCTCGGCGGTGCGCGCCTCGCGTTCGGCGAAGCCCGGCCCGAACCACCGGCCGGGGGCGTCCGCCAGCAGCACCTCGGTGCCGCCAGCTCGAACCGCGGCCGCGCGGTCGCGCCAGGCGCCCGGCTCGCCGATGCGGGCCCCGGTGCACAGCAGGGTCGCCGAGGTGATCAGGTCGGGCGCGTCGAGCAGGATCCGCAGCCCGACGGCCCCGCCGATCGAGTCGCCCGCGTAGTGAAAGGGGCCGTCGGCCCAGCCTGCGACGGCCGTGAGTACGGCCCGCGCCAGGCCGGCCAGGTCGAAGTCCGTCGCGGGTTCGCCCGCGCCGTGTCCTGGCAGATCCCAGGCCACGACACGGAAATCCTCGGCGAGGCGGGTCGCGGCGGCGCCCCAGAGGCTGTGCGCGGTGGTGCCGAGCGACGGACCGAGCACGAGCAGCGGACGGCCTGGCCGAGTACCGCCACCGAGGTCAACCAACGCGAGTTGGAGTTCAGCGTTCACGCGACCTCCTTGCTGACACAGCGTGCAAATCCCACGACACGGAAAACCTCCGCAAGGCGAGTCGCGGCGACACCCCAGAGGCCGCGCGCGGTAGTGCCGAGCGACGGACCGAGCACGAGCAACGGACGATCCGACCGAATACCGCCTCCGAGATCAACCAACGCGAGTCGGGGTTCAGCGTTCACGCGACCTCCTTCCTGGCACAGCGTGCAAATCCCACGACACGACACGGAAAACCTCGGCGAAGCGGGTCGCGACGGCACCCCAGCGCGAGCTGGGGTTCGGCGTTCACGCGACCTCCTTGCTGGCACAGCGTTCTGCCGCCGTCGGGTCTGGCTCACTCACGGGCCGTCCGCCAGGAGCCGGTTGGCGCGGTCGAGTGCTGCGTCGATGAGCAGGTGGTTCGCGCCGAGGTAGCCGGCGGCCGTGGTGGTCCCCGGCTCCCCCGCGTCTCCGTGCATCCCCGCGTCTCCATTCACCCCTGCTCCTCCGCGCAGCGACGCGATCGAGCGCTGCTCCGCCAGCAGGTCCGGCAGCGCGGCCTCGACCGTGGCCCGCATCCGGTCCGGCCGCACCACGAGGCCATCTAGCAGCTCGGCGGTCTGGGATGCGGCCACGACGGTAGTGCGGGCGAGCGTGCGCAACGCGGCCCATTCGGCGTGCCAGGAGCCGTCGGGGCGTTCGTCGACGGCGGCGGCGGCCGCCGTGTGCAGTTGGGCACCTAGCAGGGGCGCGGTCAGCGCCGCGCGGCGGATCAGCACGGACAGCACGGGGTTCCGCTTCTGCGGCATCGTGGACGACCGGCCCCGACCCGTGGCCGCCGCCTCGCCCAGCTCGCCCAGTTCGGGGCGGGTCCTGACGAGCACGTCGTTGGCCAGCCTGCCCCACGCGTCGCAGCAGGCCACCAGGACATCACCGATCCTGGTCACCGGGCGGCGGTTGGCGTGCCAGGGCGCGACAGCACGCAGCCGGAGCCGGGCGGCCAGGTCACCGGCCAGGACCATCGCCGTGCCGGCGGGATCCGCCGCGCCGGCGAGCCTGGCCAGTTCGGCGGGCGCGGCCAGCGTGCCGGCCGCGCCGCCGACCTGGGCCGGCAGCGCGTCCCGCGCGAGCGCCAGGTCGTCGGCGGCGTCGAGCACGCCGGTCAGCCAGCCTGCGGCGGTGCGCCCGAACGTGGTCGGCACCGCGTGCTGGGTGAGGGTTCGGCCGGCCTGCGCAGTGGACCGGTGCCGCTCGGCCAGCCCTGCCAACGCGGCGACCTGACGGCGCAGGTCCGCGAGCACCCGGTCCGCCGCGTCCCGCAGGCAGAGCATCAGGGCGGTGTCCATGGTATCCTGGCTGGTCAGGCCGCGATGCAGCCAGCGCGCGGTGTCCGGGCTGCGGTCGGCCACCCGCGCGCGGAGCAGGTCGACCAGCGGGATCACGGGGTTGCCGCCGGCCTCGGCCCCGGCGGCGACGAGTTCGACGTCCCCGACCGGGTCGACCAGGTCGGCGAGGTCGTCGGCGGCGGTCGGCGGGGCGAGGCCCGCGTCGACCGTGCCGGCCAACCACGCGGCCTCGACGGCGACCAGCGCGGCGAGCAGCGCCGCGTTGTCCAGGACGCCCTCGGCGCGCTCGTCGCCGGGACAGAAGATGTCGGTCACCTGGACCGCTCCCGGTAACTGAGGAAGACCGTCTCGTCCTCGCCCTGGAGGCGGAGGTCGAAGCACAGCCCGGAGTCCTGCGGCACGGCGATCAGTGTGTGCCGCCGGTTCTCGGGCAGCGCGGCGAGCAGCGGGTCGGCGGCGTAGTCCTCGCGGCCCGGCAGGTAGACGCGGGTGAACAACCGGTCCAGCAGGCCGCGCGCGAACACCGTCATCGCGATGAATGGCGGCCTGCCCTCGACGGTCGGCCCCGGCGGCACGGTGGTGAACCCGTAGCGGCCGGTGCCGTCGGTCGCGGCGCGGCCCCAGCCCGTGAAGGTGTGGCCGTCGCGGCGCAGCGAACCGGGGTGTCGGGCGAGCCGTCCGAGCCCGTCGGCCTGCCAGATCTCCAGCAGCGCGTCCGGCACCGGCTCGCCGTCGCCGTCGAGGACCCGTCCGGTCAGCCGGACGGCGTCGGGGTGGTCCGACGGCACCAGGTGTTCGCCGCCGTCGTAGGGCAGGGCGTCGCCGAAGAACGGGCCGATGGTCTGGCCGGGTGTCGCGGCGAGGGGCGCGCCGGTCACGGGTGCGCACCCTGTTCGGTCCAGGTGCGACCGGTCCCGGTGAGCACGATGTCCCAGCGGTAGCCGGTGCACCACTGGTGTCGGGTCACGTCGTGGTCGTAGGCCGCCACGAGCCGGTCCCGCGCCCGCTGGTCGGTGATGGACCGGTAGATCGGATCGAGGGCGAACAGCGGGTCGCCTGGAAAGTACAGCTGGGTGATCAGACGTTGGGTGAAGGCCGTGCCAAACAAGGAGAAGTGCAGATGCGCGGGCCGCCAGGCGTTGTGGTGGTTGAGCCACGGGTAGGGCCCAGGCTTGATCGTGGTGAACCGGTAGCCGCCGTCGGGTCCGGTGAGGCAGCGTCCCGTCCCGGTGAAGTTCGGGTCGAGCGGGGCCGCGTGCTGGTCCCGCTGGTGGCGGTAACGGCCGGCCGCGTTGGCCTGCCAGATCTCCACCAGCTGACCGGCCACCGGGCGGCCGTCGCCGTCGAGCACCCGGCCGGTGACCACGATCCGTTCCCCGATCGGCTGGCCGTCGTGCTGGACCGTCAGGTCCGCGTCCAGCGGGTCGACGTCCCGGTCCCCGAACACCGGGGCGAGGAGTTCGACGGCCTCCGGGTCGACGCGGTGCGGGGCCATGGTCGGATGCCGGAGGATGCTGCTGCGGTAGGGCGGATAGGCCAGCCGAGGCTGCGGCTCGTCGGGCCGGGAGTCCCGCTCGATCGCGGCCATTTCCGCGCTGATCTCGGCCTGTGTAGCCATCTCCGCGCTGATCTCGGCCTGTGTCGCCGCCGCCGCGTCGGACGAGGCCGTCCCGACGCCTGCTGTCGCGGAACGCTCGACCATGGCTGGTCCCCTCCTTGAAGCCGCCGCGCCCACCGGGTCGGCCGGCACGGGAGACAGTCAAGTGGACAGCACCGGGGTCGGCGACCTTATCCTTCCGCTGAGCGAAAGGTGCGGTCATGGCAGGGAACTCCGCGAACCCCGGCGTCAGCGTCACGGCGCGGGTGCTGGCGCTGCTGGACGCGTTCGACTCCGACCACCGGGCGCTGCGGCTGAGCGACATCGCCAGGCGGGCCGACCTGCCGCTGCCGACCGCGCACCGGCTGCTCGCCGAGCTGGTGTCGTGGGGCGCGCTGGCCCGGCGCGAGGACGGCCGCTACGTGGTGGGCCGCAGGCTCTGGGATCTCGGGCTGCTCGCCCCTGCCCGGTCCGGCCTGCGGGAGATCGCCTCGCCGTTCCTGCACGACATCTACGGCGCGACGCTCGCCACGGTGCACCTGGCCGTCCGCGAGGGCACGAAGGTGCTCTACCTCGACCGGTTGTCCGGGCACGCCTCGGTGCCGATCGTCAGCCAGGTCGGCACCCGGCTGCCGATGCACGCCACCGGGGTCGGCAAGGTGCTGCTCGCCCATGCCCCGGAGGACGTCCTGTTCGCGGTGCTGTCCGCCCTCGACCGGGTCACGCCCTACACGGTCACCGCGCCGGGCAGGCTGCGCCAACAGCTCGCCAGGGTCCGGCAGGAGGGATACGCCCAGACCTACGAGGAGATGAGCCTCGGCGCGTGCTCGGTGGCGGTCCCGATCCACGATCCGTCGAACCAGGTGGTCGCGGCGCTGGGCATCGTCGTCGCCAGTCTCAAGCGCGACAGGGCCCGGCTGGTGGCCGCCCTCGAGGTGGCCGCGCAGGGCATCCGGCGGACGCTGGCCCGCGATTCCGCTCAGTGAAACAGCCGGCTGGAGCGCGGGGGCCGTTGGGCGTTCGATGGCGGCATGCGCACTCAGGTCGCGATCGTCGGCGCGGGTCCGTCTGGCCTGCTGCTGTCCCACCTGCTCGCCGCCCACGACATCGAGTCGGTGGTGGTGGAGACCCGGTCGCGGGCGCACGTCCTCGGCCGCGTCCGGGCCGGGATCCTGGAGCACTCCTCGGTCGAACTCCTTACCGCGCACGGCCTCGGGCAGCGGCTGACCGAGGAGGGCCTGCGGCACCGGGGCATCCACCTCCAGTGGCCGGGCGAGCGGCATCGGCTCGACTTCGTCGAGCTCGTCGGTCGCGGCGTCTGGGTCTACGGGCAGACGGAGGTGACCAAGGACCTGGTCGCCGCCCGCGAGCGGGCCGGGCAGCAGCTCGTCTACGAGGTCACCGACACCGAGGTGCACGACGTCGACACCGATCGGCCGTACGTCACCTGTGTCGACGCCGACGGGGTCGCGCAACGGATCGACGCCGAGGCCGTGGTCGGCTGCGACGGATCCTTCGGCCCGAGCCGGCACGCCGTGCCCGAGGCCGCCAGGCGGACGTGGGAACGGACCTACCCCTACGCCTGGCTCGGCGTGCTCGCCGACGTCGCGCCGTCGACCGACGAGCTGATCTACGCCTGGCACCCGGACGGCTTCGCGCTGCACTCCATGCGGTCGCCGACGGTGAGCAGGCTCTACCTCCAGGTGCCGCAGGGTGAGCGCGTCGAGGACTGGTCCGACGACCGGATCTGGACCGCGTTGGCCGCCAGGCTCGGCCACGGCCAGGACGGCTGGACGCTGAACCCCGGGCCGATCAGGGAGAAGTCGGTGCTGCCGATGCGCAGCTTCGTGCAGAGCCCGATGCGGTACGGCAGGCTCTTCCTCGCCGGGGACGCGGCGCACATCGTCCCGCCGACCGGCGCCAAGGGCCTGAACCTGGCCATGGCCGACGTGGCGCTGCTCGCCCCCGCGCTCGCCGCGCTGCTGCTCAGGAAGGACGGCGCCCTCGCCGACGCCTACTCGGCGACCGCGCTGCGCCGGGTCTGGCGGAGCACCCACTTCTCCTGGTGGATGACCACCATGCTGCACCACAACGGCGACCCGTTCGACGCCGAACTCCAGCTGTCCCAACTGCGTTGGGTGGCGACGAGCCAGGCCGGGGCGAGGGGGCTGGCGGAGAACTACGCGGGGCTGCCGCTCGACTGGTGAGCCGCGAGCCCGCGCCACCGGCCGGGGTCTGCACGGCCCGGTGTGCGAGCCGGTGACAATGGTCGGGTGAGCGACGGGATTCGGGTGGCGGTGCTCGGGCCGGTTCGGGCCGACGCCGACGGATCGCCGGTCGCTATGTCCGGTGCCAGGGTTCGTCTCCTGCTGGCCAGGCTGGCGCTGGCGCACGGCCGGTTGGTGCCCGCCGAGGTGCTGATCGACGACCTGTGGGGCGCGGACCCGCTCGCCGACGCGGCCAACACCTTGCAGGCGCTGGTGTCGCGGTTGCGCAGGATCGTCGGCGCCGCCGCGGTGGAGCTGACGAGCGGGGGCTACCGGCTCGCGGCGGAGGTGGACGCGCCTCGGTTCGAGGAGCTGGCCGCGCGGGGCCGCCGGGAACTGGCCGAGGACCGGCCCGCCGCCGCCCTCGCCAGCCTCGACGCGGCGCTGGGCCTGTGGACGGGCGCGGCCCTGGGCGACCTGCCGGACGTCCCGTTCGTGCGTGCGGCGGCCGCGCGGCTCGCGGAGCTGCGGCTGGCGGCCGTGGAGGACCGCGTCGAGGCCGCGCTGCGCCTGGGCCGGCACGACGAGGTGCTGGCCGAGCTGGCGGCGGCGACCGGGGCGCATCCGCTGCGCGAGCGGCTGGCCGCGCTGCGGATCCGCGCGCTGCACGCGGCCGGGCAGCAGTCGGAGGCGCTGGCCGCGTACGAGGAGGCGCGCGGCGCGCTCGCCGAGCAGCTCGGGGTCGATCCGGGGCCCGAGCTGCGGCGGGTCCACCTCGCCATGTTGCGCAGCGAACTCGACCAGCCGGTGACCCGCCCGAAGCTCGTGCCGGGGAGGGTGCCGGCGCAGCGCACCAGCTTCACCGGGCGGGATGCGGAGCTGGGGCTGCTCGCCGGGCAGCTCGCGGCCGCCCGGCTGGTGACGGTCGTCGGGCCGGGTGGCGTCGGCAAGACCCGGCTGGCCATCGAGGCGGCGACCCGGCACCCGGCCCGGGACCAGGGCCGGGTGTGGTTCGTGCCGCTGGCCGGCGTGGCGGTGCCGAGGGGTCGGCAGGACACGCCGCCCCTGGTGGGCGCGGCGGAGCTGGCCGGGGTGGCAAGTGAGGTCGGCGGGGCGGTGCTCGGGGTGCTCAGCGCCGCCGGGGTGCAGCCGGCCGGGGGACGGCAGGGGGCGCTCGACCAGCTGGTTGAGCTGATCGGCCCCGAGGCGGCGGTGCTGGTGCTGGACAACTGCGAGCACCTGGTGAACGCCGCAGCCGAGTTCGCCGACCGGCTGCTGGAACGGTTGCCGCGCCTGACAGTCCTGGCCACCAGCCGGGAACCGCTGGCGATCACCGGCGAGGCGCTGTGCCGGCTCGGTCCGCTGGAACTGCCGTCGGGGACCGCCACGGCGGGCGACTCGGCTGCGGTGCGGCTGTTCGTCGATCGGGCCAGGGCCGTGCGGCCCGGCTTCGCGCTGGACGAGTCGACGGTGGGCCCGGTCGTCCAGCTCTGCCGACGGCTGGACGGGCTGCCGCTGGCCCTTGAGCTGGCCGCCGCCCGGCTGCGCTCGATGACCGTCGAGCAGATCGCGCACCGCCTCGACGATCGGTTTCGGCTGCTCACCTCGGGCAGCCGGGTCGCGCTGCCCCGGCACCGGACGCTGCTCGCGGTGGTCGAGTGGAGCTGGGAGCTGCTCACCGAGCAGGAACGGGTGTTGGCCGGGCGGCTGTCGGTCTTTCCCGGCGGGGCGACGGCTCCCGCCATGGAGGCCGTCTGCGCGGACGGGCTGCTGGCCGCCGACGACATCGTCTACGTGCTCGGCTCCCTGGTGGAGAAGTCCCTGGTGCAGTGGGACGGGCAGCGGTATCGGATGCTGGAGACCATTCGCGCGTACGCGAGCGAGCGGCTGGGCGATCAGCGACCCGTCGCCGACCGGTTCGTGCGCTATTTCCTGGCGTTGGCCGAGGAACACGAGCCGCGCCTGCGGTCCGGGGAACAGCTCGCCTCGACACGGTGGTTCGACGCCGAGTACGACAACCTGGTGTCCGCGCTGCGCAGGGCCGTCGGCGATGGCGCCGCGGACGCGTCGGCGCGGCTGGTCAGCTCGCTGCTGTGGTACTGGCAGACGCTGCGCTTCGACGCCCGCGCAACCGGGTTCGTGGCCGAGGTGCTCGGTTTCGGCGACGCCCTGCCCGACCACAGCCGGGCCGCCCTCACCGCGATGCACCGGCTTGGCGGGGACGAGGCGACCGCCGCCGACGCGGAGCAGGTGCGGTCGATCATCGAGGACTGCGTCAGCACCGGCGCGCTGCGACGCCACCCGATGTTGCTGATCCTGACCGTCCCAACGGCCTACCTCTACGGCCACCGGGAGCTGGCCGAGCGGCTGCTGCGCGACGCCGACGACCATCCCGACCGGTGGGTGGCGGCGGCCGCGGGCTGGTTGCGGGCGTTCGTCCTGGACGAGCAGGGCGACTGGCCGGGCGCGGCGGCGGAGCGGACGCGGGCGCTGCGCGCCTGCGAGGAGGCGGGCGACCGGATCGCCCTGGCGTTCGTCCTGGCCGAGGTGGCGCGCGACCACGGCGTTCGGGGGGACCACGACGAGGCGACGGCCGCCCTGGCGCGGTGCGTCACGCTCGCGGCCGAGATCGGCTCGGCGGAGGAGATCTCCTACCGGGCCCGGCTTGGGGCGCGGCGGCTGCGCGCGAGCAACCCGGTCGGGGCGCGGCGCGAGCTGGACACCGCGCTGCGGCAGGCGGTCGAGCGCGGCCAACCGCACCTGCGGATCGAGGCGCTGGTCGGCCTGGCCGACCTGCACCGCCGCGCCGGCGAGCCCGACCGCGCCGAGCGGACGCTCGCCCACCTGGAGGCGCTCGTGCGCGGGCTGCCCGGCGCCGAGCTGACCGCCGCGATACTCGTCGCCCCGGTCCGGCTGGCCGTTCGGCTCGACACCGCGGCCGCGTCGGCGAGGGAGCTGCTGCCCCAGGTGGTGACGACGGGATTGGCCGCGCGGCAGCTGGCGGCGCCGGCCGCGGAACTGCTGGCCAGGTTGCTGGCCCTGGAGGGGGACGCGGCCGGGGCGGCGACGGCGCTCGGCATGAGCCAGGTCGTTCGCGGGGCGTTCGACCGGGGCGACCCCGAGCTGCGCGCGCTGATCGACGACCTCACCGCACGGCTCGGCGAACCGGCCTACACGCGGGCGTTCGACCGGGGCGCTGGCCTGCCGCGAGCCGAGGCGCTCGACCGGCTCCGCTCGCTCTGACGCCTGCCGTCAGCCCGTTCTCAGACCCCGGTCAGCGCGGCAGGACAGCGTGCACCCCATGACTGCCAACCACCGTCAACCCGCGGTCGCGGCGACCGCGGTACGCAAGGCCTACGGCGACCACGTGGTGCTCGACGGCATCGACCTCGACATCCCTGCGGGATCCGTCTTCGCGTTGCTCGGCCCGAACGGCTCCGGCAAGACCACCATGGTCCGGCTCCTGTCCACGCTCATCCGCGCCGACGCTGGGGACCTGCGGGTCGCCGGCCACGACGTGGCCAGGGAGCCGGACGCGGTCCGTGCCGCGATCGGCGTCACCGGCCAGTTCTCCGCGGTGGACCACCTGCTCACCGGCGCGGAGAACCTGCTGCTGATGGCCGACCTGAACCGCTTGCCCCGCAAGGAAAGGCGGCGGTGCGTCGCCGAGCTGCTCGAGCGGTTCGAGTTGGTGGACGCGGCCGGGAAGCCGGCGTCGACGTACTCCGGCGGGATGCTCCGCCGCCTCGACCTGGCGATGACGCTCGTCGGCCGGCCACGGGTGATCTTCCTCGACGAGCCGACCACCGGGCTGGACCCGCGCAGCCGCCGAACCATGTGGGAGATCATTCGGGGGCTGGTGGCCGACGAGGGCGTCACGATCTTGCTCACCACCCAGTACCTGGACGAGGCCGACCAGCTCGCCGACCGGATCGCGGTGCTGTACCAGGGAAAGCTGGTCGCCACGGGCACGCCGGAGGAGCTCAAGCGGCAGGTCGGCGGCGGCCACATCACTCTCCGGTTCGCCGACCAGCGCGGCTACGAGCACGCGGCCGGGGTCCTGGAGGTGGTGTCCCGCAACGATGCGGCGTTCACCCTCCAGGTCGCCGGCCAGGGTGATGTCCGGTCGTTGCGCGCGCTGCTGGACCGGCTCGACCGCGCCTCGCTCGCCGTGGAGGAACTCAGGGTCCACACCCCCGATCTCGACGACGTCTTCTTCGCCCTGACGGGAAACCCCGTCGGCACGCCACTCGGCAAGTCGGTCAGCAGCTCAGTCGCCGAACAGGAGCCCGCCCGATGAGCACTGTCACCCACGCCGTCACCGACTCGGCCACCATGCTGCGCCGCCAGTTGCGGCACATGCTGCGCTATCCGGTGCTCATCCTGACGGCCGCAGGGGTCCCGGCGATCTTCCTGCTGCTGTTCGTCTACGTTCTCGGCGGCGCCATTGGCAGCGGCCTCGGCGGCAGCCTCGGCGGGTCGGCGGGCGGCCGGGCCGCCTACGTGAACTACGTAGTTCCCGGCATCGTCCTGATGACCGTGGCCACCTCGGCCCAGAGCACGGCGATCTCGGTGGCCACCGACCTGACCACTGGCGTGGTGACCAGGTTCCGGACCATGGCCATCGCCAGGGTCTCGGTGCTCACCGGTCACGTGCTCGGCAGCCTGATCCAGACCATGCTGAGCATCTCCTTCGTCACCGGCGTCGCGCTGCTGATCGGCTTCGAGCCAACCGCGGACCTCGGCGGGTGGCTCGGTGTGGTCGGCGTGCTCGCGATGATCACCTTCGCGGTGACGTGGTTGTGTGTCGCGCTGGCGATGGTCACCGACAACGTGGCCACCGCGAGCAACCTGCCGATGCCGCTGATGATCCTGCCGATGGTGGGCAGCGGGCTGGTCCCGACGGACTCGATGCCGGCCTGGCTGAGGTGGTTCGCCGAGTACCAGCCGTTCACCCCGTTCATCGAGACCCTGCGCGGGCTGCTGACGGGCACCCCGATCGGCGACAGCGCGATCCTCGCCGTCGGGTGGTGCGCCGCGATCACCCTCGGCGGCTACCTGTGGGCGAGGAGGCTCTACAACCGCGAGCCCACCGGGTGAACGGAGTGGCTCACAGGTCGACCCCGGTGAGCACGAGCACCCGGTCGTCGGTGAGGTCGTGCATGGCCGAGCGCACTCCCTCCCGCCCGATGCCGGAGTCCTTGACCCCGCCGTAGGGCAGCTGGTCGGCGCGGAACGACGGCACGTCGCCGACGATCACCGCGCCGACTTCAAGGCGCGCGTGCGCCAGGAACGCCAGCCGCAGGTCCCGGGTGAACACCCCTGCCTGCAAGCCGAAGCGGGAGTCGTTGACCGCGGTCATCGCCTCGTCGAAGGAGTCGACCGGGTCGACGGTGACCACCGGGCCGAACACCTCCTCCCGGTACACCTTCGCAGTGTGCGGGACGTCGGTGAGCACCGTCGGCGCGACGGTGTCGCCGACACGCCGGGCGCCGGTCCGCACGACCGCGCCCGCCGCGACGGCCTCCCCCACCCACTGCTCGACGCGCCGCGCCGCCGCGACGTCGATGAGCGGGCCGACCTCGGTCGCCGCGTCGAAGGGATCCCCGACGCCCAGTCGTTCCACCTCGGCCACCAGGAGGTCGACGAACACCCCGTAGTGCGACCGGGGCACGAGGACGCGCTGCACGGCGATGCACGACTGGCCGGCCTGGCCCATGCCGAAGGTGGCGATGCGGGCGGCCGCCGACGCCAGGTCTGCGTCGGCGGTGTAGTCGGCGCAGATCACGGCGGCGGCGTTGCCGCCCAACTCGAGGACGATGTGCTTGCGCGGCACCGCGTCGCGGATGCCCCAGCCGACCTCGGCGGACCCGGTGAAGCTGACCACCGGCAGCCGGGGGTCGCGGACGAGTTCGGCGGCCACCTCGTTGGAGGTGGGCAGGATCGACCACGATCCAGCGGGGAGGTCGGTCTCGGCGAGGATCTCGCCGAGCGCGAGCGCCGACAGCGGGGTCGCCGGCGCCGGCTTGAGCACGATCGGCGCACCGACCGCGATCGCGGGCGCGACCTTGTGCGCCACCAGGTTCAGCGGGAAGTTGAACGGGGTGATGCCAAGCACCGGGCCGCGCGGCACGCGCCGGGTGAGGGCCAGCCTGCCGGCGCCGGCCGCGTCGGTGTCCAGCCGGTGCAGGTCGCCCGCCCAGCGGCGGGACTCCTCGGCCGCCCAACGGAAAGTGGACGCCGCCCTGGCCACTTCGGTTCTGGCCCAACGGATCGGCTTGCCGTTCTCGCCGGTGATCAGGTGGGCCAGCTCCTCGCCCCGCGCGGTGAGCTGGGTGCTCACGTGGGTCAGCGCGGCGGCCCGCACGTGGGCCGGGAGCGCGGCGGTCTCCTCGCGGGCGAGCGCCGCCGAGGAGACCGCGGCCTCGACGGCAGGGGCGGTGGCGAGGCTGGTGGTGGCGACGAGCCGGTCGTCGCCGGGGTGGCGCACGTCGAGCGTGGTCGCGCTCGTCGACGGCTTGCCGGCCACCCAGTAGGGCACTTCGGTCATGTCGGGTGCCTCCAGACGGGTTTCAGTGCCTGTGCATGACGTGCTTGACGCGGGTGTAGTCCTCGAGGCTGTACTGGGAGAGGTCCTTGCCGTAGCCCGATTGTTTGAACCCGCCGTGCGGCATCTCGGGGACGAGCACCATGTGCGTGTTGATCCAGACACAGCCGAAGTCCAGCCTGGCGGCCAGGCGCAGCGCGCGCCCGTGGTCGCCGGTCCAGACGCTGGCGGCCAGGCCCTGGTCGACGCCGCAGGCCAGCCGCAGCGCCTCGGCCTCGTCGGCGAAGCCCTGCACGGTCAGCAGCGGCGCGAAGTTCTCCTGCTGCACCACGGCGTCGTCCTGCCGCACGCCGGCCACCACGGTCGGCGCGAGGAAGTAGCCGCGCTCGCCGACGCGGTTCCCGCCTGCGACGATCCGCGCGTGGCTCGGCAGTCCGTCCACAATGGACTTAACGCGAGCGAACTGGTCGGCGTTGTTGAGCGGCCCGTAGTCGGCGTTCGCGTCGGAGGTTGGTCCGGTGCGGACGGTGCGGGCGCGCTCGGCTAGGCGTTCGGTGAACTCCTCGCGCACCCGGTGGTCGACCAGGACCCTGGACGCGGCGGTGCAGTCCTGGCCGGCGTTGAAGTAGCCGGCCGCGACGATGCCCGACGCGGCGGCGTCGAGGTCGGCGTCGGCGAACACGACGGCGGGCGCGTTGCCGCCGAGCTCCAGGTGGGTGCGGGCGACCCGCCCGGCGGCGGCGCCAGCGACCTCCGCGCCTGCCCTGGTGGATCCGGTGATCGAGACCATCGCCGCGGCCGGGTGCGACACGACCGCGCGGCCGGTGTCCCGGTCCCCGCACACGATGTTCAGCACGCCGAGCGGCAGGAACTCCGCGGCGAGCTCGCCGAACATCGCGGCGGTCACCGGGGTGCTGTCGCCCGGCTTGAGCACGACCGTGTTGCCCGCCGCGAGCGCGGGCGCGATCTTCCACATCGCCATCAGCAGCGGGTAGTTCCACGGCGCGACCTGGCCGACCACGCCGACCGGTTCCCGCCGCACGTAGGAGGTGTGGCCCGGCGTGTACTCGGTGGCGCCGACACCGGGCAGCAGCCGCGCGGCGCCCGCGAAGAACCGCAGGGTGTCCACGGCGGCCAGCACCTCGTCGGAGCGGGTGACCTCGGTCGGCTTGCCGGTGTTGCGGCACTCGGCGGCGACGAACTCGTCCGCGCGCTGCTCCAGCGCGTCGGCGCACCGCAGCAGGGCCGACTGGCGTTGCCCCGGCGTGGTGTCGCGCCACACCTCGAACGCCCCGGCCGCGGCGGTGTAGGCGGCGTCCACGTCGGCGGGCGCGGACAGCGGCGCGGATCCGAACACCTCGCCGGTGCACGGGTCGACGAGTTCGGTGGTCCGCCCGTCGAGGGGGTCGCGCGCCGCGCCGCCGACGACGTTGCGCACGGTGTCGAGCTCGGTCACCTGTCCTCCTCGGGAAGCACGCACAGCAACTCGTAGATCACGTGGGCGGCGGCGATGCCGGTGATCTCGGCGTGGTCGTAGGCGGGCGCGACCTCCACGACGTCGGCGCCGACCACGTTGAGACCGGCCAGGCCGCGCAGCACCTCGAGCAGTTCGCGGCTGGACAGACCGCCCGCCTCCGGGGTGCCCGTGCCCGGCGCGAAACCCGGGTCGAGCACGTCGATGTCGATCGACACGTACACGGGCCGGTCGCCGAGCCTGGCGCGCACCCGGTTGACGATGTCGTCGATCGGCTGGCGGGCGAAGTCACGGGCGTGCACCGCGGTGAACCCGAGTTTCTCGCTCTCGGTCAGGTCCAGCCGCGAGTACAGCGGGCCGCGGATGCCGACGTGCACGGAGTGGTCCAGGTCGACGAGTCCCTCCTCGCTGGCCCGGCGGAAGGGCGTGCCGTGCGTGTAGGCGGCGCCGAAGTAGGTGTCCCAGGTGTCCAGGTGAGCGTCGAAGTGCAGGACGGCGATCGGCCCGTGCCGTTCGTGCTGCACCCGCAACAGCGGCAGCGCGATCGTGTGGTCGCCGCCGATGGCGATCAGCCTGCGCCGCGTCCCGCACAGCGCGCCCGCCGCCTCCTCGATCGTGGCGACCGCCGCGCCGAGGTCGAACGGGTTGACCCCGACGTCGCCAGCGTCGGCGACCTGGCGCGCCGTGAACGGCTCCACGTCGAGGGCCGGGTTGTACGGCCGCAGCAACCGCGAGCTCTGCCGCACGTGGTTCGGGCCGAACCGGGCGCCCGGCCGGTAGCTCGCCCCGGTGTCGAAGGGCACGCCCCACACCAGGACGTCGGCGTCTGGGAGGTCGGTGAGCCGGGGCAGCCGGGCGAACGTGCCGTCGCCCGCGTAGCGCGGAATCCTGGTGGCGTCGGCCGGGCCGACCGGAGTCGCCGGCATCACAGCACCTCCAGCAGTTCCGCGGCGGCGCGTCGGCCGCTGTCGATCGCCCCGTCGATGAAGCCGGGCCAGCGGCGGGCGGTGTGCGCGCCGGCGAAGTGCACTCGACCTTCTCTGGCGCCGAGATCCTTCTCGTAGCGGGAGATCTGCCCCGCGCGGAACGTCGTCCACGTGCCGCGCGACCACTCGTCGTCCACCCACTGGTGGGTCGCGGTGGCCACGACCTCGGCGTCCGGCGCGAACTCGCGCACCGCGCACTGCACGGCGACGCGGTCGGTTCCGTCCACGCGGTCGTGTTCCGGCGCGAAGCACACCAGCAGCACGCCGTCGGGCCGCGTGCCCATCGCGCCGACATAGTCGAACGCGGTGCCCCAGCCGTAGCCGCTCAGGTCGTGCGGGACGTTGCGGGCGATCGCCCAGACCTTCTGGCCCTGCCCCGCGTGGTTCTCCGTGGAGACGGCGAGCTTCGCCGGGGACAGCGCCGGCTGGAAGTCGACGTGCCGCAGCACGCCGATCGGCACGGTGACCAGCACCCGCCGCGCCGCGACCGCCCCGCCGTCGTGCCCGACGACGACCCGGTCGGCCTCCTGGCGCACCGACCGCACCGGGGTGGACAGGCGGATCTCCGCGCCGCCGTCCTCGGCCAGCGCGGTGGCCAGGGACGCGGTCCCGTCGACGAAGGTCTGCCCGAGCACGCTGGCCCGGACCATGCCCCACACGGAGTTGCCCATCGCGGCGAGCCACCGCAGGATGTCCAGCGCCGACCCGGTCTCCGCCGAGGCGTTGCCGCAGCCGCAGAACCAGGAGATCAGCAGCTCGCGGGCGTTCCCGCGCAACCCGGCGTCGCGGGCCCACTGCCGGATCGGCACGTCCAGGTCGACGAGGTCCTGTTCGGACAGCGGGCGGTCGACGTCGAGCCGCGCGCCCGCGGCCACCAGGGCGCGCACGGCGTGCTCGAGGTCGCCGAGTTCGGCGGGCGGCACGGGCATCAGCGACTCCAGCACCTTGCCTTGGTCCGACCAGGTCATCCGGTGCGGCAGCTCGCTGTCGGCGACCGCGATGCCGTACCTGCGCACCTCGGCGGAGACGAAGGCCTGCTCTGGGACGATCCAGGTGCCGCCCATCTCCAGCCCGATCCCGTCGAACAGGTCGGTCCGGTACCAGGTGCGGCCGCCGATCCGGTCGCGCGCCTCCAGCACGCACACCGTGCGCCCGGCCTCGCCGAGATCGCGCGCGGCCGTCAGGCCGGCGAACCCGGCCCCCACGATCGCCACATCGACTTCCGGAAGATCCATGGCGGACCCGTCTCCCCTCGCCGCGCACCGGCCGCGCCGGGACGGCACGCAACCGCGGCCGTGTCGGCAACCTACGTTCGGCGCGATCATCGGGTCGATCGACACCACGGCCAACTTCATGCATCGACCTGGCCGGGACGTACAGTCCGGCGCGCCCGGCGGCGCGGGCTACCGGTCAGTCATCAACGGCTGCGGCGTGGCGGTGTGCGCCAGCGCGTCCCGCGCCTCCAACGCCAGCCACAGCTCGTACCTGGCGGACGCGGCCGCCAGGGTCCGGCCGGTGAGCTGCTCGATCCGGTCGATGCGGTTGCGCACGGTGTGCCGGTGGACGCCGAGCCTGCTGGCGGTGACGTCCCACGCTGCGTTGGCGTCCAGCCAGGCCCGCAGCGTGGTGACGAGGTCGCCGCGCGGGTCGACCGCGTCGATCGGCGCCAGCACGGTGTCGGCGAACGCGGCCAGCAGCTCGGGCGGGCCGAGGGTGAGCAGCAGCCTGCTGGTGCTGTGCTCGGCCGCCTCCGCCGGGCGCCCGAGCCTGGCGCTGGTGGCGAGCAGCGCCCTGGCCTGCCGCAGGGTCACCGCCGCCGCGCCCGGCCGCAGCGCGGCGCCGATGCCGGCGGCGCGACCTGGCGCGAACCGGTCGAGCAGCGCGAACACGTCAACCTCGTCGGCGATCAGCGCCTCGACGGTGTCGCCGGAGTGCCGGACGAGCCCGCCGGGCAGGACGAGGGCGAGATCGGCCGACAGCTCCGCGGCCTCACCGGGCCCGGTCAGCACGGCGAGGCCGCGCATCCTCGGCGTGGCAACGCCGAGCGCCCTGAGCATCGGCTCGGCCCGGTCGTCGGGCATCCCGGCAAGCAGCCGGGTCATCGCCTCCGCCCTGGTCCGCCTGCGCGGCTCGTCGGCGAGGTGGCGACGCTCCAGTTCCAGCGTCAGCAGCGACACCAGCGCGGCGTCCAGGGCGCCGAGCCTCGGTTGGGCGGGTCGGGCGACCAGGGCGTGCCCGCGCAGCCGCCTTGCGCCGATCGGCTGCACACCCACCGTCAGCCCGTCGACGTCCACCGAGGCGCTGCCGAGCAGCCCTTGGGCGGTGACCTCGGCCAGCACCGTGCGGCCCGCGGCGAGCAGGGCCTGCGCCGACGGGCCGACCGAGGCCAGCGGCCTGCCGAGCAGGTCGGTCACCACGGCGGCCCGCCCGGTCGCGTCCAGCCACACCGTGAGGATCGTGTCCAGGTCGCCGCCGGAGGCCGCCGCGACGGTCAGCCTGCGCTGCACGTCGATCGTGTGCTCGAGGGCGCGCCGTTCCTGCGCGGCCAGCGCGGCGAACACCGCCTTGGTGACGGCGATGAACGGCACCTCGTCCGGCACGACCAGCAGCGGCAGCCCGGCCGCCTCGGCCGCGGCCACCAGTTCCTCCGGCGGCCGTTGGTAGGGCTGACCGTGGCCGACGCCGAGCGCCAGGGCAGCCGCGCCGCCGTCGACGACGTCCTGGACGAACTCGCGGCAGGACCGCTGGTCCACCGGCAGCACCAGCCCGGTCGTCATCAGCAGCTCGCCGCCGCGCAGCCACTCGCCCGGCCGCGCCAGCTCCGACACGTGCGCGGCCTCGATCACCCGGCCGGTGCCGCCGGCGCTCGCGACGAGCCTCAGGCGCAGTTCCCGGACGGCGAGCAGGGCATCCACGGTGAACGACATGGACGCAGTGTCCACCGCGCGGGAAAAGTTCAACACCGCGTCGATCGACCGGGCCGGGCACCCGGACCTACCGTCCCCCCATTCAGTGATCCACGTCTCAGCCATCTGACCCGCAGGTGGCGCGAGCACCACGGAAGGTCGTGCCGTGATCGACGAACACACCAGCGGAACCGCCCCGGTCGAGGGCGTCCGCACCGGCGAGGCGGCCGACGACGCGCGACTGCGGGAGCTCGGCTACGAGCAGCGCCTGAGCAGACGGCTGAGCGCCTTCTCCAACATCGGCATCGGCTTCGCCACCATCTCCCCGGTGGTCGGCCTCTACGCGGTGGTGCTGGTCGGCACGACGGTGGCCGGCCCCGCCTGGGTGTGGGCGCTGCCGATCTGCCTGGTCGGCCAGTGCCTGCTGCTGACCGTCTACTCCGAACTGGCCTCGCAGTTCCCGGTCTCCGGCGGCGCCTACCAGTGGACCCGCAGGCTGGTCGGCCCGTCCTACGCCTGGCTGGCCGGGTGGCTCTCGCTGTGCTCGGCGCTGGTCGCCAACACCACCATCAGCTACCTGGCCGCCCCCTGGGTGCTCGGCCTGTTCGGGATCGCGCCGACCCCGAACCTCCTGGTTGCCGTCGCCGCCGGCTTCGTCATCCTGTGCTCGCTGGTCAACACGCTCGGCATCGACGTGCTGCGCCGCGCGGTCAACGTCGGCATCGTCGCCGAGGCCATCGCCTCGGTCGCGGTCGGGCTCGCGCTGCTGCTGGTGTTCCGCACGCAACCGCTGTCCATCCTCACCACCACCATGGGCGCCGAGCAGAGCTCGGGCGGCTCGACGATGGCCGCGCTGCTCACCGCCATGGCCGTCGGCGGATGGGCGTTCATCGGCTTCGACGCGTGCGTCGCCACCTCGGAGGAGACCCGCAACGCCGCGCGGCACGTGCCGAGGACCATCTGGTGGGCCCTGCTCAGCGTCGGCGCGCTGGTGATCCTCAACGCGTTCGCCACCGTGCTCGCCCACCCGAACCCGGCCGCGATCGTCTCCGGCCAGGACGTGGACCCGGTGTCCACCGCCGTGGTCAGCTCGTTCGGCGGCTGGGCGGCCAAGCCGTTCATCGTCGTGGTGCTGGTGGCGTTCGTCGCCTGCGGCCTTGCCGCGCAGGGTGCGGGCGCCCGCAGCGTCTACTCGATCGCCCGCGACGGCGTGCTGCCCGGCTCGCGGCTGCTGTCGACCGTCAGCCGCAGGCACGTGCCGATCGGCGCGACCGTTGCGGTGGCCGCCGTCGGCTGCGCCGGCCTGCTGCTCGCCCTGAACAGCGCGGCCATCGGCAGCCTGATCGCGTTCGGGACGGCCGGGATCTACCTGGTCTTCCTGCTGATCGCCGTCGCGGCGCTGGTCGGCAGGCTGCGCGGGACCTGGGTGCCGAGCGGGCACGTGCGCCTTGGCAGGGCCGGCACGGTGATCAACCTGCTCGCCGTGGTCTGGCTGGCGTTCGAGTTCGTGAACATCGCCTGGCCCCGCGCGATTCTCGCGCCCGTCGGCGCGCCCTGGTACCAGATCTGGGCGGCGCCGCTGGTGTCGATCGGGCTCGTCGTGGTCGGCGTGGGGTACCTGATCGTCGCCCGACCACAGGACAAGGTTCGGCTGAGCGACGCGTTCGCCACCCGACAGGACGGAGCCGCCCGATGACCGCCGCCGACCTGGTGATCCGGGACGCCCTGATCCACACGATGGACCCGACGCGGCCGAGCGCCAGCGCCGTCGCGGTCCGGCAGGGCCGGATCGTGGCGGTCGGCGACGGCGAGGACGTGCGGCCGCACGTCGACCGCCGCACCGAGGTGATCGACGGCACCGGCCTCGTCGTCACCCCTGGGCTCGTCGACTCCCACCAGCACCCCCTGCACGGCATCACCACCGGCCAGGGCGCGAGCGCCGCCGGGCTCACCACCCCGGACGGACTCGGCGAGCTGCTGGCGCGCGTGGCCGGCGGACTGGCGAGCGACGCGTGGGTGATCGTCAACGGCGTCGAGTACGGGGCACTGGCCGGGCACGACCGGCCCCGCGCGTTCATCGACGACGCCGTCGCGGGGCGGCCCGCGTTCCTGTGGTTCGCCGACTGCCACAACGCCCTGATGAGCACCAGGGGGCTGCGCCTGGCCGGCATCACCGGGCCGATGCGGTTCGGCGACCGGTCCGAGATCGTCGTCGACGAGGACGGCGTGCCGACCGGGCTGCTGCACGAGACCTCGGCCGTGCTGCACGGCTATGCCGCGGTCCCGCCGCCGACCACCGAGGACATCGCCCGGCTGGCCGCCGACCTGTTCGCCGACCAGGCCGCACGCGGCATCACCGGCATCCACGTGCCCGACCACTGGCCCGGCACCGAGGCCGTCCTCGACGCGCTCGAGCAGCAGGACCGGCTGCCGCTGCGGGTCCTGTTGGCGCCGTGGACGTTCCCGGACCGGGTGGACGACACGCTCGACGCGGTCCGGTCCCTGCGCACGCGGGACCGCGCCCGCTGGCGAACCGGCGCGGTCAAGTTCTTCCTCGACGGCACCATCGACGGCGGCTCGGCCTGGCTGGGACACCCGGACTGCGCTGGCGACGGCACCCGTCCGATGTGGACGGACGTGCACCGGTACCGGGACGCCGTCCGCAAGGTCGTCGACCTCGGGCTGCCCTGTTTCACCCACGCCATCGGCGACCGCGCGGTCACCAACGCCCTGGACACCTACCAGGCCGTCGGCCGCCCGGCGCGCGGCCGGCACCGCATTGAACACGCGGAACTGTTGGCGGACAACGACATCAGCCGGTTCGCCGAGCTCGACGTCGTCGCCTCCATGCAACCGACGCACCAGGACTGGACGCTGCCCGACCACACCGACAACTGGTCGACGCGGCTCGGTGCCGACCGCTGCGGCCACGGCTGGCGCTGCGCCGACATCGTGCGCGCGGGCGGCCGGGTCGCCCTCGGCTCGGACTGGCCCGTCGCCGCGTACGACCCGCGCGTGGTGATGGCCGGCGCCCGCCTCCGCCGGCCCGTCGCCGAGCACGACCGCGCGCCGGTCGGCGCGGACCAGGCGCTCACCGCGCACCAGGCGCTCGCCGGCTACACGGCGTGGGCCGCGCGCGGAGCCGGCGAGGAGTCGATCGCGGGCCGGGTCCGCGAGGGTTTCCAGGCCGACCTCACCGTGTTCCTGGGCGATCCCCTCGCCGTGCCGGCCGAGGAACTCCCCGACCTGCCGGTCGAGTTCACCGTCGTCGCGGGCCGGATCGCCCATCGGGCGAACCCGTGAGCGAGCCCCCGCCCACCACTGTGCCACACCGGCACAGCATGGTGCCAGTGAGAGCCACTGTGGCATTGACATGGCAGCGAGGTGGTGCCATTTTGGAGTCATGACGCCAACCACGCCGACCTCCGACCCGGTTTCCCTGCCCACCACGCGGCCCGAGGGCTGCCCCTTCGACCCGCCCGAGGAACTGGCCAGGCTGCGCGAGCGGGAGCCGCTGACCCGGCTCGCCTTCCCCGACGGGCACGTGGGCTGGCTGGCCACCAGCCACGCCGCGGTCCGCGAGATCCTGGGCGACTCCCGCTTCAGCTCCCGCTACGAGCTAATGCACCTCCCGATGCCGGGGGCGGTCGTCGACGAGATGCCGCCAGCGCCCGTCGGCGACATGACCGGGATCGACGCCCCGGAACACACCCGCTTCCGGCGTCTGCTCGCGGGCAGGTTCACCGTCCGCAGGATGCGCCAGCTCACCGAGCGCATCGAGGAGATCACCGCCCAACAGCTGGACGCGATGGCCGAGCAGGGCTCGTCGGTCGACCTGGTGCAGGCATTCGCGCAGCCGATCCCCGCGCTGACGATCTGCGAGCTGCTCGGCGTGCCCTACGCGGAGCGCGAGTTCTTCCAGCAGCAGGTGGCCACGCTGTTCCGCAGGGACATCGTCGCCGAGGACCTGTACGCGGCCATGAACGAGCTCGGGAACTACATGGGCGGGCTAGTGACGGCCAAGCGCGCCGCCCCGACCGACGACCTGCTCAGCGACCTGACCACCAGCGACCTCACCGACGAGGAACTCACCGGCCTCGGCGCGTTCCTGCTCGCCGCGGGCCTCGACACCACCGCCAACATGCTCGCGCTCGGCGTGTTCGCGCTGCTGCGCAACCCCGACCAGCTCGCCGCCCTGCGCGCCGACCCCGCCACCATCGACCAGGCCGTCGAGGAACTGCTGCGCTACCTGAGCATCGCCGACCCCGGCATGCGGGCGGCGCTGGAGGACGTCGAGGTGGCCGGCAGGCTGATCAAGGCTGGCGAGACGGTCGTCGTCTCGATCTCCGCGGCCAACCGCGACCCGCACCGGTTCCCCGACCCCGACACGCTCGACCTCGGCCGGCACGCGGCCGGGCACCTGGCCCTCGGCCACGGCATCCACCAGTGCCTCGGCCAGCAGTTGGCCCGCGTCGAGATGCGCGTCGCGTTTCCCGCGCTGCTGTCCCGGTTCCCGACCCTGCGCCTCGCCGTCGCGCCCGAGGGGATCCCGTTGCGCACCAACATGAGCATCTACGGCGTGCACGCGCTCCCCGTCGCCTGGGACTAGGTGCGAGTCGCCGTGGCGCGGCTGTGCCCGCGTGCGGCTAGTTCGCGTGGCGGGGCCGGTCAACGCCGTTGGTCGCGCCCCGCCCGCCACCGTTCCATTGCGGCGGCCCGGAATTCTCCGGGGCTCACGCCGAACTCCCTGGTGAACGCCCGGGTGAAGTGGGCCTGGTTCACGAAGCCGACCTCACGCCCGATGCGTCCGATCGTGTCGCCCGCGCGCCGAGGGTCGCCAAGCAGCGTCCTGACCCGGTCCAGCCTGGCGCGCCTGAGGTAGGCGGCAATGCCGTCGCCGCCCATGATCTGGTAGAGCCTGGTCCTGGAAACGTGGTGCGCGCCGGCGATCTCGTCGACCGTGAGCCCCGGGTCGGACAACCGGTTGTCGATGTACGCGGCGATCTGCCTGCGGCGCGCGTCCCGCGTCATGGCGTGGTCCGGGTTCAGGCCGAGCAGGGACCGCAGCAGGAGATCGGCGAGGCCGCTGAGGTAGTGCATGGTGCCGATCACCTCGACCTCGCCCGACCCGGCGAGCGCCGTCGCCGACGTCGACAGCAGCCTCCGCAGCGGCGCGGGCACCGGGACCGACCGCATCAGCAGCGGCCGAAGGTCGCGCTGCGGCACGGTGAGCCGGTCCAGCGGCACCCAGAGCGCGCTGGTCCTGCCGCGTTCCTCGCTGAAGGCCCGGTGGGTGCCCGAACCGCCCAGCACGAGTTCGCCTGGCCGGTGCGCCAGCTCGACGCGTCCGTGGTGGATGATCCAGGACGTGCCCTCGCGCAGGTAGAGCGCGGCGGTCTCGTCGAGCTCCTCCTTGAGCACCCGGACCGGCGGGAGTTCCCCGTGCGCGATGGCGAAGTCGTCGATGCGCACGACACCGACGTCCGCGTCGTGGTCGGTCTGGTGTGGACTGGCCAGCGCCACCGATGCGGTGTCGACCTTGTCCAGCTCGTGCTGCAACTGGGTCCACGCGCTGGCACCGGGCGTCCAGCCGAGCGTGTGGCGCTGGACGATCGGCACCATCGGCCCGTCTGGTTCCGGCACGGCCATCATCTCCGCAGGTCAGCCTGTGTGCACGCGGCAGCACCGCCATGGTCGGCCTCGGCAGACCAAAGGGCAAACCCGAACTCCGCCGGCATCCCCCTGGCGGGCGAGGTCGTCCGGTCAGCCCAGCGACGCGCTCGCGGCGCGCAGCTCCTCGAGGGCCCTCAGGAGGTAGTCGGCGAACCCGTCCTCCAGGCAGCGGTCGCTGTCGGACCACTCGATGAACCCCCGTTTGAAGGCGAGGACGCCGAGCTCACTGGCGAGGGCAGCGGTCGGATCGGGCACGCCACGGGCGACCAGGGCAACCGTCATGGCGGCCGCGAGGCTGACGCTCTTGAGGGCGTCGCGCTCCCGCAGTTCGGTGCTGGCGGCGACGGCCGCCTTCAGCCGCGGGGCGATCTCCCGGCTCAGCGGGCCCATCGCGGTCGACGCACGGACGAGACCGGCCGCGACCGCCTCGAGCGGGGTGGCATCGGCGGGTGCCTCGGCGATGCCCTCGGCCAGTAGCTGGCTCAGCGTCTCCTGCCCGGCGACCAGCAGCTCGCGCTTGTCGGGGAAGTGCCGGAAGAAGGTGCTCTTGGTGACCCCGGCGCGCTCGGCGATCTGCGCGACCGTCGTGGCGTCGTAGCCCTGCTCGGTGAACAGGTCGACGGCCGCCAAGACGAGGCGTTCGCGCGCTCCTGGTTCCCACCGACCCATGGAGCCATCATATGCGATGGGACTCTTGTCCCATCACTCTGGTACGGTGATGGGACAAGAGTCCCATCACTCGCGGGAGAGTTCCATGCGCGTCTTCATCACCGGTGGTACCGGTCTGATCGGGTCCGCCGTCGTCGCCGAGCTGCTCGGCAACGGCCACACCGTCCTCGCCCTAGCCCGCTCCGACGCCTCGGCCCTGGCCGCCGAGGCGGCCGGCGCCGAGCCGATCCGGGGAGGTCTGGCCGATCTCGACGTCCTGCGCGCCGGCGCCACTCGGGCCGACGGGGTGATCCACCTGGCCTTCGCCAACGACTTCAGCAGCCCCGAAGCCGTGGCGAACGCGGTCGCCGAGGAAACCGCCGCCCTCGCCGCCCTCGGCGAGGCACTCGTCGGCAGCGACCGTCCCTTCGTCGTGTGCTCTGGCACGCCCGCCGTGCCGGGCCGCGCCTCCACCGAGGCCGACTCGGTCCAGACCGAGGGGCCGGTCAGTGGTCGCGGTCGCGCGGTCGCAGGCGTCCTGGGCCTGGCCTCGCGCGGGGTCCGGAGCTCGGCCGTCCGTCTGCCGAGGACCGTACACAACGAGGGCACTGGCGGGTTCGCGGGCGTGTTGACCGGGATCGCGCGCCGGAGCGGAGTGTCCGGCTACCCGGGCGACGGAACCCAGCGCTGGCCGGCCGTGCACGCGCTCGACGCCGCGGTCCTCTTCCGGCTCGCACTGGAGCAGGCGGAAGCCGGCACCTCCTGGCACGCCGTTGGCGACGAGGGCGACCAGGTGCGCGACATCGCCTCGGTCATCGGCCGGCGACTTGGCCTGCCTGTTCAGTCCGTGCCGGCGGAGACCTACGGCCCCCTCGGCGTCATCTTCGCGGCCGACCAGCCCTCGTCCGCCGCGCTCACCCGGCAGGCGCTCGGCTGGGAGCCGAAGCACCCAAGCCTGCTGGAGGACCTGGAGAACATCCAGCCCTGACCAGCTGAACGCGCCGATCGCGGCATGAGCGGACGGTGCGAAAAACGACGACAACTGCCCGTCGACAAACGACGTCCTTGGCACGACCCAATGGGCGATCGGGAACATTAGTGGCCGGCGGGCAGGAACTGAGACATCCATCCTGTTGCACGACGCGACATTACCTGCCCTGCGCCAATGGAGTTGGCCCACCATCGACACTGTGACCTGCGGCGGGCCACCTTTCAGCGGTGGAATGAGTGCGTGACTTCACCGGTGACGGTGGCCCGCTCGGCCACTCTGTTGCGCTAACCGAAATTTCGTGCCCCCTGCGGCAGGTCGATAAATTCGATTTCATGGAACGGAGCTTTCAGACAGCCGAAGAACTCGTTGCGGCGATGCGCGCCGGTGCGGTGACATCGGTGGAACTGACCGACGAGGCGATCGCCCGCATCGAGCGCGACGACGAGGTGATCAACGCGATCTGCGTGCCGGACTTCGACCGTGCGCGGGCCGCCGCACGCCATGCCGACCAGGCACGCGCACGTGGCGAGGACCGGCCGTTGCTCGGCCTTCCGGTCACGGTCAAGGAGTCGTACAACATCGCCGGGCTGCCCACGACCTGGGGCATGCCGCCACACCGGAACTACCTGCCGGCCGAGGACGCGGTACAGGTGTCGCGGCTCAAGGCCACGGGCGCGGTGGTGCTCGGCAAGACCAATGTTCCGTTGGGGCTGCAAGACATTCAGAGCTTCAACGAGATCTACGGCACCACCACCAACCCGTGGGATCGCGGTCGCACGTCGGGCGGATCCTCCGGCGGGTCGGCGGCGGCCCTGGCGTCCGGGTTCGGCGCGCTGTCCATCGGCTCCGACATCGCGGGCTCGCTGCGCACCCCCGCGCATTTCTGCGGCGTCTACGCGCACAAGCCGACGCTCGGGCTGGTGGCCAACCGCGGCATGGTCCCGCCGTCCCAGCCGGCCCTGCCGGTCGACCTCGACCTCGCCGTCGTCGGTCCGATGGCGCGCACCGCCCGCGACCTCACGCTCCTGCTCGACGTCATGGCCGGACCGGACCCGCTGACGCACGGCGTCGCGTACGACCTGACGCTGCCGCCCGCGCGCCACGAGCGGCTCAGCGACTTCCGGGTCCTGGTCCTCGACGAGCATCCGCTCATTGCGACCAGCTCCGCCGTGCGGGCTTGTGTGAACCGGGTGGCCGCCGCGCTCGTCGACGGCGGAGCCCGAGTCGAACGGCACAGTCCGCTGCTGCCCGACCTGATCGAGGCCGCGACGCTCTACATGCAGTTGCTGATTTCTGGCTCCGTTGCGCGCTTTCCCGTCGAATCGCTCGAGCAGCTGCAGACCCGCGTCGCCGGAATGAGCGCGGACGAGCAGAGTCTTGACGCCGTGCGGCTGCGCGCCATGCTGTTCGACCACCACGACTGGATGGAGGCGAACAACCGCCGCGAACTCCACCGCCACGGCTGGCGGCAGCTGTTCGCCGAGTACGACGCCGTGGTCTGTCCGATCACGCCGACACCCGCGTTCCCGCACGACCACCACCCCAATCCGTTGGAGCGGCGCATCGACATCGACGGCGTCGAGTACCCGTACTTCGACCAGCTCGTCTGGGCCGGCCTGGCCACCATGCCCGGACTGCCCGCCACCGCCATACCCGCCGGCCAGTCCCCCGAGGGCCTGCCGGTCGGGGTGCAGCTCATCGGTCCGATGTTCGAGGACCGCACCCCGCTGCGGCTGGCCGAACTGCTCGAGCAGACGATCGGCGGCTTCCAGCGTGCCCCCTTGTTTGGCACGGAGCTGCACACCTCGGCAAAAAGGCTGCACGCCTGACCGCGTGAAACCGGTATCCGCCACCTACTGTCGGCGCCTGTCGCGCTGACGTGGAAGTCCTTTCGTGTCAGTGGTCTCCACACCTCGCCGAGAGGACAACGCGCATGACCCAGCTGGATTTCCGGGGCACCGCGCCCCGCACGAACACCTGGCACACGCGGGAGGACGGCCCGCCGGCCTGCACGCTGATCGTCTGCCCTTCGCTGCTCGCGCGCGAGGGCATGATCAGGCTGCTCGAACGGGCCGGCGGGACCGGCGAACTCTATTCGGCGTCCACCATGGAGTCGGGCGTTCGCCTCCATCAGAAGTTGCGTCCCGCGCTCACCTGGGTGCACGAGGAGGCGGACCCCGGGTTCAGGTTCGTCCGGCTGTTGGTGGAAACCCACAGCGGCAGCCTGGTCGCCGTCCTCCTGCATCCCGGTGCGAAGGCCGGCGAGCGGGCGAGCCTGGCCATCCGGGCCGGCGTGTGCGCGGCGTTCGACGCGTCCTGCCCGGTCGAACAACTGTTGGACGGCCTCAGCCTCGCGGTGCACGGTCGGCTGGGCCCGCCGGCACTCCCGTCGCCGCCGGGCCAGCGCGGCGCCCCACCCCGGGTGCCCGGCGGCCCGGTCGGCGCCGTGCTCACGGACCGCGAGTTCCAGGTGTTGCAACTGATGGCGGAAGGCCTGCGGAACCAGCAGATCGCCGCCACCCTGTTCATCTCGGTGGAGACGGTTCGCACCCACGCCAAGGCGATGATGCGCAAGCTCGGCGCGCAGGGCCGCACCGACGCGGTCGCCAGAGGGTTCCGGTTGCGCATCCTGTCGCCCGAGAACTTCCCGGCCCCCGCGGTGCTGCCGGCGACCCGAAGGGCCCGACAGGGTCTCGCCGATCAGCGATAGTCCTACCGCGATAGTCCTACGCAGACCAATTTTTGCCCGCACGCCCACACCCTTTGCCGATGCGTCCCGGCGAGGCCCCTCCCCCGATGTCCCATCTGATACTGGGCATGGGTGACCCGCCGACATCGACAAGCACCCCCACGGGGTCGCGGAGTGAACGGACGGGCGACATGACCAGGTACGAATTCGAGTTCGGCCCAACCGATCGACGCGAACGCCTGCGCCGCGGTGCCGAACTCCGCACGGCGCTGTGCGGTCTGCTCGGCCAGGTCCACGTCGACCTCGTGTCCCGGGGCGCGCCGACCAGGATGGCCGTCGAGGTCCGCACGGGCATCGAGACCGCGGTCGGCTCCGGCGCACACAACCTGCTGCGCGACACCTGGCAGATCGGCGGCGGCGCGCGGAAGTCGTTGTTCCTGGCCGTGTTCGACCAGGCGAGGACCACCGTGCTGAGCAGGGGCCTGCGCGTGGACATCCCGGCGGGGCACCTGTTCCTCGCCTCCTCGCGGCAGCCGTTCACGGTGATCCAGGAGGGCGCCTGCCGGTGGCACGTGGTCCGGATCGACGCGTCGGCGATCCAGCTGCCCGAGGCGATCGTCGACCAGGTCCTCTATCGACCATACGAACTGGGCCGACACCTGCGGCTGCTGATCGAGAACGTCATACCTGCCACCGATTCTCCCGGACCAGGCGGCCGGCCGGCGGTCGACGTGGTCGGCTTCGACCACTACGTGACCGGGCTGGCCGAGCTGATCCTGCGGTCGGTCCACGACGCGGACCACGACCTGCCGGCCGACGCCGTCCGGCGCCGACAGGTCGAGCGCTACATCACGAGGAACCTCACCGACACCGAACTCTCCGTGAGCGTGATCGCCGCCGCGCACGCGGTCTCGCGACGCCGGCTGTATCAACTGTTCGGGGGCACCGGCGTCGCGGGGTTCCTCCGGCAGGCGCGGGTCGGCAGGGCCAAGGCGCTGCTCGCGGATCCGGCCTACCGGAACCACGGCATCGGACAGATCGCCCAGCTGGTCGGCATCCGGAGTCCCGCGCACTTCTCCCGGCTCTTCCGCGAGGCGACCGGCCGGTCTCCGTTGGAGTTCCGCAGGAACAGCACGACAGGGCTCGCCCTCGGTTCGGTGCGGTCATAGCACGGGTGCATCACCTGCGCGGGGTAGATCCCCTGCGCGCCATGGTGTTCACCGGAGCCGTCACGTAGGAATTGTGTGGCACAAACAGTTTCGGCCACTCGAGCACGGAATGCGCGTCGGGGCGCGTGGCCGACTTCCGCTCAGCTGTGCGCTGCCCGAGTCACCGTCACCCGCGTGGGCGGACGGCGCTCTCCGGTCGACCCCAGGAAAGGGATCTCCATCATGGCGAACAGTTCCGAAAACGCGACCGGCGGCAACCGCGGCCGGCGACTCAAGACCGTGCTGGCCGGCATCGGTGTCGCCATCGGGGCGATCGCGCTGACCGGCAGCGCCATCGCGGCCTTCTCGATCAAGGGCGACGGCACGGCGTCGGGCAAGGCGCTCGGCGCAGGCGACCTCAAGGCCCTCGTGTTCACCGAGGTCGCCAACCCGGCCGGTGACCTGCTGCCTGGCGGGCAGGGCGCCGCGGCCTTCACCGTGGCGAACGACAACGGATTCGCCGTTCAGGTCAACAAGATCACCCTCGGCGGCGTGACGGTGCGGCCGGTGGCCGGGCAGACCTGCGGGCCGGAGAACTTCTCGGTGCCCAGCGGCCCCATCACGCTCGCCACGCCGCTGGTCGTTCCGGCGAAGGCGACGGCGCAGACCGGGAGCATCCCCAACGCCATCTCGTTGTCTGCCAACGCCGGCGATGGTTGCCAGGGGGCGGCGGTGGTCGTCGCGGTCACCGCGATCGACGCGGTGACGGTGGCCGGCTGACCGCCGTGCCGGCGGCCAGGTGGGCGGGCCCGTTCGGTCACGGCCTCCCATCTGGCCGCCGAGCGCCGCGCCGGAAGCGCCAATGACGTTGAGCGGTAAGGAAGTCTGGGCGGTAAGGGAGTTGAGCCGACATGAGACCAACGCGACTCCTACTGGGCACGGCATTCGCCGCCGTGAGCGCGGGGAGCTGGGCGGGCGGTGTCGCGGCGGCCGACCCGACACAGCCGCTCGTTCTCGCGGCGGTGAGCAAGCCGGTCGGCGACCTCCTGCCCGGCGGCAGCGGGGCCGCGCAGTTCACCGTCACGAATCCGAACGCGTTCGGCGTCCGGCTGACGTCGGTGTCGTTCGACCGGGTCGTGTCGTCCTCGAACCCGGCCGGATGCCCGGTCGGCCTGCTCTCCACCCACGACCAGCGGCCGGCGGGCGGCCTCCCGGTTCCCGCGTCCGGCACCGTGTCCTTTGCCGTGCCGGGCGCGCTGACGCTGTCGCAGGACGCCACCGACGAGTGTCTCGGCGTGACGTTCGTGGTCGCGGCGCACGCCGAGGGAACCCAGGACGGCGGAGGTGTCGACGCCACGCCGCCCGCCGACACCGGCGCCGTGGCACCGGGCGAGACGGGCGGGCCCGGATCGGGGTCGACCGGGGAGCCGGCCGCCACCATCCCTACCGGAACGGGAAAACTCGCGTTCACCGGCGTCCCCGCGTTCGCGCTGGCCGCGCTCGGGCTCGCGGCGGTCGCGGCCGGTGTCGCGCTGCGGACAAGCGGACGGCGCCGCACACGGGAGGTTCGGCGATGAGCGCCACGAGAAACGGTCGCGCCCGGCGCGGTGTCGCGGCGGTCCTGATCGGCCGGCGGGCGCTGCCTGCCGCGCTGCTCGCGATCGCCTGCGTGCTGGCCCCGGGCCCGTCGGCGCAGGCCTACACGCTCGCCGGCGCCGGCACCGCGGGCGGACGGGCCGGCACGCTGATCCGCCCGGACGGCCTCATCTGGACCAAGGTCGGCGGCGACTGCGACGAGGGCGAGTCGAATCCCGCCTACCGGTCGAACAGCAGTTCACGGGTGTCGTTCACGCCGCCGCAGAAGGGCGTCACCTACGTCGTCTGGGTGATCCTCGCCGGAAACCACCCCGACGGAAACTACTACCCCATCACGGGAATGACCCTGCCGACCGGGCCGGTCAGGAACTATCCCGTTGTCGCGGAACCGAAGCGGAACTACCTGTTCGTCCAGGCCAGGATCGGGAACTGGGTGTCGAACTCGTACGTCGTCGGCTGCACTCCCACCAGACCCGGTGTGTCCGCTGTCGCGCCGCCGCAGGTCATCCCGATCTGGGGCCTGCCCGCCTACAACGGGAAAGACACACCAGGCAACCCGAACCTGCCCCCGGCCAAGCCCTCCCCGACCGCCCCAGCAGGGTGAGGGCGGCCTCCCCCGCACGCCCCCGCCCCACTGCCCGCCCGGCCGCACGGGTCTCCCCACCCGCGCGGCCGGACGGTGTCTCACTCCGCGCCAACTCCGGTGAGCGCGCGGACCTCCAGATCGGCGTGCGACTCCTCTTCCCGCTTGTTCCGGCGAACGAGGCTGCCGGCGATCGCCGCGAGGAAACCGATCGGAATCGACACGACACCCGGGTTCTCCAGCGGGAACGGCGCCTTCACCGTGCAGCTGAACAGCGCCGTCGCGTTGCCGACCTGCTTGGAGTCCTTGGCCACCCCGCACTTGGTCGCCTGCGCCGCGGTCAACGCGACCGCCGGTCGGCCGGAGGACGTCCCGCCCCAACAGACGGGGCTGAGCAGCACCAGGCCCACCGCGGCGATCAGCCCGGCGTAGATGCCGCACTTCGCACCGAACGTGGTGAACCGCTTCCAGAACAGCGTCAGCAGGATCGCCGGCAGGTTCGCCGACGCGGCGATCGCGAACGCCACCGCGACCAGGAACGCCACGTTCAGCTCCCTGGCGTAGATCGACACGCCGATGGCGATCGCCCCGATGAAGAACGCCGACACCTTCGCGACGCGCACCTCCTTGCGCTCCGCGACCTGGGTGTCCTCGACCGGACCGCGCCGGAACACGTTGGCGTACAGGTCATGCGCGACCGAGGAGGACGAGGCGAGGGTGAGGCCGGCGACCACCGCGAGAATCGTCGCGAACGCCACCGACGCGATGAACGCGAGCATCGCCGCGCCACCACCGGTGCCCGCACCGCCGCCGAGCGTCTCGGCCAGCGTCGGCGCGGCCGTGTTGCCGCTGGGGTCCGCCGTCTTGATCGCCTTGGTGCCCACCAGCGCCGCCGCGCCGAACCCGATCGCCAGCGTCATCAGGTAGAACACGCCGATGATGGCGATGGCCCAGTTCACCGACTTCCGCACGGTCTTGGAGTCGGGCACGGTGTAGAACCGCACCAGCACGTGCGGCAGGCCCGCGGTGCCGAGCACCAGCGCGATGCCGAGGCTGATCAGGTCGATCTTGCTCCAGGCGTCGGTGGCCCCGTACTTCAGGCCGGGCTGGAGGAACGCGTCGCCCTTGCCGCTCTGCGAGGCCGCGGCGCTGAGCAGGTCGCCGATGTTGAAGTTGAACTTGGCGAGCACCATCACCGTCATGACGGCCGCGCCGACCATCAGCAGCACCGCCTTGACGATCTGCACCCAGGTGGTGCCCTTCATGCCGCCGACGGTGACATAGAAGATCATCAACGCGCCGACCGCGACGATCACCCAGATCTTCGCGCCGTCGCCGGACACGCCGAGCAGCAGCGAGACCAGCGAACCGGCCCCGACCATCTGCGCCACCAGGTAGAAGATCGACACGACGATCGTGGACACGCCGGCCGCGGCCCGGATCGGGCGCTGCCTCAGGCGCAGCGCCAGCACGTCGGCCATGGTGTAGCGGCCCGAGTTGCGCAGCAGCTCGGCCACCAGCAGCAACGCCACGAGCCAGGCGACCAGGAAGCCGATCGAGTACAGGAAGCCGTCGTAGCCCGACAGCGCGATCATCCCGGCGATCCCGAGGAAGGACGCGGCCGACATGTAGTCGCCGCTGATCGCGATCCCGTTCTGTAGTCCCGAGAACGCCCGGCCGCCGTCGTAGAAGTCCAGCGCCCGCTTGGACTTGCGGCTGGACCACACGGTGATGCCCACCGTGATCACCACGAACGCCGCGAACAGGCCGATGGTCAGGCCGCGGTGCGACGGTTCCGCCGCCGCGAAGTTCAGCGCTTTCATCGAACCTGACCTTCCGCGCGCAGTTCCTCGGCCAGCGGGTCGAGCCGCCGCCTCGAGTAGGAGGCGTACACGATGGCGATGGCGAAGGTGGACACGAACTGCAACAGTCCGAGCAGCAGTGCCACGTTGACGCTGCCGAACACCTTGATCGCCATGAACCCCCTGGCGTAGGCGGACAGCAGCACGTACAGCAGGTACCAGGCCAGGAACACGGCCGTCATCGAGAACACGAACCGGCGAAACCGCGTGCGCAGCTCGGCGAACCGGGGATCCGCGGCGATCGCACGGGCGCGCGGGTCACCAGCCGACGGCTCCGTCGGCGGTGAACCGGCCACCGTCTCGGTTGGGCGAATCACGAAAGCACTACCCCTCTTGTTGTTGTGGCCGAGCGGTGTCGGCTCATTCCTCGGTGGCGCCGGCGCTCAGGCCGCTGCTGATCTGATCCATGACGGAGGAGTCCTGGAGGGTGGTGACGTCGCCGAGCGGACGGTTCTCGGCCACGTCGCGCAGGAGCCGGCGCATGATCTTGCCGGACCGCGTCTTGGGCAGCTCCGGCACGACGATCACCTGTCGTGGCTTGGCGATCGCGCCGATCTGCGTGGCGACGTGCGCCCGCAGCTCGCCGGCGAGCGCGGCGCCCTCGGACTCGTCGCGGGCCGCGTCGCCGCGCAGGATCACGAACGCCACGATGCCCTGGCCCGTCGTCGCGTCCGCCGCGCCGACCACCGCCGCCTCGGCGACCCTGGGGTGCGACACCAGCGCGGACTCCACCTCGGCGGTGGAGATGTTGTGGCCGGACACCAACATCACGTCGTCGATGCGGCCGAGCAGCCACAGGTCGCCGTCCTGGTCGCGCTTGGCGCCGTCCCCGGTGAGGTACCTGCCGGGCAGGTCCGACCAGTAGGTGCGGACGAAACGCTCGTCGTCGCCCCAGATCGTGCGGGCCATGCTCGGCCACGGCTCGGTGGCCACGAGCCTGCCGCCCTCGCCGTTGCCGACCGGATTCCCGTTTCGGTCAACCACGTCCACGGCGATGCCCGGCAGCGGGTCCATCGCGGAACCCGGCTTGGTCGCGGTCACACCGGGCAGCGGGGAGATCATGATCGCGCCGGTCTCGGTCTGCCACCAGGTGTCCACGATCGGCGTGCGGTTGCCGCCGATGTTCTCGCGGTACCAGATCCACGCCTCGGGGTTGATCGGCTCGCCGACGCTGCCGAGCACGCGCAGCGAGGACAGGTCGTGGCGGGCGGGGATGTCGCTGCCCCACTTCATGAACGTCCGCACCGCCGTCGGCGCGGTGTAGAGGATCGTGACGCCGTAGCGCTCGATCACCTCCCACCAGCGGCCGCGATCGGGGGTGTCGGGGGTGCCCTCGTACATGACCTGGGTGGCGCCGTTGGCCAGCGGGCCGTACACGAGGTAGCTGTGCCCGGTGACCCAGCCGATGTCGGCGGTGCACCAGTAGACGTCGGTCTCCGGCTTCAGGTCGAACACCGCGTCGTGGGTGTAGGCGGCCTGCGTCAGGTAGCCGCCCGAGGTGTGCAGGATGCCCTTGGGCTTACCCGTGGTGCCCGAGGTGTAGAGGATGAACAGCGGGTGCTCGGCGTCGAAGGACTCCGGCTCGTGCTCGGGCGACGCGGTGTCGACGACCTCGTGCCACCACAGGTCGCGGCCCTGCGTCCAGTCGACCTCGGCGCCGGTTCGCCGCACCACCACCACGTGCTCGACTGAGGTGTCGTCCGCGACGGCCGCGTCCACCGTCGCCTTGAGCGGGCTCGGCTTCCCCCTCCGGTACCCGCCGTCGGCGGTGATCACCAGCTTCGCGCCGGCGTCCGCGACCCGCGAGCGCAGCGACTCGGCCGAGAAACCGCCGAACACCACCGAGTGCGTCGCGCCGATCCTGGCGCACGCCAGCATCGCGACCACGGCCTCCGGGATCATCGGCAGGTAGATCGCCACCCGGTCGCCCTGACCGACCCCCAGGGCGGTCAGGGCGTTCGCGGCCCGGCTCACCTCCCCGAGCAGGTCGGCGTAGGTGATGGTCCTGGTGTCCCCCGGCTCGCCCTCCCAGTGGATGGCGACGCGCTCGCCGTGGCCGGCCGCCACGTGCCGGTCAACGCAGTTGTAGGCCACGTTCAGCCTGCCGCCGACGAACCACTTCGCGAACGGCGGGTTGCTCCAGTCCAGGATCTCCCGCCACGGCTGCGTCCACGACAGCCGCAACGCCTGCCGGTGCCAGAAGCCGAGGCGGTCCCGCGCCGCCGTGTCGTACTCGGCGCCGCCCACATTGGCCGCGGCCGCCAGCTCTGCCGGTGGCTCGAACCGGCGGACCTCGTGCAGCAGATTGGACAGTGTGGTGCTCACCGACGACTCCTGAAGGCTCGGTTGGCTGTGCGGCTGGTGACGTGCGTGATGACCCGGTGGCCGCGCCGCAGTCACTGGGGAGGGCTCGGCGCGGCCGCCGGGTCGATGACTGACCGGGAAGCGGGGCGCTTCACCCGAACAGCGTTCACACAGCGTGACTCCTACTGGCCCGACTTGCGTCGTGGTCCAGACCGCAATCCCCAACCAGGAGCACCGCAATCCAGACCTGAATGGACCGCAAATCCCAACTCTTTCTTAATCCGACGCCCAAGTGGTGCGGTCGGCGCCGAGATTCCGCTACGGTGCGTGCGGCCGTGGCCAACGGGCCGGCACCACACGGATGGCATAGAGCCAATCACACATGGTGACGGAGCGGTGGCGGGCTTTCGTCTGGGGGGACGACAGCAGGTCGGGACGAGCACGGGGGTGCACACGTCATGCGCGACAACGCGTGGACGATGGTGGGGCGGGACGCGCAGCTGCGCGCCGCGCGGGAGTTGTTAGTGGCCGCGCCGGAGGGAGCCCGGCGGTTGCTGTTCGACGGTCCGTCCGGGATCGGCAAGACGTCGCTGCTGCGCGCCACCGCGGAACTGGCCGCGGAGCAGGGACTACGGGTGGCGCTGGCCAGGGCGCACCCGCTCGAGCAGGACTTCGCGTTCGGCATCATCCGGCAGCTGATCGAGCCGCGACTGGCCGAGCTGTCCGATGCGGACCGGCTCGCCGTGCTCGGCGCGGAGCCGACCCCGGCCAGCCGGGTCGTGTGGGGCGATCCCGGCGTCGGCGAGGTCGTGACCTCGGCCGTGCTGCCCAGCCTCGGCGAACTGGTGCGCAGGCTCGCGCGGCGCGCTCCGCTGCTGGTGGCCATCGACGACCTCCAGTGGGCCGACGCGGCCTCGTTGCGGCTGCTGGACTATCTGGCCGAACGCACAGCCGAGCTGCCGCTGGTGTTCGCCGCGACCGTGACCTCGGGGGAGGTCGGCGGGCAGCAGGCCCTGGTCCGCGCGGTCGCCGACCGCTGCACGCGGGTGCCGGTGGAGGGGCTGTGCGCCGACGACGCGGCCGCGCTGGCCGCCGAGGTGTTCGGGCGGGCGCCCGAGCCCGGCCTGTTGGCCGCCTGCCTCCGCGCCACCGACGGCAACCCGTTCCTGTTGCGGGAGTTGACCGTCGCGCTGGCCGACGACGGGATCGAGCCGACCGACGAGGCGGTCAGGCACGTGCGGGAGTTCAGCCCGCGCACCGTTTCCCGGTGGGTGCTCACCAGGATGCGGCGCTGCGGCACCGGCGCGCTCGAGCTGGCCAGGGCCGTCGCGGTGCTCGGCGACGGCACGACGCCGGCGACCGCGGCCGAGCTGGCCGGGCTATCCGGGCCGGTGGCCGAGACCGCGGTCGAGGCGCTCGCCAGGATGCGGCTGCTTGCGCCGGACACCGCCGGTGGCCTGCGGTTCGCGCACTCCATCGTGCGCAACGCCGTCGGCGGGAACGTCACGCCCAACGCGACGCGGCTCGCCCACCAGCGGGCCGCGCGGCTGCTGCACGACCGCGCCCGGCCCACTGCGGAGGTCGCGGCGCACCTGCTGGCCACCGACCCGGTCGGCGAGGCGTGGGCGGCGCAGGTGCTGACCCGCGCCGGCCGCGAGGCCGCCGCCGCCGGCTCGGCCGACGCGAGCGTGACCTTCCTCGGCAGGGCGCTGGCGGAGCCCGCGACGCCGGCCGCGCGGGTCGCCCTGCTGGCCGAACTCGGGCGGGCCGAGCTGTGCACCGACCTGCCCACCGCCGTCGAGCACCTGCGCGAGGTGCTCGACCAGGCCGAGGATCCCTCCGTCGTGGCGGGGGCCGCGCGGGACCTCGCGCTCGGGCTGCACCAGCGCGGCGAGGCGACCGAGGCGCTCGCGGTGCTGGAGCGGGCCGGCGCGCGGCTGGCCGGGGAGCAGGACACCGACCTCGCCGACCAGCTGACCGCGCTGACCCTCGGGCTCAGCTTCCACGATTCGAGCCCGGCGCGGGTGGCGATGGTGGAACGGTTGCGGCGCAAGGAGAATCTGGCGCCCGACGTGGAGCGGTTCGTGGCCGCGACCATCGCGATGCACCGGTCAGCGGACGGCGACTCGATGGCCGAGGCGGTGCGCAGCGCGCGCCGGCTCATGGAACTCGGGCCCGCGCCGACCCCGCAGGGCGCGTGGGCGTACTTCGCGGCGGCCGGCGCGCTGTGCCGGGCCGACGAGTTCGACCTCGCCGAGCAGTGCGCGCACTCGATGATCGCGCACGCGACGCGGGTCGGGCTGTGGGTGTACGAGGAGATCGGGCACGTCGTGCTCAGCAGGGTCGCCTACCACCGGGGCAGGCTGAGCGAGTCGATCGAACACGGGCGGATCGCCAGCGGCCTGCTCTCGGCGATGAGTTCGGACAGAAGAGCCTTGTCCGCCAGCTACATCTGGCTCGCCGAGTGCTATGTGGAGCGTGCTGACTTCGACGCAGCGAACGAGATCTTCACCCAGGTCGGGCTGCTGGGCGCGGGGCCGAGGGCCGCGCTGGCCCCGAGCATGATCAGCATTCGGGGGCTGGCCCGCGCGTCGACCGGGGACGCGCGCGGGGCGCTGTCCGACCACCTGGAGCACGGGAGGGTGTGGCTGGCGCAGGGGCAGCGCAACCCGGCCGTGCATCCGTGGCGATCGCGGGCGGCGCTGGCGCACCATCGGCTCGGCGAACACGACCTCGCGCACGAGCTGGCGCTCGAGGAGCTGAACCTGGCGCGGCGCTGGGGCGCGGCCCGCCCGATCGGCACGGCGGCGCGGGTGCTCGGGGTGGTGCGCGGCGGCGAGGGAATCGACCTGCTGGCCGAGTCCGCGGAGTTGCTTGGGCGATCGCAGGCCAGGCTAGAGTACGCACACACGTTGCTGCGCCTTGGCATCGCGCACCACCGGAAGGGACGGCCGGGCGACGCGCGGGCGAACCTGCTGCGGTGTCAGCAGGTCGCCATGGCGTGCGGGGCCGGGCCGCTGGCCGCGCAGGCCGCGGCGGCGCTGGACCGGATGGGGACGCGGCGCACGCGGTCGGCTCGATTCGGCGCGGATGCGTTGAGCGAGCAGGAGAAGCGGATCGCGACGCTCGCGGCGGCCGGGCAGACGAACCGACAGATCGCGGAGCAGTTCCACCTGACACTGCGGACCGTGGAGACGCACCTGACGAGCACGTACCGCAAGCTGGATATCGCGGGGCGGCGGCAGCTGGCCGGCGCGATCGGGAGGCGGTAGGCGATGTCAGGAGCCCTGGAAGCTTGCGGTGACAACCACGATGTCGGCCGTCCGGACGGCCGGCATCGTGATCGGGTGCGAAACCAGGTGAGGACCGTCCCGCGCCCGATGCCCGAGATCGTGTCGATGTCCGACGTCGTGTCGGCGCGTGAGATCGAGTGCACGGCAAGCGCGGTCGCCGGCGCGGTGTCATGGCGCGGGTGCGCGGCGTTCGGTATCGGCCGCGGGCGGGTCGTGCTGGTCGCGGAGACCACCGCGACGGGACCGGACGAGGTCGCCGAGCTGATTCGGGCCGAGGTCCGTGCCGAGCACGCGGTCGAGCTGCACGACGTGGTGCTGGTGCGGCGCGGGGCTGTGGCGCTGACCGCCGACGATGCGGAGCGGCGGACGGTCTCGCGGGAGTGGTACCTGGGCGGGCTCTTCTGCGCGTGACCGCGACGAAGAACCGCCCCGAGGGACGGCCGCTCACGCTCCAGGGGGCGCAGGCGGAACATACGGCGGCACCGGGCCATGGCCGGTCATCCTGCCGGCCAGGTCCAGCGGTCCCTGCTGGCGGTTGAGCAGAACATCTGGGCGGTCCACCGACTGCCGGTAGTGCGGCACCGCGGCCGGGTCGACCTGGATGTAGTGGGTGAGACGATTCCCGTTGTTCGGGTTCCGGAACAACGCCTGGGACAGGTCCTCCTGCGACATGCTGCCCGGCCGGATCGGCGTGAAGTACTGGCCGGAGCCGTAGCGCGCGTGCGCTCCGCTACCGATGTGGTGCTGGGACGACCACAGCTGCGGGGTGGAAGCGCCGGTGATCGCGGCATGTCCCTTCGCGCTCGTGTAGTGGTAGAGCGGCTGGCGTTGGGCCGCCGGCACGCGATGGGTGGGCAGCGGTCCGAGGTCGTAGACGGGCGCCTTGTGAAACGGCGGCGTGTAGCCGGCCGGCCACGCGTGCGGCTCCTGCGGCGGAGTCGCCCGCCCACCGCCGAGCGCCTGGTCGACCCGCTGGATCTGCGGTTGGGCCTGGCCGGCCGCGCCGGCCAGCTGCTGCATGCCCTGCCTACCGCCCTGAGCCGCCGCGGCGACGCCCTGCCGTCCGCCTCGACCGCCGCCGCCACCACGACCGCCGCCGCCACCACGACCGCCGCGGCCCGCCGTGCCACCGCCTCTGCCGCCACGCATGACCTAACTCCTCTCTCGCACAACCGACATCACCACGGGGACGCCCCGAAGTCGTCGTCGTCCACATCGCGAACCGGCGCGCGTCGAGGGACGGCGGCCTGCGGCGGCGGGGACGCGGCGGGCGGCGGCGTGTACCCGACCGCCGGAGCCCGCCTCGGCGCGCGGGCCGACTCGTCGTCGAGGTGGCTCATGCCAAAGCCCGCGTTCTGCTGCGTCGGCGGCGGGGCGATCTGATCCTCGGCGGGCTCGGGGAACCGCTGCTGGTAGCGGTCCACCACGGCGGCGGCGCTGGCCGGATCGTGCGCGGCGACCTGTGCCATCGCCTCCTGCACCCGTCCGGCCAGCTTGGCCTGCGCGCGCTGGACACAGGACATCAGCTGCTTGGCCACGGTCGCCGGGCTCATCCGCTGGGTGTCGTCGGACAGCGCGATGTCCGAGAGGTTGCCAGAGGAGTTCACGGTCACCCTGATCGCGCCGCCCGCCGCCGACTCGGTCACCGAGATCGCCGACACCGCGCGTTGGGTCTCCTTGAACCGCTGCGCCCGCTCGGCCACGCGCGTGCTCCACTGGTCGACGACGCGGCCGACGTCGTCGGGGGTGTTCGCTAGCACAGTCCTGCTCTCCTTCTTGGGTCGCGCTCCGGATTGCCCTGCCGACCGCCGCTACGCCCAGCCGGCGACGATGGCCGAGGCGTCGGCCATGACCTCGTTCATGCCGCCCGTCGGGTCGGCCGCGAGCACCGCGTTCCAGGCCGGGATGCGGTCCACGATGTCGTTGGCGCAGCCGGCCGCGGCCTCTCGGATCTGGGCGCGCGCGGTGCCGGCGACCGCGACCCCCGCCTCGACGATGGCCACGATGCACTCCGCCGCCTCGGCGAGGCCGGCCAGGCCGGTGTGCTGGTTCTGCGCGTGCGAGCGGTACACCTCGGCGGTCGGGCCGGTCCATTCCATCGTGTGCTTGCGCACGGTGCCGCCGAACTGGTCTCCGGCCGCGCGGGCCAACTCCGCCACCCGCCGCCACCGCTCGGCATAGGCCTCGATCGCGCCAGGGTTGCCGGCGAACCAGTCCATCGCCTCCTGCATCGGTTGCAGCATCTCGGGAAGACCGGGGATGTCCAGCCCGGACACGGCGTCCAGCGGGTTGTCGGTCGGGCCGAGGTCGCCGACGCCGCCATCGCCCTGGCCGGCGTCGCGGACGGCCGAGCTGATCCTGGAGAGCTGATGGGCGACGTCGTAGCTGTTGCCCCCGCTGTCGCCGTAGTCACCAGCGCCGTAGTCACCAGCGCCGCCGGGTCCGCCGCCGTAGCCGCCTTCGCCACCGGCCGCGCCGTAACCCGGACCGTCTGCGCCGTATCGGCCGTATCCGCCGTTGAACATCGAGTTGCCGATGCCACCGCCGATGCCACCGCCGAGCCCGCCAGCGAACGACTGGCCGAGGGTGCTCCCGAAGCTGGGACCGTGGTGGCCCGGCGGCGGGATGTGCGCGCCGGGGGCCGCGTGGTCACCCGGCATGGCCTTCGAACCGCCGTAAGGCATATCCCCGCCAGCATGCGACCCAGCCGGTACCGCAGCGTCATGCGACGACGGCGTCCGCCCACCAGGCGCAGCAGGATCACCCGGCATGGCTTTCGAGCCGCCGTAAGGCATATCCCCGCCAGCATGCGACGCAGCCGGCACCGCAGCGTCATGCGACGACGACGGCTTGGCACCGCCCGGCGCAGCGGGATCACCCGGCATCGCCTTCGAACCGCCGTAAGGCATGTCTCCACCGGCATGCGACGCAGCCGGCACCGCCGAATCGTGCGACGACGACGGCTTGGCGCCGCTCGGTGCCGGCGTCGAGTGGCTTCCGCCACCGCCCTTGCGGCTCATGCCCCACCCATCCCAGCACGGAACGCGGCCGCGTTGGCCTGTTCGGTCTCGTCGTACTCGCGCACGGTGGCGTGCATGCTCGCGGTGCTCGCCCGCACCGAGGAAACACCGCTGGTGAACGCCTCCTGCGCGGCCTGGGCGAGCGGCTTGACCAGCTCCGCGATGGGGGCGCCGAGCGGCCCGAACGCGTCCTGCGGCAACTCCGCCTGCAACGCGTCGCTCAGGGCGTCCTCCAACTGGTCCGCGACCCCGCCCAACTGCTGGGTGTGCGTCTGGAGCACGCCTAGGTCATAGGTGTGACCGGCCACCGTGATCCTCCTCCTTCATCTTGTCGAGCTCGGGCGGTCAGAACGTGTCGCAGGGGATCCGGACGCTGGTCGGGCTGCCGGGATTGACCACGAGGTCGTTGGCCCGCAACACCGGCAACAGTTCGGCGACGGTCGTCCTGCGCCATTCCTGCCAGCTGGCCGGCAGCTGGCCTTCTGAGGTGAACACGTGCACGGCGGGACGCCCCGCCCCGTCCTCGACCAGCACGGGGCCCGCGATACCCGGTCGACTCGGTGTCCACAGTGGACTGATCCGCAGCTCGTCCTCGAACTGTTCCTGGTCCCCGTATCCGGTGGCGGAGAGCTGCATCGCCGCCTCCAGGTCGTTCACCGGCGCGGGCAGGCCGAGGGCGAACGGCGACGGCAGGTAGTCGGCGTTCGCCCGGAACTCCGGATCGATCTCGCCGTGCTCGTCGACGCGGTAGCCACCGATGATGCCGAAGCCCGGTACGTCCTCGACGCCCTGGAACGCCGGATCGACCACGTAGAGCCAGGTTCCCGGCTGCGCCCTGGCCTGCTCGCGCAGCTCGGTGGTGATCGGCGGAACGGCCAGCTCCCGCGACTGCGGCTGGCCGGGCACCTCGGTCGGCGTCATGCCTGCTCCTGTCGTGCGCGGTAGTTGGGGTCATAGCGTGGGTTCGCCACAAACGGACCGTGGGTGGGGTCGAGGATCTTCGGCACGCCCGTGTTGTTGTTGACCTCGACCCAGCCCTTGAACCGCTGGGCGCCCTGAATGTCCTGCGGAACGATCTGCCTCTTGGCCGACCACTCCTCCTGCCATCGGTAGTCCGGCGGAACATGCCCCGACGCGTTCGCGTTGGTCATGTTCCCGCCCCGGTCCATCGAGTAGATCCACCCCTTGCGGTACATGTAGTTGACTCCGTCGACGTTCTTGATCCGCAACGGCTGGTTCGACGGTGTCGCCGGCACACCCGGGGTGGCTGCCATTCGGTTCAGCGGCGACGTGCCCAGCTTCAGGCCGACCCGGTCGCGCCACGACGGAGGCGGCGGCTGGGTGAACGACTGCGCGACGGTCGGGTTCGCCGAGGTGCTGACGTATCCCGTCGCGCGGAGGTTCGACCCGCCCTTGATGTGATCGCCGAGGTCGTAGTTGTCGCCCCGGGACGCGAAACCGTGCTGGAAGATCTCGCTCGGGTGGCGGCCGTCCCCCCGGTAGACGGTGCCGCGGCTGCCGTGCGGTGTGGCGGACTGGGTGGTGCGCGGCGGCGTCGGCGAGGAGTGGCCGGACTTTGTGCTGCCGGACCGGCTCAGCGAGCGGCTGACCTGATGTGTCGCTTCGGTGGCCGAGCCGGCCGCGCTGTGCAGGCTGCGGATGGACGCGCCGGCCGTGCTGGCCGAGCGGCTGACGCTGCGTCGCGCCGTGGGGGACATCGAGAGTCTCTTCCGTCGCTCAGGGCGCGGTCGGCTGCTGCTGCTGCGGCGGCTGGCCACCGATCACGGGCGGGGGAATGTTGAGATCGCCGTCTGCGGCCGCGAAGATCTTCTCTCCCTTGACATAGCCGGCGGTCTTGCGCTCCTTGTCGCCGCCCTGGCCCTTGCCTGCCCCGGCCATGCCGCCGCCCGGCGGCATGGCACCCGCCGGCTGGCCGCCGGCCGGTGCCGCCGCCGCCTGCCCGTGCTGCGGCCCGCCGTCCTGGGCGGACTCCGGCGTCAGCACGGCGGACTTGTTGCCCGTGCCGGCGAGCCCCTCCGGGTTGGTGACAGGTCCCGACCCGCCGGCCACGTGCATCCCCGCACCACTCGCGCCCATCCCGTTGACGCCGACGCCGGCCCCGCCACCGCCGCCACCGTGACCGGCAACACCGGTGCCCGAGGCGCCTAGGCCTGCCGCGTGCGTGCCCGACAGGCCCGGCACGCCCGACGCGGAAAGCGTTGGCGCAGTGTGGCTTCCCCCGCTCCCGGTGGGGTTCGCCCGGTAGCCCGCGTCGATGGGGCGGCCGGCGGGGTCGAGCGGACGGCCGGCGAGATCGCGAGGTCCGCCGGTGGGGTCGAGCGGATGGCCGGCAGGGTCGACCGGCCGGCCTGACACCGTGAGGGGCGGACGGCCGACGGTTGTGCCCGAGGGCATGGGACCGCCGCCGGTCGGGCCGGGTCCGCCCTGGCCCGGCCCGGCGGGCAGCCGGAGGCTGGGTGTCGTCGAGGGCTGCGGCGTGCGCAGCGGCGGCGTGGACGATGACGGCGTGGGCGATGGCAGTGTGGGCGGTCGCGACGGTATGGACAGCCGCGGCGCGGCCGGCATCGCCGGGGTGGCCGGTGACGCGGGCGTTCGCGGCACCCGCGATCCCACCGGACCGCCCGGTGCCAGCGGCGCGCCCTGAGTCAGCGGTGCCGCGCCCGGACCGTGTGCGCCTGCGGGCATCGTGCCCGGCATGGCCGAACCGACCGATGCCGCCGGCATCGCAATGTGTCCGCCGCCCACACCTACCGAACCCGACGGCATGGTGCCCGGCACGGCCGAACCGACGGGAGTTACCGGCATCGCAACGTGTCCGCCACCCACGCCCACCGAACCCGACGGCATCGTGCCCGGCACAGCCGAACCGACCGGAGCCACCGGCGTCGCAACGTGTCCGCCGCCAGCGCCCACCGAACCCGATGATGGCGCGGCCGGGTCGCCGGAGTAGACGGCCGGATCTTCGTCCGGGTTGATATCGCCGAAGGCCTGCGCGTTCTGCTCGTCGATGGCGTCATAGGCGTCGGCGGTCTCGCGCACCTTGTCGGCCGCGCGCCGCACCAGCGTCGAACCCTGGTTCAGCAGGGACTGCGCGCGGTGCGCCGCCGCGGCGGCCAGCGCGGCGAAGGGCTGGCCGACCACGCCGTAGCAGTCCACGCCGAAGCTGAGCGCGCCGAGCTGCCCTGCGCACTGCGCCATGTCCTCGGCGCGCTGGTCGGTGCCGTCGGCGAAGTCCGCCATGCTGGCTCCGACGACCGAGAATCCGTTGCCTGTCATGTTTTTTCCTCGTTCACAGGGCGGACGGAGTCCGGCCGCCGCCGATCGGCCGCGCGGGCTCGGGGTGCTCCTGGGTCTCCGGTTCGGGCGCGCGGTCCGGCACGGCCGGTTGGATGTGCCTCGAGTAGGCCGGGTCGACCGGCGGTGCGACATGGCGCGAATAGCCAGGGTCCACCGACGGTGTCACCTGGCGCGAGTAGTCCGGATCCACCGACGGCGCAACCTGGCGCGAATAGCCAAGATCCACCGGCGATGCGGCACCGGGGTCGTTCGGCAGTCCCTTGGCGAGCGTGGCGACGTCGCCGATGTCGTCGGCGAACCGCTTGAGCGAGTCGATGATCTCGTTGACGATGTCCATCAGCGAGGTCAGGTTGACGCCGTACTTCGCGATCACGGCGGCGACCTTGGCGATCGTCGCCGCGCACTCCGCCGCGAACGCGATGGCCTGCGCGATGGCCGCCGCGATGAACACCACCTCGGAGATGCCGAAGGTGAAGATCGCCGCCGCGAGCGCGGCGAGGCCCTCGATGATCAGGTTGCTGAGCAGCGTCTCCAGCGCCATCTTCACCGAGTCGCGCACGGCGATCACGATGCTGCCCATGGCCGAGACGATCAGCTTCGCGCCGTGCGTCGCCTTCGCCATCGTGTTGATCTCGCCGGTGAGCCGGTCCATGCTGGCCCGGAACGCGTCGGCCGCCGCGCCCTCCCAGTCCTGGAACCCGCTCAGCGCGGTGGCGTGGTCGGCCGCGATGCCCCGAAGCTGCTCGACGACCTGCGCCATCTGGTCGCCGTTGGCGTAGATCGCCTCCGGTGTGCCCAGCAGCATGTCCAGCGGCTCGTGCAGGAAGCTGATGTGCTCGATCAGCCAGTCCAGGCCCGCGCTTAGCACCGCGGCGAACGGGTTGGCCACGAAGCTGGCGGCCCGTGCGATGTCGCCCATGACCGCGCCGAACGACGCGAGGTCACTGGAGACGTCGCCGGTGAGCGCGTCGATCCGGCCGTCCAGGGCGCTGGCGACGCCCATGCCGGCGGAGCTGCCGACGCCACCTGCCACCGCGGTGCCGAAGGTCTGGCCGAGGCCGGGCTGACCAGAGTGCGGCCGTTGCGGCGCATGGGTCACCACGGCTGCACCTCGGTCTCGTCCTCGTCGCCCCCGGCCGGCCGGGGACGGGCCGCGCGCGGCGGCGCGGCCGGCGGCGCGGAGGCGAGGGGATGGGCCGCCGGCCGTGGGGGTGCTGCCGGCGGCCCGTCCGGCACGGACGGCTCGCCGTGCGAGGGCGTCCCGTCGTGCCCGTCGGTGTCCTCGTCTGCGGGCGGCAGGTAGCTGGTGAGCATTCGCATCGCCGCGGTGTTCGCGCCGATCGGGGCGAACGCCTCGGCGACGCGCTGCGCGACCTGGCGTTGCGCCCTGCCGACGGTCTGCATGATCAGCGCGGTCAGCCGAGGCGGCGAGTGCTCGGCCGCGCGGTGGCTCAGGCTCAGGTTCTGTAGGCTGCCGTTCGGGCCGACCGTGACGGTGACCGACTCGTCCTGGGAGCTGACCGTCACCCCGGCGTTCGCCAGGTTTTCCTGCAACAGATCGGTTTTCTTCTTCAGTCCGTCCAGCTTGGACTGGAACTCGTCGAGCCTTTTCTGGGTGTCCATGGCTTCCTTGTTCAGTTTTCCACCGAGGACAGCATCCGCTCGATGCGTGCGGCGATGCGGTCGTTGTCGGCGGGCGCGAAGCTGATCCAGTTGCCCTCGCGCACGGCGAGATAGCGGCCTTTGTCGGTGTCCAGCCAGCCCACCAGCGTGTCGCCCCGGCGCGGCGCGGTCTCGCCCGGCGCGGTGGCGGTCACCCCGAACTGGCCGCCGCGCACCCAGCTGGCGGACAGTTCCGCGAGCAGTTCGGCGTCGTGGCGCGGGATCCCCGCGTTCAGGTAGCCGTCGAGCCTGCCGCCGCCGAGCGGGTCGCCGCCGTCCTCGGCCGCCTCGGGGTCGGTCGCCCTGCGCAGCTCGGCGAGGCCGACCGACAGCGACCGACCGGGGCCCGGCGTGGCCGGCGACAGCACGCCGGCGATCGCGCTGGCGACGGCCGTCGGCCGGATCTCCGTCAGCGTCAGCTCGCCGTCGCGCATCGTGCCGAGCACGGCCATCCTGCCGTCGCTGGCGGCCAGCGCGCGCAGCGGCACACCGTCGTGACCGACCGCGTCGACCGACACCCGGTGCCGGCCGAGCAGCCCGAGCAGCGCCCACAGCACGGGGTCGAGCCTCCCTCGGTGGAACAGGCCCCGCTCACGCAGCGACTCGCAGGCCTGTCGCCGGATCCGGTCGCGGTCGGCGACCATCACGCCGGTGCTCGGCACGTCCAGCGGGTACGGCATCCGGCCGTGGTCCAGCTCGGACCACAGCGCCTCGTACTCCACTGTGGACAGTCGAAAACTGGTGTCCACCATCATGTTTGACACTCGCCCGTCACCGGTTCCCGGAGGGCGACACGCCGCCGATGACCGGAGGCGGCACGTTGCCGCCGTCGGGCTCGAAGATGCTCTCGCCGACGAGATAGCCGGGCGAGCTGTGCTCCAGGTCCTCCTCGCCCTTGCCGCCCTTGGCACCGCCGGCGCCCATGCCCTGGCCGCCTGCTGCGCCAGGACCGCCGGGCCGCCCCGGCGCGCCGCCCATCGGGCGCCCCTGGCCGGGTTCCTGGGTCGGCATGGTTCCCGGGCCGCGGCCCGGCCCGTTGCCGTGCTCCATGCCGCCGGGGCCGCGCGCGGCGGCCCGGTCGCCGATTCCGCCGCCCTGGCCGGGACCGCCGCCATGACCGGCGCCGCCCGCGCCCCCGGAACTACCGCCGGGACCGAAACCGTTGGGGCCGAATCCGTTGGAGCCCAGGGTGGGGCGGCCGAATCCGCCAGGTCCGCCGGGGCGACCGGGACCGCCGGGACCGCCGGGACCGCCGGGACCGCCGGGACCGCCGGGACCGCCGGGACCGAAACCTCCCGGCAGCATGCCGCCCTGGCCGAAACCGCCGGGACGCTGGTTGGCCGGACCGCCGGAACCTGGGTTGCCGAAGTCGGGGCCGCCGGGAACGGAGCCGTACCCGGGCTGGTAACCGATCGACGGGACCGCGCCGCTGACGCGCGTGTTCTGCGGCGGGCACTGGACCTGCGGCGGCGCCTGGTACTGCGGCCAGTTCTGTTGCGGCTGCGGCGATCCACCGCCGAACGACGGTGGCGGGAGGTGCGCCGCCGCGGGCTGCGCGATCGGCTGCGGCTGTTGCGGCGGCGCGCTCGGCGGGGCCGCCTGCGACGGCGCGGTCGTGTTCGGCGCGGCCGGCGCGGGCAGCGACACGTCGGGCCGGGGCGCGCCGGGGCCACCGGGCGCCGGAGCGCCCGCGCCCGGCTCGTCGGACACGGCGTCGGAGGTGACCCTCGGCGGCGGCGTGAACACCGGGATCTTCGCGTCCACCTCCCGCGACTGGCTGTCCAGCGCGGTCAGCACGTCGATCGCCTTCTGGTGCGCGGAGTTCGCCGCGTCGTGCTGGACCTTCGCGTCCTGCACCACCTGGTGCACCGGCACCACCGAACCGCCGCCGACGCCACGGTTGGCCCGGAAGCCGTCCTCCATCGCGGTGTCGGGCTGGTAGTCGACCGGTTCGGGCATCGCGGCCTTGGCATGCGCGGAGAGGTCGGCCTGCTTGCCGAGCGCGTCCCCGATGCCGTTCGCGGTGTGCCCGGCGACCTGCCCCCATGTCACCAGTCGAGCGGTCGCCGCCCGGGCGGTCGCCGCAGCCTCGCCCTGCCAACCCGACTCGGTGTCGCGGATGGTCGCCGCCAGCGCCTTGGCCGACTCAACCAACTGGCCGCCGAGGTCGGTCCAGTCCCCCGCGACGGCGTGCACGGCGGCCGGGTCGTTGTTGTTGTGCACCGCCGCGTACAGCTGCTTGTGCGTCATCGCGGACCAGTTCACGTGCTCGCCGAGCGGCAGTGCCCTGTCGTCACCGATGACGACGTCCGCAGCCGGGTCGTTGGCCGACCGGTGCAGCATCTTGTCGTTGATCGTGATGCGGTTCGTGTCCATAGTGCTGCCGCTCCCCTCAGCGCGCCGCGATGGCGTTGAAGGTGGCCGCCTGGTCGTGCTCGTTGTGCTCGTAACGGCGGATCGCCTCGGTGACGGCGCCTGCGGCGGCGTGCACGGCCTTGCCGTAGTGGTCGAGGACCTGCGTGAACGACTGGTCCCCGTTGGCCACGCGGTTGTAGAGCTTCGCGCCCATGTTGGCGGTCACCCAGTTGTCGCCCATCGGCAACGGCCGCAACAGCTCCCACGATCTGGCCCGCCACCGCTCCACGTCATCGGCGTGCTGGCGCAGCGCGGTGAGCAGACGCTGGCCGGTCTCCGGCTCCATGACGACCCGGCCGCTGTTGACCGTGTCGGCCAGCATCGTGATCCGGTCCGTGCTGATCATCAGCGTGTTGATCGAGACCTGCGCGCGCGGTGCGTCGGCGGCGGCGTCAGCCATGTAGTGACCCCTAGGCGTTCGGGTGGCCGCACCCGGTTTCCCCCCTGGTGCGAGATGCCAGGTGATCATCCAGCCAGGAGCCAGCGGAATGCCTCGTGGTCCATACCGCAATGAACTGCGACCGGGCACCGCAGTGCCGCGCAGACGCGGCCGCTGCCATCAGCCTCGTGCACCGCGCGGCGCGACACCAGTGCTGTGAGCGGAATCTCTTCGACGAAGGCCGTCGGCAACAGGACGCCGACAGGTCGACGCGGGAGGCCCGGTCAGCCCTGGTGGGTCGCCGCCGGGTCGAGGCCGCTGGCGGCGAGTTCGGCGCGGCCGCTGATGCCCAGTTTGCGGTAGACCGACGTCAGATGGTGTTCGACCGTGCGCAGGGTGAGGAACAGTTCCTCGGCGATCTGCCGGTTGGTGTTGCCGCCGACCGCCCGTTCAGCGATCCGCCGTTCCTGGGCGGTCAGCGCCTCCGCACCGAGTCGAGGCGCCCTCGGTCGACGCCCCGCGATCCGTTTGATCGCCTCAGCCGCCAGGTCGACGAGCTGCGCCGCGCCGCACTCGTGCGCCAGGAGATGCGCCTCGGTCAGCACGGTGCGCGCGTCCGCTCGCCGGGCCGTGCGGTGGAACGCGATGCCGAGGTGGAACAGGCTGTGCGCGCGGGCCAGCTTCGCCGGTGAACCATCAAGGATGGCAACGGATTCGGCCAGGCTCTCGATGTCCTGGGTGAGCCGACCGAGGGCGCGCAGCGCGAAGGCGATCGCCCGCGGTGCGCCCCACTCCCTGGCCAGGGCCAGTTCCTCCTCGATCAGGCGCAACGCCTCGTCCGTGTTACCGAGGCGCCGGTGCATCAGCGCAGCCCGCGAGCGCCACGGGATCTCGGCGGGGTTGTGCACCGGGACCTCGGCAAGGGACTGTCCGCACGCCAGGTGGTCGGCGAGCGCGCCCTCGACGTCGCCGCGACGGGCGCGCAACGTTCCCCTGCCGTGCAGCAGCCAGTTCGCCAGGTAGGTCCGCGTCCAGGTGTCCGGCGTGCCGACCGACGCCAGCACCTGGTCGGCCGCGTCGTGGTCGCCCTGCGCCAGGTGGGTCCGGATGAGGAAGCCCTCCAGCCCGGACGGGCGGCGCACGCCACCGAGCAACTCGTCCCGGAGCTTGATGGCGGCGCGTAGTTCGTCGATCGTGTCGGTGAGCTGGCCGGTGTGGAACGCCGCGATGGCGCGCAGCCCGTGCCCGGCCTCGGCGAAGATCGGCCTGCCCCGCAGCGGCGCCTGCACCATCAGGATCTCGGCGTACCGCGCCGCGCCCTCGAAGTCGTCCGCCCGGCACAGCGTCAGCCCGCCGAGGTACAGCACGAACAGGTCCATCGCCGAGTACGGCGCCGTCAACGTGCTCAGGCCTCGCGCATGGGCCACCGCCTCGTCTCTCGATCGTCCGAGCGAGGACAGATAGTGCGAGGTCAGTCCCGACACGACGGTGTGGTTGCGCGGGTCGTCCCCCGCGAGGGACCGCAGTCGCGCGAGCCGCTGCTCGTAGGGGAATCCCGGAATGCCGTAGCCGGCCGCGACACCGTGGCCCTCCAGGGTGAAGGCGAGTTCGCGGTCGGCGCTGACGGACAGGACGGCGCGGTCCAACACCTCCACCGCCTGCTGCCAGCCGCCGCTGGAGGCACTGGCGATGGTGAGGTCCGTGGCCACCTGGGCCAGGAACTGCGCGCTGGTCGCCGGGTCGCCCGGCTCCCGCAGCACACCGTCGAAGGCCTCCTTGAGGTGGGTGACCGCGGTGCGCGCGTTCACGCCGAGCTCGGCCCGCCCCAACTCGGCCAGCACATCCAGCCGCACCGAGGGTTCCGGCCGCTCGGCCAACGTCCGGTCGAGGTACCGCACCGCGCTGTCGGCCACCCCCCGTCGCAGCGCCAGCCGCCCGGCCATTCGCAGCGCGTCGACCGCCCAGGGCTCGCCGACCCGGTCGCATTCCAGCAGGTGCGCGGAGATCTCCTCCGGGCTGGCCCGGCGATCCGCCAACACCCGCGCGGCCGCGGTGTGCGCGGCGCGCCGACTGGCCACCGCGATCTCGCCGTCCACGGCGTTGCGGACGATCGAGTGCACGAACCGCAGCCGGGTGTCGCTGTGCAGCAATCCCATGCGGGTCAACGTGTCCGCCGCCTGCGCGGCGCGGTCGAGGTCAAGCTCGGTCAGTGCCGCCACGGTCGCCAGCTCGGCGTGCTCGTCGAGGATCGCCACGGCCCTGGCGACCGCGACGCAGTCCTGTGTGGCGTCGGGCATCGCCCGCCGCACCCTGCCGCGCACCCAGCGGGCCACGGTGTGCGGGCTGAACTCGGCCAGTTCGCGGACGGACCCCCCGACGGGCGCGATTCCTTTGTCGGCAAGGGTTCTGGTCAGCTCGCGCAGCAGGAACGGGTTGCCGCCGGTGACCGCGAGGCATCCCAGCACGAACGGGGGCTCGGCCTCGACGCCGAACTCGGCGAGGCACAGCTCGGCGATGTCCTCGCGGTTCAGGCCGCCGACCCGCACCGCGTCCAGCCCGCCGACCAGCTCCTCGACCAACGTGTCCTGGCCGCCTCGGACTCCGGTGGTGCGGGCCAACAACACCAGCACTGGCAGGTCCTCGGCGCGGCGGCTCAGGTAGGTCAGCCACCGCAGCGACGCCGCGTCGGCCCACTGCACGTCGTCGACGATCAGCGTCAGCGGGGAGCGTTCGGCCAACCGCAGCACCAGCCAGTACAGGCCGTGCAGCACGGCGAACGTGCCGTCTCCGGCGTGCGTCATCGCGCCGACGGTGGGCCACAGCACCGTGGCGGCAGGCGCGACGACGCCGCTGAGCAGCTCGGCGCGCACATCATCGGGGTAGCCCGCGATGATCGGCTCGAACAGCTGCCGCACGATGCCGAAGGCGTAGTCCTGTTCGAGCGGATGGCCCTCGGCCCTGGCCACCCGGTGTCCCCTGGCCTGCGTCAGCTCGATCGCCTCGGCGAGCAGCGCCGACTTGCCCATGCCGGGGACGCCGTCCAACGCGAGGGCGGCCAGTTGCCCGCTCTCGGCGTCGCCGAGCGCACGGGTGATCGCGTCGAGTTGGTCGGCGCGGCCGAACAACGCGCCGGGTCCGCCACGGGGGCGCGGTGTGCTGATCGGCTCGCTCACGCGCGCGGTCCCAACGCGTCGGCCAGTTCGCTCCGGCCGTTGATGCCGAGCGTGCGGTAGGCGCTGGTCAGATGGTGCTCGACGGTGCGCAGCGTGAGATAGAAACGCTCGGCGATCTGCCGGTTGGTGTGGCCGGCCACGGCCAGTTCGGCGATGCCGCGCTGCTGCTTGGTCAGCGCGTCGATCCCGGTGCGTTGCTCTCTCGGCCGCCGACCGCCGGCCTCCGCGATCGCGGCGGCCACGCGCTCCGCCACGGCGTGCGCGCCGCACGCGCGGGCCGACCGGTACGCCTGCCGAAGCTGGGTCTCCGCCTCCTGGTCGCCCGCCGCGTGCAGGGCGACGCCGTGGCGCAGCAACGTTTTCGCGTGCTCCAACTCGGCGGTGGAGTCGGCGAGCACCTCGGCGGACTCGCGCAGCAGGCCGACGCCGGCCGCCCCGCCCCGGATCACGCCGAGGGCGCGCAGCGCGATGCCGAGCGGACGCGGCGCACCCCACTGCCTGGCAAGGGAAACCTCCTCGGCGGCCAGCGTCTCGGCCGCCTCCTGCTCGCCGAGCCGGTGGTGCGCGAGCGCGGCGCGGGACCGCCACGGCAGCGCGGCCGGGTTGTGCAGCCCCATCGCCAGCATGATCTGGCCGTGCTGGAGCTGGTCGGCCAGCGCGCCCTGCGGGTCGCCTGTCTGCATGCGCAGGCGGCCCCTGGTGCTCAACACCGCGAACGCCGTCGGGGTGGTCGGCCCATCGGCGGACAACCCGACCTCGGCGAACAGCGCGTCGAGGTCGTCAAGGCGCCCCTGCTCCACGTACGACTCGGCCAGCGCCACGTAGACGTCGGGGTGCCGGTCGGTGCCGCTGAGCGGCCCCTGCATCGCCAGGGCCATGTTCAGCTCCTCGACGCTGTCGTCGCAGCGACCCTCCTCGTAGGCGATCCGGCTCAGCACGTAGTGCGACCATTCCGCGACGGCGGTCGCGCCGGTCCGGCGGGCGAGCTCCATCATCTCGTCCGCGCAGCGCCGCGCCAGGTCGAGTCGGCCGGCCAGGCAGAACGCCCCGGCGGCCAGGGCGTGCGAGGTCGCGTCCTGGGCGGTGCCAGGCGGCCCGATCTCCAACACCTGGTTGGCGTACGCCAACGCCTCGTCGCGCGCGCCACCGGTCAGGCAGACCCGCATCGCCAGCGTCGCGGCGACGGCCCGCTGGATCGCGGGCTTGGTGTACGGGCTGTCCAGGAGGCGGCGCGCCTTCTCGACCCTGGCGCCGTCGAAGGAGTTGTGGCCGAGGGCGAGGCTCGCGGCCTCCAGCTCGGCGGCCAGCGCGGGATCCTGGTCGGCGACCCTGGCGGTGGCCTGATCCAGCACCACGGTGGCGCCCCAGTGGTCGCCGAGCCGGGCGATGGCCTCCGCGAGGGCCCTGGCGATGCCGGCGATCACCTTCGGCTCGGTCGCCAGGTCCGCCGCCTCGGTGAGCCGCGTCACGGCGGCCGGCAGGTCAACCGACAGCTCGGCCTGGCCGAGCTCGACGAGCAGGTGCAGCCGGGTCGCCTCGGCGGTCGGCTCGGTCAGCGCGCGGCGCAGATAGGTGACGGCGGAGTCCGGGGCGGCGCGGTCGACGGCGGTGCGGGCTGTGGCGCGCAACACGTCGACGGCCCACGGCTCCTCGACGGGACCGGTCGCGAGCAGGTGCGCGGCGACCTGTTCGCCGGGTCGCCGCTGCCCGTGCAGCAGCCGCGCGGCGCGCAGGTGGGCCTGGTCCAGCTCGGTCGGCGGGATCGTCAGCCGGACCGCGTCCCGGACGATCGAGTGCACGAACCGCAGCGGGTGCGTGTCGGCGAGGAAACCGAGGGCGGTCAACACGTCGGTCGCGGTGGCGGCGTCGCCCAACGGCAGGTCCGCGAGGGCTGCGGCCACCGGGAGGTCGGTGTCGTCGCCGAGCACCGCGACGGCCTTGGCCAGGGCCACCGACTCCGGCGAGGTGCGTTCGAGGCGGGCGACCACCCACCTGGCGACGGTGTGCGGCCCGAGCCCGGCGACCCGGTCGATGGCCAGGTCGGTCGGTCCGAGGCCGTCCTCGGCGAGGGCGATGCTCAGCTCGCGCAGCAGGAACGGGTTGCCGCCGGTGGTGGCGTGGCAGGCGGTGAGGAACTCGGAGTGCGGCGCGCTGCCGAAGATGTCGGCGGACAGCTCGCCGAGCTCCGCCTCGGGCAGCCCCGTCACCGGGATGACGGTGAGCAGGTCGGCTAGCTCGTCGAGCAGGTCGGGGTCGGTGCCGGCCTCGCCGGTGTTGCGGCTGCCGACCACGGAGATGTTGAGCCCGTCGGCCCGTCGCACGAGGTAGGTCAGCCAGCGCAACGACGCCGTGTCGGCCCACTGGAGATCGTCGACGGCCAGCAGCAGGGGCCGTTGCTCCGCCAGGCGGACGGTCAGCCAGTACAGGCCGTGCAGCACGTCGAAGACGGCGTGCCCGTCGAGCCCGTCCTCCTTGGCGAGGGGGTCCGTCCCGAGCACCCTGGCGGCCGGGCTGGCCAGGTCGGCGAGCAGCGCGTCGCGCTGCTCGGCCGACAGCGAGGCGAGCAGCGGGCCGAACAGCTGGCGGGCCACGCCGAAGGCGAAGTCCCGCTCCATGGGACGAGCCTGCGCCCACGCGGCGCGCAGGCCGAACGCCTGGGCCTGGGCCGTGGTGGCGCCGAGCAGGGCGGTCTTGCCGATGCCCGGCGGCCCGTCGAAGCTGAAGTGGACCTGGCCGGCCGTCAGTAACTGACGGACTCGCGCAAGCTCTTCCTCTCGTCCGACAAGCCTCGACGCGATATCGCGCATGGATGATGCCCCTTCGGTCCCCGCACGTCGCCACTCGCCCCCCGGCGGAGTGAAGCATGGTCAGTCGTCGCTGGTGGACGGGCCTGCGTCGGCCGTCACATCGACCCAACACAGGCCCATCAGCGGACCCAAGGCTAGGACACCGACCGGGCGCCGACGGTCTCGGCCTCCGGGAACACCCTCACTCGCCGACCACGGGACCGCCGGATCCGGGCCCGAAACCCTCCCCTCGGGCGACGTGACCTCGACCACACAGGAGCTACGACGAGTGGCTTAGCGACGGTCCAGCGCCGGCGTAGCCGTTTCGTAGCGCCGAGGCCGAGGGTGACATCCGGCGGCAGTTCCGCCGCCAGACTGAGGGATCGGAGCAAACCAATGGTCAAGGCCATCAACTCGTACCTGAAGTTCGGCGTGAGCTCGTTCGTGTCGACGGTCTTCATCGTCTTCGCCTGCTGAGAAGTTCACAGAACGGGTTACCGACAGCGCTGTCGATCTGCTGTTCGGTAGTTCGCCGTGTCGACGTGGCGGGCGCGCAAGCGTCCGCCACGTCCCTCTCCGAGGAGTTCGGCAATGTTGGACACCGCGTGGCGCCAGCTTCGCTACGGCGTGACCCTGTTGTCCGGTCGCCGGGTCCGCCCGGCCGACCTGCGCCACCTGGTCGCGGACATGGTGGCCACCGCGCGCGAGTTCGGCGCGTTGGACACGACCCGCATGCGCGAGATGCGCGAGGCCGGCATCAGCCCGGACGCCCGTCAGGCACTGGACGCGCGGCGGTGGCGGGCGATCGTGCGGAAGGCGTACGCCCAGGTTCCCTACTACCGCGCGGAGTTGGACCGGCTCGGGCTGGATCCCGGCACCGTGCAATCGCAGGACGTGCCGCCAACGCCGAAGTCGGTGGTGCGGGCGTGCCCCGAACTGTTCGTGGCCCGCGACGCGAAGCCGGTGTTCCAGGCCTGGACCACGGGCACGACCGGCACGCCGACCGCGTTCTGGTTCTCCCGGTACGAACTGGAGCTGGCCACCACGTTCACCGCGATCGGGTTGATGGGTGACCTGGGTCTTGGGCCACAGGACGTGTTCCAGATCTGCATCAGCTCGCGGGCGGCACTGGGGCTGTACAACACCATGGAGGCGTGCCGGATGATCGGCGCGGCCTGTTTCCTCACCGGCCTGCCGGATCCCGAGGTGACCCTCGCCCGGCTGACCACACCGGTGCACCTCCCCGGCAAGGTGTCCCGGCCGAGCGCGATCTCGGTGCACGCGAGCTACCTGGCCGAACTGGTCGCCACCGCGGAACGGCTCGGCTACGGCCCGCAGGACTTCGGGCTGCGGTGGATCGCGAACGGCGGGGAGATCCTGTCCGACGCCCTCAAGGCGCGGGCGGCCCGAGTCTTCGGGGCCGAGGTGCGGGACAACTACGCCATGACCGAGACGTTCCCGCTCTCCGGCGAACCCTGCTCGCAGGGGCACCTGCACACCGCGCCCGACCTCGGTCTGGTGGAGGTGCTCGACCCGACAACGTGGGAGCCGACCGCGCCGGGGCAGGTGGGCATGCTGGTGATCACCCCGTTCGCGCCGTACCGGGAGACGATGCCGCTGCTGCGGCTGGCCACCGGCGACATGGTGCGCACGCTGGACGAGCCCGCCGGCTGCGAGATGGCCGGGCTGCCGGCCACGTCGCGGCTGCTTGGTCGCGGGGACGGGCCGGTGTTCCAGCGGGACGTGTTGGAGCTGTTGGAGGGCGAGCCCATGGTGCCCCTGCCCTGCCGGTACGCCATCGACGGGGAAACGCTGCACGTGTACGCCGAGGAGCGGGCGCGCGGGCGGCTGGAGGCGGGTGCGGCCGCGTTGGGCATCGAGAAGGTCGTCCTGTACGACGATCCGGCCGCGCTGCCCAGGATCGAGTTCTACCGGGGGTTGCTGCGCGAGACGAGCGTGGTGCGCGAGGAGGGGAGCGGAACGTGGAGCCTGCGCTGAGCTCGGTGCTGGTCACCCTGGCCGGCTGCGTCGCGCTGGTCGCGCTCAGCCTGTTCTACCTGCGGCGGTGGCGGATCGAGCGCCCGCCGATCGGCGTGGTGAACCTGCGCGACATCGTGATCATGTCGGTGGTGCTGGTGCTGATCCCGCCGCTGTACCTGCGGCTGCCGTCGTTCGGCGTGATCGCCGTGCTGGCACTGGTGTTCACCGTGGTGCTCAGCACCGTGCTGCGCCCGGTGCTCGGACAGAAGGCGAGCTGGCTGGTCGCGCTGGCCCTGGTCGGCGTGGAGATCGCGCACCGGTCGCTTGCGCTGAACGACGTCCTGGTGCTGCTGGTGCTGATCGGCGCCGCGAACCTGTGGGTGCAGAGCGGGATGCGCGCCAGGGACGTCGCGGTCTTCGCCGCGGGCCTGACCGTGTACGACGCGCTGGCCACGCTCGTCTTCCCCACCATGGTGGACTTCTTCGGCAAGCTGGCCACCCTGCCGCTCACCCCGGTGCTCGGCTGGGGCTCCGGCAGCGCCGGGATGGCGGTGGGCATGGGCGATCTGCTCGTGGTCGTGCTGTGGACGCTGACCCTAACCAAGTCCCGGTCGCTGGCGGCCGGTCTGGTCGGCGGCGCGCTGGGGCTGACCGCCCTGGCCGCCCTGATGCTGGTGCTCTACCTGGGCTGGGTGAACCGGGGGCTCCCGGCGATGATCCTGCTCGGGCCGTTGATCCTGGTCCAGTACGCCGTCCTGCGCAGGCGGCCGGAACGCACCTGGGCCGAGTACGCCGGCACCCCACCGGTTCCGCTGCCCGTCGTCGATCCCAGCCCCGCGCTGAAGCTCCTGCACGGCAGCACCGGCTACCTGGCCCTGTGCGGGGACGAGGTGGTGGCCACCGCGCCGACCGCGGCCGAGGCGGCCCGCCTGGCCCGGGGCGTCCGCCCCGGCCAGGAACCGTTGCTGGTGCTCAGCTCGGAGCCTCCCCCGCACTAGGAACTCCGAGTAGCCGGGCGTAGAGCCTGACCAGCGGGGCGCAGTGGTAGCCGGTGCGGGTGGCCAGCAGGAGCCGGGCGTCGCTGAGTTCTTCCAGCACCCGCCCGGGAACGGCCGCGTCGGCTGCGGTGATCGGACGGTCGGGCAGCCCGCCGACGCGACGCAGGGCGCGGCCGCCCTCCTGGGTGAGCGGGGTGGTGGCGGCGAAGGTGGCGGACAGGTCGAGGTCGCCGTGCACCAGCTCGGCCAGGCGGTGGTCCGGGTCGCGCAGGCGTTCGGCGAGCACGGCGGCGGTCCAGTGCGGGTGGGCGGCCAGGCGGGCGCCGGCGATTCGGATGGCCAGCGGAATCCTCGCGCAGGCGGTGATGATCTCGGTGGCCGCGACCGGGTCGGCGACGGCGAGCAGGGCGTGGGCGTCGCGAAGGGAGAGGACGTCCAGGTCGAGCAGGCGCACGCCCGGCAGGCCGGTGAGCCGGGCGCGGCCGGTGACCAGGGTGGCCGAGGTCGCGACGCCGGGCAGCAGCGGGCGGATCTGGGCGGCGCTGGTGGCGTTGTCGAGCACGATCAGGACGCGGCGGTCGGCAAGGCACATCCGGAACAGCTCGCGGCGTTCGGACTCCGAGGTGCCCTCGACCGGCACACCGAGGGCGCGCAGGAACCGGGGCAGGACGTCCTGGTCGGTGGACAGGTCGGCGTACAGCTGGCCGTCGGGGAACCTGGTGCGGAGCAGGTGCGCCGCGTGGACGGCCAGCGCGCTCTTGCCGGTCAGCGGCGGCCCGCTGAGCGCCACCACGGTGGCGCCGGTGCCGTGCGGCGTCAGGGCCTCGGTGAGCCAGGCCAGCTCGCGGGCGCGACCGGTGAAGTCGGCTGGGTCGGCGGGAAGCTGGCACACCGGGCCCGGCGTCGCGGCGCGCAGGGTCGGGTCGTCGGCCAGGATGGCCTGTTCCAGCCGGCGCAGTGGCGCGCCGGGCTCCATGCCCAACTCCTCGCGCAGCAGGCGGCGGCCGTCCCGGTAGACCGCAAGGGCCTCGGCCGCGCGACCGGTGTGCCACAGGGCCAGCATCAGCTGCTCCCGCAACAGCTCGCGCAACGGATGCTCGGCCACCAGCGCGGCGAGTTCGGCGACCAGCGCGCGGTGTCGACCAAGGGTGAACTCGGCGGTGACCCAGTCCTCCACGACGGACAGCCGGTGTTCGGCCAGCCGGGCGGCCTCGGCGGTCAGCAGCGGGGTGGACAGGCCGGCCAGCACCGGTCCTCGCCAGAGGGACAGCGCGGAACCGAGCAGCTCGGCCGCCTGCATCGGCTGGTCCTGCGCAAGGGCCTGCCGACCACGCCGCGCGCGTTCCTCGAAGACGGCGAGGTCCAGCTCCCCTGGCGCCACCCGGGCCAGGTAGCCGGACGGGCAGGTCTGGATCACGCCGTCCGGGAGAAGTCGGCGCAGCTCGGAGACCATGCCGTGCACCTGCGTGCGCGCCGACCCCGGCACCCGCTGATCCCAGACCGCGTCCACGATTCGCTCCACCGGCACCGCTCGACCGTGCCACAGCAGCAGCACGGCGAGCAGCGCCTGACGCCGCACCCCGCGCAGCGGCAGCATCCGCCCACCCGAACACACCTCGACCGAGCCGAGCAGCCGATACGCCAAGCCGGTTCGCTCCGCCGATTCCCCCAGCGCCGATTCTCCTTGCGCCGATTCTCTCAGCGCCGATTCCCCGTGCGCCGAACGCTTCGCCGCGACGCTCGGGTCGCCGGCAACCGAAACCCCGCTGTCCCAATACCCCACGTGACTCACCCCAGTGTCCTGAGCTCAGATCGCCCGGATTGACGCACATGATCCGAAGTTCCGTGATGTCACCTTCGATCCCCATCCACGGTCCCCGATCAACCTCGCGCGTCGAGACTCCTTGGCAGGAAAGGGATGCGCCGCCGTTGATCAGGTCCGTCCACCCTCACTGACGTCCCCTTCGCGGTCCATGGCGTTGACTTGTTGTTCTGTTTGCGTTCACTGACACTGAACTGTGTCCGGTGGGGGCCAGTTTCGCGCCTGGGGGTGCCTGTGCGATTCGGCGAGGTGTTGCGGGAGTTTCGGTTACGCGCGGTGTGGACACAGGAGGCGTTGGCCGCGCGGGCGGGCGTCTCGGCGCACGCGGTCAGCGTCCTGGAGGCCGGCAGGCGACGACCGCGCCTGTCGACGATGGTCCGGCTCGCCGACGCGTTGGAGCTCGACGCTGACGATCGGGACCGCCTGATCGCCTCGGCCGGCACACCGTCCTCGGCCGGCGCCGGTGCGACGCAGTCGCCGCAACCAGACCCTGCGCCGCCACCCGCGAGCGCGGGCGATCCGGTGCCGCGCATGCTGCCCGGCACGGTGGCCGACTTCACCGGGCGCGCCGGCGAGCTGGGGCAGCTGGTCGATCTCGTTCGCACCGAACGGGTCCGAGGCCGCGCGGCGGTGGTGGTCTCGGCCGTCGACGGGATGGCCGGCATCGGCAAGACGGCCCTGGTGATCCATGCCGCGCACGCCGTGGCCGACGACTTTCCCGACGGGCAACTGTATGTGGACCTCCAGGGCCACACGCCCGGTCGCGGACCGTTGGAGCCCGGCGCCTCGCTGGCGCGGCTGCTGCGGGCGGTCGGCGCCCCGGACAGTCAGCTGTCGGCCGGCACGGACGACCTGGCCCGGTTGTGGCGCAGCAGGGTGGCCGGGCGACGGCTGCTGATCGTGTTGGACAACGCGCTCGACGCCGGCCAGGTGCGGCCCCTGCTGCCCGGCGAGGGCCCCAGCCTCGTCCTGATCACCAGTCGCCGTCGGCTGGTCGACCTGGAGGGCGCCGAGTCGATGTCGATGTGCACGATGCCGCCCGTCGACGCCGTGTCGTTGTTCCGCAGAATCGTTGGGGCACAACGCGTCGCGGGTCAGCACGACGCGGTTGCCGAGGTGGTGCTGCGGTGCGGGTACCTCCCCCTGGCGATCCGCATCGCCGCCGCGCGGCTGCGGCATCGGGCCAGTTGGCGCGTCGCCGACCTGGTCGACCGGCTCGACCGCGTCGTGACGGCCGACGCGGATCCGGCCGCGTCCCAGGTGACCGCCGCGTTCACCATGTCCTATCAGCGGCTGCGCCCCGCCCAGCAGCGGATGTTCCGCCTGCTCGGCCTCGTGCCGGGAACCGACCTCGACACCGCGGCGGCCGCGGCGCTGGCCGGCCTGCCCGCCGACACCGCCGAGGTCCTGTTGGAGGACCTGCTGGACCACCACCTGCTCGAGCAGCACACCCCTGGCCGGTACACCTTCCACGACCTGCTGCGCGAGCACGCCAGAAGGGCGGCGCTGCGCACCGATGACGCGTCCGCTCGGACGGCCGCCCTGCGCGGGCTGTTCGACCACTACCTGCGCACCGCCGCGACCGCGGTCGACGTCCTCTACCCGCACCACGAGCACCACGTCGACCCGCCCCTCGGCCAGGACGACCTCCCGGTCCCTCCGTTCGACGACGCGACCGCGCGGGCCTGGATCGGCCGCGAGCTGTCGAACCTCGTCGCCTGCGCCGAACTGGCCGAGGCCACCGGGCTGCCCGGCCACACGCGCGACCTCGCGGCGGTGCTGTGCCGTTACCTGATGCAACGCCCCCACCCGGCCGAGGCACTGGCGCTGCACACGGCCGAGGTGTCCGCCGCCCGCGCGCTGGCGGACCCGACGGCCGAGGTCAACGCCCTCACCAACCTGAGCCAGGCCCACAAGCAGAACGGGAACTTCCCCGACGCCATCGAGCACATGCGCACTGCGCTCGCCTTGGCCCGCCGGGTCGGCGACGCCGCGGGCGAACGGCACGCGCTCGCCGCGTTCGGCGCGCTCTCCCTGTCGATGGGCGAACTGGGCGACACCGTGACGTACAGCCGCGACGCGCTTCGGGCCAGTCGCGCCGCGGGCGACCACGGTCCGCAGGGCGACATCCTCAACCAGCTCGGCACCGCCCACTGCCGACAGGGCCGCTACCAGGAGGCGATCGACGCCTACCAGCAGTCGATCGCCCTCGCCCGAGAACTCGGCGACCAGGTGGCCGAGGCGCGCGCCCTGTGCAACATCGCCAGCGTGCACGGCATGATGGGCGACTATCCGCAGACGCTGCACCACCTGCGCGAGGCGCTCGGCCACGCCCGAGCCGCCGAGGACCTCATGGGGGAGGCGGTCATCCTCGCCAACATCGGTGTCGCGCAGCAGCGGCTCGGCCACCTCACCGACGCGATCGACCACCTGGAACAAAGCCGCACGATCGCCGAGGGCATCGGGGACGTCCTGGGGCAGGCCAGGGTCACCATCGTCATCGGCGCGACCCACATCCGACTCGGGCAACACCAACAAGCCCGGCTGCACCTGGAAAACGCCCTGACCAACGCGCGCGTCCTCGGTGAACGCAACCTGCACACCCTGGCCCTCAACCGCCTCGGCGACCTCGCGCGCGTCACCGGCGATCCCGACACCGCCCAGCAGCACCACCAACAGGCCCGCGTCCTCGCCGCCGACATCGGCAACCGCTTCGAACACGCCCGAGCCCGCGCCGGCATCGGCGACGCGCTCAGCGATCTCGGCCGACCCGACGAGGCTCGCGAACACTGGACCGAAGCACTCCAGCAGTACCGCGAACTCGGCGTGCCCGAGGCAGCGGACGTCGAGCACCGGCTGTCAACGGGGGAAGTGCCTGCCCCCTGACCATTCCCGTTCGTTCGGTCGACGCCGGACGCCCGGATCTCCTTCCGCGCCAACGCCGTGCTCGGCGACTCCGTGCTCGATGACTCCGGCCAGCCGGCCGCGCGCTCCCGGACCGTGGCTCAGCTCGTGGCTCAGCTCAGTTCGCGGTTGCGCGTCTCCGGGGCGACGAGCATGCCCACGATCGTCAGGGCGAGGCAGCCCGCCAACAGGATCGCCACCGGGACGGTCGAGCCGGTCGAGCGCAGCAACGCGGCGCCAACCAGTGGCGCGGTCGCCCCGGCCACCACCGTGGCCGCCTGGTATCCCAGCGACACTCCCGAATACCGCACGGAGGTGTCGAACAGCTCGGCGTAGAACGCGGACTGCGCGCCGGTGAGCACACCGTGGCACACCAGGCCGACAACCACCGCGGCCACCACCGCACCCTGCTGCCTGCTGGCCACCAGCGGGAAGAACGCCGCAGCCCACAGGCCGGCGGCCACCGCGGCCGGCACCGCGACCACGCGCCGCCCGAACCGGTCGGACAGGGCACCGCCGGCCAGCATGGCCAGCACCTGCCCGACCGAGCCGATCGTCACCGCGCCGGCCGCCACCGCAGCGGGCAGGCCGATACTTTTGGCGTACACCAACAGAAACAGCGTGAACACGTAGAACGTCGCGTTCTCGCCGACGCGCGCCGCGAACACGCTGAACAGGGCGCGTGGGTGGCGGCGCAGCGCGGCCAGCAGCGGCGGCCGGTCGGTTGGCGCCCGGTTGGCGGCGGCCTGCCGGAACAGCGGGGACTCCTCGACCCTCAGCCGAACCCACAGGCCGACCAGCACCAGCAGCACCGACGCAACGAACGGAACCCGCCAACCCCAGGACTGGTACTGCGCCTGCGAGGTGACGGCGGCCATCGCCGCGAGCGCGCCGGTGGCCAGCAGGTTGCCGAGCGGGCCGCCGGTCTGCGGCCAGGAGGTCCAGAACCCTCGGCGGGCGGCGGGTCCGTGCTCGGCGACCAGCAGCACGGCCCCGCCGAACTCGCCGCCCAGCGCGAAGCCCTGCACCAGGCGGAGCAGAGTCAGCAGAATCGGGGCAGCCACGCCGATCTGGGCGTAGCCGGGCAGCAGGCCGATCAGCACCGAGGAGCCGCCCATCAGGACCAGACTGGCCACCAGCAATCGCTTGCGCCCGATCCGGTCGCCGTAGTGGCCGAACACCAACCCGCCGACCGGGCGCGCCGCGAACCCGACCGCGTAGGTGACCAGGGCCAGCAACACGCCGAGCAGACCGTCGGCCTTGGGGAAGAAGACCGGGCCGAAGATCGTCGCGGAGGCCGCGCCGTACAGGAAGAAGTCGTAGAACTCGACGGTGGTGCCGACCATGCCCGCCGCGACCACCCTGCCGAGCCGGGACGTCCCGGTGATCTTCGTCGCCATGACGGGTGAGCATCGGACGGCGTCGGCCACTTGTCAAGAAATCGTCCACTTTTGCCCGATTATCGAACACGGTCGCGGCGGACGGCCGTCATGCGTCGCGGTCGAGCCGTCGCGGCCGAGCCGCAGCGGTCGGCTACCGGGCCGGGTCCGCCCAGGTGACCGGCAGTTCGTGCACGCCGTAGATGTTCATGTCGGTCTTGAGTTTCACCTCGCCTGCTGGAACGGCGAGCGCGAGGGTCGGGACGCGACGCAGCAGTGCCTCGAAACCGGCGCGCATCTCGATGCGGGCCAGCTGCTGGCCGAGGCACTGGTGGACGCCGTGGCCGAAGGACAGGTGGCCGCGGGCCTTGCGGTGGATGTCCAGGGTGTCGGGGTTATCGAAGCGCAGCGGGTCGTGGTTGGCGGCCAGCAGCGAGACGACCACGGTCGATCCCTTGGCGATCGTCTCACCGCCGAGCTCGATGTCCTCCGTGGCGTAGCGATAGAGGATGTCGACAACCGACAGGTAACGCATGAGCTCCTCGACGGCGTCGGGGAGCAGGCCAGGGTCGGCGCGCAGTTCGGCCAATTGCTCGGGGTGCTCCAGGAGCGCGAAGGCGCCCAGTGCCAGCATGTTCGCGGTGGTCTCGTGGCCGGCGAGCAGCAGCAGGAAGGCGGCGCCGGTCAGCTCCTCGATGGTGAGGTCGTCGTGGCGGGCCAGGTCGGACAGGATGTCCTCGCCGGGTTCGGCGCGCTTGCGCGTGACCAGTCCGGAAAGGTAGGTGGCCAGCGCGCCGTACGCGGCCATCTTCTCGTCCAGCGGCAGGTCCCTGACCAGGAACTTGGCGGAGTCGGCCTGAAAGCTCTCCCGGTCCGCGTAGGGGACGCCGAGCAGTTCGCAGATCACCAGCGAGGGCACCGGCAGCGCGAACTCCCTGACCAGGTCGACCGGCGGGGCGAGGCTCGCCAGTTCGTCCAGCTGCCGCTCGACGACGTCGACGATGTGCTCTTCGAGCATCTTCATGCGTTTGACCGTGAAGGCGCCGGTGAGCCTGCGCCGCAGCCGGGTGTGGTCCGGCGGGTCCATGGCGATGAACATGCCGGGCACCTGCGGCGACGGTTCGGTGGCGACGGGCATGCCGGGGACCTCGTACGGCACGTGCAGAACGCCGATGTCCTGGCGGGAGCTGAACCGGGTGTCGGCCATGACCTGGCGGACCGCCTCGTAGCCGGTGACGATCCAGCCCTCGTGGCCGTCGGGGAAGCTCATGGGACTGACCGGGCGGGCCTCGCGCAGCCGGGTGATCTGGCTGGGCGGGTCGAACGGGCTCGCGTCGCGATCCGTGGGGAGGCCGTGCGGGACGGGAACCGGGTCACTCATCGGACTGCCTTTCGTTGCGGTTGTTGCGGCAGAAGTCGGCGACGGACCGCACGCGGTCACGCCCGCTTGTTGAACTTCGATCGGGCCCAGACGTAGCCGACGACGGCGATGCCGACCGACCAGGCGATCGCGGCCAGGGTCTGACCGTTGTTCGGCACGCCGTTGAGGAACCCTCGGACGGACTCGATGATCGACGTGAAGGGTTGGTACTGGGCGAACTCCCGGACGCCGGGGCCCATCTTGGCTGCGGGCACGATGGCACTGCTGAAGAACGGCAGCATGATCAGCGGCACGGTGTAGAAACCCGCGGACTCCTGGGTCTTCGCGGCCAGGCCGAAGGCGACCGTGAGCCAGCTGACCGCGAAGATCACCAGCAGCAGCACGCCTGCGGTGGCGAGCCAGTGCACAAAGGACGCGTTGGGGCTGAAGCCGAACAGGAAGGCCACGCCGATGATGGTGGCGACGGCGAGCGTGGTGCGCAGCATGGTGGAGGCGACGTGCCCGGTCAGCACGGCGGCGCGGGAGACGTCCATGACCTTGAACCGGTTGATGATGCCCCTGGTCATGTCGGAGCTGACGGCGATGGCGGTGGCGCTGAGGCCGTAGCCGATGGCCATCATGAGCATTCCTGGCGTGGCGTAGTTGATGTAGTCGCCAGAGCCGACGTTGAACGCGTCGCCGAAGACGTAGACGAACATCAGCATCATGACGACCGGCATGATGATCGCGTTGAACACCGCGACCGGGTTTCGCAGGGTGTGCTTGAAGTTGCGGCGAAGCATGATCGCCGAATCGCTGCTCATCGGGCGATGACCTCCGTCGTGGACTCGGACTTGGCGTCCGAGTGACCGGTAAGGGCAAAGAAGACGTCGTCGAGATCGGGCAGGTGCACGGTGAATTCCTCGACCTCGATGGCGTACTCGTCGAGTCGGTCCAGCAGGGCGCGCAGCGACTTGTTGCCGCCGTCGCTGGGCACGCGCAGGATCAGGCTCTCCTGATCGGGCGTGGAGCCGGGCAGCACGCGGACCGCGGCGTCGAGCGGCGCGACGCCGCCGAACCGCAGTTGCACGTGGCTGCCGGGGATCTGCCGCTTGAGCTGCTCGGGAGTGCCCTCGGCGACCAGTTTTCCCTCGTTGAGGACGGCGATCTTGTCGGCGAGGTTGTCGGCCTCGTCGAGGTACTGGGTGGTGAGGAAGATGGTGATGCCGTCGGCCACCAGCTCGCGGACGATGTTCCACATCGTGCGGCGGCTGCGCGGGTCAAGACCGGTGGTCGGCTCGTCCAGGAAGATGATCTTGGGCCTGCCGACCAGGGTCATCGCCAGGTCGAGCTTGCGGCGCATGCCACCGGAGTACGTCGACGAGCGCTTGTCTGCGGACTCCCCCAGGTCGAAGCGCTCCAGCAGGCGCTCGACGATCTTCGTGCCCTCGCCGCCCCTGAGGTGGTGCAGGTCCGCCATCAGTTGCAGGTTCTCGCGGCCGGACAACAGTTCGTCCACGGACGCGAACTGGCCGGTGACGCCGATGGACGAGCGGACCTTCTTGGTCTCGGTCGCGACGTCGTATCCGGCGACGCGGGCTGTTCCGCTGTCCATCTTGAGCAACGTGGTCAGCACGTTGACGGTCGTGGTCTTGCCGGACCCGTTCGGGCCGAGCAACGAGAAGGTCGTACCCGCACGCACATCCAGATCAATGCCATCGAGCACGACTTTGTCTTTGTAGGCCTTCTTCAGCCCCGAAGCCATAATCGCTGAACTTGTCATGGCACCACTGTGGCCGGCCGCCCGGACACCGCCCTGACACGGACCTGACACGGCCTTCAGTCGGCGAGCGCGACCTTCACCAGCTGACGCCAGTCCGTCTGCGTGCCTTCCTCGATCGCCTCGGCGAACCGCGCGTCGCCGAGGTGACGCCGCGCGGCCTGCTCGATCCGGGCATCATCCGGTTGGGCGCGATTCGGCAGGCCGCGCACGCCCACGCTCGCCGCCAGCAGCCGCGCTGCCTGCTCGTACTGTTCGCGGCGAAGGGCCAGGTCCGCGACCCCGACGATGACCTGCGCGAGCATGGGGGCGTAGTCCACTTCGGAGGCCGCCTGGCAGGCCGCCGCGCGGTGGTTGCGGGCCTCGTCGAGATCGTCGGCAAGGTAGCCGAGCAGGTCGTGCGTCACCGCACGGAGGTTCGCCTGCTCGACGTCGTTGCCCAGAACCGTTGTCACGACACCAAGTTGCTGGTAGGCCTGCTCGGTGTCGCCGTTCCAGCGCGCGAGTTCCGCCCTCGCCAGGGCCAGCTCGGCGAGCGCATCCGGCCAGGCGACCCGTTTCGCGTGCCGTTGCGCCTCCGCCATGGCAGCCGCGCTCGATTCCCTGTCGCCCAACAACCAGTACAGCAGAGCCTGTCGCGACCGCATGCCGATGACGTCCTCGACGGCGCCGACTTCGGCGACGACCGCGATCGCCTGTTCGTAGTACTCGCACGCACGGGCGAACTCACCGCGTACGGCGATTCGATTCGCCAACTCGATCAGGGCGAACGAGAGTCCCCACCGTTCGCCGATCGCCCGGAACTCGGCGACCGCCGTCTCAAGAAAGGCGTCCGCGTCCCGACTGCCCTGACCGAGCATGATCCGCATCTTGCCGAGGTGCAGCCGGGCCAGCGCGCGCACCCAGGGGTCCTCGTTGTCCAGCAGTGGTTCGAACGCGAGCAAGGACGCGTCCGGCTCCCGCAACAGGCGTTCCAGTGGAGCGATCAACCCCAGCATCGGGTTGCCGTGCTGACTGAGCTGACTGAGCCGGTATGCCTCGCGGATCCACTCCGCCGCCGTTTGTGCATCGCCGCGACCGGAGCTCAGGAACATCGAGACGAGGCCGTACACCATGGCCCGGATCTCGTCGGCCACCTCGCCGGGAACGGTGGCGGCCACCGTGATCAGCTCGTTGCCCTCGGCCTTGTGTCCGCTGAGCCACCAGTACCAGCCGGCGGCCGCCGCGAGCCGCATCGCCTCCTGCGCCTCGCCGGCCGCGATCGCGCCACGCATCGCGGAACTGATGTTGTCGTGCTCGATCCCAAGCGCGGCAAGCCATTCCAGCTGCTCGGCGCGGCGAAGGAACGGCTCCGCGGTCTCGACGAGTTCGGTGAAGTACGCGAGATGCGCACGGCGCGCGGAGTCCGACTCCCCCGCCTCGGCGAGCCGGTGGGCCGCGTACTCCTTGATCGTGCCGAGCATCCGGTAGCGCGGCGCCCTGTCGTCCTCGGTGACCAGCAACGACTTCTCGGTCAGCGCGGTCAGCAGCTCGAGCACCTCCTCGGCGTCTCCCGCACAGACCGACTCGGCCGCTTCCAGGCTCGCGCCACCCGAGAACACCGAAAGCCTGCGCAGGACCGTCCGTTCGGCCTCGGTGAGCAGCTCCCAGCTCCAGTCGATCACCGCGCGCAGCGTCCGGTGTCGAGGCAGTGCGGTGCGGCTGCCGCCGGTCAGCAGGCGGAACCGGTCGTCGAGCCGGTTGGCGAGCTGGTCCAGCGACATGGTGCGCAACCTGGCCGCGGCCAGTTCGATCGCCAGCGGCATCCCGTCCAGCGCCCTGGACACGCGCGCCATGGTCGCCGACGTGCTGGTGTCGACCGTGAGGTCCTTGCGCACCGCGCCCGCTCGGTCCCGCAGCAGCCGGACGGCGGGCGAGGACTCGATCTCGCCTGGGTCGGCGTCCGCCGAGGGCAGGGCCAGCGGCACGACCTGCCACAGCGCCTCACCGGTGATGCCGAGCGGTTCCCTGCTCGTCGCCAGGATCCGCAGCCGCTGGCACTCCCCGAGCACTCGATGGGCGAACGCCGCCGCCGACTCGATCACGTGCTCGCAGTTGTCCAGGATCAGCAACGTCTCCCGCTCGCGGAGGGCGGCGATGACCCGGCCAATCGGCTCGGCGTCCGGCGCCGCGCCGAGCAGCACGTCCCGCATGCCTAGCGCGGCGAGCGTCGACTGCGCCACATCGCCGCCAGCGTCAATGGACGCGAGCTCCACCACCCAGGCCCCGTCCGGCAGCTCGCCGAGCAGCGTGCGCACGGTTTCCTTGGCCAGCCTGGTCTTTCCCGAGCCGCCCGGCCCGATCAGGGTGGTGAGCCGATGGTCGGTGACGAGGTCGCGGACCGCGGCGACATCGGCATCCTTGCCGACGAAGCTGGTCAGCTCGGCACGCAGGTTGTTGTTCCTGGTCTCCTCCCGCCGCCCCACCTCGCCCCGCAGCAGCGCGACGTGCAGTGCGGACAGCTCCGGCGAGGGGTCGACGCCAAGGGCGTCGGCCAGGCCCTCCCGCACCCGCTGGTACACCAGCAGCGCCTCGGAGCTCCGGCCGGCCGCGGCGAGGGCTCGCATCAGCGCGGCGACGAGCCGCTCCCGCAACGGATGCGCGGCGACCAGGTCGGTCAGCTCCGTCACCAGCTCCGCACCGTGGCCAAGGCTGATCTCCGCGTCGAACCGATCCTCCAGCGCGGCGAGGCGCAGTCCTTCGAGCCGGGCGACCGCCGCGTCGAACGCCGCGCTGTCCTGGAGGCCGACGTTCTGCATGGCCGCGCCGCGCCACAGTCCGAGGGCCTCACGCAGCAGCATCGCCTGCTGGGGGTCATCGCCGCCGCGTGCCTGGCCGACGAGGCGTTCGAACCGCACGGCGTCGACGGCGTCGGGGTCGACCGTCAACCGGTAGCCGTCCGTCTGCCCCTCGACCAACCCGCCCGGCAGCGCCTTCCGCAGCCGGGAAGCCAGGCGCTGCAAGGCGTTCGCCGACTCGGCTGGCGGGCGCTCGCCCCAGATCCAGTCGACGAGCGTCGCCTTCGGCACCACCCGGCCGGGTTCGAGTGCGAGGGCGATCAGCAGCGCACGCAGGCGGGCACCAGGCACGTCCGCGAGCACGCCGTCGCCAGTACGAACCTCGAACGCCCCAAGCATCGCGACCTGCACCGAGCCGATTGTGCCATGGTCAACCGGCACGTCCGCGCCATCGGCGGGACGTCGTGGCGCCACGGTGGCACCACGACGCCGGGGCTCAGTTGGCCGCACGCCGGATGACGATGTCATCGAGCCGCGTGCGTGCGTGGATCTTGACCTGGTTGTCGAACTCGTCGGGGTTGTCCTGCGCCGACAGGGAGCTGCGCACCGATCCCTTCGTGCTTTTGGCGTCCACCCAGGCGGCGGTGCCCTCGCTGATGCCGACCTCGATGCCCCCGGAGGCGTTGATCAGCTCCGCCTGGCCGCGCGTCATCCGGCCGACCCGGATGGGACAGTTGGCCGCCTTGGCGATGACGCTGCCGTCGGCCCGGTCGATATCGAAGCTGCCGCCCGCGCTGCCGAAATCGACGTCGGACCTGGCGTGGCCGATCCAGACCCTGCCGGTCGAGCCCGCGTACCTGACGACGCCCTCGACCTCGCCGATCCGCACCCCGGCCGAGACGCCCTCGACGGTGGCGGTCCCGGCGACGTGCCCGATCTCGACCGCACCGGACACGAGGTTCGCCCGCAGCGCGGCGACGCGGTCGAGCCGGACCTGCCCCGAGGCCATGTCCAGCTCGCAGTCGCCGAGCGGGCCGTTGGCGCGCACCTCCGTCCACGCCGTGCTCAGGACCAGCCTGGATCCGGCCGGCAGCTCGACCGTGATGGCGACGGAACCGTTCCGGTCGCCCGCCTTGTTCGTCTTGACCGACAGTTCGCCGGCCGAGAAGTCGACCTTGGTGTGCTCGGCCACCTTCACGTCCGACTTGCTCGCGCTGTTGATGGGCTCGACCAGCACGACGGTGTCCGACCGCTCGCTCGCGGTGACCCGCACCTGGGCGCCCCCGGTGATCAACCTGGCCGTGATCGGCCCTGGTGTGGCGAATGTGGGCATGACAAATCTCCCCTCGTTGCGTCGTGTGTCTGCTGAGTCCGTGACCGGCGGCGGGCGGCTGAGAGCTCCGGACAGCTCTCAGCCGACCCAGCCGGTGAAGTGCCCGTCGCCGCGCCCGCGCCGCTTCGGCTGGTCACCGGCGAGCGCCGCGCCGACCACCCTGACCAGCCAGGCGTTGGTCGACAGGCCCTCGTCGCCTGCCGCCGCCTCGATGCGTTGCTTGAGCTGCTCGGGCGGGCGGAAGTTGATCCGCGACACCGCGCCGTCCTTGCCGGTGAGCGCGGGCGCGTCCGGCGCGGGACTCGGCGCGGGCTCCTCATCGTCGGTCGCCCCGTCTCCCAGAGTGACCACGAAGAACGGGTCGCGACCGCGGAGCCGAACCTCGACCGAGCCGGGGGCCAGCTCCCTGGTGATCTCGTCCGCGGCCGCCGACAGGACCTCGAGCATGGTCAACCGGGTGGCGAACGCGACCGAGGAGGCCATGCGCTCCGCCAGCGCGGCGGCCTCACCCGGACCGGCCGCCGCGAGCAGCTCCTGGCGAAGGCTTTCGGTGTAGGGCGTGAGGTCCATGTGCCAAATATGGCGCCATGATGGCGTCATGTCAACCTCGTGACGCCATCATGGCGCCACCGGCATCGAGGAAGGGCCCGAGTGGGCGTCGGCCATCGGGCCGAACCAGGGTCCAGAATAGGGTCCAGAACCGGTTGCCGACGCAGTTGACGCCGTTTCACACGGTCCGCAAAGCGCTTTACCACCTCGGCGGAAACTAGCATGTGGCCAGTTCGCACGACATCCAGCCAGAACACGCGGCCCGGCGACAATATGCAACGGCGCATCGCGCTCCGCCCCAGCTCCAGGCGTTGATCGTCACCGTGGAACTTACTGACCGGTATCGCCCGGCGCACCCGGCCACCGCGACACGGTCTTTCTCCGTTCGACCCATCACCGCCCCGCAATTCACGTAAAATGAGCGCCTGGGAATAGTTGACTCGAATGGGGGAACGTATCTCGCCCCGATATTGACGCGCGCCTGTTCGGCGCACCCCAGGTCATCGAACGGCGCACACGCGGCGAACCACCTACGGCAGTGACCACCGGGGAACCGGGTGCGTCGGGGCGCACCCGGGCTCCTCATCCACTCGCGCACCAGGGGACCCCGATGGACGAGAGCGACGACCACGTGCCAAGACCGACCGGCCTGCCGGCCACCGGTCTGTCGGTGACACCAGGCGTGTTCATCGGCGGGCGCCCCGAAGTGCTGGAGCCGCTGGTGGTCGGGCTGCACCGCTACGGCCGGTCGGGCCTGCCGGTGACCCCGCTCGACTCGCCGGAAAGCCTGACCGGGGCGATGTCCGCGCTGATCGCCGCCGCCGAACTGGCCGACGCCGACACCGTCCTGGTGCTCTCGACCAACCGACTGCTCGCGCACGATGACGGAGCCGTCGTGGGCGGACTGCGGCGGCTACCCAGGCTGCGCGTGCTGGTCGGCCACGGCGCGCAACCGCGCTGCGGTCCCCTACTGACCGAGGGGTGTCCCGCCGTCGCCATGCCGCTGCGCGTGCAGCGACTGGTCGGCCAGCTGGACATGCTGCTGGTCAGGGACCACGAGGCCGTCATCACGACCGACCCCGCGCTGTTGGTCCGCTCCTCGGACCTCACGAACCTGTTGCACGGCCTGGTGGGGACGGCCACCGAGCCGGCCGCCGAGCACGGCGCCGGCCCGACCGGCGAGCCCGCCGAGCCTGGCATCGGCGAACTGGGTCACACCGTGCTGCTTGCGCTCGCGAAGGGCGGCATCGACGAGGTCGCGGCGCAGCGATTGGGCATGTCCGTGCGCTCCTATCGGCGCCAGGTCGCCCTGGTGATGGCCAAGCTCGGTGCCCGGTCTCGGTTCGAGGCGGGCATGCTGGCCGAGCGCCGCGGCCTGATCTAGAACTCGGGCGTGACGCACCCGGGACGGGACTCGGGCAGGGCGTAGCCGGAGTGTGCGACGAAGGCCGCCATCCGGTCCATCCCCCAGTAGGCGTCCTGCCCCGCCACGAAGAACGGCACGCCGAACACGCCGTCGGCGTCCGTCCGCTGCCGCAGCCCGCGCGCGCAGTCGCGGATCCCGGGGTCGTCGACGGCGTCGACGAGGTCCGCCGGCAGGGCCAACCCGGTCACCAGCGCGGCGAGCACCCCTCGGTCGCAGACGTCCTCCCCGCGTACCCACCTGGCCCGGTAGACCGCGTCGGTGAACGCGAAGCGCCGGTGCTCGGGCACGGCGAGCCAGACCAGGTGCGGCACCTCCCAGCGCGACGCCCCGCGCTCCGCCGTGGTGCGCGCGTCGACCGGCCGGACGCCCGGTCCGCAGCTGGCCAGGGCCAGGGTCACCGGCGCGCAGGCCAACGCGTCCGGCAACCGCACCGCGGGCCCGGCACCCTCGGCCGGCTCGAGGAACGGCAGCCACTCCATGGCGCCGGCCAACAGCGGCAGGCACCTGCCCAGCTTGCGGTGCGCGAGCCAGGAATACGGGCTGCGAAAGGAGAAGTAGCAGCGCAGGGCGTGCTGCGCGGTGTCGGCGCTGCCGGGCTGCGCCGAGACCTCGGGCAGGGCGGCCAGCAGTTCAGTGCGCCGCATCGACGCTCCGTTCCTAGTCATGGCTGGGCTCTCGGCGGAGGGATCGGCTCAGCCGGCCGTCGCGGCCGGGGTCAACCGGTCCGCGACGCTGTCGGCGATGTCCAGTTGGTGGGTGCCCGCGACGAACTCCGGCGTTTCCAGCAGTGCCAGGTGGAAATCGAGGTTGGTGGTGATGCCGTGGCACTCCACCTCCCCGAGCGCGCGGCGCAGCACCCGCAACGCCGACGGCCGGTCCGGCGCGTGCACGATGATCTTGGCCAGCAGGGAGTCGTAGAACGGCGGCACCATGGCGCCGTCGACGAGATGGGTGTCCACCCGGACACCCGGCCCGGCCGGCAACCGCAGGCGGCTGATCCGTCCCGCGCTCGGGGCCCACTGCCGCGCCGGGTCCTCGGCGTTGAGCCGCACCTCGATCGCGTGGCCCCGCATCGCGACCCCGGCCAGCTCGGCGGGCAGCGCGTCGCCGTCCGCGATGGCGATCATGGCCGTCACGATGTCGACGCCGCTGCGCAGCTCCGACACCGGGTGCTCGACCTGGAGCCGCGTGTTCATCTCGAGGAAGTACGGCGATCCGGCCCGGTCCACGATGAACTCGAGGGTGCCCGCGCTGCGGTAGCCGATCCGCTCGCAGCCGCGCACCGCCGCGTCGAGCAGCCGCTGCCGCGTCGCGTCGTCCAACGCGGTCGACGGCGACTCCTCGACCAGCTTCTGGCGGCGACGCTGCACCGAGCAGTCCCGCTCGCCGAGGTGCACGACGGTGCCGTGCGCGTCGGCCAGCACCTGCACCTCGACGTGCCGGCCGCCGACCACGTAGCGCTCCAGGTAGACGCGGTCGTCGCCGAACAGCGACCGCGCGGAGCCCGACGCGTCGGCCACGGCGGCGGCCAGCTCACTCCCGTCCATCGCCACCGCGATGCCCCGCCCGCCGCCGCCCGCCGCCGCCTTCACGATCACCGGGTAGCCGATGGCCTCGGCGGCGGCGCTGGCCTCGGCGAGGGAGCCGACCGGGCCGTCGGTGCCGGGCAGCGTCGGCACGCCGGCTTCGCGCATCGCGGCCCTGGCCGCGATCTTGTCGCCCATGCCGGCGACGACGCTGGCGGGCGGGCCGACGAAGGCCAGCCCGACCTCCTCGCAGGCCGACACGAACCTCGGGTCCTCGGCGAGGAATCCGTAGCCGGGATGGACGGCGTCCGCCCCGACCCTGGCCGCCGCGTAGAGGATCGAGGACACGTTGCGGTAGCTCCGGTCCGCCGGCGCCGGCCCGATGCAGACGGCGTCGTCGGCGAGCTGCACCGCGAGGCCGTCGCGGTCGGCTGCGGAGTGCGCGACGACCGAACGCACGCCGAGGTCGCGGCAGGCGCGCACCAGTCGCACCGCGATCTCGCCCCGGTTGCAGATCAGCATGGTGCGCATGGGGATCACGCCTCGCTCGGCGCGATGCGGAACAGCGCCTGCTCGTACTCGACGACGGCGCCGTCCTCGGCGCCGATCTCCACCACGGTGCCCGCCACCGGGGACTCCACCGCGTTCATCATCTTCATCGCCTCGACGATGCCCAGCTGGGTGCCCACCTGCACCGCGTCGCCGACCTCGACGAACGGGGCCGCGGTCGGCATGGGACGCCGGTAGAACACCCCGACCAGCGGCGCAGTCACCGCCGTCACCGACGGCGGCGATTCGGCCGAGGACGCCGGCTGCGGCGCGGCCAGCGTCGGGGGCGGGGTCTGCGGCCGCCAGGGCCCCGAGGGCTCGTCCGCCGCCCGGTCGGCGGTCGCGCCCTCGACCTCGATGTGCAGCTCGGCCAGCCGCAGGCTCAGCCGCTGCACGCCCTGGCCCGCGGCGATGTTGGACAGCCTGGCGGCCGCGTCCACGGCGTCCCACAGGTGCTGGGTGGCCGTGGACGGCCGGAGTTCCTCGTCCCGACGGAACACCGCGTCGAGCCCGTTCTGCTTGGTGTCGTTCACTGTGCGCCCCGTTCCGTAGTCGCTGCGCTGCCGACCTCGCGCCACCGGCTCCGCCGTCGTGCGGACAGTTCGTCTGCGGGCAGGGCACACAGCCGGTCGAGCCAGGTTGCGAGCCGCTCGCCGAGCAGCCGGGCCGCGGCCGCCGGATCCGTGTGCGCGCCGCCGGGCGGCTCCGGCACGATGTCGTCCGCGATGCCGTTGTCGAGCTGGTCCGCCGCGGTGATCCCCAGCGCCCGAGCGGCCTGCTTGGCGTGGCCTGCCTCGCCGAACAGGATCGTGGAGGCGCCCTCCGGGCTGATCACCGAGAGCACCGCGTTCTCCTGCATCAGCAGGGTGTCCGCCACCGCGAGCGCCAACGCGCCGCCGCTGCCGCCCTCGCCGGTGATGACGCTGAGCACCGGGACGGGCAGGGTGCTCAGCGCCGCCAGCGCCTCCGCGATCGCCCCGCTCTGGTTCTCCTGCTCGGCCCGCACCCCCGGGTACGCGCCTGCGGTGTCGATCACCGTGACCAGCGGCAGCCGCCAGCGCGCGGCGAGGCGGTACAGCCGCACCGCCTTGCGGTAGCCGGCGGGATGCGCCATGCCGAAGTTGCGCCGAACCCGCTCCTCGGTGCTCGATCCCTTGCAGGTGCCCACGACCAGCACCGGCCGGCCGCCGAGCCGGGCGAGCCCGCCGACGATCGCCGCGTCGTCGCCGGACCACCGGTCTCCATGCAGTTCGAGGAACTCGTCGAACGTCCTGTCGAGATAGTCGAGGACGGTCGGCCGGTCCGGGTGCCTGGCCAGCTCGACCCGTTGCCACACCTCGGTTTCCTCGGCTCTGGGCGCCTTGTGTCGAGGATTGTCAACACCGTCCTTTCTGGACTGTATCTTCGGCTTCTCGGTCGCGCGAAGCAACGTGCGGAGCGTGTCCGGCAGTTCGTTCCGGCGCACCACGAGGTCGATGTGCCCGTGCGCCAACAGGAACTCCGCGGTCTGGAAGCCGGCGGGCAGCTGTTCGCGGACGGTCTGCGCGATCACCCCAGGGCCGGCGAAGCCGGCTCGCGCCCCCGACTCGGCGACGATCACGTCGGCGAGCGCGCTGAACGACGCGGCCACCCCGCCGTAGACCGGGTCGGTGATCACCCCGATGGTGGGGACCCGCTCCTCGCACAGCCGCTGGAACGCCGAGGCGGTCTTGGCCATCTGCGCCAGCGACAGCACGCCCTCCTGCATGCGCGCGCCGCCGGACGCGGCCACGACCAGCAGCGGGCACCGGTCGCGCAGCGCGCGTTCGGCCGCCCTAGTCACCTTCTCGCCCGCGACGGTGCCCATGCTGCCGCCGAGGAAGGCGAAGTCCATGGCCACCAGGACGACGCGCACCCCGGCGACGGTGGCGGTGCCGTAGCTGACCGAGTCCGCCAGCCCGGTGCGCTCGCGCGCCGCGTCGAGGCGTTGCGCATAGGGCAGCCGGTCGGTGAAGCCGAGCGGGTCGCCGCCGGTCAGGTCGGCGTCCAGCTCGGCGAACGAGCCGGGGTCGGCGAGGAAGGCGATGCGTTCCTGGGCGCCGAGCCTGGTCAGCGCGCCGCAGTCCGGGCAGCTGCCGTGTCCCGCGCGCACCTGCTCGACCAGGACCAGCGCCCGGCAGCCCCGGCAGGGCTGCCAGCGGTCTGCCACGGTCGAGTCGATCATCGTGAGCAGCTCCGCCGTCCTGGCGTTCACCCGAGCACCCCCGGCGTGCGGCCGGAGCGCGACCCGCGACGGGCCACATGTCCGCATCTGTGCACGACTTCCCCCAATTGACTTCACCCGTACGAAAGAATGTCAATCCGAATGAAACAACCTTACCCAAGCCGCCCCCAGCGACCTTCGGAGCAAGGAGACCCGCACCGTTCACGTTGCTGAGAGAGACTAAGTGAACGGGACGACCGAACACACCCATTGGCAGCAAGTTGCAATATTCTTCATTGCCGCCGAGCGAACTGGCAGCAAGCTGACAACACCCAAACAGAAGTAAGCAGTTGACGACTTCCACCGGTGGCGGCAATACCCACACTCTGCGTAGCAAAAGGAATGCGTAGTTATACGTAGCCTCGGTTACCGGAGAGTATTCCGTGGTCAGATCTCGGTGCTGACGAACTTTCTGTGGTCGCGCAAAGCCACGGAGTTGAAGGTCATCGTCATCACGCGGTTCCGCAGGGCGATCGCGACCGGGTTGCGCCAGCCGCCCATGCCGGCGATGCGCCACGAACGGCGGGCGACCGGCTGCGCGCGCGGCTGACGCCGTTCCTGGTAGGCAAGCAGCCGCTCCGGCACGGAGCCTGGACCGTCGAGACAGCGGGCGAGCACCACCGCGTCCTCGATCGCGAGGCACGCGCCCTGACTGAGGTTCGTCGTCATCGCGTGCGCCGCGTCGCCAATGAGCACGACCCGGCCGTCGGTCCAGCGCCGCAACGCCGGCAGGTCGTGAATGTCGTGGCCGTTGATGGACCGTTCCGGAGTAGCTCCGATCACCGCGGGAATCGGGGCCGGGAAGTCCGCGAGATGGGCCAGCAGGCGTTCTTTCGGGTGTTCGTCGGCGCGCCAGTCCGGTGGACCGTACACAATTCCCGCCCAGAACAGCCTGCCGTCGCCGACCTGATGGGCGACGGCGCGACAGCGGCGACCGAACATCACCCGCTCCACGCCGTCCGGTAACCAACGCCGCCCGGTGTGCGGATCGGTGTCCGGAATCAGGGCCTGCCACTGGACATAGCCGGCATAGCGCGGCGTCGTGTGCCCGAACACGGCGGCGCGGGTGCGGGACCGGATTCCGTCGGCGCCGACCAGCAGGTCCGCGCCGAGCACCTGGCCGTCCGCCAGTTCCGCCTCGACCCGGTCGGGCCGCTGGCGCACCGCGACGACCTGCTGGCCGTAGCGCACCACGTCGTCTCCGGCCAGGTCGGTGAGCGCGGCCAGCAGCACCTGGTGCAGCCGCTCCCGGCTGATGCCGAGGTCGGTCGCGCCGAGCCCCCTGCCGAGCTCGCCGATCGGCCACTGGCCGAGCGCGGCCCCCGAGGCGGTGAGGTACTCGGTGGTCTCCAGGTGGGCGGCCGCCGCCGTGACCTCCGGCGCGACGCCGAGCGCCTGTAACGCCCGGACCGCGTTGCTCCACAGGTGCCAGCCGCCGGTGGAGGTGGGCGTCGCGTCGCGCGGCTTTCGCTCGAGGACGGTGACCGGACGCCCGGCCCGAGCCAGCGCGAGCGCACTGGCCACACCGGCGACGCCGGCCCCGATGACCAACGAACTGGCCGGCTCCGGTTGCGCCGCGGCCATCAGCTCACCTCTTCCTCCGTGCCGTCAAAGGACAAACCGATCTGCTCGACGAGCAGATGCCTGATCAGGGTCTCGATGCTCGGCCACGGGAACACCGGTTTGCTGATGCGGAGCATCACCATGCCGTGCAGGGTGCTCCACAGCACGGTGCCGGCGAGGAACGGGTCGAGCCTGCGCGCCACGCCCGCCTCGACGCAGCGCATCACGGCACCGACGAGACCGAAGAACACGTCGGCGCCGGGCAGCTGGTCAAGGGCGACGTCCGGCTTGTAGGTGGACACCGCGCTGAACAGCACGCGGTAGTTGCCCGGCTGCTCCAAACCGAACATGCAGTAGGCGACGCAGCGCGCCCTGAGCTCCTCCGCCGGGCCGTCGGCGGCCGAGGCGGCCTCCTCGATGACGTCCCGGAGTTCGATGAACCGCTCCTCAAGGACCGCCCACATGAGCTTTTCCTTGTCGGCGAACTGGAGGTACACGCTGGGCGCGGACACGCCGACCTCGCGCGCGACGGCCCGCAGCGACAGGCCGTCCTCGCTGTCCACGGTCTCGAGCAGCCGGCTTGCGGCCGCGACCAACTCGGTGCGCAGGCGACCGCCCTCGCCGCGCCGGTTGCGCTTGCGCGCCACCGGTTTCCCCGGATCGGTCGTGTCGGGTTCGGGGGTGACCTGACGACTCATGGACCGCGTCGCCTCCTCAATCGGCCTCTTGACACCGGGCAAGCACGAGACAAACTAACACATGTAAACGTACGATGGCCAAGGGGGAGACTAGTGGCGACCATCCACGAACGACGATGGCGGATACTCGCCGTGCTGTGCCTGGCGTTGCTCATCGTCAACGTGGACAACACCATCGTGAACGTGGCGCTGCCCAGCATCGCCCGTCAGCTCGCCGCGTCGGTGAGCCAGCTCCAGTGGGTGGTGGACGCCTACACGTTGCTGCTCGCCGGCCTGCTGCTGGTCGGCGGGAGCTGGGGCGACCGCAACGGCCGCCGCCGCGCGCTGCTGATCGGCCTCGCCGTGTTCGCCGTCGGCTCGGCCGCAGCGACGCTGTCCTGGTTGCCGGAGCAGCTGATCGCGAGCCGCGCGGTGATGGGCACCGGCACCGCGCTGGTACTGCCGGCGACCCTCTCACTGCTCAGCGAGGTGTTCGCCGACCCGGCCGAGCGGGGCAGGGCGATCGGCCTGTGGTCGGCCACCTCGGGGCTCGCGGTCGCGGCGGGACCCAGCCTCGGCGGCGTGCTGTTAGGCCACTTCTGGTGGGGTTCGGTCTTCGTGGTCAACCTGCCGATCGTGGCGGTCACCGTGCTGCTCACGCTGCGCTGGGTGCCCGAATTCCGTGCGGCGCACCAGGTTCGCCTCGACCTGGTCGGCTCGGTCCTGTCGATCGCCGGGGTCGGCCTGCTGGTGTACGGCCTGATCGAGGCGCCGGGCAGCGGATGGGGCTCCGCCACCACGATCCTGCGGCTGGCCGGCGCGGCGGCCGTGCTCGCGGTGTTCGTCGTGTGGGAGCTGCGCGCCCCGGCCCCGTTGCTGGACCTCTCGGTCTTCCGGCGGGCCACGTTCACGCTGCCGAGCCTCGCCGTGACGGTGGTGTTCTTCGGCCTGGCCGGGTCGCTGTTCCTGCTGACCCAACAGCTTCAGTTCGTGCTCGGCTACTCCCCGCTGCGGGCCGGGCTGGCCGCGCTGCCGTTCGCCGGCACGCTCGGGGCGGTCGCCCCGCTTGCCCCGAGGCTGGCGCGGCGGCACGGCGCGAGGGCGACGCTCTCGCTCGGCCTGACCGGCATGGGCGCGGGACTTGTCGTGCTGGCACAGGCTTCGACCGACACCGGCTATCCGCTGTTGCTGGCCGCGACCGTGATCATGGCGCTGGGCATGGGTTTGGTGATGGCGCCGGCCACCGAGCTGATCATGTCCTCGTTGCCCCGCGAGCGGGCCGGCGTCGGGTCGGCGGTCAACGACACCAGCCGGCAGCTTGGCGCGACGCTGGGGGTCGCGGTGTTGGGCAGCCTGACCGCGTCCGCGTACGCGGTGGGCCTGCGCCAACCGGCCGGGTCGCACGCGAGCTCCTCGCTGAGCGCGACGCTGTCCACCGCCGCCACGCTGCCGCCCGGGCAGGCCGAGGAACTGCGGCGCGCGGCGACCGGGGCCTTCCTGACCGCGGCGGACGGCAGCGTCGCGATCGCCGCTGCCGTCGTGTTCTGCTGTGCCGTGGCGACCGTGCTCGGGCTGCGCGCCAGGCAGACCGTCAGAGAGGACGCGGACGTCGCGTCCTGACCTGGAGCTCTCAGGACACCACGGGAAGCAGCACGTGCGACGGACGCACCGCGCTGTGCCACACGGTCTGCGTGGCCACCCGCGCCTGCCGCAGGTCCTCGGCCCCGATCGGGCCTCCGGTGTTCAGGTTGCGGTCGAAGCGCGGGAACGAGCTGCTGGTGACGGTGACCCGGATCCGGTGGCCCGCCTGGAAGACCGTGCTGGTGGCCACCAGGTCCACCCGGTACCGCTCGATCGCGCCGGGCCGCACCGGCAGCGGCCGATGCGTGCCGTGCCGGTAGCGCGCCCGCACGATGCCCTCGGCCAACAGCCGCGAGGCGCCGTCTGGCCGCACGTCGCTGAGCTTGACCACGAAGTCCGTGTCGGCGGCGGTGGTCGCCGCGAACAGCACGGCCGACAGCTGACCGGTGACCTCGACCGGCGCGGACAACGGCGCCGAGGTGTAGGTCAGCACGTCGGGGCGGGCCTCGACGGACCGGTTGTCCAGCGGCCCGAAGGAACTGCCGAGCACCATCCCGGGGATCATCACCGGCCCGCCGACGGTCGGCGCCGGATCGGCCGGGTCGTAACGGAAACTGTCCGTCGGCTCGTCGCCCGGCGGCTCCGGCGAGAGCCCGCCGTCCGCCCTGAGGTACCACGGGGTCGGCACGGCGCGGGCGGGCGGCCAGGTCGACTCCCTGCGCCACCGGCCCGCCCCCATCACGTACAGCAGCACCGGTTCGTCCTCCGACAGGCCGAGCTGTTCTCGATGCGGCACACCATCGCCGAGCTGGCCGGCGAGGAACTCCAGCGCGACACCGGTGAGGTCAAGGTCGGCACCCGGCATGTCGGGCAGCCGGTGGTCCGGGTAGCCGCCCCAGACGCCGCCGTGGCCCCACGGCCCGAGGATCAGTCGCTGCCCCGGCCGGAGCCTGCTTGCCTCGCGGTAGTTCTCCAGCGTGCCGTGCAGGAACGGGTCGAACCAGCCGCCGATGTTGAGCGCGGCGACCTCGGCGGACGCGTAGCCCCCGTTGACGGCGTGCCGCGTCCAGTACTCGTCCCTGCTCGGGTGCGCGAGCCAGTCGTAGTAGAAGCCGGCCGAGGTGTCCCGAAACGCGTCCATTGTGGACAGCGGCAGGTGTTCGTAGTCGGCGGTGAGCCGCCGGCCCTGTCGTCGGGTGAGAATATGCGCCCAGAACAGGTTGGCGCCCAACTGGAACGCGCCGCCCTGGTAGGAAGAGCCCTCGTACAGCTCGCTTGCCGTCACTGTCGGGCAGATGGCGCGCAGGCCCGGCGCGCCGCCGATCGCGGCGAGCCACTGGGTGGCACCGGCGTAGGACCGCCCCGCCATCCCGACCCGGCCGTTGCACCACGGCTGTTCGGCCACCCACCGCACGGCCTGCACGCCGTCGGCCACCTCGTGCGCGAACGGCTCGAACACCCCGCCGGAGCCGTGTCGGCCGCGCACGTCCTGACACACCACGGCGAGGCCGGCCTCAGCCGCGCGCCAGGGATCCAGCCCGGCGAGGACGGTCAACTGCCGGCTCTTGTCGTACGGCGTCCTGGTAAGCACGCACGGCACAGGCGCAGGGGTGTCCGGCCGGTAGACGTCGGCGCGCAGCTCGACGCCGTCGGTGGTGACCATGACGACGTCGCGCTGCACGATGAGCGAGCCGGTCACCGCGCCCCGACCGGGGTCGCCGCCGCGCGCCCGGCGGACGGCGCGGCGAACTCGGCGGCGGTCCAGGTCAGCACGGTGCCGGCGTACTTCCACTTGCTGGTCTCGACGGCCAGCAGCATCACCTCGTCCCCGGCATGCAGCCTGCCGGCGCGCCAGGCCTCGTCCAGCGCGATCGGCACCGCGGCCGAGCCGGTCGCGCCGACCGTGGTGAGGTTCTCGAACACCTTGTGCTGCAACGCGAGCCAGTCCCCGGTGTGCAGGCCGCTCGCGGCCATCTCCTCGGTGAGGTACTCGGCGTTGCCCTCCGGCAGCACGCAGACGTCCACCGCCTCGGCCGCCAGCCCCGCGCGGCCGAGGACGTCGGCCAGCCCCTCGGTGATGACGCTCGGGGTCCGCTTGGCGCTCTGCACCACGTCCACCCGCAGATCGATCAGGCGGCGCGCGGCGAGCTGCCGGTGTAGCGGGGTCGCGGTGCCGCCGCCGACGATCTGCATGCCCGGCGCGTGGCCGCCGCCGACGCAGCGGAACGCCGCGGGGCGCAGCCCGCCGGGCCCGCCGTCGGCGCGCAGCAGCACCGCGCCTGCGCCGTCGCCGAAGCTGTACAGCCCCAACCGATCGCGCATCCGAACCAGCCGGGGATCCCGGTCGCGGAACACCGGAACGAGCAGCGGCGAGATGGTCTCGGAGCCGACGACCAGCGCCGTGCGGCCGGCACCGGACTCCAGCAGCAGCCTGGCGAACTCCAGCCCCTCGACGAAACCGGCGCACCCCGACCTGATCTCCACGGTCGCGCACCTGGCCAGGCCGAGCCGGTCCTGCAAGAGGGTGACCATGGGCGGCAACAGGTAGTCGGGGCTGGCCGTGCAGAGCACGAGCAGGTCGACCTCGTCGGTCGGCACCCCGCCCGCCGCCAGGGCCGAGGCGCAGGCCCGGTGCGCGAGGTCGGCGTTGCTCTCGCTGTGCTCGCCCGTCTCCGGGTCGGCGATCCAGTGCCGGCGCTGGACCTGGATGCCGGCCAGCACGTCCTGCGGCAGCGGGCCGACGTAACCGGCCAGCACGTCGTTGTCGATCGGGTCGCCCGGCAGGTGTGCGCCGGTGCTCAGGATGCGGACGCTCATGCGTGGTTCCCTTCGGATTCGGTGGGGCGCAGGGCGAGCGCGATGTGCGTGCCGCCGAGCGAGGAGGAGTTGACCAGCACCGGGCCAGCGATCGCGCCGACCCGCCAGCTCAGCAGCGCCAGCACGGCGAGCAGCGAGCCACCGGCCCCGATCGGCTCGCCGACCCGCAGCTTCGGGCGGTGCACGACGGGCCGCTGCGGCAGCAGCCTGGCCACCGCCCGTGCCTCGCCCGCGTCGGCCCTCGGCAGTCCCGCCGCGGCCGCCCACACCGCCGTCACCCGCTCCGGCGGCACGCCGCCCCTGGCCAGCGCCAGCGACATCGCCCGCTCCAGCCCGACGCCGTCGGGGTCCGGGTGGACCAGGCCGCGAGCGTCCCCGGTGATGGCGTGGCCGACCAGCTCGCCGTACTCCTCGGCGGCGCGGGACGCCGCGGCCGACGCGCGCTCCAGCACCAGCGCCACCCCCGCCTCGGCGAGCCGCAGGCCGCGGGGTTCGCCGGGCCGGTCGGTGCGGGCGAGCAGCCCGAGTTCGGCGTAGCCGCGCACCACCGACGCCGTCAGCACGTCGACGCCGATGCAGACGATCGCGTCCGCCTGGTCGGCCTCCAACAGGTCCTGGGCGTAGCCGAGCGCGGCTGCGCCGGACGCGTGCAGCACCGACATGGTGCTCGCGGGCCCGACCGCGCCGGTGTGCATGGCCACCTGCCCGCCAGCCGCGTTGTACACGGTGTTCGGGAAGACGGCGGGATTGGCCGCGCCGGGCCCTGACTCGATCACCGGCCTGGCGAAGCCCTCCATGCTCTCCATCGGCCCGAGGCCGGTGCCGACGATGACGCCGATCCGGTCGCCGCCGTGCCGGCGCGGGTCGAGCCCGGCGTCGGCGAGCGCCTGTTTGGCCGCCACCACCGAGAGCACGGTCAGCCGGTCCATCCTGCGGCGCTCCCTCGGCGTCAGCCACGCGGCCGGGTCGAACTCCACCCTGCCCAACAGGTTGCCGCCCTCCGCGACGCAGGCCGACTCCGTGCCGACGCCCGCGGCGAGGTCCCGCAGCGCGCCGACGGTGCAGCCGGCCGGGGTCAGCGCGGCGATCCCGGTGATCACGACCCGGTCGGTCGGGGCGGCCGTCGGCGCCGGCCGGCATCCGGTGCGCGCCAACGCGAGGCACGCGTTGGCCCCGGCGAAGGCGAAGTTGTTGGACAGCGCGACATCCGTGGTCATCGGCCGCGCCACGTTCGGCACGTAGTCGAGGTCGCACACGGGATCCTGCGCGGACCAGCCCGCCGTCGGCGGCGCGAGCTGCTCCTGCAACGCCTTGATCGTCACGATCGTCTCGACGACGCCGGCCGCGCCGAGCAGGTGCCCCACCATGGACTTGGTGCTGCTGACCGCCACCTTGTCCGCGGCCTCGCCGAGAGCGCGCCGGGTGGCGACCGACTCGGCCGCGTCGTTCTTCGGGGTCCCGGTGCCGTGTCCGTTGACGTAGCCGACATCGGCCGGATCGACCGCGCCCCGGCGCAGCGCGGACGCGATGGCACGCGCGGCGCCCCGGCCGGTGGGGTCGGGGGCGGTGACGTGGTAGCCGTCGGCGGACAGGCCGTAGCCGAGCACCTCGGCGAGGCACCGGCCGCCGTCCTGCGCGATTTCCCCGCGCACCAACACGAGCATGCCGCTGCCCTCGCCGAGCGACAGGCCCTGCCGGTCGCCCGAGTAGGGCTTCGCGGGCTCCGGGGACAGCGACTCGAGCGAGTTGAACCCGGCGAACAACACGTCGGAGAACACGTCCGCGCCGCCGACCAGCACCGCGTCGGCCGCGCCCGTCCGGATCAGGTCGGCCGCGTAGCCGATGGCGTTGGCGCTGGCCGCGCACGCGGTGTTGATGGCGATCGCCGGCCCGGTGATGGTGAAGTGGCTGGCCAACACCTCGGCCAACGCCTGCGGCGGGGCGAGCAGCAGCTGCTCGGCCGGCACCTCGCCATCGCCGAGTTCCCTTGACACGTACCACTTGCGGGCGCTGAGCAGGCCCGCGTTGCAGGTGCCGATCACGACGCCGAACCGGTACGCCGGCACCGCGGCCCGCACCCAGGCCGCCTCGGTCATCGCCTCCGTCGCGGCGGTCAGCGCGACGTCGACCACCGGTTCGCGGCAGCACGCGTAGCTCGGCGGCGAGCCCTGCTTGGCCGGCGGCAGCTCTCCCCCGACGCTGGTCCGGTAGCCGTCCAGCACCAGCCCGCGCACCGGGCGAATGCCGACCCGCCCGTGCCGGACCGCGTCCCACAGCCGCGCCACGGTGCCGCCGTGCGCCGTCACCGCCCCCATGCCGGCGACGAGCACCCTGGGCGGCTCCCCAGGTCTCGACGTCGCCGCTCCCCCAACAGTCGTCGTTCCCCCAGTGTGCATGGCTTCCTTCTCTTCTCTCGAAGCCCGTTGGTCAGCCACCCCCAGCGAAGGCTTTGCAACAGGCGATTACACGGAACGCAGGGCGACGGTGACGGTCTGGCCGAACAGTCCCCTGGCAACCGCGATGGCCGTGTCCGTCCGCAGCGGCGCCGGTCGATCCCGGACCAGGTCGAGCCCGCAGCGCGGGTCCTGGTCGGCCGGGTTGGCGACGGGCGGCGCCACTCGGTGGTGCAGCGCGAGCGCGGCGACCGCGACGTTCAGCGCGCCGGCCGCGGCGACCAGGTGTCCGGCGGCCGGCGACACGGCCGTCACCATCGGCCGGCGCGGCAGCGCGGCGCGCAGTCCCCGCGCCTCGGTCAGGTCGCCGTCCTGGGTGCCGCAGCCGTGCGCGAGCACGAGCGGCGACTCCTCCGGTGCCGTGCCGGCCTGCCGCAGTGCGATCCGGACCGCCCGCGCCACGCCCTCGCCGAGCTTGCCGTCGGGCAGGTCCTGGGTGCTGCCGTAGCCGACCAGTTCGGCGTAGCCGCGCGCGCCGCGCTCCAGGGCGGCGGAACGCTCCTCCAGCACCAGGAACGCGGCGCCGTCGCCGAGCACGGTGCCGTCGCGGCCCTGCCCGAAGGGTCGGCAGGCCCGGTCGCCCAGCTCGTTGCTCGGCGACAGCAGGCCGAGCGAGTCCAGTTTGGACATCGTCCACCAGGACGCCGCGTCGCAGGCGCCACCGACGATCACCCGGTCGGCCAGGCCGTGGCGGATCGCGCGACAGCCGCTGCCGACGGCCTGCGCACCGGCCTCGGCGGTGCCGTCGTAGTAGGTGTTCGTGCCGCGCAGGCCGAACGCCTGGGAGATGTAGAACAGCGACGCGGCCTGCAACCCCTCCACGTAGAACAGGGGGTACGCGGAGGTCCGCGCGACCTCGCCGAACCGGCGGATGTCCACGCCGCCGTCCGGACTTCGCCCGGCGATGGTGGCGTCGAGCAGGTGGTTGGGATCGCTGATCTCCTTGGCGCTGCCCACGAACAGGCCGTCCCGGCCGCCGTCGCCGGTCGGTCGGTCGATGCCGGCGTCCGCGTGCGCCAGGCAGGTGGCGGCGAGCGCGAGTTGGTCGTTGTAGACCATGGAGCGCAGCACCCGCTTCGTGGCGAAGTCGGTCGGCCGGAAGTCCTCGATTCGCGCGGCGAGCCTGCTGGTGAGCGCCGTGGCCTCGGCGGAGCACACCTCACGGACTGCGCTGCGCCCGCCGAGCAGCGCCTGCCAGGTCCGCTCCGTACCGACCCCCAGCCCGGTCACCAACCCGATGCCGGTCACCACGACCCGCCTGTGCTGCACCGTGTTCATGCCTCTCGCACCATCCGAATCTCCTTCGCGCGGGTGACCAGCGCGCCTTCAACCGTGACCTCGCAGGCGAAGACGACCGCGCGGTCGCCAGCCGCCAGCACGCGCACGGTCAACATCAGTTGGTCGCCGGGCTGGACGTAGCGCCGGTACTGGATCCGGCCGGCCTCGACCAACCGCCACTCCCCCGCGTCGGCCGCCACGCACACCCTGCGGGCCAGCTCGACGAGGCTGCCGAGCACCAACACCCCTGGCAGCACGGGAAAGCGCGGGAAGTGCGTGTCGAACACCTGGAGGCTGGCCGGCACGTTGCGCAGGCCGACCCCGCGCACCCCTGGTTCGATGGTGACGACCACGTCGACGGCGTCGAGTTCCCTCATGGGGTGACCGCCGACCGCAGCACGAGGGACGCGTTGGTGCCGCCGAAGGCGAACGCGTTGACCAGCGCCGCCCGCACCGGCGTCCGGCGCGCCGTGTTCGGCACGTAGTCCAGGTCCAGTTTCGGATCCGGGGTGTCCTGGTTGATGGTCGGCGGGATGACGTGGTGGCGGATGGCCAGCACCGCGCACAGCAGGTTCAACGCGCCGGAAGCCGCGGTGAGGTGGCCGGTCATCGACTTCACCGAGCTGATCGCGAGCCGGTGGGCGTCCGCGCCGAACACCGCTTTGATCGCAACGGTTTCGCAGAGGTCGTTGCCGGGTGTCGAGGTGCCGTGCGAGGCGACGTAGTCGATGTCCGCGCCGGTGAGCCCGGACTCGGCGATCGCCTCGGCCATCGCCGTGGTGCAGCCGCCGCCGTCCGGTGGCGCGTCGGTGATCCGGTAGGCGTTCATGGTGGCGCTGTAGCCGACCAGCTCGGCGTGGATCGGCGCGCCCCTGGCCACCGCGCTGTCCAGGTCCTCGAGCACGAGCACCACGGCGCCCTCGCCGAGCACGAACCCGGATCGCGCGGCGTCGAAGGGGCGCGACGCCCGCGCTGGCTCGTCCTGGTGCGCGTCGGTGATCGCGTTGAGCAGGCTGAACCCGAGCACGTCCAGCCAGGTGGTCAGCGAGTCGAAACCGCCTGCCACCATGACGTCCGCGGCGCCGTCCTGGATCAGCCGCATGGCCTCGCCGACCGCGTGCGCGGATCCGCTGCACGCCGTGCTCACGTTCAGGCTCGGTCCCGCGCAGTCGGCGAGTTCGGCGAGCAGGGACAGCACCCTGGTGGCGTCCCGTTCGGCCACGCCGTCGGCGTCCAGCCGGGGAACCCGTTGCGGCTGCCGCACGTGCAGGTCGTGCAGCACGCCGCCGAGCTCGTCCAGGGTGATGCGGCCGACGCTGCTGCCCATGGCGATGCCCCGCGCCTCTGGCGGGTGGTACCCGTCCGCCAGGCCGGCGTCGGCGACCGCCTGCGCGGTGGCGGCCAGCCCGAAGCCCGCCTGCCTGGACAGCGGTCCCCTGGTGTAGCCGGGCACGTGGTCGGCGAGGTCGAAGCCGGTCACGATGCCGGCGATGTGCACCGCGAACGTGGTGGTGTCGAAGGTGGTGTTGGCGCGCACTCCGCTGCGTCCCTCGGTGAGGGCGGCCCAGGTGGACTCGACGTCGTTGCCGACCGGGGTGACCGCGCCGAGCCCGGTGACCACGACCCGGCGGCCTGCGGCTGACCCGGTCACCTCGGCTCCCCCAGTGCGCCGAGCAGCACGCGCCCCATCAGGTCGGTCTGCTCCGGGTCCTCCAGTTCCTCCGCGTCCATGAGCGCGCACATCACGTCGGCGACGCGCGCGACGAGCCGGTCGCCCACCCTGGCCTCGCCGGACATCAGGGCGGCGTCGCTGGTGAGGCTCGCGGCCTCGACGTCCAGCGTCAGCACGTCTCCCGGCAGCACCGGGTCGAGGAACTCCACCCGGCCGACCGTGAGCAGGGTCGCCCGCCGCTGCCCGTCCGTGCTGAGCAGCACCAGCCAGGAGCCGGCCTGGCACAGCGCCTCCAGGATCAGGTAGCCGGGCATCCTCGGTCCGTTCTGGCCGCGCTGCCAGAACGTCTCGGACAACGAGGTGAGCTTGCGCGCGCGCAGCGACCGCCCGCGCTCGAGGCGTTCGATCCGGTCGATGAGCTGGAAGCGCACGACGGCCTCCTGGTTTCTCGGTGACGGGTGGACGGGGGCCGGGGCGGTTCAGCCCGAGCCGAGCGGGGCGAACCGCGTCACCATGTCGGCGAGGTTGCGCACGGTGAACAGGCTGATCACCTCGTCGGCCGGCAGCTTGCCGACCAGGTCGGCGATGTGGATCTGCGGCATGACCGCCTGGAGGTGGGCCAGGCCGAGATCGCTGACCATGTCGTCGTCCGTGCCGAACTCGGCGTCGGGGATGCCGCCCTGGATGTGGTCGGCGAGATCGCTGGCCTGGATCTTCGCGCCGGTGGCGCGCTCGATCCGGAACAGGATGTCCAGCAGGTCGATGGACTCGGCGCCGAGGTCGCCGGTCAGCGTGCTGTCCGGCGTCACCTCCTCGGTCTCCAGGCCGAGCGCCTCGACGACGGCGTCTTGCACGGCTGGCAGGTAGTTGTTGTCGGACATTGCCTTGCCTCCTTCTTCGATGGTGTGTCGCGGCTCAGCCGAGAGGGGCGCCGACGCCGAGCACGGCGCTGGCCCCGCCGTCCACGGTGACCAGCGACCCGGTCATGTACGCGGCGCCGGGGCCGGCCAGGAACGCCACCACGTTGGCGACGTCCTCGGGACCGGCGAAGGATTTCGCCGGGATCTGCCGCAGGATTCCCCTGCCGCCGTTCTTCGTGGTGAGCCCGGCGACCAGGTCGGTCGCGGCGAAGCCGGGCAGCACGGCGTTGGCGCGCACGCCGAATCGGGCCGCCTCCACCGCGGTGCACCGGGTGAAGGCGTTGATCGCCGCCTTGGACGCCGCGTACGGCGACTCGCCGACCCAGCCCCTGATGCCCATCACCGAGGAGATGTTCACGATCGAACCGGACCGCTGGCGCAGCATCGTGCCCATCGCCGCCCTGGTGCAGTTGACGACGCCGCCGAAGTTGACCCGCATGACGGCCAGCCAGTCAGCCGGTTCCTGTTGGTAGATCAGGGAGTCCTTGGTGATGCCGGCGTTGTTCACCAGCACGTCAAGGCCGCCGAGGTTGGCGATGGTGCCGGCGACGAGCTCGGCGCACGCGTCCGGGTCGGCGACGTCGGCCGGCAGGGCCACCGCCTTGCCGCCCTCGTCCTCGATGGCCCTGACGACCTCTTCGGCGCGCGCACGCGACGCGTGGTAGTTGACGGCGACGGCGGCGCCCCTTGCGGCGAGGCCGAGCGCGATGGCCGCGCCGAGGCCCCTGGACGCCCCGGTGACCAGGGCGACCCTGCCGGCGAGGCTCGGTTGGTCGGCGGCGCCTCGCGGGCCGGCGGATACGGGCATGACTCGCTCTCCCCCAGGTGTTGTTCCCGGCCGGTGGCCGGCGACGCGGTTCGTTCGGTCCTGTGTGGATGGTTCGGTCAGGTATTGGTGTGCTCCGTGCCGGCGACCGCGGGTTGCGCCGCCCGGCGCGGTGGCGGCGGCTCGGGCGCGCCGCCGTCCTCGCGGAGCCCGATGCGCCGATGCAGCCGCTTCAACGGGCCGGGCGCCCACCAGTTGAGCCGGCCGGCCAGCCCCATCACCGCCGGCACCAGCAGGCACCGGATCACCGTGGCGTCGATGAGGATCGCCACCGCGCAGCCGAGCCCGAAGAGCTTGAGGAAGCTGATCTGCGCCGTGCCGAAGGCGAAGAACACCACGGCGAGCAGCGCCGCCGCCGTCGTGATGATGCGGCCGGTCCTGGCTATTCCGCTCACCACCGCGGCGTTGGTGTCGCCGGTCCTGCGGTGTTCCTCGGCGATCCTGCTGAGCAGGAACACCTCGTAGTCCATGGACAGCCCGAAGGTGATGCAGAACAACAGGACCGGCATGGAGGTGTCCGTGGTGCCGGTTGCGGTGAAGCCGAGCAGTGTGGCCAGGTGACCCTGCTGGAACACCAGCACGATCAGGCCGAACACGGCGCCGAGCGAGAGCAGGTTCAGCACCAGCGCCTTGATCGGGATGAACACGCTGCCGGTGAACAGGAACAGCAGGAGCAGCGTGACCAGGCCGATGATTGCCGCGGCGAGGGGCAGGTGCGAGCCGATGGACGCCTCGGTGTCGACCAGTCTCGCCGAGCTGCCCGCGACCTGCACCGCGAACGGCGCTGGCGTGGCGCGGACGTCCCTGACGAGCTGTCGGCCCGCGTCCGAGTACGGGTCGAGCGAGCCCTCCGGCACCACGGCGAGCCAGGTGCCGGCCGGGGAGGTGAACTCCGCCGTGCCGCCTCGGGTCCCCGCGGACTCCAGCGGCGCACCGCCCGGTCCGAACGAACCGCCCGCGGACTGCACCCGCGCGACGTGCGGCAGGGTGGCCAACTTCTTTGCGTAGTCGGCGATCGCGGCGTTGCCGGCCCCGGTCGCGGCGGCGCCCTCGGCGACGACCGACAGCGTCGCCGACTCCGCGGTCGGGAAGTTGTTCCTGACCTGTTCCGCGACGAGGCGGCCGGACGCCGTGGTGGGCAGCACGCGGTCGTCCGGGAGGCCGAACTTGATGCCGAGGGTGGGGATGCCGACCAGCAGCAGCGCGCCGACGACGAGTCCTGCGGTGACCAACGGCTTGCGCAGCACGGCTGCGGCCAGCCCGGCCCACCTGCCGCGCAACGGATCCCTGGCGGCCAGCCGGTCCGCCCTGCGCCGCAGCCAGGGCAGCGACAGCCGGTCCACCCTGGTGCCGAGCACGGCGAGCAGCGCCGGCAGCACCAGCAGCGCGCCGACGGCGGCGAGCACCACGACCGCGATGCCCGCGTAACCGAAGGAGCGCAGGAAGAACATCGGGAAGATCAGCAGCGCGGACAGCGCTGCCGCGACGGTCAGGGCGCTGAACGCGACCGTCCGTCCCGCGGTGCGCATGGTGACCCGCAGGGCGTCGTGCGGCGTGTGCCCCGCGCGCAGCTCCTCGCGGTACCTGCCGACGATGAACAGGCTGTAGTCGATGGCGAGGCCGAGGCCGAGCGCGGTGGCCAGGTTCAGCGAGTACGTGGAGACGTCGGTCACCATGGTGAGCCCGCGCAGGATCAGCAGCGTGCCGAGGATGGCCAGCACGCCGATGGCCAGCGGCAGCAGGCCAGCCACCACCGAGCCGAAGGCGACCACCAGCAGGATCAGCGTGATGGGCCCGGAGATCGCCTCGGCCTTGCCGAGATCCTTGACCACCTGGCCGCCGAGGTCGCGGCCGACCTGGGCCGGGCCGCCGAACTGCACCGTCACGCCGGTGCCCACCGTGGCGAGGTCCGTGTGCAGCGCGTCGATGACGGTCTCCTGCTGCTTGTCGTCGCCCGCGATGCTGGCCAGCACGAGACCCTGGCTGCCGTCCCGGCTGCGCATCCCGGAGTCGTGGGTCTGCCAGTAGGACAGCACCGAGGACACCCCCGGCGTCGCGGACAGCGCGTCGACCACGGCCCGCGCGCCCGCGCTGCTGCCTGGCGAGTCCACGGTGTGGTCGTTCGCCCCCACCAGCAGCACGAGGTCGGACTCGCTGTGGCCGAAGTCGTTCTTCAGCTTGGCCGCGGCGACGCTGGACTCCGAGGACAGGTCCTCCGCGCCGCCGGGTTTGAGCGAGGGCACGCCGGGCGCGCCGAACGCGCCGGAGACGGCGGCGAAGACGACTGCCGCGATCAGGACGATCCATCGGTAGCGGATCACGAGGCGGGCCACGGTGTCGAACATGTCGACGTCTCCCAAGGTCTATTAGCCTGACAGATGTAAGTTAACAGGTGATTTGTTAAGGCTGTCAAGGCTTCGCCAGTTCCTTCCACCTGCAAGAAACGTTGCTGGGGACGGAATTGAGAAGCCGTACGTCCGTAAACACTCAGGGCCGCGAACCGGCCCCGACGAGCAGCCGTGCGACGAAGTCGTCCTGGTTCGCCGCGCCGATCGCCACCGCGGCGGCCTGCATGCCGGAGAGGATCACGCGGAAGCTGCCGGCCCCCGGCTCGGTCCAGTGCCCGGCGAGCAGCAGGCCGGGCAGCGGTGTCACGCACCGCAGCCGCTTGGGCTGGCTCTGCCGGGGCGTGTTCTCCCACCCGTAGATCGCGCCGGCCTGGTTGCCCGTGTAGCGGCACAGGGTCCGGGGAGTCGCGCTGTCCAGGAAGGTCAGCGTGCCGGTGATGCCCGGCAGCAGCCGCTCAAGGCGCTCGAGCATGCCCAGCTCGAACTCCACCTTGCGGTCGCCCCACCGAGGGCAGTCCGCCCGCGCCAGCGTGGAGAACACCACCGTGTGCTCGCCCGGCGGCGCCATGCCGGGGTCGACCAGGCTCGGCACGCTCAGCCACATCCCGCCGCGCTGCCCCTGACCGATCGCGGCCTCGCTCACGTCGTGGTCCCAGTGGTCGAACACGAACGTCTCGTGCGCGGGCGCGAGTTCGGCGAGGTCCAGCGTGGTTGCGGCGAACAGCACGAACGCCGACCAGGACGGCGTCAGCCTGCCGAGCCTTCTGACGTAGTTGGCGGGAAGGTGTTGCGCCCCAACCAGTTGGTGCATGGTGGTGGTTGCGTCGGCGTTGGAGATCACCGTGCCGGCGCGCACCAGGGTGCCGTCCGCCAGCACGACGCCGGCGGCCCGACCGCCCTCGATCACGATGCGGGTCACCCGGGTGCCGTAGCGGAACAGGCCGCCCGCCGCGCGGACGACCCCGGCCAGGGCGTCGGCCAGCGACTGGAAACCGCCGCGACAGTAGGACGGACCGCGCCGCACCATCGACATCAGCATGGAGCAGAAGCCGGTGAAGGTCAGGCGCGAGGGCGGCACGCCCATGTACGGCCACAGCGCGGACAGCGCCGACCGCGCCTTCCCGTCTGTGACGAATCGGTCCATTACGTCGTCCACTGTGGACAGTCGGTGCTCGAACATCAGCGGAGAGGTGCGCACCGCCTCGTCGAGATCTCGCCAGGACGTGCGGGTGGACAGCTGCTGGGACTCCTCGAAGACCTCCTGACACAGCCGCACCACCGCGCGGATCCCGGCGCGCTGCGCTGGCCACCGTTCGGCGTGCGCCTCGATGAACGCGTCGACGCCGTGCGGCACGCGCATCCGAAAGCCGGGCAACTCCACTCCGTAGAACTCGTCGAGGTCGAGGAACTCCACCGCGTCGAGCGCCCCGAGCGCCCGCAGGTACTCGTACAGCACCTCGCCCTCGTGCGCCAGGCTGGTGACGTGCACGGCCGGGTCGAACCGGTACGGCCCGCGCCGGAACGCGTGCGCGTACCCGCCGGGGCCGTCCTGCGCGTCCACCACGAACACGCTGCGCCCCGCCCTGGCGCACGCGGCCGCCGCCGACAGGCCGCCGAGCCCGGCGCCGATCACCACCACGTCGAACTCCGCAGCCGCGGTGCCGAAGTGCACGTCGCCTCCCCCGAGGCTAGAGACTGATGGCCATGTCCTTGGCGTGCTTGCGCAACGCCACCGAGAACCCGACCCTGATCAACTGGTCCCGCAGCCGGCAGGCCAGCGGGTTGCTCCATCGGTTGAGGCGCTGGAGGTTCCGCGCGGTGCGCACCATCGTCGTGGTGCGCGGAATCCGGCGCCGCTCGTACTCGCGCAACGCCTCGGGCCAAGACGACGCCGCGCGGGCCGCGCCGGCCAGCACCACCGCGTCCTCGACAGCCTGGTTCGCGCCCTGTCCCATCGCGTTGGTCATCGGATGCGCCGCGTCGCCGAGCAGCGTCACCCGCCCCCGCCCCCAGTGCCGTGCAGGCGGCCGGTCGTACACGTCCAGCCTGCTGATGGCCTCCTCCGCGGTTGCCTCGACGATCTCGGACACCGGCGCGACCCACTCGGCGAACCTGCGCAGCACGGCGTCCCTGCGGCCGCCATCGGGATCCCGGCCGCCCTCGGCCGAGGCGAACTGTCCCTCCCAGTACAGCTTTCCGTCGGCCAGCCGGTAGAACAGGAAGCGGGCCCCCGGGCCCCACAGCACCCGGAACAGGCCGACCCTGGTGGTGTCGCCGCCGTCGTGCGCCACGATCGCCTGCCAGGTCGCGTAGCCGGCGGGGCGGGGCGGGGCCTGTCCGAGAAGGTTCCCGCGCACCAGGGAGTTCAGCCCGTCTGCGCCGATCACCGCGTCGGCGGCCAGCACCTCGCCGTCGGCGAGCAGCACCCGCACACCCGACTCTTCCTCCGTCAGGCCAACGCATTCCGCCCCGAGGCGCAGCTCCGCGCCCTCCGCCGCGCCGAACAGCAGCGCGTGCAGTTGGTCGCGGCTGACGCCGACGGTCGGCGCGCCGAGCTCGCGCTCGATCTCCCTGATGGGCCAGCTGGCCAGCACCGCGCCACGATGGGAGCAGAACTCGGCCGTGTGCAGCACGCCGCCGCGCGCCCCGAGGTCCCTGACCGGCTCGGCGAGGCCAAGCCGGTCGAGCGCGCGGACCCCGTTGTGCCACAAGTGGATTCCGCCGCCCGCCTGGGCCGTGCGCAGGTTTCTGCGGCGCTCCAGCACGGTGACCTCGGCCCCCGCGCGCCGGAACGCGGCCGCGGTGGCCAGTCCGCCGATGCCGGCGCCGACGACGACGAGCCGCTGCCGCGCCAGCTTCACGGCGTGCCCCGCAGGCCGGCGGGCGACCGCGCGTCGGCGCGGAACCACGCCACAGTGCGCTCGACGGCGTCGGCGTGACTGGTCGTCGCGGGGTGGAACGCCGCCCGGTAGGCGCTGTCGTCGGCGACGGTCGGCCGCTCGAAGGTGTACAGCATCTCGGCGATCTCGCCGACCCCGGCGACGACCCGCCCGATCGCCCGCACCGCCGCGCTCGGCGGGCACAGGTAGCGCAGCGGCCGGCCCGCGGCGCCGTAGACCAGCGTGAGCAGCTCGCGGGTGGTCAGCGTCGGCGGGGCTGGCACGTGCCAGGCGCGGCCGAGCGCCGCATCGTGGGTGCCGAGCGTGACCAGGGCCTCGGCGACATCGTCGACGAAGACGTAGGTGTGCGGCTGGTCGACATCGCCGAGGACCTTCGCCCGCCGGCCGGCGACGGCCGCGCCGAAGACGCGGCTGCCCAGCGGGCCGGCCAGCTGGTGCGGACCGTAGAAGGCGACGACGCGGCCGATGGCGACCCGCACGTCTCCCCTGCGGTGCGCGGCCAGCAGCTCCGCCGTCATCGCCGCGCGGACCGCGCCCTTCCGGCTGATCGGCTGGGGCGGACAATCCTCGGTAAACGGCTGTTGTGCTATCCCGTACAGGTAGGTGTTCTCCGCGCTCACCAGGACGGCCCCGCAGGCCCTGGCCGCGGCCAGCAGGCCGCGCTGCAACGCGGGGAACTCCTCGGGCCAGCGGCCGTAGGCCGGCGCGGCGCAGTTGTAGATCACCGCCGCGTCGACGAGCGCCGGCACGACCACCGCGACGTCGGCGACGTCCAGGGCCGCGTGCGCGATCCCGGCGGGAAGCGGTCGGGTCGCGGAGCGGCTGACCACCCGCACCGGCGCACCCTCGGCGCGGAGCCGGCTGGCCACCGCCCTGCCCAGCCCGCCGCTGCCGACGACAACGTGCAGGCCAGAGCCGTTTCCGGTCATCGTATGGAGGCCGATTCGGACGAGCGGTCGCCGCGCAGCATCCTGCGCACCCTGGCCTGCTGCCACATCGCGACCCCGGTCACGATCAGCAGCGGGAAGACAACGAAGCCGAGCAGGTCCCGCGCGGACGCGTCGGACATGCCGTGCCTGGCGTAGAGGGCGTAGCCGGTCAGCCCGGCGAGCAGCAGGTGGACCGTGCGCAACAGGAGGCGGACGCGGCGCGGCGAGCCGGCACGAGTGGGTGAGGCCGTCATGATTCACCTTCCATCCGTTAGGTAATGGCCGTAAGGTTACGGCCGTTATGATTCCTGTCAAGGTGCCAACGGGGGCACACAGGCAACGCACAGGGGGCGACATGACGGGCATCGGATCCACCTCGGCGGCACGCAGCGCGGTGGTGGTCGGCGCGGGCATCTGCGGCCTGACCTCGGCGGCCGCGCTCGCCGGGCGCGGCTGGCGGGTCACGATCCTGGAAAGGGCCAAGGACCTCGCCGGCATCCAGACGGCCGGCGCGCTGCACCTGTGGACCAACGCCATGCTGGCCCTGCGGCGGCTCGGGCTGGCCGAGGCGGTCGAGGCCGTCGGCCTGCCCATCGAGCAGACCGAGTACCGCGACCACCGGGGCCGCGTGCTCGCCACGTGGCCGGTCGGCCGGATCGCCCGCGAGCACGGCGTGACCGACCTGGCCCTCGGCCGCAAGGACCTGCACGACGCCCTCGCCCGCGCCGCGCTCGACCGCCCCGGCGTGCGGCTGCACCTCGGCGTCGAGTGCACGGGAGCCACCCAGGACGACACCGGGGTCCTGGTCACCCTCGACGACGGCCGGACGCTCGCCGCCGACCTGCTGGTGGCCGCCGACGGCATCCGCTCCGGCCTGCGCGCGGCGCTGGTCGCGCCGACCCAGCCGCGCTACTCCGGCTACGGCCAGTGGCAGGCGGTGCTCGACCGGGACCACGCCGCCGGGCTGCTGCCCGTCGGCGTGGAGCGGATCATGTTCGGCCGGGGCCGCCGAGCGGTCGTGCACCACGTGCGCGGCGGCCGCCTGCTGTGGGAGGGCATCCTCTACGGCCCGCCGGGCCGTGCCGCGCTGCGCGAGCGGAAGTCGTTGCTGCTGCGCGAACTCGCCGCGTTCGCCGGCCCGGTCCTCGCCGCGATCGAGGCCACCGCCGAGGGGGACATCGACGCCCAGGACGTCTACGACCTGCCGCCGCTGAACCGCTGGAGCACCGGGCGGATCACCCTGCTCGGCGACGCGGCGCACGCCATGACCACCAACCTCAGCCAGGGCGCCTGTCAGGGCATCGAGGACGCCGACGTGCTGTCCGAATGCCTGGCACGCGTCCCCGACATCCCCGAGGCACTGGCCGAGTACCAGCGTCGCAGGCTGGCCAGGATCACCCCGCTGGCCAGGCGATCCCGGCGCGTGGCCGGCATCGGCGGCCTGTCCGGCCCGCTGAGCACCGGCGTCAGGGACTTCGTGATGGCCCGCGCCCTGAGCACCGTGGCGCTGCGCGACCACCGGAACTTCGTCGCGGCCATGCCATGACATCTGACAGTTGTCACACGGAGTCGCTGATTCGCGGCACTAACGGCGGCGGGGCGGGGTTCCTAGCGTGGCAGGCATGACGGACATCGCGGTGTGGTTCGAGAGTGTCACGAAGAGCTTCGGCACGGTGCGCGCGGTCAACGGACTCGACCTGCGGATCCGGGTCGGCGAGACGGTGGCCCTGCTCGGCGCCAACGGCGCTGGCAAGAGCACCACGGTCAACCTGCTGCTCGGCCTGTTCCCGCCGGACGGCGGCCGGGTCAGGGTGCTGGACAGCGCGCCAAGGCAGGCGGTCGCGCAGGGTCGGATCGGCGCGATGCTCCAGGAGGGCGGCCTGATGCCGGGCGTGACCGTCCAGGCGCTGCTTGGCTTCGCCAGGGAGCGCTATCCCGATCCGCTCCCGCTGGCCGAGGTGCTCGACCAGACCGGCCTGACCGAGGTCGCCGACCGGTACGTCGACCGGCTGTCCGGCGGGCAGACCCAGCGGCTTCGGTTCGCGCTGGCCATCGTCGGCGACCCTGAGCTGCTGGTGTTGGACGAGCCGACCGCCGCGATGGACGTCGAGTCGCGGCGCGCGTTCTGGGTGAACATGCGGGCCTACGCGGCGAAGGGCCGCACCGTGCTGTTCGCCACCCACTACCTGGACGAGGCCGACGAGAACGCGGACCGGATCGTGGTGGTCGCCGAGGGCGGGGTGGTAGCCGACGGGACCCCGGCCGAGATCAAGAGCGCGGCGGGCGGGCGCAGCGTTCGGTTCACCGTGGACGGTTCCGGCGCGGGCGACCTGCACCTGCTGCCCGGCGTCACCTCGGTCGAGGTGCGCGGGCGGACCGCCACGCTGCACACCGCCGACGCGGAACGCACGGTCCGCGCGCTGTTCGCCAGCCGCGACCGGGTTCGTGACATCGAGGTGACCGGCGCCGACCTCGAGGACGCCGTCCTCGCCCTGACCAGCTGACAGGAGAACGATGATGGTGACCTACTGGCGCCTGGAAGTACTGCGGATGCTGCGCGACCGCCGGTTCCTGATCCTGATGTTGGTGCTGCCGGTGGGCATGTATCTGTTGTTCACCAACGTGTTCGGCCAGGAGGACCGCGCCGCCGCCCGGCCGGACGACGTGCTCGGCGTCGACGTCCGGCTGATGGTGTCGATGGCGGCGTTCGGCGCGATCGGCGCGGCCCTGTCCGCCACCGGTCCCCGCATCGCGCAGGAACGCGCCATCGGCTGGATGCGGCAGCTGCGCGTGATGCCGATGCCGGCCAGGCAGGTGATCATCGCCAAGGTGCTCGCCGCCATGACGATGGCGCTGCCCGCGATCGTGTTGGTCGCCACGACCGCCGTGCTCGCCCACGGCGTGCGCCTGGCCGCCTGGCAGTGGCTGGCCATCGGCGGAATGCTGTGGCTGGGCACCGCGCCGTTCGCGGCGCTCGGCGTGTGGATCGGCTACCTCGCCGACGGCGACTCGGCCTTCGCCGTCATGTACGGCGTCTATCTCGCGCTGTCCGCGCTCGGCGGGCTGTGGATGCCGGTGCACGTGCTCCCGTCGGTGCTCCAGGACATCGCGCCGATGCTGCCGTCGAACCGGTTCGCCGAACTGGGCTGGAACGTCGCCGCCGGCACCGGGCCCTCGATGCTCGGCGTCGCGGTCCTCGCGGGCTGGCTGGTGGTCTTCGCGGCCCTCGCGCTGCTGGGCTACCGCCGTAGAATCGCCGCATGAAGGGTCCTCCCGGCTCGGACTCCTTCGCCACCCGCGCGTCCGTGTTCGGCGCCACCTCCGCCATCACCGGCGAGCCCGGTCGGTGGCGTCGGGTGTTGTGGTTCGGCTGGATCGCCGTGTGGCTGGGCTTCCTGGTCATGCCGATCGGCGACCTCGCCGGCCGGGGCCTCGGCGCAGGCCCGACCGCGGCCGCCTTCCTGGCGCTCGCACTCTCCTCGGCGCTGTGGTTGCGGGTGCTCTGGCTGGCCCTGGCCACCGCGGCGCCCCCTCGCGCGATCGGCCGGTGGCTCGGCTGCCTCGCCGCGCTCGATCTCCTGCTCGGCCTCGGCTTCGGGGGCAGCTGGGTCGGGCTGTTCATCTACCTCAGCATCGCCTTCGCCGTGGCGCTGCCGCTGCGCTGGGTGCTGCCGGCGGTCGTCGCCATGACGGTGCTCGCCGTGCTGCGCTCGTGGCTCGGCCACGAGGACGTCGACACGATCGGCACCCGGCTGTTCCTGGTGCTCTTCCTCGGCCTGATGATGGGCTTCTACCGGCGGATGATGCTGCTGGTCATCGAGCTGCGCGAGGCCAGGGTCGCGCGGGCCAGGCTGGCCGTCAACGAGGAACGGCTCAGGTTCGCCAGGGACCTGCACGACCTGCTCGGCCACAGCCTCTCCACGATCGCGCTCAAGACGCAGCTCGCGCGGCGCCTGCTGGAACACGACGCCTCGGCCGCGGCCCGCGAGATCGACGACGTCGGCGCGGTCACCCAGCAGGCGCTCGTCGAGGTCCGCGAGGCGGTGACCGGCTACCGGCAGCGGAGCATGAGCGCCGAGCTGGACACCGCGCGGTCCGCGCTGGCCTCGGCCGGCATCGACGTGCGCGTGCAGGCCGACGGCGACGCGCTGCCCTCGGAGGCCGACGAACTGCTCGCGTGGGTCGTCCGGGAGGGCGCCACCAACGTGCTGCGGCACAGCCACGCGCAACACTGCCGGATCAGCCTGCGCCGCACGCCGGGCGCGGCGCGCCTGGAGATCCACGACGACGGCGCGGGATCGCCGGACGGACGGGGTCCCGGCAGCGGCCTCACCGGGCTGGCCGAACGGCTGACCGCCGTCGGTGGTCGGCTGGAGGCCGGCGCGGCGCCGGGACGCGGGTTCAGCCTCACCGCGCACGTGCCGGTGGTCGGCTCGCCCGGCATCGCGGCGGCGCCATGATCCGGATCCTGCTGGCCGAGGACCAGGGCATGGTGCGCGACGCCCTGGCCACCCTGCTCGACCTCGAACCCGACCTCGAGGTCGTCGCCCAGGTGTCCGCGGGCGACCAGGTGGTGCCCGTGGCGCTCGGCGCCAACCCGGACATCGCCCTGCTGGACATCGAGATGCCCGGCCTTGACGGACTGGCCGCCGCCGCGGCGCTGCGGGCGGCGCTGCCCGCGTGCCGGGTGCTCATCCTCACCACGTTCGGGCGGCCGGGATATCTGCGCAGGGCAATGGAATCCGGTGCCAGCGGCTTCCTGGTCAAGGACGGCCCGGTCGGCCAGCTCGCGGACGCGATCCGCCGGGTCCTGCGGGGCGAACGCGTCATCAACCCCGCGCTGGCCGCCGCCGCGCTGTCCGCGGGGCCGAACCCGTTGTCGGCGCGAGAGCGCGACGTGCTCGCCGCCGCGGCCGACGGCTCGACCGTCACCGACATCGCCAGGCAGCTGCACCTGTCGCACGGCACGATCCGCAACTACCTCTCGTCCGCCATCCAGAAAACGGGCGCACGCAACAGGGTCGAGGCCACCCGCACGGCCCACGAACACGGCTGGCTCTGACGTCTATCTCAGGGTGCTCAGCCCCATCACCCACCTGACACCCACAGGCAAGTACTTGCCTGAGAGGCAAGCGTGAAGTAGCTTTCCCCTCAGGCAAGTACTTTCCCTGGGGAGGAAGAACGATGGTGACCACGGACCAAGGGCCGGCGCGGAAACCGATCCAACAGCAGGTCAGGGGCCTGCCAGTGTGGTATTTCGTACTGGCCGGTCTGCTCGTGGCCAGTTTCGACATCAGTAGCCAGTTCCGCTCGAACTACCCACTGGTCGCAGCGCTGCCACTGGTCCTCATCGCGCTGCACGTCACGCTCTGGTTCCTGATGCTTTCGCGCCGCCGCCGGTACATCCGCTCGGTGTGGCGCTCGCCGAGGGCCCGGCTCCTGGTCGTGCTGTTGTTCGGCGCTCGCCTGCTCCTCCAACTGGTCCTGACCCGAGTGACGAACGGCGTTGCCCCGCTGCACACCTACGCGCACCTGATCATGGGATTGGCGCTGCTGGTGCTGACCACGACGGGCGCGTGGTTTGATCAGTGGCTGATCCTGCGCACCGTGAACAGGCGCACCGAACAGACGGAGGAGCGACCACAGTGAACGAGCCAACGCCGGCCGAGGCGGCGGCGGCGCTGCGCGCGGTCCACGAGGGCAAGGAACAGGTGATCAAGTCCGCCTCGGGGTCCCGGTGGATGTGGATCATCAGCGGCCTTGTCGCGTTCCTCTACAGCGCGGCCAACGACCTGTTCCCTGCGGAACGAGGCTGGCTGGGCTTGCCCGTGGTGGCCATGTGCCTCGTGCTGGCCCTGAGCTTGCGCACCCGGGTGGGCGGCACCCTGCTCGGCCGGCCGGTCATGGTGTCCAGCCGCAATCTTCCGCTCACCTGGCGGCTGCTGCGCATGGCGCCCATCTTCGGCATCGCGATCGCCGTGGCTCTGATCATCCAGTTGTTCCATGTGCCGCACGGCGGCATCTACTACGGCGCGCTCGCCGGGCTCTACATCATCTTCCTTGGCCCCCGGTTCCAGCTGTGGGTACTGCGCCGGCAGAACAGGGACTGAGGGCGGTGGCCGAGCTTGACCAGCTCCTGCTGGACCCGACGAGACTGGCTATCGTCTCCCTGCTTTCCGCCGCGGACTGGGCCGAGTTCGGGTTCGTCCGGGACTCGGTGAAGCTCTCCGACTCCGCACTGTCCAAACAGGTCACAACACTGTCCAAGAACGACTATGTCGAAGTCCGCAAGGGTTACGTCGGCAAGCGGCCACGCACCTGGCTCAACCTCACCGACACCGGCCGCGACAAACTGGCCGAGCACATCTCCGCCCTCCAGGCCATCGCCGAGAAAGCCCGATCGGACGGCGCCCATCATCCTCGCGGCGAGAGTGTCCCCTAAACCGAGCTCGCTTCCTCCCATGCCACAGGCGCTGCTCCGGTTTCCGAGTCAGCGAGAACGGGTCAACTGGTCCTGGAGTCGGGCATGCCGGAACTGGTAGACCGCGCCGGCCTGGCGCAGCACGCCGCGCCGGCACGCGTCGTCCAGGAACGCGGTGACCGCCCAGGGCAACCGCCCGGTCAACGGCAGCCAGAGGCGGGCAAGGGTCACCCACTGGCCCCACGCGGTCAGGCTGAGCCCGTACCCGATCCCGACGCCGAACCCGACCACCAGGCCGAACACCAACCCGTCGAGGAGCCCGGCCCCGAGGCCGAACACCGGCGCCCACACCAGCGACTGGAAGAGCACCGTGGTGCGGTTCGCCCGCAACAGGTCGGTGGGGCTCGCGGTGGCGTGGACGTCGATGGGCACCTCGAACCGGCCCATCAGGCCGGCGACGAGCCCGCAGACGACCCCGAGGGCCAGGCCGACACCGAGTCCGCCGGTCAGCCCGGCACCGTGCCCACCAATGATTTCGGCACTGACGCCGCCGGCGAGACCGAGCACGAGTCCGCCGGCCAGCCCGGCGGCGATGCCCAGCGCGAACCTCCGGACGAAACTCGCCCGCACACCCGTTGTCCTGCCAAGGATCTGTATTCGCACCCGCGACGGCTCGAACACGGCGGCGCCGAACACCAGCGCGAGGGCGTGTGCGAGCCCGAAGGCCACTCCCGTCGCCAGGCCGCCAGCGAGCCCGGACCCCAGCCCGGCCGCGAGCCCGTCGCCGAGCCCGTCGCCCAGCCCGTTCACCAGTCCGTTCAGCAGCCCGACCACGAGCGCGACCACCAGGACGCGCGACGAGCGGCGCATGGCGGTGCCCAGTTCCCACCAGGCGAGGTCGCGGGTGCCGAGCTGGTCGAGGTGCTGGGCGAGGTACCCAAGCCAGTGCCGGACGCGGTCCAGATCCCAGTGTCGCTGCGGTCCCGGCTGGGTGCGGTAGACCGTGGGGATGAAGTCGCCGAGCAGGTGGTCCTCGAGGGACTCCGGCGTGTCGAACCGGTTGGCGTCGAGCAGTTCCGCCGGGTCGCGGCCGGGTGTGTCGCTGTAGATGGCGCGAGCGAGCGCGACCATCAGCGGGGTCGTGAACACGGTGGCGAGATTGCTGCTCGTCGCGCGTCGGGGATGGTCGCGAAGCTCGGTCAGCACGGGATTCCACACGGGCGTCGCCGAGTCGTTCGCGCTCGTCCTGCGGGTGGTGCGCGGCAGGTAGTCGGTCAGATCGGCCAGGGTGAGGCCGGTCAGGTGCACGGCCGCAGCGGCGGTCAGCACGTCGGTCGCCCGCACCGCATCCGTGTACTCGTCGGGTCGGCTCGTCAGCACCAATGGCATGGGGTTCTTGCTGAGCGCGTCCAACGCCGCCCGGTGCAGGCCGGCGGCGATCTCGTCGAACCCGTCCAGGACCGGCAGGATGCGGCCGCCGTCCACCAGCGCGGCCTCCAGCGTCGACCCGCCGGGACCCGGCGCGACCAGCCCGTAGTCGCGGGCGAGGCGATCGGTCAGCCAGTCCCGCAGCGCGGTGGTGACGGGATTCCACGACCCGATGCTGAAGATCACCGGCACGGCGTCAGAGTGGCCGCGCAGGTTGAGCAGGTCGAGGACGAACCGCAGGGTGAGGATGGTCTTCCCGGAGCCCGCCTCGCCAAGCACGACCAGGCGACCGGACGGTATGCGCCGGTAGACGTCAACGACCTCGGTCAGCTGGCCGGTGAGGTCCAGTGGCGCGGCCTCGCCGCCGGGTGGGACTCCGCAGATGTTGGTCCAGTGGTCCGTCGTCTGCTCTAGCGCGTGCCGCCACCGCACCGGCAGCGGAAACGGGTCCTGGATCTGCCGCAGTTCCTCCTCACGCTGCCAGCGTGCGCGGACCGCCTGCGCGAGTTCGTTCGTGGCCGCGGCCAACGGATCGAAGGGCTGCTCGACGACGGAGGCGGCCGGCTCCTCGACGACCGGGCCGGCCGACTCCTCGACGACGGGGTCGGCCGGCTGCTCGAGGGCGGAGTCGGTCGGGGCGGGCTCGGGACGGATCGGGCCGACGGCCGCGTCCAGCAACTCCTGCCGTTCGCCCGGTTTCAGGTCGAGTGTGTCGGCCAACCGCCGCACCGTGGCCATCCGTGGTTCGGCGCGTTGGCCCGTCTCGAGTCCACGGATGGTGCGGACGGACACGCCGGAGCGATCCGCCATGCCCTCCTGCGTCAGTCCTGCTTCGAGCCGCAGCTGCCGCAGCCGCGTGCCGAACCGGCTAGTCAAGTCAGCGCCCTTCGGACCGGGTTTCTCCTGGCCCGGACCTTATCGGGGGACCACCGGTCACAAGTTGCCGGTTGCTGACCTGCCCCCGAATGGACTACCCACGGCCGTCAGCAGACGCCCGACCTCAGCGGCACGGGGTTCCCGAGGTTCCAGGCGTACCTGAGTCGATCAAGGCCGCTCTGGTCGTTGACCTGCTCGACGACGCTGCCGTCCACTGTGGACTTACCGGTCACCGCGATCGCGTACCCGTTGGGGAAGCCGGTCGAGTCCTGCCACAGGCCCGGCCAGTAGATCGCGCCGAGCTGCTTGTCGTGGATGTAGTTGGTGACCGCCTGGAAGGAGTTCACGTGGAAGTCGGGGCTGCACGGGTTGCCGACCGGGTTCGTGCCGAGGTCGCCGGGCACGTCGTAGTTCGGGCCGGGCAGCCAGTTCCCGTTGCCGTCCTTCTGCGGAATGCCGTTGGCGTTCACGCCGTACATGAACTCGCCGAACTCGTCGACGATGGTCCGCTTCTCGGCGTCGGACCCGATCTCGTTGCTCATGGTGTGGGTGCAGTGGTCGTAGACCTGGCGCACCTCGGTCGGGTTGGGGGCCTGCGGGTTGGTCACGCCGCAGCCGGGGAAGAAGTCGTAGACGTGATAGGACAACAGCGTCCCGGCGAGCCGGGGATCCGCGGCGACGAACTTGACATTCGTGTTGTATCCGGTGCCGCTGATGACGACGCGGTTCACGTTGATCGACGGGTGGACCTTCAGCCAGCGGGCGGCCACATCCGTCCAGCAGAGCCTCGGGTCGCCGAGCACGCTGTCGTCGTTGATGGTCGTGTTGCACGTCGGCGGCTTGGCCACGCCGTCCGCGTACCCGAAGGGCTCGTTCATCGGCTCGAAGTTCACCAGCGGCTGGTTGGTGTAGTCCTGCACCACCCTGTTCCACATGGCGACATAGTTGGCGGGGTTGACCACCACGCCCTTGTGGTGGCCGCCGGGGGTCTCCTCCCAGTAGCCGAGCACGACCTTCATGCCGAGGTCGGTGGCGGCGTCGATGGTGCCCTTGTAGGTGTTCCACCACGGGTCGTTGACCGTCGCCGGGTTGACGGGAAGCCGGACCGTGTTGGCGCCGAGGGTGTCGTGGAAGGCGTTGAGAATCCGCGTCGACGTCGCCTTGACGGTCGCGTAGTCCTCCGACCCGCCGAAGCCGGACAGCACGAGCCTGCCCGTCTCGTAGTTGGAGTCGGCGCGGCCGTCCGACCAGTTCACGCCCTTGAAGTCGCCGGTCCAGGTGACCGGCGGTCCGCCGGCCGGCTGCGGCGCGGCCTGGGCCGGGCCGACCGCCAGTCCGGCGAGCAGTGCCGCCGCGGCAACGAGGACGGCACGAACGGGACGGGATCTCACTGTTTCCTCCAGGACCTGGGCAGTAGTCCGGAGCCTGACAGGATTCCCCGTCGAATGGATCAACCCGACGTTCGAGTCGCAAGTACCGTGCTGGTACCAGAAACCCGCCGCGCAGTACCGCGCTCGTATGAGGGACGGCTGGCGACAGGTTGACGTGGCGGGGATTCGGCCCGCAGTGCTGCCGGCGCAGCCGTCAGTCGTCCTGGCCCGCGAGTGGGGTCGTCCGCCCGCGATGGTGTTCCTTGGTGCGGTATTCGGTGGCCATGGCGGTGATCGCGGGCGGCAGGTGCCCGTCGACCAGGTCGGCGAGCGTGACGTTCTCCAGGACCGATCGCAGGCTGGTGCGGACCGCCATCCAGACGTCGAGCAGGGCGGTCGCCGGGCCGGTGTAGCTGAGGTCTCTCAGGCCAACGTCGCGAATCCGGGCCAACGGGCCCTCGATCGCGCGGGCCACGTCGGCGACCGTGATCTCGGCAGAGGGGCGGGCGAGCGAGTAGCCGCCGCCTCGACCGCGATGGCCGCGCACCAGGTGCGCCGACTTCAGGTCGTTGAGGATCGTGAGCAGGAACGCCACCGGGATGTCCTGCGCGGCGGCGACGTCCTCCGCGCGCACCAGGTCCCCCGGCCGCGCGGCGGCCAGCTCCGCCATGGCGCGCACGGCGTAGTCGACCTTGGCGGAGATGCGCATGCGCCAGATTATCCAGGTCGGGCCAGGCGTGCCCGGTGGCGACCATCGGACCATGGACGGTTTCCACCCGACGGCGCTAGCATCACATTAAGTTGATCGATTAACTCAACATATGTGAGGCGGCGGTATGGACATCACGTCGACCGGCACCGAAGCAGCCGTGCTGGACACGCTCGAAGCCGAGGCGATCCACGTGCTGCGCGAGGCCGCTGGCGCGTTCCGCAAGCCCGTGCTCCTCTACTCGATCGGCAAGGACTCCTCCGTCCTGCTGCACCTCGCCATCAAGGCGTTTCGCCCAGGGCGCCTGCCGTTTCCGGTGTTACATGTCGACACCCGCTGGAAGTTCCGGGAAATGATCGAGTTCCGCGACGCCACCGCGCGTCAGCTCGGGCTCGACCTCCTGGTGCGCACCAACACCGACGCGGACGCCGCCGGCGTCACGCCGTTCACCCACGGCACGCACGAGTACACCCGCCTGATGAAGACCGTGACGCTGCGCCGGGCACTGGACGAGGGCGGCTTCGACGCCGCGATCGGCGGCGCGCGGCGGGACGAGGAACGGTCGCGGGCAAAGGAACGAATCTTCTCCGTGCGCGAACCCGGCCACCACTGGGACCCGCGCAGGCAACGCCCCGAGTTCTGGCGGTGGACCAACACCGAACTCGCCGACGGCCAGTCGGTCCGGGTGTTCCCGCTGTCGAACTGGACGGAACTGGACGTGTGGCGCTACATCCGCCGCGAGGAGATCCCCGTCGTCCCCCTGTACCTCGCCGCGCCCCGGCCGGTGGTCGAGCGCGACGGCGTCCTGCTCATGCTCGACGACGACCGGTTCCCGCTCCGACCTGGCGAGGAGCCCATGGACCGCTGGGTCCGGTTCCGCACGCTCGGGTGCTACCCCCTCACCGCCGCCGTCGAGTCGAAGGCGGTCACCCTCGACGAGCTGATCGACGAGACCCGGGCCGACCGACGCTCGGAGCGAGCCGGCAGGCTCATCGACGGCGATGGCGGCTCGTCCCTGGAGACCAAGAAGTCGGAGGGCTACTTCTGATGGGTGCGGTACTGCGGATCGTCGCGTGTGGTTCGGTGGACGACGGCAAGTCCACGCTCATCGGCAGGCTCCTCGCGGAGACCGACAGCGTCCCGCACGACCATCTCGAGCAGGCCAGGCAGACTCGGCGGGGCGGGTCCGTGGTGCCGACCGGGGAGATCGACTACTCCCTGCTCACCGACGGGCTGGCGGCCGAGCGCGAGCAGGGCATCACGATCGACGTCGCCTACCGCTACCTCGACTTACCCGGCGGCCGCAGGCTGATCATCGCGGACGCGCCGGGACACGACCAGTACGGGGCGAACATGGCCGTCGCCGCGTCGACGGCGGATCTCGCCGTGCTGCTCGTCGACGCCGAGCTCGGCGTGCGGCCGGGGACGCACCGGCACCTGGCGGTCTGCGTCACCATGGGCGTGCGCTCGATCGTCGTGGCGGTCAACAAGCTGGACGCGGTCGGCTACGACCAAGCGGTGTTCGACCGGCTCGCGGCCCAGGTGCGGGCGATGGCGGAAAGCCTTGGCGCCGAAGAGGTCCACGTCGTGCCGGTCAGCGCGATCGGCGGGGACAACGTGACCACCGCCTCGCCGAACCTGCCCTGGCACGACGGGCCGACGCTGCTCGGCCTGCTCGCCGGCTGGCAGCCCGGCGAACGGCGAGGTTCCGTCGGCACCAGGCTCCCGGTCCAGTACGTCATCCGGGGGAACCGGTTCCGGGGTCCGGCCGGCACGGTCGTCGGCGCGGCCCTGCGCCGGGGCGACGAGGTGTCGGTCGCCGGATCCGGTGTGGCCACGACGATCCGCCGGGTCATCGGCCCGGACGGCGACCTCGACCGCGCCGAGCCCGGCACGCCGATCACCGTGGAGCTGTCCGAGGACGTCGACATTCGGCGCGGCGACCTGCTCACGAGCCGTCAGGGTCCACCGCCGAGCACCGAGTTCGGCGCGACCGTGGTGTGGACCGGCAACCAGCGGTTCGAGGCCGGTGGCGACTACCTCCTCCTGGTCGGCCCGAAGGTGGTGTCCGCGACGGTGACCGGTCCGCACGGCCTGCTCGACGTGCGGACCGGGCAGACGGGCCCCGCGAACACGTTGTCGGTCAACGACATCGGCACCGTCACGGTGACCACCGCGACGCCGGTCTTCCTCGACTCCTACGCGGACAGCCGCGACACCGGGTGCTTCCTGTTGGTGGACCGCCGCACCAAGGACACGGTCGCCGCCGGGATGGTGTCAGTGGCAGAGCGACGCGACGACGACCGCGGCGTCGTGCCGCAGGACTACGCGGTGGACCGCACGTCCCGGGAGCTGCTCAAGGGGCAGCGCGCGAAGGTGTTGTGGCTCACCGGGTTGTCCGGCGCGGGCAAGTCCACGATCGCGGACGCGGTTGACCGCAGGCTCCATGCCCTCGGCGTGCACACCTACGTGCTGGACGGCGACAACGTGCGCGGCGGCCTGAACCGCGACCTCGGCTTCGCACCCGAGGACCGCGCGGAGAACGTGCGCAGGGTCGCCGAGGTGGCCGCGCTGATGCTCGACGCCGGCCTCGTCGTCATCGTCGCTCTCGTCTCGCCGTTCCGTGCGTACCGGGCGGCGGCGCGGAAGCTGTTCGCGCCGGACGACTTCGTCGAGGTGTGGGTCGACACTCCGCTCGCGGAGTGCGTGCGGCGCGACCCGAAAGGCCTGTACGCCAAGGCGAACGCCGGCACGTTGCGAAACATGACCGGTGTCGGGCAGGACTACGAGCCCCCGACGGCGGCCGAGGTGCGGTTGGACGGCACGGCGTCCACCGAGGAGGCCGTGGCGCGCCTGGTCTCCGTCGTCACCGACGGACGCTGACCCCGCCAGACGGGACGCCCTGACCGAACGGCACAGCGCCACAAGCCAGGAGGAGCCGGCCCCGACGGACCGACTCCTCCTGGCTGGCAGGCGGCGTTCTTCGCGGCAGACCGCCTGGACCTCGGCGGCTACTTCCCCGCGTGAACGGTCAGACCGGGTCGGCACCGAGGAGCTCGGCGACGACCCGACGCACGTGAGCGCCATCGCTGGCCTCACGACCCCACAGTCAGACCGGGCCCGCACCGAGCAGCTCGCCGACGACCCGACGCACGTGAGCGCCATCGGTGGCCTCACGGCCCTTTCGCTGTCGCGGTGCGCGCAGGTGCACCTGCCCGACGCCGGTCTCGCGCACCACCTCGCGGACGTTGTGCGCGCGGATCCCGCCGGCCGCGAGGATGTGGATCCGCTCCCCCGCCTGCCTTCGCAGGGCGGCGATGCGGGATGCGCCGGCCAGCGCGGTGGCCTGCGCGCCCGAGGTGAGCACGGTGTCGGCGCCGAGCGCGATGATCTCCTCCAGCGCGGAGTGCTGATCCTCGACGAGGTCGAAGGCCTTGTGCACGGTGACCGGCATCGGCGCGGCGGCGTGGACGAGCCGCCGCAGGACCGGCAGGTCGAGGCGGTTGCGGGCGGTGAGGGCGCCGACGACGATCCCGACGGACAGGCCGCCCGGGTTCGCCAGGCCGCCGATCGCCCGGATGTCGGCGAGCATCACCTGCTCTTCCGTTCTGCTGACCCGGAAGTCGCCGCCGCGCGGGCGGACCATGACCCTCAGGTCGACCCTGCGCAGCCGCCGCAGTGCCACGGCGATCGTGCCGAGGCTCGGGGTGGTGCCGCCCTGCCCGAGATCGGCGCAGAGCTCGACCCGGTCGGCGCCGGCGGCCTCTGCCACGAGGGCCGCCGGCACGTCGCTCACGCAGATCTCCACTGTCGTCATGCCCGCGCCGCCTCGGCCGACTCGACGCGCAGCGGGAAGTGGCAGGCGACCTGGTGCACGTCGCCGGTCAACGGCGGCTCGGTCGTCGCGCACGTCTCGGTGGCCAGCGGGCAGCGCGTCCGGAATCGGCAGCCGCTCGGCGGACTGAGCGCGCTGGGGAGTTCGCCTCGGATGGTGGTGTCGGTGCGTCGCGTCACGGCGTTGGGATCGACGGAGGGAACGGCGTCGATGAGCGCCTGGGTGTAGGGATGCCGGGCGGACCGCACGACCTCGTGCGCGGGGCCGACCTCGACGAGCTTGCCGAGGTACATGACGCCGATGCGGTCGGACATGTAGTCGACGACGGACAGGTCGTGGCTGATGAACACGTAGGCGAGGCCGAGTTCGTGTTGCAGGTCCCGCATCAGATTGAGCACCTGGGCCTGGATGGACACGTCGAGGGCGCTCACCGGCTCGTCGCCGACGATCAACCTTGGTTGCAGGGCAAGCGATCGGGCGAGTCCGAGGCGTTGCAGCTGGCCGCCGGAGAACTCGTGCGGATAGCGCTCAAGGACCCGCCGGGACAGGCCGACCTGGTCGAGCAGCGTGGTGACGCGGGCCCGGCGGGCGGAGGCGTCACCGACGTGCTGGATCTGAAGCGGTTCGGCGAGGATCGCGTCGACGCGCATCCTCGGGTTCATGGCCGCGTAGCTGTCCTGGAACATGAGCTGGACCTGCCGGCGCATGAGCCGGCGTTCGCGGCGGTCCAGAGTGGCGATATCGGTGCCATCGAGGACGATCTGCCCCTCGGTGGGCACCTCGAGGCCGACGGCGAGCCGGCCGACGGTGGACTTGCCGCACCCGGACTCGCCCACCAGCCCGAGGGTTTCGCCGGGATGAACCTCGAAGGAGACCCCGGCGACCGCGCTCACCTGCCCGGTCGCGCGCCGCAGCGCGCCGCCGGCCGCCTCGTAGTTCTTGACCAGGCCACGGATCGACAGGATGGCCGGAGCCTTCGGCGCACGCTCGCCCGGCTCCCGCACGCCCAACGCCGGCGCTGGTGTCGGCACCACCGCGGGCCCGGGCCGCAGGCTGATCGGGGCAGGGGCCGGCACCGTGACCGGATGCAGGCAGGCGTGCTGGTGATCGCCGGTCGACAGGACGACCTCGGTGGTCCGGCACTCGGCGGTGGCGAACCGGCAGCGCGGGGCGAACCGGCATCCGGTCGGCGGCCGGGACAGATCCGGTGGCAGGCCGGGAATGCTGTAGAGCCGCCCCTTCGCACCGGTGTCGTGGTCGGCGGCCTCGGGAAGCGACTGCATGAGCGCCTCGGTGTAGCGGTGCCGAGGCGCCCGGAACAGGTCGGCCGTCGCGGCCGTCTCCACGACCCGCCCCGCGTACATGACGGCGACCCGGTCGGCGCGGCTGGCGATCACACCAAGATCGTGGGTGACCAGGACGAGCGCCATCCCGAACTCGTCCCGCAGGTCGTCGATGAGATCGAGGATCTGGCGTTGGGTGGTCACGTCGAGCGCCGTGGTCGGCTCGTCGGCGATGAGCAGACGCGGCGAGCAGACCAGGGCCATCGCGATGACGACCCGCTGGCGCATGCCGCCGGAAAGCTGGTGCGGGTAGTCGTCGACGATCTTGTCCGGGCGCGGCATCCCTACCCTGCGCAGGATCTCGATGGCCTGGTCCCGTGCGGCCGCCTTGCCGACGCCCTGGTGGACGCGCAGCGGCTCGGCGACCTGCGCGCCGATGCGCATGGTCGGATTGAGCGAGGTGAACGGGTCCTGGAACACCATGCCCATCTCGACGCCCCGGATCCGGCGCACCTCCTCGGGCGGCAGGGATCGCAGGTCGCGACCGTCGAAGAGGATCTCTCCGCCGACCACGCTGCCGCCCGCCGGGAGCAGGCCCATGACCGACAGCGCGGTCATCGTCTTGCCGCTGCCGGACTCGCCGACGACGCCAAGTACCTGTCCCGCTTGGACTTCGAGGTTGATGTCGGCGAGGGCGTGCACGGTGCCCTTGCGCAGCGCGATGTCGGTGCTGACGTGACGCAGCTCCAGCAGGGGCCGGCTTCGGTCGGTCGAATCGGTTGGTGCGCTCAATTTCTGCTCCTGTAAGGGCGGGACATGCCCTTCCGGTAAGGACGGGACAGGCCCTAGCGCCGCCGGAGGCGGACCTCGAAGGCGTCCCGCAGCCCACCACCGATGAAGTTGCAGGCGAGGACGATGAGGATGATGGCGATTCCGGGTGGGTAGAGCAGCCACCAGTGGCCGCTGTAGGTGTCCGCGAGGCCGTCCGCGAGCATCCCGCCCCAGTTGGCCGCGGGCGGAGGAACCCCGAGGCCGAGGAACGAGAGGTAAGCGACGTAGAGAATCGCGTCCGCGACCTGGAAGGTGGCGTTGACGATCACGGTCCCGATGGCGTTGGGGACGATGTGCCGCCGCACCGCGCGGCCGCCGGTGCCGCCCATGGAGCGCATCGCCTGGATGTACTCGCGGGCGCGCAGGGTCAGCGCCTCGCCGCGCACGAGGCGCGCAGGGCCGAGCCAGGCGAAGGCCCCGATGATGAGGATGAGCATCGGCACGGTCGGGGTGACGATGGTCGCCATGAGCATGAACAGGAACAGCGACGGGATCGCCATCATCGCGTCGACGACCCGCATCATGGCCGCGTCCACCCAGCCGCCGACGAATCCGGCGACGGCTCCCCACACCGTGCCCACCGCGGTGGCGAGGACACCCGCGGCGAGCCCGACGATGATCGACGTCTGCCCGCCAAGCATGAGGCGGCCGAGTTGGTCGTAGCCGACGCCGTCGGTTCCCAGCGGATGCCCTGGTGCGCCTGGGGAAAGGAACACCGCGGCGAGGTCGGTGTGCACCTGGTCGGTGTGGTAGAACAGCGGCCCGAGGAAGCACACCCCGGCCAGCAGCAGGAAGATGGCCACACCCACCAGGGCGAGCCGGTCCTCGCAGAAGACCTCGACTCCCTGGCGCCACAGGCCCCGCACGGGCGCGTCGTCGGCGTCGGGTGGCTGTTCGGCGCGTTCCCCCGGGGTGCCGGTCATGTCGGCCGACGTGGTCACGACGCCCTCCCTCTGAGCCGGACCCTCGGGTCGACGGCCGCGTAGAGCAGGTCGGCCACCAGCGTCCCGAGCACGGTGGCGACCGAGATGATCAGGGTGACTCCCAACAGGATCGGGAAGTCGCGTTTGAGCGCCGACTGCCAGAACAGCCGCCCCATGCCGGGGAAGTTGAACAGCGACTCGACGACCAGCGCGCCGCTGAACAGCGCCGGCAGGTACATCCCCAGCAGCGTGATCACGGGGAACAGTCCGTTGCGCAGGGTGTGCACGAGCACGACACGCCACTCCGGCATGCCCTTGCTGCGCGCGGTGCGCACGTAGTTCTCGTTGAGGTTGTCGATCATCGAGGAACGCACGTACCGCGAGTACACGGCGATGGTCACGATGGCGAGGGTGATCGTCGGCAGGATGAGCCCGGCCGGATCGGACAGCACCTCGCCGAGGGTGAAGCCCTGCGGCGCCTCGGCCGGCAGGATCGGCCAGACCTGGGAGAACAGGATGATCATCATCAGGCCGAGGAAGAAGATCGGCGTCGCGTACGCCAACAGCGACAGCGAGGTGATCGTGTAGTCGGGCCAGCGGTTGCGCCGCACCGCCTGGATGACCCCGAGCGGAATGGCCACGACGACCGCCAGCAGCGTCGACAACAGCGACAGCAGCATGGTCTTGGGCAGCCGCTGGCCGATGGCCTCGGTGACCGACTGGTTGAGCTGGTAGGAGTAGCCGAGGTCGCCGTGCAGCAGGCGCCCAACATACAGGAAGTACTGCCGCACAAGGGATTGGTCGTAGCCCATGTCGTGGTTGAACGCCGCCAGTTGGTCGAGCGTCGCGTCCTTGCCAAGGGTGGCCCGAGCCGCGCCGCCCGGCAGCACGTGCAGGATGACGAAGGTGATCACCGTGACGAGCACGACGACGATGAGGGCCTGGCCAAGGCGCATGGTGAGATAGCGGACCAACGGGCGGTCCCTCCTCGCTCGGGCTCCGGTGACGCGCTGTGCGACGCCACCGGAGCAGGCCGTGTCCCGTGGGTCTCTTTCCTGCTGCGCGGGGCCCAGCCGCCGCCTCGCCGCGTTGCGCCCACGCCCCCATCCAACACCGGGATGGGGACGCGTGCGCGCCTTGCGAGACGACACCTGGATCCCCGCTCGCGACGGAAAAGACCCACGGGACACGACCTCGGTCAGTGAGTCAGTTCTTCCAGGACCAGTCCTGGAAGAACATTCCGTTCATCGGGTCCTGCGGTTCGACGCCCTGGAGCCCCGACTTGAACGTCGAGATCTGGTACACCGGGTTCGGCATCCACAGCACCGGCAGGTCCTTGGCCAGGAAGTCGTTGTACGCCTTGAGGGAACTGTCGTCACCGGAGAACTGGGTCGCCTCGATGAGCCGGTCGGCCTCAGGGTTGCTGTAGCTGCCGAGGTTGACCGGGGCGCCGGTGGCGAAGAGCCGCTCACCGCTGGCGAACGCCGGGTAGTACCAGCTGCCCTGCGCGCCGAAGAACGACATGTCCCACGAGCAGTTGGCGTCGGTCGGCTTGCAGGCGGGGGTGACCGCGACCGAGTCGGGCACTTCCTTGATGGTCAGGTCGATGCCGAGCTTGGTCATCTGCGACTTGATCTCGGCGAACGTCTTGGTCGCCGCGGCGAACCCGGTCTGGCTCGTGACGGTGAAGGCCAGGGGCGTGCCCTCGGCGATACCGTCCCCGCACTGGTCGGGCCCGGCGCCCGCCCGCTGACAGGTGGTCTGCCCGTCCGGGGCCACCTTCCAGCCGTGGCTCTCCAGCAGCTGCTTGGACTTGGCGGGATCGAACGAGTAGGCGCACCCGTCGGCGGAACCGTCGGCGCCCGGCTTGCGCGGCACGGGGCCGCAGGTCGGCGAGGCGGTGCCCGCCCAGATGACCTTGCTGATCGTGGGCTGGTCGATGAGCATCTGGAGCGCCTGGCGCACGTACGCCTGCTTGAACAGCGGCGCGGACTTGGGGCTGTTGTAGTTCAGCTGTAGGTAGGTGATCGACCATCCGTACCATGGCGAGACCGTGTATCCCTTGGACTCCAGGTACTTCCGCTGGTCGAGGGCGGCGGCGGGAACGTAGCCGTAGTCGATCTCACCGGAGCGCACCACGTTGAACTCGGCGTCGTCGCCGGTGAACGGCTTGAGCACCACCTTGGACAGTTTCGGCTTGTCGCTGCCCGAATAGACCTTCTGCGCGGTCAGCACGACCTCGCCGCCCGGCACGTACCCGTCGAGTTTCCACGCGCCGCTGTTCACCTTCCACAGGGCGTTGCTCGCGTAGGTCTTGGGGTCCTTCGACGCCGCGGTCAGGAACTCGAAGACCTTCTTGGCACCCTCCGGTGTCGCGGAGAGGTCGGCTGCGGCGGCCGTCGCGGAGTCGGTGTCCCACACGTGCTTGGGGAGCGGCACGATGCGGTTGAGCTGGTTGTCGACGAACCACGCGGTGTTGTAGACCTTCGTCGTCGTCAGCGAGAAGGTCTTCTCGTCCTTGACCGTGAAGTCGGCGATGTTGTCGGGGAAGCCGCCAGCCCGGTAGGACGCCCACTTGTCCTTGTTGGCGCTGACGAGGTTGTACCAGAACTGGATGTCGCGAGTCGTCAGTGCCTTGCCGTCCGACCACGTGTTGTCCTTCAACGTGATCGTCATCGTCTTGCCGTCGTTGCTGATCTCAGGCGGGTTGGCCAACGACCGCGCCGTGTCGATGTTGTACTTCGCCGAGCCGTCCAGCTTGTACTCGTACAGGTGCCGGTACAGGGCCGAGCTGAAGGTGGCGTTCTCGCCCTGGGTGAAGCCGGGCGCCGAGATGGGCAGGATCCAGTTGGGCGTGCGGAAGGCGACGGTCACGGTGTCCTTGCCCTGACTACCGCCCTGGGCGCTCTTCGACGCGCCGCCGGTGCAGGCGACCAGGCCGAGTCCGACGACGACGCTGGCTATGGCCACGGCACCCCGGAGTGCGCGCCGATGAAATCTGCCCCTCATGGCTCTCCTCGATTGCTGTGCGGGTGCCCTGCCATCGGGCGCTCGGTGCGAAGAACGTATGAAGTCGAATGATGGAAGTCAACAAAAATAAGTAGACTTGCTTCGGCTACTTCGATCAATCTACGATCGAAGTGATGGGGCTTCCTTCGACACCCCTCGCGATGGTCGATGATCGATCCCGACCACCGCACCCGCCAGACCGGAGCACGAGTGCCGGAGTCCGGTCACCACGAGGAGAGGCATGTCGGATCCGTCCATCCCCGCCACCCTGCGCGAACAGGTGCTCGACCTGATCGCCAGCGGTGCGACAACCTCACGCACCGACCTTGTCGAGGCGTTGCAGGTCGCGCCATCGACGGTCTCCGTCGTCGTCCGGCGCCTGCTGGAGGAGGGCGTCATCCTCGAGGAGGGCGTCGGTCTCTCCACCGGCGGACGGCGGCCTCGGATCCTGCGCCTGCGCGAGACCGACGGGGTCTTCGCCGTGGCCGAACTTGGCTCCCACCACGTCCGCGTCGGCCTGTGCTCGCTCGACGGACGGCTGCTCGCGTCCGACGAACTGGCCATCGACATCTCGGCGGGGCCGGCGGGAGTCTTCGACCTGATCGGCGAGGTGGTCGCCAGGATCAGGACGTCGACCGCGCCGGGACAGGCGCTGCTCGGCGTCGGCGTCGCCCTGCCAGGACCGGTCGACTTCCCCGGCGGCAGGCTGATCGGTCCCGCCCGCATGCCGGGCTGGAACGGCGCCGACCCGCGAAACGACCTGAGCGAACGCTTCGCCGTGCCGGTGGTCGTGGAGAACGACGCCAAGGCCGCCGCGATCGGCGAGTACACCACTCGCGGCGGCGACGCGAAGGACATGATCTACGTCAAGGCGGGCACCGGCATCGGCGGTTGCCTGGTCACCGGCGGCCAGGTCCACCGAGGCGGCCGCGGGCTCAGCGGCGACGTCACGCACATGCGGGTCGCCGACAGCGGTGAGCGGTCCTGCTCCTGCGGCAACCGCGGCTGCCTGGAAACCGTTGCCAGCGGGGCCGCTCTGGTCCGCGAGCTGCACCAGCTCGGCCTGCCGGTGACCACCATGCGCGACGTCATCGCCGCCGCCGTCGACGCCGAACCCACCGTCGTGACCATGGTGCGCCGCGCGGGCGGCCTGCTCGGCGTCGCCCTGTCGGGCTTGGTCAACTTCCTCAATCCCGACGCGGTCGTCATCGGCGGCGCGCTGTCCAGTCTCGACGCCTACGTCGCCGCGGCCCGGGGCGTGCTCTACGAGCGCTGCCTGCCGCCGCTGACCCAGTCCCTGTCCATCGAGGCCAGCATCGCCGGCCCGGACGCCGCGCTGACCGGCCTCGGGCACCTCGTGCGCGCGGCCGTGGCCCAACCTTCCTGATGAGGAGCAACACCAGTGCCCCGTCCCCTGCGCATCGCCATCGGCGGCATCCACATCGAGTCAAGCACCTTCTCGCCCCACCTGAGCACCGCCGACGACTTCACCGTCACCCGAGGCAACGCGCTGCTGGCGCGCTATGATTGGCTCTCGCCGGCCCAGCCGTGGGCGACCGACGTCGACTGGGTGCCGGTCCTGCACGCCAGGGCGCTCCCCGGCGGCGCGGTCGACCCCGAGGCGTATCGCCTGTGGCGCACCGAGATCCTGGACGAGCTGGTCAAGGCGGGCCCGTTCGACGGCATGCTGCTCGACATCCACGGCGCGATGAGCGTCGTCGGGCTGGACGACGCCGAGGGCGACCTCGTGACCGCGATCCGGTCCGTGCTCGGGCCGGAACCCTTTGTCTCCGCGGCAATGGACCTGCACGGCAACGTCTCGCCCGTCCTGTTCGCGCACACGGACCTGCTGACCTGCTACCGCACCGCGCCGCACGTGGACGTGTGGGAGACCCGCGAGCGTGCCGCCAGGAACCTGGTCGACGCGCTGCGCCGGGGCCAGCGCCCGCACAAGGCGCTCGTGCACGTGCCGATCCTGCTGCCCGGCGAGATGACCAGCACTCGGATCGAGCCCGCCAGGGGGCTGTACGCGCGCATCCCCGAGATCGAGGCCCGGGACGGGGTCATCGACACCGCGATCTGGATCGGCTTCGCCTGGGCCGACGAGCCGCGCTGTCGCGGCGCGGTCGTCGCCACCGGCACCGACGCCGACGCGACGGCAAGGGCCGCACGCGAACTCGGCGAACACTTCTGGGCGGCACGCGAGGAGTTCTCGTTCGTCGCGCCGACCGGCTCCATGGACGACTGCCTGGACACCGCGCTGCTGGCGACCGCCGACCCCGCCCTGCGCCCGTTCTTCATCAGCGACTCCGGCGACAACCCCGGCGCGGGAGGCGCGGACGACGTCACCTACGCCCTCGAACGGCTCCTGGCCCGCCCGCAGATCCGGGACGGCTCGGTCCGGGCCGTCTACGCCTCGCTCGTCGACGCCGATGCCGTGGCCCAGATTGCCGACCTGCCCATCGGTTCACCGGTGCGGGTGCTCGTCGGCGGCAGGGTCGATCCGCGTGACCCCGGCCCGCTCCGGCTCGAGGGAACGCTGGAAGCCGTCGCCGAGGACCCCGCGGGCGGGCGGTGCGTGAGCGTGCGGGTCGGCGGGCTCAGCGTGTTCGTCACGTCCCGCCGCATGCAGTACAGCCAGCTCAGCTCCTATCGCCGCCTCGGCATCGCGGTCGACGAGGTCGATCTCGTCATCGTCAAGATCGGCTATCTCGAACCCGAACTGTTCGACGCGGCAGGCGACTGGCTGCTCGCCCTGACGCCGGGCGGCGTCGACCAGGACATCGAACGGTTGCCGTACAAGAACCTCGCGCGGCCGGTGTTCCCGTTGGACCGCGACTTCGCCGCGGACCTCACCGCGGTCACCGGGTGATCGGGTGACACCGCCGAGCGAATCCCGCGTGCTCGCCGTCGACGTCGGCGGAACCACGATGAAGGGGTCGGTGTTCGACGAGGACGGCCGAGTCCGACACTCGATCGTCGTGCCCTCGACCGCCGACGACGGCGAGGATCCGGTCAAGGCCGTCCGGGCCCTGTGCCGCCAGCTGCGCGACGACGCGATCGAGCTCGGCGCCGCCCCCGCCGGGATCGGTGTGGTCACACCGGGAATCGTCGACGAGTCCGCCGGCGTCGTGAAGTACGCCGCGAACATCAGGTTCCGCGAGGTCCCGCTCGGCGCGATCATCCGCGACGACCTCGGACTGCCCGTCGCGATCGGACACGACGCGCGGGCCGCAGGCGTCGCCGAGGCGGTGGCGGGAGCGGGTCGCGGGCTGGACAACTTCCTGCTGTTGCCGCTGGGCACCGGCATCGCCGCCACGGTGGTGCTCAACGGCGTACCCGTGCCGGGTGCCGCCTGGTCCGCGGGGGAGGTCGGCCACATGCCGATCCACCCCGACGGAGAACCGTGTTCCTGCGGGCAACGGGGTTGCCTCGAGGTCTACGCCTCCGCAGGGGGAATCGCCCGGCGCTACGCCAGGCTCGGTGGCGCGCCGGGACTCGACAGCGAGTCCATCGCGCGGGCCGCGACCGTCGACCCGTTGGCCCGCCGCGTATGGGATGCCGCAACGCACACCCTTGGCACCGCGCTGGCCACCCTCACCCTTGCCCTCGACCCGGCCTGCATCGTGCTCGGGGGTGGGCTGGCCGAGGCCGGCGCGCAGTTGTTCGATCCGGTCCGCGAGACCCTCCGCGCGGCCCTGGCCTGGCGGAGCCCGCCCGCACTGCTCCGCTCCGATTTCGGGGCCAGGGCGGCACAACTCGGCGCCGCCATCCTGGCCCGCCGCGCCGCGGGCCTAGCCGTTCCCGACAGCTGGGGCGCGCCGCGCCCGTAGCCGCACCGCAGTAATTCCGGCGACGCGGCTTCGAGAGATTGCCACACTGGCGACGTGCGAGAGAGTCGACGTGACCAGGTCACCGCCGCAGGAGCCCGAACACTGGCTTGGGTCGGCGGCACCCTGTACGACGTCGCAGCCGGCTGGCGGTCGATCCCGCTGGACGGGTCCACGGGCACCACGAGGTTCATGGGCTACGGGAAGCAGTTCGACGCCGTCACGGTGTCGCCGCGCGGTGACTTCGTCGCCCTGACCTCAAGCACCGGCACGAAAGGCCTGCTCCTGGCGGCGGACGGGCGGGTGATTCGCGAGGTCGACCGCAGCTACTACCACGCCGAGGTCTACCGGTATCCGCTGGTGTTGTTCACGCTGCCAGACGGTCGCACCGCGATCGCCCACTGCCCCACGGACTACAACCGGCTGGAGATCGAGGACGTCCTCACCGGCGCGTGCCTGACCGACTCCGCCGGCCGAGAGCCCGACGATGTCTTCCACTCGCGGCTGGCCGTCTCGGCCAGCGGCCGCTACCTGCTCAGCGCCGGGTGGCTGTGGCATCCGTGGAGCTGCGTGATGGTCTACGACCTGCACCGCGCGTTGACACAACCCGACGCGCTCGACTCCCCCGACGACGGGCTCAATCCGCAGAGACTGCCGGGGGCGGAGGTCAGCGGAGCGTGCTTCGTCGACGACGACGTCGTGGTCAGCACGTCGTCAGAATCCGACGAGCCCGTGGAATCCGACGAACTGGCACCCACCATGCTGGCCCGATGGTCGATCACCACCGGGACGATCCTGTGGCACAGGAAGCTGGACCAGACCGCCGGCGATCTCGTGTCGATCGCCGGCAACATCCTGGCCCTGCACCAGTATCCGCGCCTGTACGACGCGAACAACGGGGAACTGCTAGCGGAATGGCCCGACCTGCCAACAGGCGACGCGGACAGCTCCATCGTCTGGGACAAACCCTTCTCGGGAAGCGCACGAGTGGCGGTCGACCACGTCAACCGACGGTTCGCCGTCACCGACGGCGACCACGTCACCGTCATCCACCTCGACGAATGAGGGAAGCTCGCCGCGCCGTCACTGAGCAGGGGCCGCCCGATCGCGGTCGACGTCGGCACTTTGGTGCAGAAGCTGGGCGCGAAACCGCCTGATCACCCTGTGCCGCAGTAACATCCTGCGTGATCCGTCACGGGCGGAGGGCGCGCGGATGACGCAGGCCGGGAAGTGGTTGGCGCGGGTCGGGCTGCTCGGGGCGGCGGTCGCACCGCCCGTGGTCGCCTGGTGGCAGCACGTCGGCGCGCAACACCCTGTCCTCGCAACGCTTCTGCTGCTGGGCTACGAGACGGCGCTCGCGGCTGTGGTGTTCCTTGGCCAGATCGCCGGAAACCTGCGTGCGCGGTGGCGGGAACGCATCGTCGACCGGCTCGATCAGGCGCTGCGACGCCGGATGTCCCGCTTCGACCGGCGATACCGCGAGTCGGTGTTGGCGGCCCTGCGGTTCGTCGACCTCAAGGGGCTCAGCACGGTCGGCTTCTACACGCCCGAATTGGCCGAGGTCTTCGTCGACCTGACCTTCGTGCCGAGGGCAGCGCACGAGATCCCCGCCGATCTGCTGGCTGGCGACGACGCGGACCCGGCCAGGCGACGCTCGATCTGGGAGTTCCTCGGGCAGCGGAAGCCGACGGTGCTCGCGGTCGTCGGCGTGCCGGGCAGCGGCAAGACCACGCTCCTGCGGCACACGGCCAGACGCCTCTGCGTCGACCGCGCGCGGCGGCGCAGGCCGCTGCCGATCCTGCTCTACCTTCGCGACCACGTGACCGAGATCTTGGCGGACAACACCATCGGCCTGACCGAACTCGTCCGCAACGCACTCATCCGAGACCCCGCCGACGAACCGGCGGGATGGTTCGAGAGCCATCTCGACAACGGCGACTGCGTCGTGCTGCTGGACGGGCTCGACGAGGTCGCCAGCCAGGATGACCGGCGGGCCGTCGCGGACTGGGTGGAACGCCAGGTCAGGCGATACCCGCGCAACGACTTCGTGATCACCTCGCGGCCGCACGGCTACCGGTCCGCGAGGATCGACGGCGCGACCGTGCTTCAGGTGTGCGCCTTCACTCCCGAGCAGGTCGTCCGGTTCGTGCACGCCTGGTACCGCGCTGTCGAACAGCACGACGGCGGCTCCGAGGACGCACGGGCACGCGCGACGGACGCCGCCAATGGTCTGCTCGACCGCCTCAGGGAAAGCCCCGTTCTGTACGACCTGACCGCCAATCCGTTGCTGCTCACCATGATCGTCAATGTGCACCGGGACCGGCACGAGCTGCCCGGCAGCAGGGCCGAGCTGTATCAGGAGATCTGCCAAGCGGTGTTGTGGCGGCGGCACGAGGCGAAGTCGCTCGCCACCGCGCTCGGCGGCGAGGTGAAACAGGCGCTGCTCGGCGGGCTGGCGTTCACGATGATGTCGCGGCGCGTCCGGGACTTCGACCGGGCAGCGGTCCTCGCCGCCGTCCGGCCCGCGCTGCGCAGGGTCTCGCGCGAGTTGACCGCGGAGGGCTTCCTCGCCGACGTCGGCTCCAACGGTCTGCTGATCGAACGCGAGAACGACCTGTACTCCTTCAGCCACCACACGATCCAGGAGTATCTGGCCGCAACTCACATACAGGCCAAGGGACTTGTCGGCGCGCTGTCCACGGCGGTCGACGATCCGTGGTGGCGCGAAACCACGCTGGTCCACGCCGCGTGCTCGACCGCGGATCCGATCATCCTGGCCTGCCTCGAATCCCGCACCGTCGCGGCTCTCACGTTGGCGTTCGAGTGCGCCGAACAGCGGACCGTCGACATCGCCGACGACGTGCGCGCCAAACTCGACCGCTTGTTGGAGTCGGCGTTCGATCTGGACGCCGATCCGGAGCTGCGCCACCTCATGAGCCGGGTCATCGTGTCCCGCCACCTCAGCCTGTCGATGCCCGTCGGCGAGACGACGCGACTGTGTGCCAGGCCGATCTCCACCGCCGTCTATCGGCTGTTCCTCCAGGCCACCGACCAGTCCGCCGACGCGCGCGCCCTGGACGGAGAGCGGCCGCCAGCACCTGGCACGACGGAGCCCGTCACCGGCGTCTGGGCACAGGACGCGGTCGCGTTCACGCGGTGGGTCAACGGAATCTCCGGGGACGACCGCGTCTATCGACTGCCGACCCGGTCCGAGCTCGACGATTCTGGCGCTCGAGACGCGCTCGCCACCGCGGCGCGCGGCGCGACTGCCCCGCTGAGCGCCTGGATCCAGCCCGGCCACGACAGCGCGAGCCCCCAGCTGTGGACACCGGTGTCGAGCCTCCGCCCGCACTGGATCGACATGGCGGTGGTCGCCGAGCAGGTCGCCGGCGACGTGAGTACAGAGGGCTCAGTGGCGTTCCGACTGCTGCTCCTGCGATCTATCGTCGCCCTCCGCGCCCTCACCCTCGATCGCCCGCGCCAAGGCGATCTGGATCTGGGCGACGCGCTCGACGCCGACCGCACCGGGGTTCTGCTCAAGGCCTTCGACCTCGCCGTCCGGCACGCCAAGAGCGTGCGACTCGACCGCCTCAGGGAACGCGATCGCGACCTCGACCGGGTCATCCAACTCGCGGACACGCTCCACACCGAGCACACGAGCCTTTTCGACCTCGCCAACGCCCTCAACCACGCCATGAGGAACGCGCTGGGCCACGCCCTCGACCCGGCGCTGGACCGGGCTTTGGGGCGGACGCTGTCACGCGCGCTCAGCCGAGCTCTCGACTCGGGCGACCAGAGCCGCTTCGAGTCCGTGCTCGCCCAGGCCCTCGTCGGTGTGTCCGATCCCGCGAGGGTCGGTTTCGTCGCCCGCCTGGCCTCGATGACGGACTACCTGCACCAGGCCCGAACCGACTTGTTCGATCGCTACCTGCGACTCAACAGCGTTCCTCCACCCTGGGTCGTCAGGGTGGCCGACCGCCTCGCGGACACCGCCGTGCCGATCTTCCTGCGGCAGGTGCCGATCACGGCGGACAGCGCGGCCGGTATCCGCCTCGCCGCGCTGTGCCTTGCCGCCGAGTCGGAAGCGCAGGCCGGCGGCCTCGGCAACGTGTTCCGGTCCTTCGCGGCCGATGTCACGCTGCTCGAACGACGGGCGACGGGCCGGGCGCCCACCCCGGAAACGATCATCCTCGCCGTCGGCTGATCGCGACCCGAGCGAGGCCGACGTCGCTCGACACGGGTTCGACGTCGCGGCCTCAGCCCATCAGCGGAGACGCTTGGCGAGGTGGTCTTGGAGTTGGGCGTGGCGAAACTGATAGACCGCGCCCGCCTGGCGGAGTGCACCTCGTTGGCAGGCGTCGTCGAGGAAGGCGATCAGTCTCCAGGGCAGTCTTCGGGTCAGGGGCAACCAGATCCGCGCGAGGGCCACCCACTGCCCCCAGGCGGTCAGGCTCAGTCCGTAGCCCAGTCCGCCGGCGAAGGCGGCTTCGAGCCCGAACACCAGCCCGGTTTCCAGGCTGCGCAACGGGCCGACGGTGAAGCCACTGACCAACCAGCCCTCAAGTCCGAACACAACCGCCCAGACGAGCATGTGAACGATCACGTTGATGCGGTTCACGGTCAACAGACCGGCGGGGCTGACGGCGTCGTCGATCTCGATGGGGGCCTCCAGCCAGGCCATCAGCCCGAGCACGACCCCCACCCCGAGGCCAACCTCGGGCGCGAACCCGATCGCCGACAGCAACCCGCCCCCGAGTCCGTCGTCGAGGCCGAGCCCGGCGACCACGAGCCTGTCCATCAGCACCACTGCCAGACCCAACACGAACCCGATAGTGACGCCGATCTTGAGCCGGGTGGTGAACCGGGCCCTCAGCTGCCGCTTGCCGCCTCTCAGCCGGATGCGCACCGGCGAGGGCTTCAGCGAATTGCGGCTGTCGGCGAACCAGTACAGCAGGCCGAACGCTAGCCCGCCGACCAGCCCGTGCAGCGCTCCCACCACCAGCCCTCGACGCAGGGCGAATCCCAGCCCGAGCGGCGTGCCGATCAGGTCGACGGGGATGTTGCCGACGCCGGTGACACCAGCGAACACCAGTACGGCCTGCACCGAGATCACCAAGGTGCGCGACCACCGGCTCAGGCTGGTGCCCATCTCCCACCAGGCCAGGTCGCGGCTGTTGAGGAGATCCAGATGCGCAGCCAGCAGGCTGAGCCAACGGTGTGCCTGTTCGGGATTCCAAGCCGGGGAACGCCGGGGGTCCTGGCCGCCTGGCCGCGCTCCGTAAACCGACGGGACGAGGCTGCTCAGCAGATGGTCCTGGAGTTCCTCGACGGTGCCGAACCGCGTGATGTCCAGCAGCGTCGCGGGGTCGCGGTCCGTGGCGTCGCTGTAGATCGTGCGGGCGAGGGCCACCATGAGAGGGGTGGTCAGCACGGCGACGAGGTTGGCGGCGGCAGGGTCGTGCGGGGCGAGGCTCAACCGACCCAGGACCGGATCCCACCGGGTCATGGCGGTGTCGGAGACGGTTGACGCGTCCGAGGTGACGGCGAGTCTCGGGGTGGCCAGCCGCAGGTAGTCCTTCACCTCGTCCAGGGCCAGATCGGTCAACTCGATCACAGCGGCTCGGTGCACACCCCGTGTTCCGTCAACGGCGGCGGCGTACTCCTTGGCACGGCTGGTCAACACGAGCGGCATGTCGGCCGACAGCTGCCGCAGCGCCGCGGGGTGCAGACCAAGGGCGATCTCGTCGAAGCCGTCCAGAACGGGCAGGATCCATCCGTGTCTGACCAGCTCGGCGGCCGATGTCCGCGTGTCGGAGCCGGTCTCGGCCAGCCAGGGATGGTCCCGGATCAGGTGACTGACCAGCCAGTCCTGCAAGGTCTCGGCGGGGTTCCACGTCGCCAGGCTGACGACCACGGGAACGCGCGTGTTGGGGGTGCGAGCGGCCAACAGATCCAGCGCCAACCGCACAGCCACCACGGTCTTGCCCGAACCCGCCCGGCCCAGCACCACCAGCCGCTGCGAGGGTATCCGCCGATACACGTCGGCGACCTGGTCAAGGTCTCCGCTCACCTCCGGCGGGCCGCCCTCGCCGGCCTTCCGCTGGACGACGCTCTCCCAGTGGTCGGTCAGCTTCGTTGCCGCAGGCCGCCACCGCACCCGCAGCGGGCGCGGATCGTGGATCTGCCGCCGCTGCTGCTCGTCCCGCCAGAAGGCGCCCACGTCCCCGGCAAGTCGGTCAGCGGCCGCGGCCAGCCTTGCCGACGGCGCGGAGGGAGGGGCGACAATCACGACGTGGCCGATCTCGCGGGCTTGGACGAACGCCCCCGACACGTCCCCGCTCATCACGTTGCGGGTCCCCGACCGATCTACCTCGTCGCCCATCAACCGCGCGCCCTGCCGCGCTTCGAACCACTCCCGCACGCCATGCGCCGCATGGTTCAGCGCCCCGACACATGGCGCCGGCGACGGCGCATCAGCCACCAGACACAAGCGGCCACGCCGGCTCCCGCAGCCAGGAAGGCGGCAGAGGTGGCGGCCAGGTCACCGATCTTCGCCCGCTCCGCGGTCGGCGTCGCAGCGGCGGTCGCGGTTGACTGTGCGCTGCCCGACACCGACGTGCTCGGTGCGGTGGAATCCGTTGCGGACAAAGAGGAACCGCTCGAGCTGAGTGTTGCCGTCTCCCGCGTCCCGGTGCCGGTGGGGCTCCTCGCCGGAGACGTGGCCGGGCCGACTGGCGGGGCCGCCACAGGTGCCGGCGTGATCGTGAACGAGAACACGACGGCGTTCTGTCCGGGATCCAGCGTGCAGGACAGGTCGACTTCGCCGGTCACCGTCGGATTGCCGCCGGCATCCCGCGGGCTGAAATGCAGGGCCAGGTCATTGCCCACGGTGACCGTGGCGTGGCCGGGCTGATGGAAGACGAGCCCCGGTGTCGTTCCGGCCGCGTGGACGGCCATCGGACCTGACGCCGGGACAGCGGTCCGCGGCACGATCATCCGCACCGCGGCCCCGATGTTTCCTTCGGGCGCCGCCACCACACCGGGCGCGTCCACACTGCCCGCGACGGTCGCCGCGCCGACCAGTCCGAGCGCCCAGGTAACGGTGGGGCCGACCGTCGCCGTTGCGGTGACCGTGACCGTGGGGGCGGCCTGGCCGACCAGCACCGTGGCTGGCGCGTCCCACGCCAACTGCGCCGTCATCGCCTGACCGGGGAACGACGACAGCGTGCACGTGTAGCGCAACGTCGCCCCGGCCGAGTCCGCGGTCGCCTGTCCGGCGCCACACACTCCCCCGCTGACGGCGACCGTCACCGCGGCCAACACACCCCACGCCGGCAGTCGTCGGCCGCGGTGTGACGCGCGTCGTGCGTCGTCACGCGCCGCAGACCGCCGCGGTTCACAAACCATCACCAAACCCCCATGAACGAGCACAGCGAGCTTCAGGAATGTCCAATACCGGCGCATTGATCACGATCACCTGCGATTCCCCTCAGCACCCGAATCGGATACCAAAGGCGAATCGCCGGCAATCCGCACTCCGTGAAATCCCGTGGACGATGACACGCGGCAGCCTACTCCCGGAAGTCGGGTTCACGAGAACCCCAACCTTGTTAACACCGCATCAACGCCGATTTTGGTGTATGCAAAATTGCAATTCGCACCAATTCAGGAAGAATGCGAGAGCGGCAGCTCCGCCGTTTGGGGCCGGCGACGCGCTCGTCGCCGTGGAAGTCGCCACCCATGACCCGCGCGGCGAGGCCCTCCAGGTGGCGGTGGCCCAACCAATGACGAACCCGAGGGCGAGCATTCGTCATGCGAACGCTCGCCCTCGGGTTCGTCACCAGGCCATCGCGGCCGAGTGCTCAGCGACCTTCTCCACTCAATCGCGGACGTAGTAGTCGCCGAGCACGCCGTCGTATCGGCCCTCGGCCCGGCAGCAACGGCGGAAACCTCCGCCCGGAGCCGCACGGGCATGGGTCCCGGCCGCCGAGCTTCTCCGTCAACTCGGTGCCGGCGCCAACCACCCAACGAATTACCGAGGCTTCGACAGTAAGGGAGGCGGGGCATGCCCCGCCTCCCTACCTTCCAAGCCTCACAACCTCACAACCTCACTCGGTGGTGAGGTTCTGCGTCGTCTTCTTCCCCTGGTGGGTGACGGCCAACGCGATCGTCTGCCCGCCGCCGTCCCAACCGCTGTAGTCGAACGCCGCAGTGTCGCCCGACTCGAGCGCGATGCCCTGGCGCTTGAACAGGCGGACGCCCTTGTCGTCCTCGCGCTCCACGTTGATCGTGTAGCCGCCCTTCGCGCCGGCCTTCGAGGCGTCCACCGTGAACGGCTGGCCGGGCGGTGCCAGGTGGGCTCCGATCGAGCCGTTGTCCCCGACCGCCGCGTTCTGGACGGTGAACGTGTAGTACGAGTGGGGATCCGTCGCCCCGAACGTGATGGTGGGCGACTGCGCCTTGCTCGCGGTGTAGGTCAGGCCGCCGTTGTCGCTCGACGGGTCGATGACGTCCTGCTCACCGGGGTTGAGGTTGATGTCCTCCACCGCGAGGTCGAAGGTGGCCCCGATGATCCCCACCGTCTCCTTGTCCTTCGACTTCATGTCCTTGCCGTCGAGGGCGATCTTGAAGTGCACACCCGCCGGGATGGTGTAGACCGGCTCGGGGCTCGCGTCCCAGTCACCCATCAACCGAGCCTCGGCCGTGGCGCCCGGGATCTCGTTGACCAGCTTGCCGTTGACAAAGCCGGTGCGGTGCCCCGCGGAGTCGGTGATCAGCAGGTGACCGTGGTTGCGCGGGTCGGCCTCGAGGAAGACCTCGGAGGGAATGCTGCCGTCCGGCTTCGCCGCGAGGAACGGAGTCCCCGAGTTGGACCCGCCACCGCCTGATCCCCCCGCGCCGGCAAGGGGGAACGGCTGCTCCGGCAACCCGGGGTTGGCCGGGAGCAGTTCGATCGGCGGGGTCGACGCGTCACCCTCGTAGGTCTCGGCCGGGTCGTTGGGGTTCGCCGCCGTGGTGTACTTCCAGGTGTTGGCCTTGCGGTCGACCTCGATGCGCTGCACGGTCTTGGGGAAGTTGTTGTCGTAGATGAGGATCTCGGCCTTGCCGTTGCCGTTGTCCTCGACCGCGTACGGCGTGACCGCGTGCCCGCCGCTGCCGTCCCGCTTGTAGAACCCGATCGTCCAGGTCTCCGGGTTGTCCGGCTTCAGCTCCTTGAGCAGCCGGTCGACGATCTCGTTCGGCGTCCCCTTCACCGTGCCCTGCTTCACCGACGGCAGGGCCTGGTGCACGAAGGTGTAAGCGATCGCCTTCTGCGTCGCGGCGTTGTCCTTGACCAGTTCCAGTGTGGACTGACCGCCGAGGTCGGCGGCGTTCATCTTCTTCTTCCACAGCAACAGGCTGGCCACCGACATGCCGTAGCAGTGCCCGCCGTTCATCCCGGCGTTCTGCTCCTCCATCCACAGCTGGGCCTGCGGTGTCAGGTCGCACTTGCCGGCCGCCGCGTCGGCGCAGATCTTGTCCCCGAACAGCTTGCGCATCTCGTCCGGGGTGAGGTTCGTGATCCCGGCCTCGTTGCCGTAGTTCTGGAACCCGAACCCGTCCTTGTCCGGGCGGAACCCGGTGTCCACCATCAACGGCCCGGTGGGCCTGTACTCCTTGCCGGCGTCGCCCCCGTTGGGCGCGGCGGCCTTCTGACCCGTCGGCGTGCTGCCCGACGAGCATCCGGCCACGCCAAGCGTCGCGGCGAGCACCGCGGCCACCGTGATTCCCCAGGTCCTGCGGGAACGCAGGACCGTGGCCCCGGAATCGGCTCCGGGCCACTGATAGCTGGTCATTCGCTGGTCTCCTCCAGTATCGCGATGCCATCAGCGTCGCCGGGGAGCCAGGAAGTTACATCGTGGACGGTGCCACAGGACTTAGGCCGGACCACCGTCAAGCTGAGTCGACGGGCCTCGCCACCTGGACCGCGAGAACTCACCCCAAGGCGTGTCCCGTCAGCGATCCCCTTGGGTGGCCCAGCCGTGCCGAACGCTGGTGACCGAGGATCTAAGTCGGTTCCTGCTGGGTGGTGCAGTGGATGCCACCGCCACCCGAGGCGATGCCGTCGATGTTGATCTGCACGACCTGCCGGCCGGGGAAGAGACGTTCGAGGGTGGCGCGGGCGGCGGCATCGGCCTCGGGGTCACCGAACTCCGGGGCGATGACGGCGCCGTTGCACACGTAGAAGTTGATGTAACCTGCCGCGAAGTCCTTGCCGGCGAACTCGGACCGGCCGCGGGTCGGACCCGCGATCACCTCGACATGGAGCGGCCGGCCGCGCGCATCGGTCGCGGCCTTCAGGATTGCGAGGTGGCGTTCGGTGACATCGTGGTCGTAGGACTTCGGATCGGTGTCGAGCCCGGCGACGACGACACCTGGGCGGGCGAAGCGGGCGTAGAAGTCGGTGTGTCCGTCGGTGATGTCGCGCCCGGCGATACCGGGCAGCCAGATGACCTTCTTCAGTCCGAGCAGGTCTGCGAGCGCGGTCTCGGCGTCCCGTTTGGACAATCCAGGGTTGCGATTGCCGTTGAGCACACAGCTTTCGGTGATGATGGCGGTGCCCTCTCCGTCGACCTCGATGCCACCTCCCTCGAGCACCAGGCCGGCACGCACGGTCTGCACGCCTGCGCGACCGGAGACGAACTGCGCGACCTTGGCGTCGCTGGCATGGTCCTGTTTCCCGCCCCAGCCGTTGAAGTTGAAGTCGACCCCGGCCCTGCCACCGGCGCCCTTGACGAACACCGGCCCGGTGTCGCGCATCCACAGGTCGTCGATGGGGGCGGCGATCAACTCGACATTGGCGCCGGCGACCAGTCCGCGCGCCACGTCCAACTCTTCTGGGCGCACCAGCATCGACACCGGCTCGAACCGCGCGACGGCCGTGGCGATGGCCGCAAGGTTCTGGCGTATCACGGGCACCTGGGCCGGTTCCCAGATCCGGTCGCTGACCCCGAACGCCATCCACGTCCGCTGGTGCGGCTCGCCCTCGTCCGGCATCGACCACGTGCGCGCATCGGGACTGCCACCGGCACGACTGCTTCCGCCGGTGCTCGTGGCGTCGGTAGGGGTTCGGCCATCGCACCCTGCCAGCAGCGCGCCACCCACGAGGGACACGCCCAGCTGAATCAACCGACGTCGTTGCATCGCTGCTCCTGTGACTCTCGGCGGCCGCTGCGGCGGCATCGCGTGACGTCGGGCGCGCAGATCACCAGTCTGGAGCATCGGCGGAGAACCAACCAGTCGACGGCGCGCTATCCCGCGCTGCGCGGCGAAAGCCGCCGGGTGATCCGGTCGAACAGGTCCGTCAGCGGTTCACCGAGGTCCCGGCCGAACTCGGTCAGCCCGTAGGTGACCTGAGGCGGTGTCGTCGGCTCGACCTCCCGCCAGACCAGGCCGTCCTGGACCAGCGCGCGCAGGGTCTGGGCGAGCATCTTCTCGCTGATGCCCCGGATGCCGTCGCGCAGCTCGAAAAACCGGAGGTCGTTGCCCCGCAAGGAGATCAGCACCCAGATCCCCCACCGGCTGGTCACGTGGTCGACCACATCGCGCGCGGGGCAGTCGGTGTGAAACACCTCATACCGCTGCTCCGTCTCGGCCTGTGTGAGCTGCGCGCCTTCCGCCATGTCATGAGCTTACCGAGAGGTATGTCCTTACCAGGATTTAGCCCGGCTCCTAGCGTCATGGCCACAGAGGACATCAACAAGGAGCTGATCATGATCGTGGTGACCGGGGCTACCGGGAATGTGGGCAGGACGTTGACGCGGGCGCTGGCCGACGCGGGCCAGCAGGTGACGGCGGTGTCGCGGCACGCGGCGGCGATACCGGACGGCGTCCGCCACGTGACGGCCGATCTGGCCGACCCCGCCAGCCTTGAGCCGGCGCTGGCCGGAGCGAAGGCGCTGTTCCTGCTGCTGCCCGGCGACCTGCACGCCGCCGGAGCCACCCCGGGCGACATCATCGGACACGCCGCGGCCAGCGGGGTCCGCCGGATCGTCCTGCAAACCTCCCAGGGCGTGGCGACCAGACCGCACGGCTCGACGCGGATCGGCATGCGCGCGGTGGAGGACGTGCTGCGGGAGTCCGGCCTTGACTGGACCATCCTGCGACCGGGCGGCTTCGCCTCCAACGCCCTGTGGTGGGCCGAATCCGTCCGCACACGGCAGACCGTCGCCGCGCCCTTCGGCGACGTCGGGGTGCCGATCATCGACCCGGCGGACATCGCCGAAGTCGCGGCGGCTTGCCTGCTGGATGACCAGCACACCGGCGGCGTGTACGAACTGACCGGCCCGGAGGTGATCACACCGCGCCAGCAGACGGAGGCCATCGCCGACGCGCTGGGCTCGCCGGTGCGGTTTCACGACCTCACCCGCGCCGAGGCCAAGGCCGCCATGGCCCAGAGCATGCCGGCGGAGCTCGCCGACGACACCCTGGACATCCTCAGCTCCCCGAGCCCGGCCGAGCTGCGCGTGAGCCCGGACGTCCAGCGGATCCTCGGCCGCGCCCCGCGCCCCTTCGCCGACTGGGCCACCCGCAACATCGCCGCGTTCCGCTGAGACGTTCGCCCCCTGCGCGTCGTCCTCAACTTCTCACTGAGGGCGACGCGCAGTCAGCTTTCACAGTCCTGTCAGCCACCCCTTCGCCCGCACCCACGCTTTCAGCCGAGTTTCTTCGCCTTCGCCGCCATCCTCGACGAGGGCGACGCCGCGCTGGACCGGGCAGCCCGGTTCCTCCGAACCCGAATGAGCGCACGACAACCCGCGACCTCGCGCCGCACAACTAGCGGCATCGCACGCCCCGGTCCTCGCCGTCGGCGGCAGGCCATAGCCGCTATGGACCCGATGCTGCGTTGGTGCTCAGTGAAGGACGGTGAGCAGGCCCTCGACGCCGCGGTGGAACGCGGCGGCGACGTTGTCGACGCCGTCGAGGTGGGCGCCGGACATGGCACCGTCGCGCATCATGACGAAGTGCCGGGCGGCATGCTCTGGTTTGCCGCGCCGCGGTGAGTCTCCGAAGACCTGCGCGAAGAGTTCGGTGAGTGTGGCCGTGTACCAGGTTCGGTGATCGAGGATCACCTGGCGCACCCGGTCGTCGGGGTCGGGGTACTCGGCGGCGGCCTTGAGGAACGCGCAGCCGCGGAACTCCGGCGAGGCCAGGCTGTCGGCGATGGCGGTCCCGATCGCGCGCAGTGCGTCGGCTGAGGACGGTGCGGCCTCGATGGCGGCCTGTACGCCGGCCCGCGTGTCGGTGTCGACGCCGCGCAGATAGGCGACCACGAGGTCTTCTTTCGAGGGGAAGTGCCGGTAGAACGTCGCCCGCGTGGCCGGTGCCTCGGCGAGGATCCGCTCGACCCCGACCGCCCGGATGCCTTCGCGGTAGAACAGTCCGCTGGCCGTGGACAGCAGCCGCTCCCGCGCCTCGGACCGGACCGGCTCTTCCGACGGGCTGCCGTTCGGGTTGCCAGGCGCGGGGCGCGTCCGTGTGGCCATGACCTCACGGTAGCAGAAAGAACGATCGGTCTTGCACGTGTCGAAGAGCTGTGCCAGGCTACCGCCACAAGAGAGAACGGTCTTTCTACTACGACAACCTTGAGGAACCGCCATGACCACGACCACTGCCCCTGCCACCGTCGCCCTGGCGCTTCGGCGGCTCTACGTCGTTCGTTTCGGGTTCGCTCTGATCTGGGCTGTCGTGCTCTTCCTGACCGCGTCGAGCATCGGGCCGGTGAGCGCGACCCTGCTCGTGATCTACCCGCTGTTCGACGTGGGCGCCGCGGTCGTCGATGCCCGCTCCTCCCGAGCGAGCCGGTCCGCTCCCGGGCTCTACGTCAACATCGCGATCAGCACGATCGCCGCCGTCGGACTGGCCTTCGCGGTCACCTCCGGCATTCCGGCGGTCCTGCGGATGTGGGGGACCTGGGCCGTCGTAGCGGGCCTCGTCCAGCTCATCGTCGCTCTGCGGCGACGCGACCTCGGAGGCCAGTGGGCGATGATCGCCAGCGGTGCCACCTCCACACTCGCCGGGACCTCGTTCCTTCTACAGGCCGCCACCCCTCACGCCTCGCTAAGCAACCTGGCCGGCTACGCGCTGCTCGGCGGCATCTTCTTCCTCGTCTCCGCGCTGCGTCTCGGACGCAACGCCGGCCGGAGCACCGGCGGAAACATCTGACATGACCGACCGTAGTCTCGGTCCAGCGACTACCAGCTCAACAGCTCCAGTTGCGAGCCCACCGCCGCTTGCGCTCTCTGTCACGGGTGATCCAGTCGCGCCCCTCGGTGGCGACTGCCTCCAGCACCCGTAGTGCACTGTCGAAACCGGACGTCTGCACAACCAGGCGCTCGAGGTCGTCCGAGTCGTCCACTACAACGTCCTTTGAGACCGCCAAGTTCTCGCTGACCTTGGCGATCATCTCGCCGTTGACCAACTTCAGCCGAAACTCCCTCTTCTTCAGGGACACGGCGGCTGGATCACGTGCTCCGGAGGCTCCCTTCTCCGTCACCGAAGCGGATGCCACCGCGTCGTACGGAAACATCTTGCGGCGCTCGTTGCGCGCCGCTCCGCTGCCGAACTCCAGATACACCCGCGATGCGCGTACGCCGTAGTGAGTGAGCAGGAAGACCTGCATCATGTATGCCTCATAGCGAGGTAGCCCCTGGGGCACCCGGCCACTGCGCGCGAACGGGGCGTTCTCGACCAGAACTACGTACGTCACGAGGTCACGTTCATGGAGGCTGGCCCGATGCAGTGCCTGGTCCTTGAGGTACGTCTTGTCCAGCGCCAACCACCGGCCCATCTCCGTGTCGGTGGGGCGATCGGCGAGCTGCACGCACCAGTACTCGTAGCCGGCCTTCTCCTCGTTGAGCAACCTCTCGGCGTCCTGGTCGGCCAGAGTCCGTGCCCGCGAGAGGGCCATCAGTCGCGCGACTCCGCGCAGGCCCCAGAAGCCCGCCGCGCCGAGCACCAACGCGGTCAGGTAGCCCGCGTGCAGCATGGCGATCAGTCCGACCACGGCGAGCAGCAGGCCACAGAAACGGAGAACTGCCGCCTTCCGTGCATCGGCAGGTTGCGGGGCAAGGTAGTACGGCCGCCCAGTCGTCCAGCCATCCACTACCTGTTGGACATGCCAGTCGATCAACCACTTCACCGCGCCCGGGTAGACCCCCGCCACGCCACACTGAGCCTGCAATCGGCGCTTGAGGTATTCGCGGTATCCCGCCGTGTACGCCTGCCAGTCAGCCCCGGCAACAGCCGCCGCACGGAATCGCTGTTCGACCAGTCTGTCGAGATCGGTCGATGACCGTTGCGGCAGAGGCTGAGTGCGCTCCGCCTCAGCGACAGGCGTCGGGAGAACGCTGAACTCGGCGTGTCTGCCCGCAGCATGGAAGCAATGTGTCTCCCGCGTGACGGCCCATCTGAACGCCAGATATCCGCCGACGGCTGTCAGCAGCACTCCGGCCACTGCTTCCAACACGACCGGGCCTCGCGCGAGGTTCGCGACTGCCAGGGCCACCGCCCCGCTGCCCACGATGGCAGCCCTCCAGTCAGCAGTGTCGGATCGGACGGAAGGCGTGAGGTACTTCCGCGGTGGCTCCGGGTCCGACTCGAAGAACTTCCAGGCCCGCTCGGCACGACGACCGCTCAACCGTTCGTTCGCGGTCTCCTTCTTGCGCTTGCCGTCAAGTCGTTCGAGGGTCGCACCATTGAGAATCAGCTCCAGGTGCGCATCGATCTCGTCCTGGCGGTCGGCACCGAGCGCACCGAAGTCTTCCGCCGCCAGGGTTGCCTCCTTCGCGGTGGCGCCGTCGAACTCCGCATGGGCCGTACGCAGGAGGGCGAGAACGACCCCGAGAGCCTCGCCCCAACTGTCTCGTTGCCTTGCTGCCACAAGGTTCCTGGCGTTGTGGATCTCGTCTGAGAGATCGGCGGTGATCTCGACGAACGAGCGGCCGCTCAGCACGGAGAGGACGAAGTAGTAGACACGTTCGGGCGTGATGTGACCATGGTCCAGGAGGCTGCGGAACAGTTTCTCGGCGCGCCGGGGGTTGCCCCCATTGAGATGGGCGAGCGCCACCTTCTGCCGTTCACCAGGCGATTGGCCTGGGCTGGAGTTGTAGATCGTCGCGTTGTGCAGGACCGAGCTGACGAACTGTGCACCGATCTGCTGATCGACACGAGCGGAGTCGGATGCCACGTTCTGGTTGTCCACTGACGCCGTGGGCGACGCGGTCCCCGCGTCGGCGGTCACTGCCGTTTCCCCCGTGGGCTGAGGGCGCCGAAGTTGACACCGACCTGGTTGCCCACATGAGCGTTGTCGCGCGCGATGTTCCGGTTGTGGATCACCTGCGACGCGGGCGTCGATGAGGCTGGCGCCTCCGGCTCCGGGTCGTCGACCGGCTTCAGTGCAGCAGCGAGTGCCACGGCGAACGCCGCGACGTTGCGGGCCGCGACGCGTTGGCCGCCCTCGCCGTCGGTGATTTCCTTGGTGCCGTCGGCATGATCGCTAATACCGCGCACCACCACCGCTGGAAGTTGATCGCTCAGGGCCGCGGCGTGGGCAAATCCCGAACCCTCCATCTCCACCGCGACAGCGTCGTTGTAGGACTGCCGAAGTCGGCGCGCGAGGTCCGAGGTCGTCGAGTTGAGCACCACGTCAGCGACCGCGATCGGATCGAAGTGCACTGCGGGTTCCGAGTCCCTGGCGTCCTCTGGCAGAAACTCGTGCCAGGCATCGCGTCGGGAGAGCCGCCGAGCCGCCTGGTCAATCCGGTGCGACGCGTCCCAGGCCCTCGGCCTGACCAGGAATTCGTCGCCCTCGCTGCGTCCACCCTGGTAGGAATAGATCTTGGTCGCTACGACCACATCGCCGATCTTGAGCCACTCGCGAAGACCGCCGGCGACACCGACGAACATCATTGCTGACGGCGAGAACTCGGCCTTGGCTCGTTCAGTCAGGGCCGCCGCAGTCGTGGTGCCCGGGCCGGTGATCCCCACCGCCACCCGATGCCGCGGATGCCCAACAATGGTCCCCACCTCAAAAATAGTGCCCGAAGAGTGTTCATGACTGTGGACGTCAACCAGGTGCTCCAGCACCGCGTCCTGTTCGATGGCGAGCGCCGTCAAGATCACGATCATCGTTTCACTCCAGCACGATCCGTTCTGCGGATACGGGTCCTTGCCGTGCCAGGAGCCGCCGACCGGCTCCGGTTGGAAACATGCTGATCAAGCTCGTCGCGGCGGAACCCGCCGCGCGTCGTGTGGAACTTGAGCCTGGCGGCGAGTTGCTGGCCGCTGCGCGAGGACGCTAGCCCACGGATACTATTTACGTCAACCTGACGTAAATAGTATCTGACGACCGACGTGGCTACCATGCGGGCGGCGGACCATCACCGTCGCCGCAGGTCAGAGCACGCGCACGGAAAGCGACAGCCATGACTGACAGCACCTGGCAGATACCCAGGATCGCCCTCGCCGTCGACCTCGCGGTTCTCACCGTCCGCAACAACGCGCTACAGATCCTGCTCGTGGAACGTGGAGTCGATCCGTGGCGGGGACAACGGGCACTCCCTGGCGGGTTCCTCGCCAACGACCAGGAGGATCTGGATGCCGCCGCAGAACGTGAGCTAGCAGAGGAAACCGGTCTGGACATCAGCCGGCTGTACCTGGAACAGCTACGCGCCTACGGCGCCCCTGACCGCGATCCACGCAGCCGCGTGGTGACCGTCTGCTACGTGGCGTTCGTCCCAGATCTCCCCACGCCCGAGGCCGGCGGCGACGCACAGACCGCAGCCTGGGTTCCTGTCCAGGCAGCTCTCGACCACGACACCAGGCTGGCCTTCGACCACAAACGAATCGTCGCCGACGCCGTCGAACGGGTCAGAAGCAAGCTGGAGTACACCACGCTCGCCACCAGCTTCTGCCCGCCGGAATTCACCGTCACCGACCTGCGCCAGGTCTACGAGACCGTCTGGGGCGAGACGCTCGACCAGCGCAACTTCCACCGCAAGGTCACCGGCACGGCCGGTTTCCTTGTTGCGACCGGAGAACAGGCCACCGGACAGGGCGGCCGACCTGCCGCGCTCTACCGACCGGGCCCGGCGACCACTCTGCACCCGGCGATGCTGCGTCCAACAACCTCCGCGAACAACCAGCCCAGACGGATCCCCTGTGCCGTCGACGCTTGACGACTGAGGTCCGGCCGCCCCCGCCGCCGCGCTACATTCCGCGAGTTCCGTCGGGCCCGGCTCAGGCGGCGGCTGGGCGGCGTCGGCGGACGGCCTTCGCCAGCGGCTCAACCACCCGCGCGGCCACCGGCCCAAGCACGGCCATCAGCAGCACATACGCGGTGGCCAGCGCGGCGAGCTGCCCGTCGACGGCACCGGAGGCCACGGTCAGGCCCGCGATGACGATGGAGAACTCGCCCCTGGCCACCAGCGCGGCACCGGCCCGCGCCCGGCCGAGCGGCGCGATGCCTTGGCGCCGCGCGGCCCACCAGCCCGTCGCGACCTTCGTCAGCGTGGTGATCACCGCGAGCGCCACGGCGATGCCGAGCACGGGCGGGATCGCGGACGGGTCGGTGTTCAGGCCGAACACCACGAAGAACACGGCGGCGAACAGGTCCCGCAGCGGTTCGAGCATCCTGGTCGCGTTCTCCGCCGTCGAGCCGGAGATCGCGATGCCGAGCAGGAACGCGCCGACCGCGGCCGACACCTGCAACTGCGAGGCGACGCCGGCCACCAGCAGCGCCGCGCCCAACACCTTGAGCAGGAACACCTCGGGGTCGGGGCTGTCCACCACGGCCGAGACGTACCGGCCGAACTTGAGCGCGATCACCAACACCACGGTGATCGCCGCGAGCGAGATGCCAACGGCCGTCAGCCCGCCGAGGAACGTCATGCCGGCCAGCAGCGCGGTCAGGATCGGCAGGTACACCGCCATCGCCAGGTCCTCGAAGACCAGCACGGCCAGCACCACCGGCGTCTCCCGGTTGCCCAGGCGGCCGAGGTCGCCGAGCACCTTCGCGATGATCCCCGACGAGGAGATGTAGGTGACCCCGGCCATCGCCAGCGCGCCGACCGGGCCCCAGCCGAGCAGCAGCCCCGCGATCGCGCCGGGGGCCGCGTTGAGCACGATGTCCACGACCCCGGCCATCCACGACCTGCGCAGGCCGGTCACCAGCTCGTTGGCGGAGTACTCCAGGCCGAGCAACAGCAGGAGCAGCACCACCCCGATCTCGCTGGCGAGTTCGGTGAAGGCGTCGATGCCACCGAGCGGGACGAGCCCGCCGTGGCCGAAGGTCAGGCCGCCGATCAGGTAGAGCGGAATGGGCGAGATGCCGATGCGCCACGCCAGCCTGCCGAGCAGGCCAAGGCCGAAGAACACCGCCCCCAGTTCGATGAGGGAGATCGTTGTGTCGTGCACGTCGGTCAGCCGCTGGCCAGGATGTCGGTGGCCGCGGCCAGCCCGTCGGACGTGCCGACAACGACCACGACGTCGCCCCCGGCGAAGGTGAACTCCGGCCGCGGCGACGGGTGCACGGTGCCGGCGCGCACCACCGCGACGACCGACGAGCCGGTGCGGGTGCGCAGGGCGGTGTCGCCGAGCGTCCTGCCGTCGAACGCGGAGCCCGGCACGACGGGGATCTGCTGGGTGTCGACGCCGGTGACGTCGCGGTGCTGCCTGCCGAGCTGGGCGACCAGGTGCGGCGCGCCGAGCAACCCGGCGAGCGTACTGGCCTCGTCCGGCGTGAGCGGTATCGACGCCGAGCACGCGTCCGGGTCGTCGTCCTTGGACACGATCAGCTCGAACTTGCCGTCCCGGTAGGTGATCACGCCGACTCGGCGACCCGAGCGGATCACGAAGTCCTGACGGGTGCCGATCCCCGGAAGCGGCGTCACCTCGACGTTCACTCCCCCAATCTAACCTGGGTAATTCGGTCGATTGTGCCAATGCCGCTCCGTGCGGCGGGTCAGGCGGGCAGGATCGGGGAGTGACTGGTTGGCTACGCGCCTTGCACCACGCCTGGGTGGTCCGCGACCTCGTGCCTGGGCCTGACGTCGACGAGTTCGCCGAGCCCGATCGGGTCGCCACGGCGCTTGCCGTGCCCGGCGCTGCCGAGGGCACGCTGCTGGCCGTCCAGCACCCGCACCGCACGCCTGCCTCGTTGACTGCCGGGCTCGGGCTGGTCGCGGCGCTGCCGGCGGCCCGCGCCGCGCTCGACGAGCTGCGCCGCGCCGCCTACCGGCCCGTGTTCGACGTCGTCGCGCCCTACCAGGTGGACGGCGAGGGCGGCTCGGCCTGCGGGCTGCTCTGCATGGTCGATCCCGCCGCGGTCGACGCCGAGGGCCTCAGCCGCGTCCGGCACAGCGAGCAGGTCTACCCGACCGTCGTGGCCGAGCGCGCCGAGGTGCTCGCGGGCCTCGGCTGCGCGACCAGCGCGGCGCTGCTGGTGCCGGTCGCCGAGGGGGAACGGCTCACCGAGCTGGTCCAGGCCGCCACCGCCGACCTCGGCGAACCCGCCGTCGACACCCGCGACTCGGCGGGCCGCCGGCACCGCATGTGGCTGCTCGGCCCCGGCGCGCGCCGCGACGAGCTGCTGGCCGCCGCAGGCCGGCACCCGCTGCTCGTGGCCGACGGCAACCACCGGGTGGCCGCCGCGGCCGCCGCCGGACTCGACGGGCTGCTCGCACTCGTCGCGGCGGGGCCCGACCTGCGGATCGGCCCGATCCACCGCGCCCTGGTCGGCACCGGCCTGCGCGCGGCCGACCTGGTGTCGGCCTGGCAGCGGGTCGGCCTGACCGTGCACGAGGGCGCCGACCCGGTCGCACCGACCGAACCCGGTTCGGTGACGGTGCTCAGCGGCGACAGCGTGCTGCGGGTCGAGCTGCCGCCGCCCGACCCCGACGAGCCCGCCCCGCGCATCGACCACGCCGTGGTCGAGCGGCTGCTGCTGGAGAAGGCGCTCGACCTCGACCCCGAGGGTCCGCTGGTGCGCCCGACCCCCGGCCATCCCAGGCTGGCGGCCGGAGTCGACGCGCTGCTGCTGATCGCGCCGGTGCCGTTCGCCGACGTGCTCGCCGTGCACGCCGAGGGCAGGCGGATGCCGCGCAAGAGCACCTACTTCACCCCCAAACCGCGTAGCGGCCTGCTGCTGGCGGACCTGAGCCACCCGTAAAGTCGGGTCCATGGCGGTACGAGCGATTCGGGGCGCGACGCAGGTCGACGCCGACGAGCGGGAGCAGCTGCTGGCGGCCACCGCGGAGCTGGTCGGCGAGGTGCTCGCGCGCAACGACCTGACCGCCGACGAGCTGATATCGGTCGTCCTGACCGCGACGCCGGACCTGGTGTGCGAGTTCCCGGCCTACGCGGCGCGCATGGCCGGCCTGGCCGACGTGCCGCTGCTGTCGGCCACCGAGATCGCCGTGCCCGGCGCGATGCCCAGGGTGATCCGGCTGCTCGCGCACGTGGAGACCGACCTGGCCCGGGCGGAGGTCAAGCACGTGTACCTGCGCGGCGCGGCCGGGCTGCGCACCGACCTGAACCACTGATCACCACGGCTCCGACGAGGTCACACCGACCGTGGCGCTGCGCTCCCCGCCGCACCAGGCAGAATAGGAGGCCGCGCGGGTCGAGTTCGGCACGGGCTCATTCCGCACGGCTAGGGAGGCAACACGGTGGGACAGGGTGAGCTGCGTGGTGTGGTGGCTCTTGACGGGCCGTCCGGCACGGGCAAGTCCACCGTCGCGCGCCGGCTGGCCAGCTCGCTGGGCGCCTGCTACCTCGACACCGGCTCGATGTACCGCGCCGTGACCGTCGCCGTCCTGCGCGCGGGTGTCGACCCGGCCGACGCGGCCGCCGTGACCAGGGTCGCCGCCGCGTCCCGGCTGGTGCTTGGCACGGATCCGGCGCGCCCGAGCACCGCGCTGGACGGCGAGGACGTCGCCGCCGCGATCCGCGGCCAGGACGTCACCCTCGCCGTGTCCGCCGTCTCGGCCGTCCCCGAGGTCCGCGCGCAGCTCGTGGCCGAGCAGCGCAGGATCATCGCCGAGGCGCTGGCCGGCGGCGGCATCGTCGTCGAGGGCCGCGACATCGGCACGGTCGTCGCGCCCGACGCGGGCCTGAAGGTCTATCTGACTGCCTCCGCCGAGGCCAGGGCGCAGCGCCGGTCCCGGCAGGACGTCGCGGCAGGCCGAACCGCGACCGTCGACGCGACCCTCGCCGACGTCGAGCGCAGGGACCGGCTGGACTCCACCAGGGCCGTGTCCCCGCTGCGCCGCGCCGAGGACGCCGTCGAGCTGGACACCACCGACCTGGACGTGGCCGAGGTCCTCACGCTGCTGCTCGACCTGGCCGAGCGACGCGGCCTGCTGGTGCAGCCGGAGCAGGCGGGACGGGGGACCGCGTGAACGACGGTCAGCTGCCCGACGGCGCCTGGCGGCCCATGCACGACTTCGGTCGCTGGATCGGGCGACGCCCGTTCCGGCTGCCGTTCCGGGTGCGGGTGCACGGCAAGGATCGCGTGCCGAGCACCGGCCCGATCGTGATGGTGGCCAACCACAGCTCCATGGCCGACGGCCCGATCCTGTTCGGCCAGCTGCCCCGCCGCACGGTCTTCCTGATCAAGCAGGAGATGTTCAAGGTCAGGCCGGTCGGCTGGTTCCTGCGCAAGATCGGCCAGCTGCCGGTGCGCAGGGGCGAGCCCGACCGCACGCCGCTGCTGGCGGCCGTTCGGGTGCTCCGCGCTGGCGGCGTGGTCGGCGTGTTCCCCGAGGGCACCAGGGGCGACGGCGACGTGGCGAACGCCCAGCACGGCGCCGCCTGGCTGGCCAGGTCCTCCGGCGCGCTCGTGCTGCCGGTGGCCTGCCGAGGCACGCTGCGCCCCGAAGGCGCACGCAGGCGTTTCCTGCCGGTGGTCGACGTGCTGATCGGCGAGCCGTTCGCCCTGCCGGACGGCAGGGGCAGACAGGCGCTGAACGCCGCGACCGAGCTGGTCAGGGTCCGGCTGGCGGCCGTCGTCGCCGAGCTGGACGACCTGCGCGGCGGCCGCGCGACGCCTCCCAACCATGATCTTTCCGATGACAACGGGGTCGGCGGAGCCAAGTGAGCTCGACCGACACCGCAGTGCTCGCTCGCCAAGGCGACGAGCGAAGCGAGGAGACAACAGCGTGAGTGACGACTTCGACGGCACGTGGGCCGACGAGTCCGACTGGTCGCAGTTCGACGGCGACGGTGCCGAGGACGGCGACGGTGGCGGCGCGCCGCCCCAGCCCGTGCTCGCGGTCGTCGGCCGCCCCAACGTGGGCAAGTCGACCCTGGTGAACCGCATCCTCGGGCGCAGAGAAGCCGTCGTGCAGGACGTTCCCGGCGTGACCAGGGACCGGGTGGCCTACGACGCGCTGTGGAACGGCCGCAAGTTCACCGTGGTCGACACCGGTGGTTGGGAGCCCGACGCGACCGGCCTCCAGGCGTCCGTCGCGGCCCAGGCCGAGCTGGCCATGAAGACCGCGGACGTGGTCCTCGTGGTCGTCGACGCCACCGTCGGCGCGACCACCACCGACGAGGCCGTCGCGCGGGTGCTGCGCCGCTCCGACCGGCCGGTGCTGCTGGTCGCGAACAAGGTCGACGACGATCGCCTGCTCGCCGACACGGCGTCGCTGTGGTCGCTTGGCCTCGGCGAGCCCATGCCCGTCAGCGGCCTGCACGGGCGCGGGTCGGGCGACGTGCTCGACGCCATCCTCGAGGCGCTGCCCGAGACGCCGAAGGACACCTTCGGCGCGGCGGGCGGCCCGCGCAGGGTCGCGCTCGTCGGCAAGCCGAACGTCGGCAAGTCCAGCCTGCTCAACCGGCTGACCGGCGAGAACCGCGCCGTGGTCGACTCCGTGGCCGGCACCACCGTCGACCCGGTCGACTCGCTGGTCGAGCTGGACGACGAGGTGTGGCGGTTCGTCGACACCGCCGGGCTGCGCAAGCGGGTCAACACCGCCAGCGGCACCGAGTACTACGCGTCGCTGCGCACCAAGGCCGCCATCGAGTCGGCCGAGGTCGCCGTCGTGCTGCTGGACGCCAGCGAGACGATCAGCGAGCAGGACCTGCGGGTGCTGACCATGGTCGTCGAGTCGGGTCGCGCCTGCGTGCTGGCCTTCAACAAGTGGGACCTGGTCGACGAGGACCGGCGGCACGAGCTGGTCAGGGAGCTGGAGCGGGGCCTGGTCAGGGTGCCGTGGGCGGAGAAGATCAACGTCTCCGCGCTGACCGGACGCGCCGTCCGCAAGCTGGCGCCCGCGCTGCGCACCGCGTTGGCGTCCTGGGACCAGCGGGTGCCGACCGGCCAGCTCAACGCCTGGCTGTCCGACCTGATCGCGGCCACCCCGCCGCCGGTGCGCAGCGGCAAGCAGCCCAAGGTGCTGTTCGCCACGCAGGCCGCGACGAGGCCGCCGACGATCGTGCTGTTCACCACCGGGTTCCTCGAGGCGAGCTACCGGCGGTTCATCGAGCGCAAGTTCCGCGAGGAGTTCGGCTTCACCGGCAGCCCCGTGCGGATCTCCGTCAGGGTGCGGGAGAAGCGGGCCCAGAAGAAGGGCTGAGCCGGTCCGGGCCTACGCGGTCGGATGGCGCACGTCACAGTGCGGTCTAGGCTCCAGTCGCATGGGAGGTCACGGGGTGGACGGTGCGGCTGCCCGGGGACCGGTGCGGGTGGTGCTCGCCGACGACGAGCCCCTGTTGCGACGCGGACTCCGGGTGCTGCTGGAGTCCGGGGACCGGGTCCGCGTGGTCGCCGAGGCGGCCGACGGCGAGCAGCTGCTGTCGGCCGTGGCGCGGCACCGGCCGGACGTCGTGCTGATCGACGTGCAGATGCCCGGCGTGGACGGCCTTCAGGCGCTGCGTCGGCTGCGGGCGCAGCCGAACCCGCCGGTCGCCGCGATCCTCACCACGTTCGACCTGGACGACTACGTGGCGGCGGCGCTGGACCTCGGCGCGCAGGGCTTCCTGCTCAAGGACGCCGAGCCCGAGGTGCTGGTGCGGGCCGTGCTCGACCTGGCGGCCGGGGGCGCCGTCCTCGACCCGAGGATCACCGCACGTCTGCTGCCGCGCCTGCGCGACGCGGGCGACGGCCTCCGGGCGAGCCAGCAGCTGAGAGTGCTCAGCGCCCGCGAACGCCAGGTCCTTGACCTGCTGGCGGACGGCAGCTCGAACGGCGCGATCGCCGCGAAGCTCGGGCTGACCGAGGCTACCGTGAAGAGCTACGTCTCCACGCTGCTGGCCAAGCTCGGCGTGGAGAACAGGGTGCAGGCGGCATTGGTCGCGCAGCGCGTCGGTGGGGAGTCGCTATGAGCAGGCTCAAGACCATCCCCAGAATCACCACGCCCCGGCCACCCGCAGCCCCCAACGACGCCGCGGCACCCAACGACCCGGCCGCACACCGCAATCCGACGGCACCCAACGATCCCGCAGCACACCGCGATCCCCCGGCACACCGCTTCGCAGGTGAGTCCCGGTGATCGAGCTGCCGCGCTGGGCGCGGGTGCTCGGCCTCGAGGTGCTGGCCGTCGCCATCCCGCTGGCCGCCGTGCTGATGGCCCCGTACGGCACGTACCAGTACTCGGTGCCCGCGGCCGTCGTCGCCTGCCTGGCGTTGCCGCTCCGTCTGCGCTGGCCGTGGCTGGGCGTCCTGCTGTGCCTCCCCGCGCTCACCGGTGGACTGGGCTGGCCGGCGACGATCGTCGCGCAGTACCGAGTGGGCCGGACCTCTCGCAGCACCGTCACGGTCGCCTGCTGGGTTGTTGCGGTGACCGCGGCGGCCGTGCTCCCCGTGATCATCAGCCAGCACATGATCTGGACCAGCGCCGTGCTGACGGTGTTGTTCTCCCTGCTCATGGCCGGTGCGCCTGCGGCGGTGGGCACGCTGGTGCGGGTGCGTCAGGAGCTGACCGCGAGCCTCGCCGAGGTGCGCAGGGCGCGCGAGGGTGAGTTGGCGGCGCTGGAGGACAGCGCGAGGGCGGCCGAGCGCGCCAGGATCGCCAGGGAGATCCATGACGCGGTGGGGCACCACACCACCCTCATCGCCGTCGAGTCGGCGGCCCTGGCCGCGACAACGGCCGAGGAGCGCACCAAGGAGACGGCGCAGCGCCTGCGCGCGCTCGCCAAGGAGTCGCTTGCCGAGATGCGCGCGGCGCTGGGGATCCTCACCGGCCCGAGGCGCCAGGCGCAGGGCGTGAGCGACCTCCCCGCCCTGGTCGAGCGGGCGAGAGCCGCGGGCCTCGCCGTCCGCCTGACCGACCGAACCCCGGTAGGCGCTGACCTGACCCCGGCGATCGACCGAGCGGTGTATCGCGTGGTGCAGGAGGCGCTGACCAACGTCACCAAGCACGCCCCCGGCGCGGCCGTGCGGGTCTGCCTCGAGCACCAGGGCGGCAGGCTGACGGTGTCGGTCGTGAACGACCCGTCCCCGCAGCCGGGCGCTCCCAACCCCGAACGTGGCGGAGCCGGCCTACACGGCCTCTCCGAGCGGGTCCGCATGGTGGGCGGCAGCCTGCACACGGAACAAAGTGCGGATGGCGGCTTCGCCGTTCGCGCCGCGCTGCCAGCCGGCCCGTCCCTGCCCGCCGCCACCTCCCTGTCACTGTCAGGCCCCATGGTCCCCAACCCCCTACGTCAGTCGAAAGTGGATGGCGATGACTCGACTTTCGGCGGTAGTGAGCCGGATATAGCGCACGCATAGTGAGCGCATCGACGGGCACACCTCATGGGGAGCGGTCGCCCGGTCGAAGGGGAGGGCGGGGGCTCGCCAGCCGAGCCCCCGTTGGGCGCCGCCCGGCGCCTTCCGGTTGAGGGGGGCCTGTGTCGGGGGCCCGGTGAGGATGCGCTAAGCTGATCGCGCACTCCTCACCGGGTGTGGCCGGGACGTGGCGCAGCTTGGTAGCGCACTTGACTGGGGGTCAAGGGGTCGCAGGTTCGAATCCTGTCGTCCCGACGGTCTGGGAAAGCCGGTTGGCCTGGGCATTAGCCCAGGCCAACCGGCTTTTCTGTGTGCAGTTCGTGATCTTCAGTGATCGCCATAGAGAGTGGTGTTGATCGTTTGTGGGGTGGGGCATGGGGCACCTCGCCCCATATTCGATCGCGGTGCGCGGGGCGGTGACTGCCGTTGGTGCTGGTCACTGCGGGTGTCTGTCAGTTCACGGTGTGCCGGAGCACTTGACGGTCGCTGCGGGGTTCACGGGAGTTGTCGTCGGATGAGTCCGTCGCGGGGTGTGACGGGTGGGGTTTCGGGGTGGTCGGCGAGGGTGTGGCGGGCGTGGAGCCATGCCTGTTTGAGGGCGGTTTGGAGCTGGGTTTCGACTTCGTCGGCGACGTGGCTGTAGACCTCGGCGACGCGTTTGTCCATGCGGTGACCGAGCCGGCGGGCTTGGGCGATTTCGGGGATGCCTGCGGCGATGAGCCAGATTTTGTGGCTGTGGCGGAGTTCGTGGAAGGTCAGTCCGGGCCGGATGGGGTGGGCGCGGACGGTCGGGTTGGCGATGTCGAGGTTGCCGTCGAAGGCGGTGTTGAAGGCACGGGGGCACCAGTTGCGGCGCCACAGGAACCCGTTGGTGTTGTTGGGGAACACGATGGGACTGTCGTGGGTGTCGAGGTGGTGTTTGAGCAGTTGGGTCAGGAAGGCGGGCAGGGTGATGGTGCGGGCGCTGGCCGGGGTCTTGGGTGGGCCCAGCCAGTGGCGGTGTGGGGTTTCCTTGAGGTGTACCGTGCCAAAAGTCGATGCGTAGGCGGTGACCAGGTGTTTCGCTGGTCAGGTCAGGCAGCTCGCCGGTACTCGTTGATCACGCCGCCGAGGACCTTTCGGCGTGTGATCGGAACGTTCAGCGGGATGGCGCTGGCTGGATCGTGGTTTGGTGGCTGTTGGTTGAGGCCTTGGTGTGGCCGGTGGTCGTTGAAATGCCGGGCGTACTCTTCGAGGACGGCGGCGGCGTGCCGTTCGTTGTAGATCAGCATCTGGTCGGTGCACTCCGCGCGGACGCTGCGCACGAATCGCTCCGCGTAGCAGTTCGCGCGAGGCGTCCGCAGGGGAATCTTCACGCTGTTGATCCCCTCACTGGCGAACACAGCGTCGAACCTGGCGGTGAATTTCGTGTCCCGGTCGCGGACGACGAACCGAAACGACGCGATCCGCTCTCCCAGGTCCATCACCAGATTGCGCGCCTGCTGGATGGTCCATGCGGCGGTCGGGTGTGTGGTGACGCCGAGGATGTGCACTCGCCTGGTATGGACTTCAAGCACGAACAGCACGTAGAGCCTGTGCAGGCCGATGGTGTCGATGTGAAAGAAGTCCACGGCGAGCAGGCCCTGGATCTGGGTGCGCAGGAAGGTCCGCCACGAGGTGTCGGCACCGCGGGGAGCCGGACCCAGGCGGGCGTGGCCTAGGATCCGGCGGATCGTGCCGGCTCCCAGCCGGTGACCGAGTCGGGAGAGTTCGCCCTGGATTCGGCGGTGTCCCCATCGGGGGTTTTCTTGTGGGTCTCGTCAAGTGAGTTG